>DASTWZ010000044.1:0-226326 GCA_035765635.1 Opitutaceae bacterium
ACTTCGCATCGAACTTTGGGCCCAATGTCTCCGCCAATCGAGTTTATCGCAGCTTAGATCCGCCCCTCTCCCTCACCAGAACTCGCATAAACTCCAACCCAACCTCGCACCCGCTGTCTTTTACGCACGAAATTGAGCCAAACTCCAGTGTCCCGCTTTGCGGGACGCTATGTAGGCAAGCCGCCCGAGAGGCCGGCGCTCCGTTGGGCTCTGCGGCATGCAAGCGCGCATCGAGGTGCGACGCTCATTTCCGGTGCGTTCCATATAAAACGCCGAGATTCGCTTCAACCTTTCAGCCTTCAGCCTTCGCGCTTCGCCTTCGCCCTTCAGCCTTTCAGCTTTCAGCCTTCCTCCTTCCGCCTTCGCCTTTCTCTTCCCTTGCCAGTGAGAAGCGGACTCGCAACTTTAGACCCCTCCATGAGCACCGCCGTAAAAATCTACGACACAACGCTGCGTGATGGCACGCAGGGCGAGGGAATCAGCTTTTCGGTTACGGACAAATTGCTGATTACCGAGAAGCTCGACGATTTCGGCGTGGACTACATCGAGGGCGGCTTTCCCGGGTCGAATCCGCGCGACATCGCGTATTTTGCGGAGGCAAAAAATCTGAAATTGAAACACGCGCGTTTGGCGGCGTTCGGTTCGACGCGCCGCGCTGGAGTCAAGGCGAGCGAAGACGCGCAATTGAAGACGCTGCTCGAGAGCGGCATGCCGGTGATGACGCTGGTGGGGAAAACCTGGCTGCTCCACGTCACCGAGATCCTGCGCACGACGGCGGAGGAGAATCTCACGATGATCGAGGATTCGATCCGCTATCTCGTTTCGCAGGGGCGCGAAGTCGTTTACGACGCAGAGCATTTCTTCGACGGCTATCGCGCGAATCCGGAGTATGCGTTCAAGACGTTGGCTGCGGCGCTGCGCGGCGGGGCGAGCAATCTCACGCTTTGCGACACGAATGGCGGCACGCTGGTCGAGGATTTCAAGACGGTCGTCGGTCGGGCCGTCGCGGAATTCGGCGCCGAAAAAATCGGCGTCCATTGCCACAACGACAGCGGTCTCGGCGTCGCGCTTTCGCTGGCCGGCGTCGCGTCGGGCGCGACGCTGGTGCAGGGCACGATGAACGGCTACGGCGAGCGCACGGGAAATGCGAATCTCGTCACGATCATGCCGAGCCTGTTCTTGAAAATGGACCGCACCGCGCGGTCCGCGGCGAATTTGAAGCAGTTGCGCGACCTTTCGCTTTTCTTCGACGAACTCGCGAATCTGCGGCCCGATTCGAAGATGCCGTATGTCGGCGCGTCGGCCTTTGCGCACAAAGGCGGCTTGCACGCGAATGCCGCGCAGAAGGTGAAGAGCAGTTACGAGCACATCGACCCGGCATTGGTCGGCAATCGCACGCGGGTGCTCGTGTCCGACATGGCCGGGCGCAGCAGCATCGCGATGAAAGCGAAAGAACTCGGCTACGAACTCGACGAGAAATCGGCCGAGATGAAGGGACTGATTGACGAGTTGAAGGAGCTGGAATTTCGCGGCTATGAATTCGAAGCGGCGGACGCGTCGTTGAAACTTCTGCTCGCGAAGTGGGTGGGGAAGCGCACGACGTTTTTCGAAGTCGAATCTTATCGCGTGATCATCGAGCGCCACGGCGGGCAACTTTTTTCGGAGGCGACGGTGAAGCTGAAAATTGACGGCAAGGACTATCATACTGTCGCGGAATCCAGTGGTCCAATTGGGGCGTTAGACAAAGCGCTGCGGCTTGCCCTCGAACCCGTTTACCCAGTGCTGACGGCGACATCGTTGAGTGACTATAAAGTGCGCATCCTCGATTCGAAGCAGGGCGCCGGCGCACGCACGCGCGTGTTGATCGAAACCACCGACGGCCACGAGATGTGGGGCACGGTCGGCGTGAGCGACAATATCATCGACGCGAGCTGGGAAGCCTTGAGCGACGCGGTGGAGTACAAGCTCCTGCAAGGTTGAGGCTAGAGCGTTTTCAAAAAACTATAGCCGCAAAGAGGCGCAAAAAAGCGCAAAGAGGATTCTGAGTCGGCGATATCGTTGGAAATTTCCGCTCCACAACGCGGTTGGAGTATAGGTTTGTAACTCCAACCAAAATACCAGACCGCTCCCGAGCGACGAATGTCTGAGCCGCGTCGGCCTAATAAAAATCCTCTTTGCGTATCTTGAGCCTTTTTGCGGCTAAAAAACCCACCGTTGCTAAACCCTACCAACCTTTGGTTGCGCCTCCGTCGCGCTGTGCCTTTCGCGGCTACAGTTTAAATTTATATGCTCTACCCAGCTCAATTTTTTTGGGCGGGCCTCGTGTGATTCGCGGGCGAGCTCTTCACAACAATGGCGCGAGCAAACGCGAAAGGTCTTCGGCGATGTTGCCGAGGATGCGCGCGCTGCGCTTCGGCTCGATTTTCATTTCCTGACACTGAAGCAGCAGCCGCTCGGCCCAGCGGCGCATGGCCGCGACTTCTGCGCGCGTGTATTGGACGATGCCAACTTCGAAATTCACGAAGAGACTGCGCAGATCGAAATTCGCGGAGCCGAGCAGGCCGATGCGTTCGTCGACGATCACGGCCTTCGAATGCATCATTCCGGGCCCGAATTTCATCACGCGAGCACCGGCGCGGATGAGCTCGTTTGTATAATGTCGCGCCGCGAGGTCCGTGACCGGATGATTGGAGCGCGCAGGCACGATCAAGGTAACGTCGATGCCGGCGCGGGCTTTGACGAGGAGTGAGCGGAACAGCACCTCGTCGGGGATGAAGTACGGCGTGATGACCCAAATGCGCTGGTGAGCTTCTTGGATCATCGAAACGATCCCCTCGTAAAGCGAGTCGCCCGCGACATCCGGGCCGCTGGCGACGACTTGAAGAACGGCATTTCCCTCGCTGCGGGCGGCATCGGGGCGAAGTTCTTTGTGGAGCGTGGCGAAACGCTCGCCGCTGGCGAAGGACCAATCGGCGAGGAAGATATCGTTGAGCAAGGCCGCGGCCGGGCCGGAGAGGATGGCGCCGAAGTCGTTGAAGCGTTTTTTCGCCGGGGTTGGTCCCATGTAGTCACCGGCCAGATTATGTCCGCCGACGATCGCCGTGTGCTGATCGAAGACGGCGATTTTTCGATGATTGCGGAGATTGGCGGAGTGGCGCGTGACCAGCGGCATCACCGGCATGAAGCGCTGCACTTCACCGCCAGCGCGGCGGATCGGGTTGCAGAAGCCGCGGCTGGAAAACAGGCAGCCCACCGCGTCGAGCAGGAGGCGAACTTTCACGCCCTCGCGGGCGCGTTTTTCGAGAAGTCGGACGATGTGCCGGCCGGTTTCGTCGCGACCCAGGATGAACGTCGTGATGTGGATCGACCGTTTGGCCTGCTCGATTTGCTCGATGAATTCGGCAAACATTTCTTCGCCCGTGGTGATGAGGCGGACATGGTTTCCGCCGACAGGGGGCGAGCCCCCGCTGGCGTTGATTGTCTGGGCGGTGGCGCTGACCTGACTGGGAATATCGACGACCTCGGCGCCGTCGAGCGAGGGGGTGGACATCGATTTGCGAGCGACGAGACGCCGCAGTTTTCGGCCCCCGAACAGCAGGTAAAGCGGCACGCCGATGTAGGGAATCAGGATGATGACGAGGAGCCACGCGAGTGTGTTGCCTGGCTGGCGTTTTTCGGCGAGGAGACGCGCGATGACGAAGACGGCCAGAAGAAAACCGCCCACTGTCAACAAGTGGGGGAGCAACGGGTTCTCCCACAGTCTCCAGAGGAAATCCATGCTGCGGAGAGCGTGTTAGCTCAACGCGTTATAGCAAGCCGGGGCCTGTTTACAAAAAAGCCTTGATCTCCTCTCACTCACCCGCGAATTTCCGCCCTCCACGTCGGTAGGATACTCAAGTGGCCAACGAGGGCAGACTGTAAATCTGCTGGGTTTCACCCTACGAAGGTTCGAATCCTTCTCCTACCATTCTTCGCCCCGTCTTCGCGAAGCGAGACGCGGACGAAGAATGTCTCGCCGAAGTGCGCAGAGCGAAGGCGGACTCGTCGCCCGCGAGCGGGCTAATGAAGAAGGAAGAATTAAGAATGCAGAATGAGGGAGAAGGGTTCGAACCTTGGTTCGACGACCGGAGCGCAGCGCAGGGAGATGGGGCGCGCGAAGCGCGAGTGCGCAGCATTTGAACCGATTCACTCGCTCTCAATGATTCGGCTGCCTGCAAGATCTTCCGGCGAACCACCTCACGTTTGTACGCAGTTTTGGTGACGTGCGCTCCCGCGCGGTTCGTGATAGATTTTCAGCGAGCCCTTCTGCCAGCTCACCTCGCCCCCTACCTCCCTAACTTGAGTGGCACCTGTCCCGTCCGTGCGGGTTAGGGCTTCGCTATGACTCTGCATGCACCGTTCGTTTCGCTGCCTCTGTGATTTATCGATAAATTCGCCGAAGGGGACTCGTTCCTGAATCTGTTCTGCCGCAGAGGCCCGCCCGAGCGTGAGTGGTTGAATCGATAATTTTGGCGCAGACGCCCACCCATTTCCCCCCGCTCCAGTACCCAACCCGTTCTGTAGGGGCGAAAACCCAAAGCCTAATCCAAAACACCAAATGAAAAACCCGACTACCGGCCGCGCGCTCGCGTGGCTGTCACTCCTATCCCTGGGATCTGGTTCACTGCTCGCGCAAACCGCGCCGGCCGCGAACTCCGCCAGTGGAACCCAAAACGCATCGAGTTCTGAGGAAGCTCCGATTCTGCTCGATCCCTTTACCGTCACGACTGAGCACGAAGGCTACAAAGCCGACGACACCCTCGCCGGCGGACGCGTTCGGACGCAACTCAAGGACACGCCTGCTTCACTCTCCGTCGTCACGACCAAGTTGATGCAAGATCTCGGCGTAACGAACGCTCAGGATTTGTTGGTCTATACCAACAATACTGAAATCGCCGGCCTTGCAGGGAACTATTCGGGCGTCGTCAGCCGTGGCACCGGCGCCGGCGACGAGACGTCTCGGCTTATCAATCCAGCCGGAGTGAACCGTGCGCGCGGTCTCACGGCCATGGACAACACGCGAAACTATTTCACCAGCGATATTCCCTGGGATGGATATAACATTAGCCGCATCGATATTTCCCGCGGTCCGAACTCATTCTTGTTCGGCGTAGGAAGCCCCTCGGGTATTGCCAACATCTCGACCAACGAGGCGGCTTACAAGGACAAGGGCAAAGTCGAAGTGCGGTTCGGAAATTTCGGATCCACCCGCCAGACACTCGACTATAATAAAGTGATCATTCCGTCGCAGGTGGCGGTGCGGGTCGATCTGGTCAACGATGATACGCAATTTCAGCAAAAGCCTGCATTCAATCATTCCCAGCGCGCTTACGGCGCACTGCGCATCGACCCGAAGGTGCTCGATACCGGTTCGGCTCACACAAAAATCCTGGCCAATTTCGAGAGCGGCAAAGTCAGGTCAAACAACCCGCGCGAGCTGCCCCCGATCGACTATATAACGGGGTACCTCAATGATCCGGCGGCCAGCAAGACGGGGTACAATCCGTGGGTCTATAAATTTAACGACGGCGGCGCCATCCCTGGCGAAAGCCCATGGTCATCCAACGGCTCCCTGAGCAACGAGTATCAATGGGGCAACAGCCCGCACTATTATTGGGATGCCGACTCGGGTAAGATCCTCCGCGCCAGCCAAGCAGGCTTTTCTGCGCCGACAGGTGCCAACTACGGCGCCGGTGCAGCCGGCCTGAATAATATTTATCACGTTCACACCGTCGGCTACGGCAGCTATGCCAAAACTGCCAATTATAATGACGCCACGCAGTTCCCAGGTGCATTCCAGGGTTCGGTGACATACCTCGACAAAACCCTCTCCGATCCGTCGATCTTCGATTTCTATAACAAGCTGATCGATGGGGATAACAAGCGCGAGTGGCAGCGGTGGAATACTTATGATGTCGGCTTGGTCCAGAGCCTGTTTAATGAACGCTTGGTGATCCAAGGGTTGGTGAACCACGAAGAGTATCACGCCGGCCAGGAAGGCGTGCTGAATTCTCATCAGCCCGTGCTCTTGCTCGATCTGGATAACTCCCTGCTCACTTATCCGACCTGGCTGCCGAATCTGGCGCAGACCAATCCTAACCTCGGCCGTCCTGCGACGTATGGCGGTTCCGGCCGCGGTGTGGAAAATGTTTATACTCGCAGCAACTATCAAGGGACCGCCGCTTATAACTTGGATTTCGCCCGCGATTTTGGGCTGAAAGGTCTGCTTGCCAGCATCCTCGGACATCAGGATATCACGGGCCTCGTTGGCAGCTATAAGTACCGCCAGGCGCAGAATAGCTATAATCTGTTCGGCGTCGATCCGGCGTGGGCGAAGACCTATAACGGCGGGACCAATCTCGCCAATAACGGCCTCACTTGGCAGGCCTACCTGGGCGACTCGATGCTGGGTACCAATGGATCGGGCGCGAATTTGAGCAATCTTGCTCACAGCGTTTTCCCAATTACATATCCGATCGCTTCATATCAAAAAACATGGACCGCCGGGACTTCAGTCGATCCGACTGCCCCGTGGCAGATCACCGGCCCCGATGGCGCAACGATAGATCTGACTCAAGCCGACAATCCCGCCAACTACGCGGGGTATGTCGGGCAGAATCCTGCACTGCTCAATGCCCGCGACAACATGGACCTGTTGCGCACCGGGGCTTCCATTCGTGAGCAGAAAATCACGTCCAAAGCGATAATGTATCAAGGGCACTTCTGGGACGACACGATCATCCCGTCGTTCGGCTGGCGCCAGGATAAGACACTCCAGCGCGGGAATGTTGCGGTACAAGACTCCATCACCGGCCTGGTCCCCGGAGTTGATAAAATCTCGGATGAAGGAGTTTCTGTTAAAACGACTTCGAAGAGCTACGGCGTGGCGGTGCACTTGCCGAAGGCGATCAAGAAGAATCTGCCCGAAGGCACAGATGTCAGTCTATATTACTTCCACGGTGCCAACGAAACTCCGCGTGTTCGTTATGGTGTCGATGGCTCTCAGCTCCCGAACGAAAAGGGTAAGACCGATGATTATTCGATCCAGTTCGATGGCTTTAACAATCATCTCACTGTGCGGTTAACCTACTTCAAAACGGTCGACGCCAACGCGGCCGCGTCCTACGGACAGCCATTGGGCGCCGGCGGATGGATGATTGATGCGCTTCCGTCCTGGACGTTGACGATGGCGGCCGGCGCAATCGCGGTGAAGGAGCTCGGCGTCGCCAATGTTCCGTCCGACCTGCAGGGCAGCCAATGGTACTATCAATGGGCTATCGATCATCCTGATTCTGCGGACAAAATTGCTGCGGTCCTCAAGACCGACTTCCTCAAGATGTTCCCGCAGTCGTATTGGGATCAGTATGGTTATAACATCGATACGAAGGCGATTCAGGCGGGTGACTGGCTTCACATCGTCAAGCGGAGCGACGGAGCCGCTACGTCACCCTTTCCGTGGAGTATCGGTGGCAACAACCACTTCATCCATGGCGAGTATCCTACAATCGACCAAGACATCGAGTCGAAGGGCTTTGAGTTGGAAGCGACCTTCCGCCCGATCAAAAACTGGGATATCACGTTCAACGGTTCGAAGGCCACGGCCGAGCAAACCAAGATCGGTGACACTGCTTCGAATTATCTTAAGGGGATGGCTGAACTTTGGCTGAACAGCCCCCTCGGCCTGACGGCTCAGTGGGGCGGTTATACTGACTTCGGCAGTTCGAAACAGGCGTTCATCCAGAACCTCTGGGCACCCTATCTGCAGCAGGTCGCCCTCACGGGAAGTGATCAACCCGAATGGAGAAAATTGAAGTTCAATATTATCTCGAGCTACCTGTTCGACCGCGGAACGGTGAAAGGCCTCCGGATCGGCGCCGCTTTCCGTTGGGAAGACAAGGCGATCCTTGGCTATGGCATTCAACAAGCGACGATCTTTGGCGAGAAAGCCTGGATCACTGATGTGAGCAAGCCGATCTACGGACCGTCGCTTCATCACGTCGATGCATGGATCGGCTATGAACATCGTCTGACCGCGAAAATCGATTGGAGCGTGCAGCTCAATCTGAAGAATATCGGCGAGAACGCGGGTCTTGAGACGATTGCCTACGAACCCGATGGCTCCGTCGCCCAACAGCGGATCAAGGTTGGCCAGGGTTTTGATTTAACCTTCGGACTAAAGTTCTGATCGGGTAGTTTTAGAACTTTGGTTCGGGTAGGTCAAGATAGGTAAGGCGGCCCACCCCGGAGGTGGGCCGCCTTTTTTGTATATATTTAGATATAGCTGTAGCGACCCGTAAGAGGTTTTGGTGACATGATTCCGTGAGAAATTCTGATAGTGCCAATCCGCTTTATAAACTTTGTTACCGTGGCTTGCCTGCGCCGAATCAGGATTTTTTCTTAACCGCCAAATCTGCGTAGATGGCCACGGCTTGGCCGCGAGAGTTGACTTGCAACTTCTCGTAGATTCTCCGCGCGTAAGTGCTCACCGTCGCCAGGCTGACGTTCATTGCATCGGCGATGTGTTTATAGGTGTGCCCTTGCGCGAGTAGTTCTAAAACTTCGGTTTCTCGTTTAGAGAGTTGATCGATCGGTTCTGATTTGGCCGATTTTCTTTGAAACGATTGCACGATCTTGCGCGCGATACTGCTGCTCATCGGCGAGCCGCCGGCATGTACGTCATGAAGCGCGGCGATCAAAGCGTCGCGCGGTGTGCGCTTGGACAAATAGCCCGTGGCTCCTGTCGATAAAGCCTCAAAGATATGATTCGCATCTTCGTATATCGTCAGCATGACGAACTGCGTTTCGGGCAGACGTGGTTTTAGTCTCCGCACCAGGTCGATGCCGCTGAGTCCGGGCAAATTGATATCGAGCAGAGCAATATTCGGTTTGGACCTCAGTATGATCGGCGTTGCGCTTTCCGCATCGGGGAATTGGCCCAGCAACGTAAAGTGCGGCTCTTCTTGGATCCATTCGGCGAGTAGTGGACGCACGGATACGTCGTCCTCTACGATGACGACGCTGATGGTATTGGATTGAGGGCTGGAAGAGGGCGAAGAATCCGAGTTCATAAAAGCGTGCGCAGAATGTTTTTAGTGCCGCGAAGGGAGTCGTTCAGACCGGCGTTGTCGTTGGGCGGGCATTTTCCGGCGAGACCGTGACAATAAATGCGACCTGGGTTCCTTCGGTTGGCGAAGTCTTGATTTCGCAACGCCCCCCGATCGCGGCGAGTCGGCGTTCGAGATTTATCAATCCATGGCCGCCCCCCGCGCGACCGTTGTGCTTTGGCGCGGGATTCACCGATTCAAAGCCGCGTCCATTGTCTTTGATTATAAGGACAAAGGCATGGGGCTCGAGCGACAGTGTAAGATGCACCTCGGTCGCGCCGGCGTGCTTGAGGGTGTTGTTGAGCGACTCTTTGAACGCGAGGAAAAGATTGTGGCGCGTTTCTGCGCCGATTTCCCACGGCGGAAGCTCTATCGGAAAATTGAGGCGGCAGATGACATTCGCTGCGTCGAGAAAGTCCTGCGCATATTTGCCCATATAGGAAACCAGACTCTCGAGTGTGTCATGCTGAGGATCGACCGCCCAAACGATTTCATCGAGGGCGCGGATGCCTTCGCGAGCAGTCATATAGATGCCCGACAGAACGTTGGCCGCTTGTGCAGGTTCGCGAATTTTATGTGGCGCGGGCTGGCTGAGAATAGCGATGTGCGTCAAATTTCCGCCGAGGTCATCGTGAATATCACGCGCGATTCGGGCGCGTTCGCGTTCGATCGCGTGGAGACGTTCGAGCTGCTCGAGTCGGCGCACCATCCTACGTCGAGTGAGGTAACGCACCAGCCATGCGACAAGGGAAAGAATAGCCGTGGCACAGAGGGTGATGAACCACCAGGTTTGCCAAAAGAACGGTGCCACTGTGAAAGCGAGCGTCGCGCCCTCGAGGTTCCACAAACCGTCATTGTTGCAGGCAACCACGCGAAAATGGTACGCGCCTGCCGGCAGGTGACTGTAGTAGGCAGTCCGTCGATTACCGGCGTCGATCCAATCTTTATCAAGTCCGTCGAGCTTGTATTTGAACAAGACCTTATTCGGTGCGGCGAAGCTCAGGCCCGCATAATGAAACTCCAAGCGTTGGTGTGCGGGACTCAACGGACTACTCAGCTTCTCTCGGACTGGCCCCACGTTTTTCGTATCGACCAGAAATGACTGAATGACGACAGGCGGAATTGTAGGGTTAGGCTGGATACGAGACGGATCGACGGTCACCACGCCCTTGCTGCTCGTGAACCATAACCGTCCGTCGGCGGTCTTGCAGCCGGCGCCTTGTCGACCACCGACGAAGTCGAGGGCCGGCAATCCGTCGTTCCGATCATAGGTTTGGCTGGCGATCGATGCCGTATGACCGTCGGCGCAACGATTCAATTCCGCCTTGGCGACACGCTGAATTCCGTGATGGGTGCTCAACCAAAGATAACCCATACCATCGTCCAATATTTGGCAGATCGCGTTGTCGATCAGGCCGTGGGACGTGCTTATATTCGAGAAGCACCCGTCTTTATATCGAATAAGACCTCCGTCGGTCGTGCCGACCCAAAGCGCGTTGCTCTCGGCGTCTGATAACAAACATTGCACGGCGTCGCTGGAAAGCCCCTCCTTGCGGTTAAATATTGTAACCTCCTCGTGGGCCACACGGCCCAGCCCACCTTGGGCCAATCCAAACCAGATGACGCCTTCATGACCGCGGATGACGGTCCTCACGTCCGGGTTGGAAGTGCCCGGAGCTTTATATAACCACTTAGCCGACTCTCCCGTGAGTCGAAGCAGCCCGTCACGCATCCCGACCAGAAGTTCTCCGGCGGGGGAACTGGCATCGAGCGTGAGGACAGGGCTCGAACGAGTATCCATATTCTCGCTACGCACGAATTTCCCATCGACGAGTTTATAGGGGCCGCCCCACCAATAATTACCGATCCAGACCGCGCCTTCGGGGCTTTCAGCGGCCGCCCAGATGTACGGGTTCATCACGCCTTCCGCTTCGCCGAAATGCTTCCATCGTCCCCCGGAATAATGATAGAGGCCGGCTCCTTCAGTGCCGATCCACAGCGAGTTGTCATGACCTGGCGCGACACACAGGATCGTTCGGCCCTCCCAGGAATCCGGCGCAGTCAAAACCGAAAACGGAGACTTGCGGATCGCGACGAGTCCCGCGCTCCCAGCGCCGGCCCAAAGGTTACTTTCTCGATCTTCATACAGGAACCGCACCCAATTTTGCGGCAAGCCGTTGCTTTGATCAAAATGAACCGGAGGCCGTCCGTCTTTGAATATTAAATATAGTCCGGAAAAAATCGTTCCAACTGCCAGCGTCCCGTCGCGCAACTCGAGGGCGCAAGAAAGTGAACCGGGCGGCCAAGGGTACGCGCCCCGGTCTTCGACCCATCGCCCGTTTAACCATTTTTGTAGACGCGGTTCATATCGCAGCGGCCAGACCCCGCCATCCGCAGAAGCGGCGACGCATGTCACGTCGTCCGACGGCGTATTTCCATTTAATGCTATTCTCTCGGGTTTTCCTCCCCGCAGGCGCGCCAGTCTTCCGTTCTCGGTCAGCCATATCGTGCCCGCTGCGTTGCGGCTCCATGAGAGGTAACCCGGCAGTTCCGACGGCATGAGCGAGGGAATTCGCTCTTTATCATCAACCGCGTCGATTGCGCCGTAGCCGCGCATTGCCCAAACCCTGCCATTTTCATCCGAGCCCAATGCCACGATTTTTTCACGCGCAGATTCTGCGTGAAGCGTAACGCTCTCGAAGCGGCCCTGTTGATAGCGAGTGATCACGCCGCTCTCGTGTCCGATCCAGAGAATTCCCTGCGCATCTTCGAACAGTGCGGTGCACCGGCCGTCTTGCAGGGTTGGCGTGTTGACCGCGTCGAAAATTTCAAAGCGTTCTCCGTCGAAGCGGGCAAGTCCTCCATCGGTGCCAAACCACATATAACCGTCATGGGTTTGGACCGCCGCAACGACCGTGTTTTGTGGCAACCCGTCGTCTGTTTGCCAGGTTCGGATTGCATAACCTTCAACGGGAAAAGCTGATCCTGGACAACGTAGCGGAAGCAGCGCGAGCACGAGCGTCGAAACGACGAAAGACCGAAAAGAAAACAACATTGGGGGGCGGCGACGAATCCGGCGAGAGCGGCCAAGTCTGCTCTTTGCATGGTAGTTCGGCGTATGGGACCAGCAAGTGCAGAGAAATGCGCGTCACCCTCCGCGGCGCGGAGTGCTGCGCTTTATATTCGGTTCGCGGAGACACAAAACGTAGGGCTTCAATAATGTTCGCCGCGAGATGCGGCGATGAACGCATCGAAGGTACCGCTTCCTTCCACGCCTGTCATGTCACCAAAGCCTGTGACGCGTCTGCCGAAGCGCGCCAGAGGCCGTTTCACGCCAGCCGCGTGAGCGTTGCGCGCAGGTTTTGCGCGACAGCGGCTGGGGTGTCGCCGAAGAGGCGCTTGAACTCGCGATTGAACTGCGAGGGGCTTTCGTAACCGACCTGAATAGCGGCCTCACTTGCGCTGACGCCGTCATGAGCCATCAACAGTCGGGCTCGGTGCAACCGGATCGATTTCACGTACTGAAGCGGCGATGATGACGTGATGGCTTTGAAGCGCTCGTGAAATGTCGACACGCTCATGCCCACCTCGCGGGCGAGCGTTGGCACGTCGAAGGCGTGCGCGAATTCAGCGTGGATGCGATGCAATGCGCGGCTGATCTGGCCGAAGGCGCTGTTCGGCGCCGCGAGCGCGCGCAAGGTGCCGCCGAGCTCGCCGAGCAACACGCGATAGATGATCTCACGGACAATTTGCGGACCCAGAATTCGCGCTTCGTCGTCCGAACGCAGGCTCTCCAACAACCGCACAGCCGCGCCTGCGAGAGTGGAATCGAGGGGTGCGGCCTGAATCGTTTCTGAGTCGAGGGCGTAAATCGGCGGGGTCGATTGCATCGACAGTAGAAGCTCTGTCACGAGCGCGGGTGTTACGCCTATCTTTACGCCGAGGAGCGGCTCTTCAGGCGTGCCGAAAGTTTCGCACTCGAAGGGTAGTGGAACCGACAGCACGAGAAAGTGGTTCGGGTCATAAACAAATCTCCGTCCCCCGAGGTAGCCGATTTTGCGGCCCCGCGCGATGATCACGATACTCGGCTCATAGACGATCGGGGTGCGCGGGACGTGCCGAACCGCACGCATGAATCTCACGCCAGGCAGGCGCGACGGAGAAAAACCGACGCCCTGCGCGAGCTCGGTCAGCAGCGCAATCATGCGCTCATTCGTGCTCGAATGTTCTGCGGAATTCATCAGGGCGCGATGTGATGCGACAGCGGGCATGGAGAGAAATAGGCAACGCTGTTGGCCAAATGAGCAATGCGAATCGTGTTCGTCGGAGAATTGGGCAATTCTCCCGGAGGAGCAGGTCTAGCGAGAGAAGCGGCTTGTGCGGTAGGATGCTGATGTCGTGCAACGGACAAGCAATTCACTCCACGCCACGACACTTCACTATGACCAATCTTGCCAATAAAGTCGTCCTCATCACCGGTGCCAGCAGCGGAATCGGCGAAGCCACTGCTCGGCTCCTCGCGCAACGTGGCGCCCGCGTCGTTATCGGCGCACGGCGGACGGAGCGTCTCGTCAAACTCGCAGACGAAATTCGCGCGGCGGGCGGCGCCGCCGAATACCGCACGCTGGATGTCACGAGCCTGGCCGACGTTCAGGCTTTTGCCGACTTCGCGCTGAAGCAGTTCGGCGCAATCGACGTCATCGTCAACAACGCCGGCATCATGCCGCTTTCACGCTTGGCCGAGCTAAAGATCGACGAGTGGAACCGAATGATCGACGTGAACATTCGCGGCGTGCTGCACGGCATTGCGGCCGTCCTCCCGCACATGACGGCGCGAAAGTCCGGTCACGTCATCAATGTCTCTTCCATCGCCGGTCATCACGTCTGGCCAGCGTGCGCAGTCTACTCGGGCACCAAGTTCGCCGTGCGCGCGATCTCCGACGGGCTTCGCCAAGAAACGACAGACATTCGTGTGACCACCATTTCTCCCGGGGTGGTGGAGTCTGAACTCGCCGACACCATCACGTCGACATCCACCGCGCAGTGGGTCGCCGAATTCCGAGCCGCTGCGGCATTGAAAGCCGATGCGATCGCTCGCGCGGTCGCGTACGCCATCGAACAGCCCTCCGATGTCGATGTGAACGAAATCATCGTGCGTCCGCTCGCGAGTACCGCCTGATCCGTTCCACCCAACCTTTTACCCACCCACAACCATGACACAGAAAAACACAACGGCCGTCGCGACGAGTGACAGCCACAATAACAAAAAACTCCCGACCATGAACTTCACGACACGACAGGTATTAATCACCGGCGGCGGCTCGGGTATCGGCCGCGCCCTGGCCGAAGCCTTTGCCAAGCAAGGCGCCCGGGTCATCATCACGGGCCGACGCGCAGCAGCGTTGGACGAGGTCTGCCGCGCCACGCCCGGCATTCAAGCGTATCCTCTCGACGTGACTGACCGCGCCGCGCTCGCTCGCGCCGCAAATGAAATACCGGCGACGTTCGGCCCGGTCGACTGTCTGATCAATAACGCCGGTGTACAGCGGGTACTCGACCTTCGCCAACCCACGCCGCTGGATTTTTGCGACCTCGAGCTCGACACCAATCTGCGCGCACTCCTGAGCTGCACCGCGGCTTTTCTGCCGCATCTGCTCCAGCAGCCGCGTGCCGCGATTATCAACATCTCGAGCGGGCTCGCCTTCGCGCCACTCGCGCAAACACCGGTTTATTGCGCAACCAAGGCAGCGGTGCACTCATTCACGTTGTCGTTGCGCCACCAGCTTCGCGGCACAGCGGTGCGCGTCATTGAAATCGCGCCTCCGGCGGTCTCGACCGAACTCCACGACTACATGGGCCCCCAAGGCCGTGAAATCGGTATTCCCGTGGACGCATTCGTGGCGGAAGCGATGGCCGGTCTCAACACGGGCGAAGACGAAATCTGTGTCGGCCAAGCGAAAGACCTGCGCGATAACCCGCAGGAGGCTTTCGCTCGGATGAATGGCGCCAGCAACGTCGCGGAAGCGGCCGCGGCCAATCGAGCCTCTCCGTAAATCCGCGTCTCGATTGCGCGTTCTCGACTGCGCTTTGTTGGCGGCGATTTGTCGGCTGCGCGATTCGCGGCGGATCGACCGTTGTCGTAGTTGAACTACGGATACGAATCAGTCTCGCGCGAGATGTTTAAGGTAGGCGCAAAACATGTCCGTCATCGCATCGGCGTGGCGTTTTATCTCGGCTGGAGTACGCGGCCGAGCCGAGAAATCTTTTCCGGCCGCGCTCAGTGTGGTGGTGATCAGGTCGCCAGCCACGACTCGCCTGGCTTCCGAAACCTTCGGCAACGCTTTTCGCATAAATGTCCGAATCGTACGCGTGCCAGACGCTTTTGCTTCGCGCGATTCGGGCGCATCGCGGTAAAGCGGCGCGGCGTCGTTCAGCGCGACACGCACCCTGGCTTCCTCGCATTCCGAGCGGATGAACGCATGGACCAGCGTGCGCAGTCGTTCGAGCGGTGGCTGACGAACGTCTTCCAAAATCTCGCGCAAGAGCACCGCCGTCTGACGCCATTCGTCACTTTGCAGGCGGAACAGAATCGCCGCCTTGTTGGGAAAATATTGATAGAGTGAGCCGACGCTGACGCCCGCTTTTTCAGCCACGCGGATCGTGGTGAAGCGATGCGCACCTTCCTTGGCCAAAACCTGAACTGCAGCCTGCAAAATGGCGCCGACCAATTCGCTCGAGCGGGCCTGCTGCGGTTGTTTTCTAGAGGAGAGGCGGGGGGAGCGACGGCGAGTCATTGGAGGAATTTAGAACGCGAATAGCGAATGCGAAGGATTATTCGTATTATGCACCACGAAAACGATTTTTTCTTAATAAAAAAACTATGACCACTCTTCTTAACCAGCCCGTCGCGCCGTTGCTCGATCGCCTCTTCGCAGAAGCAGCATCGGCTTCACCTCTCAGCAATCCCACTTTAGCGGCGCTCTCTCCACCGGAACGGGACCGCCTGATGCGGAGCAAAACCGACTACCTCGATTTTTATACGCAACTGAAGGATCTCCCACTGGCGGTGTCGCGGGAAACCGGCGTGTTGCTGCACATGCTGGCGCGAAACTGTCGTGCTCAAACGATCATCGAGTTCGGCACGTCATTCGGCATCTCGACCTTGCACCTTGCGGCTGCGCTGCGCGACAACGGCGGCGGGCGGCTCATCACGAGCGAATTCGAGTTGTCCAAGGTAGCCCGCGCCCGGGAGAATCTGAAAGCGGGCGGACTCCTCGATTTGGTGGAGTTCCGGGAGGGCGACGCGCTGCAGACTCTGAGCGTGGATCTTCCGGAATCAGTCGACCTGCTGCTGCTCGACGGGGCCAAGGCGTTGTACCTGGATATCCTGCGTCTGGTCGAAAGCCGGCTGCGGCCAGGCGCTCTGATCGTTGCCGACAACGCCGACTACAGCGCCGAATATATGAAGTACGTCTGTTCGCCCGAGAATGGTTACTTGTCCGTCTCGTTTTCCGAAGAGGTGGAGCTGTCCATGCGAATCGGGTTGATACGATCGCGAGGCTGACACAGCGCTGGGACGATGCGCGGCAAGGACGCCGGGCATCGTCCGAACGCATGCCCGCTAAACGGCACATGAAAATGTCGGTCGGGGGACAACTTTCAGCGTCTGTTTAAATTTCCGGGGACGCATTTCGGTTTTGCGGTGATCGCGTTGCTCGGATCGGTTTGGTCAAAATAAAACAAAGACGCGTTTGAAGCGGCGTTCGCCCTGGCGGGGCGGCGGTGTACGAGGGAGGATCGTCGGCGAATGACGACGCGCGGCAACGGGCGACGTGCAAGGCGGCCCGGAGGGGGAAGAAGCGGGACGGCGAGCTGCGAAAGAAAAATTCAGCTTGAAATTGACTTGGATTCAAATGCGCATGGGAATGAGTTGATTATCCCCACGCTTCGACTGGCAAAGCTCGTTTTGGGCAGCGCGCGCCGTCCGCGCGTTCTCTTCACGGGCTTGTTCCTCAATTCCCCCCACTAGATCGCACACATGAACTACAATCATTCAGCTGCGATGGAATACCCCATCGTGTCTCAACCTATGCCGATCGGTCGCATCCGCCTCCGGTCGTTGATTGGACTCACCTGCGGCATTGCCGCGACCGCGTTTGGACAAACCGCTCCGCAGGCTTCGACCGATAACGACGATGGCAGCGTCCTCGAGATGTCGCCGTTTGAGGTCAACGCCGCGCAGGACACCGGTTACCTCGCCAGTACCGCCCAATCGGGAACGCGACTCCGCACCGACCTGAAGGACATCGCGTCCTCGATCTCCGTCGTCACGAAAGATTTCATGAACGACGTCGGTGCGAAGGATCTGCAGGGTCTGTTGGTCTACACGCTCGGCACTGAGGTGAACGGCGTCGGCGGTAATTTCTCCGACGCTGGCGTGGTCAACAATCCGAACGGCGCAGAGACCGATTACGACGGCGCTTTTGCCTCCGCGACTCCGGGCACGCGCGTCCGCGGCCTCACTTCGGCCGATCTGTCGCGCGACTTTTTCGTCAGCGGTCTGCCGATGGACAGCTACAACGTCGATCGCGTGGAAATCAGCCGCGGCCCGAACGCGATGTTGTTCGGTCTGGGCAGCCCATCCGGCATCATCAATTCCTCTCTCATCACAGCCCGGCCCGACCGCAATCGGACGGAGCTCGAGTTGCGCACCGATCAGTACGGATCGTTCCGTTCGGTTTTGGACCACAACCAAGTGCTCATTCCCGGTAAACTCGCGGTGCGTCTAGCAGGAGTCTACGAGGACCAGTCCTACAAGGTCGAAGAAGCCTGGCGCCGCAACAAGCGCGCGTTCCTCACTGCCACCTACCGGCCTTTCAAAAACACGACGCTGAAGTTCTCCGCCGAGTTCGGCGATATCGATTCGAACCTCCCCGAGGTCCGCCCGCCCAACGACGCCTATACGCAATGGTTCCTGATGGGCCGCCCAGCGTGGAACCCCTCCACCGGCACCGGCGTGCTCCTCGGAACGCCCGCTCCCGGCTGGCCCACGACGGTCTTCACCGCTGCGGGCGCCGCGGCGCAAACCGGCGGTCCCGCGATCGATGGCACCACCACGCTCAACACCGGCAATCTCTTCGGCGGCCAGATCGGCGCGCTGGGCAACGGCTCGCACCAGATGGTCATCGTCTTCGACGATCCCAACAGCAGCTCACCGAGCCTCGGCCTGCCCGGGTCCGACGTGATCGGTTTTCGCCACGGCAACTACGATCGTCTCGTCCGGAATCCCAATGGCACTTTCGTCGCCGGATCAAACACCGCGCAGCGCGGCGTGCGCGACTGGAATTACATCCTCAACCGCGTCTTCCACTACAACGACATCACTTACAACTTCTGGAAAGCGCAGCAGATCTCCGATCCAGCCTACTTCGATTTCTACAACCACATGCTGCACGGCCCGAACAAGCACGAATGGGCCGACTTCCAAGCCTACAACGGCTCGATCGAGCAGCGTTTCTTCGACGGAAAAGCCGGCGCCGAGCTCTCGTTTTATCACGAGCTGCTGGACAACGGCAACGTCATCGGCCTCGACAGCACGATCAGCGGTTACACGTTGCGCGTGGACATGAATTCGCACCTCGGCAACGGCGAGGTGAACCCGAACTTCGGCCGCCCATTCGTGACCGCCTATAGCAAGGCCACCTTGCGCGAATACCAGAAGAACGCGACGCGCGGCACGCTCTACTACGACCTCGACCTGCGGGATGTCAGCGGACCCGAGTGGCTCAGCAAGCTCCTCGGCCGCCACCGTCTGACAGGCACGTACACCGGCCTCCATAACAGCGCGTTCCTGAGCAATAACAATTTCGCCTACGCCACAGGCGTCGATTATCAGATGACCGAGTGGGGCGCGGTTGAAAATCTGGGCTCGGGCCGACGCGCGCTCCCGATCATTCGCTATCTCGGGCCCGATGTCAGCGGGTCCGCGACGCCGGTGACCGGCGCCTTTGCCGTGCCGACCACGCAAAATCTAAACGGGATCAGTTCGGCCAAAATTCTTTATTACAACACGCCGCCGACCACCTCGACGGTGCCCGGCACCTGGACGGAGCAATCGTTCGGCATTGTGTCGGCCGGTGAGAAGGACGTGGACGATGTCATCCGCTATGCGAGTAGCACCCGCGAGAGGATCGATTCATTCGTAGGCGTGGCCCAAAGCTACTGGTGGGATGGCCTGTTCGTCAGCACGCTCGGCTGGCGGAGCGACCAGGTGAAGACTTACGATGCTGGCACGGTCCAGATCGATCCCGACACGGGCCTCGCCATCCTCGATGGATTCGATCCGGTCGGCATCACCGATCAGACAGAAACGAGCTTCAACTACGGCTTCGTGCTCCATTCGCCGGAAATGATTCGTCGGCGTCTCCCGTGGAATTCCACGATCAGCCTGATCTACAATCACGCGGACAACTTCCGTCCGGCCGGGCAGCGCTACGACATCTACAACAATCCGCTTCCGGCGGAAACCGGTCAGACCGACGAGTACGGTGTCACGATTTCCGCCCTCGACGGAAAATTCGTCCTGCGAGCCACGCATTACAAGACGACCTCCGGCCTCTCCTCGTCGCTGCTCTCGAGCATGACGACGCCGCTGAACAACCTCGTTTCTCTCATCGACGCGTTGCGCACGGAGAACCTGCGCGGCACCAATGCAGCCAACCCAGCCGGCTTGGCGGCCTTCAACGCATGGTACGACGGGCCGATCGGCAGCGCGCTCCGCAACACCTTCCGCTTCCGCGAAACCACGCTGGCCAATGGCCAGCCCGACGTGATCTCCGAAAACCGCGCCGGAGAAGTGGTCGCAACGGCCGATGTCGTTTCGAAGGGCGAGGAATTCGAAGCCATCTTCAATCCCACTCCGGAATGGCGCATTGCTTTCAACGCGAACCGCGCCGAAGCCGTTCGCACCAACGTGGCGCTCGATTTGCGCGATATCGTGTTTGATAGCATCCGACCGCTGATGGACGGCGCTGCGGGCTCGCTCATTCCGAGCGCCAGTAATCTGACCTTCGACGCGCGCAGCCGTTTCAAGCAACAGGTCTATGTGCAGATGTTGCCCGAACTTGCCACCGAGGGATCGCCAACGCCCGAACTGCGCGAGTGGCGCTTCAACGCGATCACCAACTACACCTTCAGCCACGGCTTCTTGAAGGGTTGGAACATCGGCGGCGGAGTGCGCTGGCAGGACGAACTCGCGACGGGCTTCCCGATCATCAACGATCCAGCTCTGGGCGCGCTACCCGACGTGCATCATCCGTATTACGGTCCCACTCAGACAGACTTCGACGCGTGGATTGGCTACACGCGCAAATTCGGAAAGTTCACCTTCAGCGCGCAGTTGAACGTGAAGAATATCGGCGTGGGCGACGAACTCATTCCGGTCTCGAGTCAGCCCGATGGCACGATCGCCTCGTGGCGCATCCGCGAGCCGCAATACATCTCTCTGCGCACGACGTTCAAGTTCTGATCACGAGTCGTCCGCCCCCCCGAGTTTCAGGGGGGGCGGCGGTCGTTTCTTTGCTTCGTCCCGACGCCGGTCCCGACCGGTTTGCGCTGATTTCAAACCGTCAGTTTTTGCTGCATGGGCCATCTCACTCTGCCCGATTTTCTCGTTATCGTTGCGTACCTGATTCTGGTTCTGGTGTTGGGACGCCGCGCCGGTCGTTCGTCGAAATCGGACGGCGAGGCGGGCTTTTTCCTCGCGGGTCGGAAGCTCGGAAAGGTTTATCAGTTTTTTCTGAATTTCGGGAACGCCACTGATGCGAACAATGCGATCAGCACGGCGAGCATCGTTTATCAACAGGGCGTGTCCGGCGCGTGGCTCGCGTTTCAGATGGTTTTCATGAACCCGTATTTCTGGTTCATGAATGTTTGGTTCCGCCGCGTGCGGCTCTACACGATGTCGGATTTGATGGAGGAACGCATGGGCAGTCGTGCGCTCGCTCAATTCTACGCCATCGTGCAGACGCTGATCACGGTGGTGGTGATCGTGGGTTTCGGAAATCTCGTGACCTACAAGTTGAGCACGGCGTTGGTGGTGAAACCCGAGGCGACGTGGACTTCCGCCGAGCGTGAGTCGATCGAAGGCTACCAGCGTCTGCGGGTGCTCGAGACCACGTTGGCGTCGGGCGCACTCGATCCGGCGGGACAGGTGGAACTCAAGACACTGCGGGAGCGCTCGGATCGCGGCGAGTTGCACAAGTCGGTCTCTCCTCTGCAGCCGCTGCCGTTCTATCTTGTCTACACGCTGGTGGTCGGCGCGTACATTCTCATGGGAGGTATGGCGGCCACGGCGGTAAACGAGATCGTACAGAGCATTCTCATCGTCGCCTTCTCCTCGATGTTGATGCCGGTTGGCCTGCACGCCATCGGCGGGTTTCACCAGCTCGCGGCGCGCGTTCCCGACACGATGCTGGAATTTTTCGGCAAGAGCGGCGTCAGCCGCGTCACGGGACTCACGATTGCGGCGGTGTTCGCGGTCTCGTTTGTGCAGATCACGGGGATCATGGGAAACATGACGATCAGCGGTTCGGCACGCGATGAATTCGCAGCGCGCTGCGGCGCAGTGACCGGGACCTACGCGAAGCGGCTGATGATCATCCTCTGGTCCTTCTGCGGACTGATCGGTTTTGCCTATTACACCGGTGAGCGCGGGCTTGCGGACCCCGATCTCGTCTGGGGAGCGATGTCGCGCGACCTGCTCGGGCCCGGCTTGCTCGGCGTGATGCTCGCAGGCGCGCTCGCGGCCAACATGTCGTCAGTGGCCACCCAGACGATGTCGGCCTCGGCCCTGCTGGTGCGCAATGTGTGGCAACCACTCCGCCCGGCGATGAGTGAAGCGGCGACCATTCGCGCGGGACGCTGGATGATCGTCGCGGTCCTCGGGCTGGGCGTGTTGGCGGCGACACTGACGCAGAACATCTTCACGTTTTTTCAACTGATGCTCACGATCAACGTGCCTTTTGGCGCGGTGGTGTTGCTGATGTTTTTCTGGCGACGACTGACGGTGCCGGCGGTGTGGTTTGCGGTGATTTTTTGCACCGCGCTTAACCTCGTGGGGCCGGTGGCGCTCGTGAAGATTCCGGCGGTGCGCGCGGCCGAGTCGCTCACTGTGCGCGTGAAGGATGCGACGGGGCAGATGACGCCGGTGTATTTCGAGAGCGTGGTCAATCTTCGTCCGGGTGATCCGGCGAGCCCGCTCGAGGGACGCGACCGGTTCCACACCGAACTTTACGTGCTGAATGCGCTGGGGATGCCGGTTGAAACAATGACACCCGGACATCGTTTTGCCGCGCGACTCTTTTTCGACGCGGGATTGCCGTTTGTGTTGTTGCTGGGCCTGAGTCTGGTGACGCGTGCGCCGTCGAAGACGCGGCTCGATCATTTTTTTGGGAAAATGAAAACGCCCGTCGCCGCCACGCCCGAACTCGATGAGGTGGAGCTGTTGGCCACGGAACGAAATCCGGCTCGTTTCGATGACACGAAACTCTTTCCGGGATCTTCCTGGGAATTCACGAAGTGGAACCGCGTGGACGGGCTCGGTTTTCTCGCATGTTGCGCGGTGTCCGGCGCGCTCGTCGCGTTCTTCTGGGGCGCGGTGCAATGGGTCAAGGCGTCAGCGTGATCGCGGGCTTTATCACCCTGAAATTCCTGAGCGCATTCTTGCGCCGTCGCCTCGCGGTGATGCTGCTCGCTGTTCTCGGCTCGTCGGGTTTCTCTCCTCATGGAAAATAAGTTGCCGGTGGTGTTCGTCGGCTTGCGGTTTGGCCGCGTGCTGCTCGACCGCGTGATGCGCGGCGAGGAAGGCGGGGCAGTGCGCGTGGTTGGGGTCTGCGATCTCGACCTCGCGCTTGCCCGACGCGTTGGGAGCGAACTCAGCTTGAAGGTGTATGAGAGTTTGGACGCGGTGCTCGCCGATCCGGCGATCCCGGCGGTGGTGCTGCTCACTCCTCCGGGCGGCCGCGCGGAGTTGGTGCGACGTTGCATTTCGGCGGGCAAGGACGTGATGACAACGAAGCCCTTCGAGCGGGATTCGGCGGCCGCGGCGGCGGTCCTGTCCGAAGCCCGGCGAGCCGGTAGGGTGGTGCACGTGAACTCGCCGAACCCAGCTTCGCCCGATCTGGCTGTAATCGGAAACTGGATACGCGAACACGATCTTGGCCGACCCGTGGCGGCGCGGGTTGAAATGCTCGCCAGCGTGCGCGAGGAGGCAGACGGCACTTGGTATGATGATCCGCGGCGTTGCCCGCTCGCGCCGATGTTTCGGATCGGGATCTACGCCATCAACGACGTCGTGCGCCTCTTCGGCCCGGCGCGGCAGGTTTTCGCGCAGGGGGAGCGCTTGCGCACGGGGCGGCCCACGCCCGACCAGGCGCAGTTGGCGATTTCGTTTCACGGCGGAGGCATGGCGAGCGTGCTGGCCTCGTTCTGCTGCGACGATGGCAGCAGCTATCTGAATAGTCTGCTGCTGCACTGCGAGCGCGGCACGATTCACCGGAATCTCGACCCGGCGATGCCCTGGTTGGCGCCCGACGACTACACGGCGCGCCTGAGTCTCGTAAAAGCTGACGGTGCGAGCCGCCGCGTGATCGAAGTTCGCGAGGCGATCGGGCGCAGCGGCGCGTATCTGTGGGATGAATTTGCCGCGGCCGTGCGGCAGCGCCGTCCCCTCGGCGAGGCCGATTGCGCGGTGATCGTCAACGGCCTGCGCGTCGTCGAAGCCATGGCCGAGAGCGAACGCACGGGCGCGGCGGTAAAATTGTGAGCGGACGCATGGGCGCGGCGGTCAATTTGTGAGCGGACGCGGACCGGAGCGAGCGCTGGCCTCCGGCCGGCGTTCGCCGGCTTGCGGAGCGCAGGCGTCGCGCCTGCAGACCTATTCAAAGCGGCGTCAGCCGCGGACTTTCTCTTCGGCTCCGACGAGTCCGCGGCTGACGCCGCCGTAGAAAAGGGTGGCAGGCGAGAGGACGCCTGCGCTCCGAATACCGCGCGACCGCGTTTGGAAACGCGGCCGCTCAAGGCCGGCGCCTTGCCCGCAACGGAGCGCCGGCCTCCCGGCCGGCCAACCTAATTTATTGCGGCGCCAGCCGCGGACTCGATTCGGCGAGAGGCGGCGATTGAGTGCGTCCGCGCTTGGGGCGCGGACTGTAAATAGAATGCCGGCGAGGACGCCGGCGCTCCCAGTTGGCCGACATCGGCGAGACGCCGACGCTCGGTGGATTCTCTGCGGCTCCGACGAGTCCGCGGCTGACGCCGCCGTAGAAAAGGGTGGCAGGCGAAACGCCTGCGCTCCGAATACCGCGCGACCGCGTTTGGAAACGCGGCCGCTCAAGCCGGCGCCTTGCCCGCAACGGAGCGCCGGCCTCCCGGCCGGCCAACCTAATTTATCGCGGCGCCAGCCGCGGACTCGATTCGGCGAGAGGCGCGATCGAGTGCGTCCGCGCTCGAGGCGCGGACTGTAAATAGAATGCCGGCGAGGACGCCGGCGCTCCCAGTTGGCCGACATCGGCGTGACGCCGACGCTCGGCCGATGCCCCGGCACTCGGCGACTATGCCCCGCTCGGCCGCCGAGTGCGCCTTTCCAAGGCGCGGGAGGCACTGGGAGCGCTGGCGTCCTCGCCGGCATTCAGCGGCATTTGACGGCCCTTCGTGATACACGCCTGCGCTCCGAATACCTCGCGACCGCGTTTGGAAACGCGGCCGCTCATGCGCAGCGAGCGTTCTAATGCGATCGGGAGACCAACGCGCTCATGAGCCCAACCGATCAGGGCCCTAATGCGCCTAGGGGGCCGTGATCGCCAGGTCGTCGAAGCTTGCGTCGGCGAGATAGGTGCCGACACCCGCCTTGCCGAGGGTGAACGCAGCGGGATTTGAATCGGTTCCGGAAACCAGGACCTGTCCATTCACGTAGCCTTTCAGCTGCGTCGCCGAAGCCGGGCCGCTGATCTCCAGCCGCAGAGTGTACCACGTTCCGAGCGCGAAACCGGGAACCGTCACCGCTGAAGTGCCGGGAATGAAAACCGAGCCGCCGGCGGACGTGACTTTTTTCAACTCGAGCGTGCCGCCTGAGCGGAGCGCGAGAAAGTAGGAGTTGTTGATATCCTGATATCGGCCGTACACGGCAACGAAGCCGGTCGGCCCGCCGACACTGTTGACGCGCACGTCGGCTTGGATCGTCTGGTCTCCCCAGGTGGTGGCCGCGGTGGGCACGAGACGAGCGCCGCCGGATGTGCTCGATTGTTGGAGAACTCCTGAGCTGACAGCCCAGGTGCCATTGGTCGCGCTCCAACCTGTGGAGTTGCCGTCATCAAAATCATCGACGACCTGCGGCACGTCGGTGGCGAAAGGACTGCTGAAAACATCGTCGAAGTCCGCGCTCGCCATGTACGTGACCAACGCCGTGTGGCCCGATGGAATCGGAGTGGAATCGGTGCCCGAGAGCGTGATCGAGGCCGAGGTGGTGAGGTTGGTGACAGTGGCGCTGATAGCGCCTCCCACGGCGCTCAGGCGAACTTTGTACCACACGTTCGGATCGACGTCGAAGTTGGTCACCGACTGGAAGGTCGTGATGCTGCTGCCATCGATCTTGCGGAGCTGGACGGTCGAGGGCTCGCGAAGGGCGACGTAGTAGGAATGCGTGAGATCGCGAAAACGGGCATGAAGCCCGACCCAGCGATCGGTGCCGTTGAAGCTCAGGGGGAGCACCTTGGCCTCGACCACCTGATCGGTCCAACTTGTGCCGCCGAGTTCGGCGCGTGCGTCAGCCGAGGTGTTGGACTGGCGGTAAGCGCCGCTGGTGACCGACCAGGAAGTGGTACCGAGAGGGGACCACCCAGAGTCGTTGCCGTCGGAGAACGTGTCGAACGCGGAGAGCTTGGCGTTCAACGTGTCTTGGACCGCTGGCGTGAATGTGCTGTGCACCCAGTTTTCGATCCGGCTGTAGCCATTCGCTTCGATGGTGTTGGGGCTGCTCGGCACGGTGCGGGTGGCGGTGACTGTGCCCCACTCGGGGAAACCGGCGAGTTCACCAGAGGCGAAGGTGCCGTCGACAACGCGTTCCGCCGGGCTGTCGATGAAGGCGCCGATTACGTCGTTGGGATCGCGATAACGCTGCCGCACTTGATCGACGATGCGGGCATCAACCGCATCGCGCGCCGCCGGGCGAGCGCCGGCGTTGGCCAGCACGTAGGTCTCGATGTTGCTCGCGCCAGTGATGAGGGCGGGGAGGTTGAGCGACGCGCTGGTGAAGACAGAAGGTTCGCTGGTGAGGTGCGTGACGGAAGTGGGCGCATTCGTGAGGCTGACATTCCATTGGTCTCCGTTCGTCGGATTCCAAACGGTCGTGCCGGCGACGTTCGAAGCGTTGCCCGTGAGATACACGCTCGTGTTGGTCGGCGGGCTCGTGAAATTGATCGCGGTGGTGTCGGTATTTCCGCTCTGCATGAGAACGACATTGCCCTTGATCGAGGCGACCAGGTCGCGGTTTTGCGTGCCGGCGCTGCCTACCTGAATGCGATTACCCCGCCACGTGCCGGGGTGGTAAACGAGATTGTTGACGATCAGGACGTCGCTGACGTCGTCGCGCATCATCGGATTCCGCTGTTCATTGAAGGCGAAAAGATTTCGCAGCATGGAAATGCGGGTGGAATTCCGGCCGATGATCGGCCCCATGCAGTGCGCCTCTGGAGTGCCGGAGCCGTTGTCATTCGAGGTGTGCCCCGTCTCCCGGAGCGCTTCGGCGAAGATGCAGTTGGAGAACGTCACATCGGAAATGGTGCCCGCGCCGGACTTTCCCCAGTCGCCGTTGCCCCACGTGCTGACAACCTCGTCGCAGGACCAGGTGTGAGAACAGTGGTCGATGATGACGTTGTACGCCTGCGTCTGTTCGTTGGCTGGCGTATCGGGATTGTCCTTGGCCGCGCCGACCACGACGGAGTCGCGTTGCGCCATCTCGTAGCCGGGATTGATCCGAAGCGGATTCGTCGAAATCGTGCCGTTGGCGGGGGAGAGGTGAAGCTTCCGCGAAGGGCGGAAGGCGATGTGCTGGATGATGACGTCGTTCGTCCTCACATTGATGACATGGCCTTCGATGATGATGCCGGGCGCCGGAGCGGTTTGGCCGAAGACGGTGACGTGACTGTGTTCAGGCAACAGCGTGATCTGGGAGTTGAGCCGAATGATGCCTGACACCTCGAAGATGATATAACGCGGACCGGGAGTGAGCAGCGCTTCGCGCAGCGATCCGGAGCCGGTGTCATTCAGGTTAGTGACTTTGATGACCGCCGCATTCAGATCGCGGCCGCCAACGGTTTCCGAGCCAAAGCCTGCCGCTCCGGGGAAAGCGGGCAGGGCCATGATCTGCGCGGTACCTCCAAAAAAAAGCCCACTCGCGAGGAGCAGGCGCACACGATGCATCAGAAACGATTTCATGATCGAGTGAGTGTGAGGGGTTGCTGGCGGTCTCCGGAATGGAAAGCGCGCCAATATCTAATGCGCATGTGAAAAATCGACGAATGACAAGCTTTAAGCTCGGCCAACTCAGATTTCCTCCGTTTTTGGCCCGAATTATAGGGGATTTCCGGCCAGTGTACGCGGCTGCTTTGCCCTGGTGGAGCAAGCACCGCGTGGAGTCGGCTGGACCGCTACCGATTCGAATCAAACTCGCGTTTGAACGCGCTGATTTTCGAATGCAGCAAGTAATGTCCGGGCCGCAGACGGACGACCCAGGTATGCGCGGGCGCTTCGATGGCCGCGGCACCGGCGATCCGATCGCCGAGCCAGAGTGAGTGATCGCCGGCGGGCAAATCGGTCAGTGTGACCAACGCGGTTCCGCTCGATGGTTCGACATCTGTTTCGGCGACATCGAACGCGGCCCCATCGCTCAGCCGATCGCCGTCGGACGCCGCGAGCAGCAGTCGGCCGGCGACGCTCACGCCGAGGACGCCCGGCCCTTCGAGAAGGCGCGCTCGCGGAAACGACGCACCGAGGTCGCCAACCTGATAGACCTGAAGGAAACGCGCGCGCTGATCGGGCTTGGTCAACGAGGTCTCGACGCGCCAGGCGCCGGCTTCGTCGCCGCCCATCGGCGCAGGATAGAGAGGGGTGGCGGGCCAGTTCTTACCCCCGGATTCGAATTCGTGACCGGGACCGCCAATCTTGACGATCTTCGCCGCGCCCGCCGCGGGGAGCAGCGTCGTCTGCACGAGTTTCCCATGAAAGGGAGCGACTTCGTTCCAGATGCGGAGCTGCGGAGCCTCAGGCCCGCTCAGGGCTCTCAATGCATCCGCTGCACCAGCGCCGGCCACGCGCAGCGAGAGCGGATGGTGGGCGGCAAGCGCGGCCGCCGCTCGATCGGTGACTTCGGCCGTGAACCCGGAGTTGGCCGGCAACTCGATCGGCTGACCATCGAGCGTCAAGTGGAAGCGCTCGGCCTCCCAACGCAGCGGACACGAGAGTTCAACGCGGCGGGCTCGGCCAACGCGAAAGTCGGGCGCGGCAAAGATGATCGTGGCCCCGTTTTCGTCCGAAGCGACGGACGCAGCCGGCCAGCGCAGAAGCTCCATTTGCGGGCCGGTGCGCGCGATGGTCACGACGTTGCCGTCGATTCGCGGCTCTTCGATGGAGTGCAGCAGCGAGACCTGGCGCTGATCGGCGCGCGCAGAAGTGACGTCATCGAGAACGATCAGAGCAGCAGGCGCAGCCGTGTCGGGCAGTTGGAAAAATGCCATCGTGCGCGTGACGCGCCGCGATTTCTCGGGCGAATACGCGGCGGTGAGATCGCCTTTGATTAAACTCACCTCGGGCGTGCGGGAGTCGGGGCCGATGTAGTGCGCGAGCACGCGCCCGGTGCGCGCATTCTGGCGCCAGAAATCTTCCATCGTGAACGCGCCCTCGATCGTCCGCTGGCCGCCGTCGTTTGCCGTCGGCTCGCCATCGAACGTGAACGTCTCGTCAGGGTCTTCGATGAGCAGCGTATTATGCGCGACGCTGCGCCGAGTGTAGTTGCGATGATGAGGCCGGCCGTAGCCCGTGTCCGGTGACTCATAAATCCCAGAGTCGATCGCGAGTGAGCCGCGATGAAAGAGCTGAAACTGGCCGGAGTCGGCGTGCTGGTGGTTGTCGAAGCGATGCGTGCCGATTTTCAGATACGCCACGGCGTCCAGGGAGTCGGGGCCGATTTGCCAGCCGGTGCGAGCGATGATCGCGCCATTCGGTTCAGGAAAATAGCGCGAGAGCGGCAACGTTTGGAGACCGGGGTCGCGCAGCAGATCGGGCCGAAAAAGGATGGCCAAAATCGGATCGGTGGGATCCTCGGTCGCACTGCTGCGGCCGGGAACGTTGGCGAGGTGGCGCCGCCATTCTGCGGCGAAGTGCGCGTCGTGGAAAAGTCCGGCGAAAAGCAACCAAGGCTGCGGAGACCCGATCCAGTAGCTGCCGGCAGGCCGGGTTTTCCCGAGGAAGTCGTCGCCATCCTTGATCATGCCGCCGTCAGGCCGGCGCAGATACAGGAAATAGTAGGGCACTTGGGCCATGTTCTCCAACGACCACGGCGCGGGCGCGCCCATGCGGACGATGAGCGTGGCCGCCCAGGCATCGCAGCTGAAGCGGCCGAGCCCGTACTCGCTTCCTTGATGGTTGAAATGCCCGCCGTAGGTGAACTGCCGAGGCGCCACATATTCGGCGTAAATCCGGCCGGCCACGGTGTCGTAGACCTCGGGCGCTTCATCTCCGAAGGCGATCGCCATCGCGAGCTGGTCGCGCAACAGCGGCGTGCCTGAGCCGTGCGTGGTGATCGAACCTCCTTTGTCCGGCGGATAACCGATCTCCATGTGCGAGGCGTTTTCGAGCATGAGCCGGCGCAAGGTGGCGAGCTGTTCGGCATCGAAAAACGCATGGCACCAATCGTAGACACACGCGGCCGCGAGCAGGCTTCGGCCGAGCGACATGCGACCGAAATACGTCGTGAAGCGCTTCTCGCCTCCGCCCGAAAGCAGCTCGACCGTCAGCGGGTAAACGCGCCGCGCGAGCGCCGCGTCGTTCTCGACCAGAGCAAGAAACGCGTTCGCCTCGACGCCGCGCAGAAGCGTCGGGTCATCGTCGCCGCGCGCCTTGAAATCCGCGGGAAGTGCGGCGCGGCGCCGCAGCTCGAGCCAGAACGGCGCGAGCGCTGCATCCTGGCGCGCTGTGCGCACGGCGGCGAGATCCGCCTCGCGCAGCAGCACGCGCGGATGGTCCGCGGGAGGGCGAACCGGCGGGGCCGGCCACGTCGCGGCGGAGGCCGCGAGCGCACCAACGAATAAAGCGAGGAGCAGGCAGTGCAGGGGGCAGCAGACTCGGTTCGGCACGGGGAATTAGCCTGTTGTTGCGCGAAGGCAGGTCAAGCGATGACTCACACGCGTATTTGAATAGAAGTGCACGCCATCGAAGTATTGAGTTGCACCACAATCAAACGCGCATTTGGAAAGCAGGATGACGTCCAACGCCCCACATGGAAACGCGCTCACGGAGCTGCCCTGCGCGCCGGAGGCAATCGATGAGTTCCTCAGTCGTCCGCCCTCTGAGGTGATCGAATCCATGGCGCGGGTAAAGGGGCCGGTCGTGGTTCTGGGCGCCGGAGGCAAGATGGGCTTGCACCTGAGCGCGATGGCGCAGCGAGCCTTGTCCGCGAGCGGTGGAGGCGGACAGGTCACCGCGGTTTCGCGGTTTTCGTCGCTGCGCGATCGCGATGAGTTTACCGCGCTCGGCGTCAAAACGCTGGCTTGCGATTTGGGCGATTCCCAGGCGCTCGCCGGGCTGCCGGATGCAGCGCTGGTCATTTTCATGGCCGGAGCAAAGTTCGGCACCGCGCGAGCGCCGGAACTTCTCCGCCGGACAAATGTGGAAATCCCGCGCCAAGTCGCCGAGCGCTACCGCAGCGCTCGCATCGTCGCGTTCTCCACGGGTTGCGTGTATCCATTCGTGACGCCGGACTCGGGCGGCGCGAGCGAGGCGACGCCACTCGATCCCGCGCCGGGCGACTACGCGGCCTCGTGCATCGAGCGCGAGCGCGCCTTTGCGGAAGCCGCGCAGCGGCATGGCACGCCGGTCGCCTTGGTCCGGTTGAACTATTCCGTCGAGTTTCGCTACGGCATTCTCGTCGACATCGCGCTGAAGGTGCTGCGCGGTGAACCGCTGGATGTCTCGATGGGCTACGTGAACGTGATCTGGCAGCCAGATGCGATCGCGCACTCGCTGCGAACCTGGGAGCTGGCGCGATCGCCCGCCGAACCGATCAATGTGACCGGCGCCGAAATCCTCTCCGTGCGCGCCCTCGCGGAAGAATTTGGACGATTGCTCGACCGACCTGTCATCGTGGAGGGACGCGAAGCGCCGACAGCCTGGCTCAACGACTCGAGCCGTTCGCATCGGCTATTCGGGCCGCCGCCGACATCGGTTGCGGACATGCAGCGGTGGATCGCGGCTTGGCTGCGACAGGGCGGATCGACCTGGGACAAGCCGACCGGTTTTGAACGCCGCGATGGCAAATTCTAACGCTTTCATGAGCGGCGAAACAACGACCCTGAAAACACCCAGCGAACTGCGTGCGCACCTGCGGGCAGGGCAGGCGATTCCAGCCCTGCCGCTAGCGCTGACTCGAACGCGGCGCTGGGACGAGCGCCGGCAACGCGCGCTGGTGCGCTACTACATCGACGCCGAAGTCGGAGGCCTCGCGGTCGGGGTGCACTCGACGCAGTTTGCCATTCGAGATTCGCAGGTCGGTCTCTATCGGCCGGTGCTCCAACTCGCGGCGGAAACTGCGGAGGCGTGGAAAAAGACGTCCCGTGCGACCAACCCTCTCGCGATGATCGCCGGGCTGTGCGGCCGCACACAACAAGCGGTGGCCGAGGCCCGGACCGCGCGCCAGCTCGGCTATCATGCGGGCCTGTTGAGCCTCGGCGCCTGGAAGCGCGACGACGAAGCTGCGGTGCTGAAACACTGTCAGCGCGTGGCGGCGGAGATTCCGCTCGTCGGATTTTATCTGCAGCCGGCGGTGGGCGGGCGGGTTTTCAGTTATGAATTCTGGCAGCGTTTCGTGGAGATTCCCGACGTCGTCGCGGTCAAAGTGGCGCCATTCGATCGCTATCGCACAAACGACGTGGTGCGTGCGGTGCTCGAAGGCGGCCGCGACGACGTCGCTCTCTACACCGGCAATGACGACAACATTCTCGGAGACCTGCTGACGCCGTTCTCCTTTGGCGGGCGCACGCGGTTTTTCGATGGCGGGCTGCTCGGGCAATGGGGCGTGTGGACGCAGCGCGCGGTGCAGCTATTCCGCGAGGTGCAACGCGCACGGATGCGCCGCCGCATCGATCCGCTCTGGCTGACGCGCAATGCGGCGTGGACGGATGCAAATGCCGCGATCTTCGACAGCGCGCACGGTTTTTCCGGATGCCTGCCCGGCATCCATGAGGTGTTGCGGCGCGCCGGTTTGCTGCAGAGCGTGGCGTGCCTCGATCCGCACGAGCAGTTGTCGACCGGGCAGGCCGACGAGATTACTCGGGTCGCGCGGGAAAATCCGTGGCTCACCGACGAAGTTTTCACGGCGGAAAATCGCCATCGCTGGCTGGCCTGAGCGCGAGGCGAATACACTTCTAATATCATGAAAAAACTCACGACGAAAACCTGGCGGGCAGTGATGGTCGCGTTTGGCTTGGCCGCCCTTCCGGGTGCGCTCGCCGCGGCCGAAGCAACACCACTGCAGGCCGTGCGCACGTTTCCCAACGTGCCGAAAGAATTACTACGGAATGCCGATCACATCCCCGATTTCTGGGTGAGCGAAGTCGACGCAGTGAATCGTTTTTTGGCCGAGCATGTGAAGCGTGGCAAAGTCGAGCAGATTGGCCACACGGCTGGGGGCCGGCCGATCATGGCGGTGGGCTACGGAGAACCGCGACGGGCGCCGGGCACGACCACGTTTTCGGGCGGGCTCGGATTTTTCGACATCCGCGCATACTTGGGGCCTGACTACGCCAAGAAGGTTTTCATCGGCCTCGGCGGGGTGCATGGCGGCGAGTTCGAGGGCATTGTCGGGATGGTCAACCTGATCGCCGTGCTGGAGACCGGGCGCGATCTGCGGGGTAAAGAGTGGCCCCAGCTGACCGAGGCGGCGAAGCGCATCGATCGCATCGTCATCGTGCCGATCGTGAACGTCGACGGCCGGGCGCGCATTCCGTTGCGAATGGAGCCCTACAACGGCACCGACAATCGCTTCCACGAATATTTCAACACGGGCGTCTGGGCCAACGGCGAGTCCATCGGCTGGCCGACCGTGAAGGAATTCATCCCGCTCGATTTCGGGCGCACGCAGTTTCCCGGCGGGTATCCGAACGACGCCGGCGTGAACCTGCAGCACGATGATTTTCTCGGCGCGCGACAGCCGGAGACGCAGGCGCTGCTCGATCTGTGCGCGCGTGAGAAACCGGATCTATATCTCAATATGCACACCGGCGCCCCGCCGGAGAATTATTATATGCGCGTTCACCGTCCGGCGACGGAGCAGAAACTGACGGAGACGTTCGACGCGTTGTATCGAGAAATCCACACAGCGCTTGCGCTGGCCGGGCTGCAGGGGACGCGCGATCCGGAGATCGAGGCGAAGCCGCCTCGGCCTGCGCGTCTGATGAATCTGGAGACCGCGCTCAACCTGCATTGCGGCGTGCTGGGCGTGCTCATCGAAGCGCCTTCGCACAGTTTCGCGGGCCACAGCCGTGAAGGCAAAGTCGTCAAACACTCGCCGGAGATGCTACTCGACGCCGAGCTGGTGGCGAGCGAGGCAAGTTTGCGCTTCCTCGCCGAGAAAGGCGGACGCAGCCAGTGGGCTCCGAAATGAGCTGACTGCGGCTAGGGCGACTTCAAAAAAACCACAGCCGCAAAAAGGCATAGCGCGGCGAAGCCGCAACCAGAGATTACGCGCGCGGCGCGCTAAGGAAGAAGTAAGAATGCAGACGGAAGAATGAAGGCGCGGCCAGCCTCTGTGGGTAGGGCGAGCGGTCCCTCGCGAGCCGCAACCGTACGGCCTAACCTCCAAGTTGAGCTATACGTCAAAGCGGCTCGCGAGAGACCGCTCGCCCTACCTCGGAAGCCGGCTTCCATTCGTACGAAAAAATCCTCGCGGAATTGTGAGATTCTGCAGGACAGCAGTACGAAAAGCGCAAAGAGGATTTATTTATTTCAGCGCGGCTCGGACGTTCGTCGCTCAGCCGCGGTCGGGTATTTTGGTTTGGAGTTACAAACCAAATACCCCAACCGCGTTTGAGAGAGGAAATTTCGAGCGACGTCGCTGAGGAAAAATCCTCTTTGCGTTTTTGTGCCTTTTTGCGGCTAAAGAATAGTCGTGATCGAAACCCTTAGGCTGTGTCTTTCGCGGCTACAGTTTAATTTTTACCGCTGCAATTTGCGCAGGAAATTGAACGTGATGTCCGGCTCTCCGGGCAGGGCTTCGTGGCCATGGTCGGGGTAAATGACCATCCGCTTTTTCGAGCGAATTTTATTATATGCGGCGAATTGAGTCGAAGGCGGGCAAATCGCGTCCATCAAACCGGTAAACATCAGCACTTCCGCCCGAATGCGCGGGGCCAGATGTTGAATATCAATATAGCCGAGTTTGGTGAACGTCTCTTTCTCACGTTCATGACGCGGATCGGAGCGGCGAAAATATTCGGCGAGTTCGAGATAGGCTCCTTTCGCCAGATCCATTTCCCAGACGCGCTGATAATCGCAGAGAAAAGGAAAAAGCGGAGCGGCCAATCGGATCCTCGGCTCGAGCGCGGCGCAGGCCAGGGTGAGCGCTCCGCCTTGCGATCCGCCGAAAGCGCCGAGGCGCTTTTCATCCACTTCCGAAAACGATGAAACCACGCGAGCGAGTTGGACGGTGTCGAGGAAGATGGAGCGATATAATAGCTGCTTCGGATCGCTTGCGGCGAGTCCGCGAATGAAGTGCCCGCTCAGCGTATTGCCATGATGCCCGCCGACATCCCGTGAGCGTCCGCCCTGGCCGCGACAATCCATCGAGGCGACGCAGAATCCCGCCGAGACATAACCCAGTTTATCCGCCCAGTCGCCGCTGCTGGCGGAATAGCCGTGAAATTGGAGCAGGGCGGCATGCTTTTTCTCAGCGTCGCGAGGCCGCAGATATTTCGCATAGATGCGCGCGCCGCCGACGCCGGTAAACCAAAGATCGAAACACTCACATGGTGCATCGATCGTTGAGTTGGGGATCAATTCTGGGTTCGGAGCGGTGGCATCCAATTCACGTAGCGCATCGTCCCAATAGCGATCGATGTCAGCAGGGCGCGGATTGCGTCCACGATAACGGCGGAGTTCGGAGAGAGGCTTGTCGAGAACAGGCATGAGAGAATGTTAATAGATCAGCGTTTCGGAAAAAAGAGACCTTGCAGCATCACTATCGAGATGCCTGTAACCGCGAGACGCAATGCGCTACTACGGCTGCAGCGATGCCTTTTAGTCCTTCGGCTTTTATTTCGTCTGCGCGACATCTTGTTGGCGAAAATGCCAGGAGTGTCGACCTTCGGTCATCGATCAGGATTTTTATATAAAGGATCGCGAAGCGCGTGCGAAGCCTTCGGCGCAGATCAATTTGAAGAATCTTTCGGCGGGGCGCTATCGCATGACCGCCTATAAAATCGGACTGCGGGCGACGTGTGGCTGATCAAGCTCGACCCAGCCGCCTAGGGACGGCGTCCCTTTGCCGGCATGATCCATGAATCCTGGCTCACCCATTCATCTTTTTCCCGAATCGAGTCGCTGAACTGATGTATAAAATCCCTCGGACTCAGGCCCTTGATGAGCTTAAACTGATGGTTGAAGTTCGAGAGATTATTGAAGCCGCTGGCGAAGCACGCTTCGGCAATGCTCATATTCTCTTCCAGCAGGAGGTGAATGACGCGCGCGATGCGGACGCGATTCACATAAGCGGGAAATGTACAGCCCATGCGCTTGTGAAAAAAGGTGCTGAAGCGCTTTGAGCTGAGTCCGGCCAGCGCAGCGGCTTTGGGCTGAGAGATTTTCCCTATTATATTCGACCGCACATAGCGACACGCCGCCTCGATCCGTTCGCGATCTGCCCGGCGCAGTTGTGGTACATAATTGGCGCGGCAGAGCACGTGTTGCTCGGGCGCGGCCGCTAGATAGCCAAGCAATCCGAGAACCGCCGCCGCCCGTTCTGCGCCAGCCAGTTTGGTGATATCGCGTAGACGGGTCGCCGCGATTTGTGCTTCTCGACCGGTAAAATGTATGCCGTTCCTGCTGCGCCGCAGCAGCTCCGCGACAGGCGCGAATTCCGGCGTGCGCCATAAACCTTGGCCGAGAAAATCCTCTTTGAATTGGAGGAAGATTCCAATCGCGTGCCAGTGCCGCGGCGCCTTGGGCTTGTCCGTGTTCAGCCAGACGTGCGGAAGGTTGGGCCCGACCAGAACTAAATCGCCGGGGCCGAAAGCCGCCGCGTGATCGCCGACGAAGCGGACGCCGCGACTCGCCTCGACGTACATTAATTCGACTTCCGGGTGAACGTGCCAAATGGCCGAGAAACGTTCGCCGCCATATCGCCGACAATTGATCGAGCTGGCTTCAGGAAGCCGAACGATTTCGAAAGCCGCGCGCATCGGGAGAAAACCACCGGTTTTGCGGAGAAAGTCGGTAGTTCAAAATCACGCATTCGTCAATAGTGCGACCGCGCTCTCCATTCGGCTTTCCCCTCCAAATCCCCTCACAGCCCAGGCCTCTAGCCGACTGAAGAGACCGGCAGGCTTTGTCTATATAACCCAATAACGCATATGATATCGCTAAAAATAGTTACACGAACTGCGACTGGTGTGTCTCGCTACTTCAGACATGCTGGGGCGCTTTTGCTCGGCTTCCTTCCGCTCTCGCTCTGTGCGCAACTTTTCACGCCTGGCGTCACAGAGGGGCCCGGCAGCGGACCAGTCTATACTCCTAATCGTTACATTGATTTTGATAATGGGCTGGAAACCAATACTGGGACCACTTCCGACTCTCCGTGGCAATTCGCGCCAGGTATGCCGGGCAGCAAGCATAACACGGATCCGGTCCCGGGTCGTGTATATGCTCTCAAACGCGGCTCGACTTGGCGTCTCCCGAGTGAATGGGTCATCGGAGCCTCGGGTACCAGTGGGAATCCGATCGTTTTTACCGCCTATGGAACCGCCAGCGAGCTTCCTCGGGTCACCGTCCTGAGGGATTTGAAGGGCGCAAGTTGGTCCTCTGGCGGAGGCACGAATGTCTACTATACGACGATTGCTGGGACTGATGAAGTCCGCCGGCTGTATGTGAACGGAGTCGGCTTGGGCCAGGCTTCAAGCAGCGCCTGGGTTGGCAATCACAGCAACACGACCAACTGGGTCGGGCAGCCGAGTGTCGTGACCTGCACGAGAGCGCCAGTTCCGGCAGACCCGACTCATGCCACGGTGGGAAATCAGTATAATACAGGAATAACTAAATATTGGAGGCAGACCACGGACTTGGACGGTAATACGCAAACGCTGTATTTTTATAGTCCGGGCGGCGCCCCGAGCACGTTGCCCAGCGTCGAGGGTCTGGTCGCGAATGTTAATTCCGCGCTAAGGTGTACTGACAAATCGTACGTGTACATCGATCGCATCGACTTCAGCGGCGGCGCAATCGGAGTTCTGCTTTTCGAGGCCTCCGCTACCGCGACTCCTACTGACGTGCGCGTCACCAATTGTAACATTTGGGGCGCAAAACAAGCTGGCATTCGGGTATGGAGCTCGTCCACCAACGGAACCGGCTTTTCCAACGGGAAAATCAAATGGAATCGGGTCGATTCTGGCGAAGGCGTTTCAACCAAGCCAACTCCAGATAATGTGAAATATGGCGCTGACCAGCCGGTCTACTCTGACGATGGCGTGATGGGCAATTCGGAAGGCATCGCGATCTATAATGGTGTGCAGGGATGGGAGATCGCCCAAAACGATGTGAGCAATTTTTGGCACGCGAATATTTCCGTCACCAGAACCTTTCTCTCAGGCGATCCAGCTAACCAGTCAGTGGTCATTACCGGAGGCAATATCGTCGAGCACAACACGGTTCATTCCGAGAACATCAACTACTCCCACGGCATCGAAATCGCGTCTTGGACGACCGAAGAGGCCATCATAAACAGGCACGACGGCGCGATAGTGAGAAAGAACAAGATCTACAACATGCCGTGCGGACAGTCGATCAAAGCGAAGAACGTGCTGTTCTACGGTAATTTGATCATGGGTATCTTTGGCTCTCCTCGCGATCCTTATGATAATACCGCTTGGAATAGTGAAGCTATCACGGTCTTCGGCTACGATCAGCCGGGAGGTCTTACTATTTCGGGCGGCGTGGCCGCGTATAACACCTTTGTGAATTGCGGAGGCGTTGGCATGAACATGGTTGGGAACTCGACTGGCGCGGTGCCGACCGGTTTCCTCGTCGCCAATAATATTATGGCTTATTGCGGTCCAAAGTACACCGCCATGAGCTACCGCTATGCCGTGTTCAAAGACGCGCAGCCCAGCACGTCCAACATCGATGTGGACAATAACCTGATGTACAGTCCGGATACATTATATGTCTACAGCGGCGCCTCCACGATGACGGTGTCTGGCATGGAGTCATCCGAAGCGGCAAACGGCTGGACGGACAACGTTGCCGGGGATCCTCTGTTCGTAAACTATCCAGGTTCATATACCGTTTCTGGTTCGCCGGCTGATTACCAACTGCAATTGAACTCACCGGCTCGCGCTCCAGGTATCACTCGATCGCTCGGCTCGCTGCTTCCTGAGGACACGAGCGGTTGGACGAATCTCGGCTGTTGGCAGGATGCTGGCACGGCAACCGCGGCCACATTTACCACTGGACAAACGCTAAGCTCCAACACGTGGAACGACTACACCGGTTGGAAGGGAATGAAGATAACGGTTGGTTCAACGCCGATCATCGTCACCGACCTCGGCCGTTGGGTGCTCTCGGGTAATACTCAGACGCATGTAGTAAAAATCGTGAACACGTCCGGCGTAACTCTTGGTTCGGCGTCTGTGGCGACCTCAGGCGCAACGGCCGATCAATTCAAGTACGCCGCGCTGACGAATCCCGTCACGCTTTCCGCGAACTCCAGCTATTATATCGTGAGTGAGGAGACGAATGGCGGAGATTATATCCGCGGCTCGGGAACCGTCCTTAGCCATACCGGCGTCGCGATGATCAACAACGCCGTTCGTTCGACTGACGGTGTTACCTTCACCAACGAGGGCACGACGGATAACTGCAGTGGCCCGGTCAGTTTCGAGTATTATATTGAAGCAACCTTTGTCACGGGACAGTCGCTGAGTTCCACCAATTGGAACAACTACACCGGCTGGAAAGGCATGAAAATCACGGTGGGTTCCGCGCCCATTATCGTGACGCAGCTGGGTCGCTGGGTGCTTTCCGGCAATACCCAGAGTCACACCGTCAAGTTGGTGAACACTTCAGGGACGACCATTGCGTCGGCGGCAGTGGCTACTTCCGGCGCTACGGCTGGGCAAATGAAGTACGTGGCTCTCTCGACGCCGGTGACGCTCTCGGCCAACACCGATTATTACATCGTGAGCCAGGAGACGAACGGCGGCGACTATTGGTGGGGTTCGAACACCACCCTCAACCACACAGGCGCCGCGACGATCACCGCCGCCACGCGCTCGACCGACAGCGTAACCTTCGCTTCAGACACGACGACGCTGGATCACTGCAACGTACCCGTCGGGTTTAAATATTATTAATCAGCGAAGTTGATCCGCTATTTCCACCTGTGGCTGCGGCCACGGGTGGAATTGTGTATTCGCGGGCGTTTCTCGATCGTAGCGCAGCAATGTCACTGAAACTTGACGTCGGTGTAACTCCAGCGGGAACAAATTATCGCAGGAATTGAGCCACGCTTGCGACTGGGACCGCTGGCCTCTGGCCGGTGTCGAAGGGCTGCCGCGAAGCCGCGGACTGAATGACGGTGACTCGCTTTTTCCTAATCGAGTCCGTCCGCGCCCTGTGGCGCGGACATTAGGTAGAGAAATGCCGGCGAGGACGCCAGCGCTCCCAGAGGCCGACATCGGCGTGACGCCGACGCTCGGCCGATCCCCCGCACTCGGCGACTATCCAACGCGCGGCCGCCGAGTGCGCCTTTTCAAGGCGCAGAGGCTCCGGGAGCGCCGGCGTCCTCGCCGGCATGTGTGTGTGGGCAAACGAACCAAGCCAAGAGAATCGCTACCCGCGCAGTACCGGAAACAGATGCCGAGGCCATTGCGGCAGCGGGGGTCGAAAGGAGTCAAACTTTGCACTTTGTAGAGTCTTCACATGCGTTGGACCTACATGGCAGGGTTGCTCAAATTTGACGTCCGTGTAATTCCACAGACAGCCCAGTTCGGACTGAGATGGGGCTGCGCTCTATTCGACCCGCTGCGCCGAAGGGGTTTTCGCTCGCGAGCTGCGGGCCCGGACACGTTCGAATTCTTTTTCGTACTTCAACAGCTCTTCTTCCGAGAGGTTCTCGATCTGGATCATCTCGTTGCGCGCATGCGTGAGGGCTCGAAGCAGTTCGTCCATCTTCAGCTGCATCGCTTTCGCCTCACGGTTTTGCGCGTTCTGAATCAGAAACACCATGAGGAATGTGAGGATCGTCGTGCCGGTGTTGATCACCAGCTGCCACTCCGCGGAATAGTGAAACGCCGGCCCCGATGCGGCCCATCCAACCACGAACGCGCAGGAAAAAGCGAAAGCGAGCGGATGCGCCATCGCGATCGAAGCGCCGCGCGCAAAACGCGCGAACAATCCCAGTTTAACGGGATTTGCGCTGCTTCCAACGTTTCGGCCGGTTGAGGAGGCGAGAACGCTACTTGGGCTAGGCATCCGGCTATAATATAGCACCCATCCGATCTCGCAACTGTGCGCCATAATCGCGGAGTTTCTTGTTGTGCCGTGCAAACGCGGGCGGATGGCGGCGGTAATCTAAGACAAGGACCTGCACCTGAGGCTTCAAGGCCGCCAAAGATTTAAGCATCGCAGCTGATATTGGCGGACACTTACGTTGGCCGCCCGATGCGTTTTCTATTCCCTGTCCTTCTTTTCCTAGGTTGTGTTTATCGAGTGAACGCCGAGCAGGCTGCTCCTCTCGTCTATATGGTGGGCGACTCCACGATGGCGCAGAAGCCACTTGATCTCCCAGAGCGAGGATGGGGGATGGCCTTCAATGGTTTCTTCAGGGATCCAGCGATGATCCAGAATCACGCCGTGAACGGCCGGAGCACGAAAAGTTTCATCAACGAGGGCCGCTGGACTCGCGTGCTCAACGCGATCGTCCCGGGCGATTTCGTCATCATCGAATTCGGGCACAACGACGAGAAGATCAAGAACACCGCAGTCGGCACGGATCCGAACACCGAGTTTCGGGACAACCTGCGGCGCTTCATCCACGACGTGAAAAACAAGCACGCCACTCCGATTCTCGCCACCCCCATCGCGCGCCGAAAGTTCGATACAACCGGCAAACTGGTTCCCTCACACGGAATCTATCCGGACGTGATGCGCGCCGTCGCTGCCGAGGAGCACGTCGCGCTGCTCGACCTCGAACGCGCCACGGAAAAGTGGTTGCAGGCGGTGGGCGACGAACCATCGAAGGCTTTCTTCATGTGGATTCCTCCGGGGACCAACCCGAAGATTCCTCAGGGCAAGCAGGACGATACGCACCTCGTGGACGCGGGCGCGGTCAAAGTCGCCTCGCTCGCCGCAGAGGAGATTCGCGCGCAAAATCTGCCGCTGGCGCGCTGGCTCAAATAGATCGGCCAACACATTCCTAGTCCCCTGACAATTACCCCATCCCCACCATGCGACGCTTCTGCCTTATCTCCCTGTTCTGTCTCTTCCCCGCGGCGCTCTTCGCGCTCGAACCGCTCAGTCTTGCGGGGAAATGGTCGGTTCGCCTCGATCCGAAGGGCGCAGGCGAGGAGGCACGCTGGTATCTGGAGGATGCCAGTGACGCCGGGACCATCGCTTTGCCCGGCTCGCTGGAGGAAAACCGCATCGGTGATCCGATCACTGTGCAGACCCAGTGGACGGGAGACATCACAGACCGCTCCTATTTCACGCAACCCGAGTACGAGGAGTACCGACGGGCCGGTAACATAAAGGTCCCTTTTTGGCTCCAGCCGGAAACTCATTTCGTCGGGGCCGCCTGGTATCAACGCAGTTTCGAAATTCCGGCGTCGTGGCAGGGAAAGTCGGTGCAACTCGTCCTGGAGCGGCCGCATTGGAGAACAACCGTGTGGCTTGATGGCCGGCTCGTCGGCACGAACGACGCTTTATCCGTGCCGCACCGCTACGATCTCGGCGCGGCGCTCACCGCGGGAACGCACCGGCTGACGGTTCGGGTGCAGAACAATATCGATCCCGACATCGGCACGAACTCGCATAGTATAACGGACCACACACAGGGGAATTGGAACGGCATCGTCGGCCAGATCAGCCTTCTCGCCACCGAGGGAACCGGAGCCCGCATCGACGATGTGCAAATCTATCCGGCCCGCACAGGCATTGTCGCTGTGCGCGGAAAACTTGCGCGCAGCGGCGCCGCGGCTTTTCCGGCGGAGGTAAACTTGTCCCTCGACGGCGGTGCGACGACTGCGCGCGCCGTGGTAGCGACAGACGGCTCTTTCGCCGGCGAGGTCCGCCGCGCGCCTTTCGCGAAAAACGAACTGTGGAGTGAATTCACCCCGGTGCTGCATCGGTTGAAGATCGAGGTTGCCGGCGGGGATTCTCGAGAATGCCGGTTCGGCGTGCGCGATTTCAAGGCCGCGGGCCGCCAACTCGCGGTCAATGACGTGCCTGCCTTTCTCCGCGGCACGCTCGATTGCGCGGCGTATCCGAGGTCCGGATACCCGCCAATGGAGACAGCGGAATGGAAGCGCGTTATGAGCACGATCAAGGCGCATGGGCTGAACCACATTCGCTTCCATTCGTGGTGTCCGCCTGAGGCTGCTTTCCAGGCGGCCGACGAACTGGGCCTCTATCTGCAAGTCGAGGTGGCCTCCTGGCCGAATTGGTCCACCACGCTGGGCGACGGCAAGCCGGTGGATGCGTGGATTCAAAAAGAGACCAGTCGGATCCTGCGCGAATACGGCAACCATCCCTCGTTCGTCATGCTGTGCGCCGGCAACGAGCCGGGCGGAAAAAACTACGCGGCCTGGCTCGAAAAATGGGTCTCTCAGCAAAAAAACGCCGATCCTCGACGGGTCTACACTTCCGGGGCCGGCTGGCCGGAACTCGCGGTCAACGACTATAACGTCACTCCTGAGCCACGCATCCAGCACTGGGGCGATGGCTTGAAATCGCGTATCAACGCGATGCCTCCTGAAACGGAGACGAACTATGCCGACTTCATTCTCGAGCGGCACGCTCCGGTGGTTTCCCACGAGATCGGTCAATGGTGCGTGTTCCCGAACTTCGCCGAAATGCCAAAGTACACCGGTTATTTGAAGCCGAGAAATTTCGAGATTTTTCAGGCGAATTTCGAGCGGCATGGCTTGAGCCGGCACGCCCATGATTTCCTGATCGCGTCAGGCAAGCTCCAGGCGCTTTGCTACAAAGAAGAAATCGAGTCGGCCTTGAGGACGCCTCAGATGGCCGGATTTCAATTGCTCGGCCTGAGCGATTTCCCAGGACAGGGCACAGCATTGGTGGGAGTGCTCGATGCGTTTTGGGAGGACAAAGGTTATATTTCCGCGGCGGAGTTCCGCCGGTTTTGCAGCCCCACCGTGCCGCTCGCGCGGCTGAGCCGCCGCGTTTTCACCACCAGCGACCATCTCACCGCGCGCGTGGAGGTGGCTCACTTTGGAGACCACCTTTTGTCCGGGTTGCATGCGAGCTGGTCGCTGCGGGCCGACGATGGGCGAGTTGCCGCGAGCGGACGATTCGAGCCGAAGGATGTCGCAGCCGGCGGCCTCGCAGAATTGGGCCGTGTCGATGTCGAGCTCGAGAAATCCACCGCGCCCGCGCGCTACAAACTTGTTGTCCAGCTCGAGGCGCCAGAGACGGGGAGCAAAGCTTTGGCCAATGTCTCGAACGACTGGGATGTGTGGATTTATCCCGACGTCAGCACGCTGCGGCTGGAGTCCGGCGAGAACGCCAAGATCGTCACGGAGCTGAACGCGTCGGACGCGGAAAAGCTGAACGCAGGCGGCACCCTGATTTGGACAATTCCGCCGGCGAAGGTCGCCCCCGACCCGCAGCGCGGTCCCATCGCGCTCGGTTTCTCCAGTATCTTTTGGAACACCGCGTGGACTTCTGGCCAGGCTCCCCATACCCTCGGGATTTTCTGCGATCCGAAATCGTCGGCGCTCGCGGAGTTTCCCACGGATGGCTGGAGCAATTGGCAGTGGTGGTATCCGATCGCGCACGCGGCTCCGATGCTTCTCGACCGCCTGCCGCGCGAACTCGAGCCGACGGTAAGCGTGATCGACGATTGGGTAACCAGCCGAAAGCTGGCGCTGATTTTCGAGGCGAAGTGCGGCTCCGGCCGGATTATTGTCACGAGCATCGATTTGAACGAGTCGGTCCTCGATCCGGTCCGTCGGCAATTGCGGGCGAGCCTATTGCATTACGCGACGAGCACCTCCTTCAAACCTTCCGTCGAAGTGTCAATCGACCAGTTGAAGTCTCTCGCGATTCAGTAGGACTCGCGCGGGACTTGACCCGATGGTCATGCGCCGACGGCGAGTGCTAACGTCGCCGCATGGCTACCGCGTCAAAACGATCTGCGTTTTCCGCGCCATCGGCGCAGAACGGAAAACTTGGCCGCAAAGGTGAGGCAAAGATAATCGTCCCGGGAAATCGCGGCGTGAAATTCACCCACGCGTGCACCATCCGGAAACCCGCCAGCGAGCTGTTCGCTTTTTGGAGAAATTTCGAGAATCTGGCGACCGTATCGAAATTCCCGATACAGATCACGCGTTTGTCCGACACGGAGTCGCACTGGTCGGCAACCGGACCCTTCGGCAAGAATCCCGTCGAGTGGGACGCGGTGATCATCAACGAGCACCCTGACGAGCTGATCGCGTGGCGAACGAAGGACGGGGCGGACATCGTGCACGCGGGCACGGTGCGTTTTCAAAAAGCGCCCGGTGAGGAAGGCACGGAGGTTCATGTCACGGTCGAGTATCTGCCGCCGGGCGGGAAGCTCGGCGCCTTGCTCGCAAAGGCCACGGGCGAGGAGGGAGGCCAGCAGGTCGCGGAGACATTGCGACGTTTCAAGGCGTTGATGGAGGCCGGCGAAATCCCGACGATCGAAGGCCAATCCGTCGGAGAACCCCAGCGCAGCGCGAAAAAGAAAGGCAAAAAATGAAAGCGGTCTGTTGGATGGGGAAAAAGCAGATGGAGGTGCAGCGGGTGGACGACCCGAAGATTTTGAATCCGCGCGATTGTATCGTGAAGATCACGTCCACGGCGATCTGCGGTTCGGATATTCATCTTTACGATGGGCTCATTCCGACGCTCGAGAAAGGCGACATCATGGGCCACGAGTTCATGGGCGAAGTTGTCGAGATCGGACCCCAGGTGAAAAAATTGAAGAAGGGCGACCGCGTGGTCGTGCCGTTCACCATTGCGTGCGGCGGTTGTTCGCATTGCGCGCGCCAGGAGTGGGCATCCTGTGATAACACCAATCCGAACGCATGGGTCGCGGAAAAACTTCTCGGTTACAGCGTGTCTGGCCTTTTCGGATATTCGCACATGACGGGTGGATACGCCGGAGGTCAGGCGCAGTATGCGCGCGTGCCGTTCGCCGACGTTGGCCCGATCAAAATCGAGAGCGATCTGCGCGACGAGCAGGTGTTGTTTCTCTCGGATATTTTTCCAACCGGCTACATGGCGGCGGAAAATTGTGATATCAAACCCGGGCGCAGCGTCATCGCGGTCTGGGGTTGCGGACCGGTTGGGCAATTTGCCATTCGCAGCGCGCTGCTCCTCGGCGCGGCGAAGGTCATCGCGATCGACAATGTGCCCGAGCGATTGCAGATGGCGGAGCAGGCCGGTGCGATCACGATCCAGGACGGCGACAATGTGATCGAGGAATTGCGTCATCATACGGGAGGACGCGGACCGGATGGCGCGATCGATGCCGTCGGTATGGAGTCGCACGGGTCGGTTTACGACAACGTGAAGCAGGCGCTGAAGCTCGAGCAGGATCGAGCTTACGTGCTACGCCAGGCGATGCGCGCGGTGCGCAAGGCAGGCAATCTTTCAATCCCTGGCGTCTACGGCGGCTTCGTCGACAAGGTGCCGATGGGCGCCGTGATGAACAAGGGCATCACGATCAAGACCGGCCAGACCCACATGATGCGTTACATGGCGCCGCTGTTGAAATTGATCGAAGACAAACGCATCGATCCATCCTTCGTCGTGACTCATCGCGTGCCGTTAACAAAAGCGCCGGCAGCCTACGAGATGTTCACCAAGAAAAAAGACGGCTGCATCAAGGTCGTGCTCGACCCGGCCTCCTGAAAATCGGAGATCGCGCCGGGCCAACTCGCCGTCCGGCTTGCAACGGAGCGCCAGTCTCCCGGCTGGCATTTCGAAAAATCCGCCCCGCTTCGCGGGGCACGGGATAAGAATGCCGGCGAGGACGCCAGCGCTCCGGCAAAAAAACGCGCGGACTGGACGATTTTTACCGCAATTCTTGGGTAGGCTCCGGCGGTAAGACCAATATGCTGTCTTATACACTATGAGTTTCCCAATCGTTCGTTCATTGAGATGCTGGTTTATGATGCTGGCGACGCTCAGCATGTGCTTGTCCGAATCCGGAGCGGCCGACCCGGCGCCGTCGCGCAGGCCCGAGTTGAAACTGGCTCCCGGTACTCTTCGATCGAATGAGGCCACAATTATATGGGATCGCCCTAACGGACTGGATGAGTCACGAAAATCTGCTCGAGCGCCTCACTACGTGATTTTTTGCGATGGCAAGGCGGTGGGAAAGACGGCGAAGACTCATTTCACTCTAAGAAATCTCGCACCTTCGACCAAGTACGCCGTGGCCGTCGAAGTCGCGAACGCCTCCGCGGAATCAAGTGCGTCCGCGACCCAGCCATTCGAGATTACGACTGCCGCGAAGGAGACGACGCTTTCGATCGACGCGTATGGAGCCAAAGGCGACGGTCAGACATTGAACACCAAGGCGATTCAAGCAGCGATCGACGCCTGTCCCAAGAACGGCGTCGTGCTTGTGCCACGCGGTTCGTATCTGACCGGAGCTCTTTTTTTGAAAAGCGATATGACGCTTCAGATAGAGGAGGGCGGTTCGCTCGTCGGTTCGACCGAGCCCTCCGACTACGAGCCATTTATCAAAAACCGCTTCGAGGGTTGGGAAATGGAAACCTACGCGAGCCTGCTCAACGCCGGCACGCTCGATCACGCAGGTCCGCCGAACGTGCAAAATCTCAGCATCCGCGGAAAAGGCCGCATCACGGGCGGCGGGCGCGCGCTGGGCGACGCCATGATCAAACGACATGGGATGCGCTCACGCGGCCGCCTCATTTGCCTCATGAATTGCCGCAATGTGGAACTGCAGGGGCTCATTCTGGAAAACCCGCCCTGCTGGACTTTGCATTACATTTATAGCGACAACGTCACCTGCCACGATCTCACGATCCAAAGCACAGTGCTAAATGGCGACGGACTCGATCCTGATTCGTCGACGAATTCGTATATCTTCAATTGTTCGTTCGACACGGGTGACGATTGTATAGCGATCAAGTCCGGCAAGAATCCGGAGGGAAACATCATCAACCGCCCAACGGAGCACGTGCGGATCTTCGATTGCACGTTCGTCAAAGGTCACGGCATCTCGATCGGCAGCGAAATGTCGGGCGGCGTGCGCGATGTCACCGTCGAAGATTGCGTGGCGGGAAATCTGATGCATGGCATGCAGATCAAGGCGACGAAAGATCGGGGAAATGTTGTCGAGGGCGTGGTCGTGCGCGATTGCGAGCTGCAGAAAATCAGCATCCTGACGGAGCTGAATTATAATAATGATGGCGCGCCGGCGCCCGCGGCGCCGCACTTCAGGAACTTCGTTTTCAGCAATATCGATCTGACCAAGGCCGATCCCGCGAAGCCGGTGATCATTGTGAACGGCTATTCGGAAGCTGGGCATCGAACGACGAATCTCGCTTTCGAAAACATCACTTTGCCCGCCGGCGCCGTGGTGCGCGTCGATCAAGCCGAAGACGTGCGTTTTTCAAACGTCACCACCGTGTCCGGAGAAAAGCCGAAGTATGACGTAACGCGCTCTGAAGATATACAATTTTGATCGTCGGCGCGCTGGATGACGCATTTCGGCGCCGCCTCGCCGCTGGATTTCACGGCGCTTCGACGTTCTTTCCATTCACCACGATATTTCGAAATACCAGATTCTCCACGCCGGCGCCACTCACGAGCAGTTTCGGCTTGGCCAGATTCACCGAGAAATTCTCCAGCGTGACATTCCGGATCGTGTCGCCGTCCGCGCCCGCGATCTCGCCAAAGGCGCGATAGTCGCCGCTCACATTGCGGATGACCACGTCGTCAACCACTCGCGTTGGCGGCGGCTGTCCCTGCAAATCGAAGAACTGGTGCCACGGCTTGACCCGCAAGATCTGCCCCTCGCCGGAGAGCTTCACGCCGTCGATCAATATATGTTCATAACGCTGCGGCGTGTCGGCGCGTAGTTTCAGATTCAGCAGGACGGTGTGGCCGGTGATCTCGACATTTTTCACCGTCACATTTCGCACCAGCGTCGCCTCGCTGCCACAGGTAATGATGCCATTGCCATCCCCAAATTCACAGTCCTCCACGCGGATGTTTTCTACCGGAGGGCTGTCTTTATCCTTATCGGCAAAGGGGCCGCGCGAACCTTTCAACGCAATGTTGTCATCGTTCACTGATATCTTGCATTTCCGCACGACGATATTCTGGGAGCTGTCGATATCGATGCCGTCGGAACTCGGCGCGAGAAGCTTGCCGCGGCTTGGCGCTTTGATGGTCAGGCCTTCGAGCGTCACATCCTGGCAGCGATAAAGGTGCAGGTTCCAGAATCCCGAGTTTTCCAAGGAAATCCCCGCGATGCGCACATCCTTGCAGCGATCGATGAACATCAGTCGGGGCCGTTCCACCTCCAGATTCGTGCAACGTGGATTTTCTTTCCGCCGCTGCCAAAATGCCGCCCAAAATATCGCGCCATTGCCATCGAGTCTGCCGTGTCCGGTGATGCGAACACGGTCCATCTGCTGCGCGTTAACGAGCGCCATGCGCCACGGTTCGAAGTGTCCCTCGATGCGGGTCTCGCGCTTCGGATAATCTTCGATGCGGTTGGAGCCCTGCAGCACGGCGCCGTCCCCGAGAAAGAGTTCGACGCCGCTCTTTAGAAAAATCGCGCCACTTAAAAACGTGCCCTGCGGGATTTCCACGACGCCGCCGCCCGCCTTCGCCACATCGTCGATGGCGCGCTGAATAGCTTCTGTGTTGAGGGTCTTTGCATCCGCCACCGCGCCAAACTCCGTGATCGTGCGATGGAGCGCCGCAAGCCCGGTGGAAGGAATCAGAAAAGCAGCAAGGGCGAGCAGCAGAAGAGGGCGGATCATTTTTTAATGCGGTGGCGGTGTATTTCCTCCGCCCCATTTTTCCAACGCAGAACGGAGGGTTTCAACATCGATTGGCTTGGTGATGTGGTCGTTCATGCCCACCGCGAGGCAGCGGGCGCGGTCTTCGGGACGGGCATGAGCGGTCAGGGCTATGATGGGAATGTTCGAGTGCGTAGTGGAACTCCGAATACGCCGCGTGGCTTCGTAGCCGTCGACGCCCGGCATCTGGCAATCCATCAACACGAGATCGTATTTTCCGCGCGTCAGCTCCTGCACGGCCTGTTCGCCATCCGGCACGATCGTCGCCGAGTGGCCTTCTTTTTCCAGAAGCAGTTTGGCCAGCAGTTGGTTGGCGGGATTGTCTTCCGCGACAAGAATGCGCAGCGATTTGCTCACAGCGTGCGCAGTCGCTTTCGGGTATCCGTCGACTTCAGCCGCGAGTGGCGCCGAGCTTTTGGGCAGCTCCAGGTCGAACCAGAACGTCGAACCGGCCCCAGGACGGCTTTCCAGCCCGATCGTGCCGCCCATCAACTCCACGAGTTGCCGGCAGATGGCGAGCCCCAGGCCAGTGCCTCCGTAGCGCCGGGCATCGGTGGCGTCTCCCTGGGTGAACGGTTGAAACAATTTCTTCTGAATTTCCGGTGTGATGCCGACGCCGGTGTCGCTGACGATCACGCGAAACGCGCTGCCGCCACGCGTCGCAGACCGCGCGCTGACCATCACGTTTACCTCGCCCACATCGGTGAACTTCACCGCGTTCCCCACGAGATTCAGCAGCACTTGTTTCAACCGGCCCTTGTCTCCGCGCACGTAGGGTGCGACTTCCGACGAAATGCTCGAGCGCAGGACCAATTGTTTCGCGAACGCTTTTTGGCCGGTGAGGGAGATCACTTCCTCGACGACTTGACGCAGGTCGAAGTTCGCCGAAGCGATCCGGAGTTTGCCCGCTTCGACTTTCGAGAAATCCAAGATGTCATCGATGATGCCGAGCAGGGATTGCGAGCTGCGCAAAATAACGTCACTCATGCGCCGCTGCTCGGGCTGGAGATCCGTATCGATCAGAAGTGTGGCCATGCCCATGATGCCGTTCATCGGCGTGCGAATTTCATGGCTCATGTTCGCCAGGAATTCGGATTTCAAACGCGATGCGGCAAGCGCTTCGTCGCGCGCCTGCGCGAGACTTCGCTCCATCCGTTTCCTCTCGGTGATGTCGGTGACGAAACCATGCCAGAGCACGCTGCCATCGGGCTCGCGTTCGGGGATGGAGTTGCCGAAGACCCAGCGCTCTTCGCCTTGCGGTCCGCGCATTCTATACTCGTGGCGCCACGGCTCGAGCGTCGCAGCGGAATGATGAATGGAGACGAGCAGCGCCTCCATGTCGTCGGGATGAACCACCTGAAACGCTTTCGTCGCATCCTCGCGAACCTCGTCAGGAGCTACCCGGCAGATATCTCGAACGCCCTCGCTCACGTACGGAAACGAAAACGTTCCATCGGGCCGCATGCGAAACTGGTAGACCATGCCTGGCACCTGGCTGGCGATCTTCTCGAGGCGCGCGAGAGCTTCCGCGCGGGCGGCGAGCGCTTTCTTGTGCTCCGTGACGTCGGTCGCGACGCCGACCACCGAAAATGTTTTTTGGCCGGTGCGGCGAATCGTTACGGTCTCGCGCAGCCAGCTCGTTTGTTGATCGCGGACGACGCGAAATTCCTGCTCGTATCCACTTTTCCCCGACAACATCGCATCGCGACTGCGGGCATCCATTTCTGCCTGATCGGGCAAATTGAAACGATACCAGAGGCCGAGATGGTGCTGTGGAACGCGTTCGCCGAAGAGTCGGTGAAAGAGGCCGGAAGGATGGATGAAGAATTTCCAGCTCCATTCTTCCGCCGTGCAATCGACGTCCGCCTCCCAAACGAGACAGTCTGCCCAGCCGAGAACCTGTTGAAGGCGCTGGTCGCTTCGGGCGAGTGCATCTTCCGTGAGCACGTTGCGCTGCTGCTCGGAGAGTTCGTTGGCAATGAGCTGCGCCAACTCGTTCAGAAGGTCGGCGTCGGAGGCGTTCCACACACGGGGACGGCTGTCGATGGCCGCGAAAATACCGACGACAAATCCGTCGGGCGAACGAATCGGTCGACCAAGATAACCGCCGATGTCGGCGCGTTGTTCGGGGGATAAGGCGGCGGCAAATTCGGAGTGGGCGACGGCCTCGATTTTCACCTGCTGGCCGCTGTGCATGACCTGCCGCCCGATCGCGGCCGCGGCTTCGCCAGCGCCGAGATCGGTGCCGTCTATGGAAAAAGGCGTGAGCGTCGCATCGTCTTCGTCGAGGAATGCGAGCACGCAGCAGGGTGCATAGAGAAATTGTCGCGCCAGCCGAACGATTCGCTGAAACGAGCTACTCCTCGTCGCCAGACACCGTTGCAGGTGGCTGAGCGCGAGCTGGCGGGCCGGCCCGCTGCTCGTCTTCGTTTCGGACGGAATGGAGGCGTCGCTCATCAGATCAGAAGAGCGGGGTCTTCGGTTGGATCAGCGCATCGTTATTGATGGCAGCCCGGTCCGGATCCCTCCGCGGCTGTTCCCCAACTGATCCGTCCACTCGCCCAGTTTGGCAACTTAGGATTGCGATCGATAACGCACCCCAACGACCAGCGGAAACTGTGCCTCAAACCTCGGCAGCGGGCGTCGGTGCAAAGCTGGTGGGGAGCTGCTCCGAGACAAGCTGGTGAACATTATACATCAGGAGAATCGTCAGCAGCATGATCGAACCCACCACGACTCCGAGAAGCGGATAATGATTGAGGCGGCCCGTGGCTGGATTTTGCACCACGATCCATCCCGCGACCATCGACGACAGCGCGCCGGCGAACTGCTGAAGCGAGGCGCTGATCGACATGTAAGCGCCGCGGTCTTCCGGCGCCGGCACGGCCGAAGCCAGCGCGCCCGCCGCGACCATGCGGCCGGATATCGATGCGAAGAGCACGATGCTGATCAAAATCACCGCCCAAATCGGAGTCACGCCGAGCCGGGTGTAACCGATCACGACCACGGTGCCCACGAGCGTCGCGACACAGAACGTACGATATTTCCCGACACGATCGCTGATGCGGCCGATCAACGGGCCCAGAATGAGCGAGGTGCAGCCCGTGACCGCGTAGATCATGGGCAATTCGTCCAACGGGATGCCGAGATTGTTCACGCTGAACGCCGCGCCGAAGGGCATCAGCATGAAGCCGCCTGTCGCGAGCAACATCGTGGCGCTGAAGCCAGTGATGTAACGCCGCGACGTGGCCGTCTTGAGCAAATGCTGCAGCGGATTGCGCTTGGTCGGGCTGGTGAGATGCGCGTCGATCGGTTTCAGGCGGAAAAGAATGATGATGCCGACCAGCCCCGCGATCGAAGCGATCATGATGAACGGCGAGTGCCAGCCGAGTTTCGCCGCGAAATAAATCCCGAGCGGCAGCCCAAGCACCTGACTCGCCGCGAAGGCGGATGTGACGAACCCCATGACCCGTCCGCGAACCTGCAGCGGAAAAAGGTCCGCCACGATCGCAAAACTAACCGCTCCAATTACGCCACCAAACAGTCCGGTAATGGTCCGCGCGATGAAGAGCACATGGTAATTGGGCGCGAAGCCGCAGAGCGCGGTGCCGAGAATAAAGCCCACATAAAAGAAGAGCAGCATGCGCTTGCGGTCGAAACGGTCTGCGAAGCCGGCCGCGAGCAGACCGGAAATCGCGGCCGCGACCGCGTAGGCCGAAACGACCGCGCCGAATTGTGATGTCGTGATACGGAGCGCTGGGAGCAGGATCGCGCCCAGCGGCGAAAGTATCATGAAATCCAATACAATCGTGAACTGGAGGAAAGCCAGGATCGCGATGACGAACTTTTCGTAGCCGGAAAAGACGTGGGCCGTTTTTCCGGCGGCGGGGGACGGTGGGGCCATGGGGGGAAAGCGACGCGCGCTTACTTCGTCACGTTCGCCTGCGCCAAAGGCTTTTCGCCGCGGAAGAAACGAACGATATTTTCAACTGCCATCGTGGCCTGACGCTGGACGTTCTCGTGCGTGCGCGAGCCGACATGCGGCGTGATAATGCAATTCTTCGCCTTGAGGAGCGGATGGTCGGCCGGAGGTGGTTCTTGATCCATCACGTCCGCCGCGTATCCCGCGAGCTTTCCGCTGGCGAGAGCGGCGACGAGCGCGGCTGTATCCAGAATTTCACCACGCGCACAATTCACGATGACGGTGTCCGGCCGAAGATTGTTCAGACGTTTGGCGTCGAACATGCCGCGCGTCTCATCCGTCAGCTTCGTGTGCAGCGTGATGATGTTCGCCTGCGAAATCAGTTCGTCGATTGTCTTGCAGCGCTTCAATCCAACCGATGCGGCGAAGTCGTCTTCCCAATAATTTCCATAGCCGACCAGGTTCATGCCGAACGCCTTCGCGCGAAGGGCTACTTCCTTCCCGATTCGGCCCAGGCCGACGATGCCGAGAGTCGAGCCCATCAGCTCGTGGCCGGTCACGCGTTTCCAAGAACCGGCGTGAACGTAGTTCGAGAGCTCGACGACGCGGCGTTGCAACGCGAGCAGCAAGGCGAAGGTGTGTTCGGCAACCGTCGTGTGATTCACTCCGGGCGTGAAAAGCACGGGCACGTTCAACTTCGTGGCGTGTTTCACGTCGATCTTGTCCAGACCGATGCCGTATTTGCTGATGACTTTTAGACGCGGCAGCGCTTTTTCGATGACGCGCGCGGTGATCGCATCGTCGCCGCAGAGCAGACCGTCCAGGCCGCCGACCAGGCGAAGCATGGTCTCCTCGGAAAGAGGGCCGCGCTCGCGAAGAATTTCGAAGCCGGCGGCTTCGAGCATGGCATGATGCGAGCCAGGCGTGTCTTGGAAGGACGTCGTCGTAAGCAGAATTCGTGGCATAAGAGGCGTGTTGGAAAGTAGAGGCTGTGAGAAGTATGAGGAGGCTCGATTCCATGTGGTAATATTGCCGAGGCAAGCCCCGTGCTTGGCTCCCATGCGAAGAAGGGCAGAGCAACTCCTGCGCAATGCTTTCGCCCGCCGCACCTTCTCCAAGCACGGCGGTCTGTCGCCGGAATGAGCAGTTCTGCCTCTGGCGCGTCCGATCCGGCCGCGGTCGCCGCGTCATCGTCCTCCGGCCACTCTCGATCGAAGGAAGGAAGCGCGCCTCGGCGTCGCCTGCCGGTGGGCGCGGAAATTCAACCGGACGGTTCGGTGCACTTCCGCGTTTGGGCGCCCGATTCGACGCAAGCTGCAATCGAAATCCTTGATGGGAACGACTCCGTGGCGCAGCGGGTAGAGTTGGGCCGCGAGCCGGGAGGATATTTCTCCGGTGCATCGCAAGAAGCGCGGGCCGGAGCGCTCTACAAAATTCGCCTCGATGCCGGTGTGTTTCCCGATCCCGTGTCGCGCTTTCAGCCGAAAGGGCCGCATGGGCCATCGCAGGTTATCGATCCGAACCTGTTTCGCTGGACGGATGGGAACTGGAAGGGGCGCCGGGTCGAGGAGCGCGTGATCTACGAAATGCATCTGGGCACCTTCACCCGCGAGGGCACCTGGCGCGCCGCCATGGCTCAACTCGAGGAGTTAGGTGAGCTTGGCATCACGGTGATCGAGGTGATGCCGATCGCGGAATTTCCCGGCGAATTCGGTTGGGGCTACGATGGCGTGGATATTTTTGCGCCGTATCATGTTTATGGAGAGACGGAGGACGCGCGCGCTTTCGTCAACCGCGCGCACGAGCTCGGGTTGATGGTCATTCTCGACGTCGTCTACAATCACCTCGGTCCGGACGGAAATTATCTGCGGCCGTTCTCGAAGGATTATTTCAGCGAGACGTACGAGTGCGAATGGGGACACGCGCTCAATTTTGACGGACCTGGTTCGCAAGGCACGCGGGAGTTTTTTCTCAGCAACGTTCGCCATTGGATCGACGAATATCATTTCGATGGGCTGCGACTGGATGCCACGCAGCAGATTTTCGATGCGTCCGCTGTGCACATCCTGCAAGACATCGGGAAGGTGGCTCGTGAGGCAGGCGAGGGCCGGCAAATCTATGTGGTGGCGGAAAACGAAACGCAGGAAGTTCGCCTGGTTCGGCCGTATCAGGAGGGCGGATACGGGCTCGATGCGATTTGGAACGACGATTTTCATCATGCCGCGATGGTCGCGGCGACCGGCAGGGTCGAGGCCTACTACACCGATTATCGCGGTACCCCGCAGGAATTCGTTTCCGCGTTCAAACACGGCTTCCTCTTTCAGGGTCAGTGGTACAATTGGCAGAAAAAACGCCGCGGTTTTCCTGCTTGGACGGTGGAACTGCACCGTTTCGTGACGTTTCTTCAGAACCACGATCAGGTGGCAAATTCGCTGCGGGGCGCGCGACTGCATCAATTGACGAGCCCTGGGCTTCTGAAGACCTTAACCGCGCTGATGCTGCTCTCGCCCTCGACCCCGATGTTGTTTCAGGGCCAGGAATTCGCTGCGCGTACGCCGTTTGTTTACTTCGCGGACCACGGTCCGGACTTGAGCAAATTAGTGCGCGAGGGACGGCATCGTTCGCTCTGGCAATTTCGTTCGATGTCGGCCGACGACAGCCGGAATCTGCTCGCCGAACCATCGAGCCGGCGCGTCTTCGAGAGCTGCAAGTTGGACTTTGGCGAACGAAAGACGCAGGCCGCGCTGTATCGGCTGCATCGTGATTTGCTGCGAGTTCGTCGCGCAGAAAAGACGATCACCTCGGCCGCATGGATCGACGGCGCTGTTTTGGGTGCGTCGGCTTTTGTGATCCGTTTTTTCGCCAAAGACGGCGACGACCGTTTGCTGTTGGCCAATCTCGGTCCCGATATTTTCTACAACCCGGCCTCCGAGCCTCTGCTCGCTCCGCTCGAGGGCGGGGGGTGGGCGACGATATGGTCCAGCGAGTCACCCGACTACGATGGATCCGGCACGCCACACATCGAAACGACTGCGGGATGGATTCTGCCGGGATTCGCCGCCGTTCTGCTCAAACCCAACGAACATGCCGAACTCACCCGCCCGAGACTTAGTGAGAAGGATTGATGTCGCAGGCTCCGCGGCAGCGGATTTGGCCCACCTTCTCGATCGCCAGTGGCTGATCACGAATGGCCGGGGCGGCTACGCCTCGGGCACGATTGCGGGCGCCATCACCTGGCGCTATCACGGCATGCTGATCGCGGCGCTGCCGGCGCCGACTGGCCGAGCGGTGATGCTCAACCATCTCACGGAGTGTGTGCGAATCGGCACGAGCCATGTGGTTGAATTTTCCGGATCGAAGCCGCCAGAGGATCCGGAGGGGCTGAAGACCTTTGTATCGGAATTCTGGTTACAGAACCAGATGCCCACCTGGAAATACCAGATCGAGGACATCGTACTGGAAAAACGGATACTGATGCCGTACCTGCAGAACACGGTTCACCTGACGTACACCCTGCTTTCGCAGCAGACCAATGTTTCGATCGAGCTGCGGCCTTCCCTGAACTTCCGTCCGATCGAGGCGGACGTGAGCCTGAATCCTGAGCTCGAATATGAAGTTCGGGCGAGGGGAGAGCGTTTCGAGATCGATTCAAGAACGGGCTATCCTCCCTTACGAGTCATGATGGCGGGGCAGACCTCGGCATTTCTGAGCGACGGCGGATCGCGCCGCGAAATTTCGTACGAGAAAGACGCACAGCGCGGCTATGCATCGAAGGGGCTGCTGTGGTCGCCAGGATTTTTTGCCGCGCCGCTGAAACCGAACGAACCGGTCACGATGATCGCTTCGACGGAAGACTGGCACACGATGAGCGCGCTCGATCCGGAGGAGGCGCACGCCACGGAAACGGATCGCCGCAAACGTCTCGTGCGAATCAGCGACGCCAAAGTTCGCGAGGGAATGGCGGCGGAACTCGTGCTCGCGGCGGATCAATTCATCATCACACCTGCGGGCCGCATCAAGAATGCCGCGCGAGCGCGCGCCGCTGGCGACGAATTGCGCAGCGTGATCGCCGGCTATCACTGGTTCACTGATTGGGGACGCGACACCATGATCAGCCTCGAGGGCCTGACGCTGACCACCGGTCGTTACCAAGAAGCCGCGTGGATCCTGCGCACCTTCGCGCAATACGTGCGCGACGGACTGATCCCCAACATGTTTCCCGAAGGGCGAAACGACGGGCTTTATCACACGGCCGATGCGACGCTCTGGTTTTTCCACGCGATCAACCGGTACGTGGAGATGACCGACGACCAGAATACGTTGCGCGAACTTCTGCCGATCTTGAACGACATCGTGGCGCACCATCAGACCGGCACTCATTTCGGTATCGGCGTCGATCCGGCGGACGGACTTCTGAAGCAAGGCGAGGAAGGTTATCAGCTCACCTGGATGGACGCGAAGGTGGGAGATTGGGTGGTGACGCCGCGGCGCGGGAAAGCCGTCGAAATCAATGCGCTTTGGTACAACGCGCTTCGCCTGCTGGAAAAGTGGATGCGCGGCGTGCAGCAAGGCGAGCGCGCGGACAGCCTCGCGCAAGCCGCGAACCAGGCGCGCGAATCATTCAACCGACGTTTCTGGAACGCCGCGACGGGGTGTCTCTTCGACGTGATTGACGGGCCGGCCGGCGACGACGCGTCGATTCGGCCGAATCAGCTTCTGAGCATTTCGTTGGAGAATCCTGTGCTCGATCAAGTCCACTGGCGTCCAGTGCTCGATGTAGTGGAAAAGGAACTACTGACGCCGCGCGGACTGCGTTCGCTGAATCGCGCGAACAAGGATTACAAACCGAAGTATTTTGGCGATCTGCGCGCGCGCGACGCGGCCTACCATCAAGGGACAGTCTGGGCCTGGTTGATCGGGCCGTTCATTGACGTCTGGATAAAAGTCCGCCCGAACGAGCGGGCCGCGGCGCGCAAATTTGTGGAAGCATTCGAGCCGCATCTCAATGAAGGCTGCATTGGCTCGATCAGTGAAGTCTTCGACGCGGAGCCACCCTTCACCGAGCGCGGTTGCATTGCCCAAGCCTGGAGCGTGGCGGAAGTCCTGCGCTGCCTGGCGCTGACCGCCGAAGAGTGATCCGGCATTTTCTTGGGGCCGCAAAAAAGCGCAAAAACAAATCTGTCCTCTTTGCGCCGCGGCTTTGCCGCGCTGTGCTTCTTTGCGGCTAAAAATCCGATCAGATCAACCCTGCGGCCCTGAAGCTGTAGTGACCGACGCCGGTTGGATCGGCGCTCTTGTGGCCGATGATGACGTGGTCGAGCAGATCGATGCAGATCACCTTGGCGGCTTCGCGGAGCTGACGCGTGACTTGAATATCGGCGGTGCTTGGAGCGGGATCGCCGCTTGGGTGATTGTGCACGCAGATCAGCGCCGCGGCGCCTTCGCGTATTGCATCTCTGAATACTTCGCGCGGATGAACCAGACTGTTTGTCGCGGTGCCGGAGGTGACTTCGATGCGTTTCAGCAGGCGATTTTTCCGATTCAGGCAGAGCACCCAGAATTTTTCCACCTGCAGGCCCGCGACGACGGATTGGAAATAATCGGCCACGAGATCGGCCCGGCCGAGAATCGGTTGCTCGACGGTTTGCTGGCCGAGCACGCGTCGCGCGAGTTCCATCGTGGCGACGAGCTGAAGCGCTTTCACCGGGCCAATGCCCTTGAGCCTCCGAAAATCGGCGCTCGTCCAGGAAATCAGATTCGCCAGCGAGCCCGCGTGCGAAACCAAACGCGTCGCCAGGGTGAACACATCGTGCCCCTGTGTCCCGCTGCGCAGCAGCATCGCGAGAAGCTCGGCATCGCTTAGCGCGGCCGGCCCCAATTTTTCCAAACGTTCCTGTGGCCGTTCCGCGACCGCCATGCCGCGGAGAAGATTTGTCGGTTCCTCCATGACAGGACGTCATGGGAAAACATAGACAAGCGCAAGGCGTGTGTTTGTTTCTGCGGCGGCGATTTAGCGCTTCACCATCCGCAACAGCAGAAGAGGTTAAGCCTTCCGCCTTCTAAAACTTCAGCCTTCAGCCTTCGTCTTCAATAGTGCCGCACGTAACCGTTGCGGCGGAGGCGCTCGAGCCAGTGCTCGGTGTTCGTGCGCGCCATTTGCTGCGAAAGGATTTGCTCGATCTGCGGGCGAACCTCGTCGATCGGCTGGAGGCCGGCATACTTGCGATCATCGACGTAAAGGAGGAACGCGCCTTCCGGCATGATGATCGGCTGCGTCATCTCACCCTTCTTCAAATTGAAAACCGGATCGCTCAACTCAGGCTTGAGGTCGGAGCGTTTCTGCCAGCCCCAATCGCCACCCTTGCTGCGGCGCGCGTCCTGACTGACATCCTTGGCGACATCCTCGAAGGTTTCGCCGGCCTTCACGCGATTCATCGCGGCTTCGGCTTTGCCACGCAGCTCGCCATCGGATTCGCCTTCGGCGCGGCGGAATTGAATGAGGCGGAGGTGGACGGAATCTTCCTGATAAAACTTGTCTTTGTTCTCGTTGTAGAAGGTTTCCACCTTCACCGGACTGACGATGCTCTGACTCTTGCGCTGCTGCTGGCGCATGTAGTTGTAGATGATGTCCTCTTCGATCTCCTTGCGGTATTCGCGAAGGGTCGTGCCGCGGCCGCGGAGGTAGGCGAGGAACTTCGAGCGATCGTTGTCGAATTGTTCGATGATGATCTCGGAAAGGTGATCGTCGATGTAGCTCTCCGGGATGCGGTGCTTCTCGTCCTTCTTGAAGTCCTTCACGATCAGCACGCGATCGATCAGGTTTTGGATCACGTCGTCGTGGAGCGCTTCGAGCTTCTCGTTGAACTCTTTTTCGTTGCGCGACTCGCGACGGATCTGCGGAACCATCGGCGCGATTTCGCGGCGGATCTCGTCGACCGTGATCACCTTGTCCTCGGCGATCGCGGCGATGCCGTTCGCGTAACGTAGATCGAGGTCATCCTGCGGAGCGGCCTTGTCGGCTGTAGCTGGAGCTGCAGCGGGTGTGGTCGTTTGCGCGCGCGCAATCCAACCCGACGACAACATCGTCAATGCCACCACGGCGGAACTAGCGGATCGATAAAAAGAACGGCGACCTAACGTCATGGAGTGGGCAGATTGTTTAAAAAAGTGAGAACTTCTCGCAACCGTAGGAGCGGCTTGGGGGCGGTCAACCTTGGAAACCGGCTGCCGAGCATCACGAAATCGTCGTGGCGGCCGCTGTTTCTCAGACACTTCAATCGCGAGGACTCAGTTTCGACGGAGACGATATTTTTTTGTTCCGCGCGAATCCGGATCTCAGTGATGAACAACAAGGCGCGCACTTCGTCGGCAAACTTGCCAAAGCGATCCTTCAGGTCGGCTTCGATCTCCTTCAGCTTCGCCGTGCTCTCGGCCATCGCCAGCTTTCGGTAGAAATCAATCCGCAGCCGCGTTTCACCGATATAGCTGCTCGGAATCCGTGCCTGGATTTTCGCCACTTCAACCGCGCCGGCCGCCTCGTCTTCCGCGTCTTTGATGGCGGTGTAACTATCCTGATGACGGCGCCGGCCAGCGTCGGATTCCTCGCCTTCACCGACATACACGAAATCCAGCTTCACGCTCGCCCGGATGTTGGCGGCGGCTTTTTCGCCCTTCAATCGAGCGACCGATTGGCGAAGCAGTTGGCAATACAACTCGAAGCCGACGCCGACGATATGGCCGCTCTGTTCCGAACCGAGAAGGTTGCCCGCGCCGCGGAGCTCGAGGTCGCGCATCGCGATGCGAAAACCGGCGCCGAGCTGATTGTGCGTCCGCATTGCATTCAGACGCTCGCGCGCGATTTCGAGCATGCGCGTGTGTCGATGAAGCAGGAGATAGGCGTAGGCTTGGTGCTTGAATCGGCCAACCCGCCCGCGGAGCTGGTAAAGCTGCGAAAGTCCAAAGCGGTCTGCACCTTCGATGATGATCGTGTTGCAGTTCGGAATATCGAGGCCGCTCTCGATGATCGTGGTGCAGATCAAGACTTGATGCTTGCCGGCGACGAAATCCGTCATCTCCCGCTCGAGTTCGCCTTCGTCCATCTGCCCGTGGCCGACCCCGATCCGCAGGTCCGGCATGAGCTCGCGCAGTCGCTGCGCCACGACATCGATCGTCATGACGCGATTGTGCAGATAAAAAACCTGACCGCCGCGCCGCACTTCGTGGCGGATCGCGTCCACGACGACTTTCTCGTCGTAGGTTTTCACGATCGTCTGAATCGGATGGCGGTTCGTCGGCGCGGTTTCGATCACGCTCATGTCGCGCGCGCCGGTCAGCGCCATGTAGAGCGTGCGCGGTATGGGCGTGGCGCTCATCGAGAGCACGTCGACCGAAGCGCGCATGGTCTTGAAAACCTCTTTGTGTTTCACGCCGAAGCGCTGCTCTTCGTCGATGATGACCAGGCCGAGGTCTTGGAAAATAACATCCTTCTGCAGCACGCGGTGAGTGCCGACCAGGATGTCAACCTGACCCGCGGTCAGAGCGGCCAGGACTTTCGCTTGTTCTTTCCGCGTCCGAAAACGGCTGACCATTTCGATCGCAATGGGGTAGCCCGCCATGCGCTCGCGGAAGGTATTGAGATGCTGCTGCGCGAGCACCGTGGTGGGGACGAGCACGGCGACTTGTTTTCCACCCTGCACGGCCTTGAACGCGGCGCGGATCGCGACCTCGGTTTTGCCGAAGCCGACATCGCCGCAAATCAACCGGTCCATCGGGCGCGGCGCTTCCATGTCGAGCTTGGTGGCTTCGATCGCCTTCAACTGGTCGGGCGTTTCGGTAAATGGGAACGACGCCTCGAATTCCTTCTGCCAATTGTTATCCGGCGGAAACGCGTGTCCGGGCTGCGCCTCGCGAGCCGCCTGCATGCGCAACAATTCCGCGGCGAGATCGATGGTCGAGCGTTCAGCTGCTTGGCGCGCTTTTTCCCAGCGGTTCGAGCCGATGCGACCGAGTTGGGGCTTGGTCTTGCTCAGGCCGACATAGCGGCTGATCAGGTGCGACTCCTGCAGAGGAACGTGCAAGGTCACGTGATCATCGAACTCGAGCGAGATCACTTCGCGCACGCCGCCGACGTGATCGATCTTCGTCAGTCCGCGATAAAGCGCGATGCCGTGCTGGAGGTGCACCACGAAATCGCCTTCGACCAATTCCGAAAAATCGAGGAGCTGGTCGACTTGAGCGCGCTGAGCCAAGGCGCGCTTGCTTCCGCCGGCGCGACGCGCGCGTTTGCGCCCGAACAATTCCGTCTCGGTCACGACCACCACGCCCCGCGTATTCGGTTTTACACTACGCCAGTCCAGGCGCGGCGCGCTGCCGTGGTTCTCGGTTCCGCGACCGAACGTGACGCGAAAACCTTCGTTCAACGAACCGCGCAGGAAAACGGGTTTCAGATTTTTCAGCGCGGAATTCTCCTCGAGAATTTCGCGGACGCGTTGCTCTTCGCCTTCCTTGGAAACAACGAAGACCGGCAGGTAACTCTCCTTCTGCCAGGTCTGCACCTGCTGAAGGAATTTCAGGCGCGCGTCTTCCTCGACCTGCAGACGCTCCTGGGCGACGAGCGCATCATCCGGATAGCTCCGATGGTGCACGAGGCTGTCGGTATTCCACGTCGTTTCCTCCGGCGTCTCATCGAAAAGAGCGGAAGCTTCGTCGAGATCGCCCAGGCCGATGGCGAGGGAGCATTTTTGGAGGAGGTCGTTAAAGCCTTCGCTGCCCTCGCGCGCAAGGGCGCTGAACGATTCATCAAGCGAGGCCGGCTCGATGAACACGACGTGAGACAGCGGTGTCAGATAATCCGCGATGCCGGTTTTCGAGGGGTCCAGTTTGACCCGCGGCGAGGTTGAAAGCGCGATCTCCTCGACCGACGCACCCGAACGCTGCGTGACGGGATCGAACTCCCGAATCTCTTCGATCTCGTCGCCAAAAAAATCGAGGCGGTAGGGCTGGTTTGCAGTGACGGGATAGACGTCGATGATGCCGCCGCGGATCGCGTAATGGCCCGGCGCTTCGCACACGGCTTCGGAATCGTAGTCGAGTTCCTGAAGTTTTTCGAGGAGCGCTTGAAACGGCTGGGTCTGGCCGCGGCGCAAGACGAGTTCGCGCGTGGAAAATTCCTCGAGGGCTGGCACGCTCTGAAGAAGAGCGGCGGGTGTCGTGACGACGACGAGGGACTGTGCGCGCCTTTGTCCTGAAATTGTGGATACGCCGGGCAGCGGCGCGTTGGTGCTTTCCTTCAGCTGCCGCGTGGCGCGCAAGCGCGACAGCACGGTCAATCGATCCGCCGACGCCGCGAACGCCTCGCGCATGTCGCGGTTTTCCGGCATGGATTCGGGGAACACTAGAATCTCCAATTTTGCCGCGGTCTCCGAGGCCTGGTGAAAGAAAGCCAGATCCTCCGCCAACTGCTCGGCGCCCCGAAATTCGTCCGTGACCACCACGTATACAGGAGATGGATACGTGCGCGTCAGCTCTTCGAGAATCGCGCCGCGCGCGGGCGCAGCGACCCCCGTGAGTTTCAGCCTGCGCAGGTTGGACAGTACGGACATGCGAACCGGATTACAAATACACGAATGAGCGAAGCGCAACCTGTGCCGCGTAGGGCGGGGCCGCGTGCTTACGGGATTACTTTTTAGCCGCAAAAAGGCTCAAAAATGGCAAAGAGGATTCTGGATCTGTAACGTCGCCAAGATTTCTGTGCCACTGCGCAGTTTGAGGTATTGGTTTGAAGCTCCAAACCAAACACCGAACCGGTTGTGGGTATCGGATGTCTGAATCGCGTCGGCACAAAAAAACCCTCTTTGTTATTTTTGTGCCTCTTCGCGGCCAAAAAATCAGCCGAACGTCTATTCTGGCTGCCTGATCGCGGGCCCGGCTTTCAGGGCCGCGTTCGCTTTCACCAATTCATCGCGCAAGGCGCCGAGCGCGACGCGGGCGGCGCCTTCCTCGGCGGCTTTCTTGGAGGTGCCACGACCTTTGCCGACGGACTTTTCATTCAAGAACAGTTCGGCCTCGTATTGTCGTGCGTGATCCTCGCCCGAAATGTGAACCACCGCATAGCGAAGCGCGTTGTTGCCGTACTGCGGTTGCACGAGTTCCTGAAGCTGCCCCTTCGGATTGTCACTTTCCTGGGTATCGAGCAGCCGGTCGGGTAAGTGGCCGTAAAGCGCAAGAATGACGCGTCGCGTCGTCGGAAAATCGCTGTCCAAATAGATCGCTCCGACCACCGACTCGAAGGCGTCCTCGAGCGTGGAAGCGCGGGTGCGGCCGCCGCATTGTTCCTCGCTCGCGCTCAGATGCAGGCTCTCGTGGATCTTCAGTTCCTTCGCCAGCGCGGTGAGAAACAGGCCCTTCGAAAGCGTCGATCGCCGTTTGCTCAACGCGCCTTCGCGATCTGTAGGGAAAAGTTGATACAGCGCCTCCGTCAAAATCAGCTGCAGAACGGCGTCTCCCAGAAATTCGAGGCGCTGATTGCTCTCCTTGATTTCCTCGTGGTCCTGCAAATAGGACGGATGCGTGATCGCGAGTTCGAGCAAAGCTCGGTCGCGAAACGTGTACCCGAGCCGGACCTGAAGCGTTTCCATCGGATTGGTGGACGTTTTCGACACGGCGCGGCGAATGGAAATCAGGAACTCGCGCTGGAATAGCGGCGTATTCCCCGGCTGAATACAAAGACGCCGAGCGCGACCCAAATCACGGTCAACGCCAGCAGCCACGGAACGTATGTCCAATCGAGGCCGTGCAGCAGCGTGCTCGCGGGCACATTGGTCACGAGCACGACCGGCAGCAGCCAGACAAAGATCAAATTGACCGCGCCGCGAAACGCCTGGCGGGGCAGCCGCGCGAATTCGAAGAGCGTGAAGTAAGTTCCCTCGATGCCGCTGCTGCCAATGATCCAAAACGTCGCTGAGACCGTCATGAGCAGCAGGCCGTATTGAATGAACAATCCGCAAGCGATCAGGAAAGCGTAGAGCAATATTTCGCCCAGGCCCGGATGCAGGTGCAACTGCCGCGCCGAGTAGGCCACGATGGCGATGGCGATGAAAACGTTCAGCAAGCCGTCGAGATCGAGCTTGCGCGTGGAGACCATGAAGAGGGGATTGCCCGGTTGAGCCAAAAAGAAATCGAAACGGCCGTCGCGGATGTTGCGCCCGAGTTCGAAAAGGTTGCTCCAGAAAAATCCCATCAACAGCCGCTGCATGATCATCGAGGTGCCGACCAGCATCAGCATCTCGTATTCCGTCCAGCCTGCGATCGAGTTCGTATGCTGGTAAATCACGGCGACGAGCAGGACGTTGACCGACATCCAGAAGAACTCGACGAGCGACCACATGATGAAATCGAAGCGAAACATCATTGTGCGCACGATCGAGTAGCGGGCGCAGGCCAGCCAGACGCGGATGTAATTGATCAGAGTCATGGTATTTCCTGCGAAGTTATCCGCCCACCGCGGTGTGCCGCCGCAATCCGCGGCTCCAGAGAAATTGCGCGAAACCGAGCAGCGCGACGACCCAGATCAATTGCAGTCCCAGCCCGGAGAGGGCGGTCTCGTAGCTCATTCGCCCCGTGATGATCGCGGCCGGGAAATACATTTGATAAAAATACGGAAGGTATTGGGAAACCTGATACAGCCAGTGCGGCATCAGGTCCAAGGGAAAGACCTGGCCCCCGAGCATTGTCTCGATCGCGAGAGACAGAATAATGAACGACTGGATTTCCAGAAACCAGAAGGTCAGCATGCCGAAGCAGTAGGCGATGGTGAACTGAATCAGGGCCGACATCACAAGCGCCGGCGCGCCGAGGAGAAACCGCCAGCTTTCGTGAGGGAAGACGATGTAGTCCTTGAGAAACGGCACGAGGATGACCAGCGGGATGAGCGCGAGCAGTCCGGAGACAAGTCGAGCGGAGACGAAAATCGTCAGCCGATAGGCGAAGTAGTTGATCGGCTTGAGCAGGAATTGGTTGATCAGGCCGTTCCGGATTTCCTCGCTGATTTGATAATCCTCGTTGAACGCGCTGATGAAAAACTGCAGCAGCAGCAGCGTGATGAAATAGGTCAACGTCTGTGCGAGACTGAAGCCGCCGATCTCCGATTGGCCGTGAAAAGCCGCGCGCCAGAGGATGAAGACGTAACCCAGGTGAATGAAGGAGAAGATCGCGCGAACGCCGAAATTCCAGCGATAGACGAGACTGCTCTGCAGCCCGACGAGGAAGGCGTGACGGTACTTGTTGAAGACGGCGACCATGAGCGTGCGACCACTATGTGTTCGCCGCAAAGAAGCACACCGCGCCAGAGCCGCAACTAAAGATAACGAGGGAGTTGCCCACGAATCACACGAATCACTCGAAACCGATCCTCGGAAATTTTTCCCACGGAATACACGGAATAGAATTCAGAATCAGGAGCTCGGTTGTTTGAAACCTTTCCGTGACATCCGTGTGTTCCGTGGGAAATCCATTTCAGACTTTGTGTGATTCGTGTGATTCGTGGGCAAAAAAAATCGCACCCGCATTCACTTCGCTGCGAGCGAGAAGCGCGCGATCATTTCCTTCGCCAGATTCTTGTAGGCGCTCGAGCCGGGGCTGAGCGGATCGTAGTCGAAGATCGTCTTGCCGAAGCTTGGCGCTTCGCTGAGGCGCACCGTGCGGGGGATGACCGTATTGAAGATCTTGTCGGGCAAATGCTGTTTAACCTCGTCGACCACCTGGCGCGACAGGTTCGTGCGGACGTCGAACATCGTCATGATGATTCCGCCTATTTCCAGAGCCGCGTTCACATTCGCGGATTTCAGGCGTTCGACGACCTTCAGGATTTGGCCGAGGCCTTCGAGCGCCATGTATTCGCATTGCAGCGCGATCAAGAGGTAGTCGGCCGCGGCGAGGCTGTTCATCGAGAGCATGCCGAGCGCGGGAGGGCAATCGATGATGATGGCTTTGAAACCGCCGGATTCGCGCACCGGCTGGATGCACTGGCGCAGTTTCATCAAATAGTTTTCCGACTGCGCCAGTTCGATCTCGGCCGCCGCCAGGTCCACCTCGCTCGGAATGATCGCGAGATGATCGTACTTCGTCGGCGTGATGATCGAGAGCGCGGAGCCTTCGCCATTGAGCGGGCCGTAGAGGCTTTTGCCTTCCTGCTTTTCCACGCCGACCGCGCTGGTCGCGTTCGCCTGAGGATCGAGATCGATGAGCAGCGTGTGGATTTTCTTGTCAGCGAGCGCTGCCGCGAGGTTCACCGCAGTGGTGGTTTTTCCGACGCCGCCCTTTTGATTGGCGATGGTGAAGACGAGGCTCATAAAGCGGCGATTAATCGGGCGGAGTCGGGCGGAGTCTAGCGCGAAACTACGATGGTTCGGAGGAAACCAGTGCTTTCCTGTCCTCGCCCCAACGCTCCGCGATGAACACGGCGCCGATAAGCAGCACGCCGCCAAAGATGAGGCGTTGAACCTCCGCGAAGCTGGCCGGCTTTTCATGAAAAACGATCAGCGAACAGGCGATGGCCAAGGGAGCTTTCAGATTGTTCAACGTGGCGAGAGTGCCGGCGTTCACCAGCGTGGCCCCGCGATTCCAGAGGAAAAAACAAATCCCGGAAGACAGCACGCCGAGGTACGCAAGCACGCCCCACTGCGCCAAGGTGGGGTGAAAAGTAGACCAGTTGGAACTGCCGAGCGAGGCGAGGACGCTGATGAAGACCGCGCCCAGATAAAGCCAGGCGAACACGGTGTAGTCCGGCGCGTTTGTCATGCCCGAGCGGATACGGCGGTAGGCGAGTTGGCCGACGGCGAAACAAACATTCGAAAGTTGAACCAGCATCAACCCTGTCAACAGCTCCGGTGACGTGAGTTCGTGCCAAACGACGATGAGCGTGCCCGCAACCGCAAGAAACGCGGCGACCCAATGCAGGTAGACGAATTTCCGGCGCAACGTGGCGTCGAAAAGAATGACGTAGAGTGGTGTCGTGGTGGTGAAGAGCGCCACCTCGAACGATTTTAGAAATACATACGCGTGCAGATAGAGCAGGTACATCGCTCCGAACTGAATCGCGCCCACGATGGTGAGCTTCAGGAGAGCGCCAGAGCGCGCGCCGCGAAACCGCAAAAAAGGAATGAACACGAGCGCCGCGAGACCCACGCGGACAGTGGCCACCAAAGTGGAATCGAGACCAGCGAGCTGGTTCTTGATCAATCCAAACGACAGCGCCCAAATCAGCGAAACGATCAGCAGGTAGATCACGCGAAGAATCTCCCACGAATCATACGCGGAAGAGCGCGCCAAGCTTTTTGCCCAGTAGTACCGTCATGGATACAAGCGTGATGCCGAGGAAAACCATGGCCCAGACGCCTAACGCGCTCGCGATGAATTTGCCGTCTCCGAGCAGTTGGAAGAGCTCCAGGATCGCTTTCGTGATCGGATAGAAAACTTGTTTTTGCGCGAGGATCAGCGAATCGCTCACCTCCAGCATCGCGAAAGCGAAGGCCAGCAATCCGCCCGCGATGAGGTTCGCCGTAATGAGCGGAAGCGTTACGCGATAGAGCGATTTCAAGGGCGTCGCGCCGAGGTTCTGCGCGGCTTCTTCGAGCGTCTCGCTGGTTTGCTCGAAACCAGCGATCGCCGAACGCACGACATACGGGAGGCGGCGGATCGAATACGCGATGATCAGCAGCACGGTCGGATTTTTCACGGGGTTGATGAAGCTGAACAATTTTCCTTCCTGACTCATCGCGAGATAGCCGAAGGCGAGCACGAGCCCTGGCACCGCCAGCGGAAGAATCGCGAGAAAATCCAGGATCTGCCGGCCCTTGATTTTGCTCCGCACGATGACGTACGCGACCGCGAGCCCGAGGAAAATGTCGAGCACAGTCGAAACGCTGGCGAACTTCAGACTGTTCGCGATGGCGGGCACGGTCAGATCGTGACCCAAAGCCAATTTGAAATTTTCCAGCGTGTAATGTTTTGGCACTACAGACGCGTACCAATCCTTCGAAAATGCGACGAGGAGCACGCCGACATGCGGCAACACCGCGAGCAATGTGACGCCGGAAAACAACGCGGTGCAGATGAGCCCGCGCAGCGGACTGAGCTTGCGCGCCGAGGCCGAACTCGTGGCCTTCGCCATCATCGCATAACCGGCGCGGCCAAAAAGACCTTTGCCGACGGCGTAGAGAGCCACCGTCGCGACGAGCATCACCGTCACGAGGGTGTAGGGAAATGGATTTCCGCCGATGTCTTTTAGCCCGTAGTAAATTTGCGCGGAAATCACGCGTGGATAGTCGAAGACGAGCGGCACGCCGAGTTCGGTGAACGCCCAGATGAAGACGATCGTTCCGCCCGCGAAGAGTCCCGGACGGATCAAGGGGAGGGTGATGCGGAAGAATCGCCGCAAGGTGGTGGATCCCAAATTCTGCGCCGCTTCCTCCATCGCGGGATCGATGTTCGCGAGCGAGGCGACGGCATTGAGATAGATGATCGGGTAAAGCGAAAGAGCCTCCATCAACACCATTCCGGCGAACTGGTGTTGAGCGAACCAATCGTAGGCCCAGCCCTGCGGTTTGAGTCCGAGATCAATGATGAGCGCGTTCAGCGCGCCGTATTGGCCGAAGAGTTGTTTGATTCCGATCGCGCCGACGAACGGCGGGAGCACCATGGGGATGAGCACGACGGAACTGAGCGCGGTCTTGCCCGGGAAAACGTAGCGATCCGCCATGACGGCGAGGGGCAGCGCGATGAGAATCGCCAGAGCCGTCGAGGCACAGGCGAGAAAAAAGGAGTTTCGCAGGCCGTTGAGGTAAACCGGATCTTTGATCAGCGCCGCGAGATAGTCGAAGGTGAGGGCGCCGTTCGCGTTGATAAACCCACCCTTCAGAATCTGGAAAATCGGCCACGCGAAGAACGCGCCGAAAAACAGGAGCGCCAGCACGAAGACCACTCGAGCGAAGTTCCGCGACATCGAGCGCCAGTGTCAGAGAGAGTTTGCCCGCGGCTCAATCCGAAAGGCCAGCGCTCCGTGAGGCGCCGGCCTCCGGCTGACGATCTGACGGATCGCGACTCAGAATCCTCTTTGCGTTTTTTTGCGCCTCCATTGCGGCTAAGTCCGAAAAAAAAGCCGCCGAAGATTTCGGCGGCTCGAGAGTTTCAAATCGTCTCCGATCGAATCAATTCCGGCCTACGCGGCGCGATTTCGTTTCGATGAATTCGCGGATGACTTCCATGCGTTTCCGCTGGCGATCTTCTTCTTCGATTTCCACGACGCTTCGCTGTGTTTCGTTCTTCGCCATCGCTTTTCTCATCTTAGAGAGCGCGATGTTCTGAAGCTGGCGCACGCGTTCGCGGGTCACCTTGAATTTGCGACCGACTTCTTCGAGGGTCATCTCGTTGGCGCCTTCCAGGCCGAAGCGCAGGCGAATGATCTCGGCTTCACGGGGATCGAGCGAGTCGACCATCGCTTTCAGGTCCGCGTTCATGTTTCGCTCGCGCAGACTTTCGAACGGGCTGATCGCATTTTCGTCGCCGACAATTTCGCCGAAGGTCGAGGAATCGCCTTCTTCTCCGATTGGAGCGTCGAGCGAGGTCGGGCGGACGGAAACGGACTTCAAATGCGCAACCTTGCTCGTCGGGATTTGAAGCTCCATGGCCAACTCTTCATCCGTCGGCTCGCGGCCGAGCTCTTCCGTCAACGCCATCGCCGTGCGGCGCATCTTGGAGATTTTGTCGACCAAGTGAACGGGCAGGCGGATCGTTTTGCTCTGATTCGCGAGCGCGCGTTTGATGGATTGTTTGATCCACCATGCCGCGTACGTGCTGAGCTTACCGCCCTTGCGCGGATCGAAGCGTTCGACGGCTTTGATCAAGCCGATGTTGCCCTCGCTGATGAGGTCGAGGAGCGGAAGGCCGAAGTCTTTGTAGTCGTGCGCGATCTTCACGACCAAGCGGAGGTTTGCTTTGATCATGTGATCGCGAGCGGCCTTGTCGCCGCGGCGAATGCGGCGGGCGAGAGTGACCTCCTCCTTGATCGTGAGCAGTGGAGTCTTGCCGATCTCCTGAAGATAGAGCTGCAGATTGCTGCGCTCCAACGGTGCGGCTTCGGAAGCGGGCGCGTCGTTCTTTTCTAAAAAGGAAGGTGGTGCGTCGAGAGCGACGACGTTCGTAACGGCTACGGCCGTTGGCTCGGACGTTTCAGCTTCGTCGGCGTACTTACCCATGGTTTTCGGTTTCGGAGCCATAACTTATAGCGAGTTGAGGTTGACGACAGCGCCGGATGCGCCGGTTGACGTGCTTATTTTTCGTGACCGAAGAGTGCGGGAATCGTTCCACACGGGTAGTACGCTCGATTACCTCTGAGCGAAGCAAAAATCGGAGTGTATCACTGCGACATTTCGACCGCTGTGACGCATCTTCCTGGGACGGACCGTCGCTTACGGGACAGCCCCCGATGGTATATTCAGGTGGCGACGAACACCAAAGGTGCTCTGCCACCGGATTCGGCAGACGTGCAACTTACGACGTTTCTCGATTAAGCAAACTGCTCTGCAATCGCGACTGCTTTAAAAAGAGCGGAGGCTTTGCTGACCGTTTCCTGATATTCCGCTGCAGGAATGGAGTCCGCCACGATCCCGGCGCCTGCTTGAATATGAATGCGGCCGTCCTTCAGAAGCGCCGTTCGCAACATAATGCAGGAGTCGAGATTGCCGTCGTATCCGAAGTAGCCGAGCGCGCCGGCGTAGAAGCCGCGCTGCGATGGCTCATTTTGGGCGATAATTTGCATCGCGCGGATCTTCGGCGCGCCGCTCACCGTCCCGGCCGGGAAGGTGGCGCGCATCAGATCGTACGCCGTTTTGTTGGGCGAAATCTTTCCTTCGACCTGGGAAACGATGTGCATCACATGGGAGTACCGCTCGATCACCATCATCTCGGGCACTTGCACGGATCCAAATTGGCACACCCGGCCAATGTCGTTGCGGGCGAGATCGACCAGCATCAGATGCTCGGCCCGCTCTTTTTGATCAGCGAGCAACTCGATCTCCAGAGCCTCGTCTTCGGCGCTGGTAGCTCCGCGGCGACGCGTGCCAGCAATCGGCCGGATTTCGACGAGCCCGTCGGTCAGGCGGACGTGCACTTCCGGTGAAGCACCGACAATCGCGAAATCGCCGGTGTCCAAAATGAACATATACGGCGAAGGGTTCACGGTGCGCAGTGCTCGGTAGAGATCGAGCGGAGTCTTGGTGAACGGCTTCGAGAAACGCTGCGACGGCACCACCTGAATGATGTCGCCGGAGCGGATGAATTCTTTCGTGCGCTCGACGGTTTCCTCGAATTTTGGCTGTGTGAAATTTCCCGGCGGGACCGTTACCGGGCCGGGGTTTACGAGGGGCGCCGGCGCGAGTTCACGCGGCTTGCGCAAAAGATCGAACAGATGCTGCAGCTCGGCGGTGGCGGAAGCGTAGGCGGCGTTTGCGTCTGCGCCAACGTGCGCGTTGACGCAGAGTCTAAGCGTCTGTTTGGCGCGATCGAAGATGAGGAGCGAGTCCGTCATCATGAAATACAGAAGCGGCACGCCGAGCTCATCGTGCTTGGGGCATGGGACGGTTGGCTCGATCCGTGTAATGTACTCATAGCCGACGAATCCGACCGCGCCTCCGACAAAACGCGGCAGTCCCGGCATGTTAACGGGACGATACGGCCTCATCTCTTCCTCGATCAGGGTCAGCGGATCCTGCGGCGTGGGCACCGTCTTCGTCGGTTTTCCCGGCTCGCGGATTTCCGATGTTTGCGGACCGCAGACATAGGTGCGGCGCGGGCGGCAGCCGATGAACGTGTAGCGGGACAGGTTCTCGCCGCCCTCGACGGATTCGAGGAGGTAAGACGGGCCGGTTTCTTTGAGCTTCGCGTAGGCGGAGACGGGCGTCTCGAAATCGGCCATCAAATCGGCGTAGACCGGAATGACGTTTCCGGTTTTGGAGAGTTCGAGAAATTGGGTGCGTTCAGGAAAAATCTGCATGTGAAAAAGACGACAAGGCTACGTTGTAATGAATAAATGAATACGGCGGGATTGGTCGCGGAGCGGATCGCGCGGTCACCATCGACGCAGGTTCATTGGATTCATTGCGGGGTCGTGTTCGGAGCGTAGCGCCTGGGGCTGTTTCACTCGACGGTCACAGATTTTGCGAGGTTGCGCGGCTTGTCGACGTCGCAACTGCGCTCGACAGCGATGTAGTAACTGAGCAGTTGCACCGGCACAGTTGCGACAATCGGAAGAACCGCCTCATGGCATTCCGGAATGGTAATGATTTCGTCGGCCAATCCCGCCGGCAACTCACAGCCTTCCGTCGTGATGACAATCGTCGGGCCACGACGCGCTTTGATTTCCTGAATTGAGGAAACGAGTTTGTTGAAGATCTCCGACTTTGGCGCGAAGAACACGCTTGGGCAGCGCTCGTTGATCAACGCGATGGGGCCGTGTTTCATTTCTGCCGCGGGGTAGCCCTCCGCGTGAATGTACGAGATTTCCTTCAGCTTGAGCGCGCCCTCCAGAGCGATGGGAAACAGCGAAAGCCGTCCGAGGAAAAGCATGTTGTCGTACTTCGCGCACCGCTTCGCGATCTGCTTGATGCGCGGCGCTTGTTCCAGAACTTTGCGGACCAAATCCGGCGCGCTCTTCAACGCCTGCACGTACTCGACGCCATCGCTGAAGCTCATGTCGCGCATGCGGCCGATGTAGAGCGCGAGCATGGCGCCGATGAGCAATTGCGAGGTGAACGCTTTCGTCGAAGCGACGCCGACCTCGGGCCCGACGTGTTGATAGATGCCGCCATCGGCTTCGCGCGCGATGCTGGAGCCGACGCTGTTGTTGATCGCGAGAACCTTGTAGCCTTTGCGCTGCGCTTCGCGAAGCGCGCCCAGCGTATCGATGGTCTCGCCGGACTGACTCATCACAAAGAAAAGCGTGTTTCCAGAGAGCGGTGTGTTGCGGTAGCGAAACTCGGAGGCGTAATCCACCTCGACCGGGATGCGCGCGAAGCGCTCGACGAGGTGCTCAGTCACCAGGCACGCGTGCCACGCCGTGCCGCAGCCGCAGAACGCGAGGCGATCCATTTGCCGAAACTCGACTGGCGTCACGTTGAGGCCGCCGAATTGTGCCGTGCTGCCGTCGGCCGAAAACCGACCGCGCATGGCGTTTTCGAGCGCGGCGGGCTGCTCGAAAATTTCCTTCTCCATGAAATGCGAATATTTCCCCAACTCGGCGGCTTCCGCATTCCACGTCACGCGATCAACGACCGGCGAAACGTCCTCCTCCGTCTGTGTGATGATATAGAATTTCTTTGGTGTGATGTGCAGGAGTTCGCCGTCTTTTAGATAGACGACGTTCTGCGTCCGGCTGACCAGGGCGGACACATCGCTCGCCACAATATATTCGTCGTCGCCCACGCCGAGAATCAGCGGAGAGGCTTTGCGAGCCGATACGATTTCACCCGGAAAATCCGAGCAAATCACGGCGATGCCGTACGTGCCCTCGACGTGCATCAAACTGCGGCGAACGCTTTCGAGAAACCGACTCTTGTCCGGCACGCTCGGCTCCTTCTGATAATGGTAGGCGATCAAATTGACCAGCGCTTCGGTGTCGGTTTCCGACTCGAACGTATAGCCCTTGGTCAGGAGGAATTTTTTGATCGTCGTATAGTTCTCGATCACGCCGTTGTGGATGATCGCGAACTTGCCGTCGCTGCTGACATGGGGATGGGCGTTTTTGTCGGTGACGCCGCCATGCGTCGCCCAGCGTGTGTGGCCAATGCCGGTGGTGCCGGTGAAATGATGGCGGGACACTTCGCGCGTTAGGTTTTCGACGCGTCCCGCCTTCTTCGCGACGTCAATGCCGGCGTTTTGGAGAACCGCGACGCCGGCCGAGTCATATCCGCGATACTCGAGGCGTTTCAGACCTTCGAGCAGGATCGTGACTGCTTTTTGTTTACCGACGTAACCTACAATTCCACACATGCTTTTTAATAATTTGACTGGCGAATTTACGGGTCGCCGCAAACTTAGGGCAAGCTTTAGCCCCTTTCTATGCCAACCCGGAAATCCGTAATTTCAGTGATCATGGGCGGTGGCCGCGGCACGCGGCTTTATCCACTTACAGCTGAGCGATGCAAACCTGCCGTGCCGCTCGCCGGTAAGTACCGTCTGGTCGATATTCCGATCAGCAATTGCATCAACTCCGACATCAATCGGATCTTTTTGCTCACGCAGTTTCAGACTGCATCGCTGCATCGCCATATCCAAAACACGTATCACTTCGATCCGTTCGGCGGTGGTTTCGTCGATATCTTGTCCGCCGAACAAACGGAAAAGAGCGCCGACTGGTATCAAGGCACCGCCGACGCCGTGCGGCGCAATCTCCAGCATTTCCGGAGCTTCGAGCACGACCTGGTTTTGATTCTCTCCGGTGATCAACTTTATCGGATGGATCTTCTGGATATCTTGAAGGAGCACCAGGAGAGCGGAGCGGATGTCACGGTTTCGGCGGTCCCATTCCCGGTCGCCAAGGTCGAGGGTCTGGGCCTCATGCGCGTGCAGGACGATCTTTCGATCAGCGAATTCGTGGAAAAACCGAAGGATCCGGCGGTGATCAATTCGCTGCGCATCAGCCCCAAACTCGAAGAGCGCTATCAACTCGGCGAGGGCGGCCACTGCCTCGCCTCGATGGGCATTTATGTTTTCAATCGCACCGCTCTCGAGGACGCGCTCGACAACACGATGACGGATTTCGGCAAGGAAGTGATTCCAAGCCTGCTCGGGAAGAAGCGTCTGTTCGCGTATGTATTTAAAGGATACTGGGAGGACATCGGTACGGTGCGCGCCTTCTTCGACGCGAATCTCGCGCTCGCGCAACCGCTGCCGCCTTTCAACTTTTTCGATCCGCTGGCGCCTATTTATACACAGGACCGTTATCTGCCCGCGTCGAAAATAAATAATTGTGCGATCGATTATGCGGTCATCGGCGATGGATCGATCATCGAGGACTCGACCGTCAAGCACGCCGTGATCGGCATTCGCTCATTCCTGCGCAAGGGCACGCACCTCGAAGATGTCGTGATGATGGGCGCGGATTACTACGAGACGGACGCGGATTTGAAGCGCAACGCGGAGAAGGGCATTCCGAACGTCGGCCTCGGCTACAATTGCCGCATCAAGGGCGCGATCATCGACAAGAACGCGCGCATCGGAAACGACGTGATTCTCACCATCGACGGCAAGGCCGATGGCAATTACGATCATGGCATCATCATTCGCGACGGCGTGCTCCTCGTCCCGAAGGGCGGCATCGTGCCGAACGGGACGGTGTTCTGAGCCGTTCCTTCTGCTTCAATATTAGCGCCGCGTAAGCCCGCTCAATTATTGAAACGGAAGAGCGCGACGTCGCCGTCCTGGAATATATATTCTTTTCCTTCCAGGCGATATTTGCCCGCGTCGCGCGCGGCGGCGGTGCTGCCGAGGCGCGTGAGGTCTTCGTAGCTCACCACTTCGGCTTTGATGAAACCTTTTTCGAAATCGGTGTGAATCACGCCCGCGGCCTGCGGAGCTTTCCAGCCGCGCTTGATCGTCCACGCGCGAACTTCTTTTTCCCCCGCGGTGAAATAAGTCTGCAAACCAAGCAGCCCATACGTGGCGCGGATCAACGATGACACGCCCGAGTCGTCGACGCCGAGATCCTTCAAGAATTCCTTGGCCTCTTCAGGCGACAGGTCGATCAGCTCGGCTTCGATGCGCGCGCTGATCGGCACATAGGCCGCGTCGTGATGCTGGCTGACGAATTCGGCGACTTTCTTGACGAACGGATTCTGCTCGGCCGTGGCGAGGTCGCTCTCAGCGACGTTGCAGGCGTAGAGCACCGGCTTCGCACTGAGCAGTTGAAAGAGTTTGAGCAGCTTCGCTTCCTCTTCGGTCGCGCTGAGAATGTTGGCGGGTTTATTTTCGTTGAGGTGGGGGACGAGCCGCTCGAGCAACGCGATCTCCGCCTGCGCTTCCTTGTCGCCGCTTTTTGCTTTCTTCTGCGACTTCTCGATGCGCTTCGTCACCGCGTCCATGTCCGCGAGAATCAATTCCGTCGTGATCACCTCGATGTCGCGCACGGGATCGACGCTGCCCATCGTGTGCACGACGTCGGGATCCTCAAAGCAACGCACGACGTGCACGATCGCGTCGACTTCGCGGATGTTGGCCAAAAACTGATTGCCCAGGCCTTCGCCCTTGCTCGCGCCGGCGACGAGGCCGGCGATGTCGACGAACTCGATCGCTGCGGGGATGACGACGCTCGTCTTGGCGATCTTCTGCAGCGCTTGGAGACGATTGTCCGGGACGGTGACGACGCCCACATTCGGATCGATCGTGCAGAACGGGTAATTGGCCGCTTCGGCTTTGCGCGAACGCGTCAGCGCGTTGAACAAAGTGGATTTACCGACGTTGGGAAGACCGACGATGCCAGCTTTCAGCATAAGGGAAAACGTTCGCGGCGCGGCCGCCGCACTTCAACTGTTTATTGTGCGTTCTCTGCCCGCCGATCACAGGCGCTGTCGCACGCTGTTAGCCCCTGGTGAAATCTGTTAGTTCGACTCTTGACATCGCCATTGGCGGCGAATCGACTCCTCGGCTTTTCCAAAAGTAATCGTCCAAACGTTTTCTCACACATGGCTCTCAAAATTCGTCTCTCCCGCATCGGCGCGGTGCACAAGCCCATTTACCACGTCGTGGTAGCGGAAGCTCGTTCCCGTCGTGATGGCGCTGCGGTGGAAATCCTCGGCACCTACACGCCACAATCGAAGACGCAGCCGCTGACTTTGGACGTTGCTCGCGCTGAATATTGGATCGGCAAGGGCGCGCTTCCGACGGACACCGCGAAGGGTCTGATCAAGAAGGCTCGCAAGACGGCTCCGGCCGCCTGATCCGCCGCTCACATTTGAACTCGGGTCGCGAGACTCGAGCTCGGCTAATTCAAAACCTCGGCACGTCCGAGGTTTTTGTTTTTAACGAGCTGCCATGCCGCTCCGGATCGACCTCATCACTTTATTTCCGCGCATGCTCGATAGCGTGCTCGGCGAAAGCATTTTGGGCAAAGGCATCGCGGCCGGCCATCTTTCGGTCAACATCCACGACCTGCGCGCCTGGACCACCGACAAACATCGCACGGCGGACGATCGCCCTTTCGGCGGCGGAGCGGGCATGGTGCTGAAACCCGAACCGGTGGTCGCCGCCATCGAGCAACTCCAGGCGCCGGGTTGTCGCCGAATTTATCTGACGCCCGACGGCACGCCGTTTTCTCCGGAAATCGCGCAGGATCTTTCGAAGCAAAGTCACCTGATTTTTCTCAGCGGACATTACGAAGGAATCGATCAACGCATTCGCGATTCCGTGATCGATCAGGAGATCAGCATTGGTGATTACGTGCTCACCAATGGCACGCTCGCGGCGGCCGTCGTGATCGATGCGCTAAGTCGATTTATCCCAGGTGTTCTCGGGGAAGAAAAGTCATTGACGCACGAATCCTTCACCGGCAAGTTGCTCGACTTTCCTCAATACACGCGTCCCGCCGAATTTCGTGGTGTGTCCGTGCCGGAAGTTCTCCTTTCCGGCAACCACGGCGAGATCGAGAAATGGCGAAACGCGCGTCGCATTGAGAAAACCCGTCTCGTCCGTCCCGATTTATTCGCAAAACATCAGCCATGAATCCCGTCATCAAAGAGATCACCGCTCACCAAGTGAAAAGCAACCTGCCGCCCTTCAAGGTCGGCGATGGTGTGCGCGTGCATACCAAAGTTCGCGAAGGCGACAAAGAGCGCGTCCAGGTTTTCGCCGGGATCGTCATCGCTCGCAAGGGCACGGGTATTCATGAGACGTTCACCGTCCGCCGCATCAGCTACGGCGAGGGCGTCGAGCGCGTGTTTCCGGTCAATTCGCCGAACATCGAGAAGATCGAGATCGAGCGCGAGTCCGAGCCGATGCGCGCCCGTCTTTATTACCTGCGCAACCGCCAGGGTAAGGCCGCTGTCGCGGTTAAAGAAAAACGCTACGAGCGCGCCGAAGCTTCGGCTTCTTGATCGTTCGCATAAATCTTTTTCATCGAGGACGAGCTATTCGTGGCTCGTCCTTTTTTGTGACCAAATTTCGGCTTCCCCCGCCTGTGGCCCGAACTTTAGGCTCCGCCCTTTTACGTCGGCCGCATCCACCTCCGATTAATCTCACTCATGAAACTTCAAACCGAAATTCTCGCGAAAGCTAGCGCGCAAGCTCGCGGTCTTGCCATGGACGCTGTCCACAAGTCCGCCTCCGGCCACCTCGGCCTCCCGCTCGGCACCGCGGAAATTGGCGCAGTCCTCTACGGCAACGCGCTCGTCCACAATCCCGATGAACCGCGCTGGTTGAACCGCGATCGTTTCATCCTCTCCGCCGGACACGGTTCGATGTTTCTCTACAGCTGGCTGCACCTCAGCGGCTACGCGCTTTCGATCGAGGAGGTCGCCAATTTTCGTCAACTTCACAGCAAGACCCCCGGCCATCCTGAGTTTCACGAGACGCCTGGCGTCGAATGCACGACCGGCCCCCTCGGCCAGGGCGTGGGCAACGCCGTCGGCATGGCGGTCGCGGGCAAGATGGCCGAAGCTCGTTTCAACACGCCTGAGCATCCGATCTTTGATTACCATGTCATCGCCCTCGCCGGCGACGGTTGCATGCAGGAAGGCGTCGCGATGGAAGCAGTCTCGTTCGCCGCGCACCAGCGCCTGGATAATCTGATCCTCATCTACGATTCGAACGATGTGACGCTCGATGCGATGGCGAACAAGACGCAGAGCGAAAATGCCGCGTTGCGCTTCAAGGCTATCGGTTGGGACGTGCAAACGCTCGTCGACGGCCACGACATGGTCGCGATCCTGAAGGCGATCAACAAAGCGAAGAAAGCTTCCTCCGGAAAACCCCAGCTCATCATCGCAAAGACGCAGATTGCTCGTGGCATTCCTGAAGTCGCTGGCACCTCGAAGGGACACGGCGAGGGTGGCGCCAAATTCGTCGAAGCCGCGAAGAAGAATCTCGGTATTCCAGAAGGCACGCACTTCTACGTCAGCGACGACGTGCGCGCCTATTTCGCCGATCACAAGAAGCGTTTGGTTCGCTCCTACAAGAAGTGGCAGAAGACCTTTGAAGCCTGGCGGACTGCCAACCCAGAAAAAGCCGCGCTGCTCGACAGCCGGAATGTCGCGCCAACCGCGGCTGATTTGTTGACGAAAATCCCCGCCTTCGCCGCGGACGCGAAACTCGCCACCCGCGCCGCCGGCCGCGACGTTCTCCAGCCGGTCGCTGCCGCGCTCCCGCTCTTGATTTCGGGCAGCGCCGACCTGCACGGCTCGACGCTCAACTACATCGCAGCGGACAAGGATTTCGATCCGAGCGATCGCGCGGGCCGAAACATTCGTTACGGCATTCGCGAGCACGCGATGGCCGCGATCAACAACGGCATCGCCTACGACGGTGTTTTCCGCACGTCTTGCGCGACCTTCCTGGTGTTTGCCGACTACTCGCGTCCATCGATGCGTATCGCCGCGTTGTCTGGTCTGCCGGTGCTCTATATTTATACACACGACTCCGTTGGCGTGGGTGAGGACGGCCCAACGCACCAGCCCATTGAAACCGTTTCCGCTCTCCGCCTGATTCCGAATCTCGACGTGATTCGTCCCGCCGATCCGGAGGAAACGGCTGGAGCGTTCGCCGCCGCGCTCGAGCGCACGAGCGGGCCGACGCTGCTCGCGCTGACGCGGCAGAACGTGCCGTTGCTCAATGAAATTCCCGTCGAGATCCGCCGCAACGGCGTGCTCAAGGGCGGTTACATCGCCGTGAAGGAAACCGCTGAACTCACGCACATCCTGTTGGCGTCGGGTAGTGAACTGCAGCACGCGGTCGCGGCGGCAAAGACGCTGGGCGCCGGCGTTCGCGTCGTTTCGGTCCCGAGTTTCGAGCGCTTCAATCGCCAGGACCAAGCCTACCGCGACGAGGTTTTGCCGCCGCCCGTGCGCAAGCGCATCGCGATCGAAGCCGGCGTCACGCCGCTCTGGCGCGAATACGTCGGACTCGATGGCAAGGTGATCGGAATCGATCGCTTCGGCATCAGCGCTCCTGGCGCGACGGTGATGAAGGAACTCGGTATCACGGCGGACGCAGTGATCGCCGCCGCTCAGTCGCTGTAAGCGGCTCGAGCGCATTTGATGGACACGAGGCATCGGGGCTGGCCAGTGCGGCCAGTCCCCGAAGTCCGTCATTCGTAGGGGAATCCCTGGAATTTGCGAATATCGGGAAATAGCGCTTGCCCTATAGTTAGCCCCCTAACTATCAGTCGCCTTACCTTTTTCGCCTGTTAACCATGCCTCGTCTCCTGCTGAAAGATCTCCCGCGCTACGATTGCCTGTTGGAAGCGGCGCAGAAATTTCCCGACCTGGATCCGTCGGCCTGTGAAGTGTTTCTTCATTTGCTGCGGGCAGGGGATGAAGCGTTTCGGGTGACGGACGAGCATTTGTCCCGTCACCAAATTTCGCAGGGTCGGTTCACCGTGCTGATGCTGCTTCTCGATAAAGCCGCGGGTTGCCCGCGGCCCCACACGCCAGCCGAGCTTGCCGACATGGGCGGCGTCACGCGCGCAACAATGACCGGATTGATCGACACCCTCGAGCGAGACGGTTTGGTGACGCGGACTCCTGACCCGAACGATCGTCGCATGATGTCCGTTTCGCTCACCGCGCACGGTCAGTCGCGACTCGAAGGCATACTCCCAGGCCATTTTCGCCGCATGGCCCAACTGATGGCTCCGTTGAGCGAGACCGAGCGCAAAACGCTCGTTGGGCTGCTGACCAAGATATTGGACAGCGCCGCTGAATTTTCCAAACCCGCGTCCACCGCCACAACGCCGGTGGTCGAAAACTGATTTCATCACACACCTCCTATGATTAAGAGATTCGTCATCGCAGTCGTGGGCTTTGCCCTTGTTGCACTCACTCTCGGTGCGGTCAAAGTCGCACAGATAAAGGGAGCAGGCGCTCCTCCGCAGCCGGTCATCGGCGTCAGCACCATCGACGCTCGATCTGAAACATGGAACCCGACGATTTCGGGCATCGGCACGATCGCTCCTGTGCAGGGCACTTCCCTCAGCACGGAAGTCGAAGGCACGGTCACGAAGATCAACTTCGAGAACGGCCAGATGGTCCACGCCGGCGACGTGCTTGTCGAAATGGACACGAGCGTCGAGCAGGCCCAGCTCAAGGCGGCCGAGGCCAATCTGAAGTGGGCGAAGCTCAGCGCCGATCGCGCCAACGAACTCGTGCAGAAAAACACGATCAGCCAGGCAGAGGTCGACCAGGCCAACGCGCAGTATGCCCAGGCTCTCGCCACCGTCACCGGACTCAATGCGACGATCGCGAAGAAAACGCTTCGCGCGCCGTTCGACGGCCGCGTCGGTATTCGTGCCGTCAACCTGGGTCAGTTCGTGTCTCGCGGCTCGCCGATCGTTCCGCTGCAGAAAATCGATCAGCTTTTCGTCAACTTCACCTTGCCCGAACGCGACATCCAAAAGCTGAAGGTGGGGGAGACCGTCAACATCAGCGTCGACGCGTTTCCGAATCGCACCTTCGAAGGCAAGGTCAATGCCATCAGCCCGGAAGTGGATGCGGCGACGCGCAACATCTCGGTCCAGGCCATCCTCGACAATCCAGACGAGCTCCTGCGCTCGGGTATGTTCGCCCGCGTGGCGCTGCAGTTGCCCGAGGGTGAGCCGGCCGTCGTGGTTCCCGCGACCTCGGTGGCCTATGCCGCCTACGGAAACTCCGTCTTCGTCGTCGAAAAGATGAAGAACAAGGAAGGCAAGGACTACCTCGGCGTCCGCCAGCAGTTCGTCAAACTCGGCGACAAACGCGGCGATCTCATTGCCATCCTCGATGGCGTGAAGTCCGGCGAAAAAGTCGTCTCTGCCGGCGTCTTCAAATTGCGCAACGGCATGCCGGTCCAGGAAAACAACACGGTCCAGCCGACCAGCAACGTCGCTCCCACGCCCGCGAACACCTAACGGATAGCCTGAGCCGGCGCATGACTGGCGTTAGGCATCCAAGCGTTCATGAAATTCACCGATCTATTTATTAAGAAACCAGTCATCGCGATTGTCGTGAGCATCGCGATCCTGGTCATCGGGGCCGTCTCGTATTTCGGCCTCAACGTTCGACAATATCCGCGCAGCGACTCCGCTGTCGTTTCCGTCACGACGGTCTACTTCGGCGCCAGCGCCGACACGGTTCGCGGCTACATCACCACGCAGCTCGAGCAGGCCATCGCCAGCGCCGACGGCATCGATTACATCGAGTCCCAGAGTCGCGAAGGCTTGAGCACGATCAGCGTGTATTTGCGTCTCAACTACGACACCAACGCGGCCCTGGCCCAGATCAGCTCGAAAATCGACGCGATCAAGAGCCAGTTGCCGCCCGAAGCGGAGACGCCGACGATCGACGTGCAGACGGCGGACAATCAGTTCGCCTCGATGTACCTGAGTTTCTACTCGGACAAACTCGAGCAGAACCAGATCACCGATTACCTGAACCGCGTTGTCCAACCGCAACTCGCCTCAATCAAGGGCGTCCAGCGCGCGGAAGTTTTGGGCGGACGCATCTTCGCGATCCGCGTCTGGCTGCAGCCCGATCGCATGGCGGCCCGCGGGATCAGCCCGAGCCAGGTTCGCCTCGCGCTCCAGGAAAACAATGCGCTCGCGGCCGTCGGCGCCACCAAGGGCAGCATGTTGCAGGTCAATTTGACCGCCAACACGGACCTCAAGTCCGTCGAGGATTTCGAGCGAATGGTCGTCACTGAATCGAACGGCTCGCTCGTTCGTCTGGGCGACATCGCGAAGATCGAACTCGGCGCCGAAGACTATAACACGGAAGTGCGTTTCGGTGGCCAGAAGGCGACCTTCATGGGCATCTGGGTTTTGCCGACGGAGAGCACCGTCGAAGTCATCAAGCGCGTGCGTGAAGTCTTCCCGAATATCCAGAGCCGTTTGCCGGCCGGGCTCGAGGCGAAGATCGCGTATGACGCGACGAAGTATATCGACGACGCCCTCCACGAAATTCTCAAGACGCTGAGCGAGACCCTGATGATCGTCATGGTCGTGATCTTCGTCTTCATGGGTTCGTTGCGCTCGGTCTTGATTCCGATCGTCGCGATGCCCTTGTCCCTTATCGGAGCGCTTTTCCTGATGAAGGTGATGGGCTTCACCATCAACCTGCTCACGCTCCTCGCGATCGTGCTCGCGGTCGGTCTCGTGGTCGACGACGCGATCGTCGTCGTGGAGAACGTCGAGCGCCATATTCGAGAGGGGAGGCGACGCGTGGATGCCGCGATCCTCGGCGCACGCGAACTGCTCGGGCCGGTCATTTCGATGACCATCACGCTCGCGGCCGTGTACGCGCCGATTGGCTTTCAAGGTGGTTTGACGGGCGCGCTCTTCCGCGAATTCGCGTTCACCCTCGCCGGCGCCGTGACCGTGTCGGGCATCGTGGCGCTCACGCTTTCTCCCATGATGAGTGCGTACCTGTTGAAGGATGCGGCTCATGAAAGCGAGGGCCTGAGTGGTTTCATCAACTCGACCTTTGACCGCATTCGCGACGGCTACGAAAACCTCATCGGGTTCATCCTCCAGCCCGCGAAGAGCCGTCAGTCGTACGGCGCGCTCGCGATCGGTGCGCTCGTCGCGTTCGGCGCTCTCGCGCTGATGGGGATTGTTTTCATCGCGATTGTTGCCGGACCGGCGTCGCTCGGGAAATTCGCTCCAGGCATTCTGATCGGCTCGGCGGTCATCGCCGCCATCGCGTTTGTCCTGACCATCATCTTCGACCTTCTGCTCGGTCGTAAGTACACGATGGTGCCCATCGTGCTGACGACCGCGGTACTGCTCGCCTTCCTCGTCGCGCCATTCCTGATGTTCGCGCAGCCCAAGGAACTCGCGCCGCACGAAGACCAGGGCGTTGTATTCACAATCGTACTACCGGGTCCCAATGCGACGATTGATCACAATTTGCTCTACTCCGAGCAGATTCAAAAAATGTTCGCCAGCCTGCCGGAGTACGACACGTCGTTCCAGCTCACGAGCACGAACTTTGGCTTTTCGGGCGTCCTGTTGAAGCCGTGGTCCGAACGTCACCGGAATGCGACCGAGATCGCTGCTTCATTGCAGGGACCGGCTTCGCAGATCGTCGGCGTGAATGCCGTGGTCAACACTCCGGATCCGCTTCCTTCGGGCGGTCAGTTCCCGATCGAATTCGTCATCCGCTCCACCGCGGATCACCGCGAGATGTTGGATTACGCGAACAAGCTCGTGCTTTACGCCAACACGGAAGCCAACGAGCCGGGCGCGATGCCGACTTTCTACTTCGCGGACAGCGATCTGAAGTTCGATTTCCCGCAGACCGAAATCATCATCGAGAAGGATAAAGTCGCGGCGATGGGCCTGAACTTGCAGGATGTCGCCCGCGACCTCGGTTCGATGCTCGGCGGCGCGTACGTCAATCGCTTCGTCAACGAGGGCCGCAGCTACCGCGTCATCCCTCAGGTCGAGCGCATCGATCGTCTCAATGCCGATCAGATCCTCAACTACCGCATCCGCGGTCCCCAGGGTAAGCTGATTCCGCTCTCGACGGTCGCGACGCTCAAGGACTCCGTCCAACCGCGCACGCTGAATCGCTTCCAGCAATTGAACTCGGTGAAAATCACCGGTGTTGGTCCGAGCGTCGACAAAGCGCTCCGCAAACTGGAAGAGAAGGCCAAGGAGATTCTGCCTCCGGATTACACGATCGATTACGGTGGTCAGTCGCGTCAGTTGCGCCACGAGGGCAATGCTCTCTGGACGACGTTCGCGCTCGCCGTGGTGCTGATCTTCCTCGTGCTCGCGGCTCAGTTCAACAGCTTCCGCGACCCGTTCATCATCCTGTTGGGATCCGTGCCGCTGGCCCTCGTCTCGGCTCTGCTCCCAATCTTCCTCTGGAAAACGACGATCAACATCTATTCGCAGATCGGCATGATCACGCTGGTCGGACTGATCGCGAAGAACGGCATCCTGATCGTGGAGTTTGCCAACAAGCTCCAGGAAGATGGCATGTCGCGTCGCGATGCAGCGAGACGCGCTGCGGCGACTCGCCTCCGTCCCGTTCTGATGACGTCGGCTGCGACCGTCTTCGGTCACATGATGCTGATCTTCGTCACGGGCCCTGGTGCTGCCGCGCGTAATTCCATTGGCTGGGTGCTGGTCGTTGGCATGGCGATCGGAACCTTCTTTACCTTGTTCGTCGTGCCCGCGTTTTATGTTCTTCTGGCCAAAGACCATTCCAAGGAATCCGTGTCGGAGAGGGCCGCACGTGAAACGTTGCCGATGGCTGAAGCAGTAAAATGAAATCGTCCCTTCGTATGAAATCACTGTCGCACTTCGCTCGGGCAATCGCCCTGCTGCCAATCCTGGCGGTGGGCCTGATGGCTGCGCCGGCTCGTCACGCAGACGAGCCGCCGCCGGCGCCGGAATTGCCCCAAAAGCTCGATCTGCAAACCGCGCTTCGCTATGCGCTGGATAACAACTTTGCTATCCGCCAGGCAAAGGAGCGCATTCGTGAGCAGGAGGGCTTGATCATCGAGGTGCGCTCCGAGGTTCTCCCGAACGCGAGCATCGACTCGTCGTACACGAAGAACGCGAAGGAACTCAGCTCCGACCGCGGCTCGAATGGCGCCGGCAGCACGCAGAACTGGCAAATCGCGCTGAATGTCCGTCAACTGATCTTCTCAGGCGGCGGCGTTCGCGCGGCGCTCGATGCGCAGGCAGCTCTGCGCCAGGCCGCGTTGCTCGACCTGCAAGCGACGATCAACGGCTCGCTTTTCGAAGTGCGCACGCGCTTCTACAACGTGCTGCTCGCCCAGGAGCAAATCAAAGTGCAGGAGGCGAATGTCCACCTCCTGGAGGAGCAACTCCAGATCGCGCGCAATCGCTTCCAGGCCGGGGCTTCGTCCAACTTCGAAGTCCTGCGCGCGGAAGTTTCGCTCGCGAATGCGCAGCCTCCGTTGATCAACGCGCGAAATAATTTCCGCACGTCGATCGACGAACTGCGCCAGTCGCTCGGCTACGTGAATCGGAATTCGGCGAACATGAGCCGCGTGCCCGAGTTCGTTGGCACGCTCGATTTCACGCCGGTTTCGTACGATCTCGCGACGGCTCTGCATACCGCCGAAGAAAATCGTCCGGAGCTGCAACGCCTGAGCCGCATCGAGGACGCGCGCCGCGCGGGAGTTCGTAACGCCCGGTCGACGTACTACCCGAATCTGGCTTTGGTCGGCGGTTATGAATTCCGGAAGAATAATTTCTCCGAGAGTTTCAGCGAATCCCTCGACGGTTGGATTATCGGAGCGCAATCGAGCTGGGCGATCTTTGACGGCATGGCCACTCGAGGCCGCGTCGTTCAAGCCAAGTCCCAACTGCGCCAGGCCGAGCTCTCCACGCAGGAGACATTCCTGGCTATCGAAGTCGATGTGCGCCGCGCCTTGTCTTCGTTGCAGGAAGCCGCCGAGCTGACCCAGGCCGCGCAAAAAGTCGTCGCGCAAGCCGAAGAAGCGGTCCGTCTCGCCGACGCGCGCTACGCAGCGGGCACGGTCACGCAGCTGGACGTCTTACAGGCTCGAGTTGATTTGACGCAATCGCGCTTGAACCAGGTTCAGGCGAACTACGCGTACAATGTCGCGGTCGCGACGGTTCGCCGAGCGATCGGTCAGACCGACCCGTACGTCGTTCGTCAGTAAACATTATTTGCCACGGTGCTCGCGAAGCATCGTGGCAAACCGTTCGCGGATTTTTGCAACCGCGCACACTGTGAGGCGTCTAATTGCACCAACTCACAGTCGCCGTCCGGTCGCCCCATGAAGGTCGTTCGTATTCTCCTGTTTTCCCTTTTGTTGATCGCTGCGCTCATAGGCGTCGCGATCTTTTTTGCTTTTACGCCCGGCGTACAGACATGGGCCGCGAGAAAAACTCTCGCCAAAATGCCCGACGCCCATGGCGAAATTGGACGGCTCGACGCCGGACTGCACCGCGTTCAGGTGTCTCAATTGGTTTATGAAAAACCGGGCATGCGCCTCACGTTGCCCAGCGCCACGGTCGATGTGCCGCTCATTCGCGCAGCGAAGAAGGACGTCGCGATTCAAAAGCTTGTAGCGAAAGGGTGGATACTGGATTTGACGCAGGCTCAGGCGATGGTGCCGCCTCAGGGGAAATCGACCGTTACGACTGCGCACCCTAACGCGGTTAATGAGCCACAGAAAAGTTCCGCGGCCCCCGAGAGGACAAATGCAAATCCACCCTCCGCGAATGCCGGCGCACCGACGCCAAGTTTCTCGGGCGTATTCGATCTGCTGAGTTTGCCGATCGATCTCCAAGTCGACGCTGCCGAGTTGGAGGGCGACGTACTTTTGCCCGGGAATCCAGGCGAGGCGCCCAGTCGCGCTCACGTCGTGATCACCGGCGGCGGAGTGGGCGCCGGCAAGACGGGACATTTCAAAATCGAAACGACCACGCGTTTGGCCGCGGCAAATTCGCCGGTGAGCGACGTCACCACGGTCAGCGATGTCACGGTGAAGATGGACAGTCCGCGAACCTTCGAGGTGCTTTCTTCGACCAGCGACGTGACGGCGCGTGGCACGCAATTTCCGAATGGAGCCAAGATGCGATTGACGATTGACGCCGAGCGTCGCGCGGATGGCGAAAGCTACGGCGTTCATCTGAACTCCACTGACACGGCCGCGGGAAAACAACTCGCGATGATCCAAGCGGCCTTTCCGAAAGCGTCTCGCGTGCTCTCCGGCACATGGACGATCGACGCGCGCGATGCCGATCTCGCGCCTTTCGCTCTCGGTCTTACACTGCCGGAATTCAGCGCGATGGGCAGCGGAAAGTTTCAAACGAACGCGGCCTTCGACGAGATTCACGCGAGCGGGAATTTCAATGCGGACATTGCGAAACTCGAACGCGCATATCCCGGCATCGCTCTGCCTGATGTTGGCGTGATCAAAACCCAGGGGGAATTCGATCTCGTCCAGAACAAGAACCTGGTGCGTATCGACCGTTTCACTACATCGATCAGCACGGACAAGCCGCTGCTTTCAGTCGAGGCGTTGCAGCCCATCGAATTCAACACCGAGACAAAGGCCGTCATGGTGACCGATGGCCAAAAGGACTTGTTTCGCGCCAGGCTGAACGGAATTCCGCTGAGTTATGCGAAGTCGTTTCTTCCGCCGGACCTGCTTGTCAAAGGCGATGATGTGACCGGTGAAGTCGTGGCTTCCGCGCAGAATGGGGCGGTGGACGTGCGAACGCTTTCGCCGCTCACATTGGGCAACATCACGATCGTGCAGGCGGGAGCGCCGGTCCTCGAAGCGGTGACCATCCGCGCCGCACTCGCCGGGCAATATAGCTCTCGAGGGTGGCAGGCCGACATCACCGAGCTCACGTTCGGCAGCGCGCAAAGCCCGTGGTTGAAAGCGGCGCTGAAGGCTGGGCGCGCGGCCGGCGAGACGCAGCCGATCAAGGCGACCGGGCAGTACGAAGTGAATCTTGCCGAAGCGGGAAAGCAGCCGGTCTTGAAGACGTTTGCTGTTTTGAGCGCGGGCAAAGCAGCGGGTGATTTCACTGCGATCATCACCGATGCGCTCAAGCAGATCGCCAGCAATCTCCAGATCCGCGATCTCGCTGCGGCCGGCGTGACTCAGCCGGTGCCCACTGTCAGCGCCAACGTTCGCGCCGATCTGCAGGCTGACGGGCTGATCAAACTGCAGGCGCCGATCATCGTGCAAAAAGGCGATCGCAAGTCCGATCTCGACGCCGTGGCTGAATTGCGAAGCAGCCCGGAAAAGCTCGCGATCGATGCGCATGTTCGCAGCGAGGCGTTGTACGTCGAAGATCTTCAAGCTGTAGCCGCGCCGTTTGGAACGTCCGAAAAAGCAGCCGAACCGTCATCAACCCCGACGGCTCAGCCCACTGCTCCGTCGACTCCGAATCCTCCGCCGGCCACACCGCCCGCGGACGGTGGTACCCAGAAACCGGATACGAAACCGTTTTGGAGCAGCGTGAGCGGGCAGATCCAACTGGAGTTGAAGAAGGTCGTCTATTCGGCGGACCTTCAGGCGGCGAATGTCACGGGCAACCTCAAGATCGGGCCCGACGCGCTCACCCTCGAGAATCTCAATGCCGTGATGGGCGAGGGCAGCGGGGCGAAGATCAATGGAGGCGTCACGTTCAACGCCAAATCGAAGGAGCCGTACACGCTCGACGCCGACATCAACATGGCGAACGTGAATCCCGGGCCAATTCTGGCGATGCTCAGTCCGACGAAGCAACCCACGGTCGAAGGCCCTTTCGATCTCGTGGGGAAATTTTCCGGCGAGGCCGCGACGGTCGACACTATCGCGCAATCGACCGCGGCCGAGTTGAAGCTCACGAGCCGCGGCGGGAAATTCCGTGGATTTGCCGCAAGCTCGCGAGCGACGGACATCGCGAAATATCAGAAAACGGCAAGCACGGTCGGCTCGATTTTGAACATGGCGGGCGGTCTGCTCGGATCGAATGCGTCGTCGAATTACGGAGACAAACTCATCGCGGCATCCGACACGCTGAAGCGCCTCCTCGAAATCGATTTCGATCAACTCAACTTGGAACTCTCGCATCGTCCCGGCGAGGACTTGAAGGTGACAGACTTCAGTCTGATTTCGCCGGACCTCCGGCTGGTCAGTAGTGGTTCCGTGAATACAAGCAGCGTGACGCGCTGGTGGGAAAAGCCGCTGCACCTCGACGTGCAGATGGCCGTGCGCGGCGATCAGGCCAAGAATCTGGCGAAGTTGAATCTGCTGAAGGACGTGAAAGATCCGCTGGGCTACGTGCCGTTGCTGGAAAAGTTTTCCATCGATGGCACGATGGCGAATTTGGGCGCGGACGCGTTGACCAAATTGCTCACGCGTTCGTTCGCCACCGCCAAATAGCGTTTGGATTCTAGCGGTTTTTGCGCCCCGTATTTTGCGGCGCGCCGCTTTCGCGTTCGGTGCAAATTGCATCGAGTGCGGACTGGTTTGCCCTGCACGAGAGGAGCTTAGTTTCGAGGCATCAAGGATAAGGAAAGCCGGCGGAAATTTGGTCCGCTTCAAGCAACGAAGTTGGCGCGGATCACCCACAGCTCAGATCCGTCGAACCAAAGGCACTTCCCATGGACCTCAAACATGACGAACCCAAGTTGTCGGTTAACGTTCATCATCGCACGACGCAGCTGAATCTTTGGATGATCGTCGCGATCGTGGCATTCTTCGTTCTCGCGGGATGGTACATCCTGCGTGTGAAGCACGATCCGCCGCAATCGACGCAGGAAATGAAGCAGGGAAGTTTCCCCGCCTACGAGCGCTGGACCTCGCGGGTTTGTTGAGCCGCGTTTGCGCCCCACGGTGAGTTTTCGTGCACGGCTTCGAGAACGCCCAGGCCGCGGAGTTCTCCTCTTGTAGTGGCGGAGGCAATACGTTCGAGGAAGGCCACGCGGTGTCCGAGCGAGGTCTCGTGCAAGCAGGGGCGCAAGCGAAGTTGAAGTGAATCTCCCTCGCGAACGAGCAGCCCCCAGCCGTCGGGAACTTCGAAAGGCGCGGCCACGTTCTCCTCGCAGACGAGGTACATCAACGTCGCGCAACTCCAGCGGCGCAGTTTGCTGAATTTCGTTCCTTCGAGGAGCTTGGCCTGAATCACTCGCAGGCGGGCGGCGAGGCGGTCATGCGTTTCGTGCTGCACGCCGCGAAGATCGATGGCGTCGAATTCCGGAAACAGCTCTTCGCCGCGGCGCAAATCAGGCCGGTGCTGGCCGATCATTTCCCGGAGAGAGCGAAGGCGCTCGGCCAGTTCGACGAGTTCGTTGCGAACCGCGCTTTCGTTCGCGGAGTCGCGAAGAAAATCCGCGCGGCTAGCCTTGCATTCGAAAATCGCGATCGCGGCATTGGGCGCACTGATGCCGGGCGTGGCTGCAGCGACGTCTGCGCGATAGTTGCAGCGGGGAAGGCGAACTTCCGTCGCGCAGAGCGGCAGGCGATGTCCGCAGGCCCACGTGACAGCGAGGCGTTTCAGCGCGAGATGCGCGGCCGATTCACCCGAGCGTTTTGGTGGTTCCACTGCAGTTTCTTTCCCACGAATCACACGAAATACACGAAATCAGAATACTGTTTTCCCACGGAATGCACGGAAAACACGGAAAGAATTCCTTCCGGGTCTTCCGAGCATTCCGTGGAAATGCTCTTCTAATTTTGTGTCGTTCGTGTGATTCGCGGGCGAATTAATCAGGCGGCGCAGAGGCGGACTACTTCTTCGCCCGTCAGCGTCTCCTGTTCGAGCAAGGCCTTCGCGACCGTATCCAATTGTTCACGACGCTGGGTCAGAATCGCTTTCGTCTGCTCGTATTGTTCACGGAGCAATTGCAGCACGTATTCTTCGGCGCGAGCCATGGTGTCACCGGTCGCGAGTGTTTGACGGCTATTGCTGCCGGCCATCTGGCCTTCGCGTTGCGTGAGGGCGACGAAGCCGAGCGGAGACATGCCCCACTCGAAGACCATGGATCGAGCGATGTTCGAGGCCATTTCGATGTCACCCGCGGCGCCGCTGGTGATTTGTCCCAGTGCGATTTCTTCGGCGACGCGTCCGCCCATCAGACAGCGCAGACGCGCGACGAGTTGCGCTTCGGAATAGTTCAGTCGGTCGCGCTCTGGCGTGAAATGGGTGCTGCCCAGCGATTGGCCGCGCGGGATGATCGTGACCTTGTGCAGCTTCAGACCTTCTTCGGCCGAATAGACCTGCAGCAAGGCGTGGCCTGCTTCGTGATAAGCGATCGTTCGACGGTCTTCGAAAGTCATCACGCGGCGTTGTTCGCGGCCCCAGGAAATTTTTTCGCGAGCCTCGTCGAAATCGTGATGCGTGACCGCGGAGTGATTGTTGCGCGCGGCGTGAAGCGCAGCTTCGTTGGCGAGATTCGCCAGATCTGCACCGGAAAATCCCGGCGTGGCTTTTGCGACTTCGCGCAGATCGATCGTTTCATCCAACACGATTTTGCCCGTGTGCACGCGAAGGATTTGCTCGCGGCCTTCGAGGTCAGGAAGATTGACATGGACCTGGCGGTCGAAACGGCCGGGGCGCAGCAGGGCTTTGTCGAGGATCTCGGCGCGATTCGTGGCGGCGAAAACGATGATGCCTTTGTTGCCATCGAAACCGTCCATCGCGACGAGGATCGCATTCAACGTCTGTTCGCGTTCGTCATTGCCCTGGCGATTGCCGCCGCGCTGCTGACCGATGGCGTCGAGCTCATCGATGAAGATGATGCACGGCGCTTTCTTGCCGGCGGTTTTGAAAAGTGTGCGCACGCGAGCCGCGCCGACGCCGACAAACATTTCCATGAAGTCGGAGCCGCTGACGCTGAAAAAGGGAACGCCGGCTTCGCCTGCGACGGCGCGGGCGAGGAGCGTCTTGCCCGTGCCCGGAGGTCCGACGAGCAGGATGCCCTTGGGCATGCGGCCACCAGTCTTCGCGAACTTCGAAGGGTTCTTCAAATATTCCACGACCTCGGTGATCTCCTGTTTGGCTTCGTCGCAACCGGCCACGTGCGTGAAACGCGTGGGATTCGCCTGAGTCTTCGACAGTGCGCCGGAAAAGTTGGTGTGTTGCGCGCCCATGTTCTTCTGCAGCAGCGGAAGGGCGATGAGGATGGCGCCGACAAAGAGGCCGATGTAGACGGTGTTCACGGCAATCTCGCGCAGCAGCGCGCGACGAGGGCGGGCAGTGGTCGTGCCATTCTTTGTGGCAAGCGCTTCGTCGAAATGAGCCGCGCGCAAAATCTTCAAGTCATCCGGCGTGAGGCGGCCCTGGGCGCTCCAAAAAACAGACGCGGCGGGCGCGGCCGAGTCCTTCACGGCAGCAACGGCGGAGTCGGCGGATTTTTTCTCCGCGGCAGACGGCGTCGCGAGGGCTTTGAGGCTGGCGAAATCCGAGCCGTTTTCCGCGTAGGTGATCGCCCCATCCTTCAACGTGCCCTGCTGAACTTCGGCGAGAAATTGGTAGAGCGGGACCGATTTGAAATCGGCCGAGCCTGCAGAGGTTGCGCTCTCCGGCGTGAGCCAGACGGCCAGGGCGATTAAAACGAGGAGAGATGCAGCGAGGTATTTGTTCATTGAATACAAACCGCTGCCTGCTCGCGAAATTTCGCATGCAGCGACGAATGGATTCGTATCGGCACAACCTGGGGGAAATGCACCAGGTTTTAGTAAGTAAAACGGAAAAAATACGGCCGCGTTTCCGTCAGCTCTGCAGAGCGGCCAGCCGATAGAAATAGCCGCGCATGTCCATCAACGTTTCTCGTGTGCCCACTTCGACGATTCGCCCTTGGCTCAAGACCACGATGCGGTGCGCGTGACGAATGGTCGAAAAGCGGTGCGCGACGATCAACGTCGTGCGGCCGGCGCTCAGGCGGACGAGCGCCTCCTGCACCAGGCGCTCCGATTCGGTGTCGAGAGCCGAGGTGGCTTCGTCGAGGAGAATGAGACGGGGATTGCGGACGAGCGCTCGCGCGATGGAGAGACGTTGCCGCTGTCCGCCTGACAGTCGGGCACCGCTCTCTCCCAATGGCGTGTTCAATCCGTCGGGTAACTCGCTCACAAACTCCGCGAGATTGGCTTGCTCCAAAATCGGCCAGAGCTCGGTGTCGGCCAGATTCGATTTTCCGTAAGTCAGGTTGTCCCGCAGCGTGCCGGTGAACAGCAGGGTATTCTGGGGCACGACGCCGATTTGCTGGCGATAGGTTCGCAGATCGAGATCGCGCAGATCGAAGCCATCGAGCAGCACGCGACCACTGGCCGGCTTGCGGAAGCCGATCGCGAGATTCATCAGCGTGGATTTGCCCGCGCCGGATTCTCCGACGAAGGCGATGGTCTCGCCGGCTTCGATGCGCAGCGAAATATCCGTGAGAGCGACTTCGCGACCGCGCGTGTAGCGATAGGCAACGCGATCGAACACGATCTCGCCGCGCAGCGGAAAAGGAGCCGCACGTTTGCCGCTGTAGTCCTCGACTTCCGGCGCTTCCAGAACTTCGCCGATCGAACGAATTGCCTCGGTGCCCTGGGCGAGAACGGGAAACACGCTTAGGAGCTGCTGCACCGAGCCCACAAGCATGCCGAAGTAGGTGTGGTACATGACAGCTTCGCCGACCGAGATTTTGTGCTGAATCACGAGCCACGCGGAAAACACCAGGCAGGCGAGTTGGAAGACGCTGAAAGTTACCCACGACGTTGCCGCGAAAAGTTCGGTCGTGGTGTCTACTTCGAGGCCGCGTTTGCGCATGCGATGAAAAACGCTGCGCACACCGCGGCTCTCGTGCTCCTCGAGGCCATGAGCCCGCGTGACCGGCAGCATCTGCAACATGTCTCCGACACGCGCGGTCATCTGCTCGGTTTCGAGGCGCAGCGCCTGGTAGTGCGTGCGAAATCGTTTGTCGAAAATCTTGAGCAGGCCCACGCCCGCCGGAACCGTGACCAAGAAATAGAGCGCGAGCATCGGCTGCTTCGCGAGCGCGATGCAGGTCACGTAAACGATGATGAGAAATCCGTTGAGCGCGTTATGCAGCAGATGGCGGCAGAGCCCGTCGATCGCGTCGACGTCGCGAAGAACCTTCGATTGGAGCGCGCCAGTTTGGGTCGCATCGTAAAATGTGATGGCCAATTGCTGCAGCCGCTCGACCAGCGCGCTGCGCAGGATGAACTGCATTTGCCGAAGCACGCGGCTCATCACCCGCACGAAAAATGTATGGATAAATGGATACACGGCCAGCAGCGCGATGTAGCTCGCGGCCACGATGACGATGCGATGCCATGACCCCTCGCGCACAGGGCTGAGCGCGTCGATGATCATTCCGATGAAAAGCGGCAGCAGCGACGTGGGCGCCTGCTTGATGACGTAAAGAGAGACCGCTAGAAAAACGGAGCCGCGCTGCCCGGAGAACAACGACCACAGCGTCCGGCCGGGGTGCTTCGAATCGAAACGGCCGTCGAGAAGAACGTCCCAGGGAGCTTGGCGAATGGGGTCGGGCACTTCGGCTAGGTACTCGTTTCGCCGCATGCGTCGACCTCAAGTCGCACTTCGTTGGGTCGATGTTTGAATCGAGCAGCGCTCGTCCGTCTTGCTCGCCTCACTCACACATCCGCTCGATTTTTGATGGTTATTGGTCTCTTCATTCCTCTGGCCTGGCATTGGCATTGGCCAAAATTGTGGCCGATGATCCGCGGCACGATCGAATCGGCCGAACGGCAGGGCGCGACCGTCTACATTGTCGGCGACGCGACGCCGTCGGACCACCTGGATGTTGCGGAGACATCGACGACCACGGTGAAAGGTGTCCGCGAACTCGACGGCTACATCTTCGCCTTTCCCAACGCGACCTTTCTGAGGTACGCGGAAACGCTTCATCGAAGAGGGTGCCCCGTGATGATCATCGGCCGTCGTGTCGGAGATGTGCCCCGCGTGCTCTGCAATAATTTCGAAGCGGTGCGCGGCGCGGTGAAAAATTTCGTCGAGCGCGGTCACCGCGAAATTGCGTTCGTCAATGGACCCGCGGAGAACCTCTGCGCCGCAGAGCGATTCCGGGGTTATCGTCAGGCCCTCGAGGAATGCGGTATCCAGTTTGACCCTACACGCGTTTTCGAGGGCGACATGAGCGAACAAACCTCGCGCGACGTCGTGACGAAGGCATTGCGCGAAGGCGTCACTTTTTCCGCGGTGATCGCCACGAACGATCTCACCGCGATTGGCGTGATGGATGCGCTCAAAGACTGTGGAAAAACAGTGCCGGCGGACGCCGAGGTTATTGGTTTCGACAACGTGCCGCGTTCGCACTGGTCGACGCCATCGCTTTCCACCTTCGACATGCAGGCTTACCGCCTTGGATACAATGCGGTGGAGCGGGTGTTGAGCGTCGCTCGCGGCGAGAAGATTTCCACGGAAGCGCTGATCGAAACTCCCTTCGTCGAGCGGAGTTCGACGCGTTCGGATTCTTCGCAGAAATCTTTCGCGTCGGAGTGGGCGGAGGGTGAGTTCTTTTGTGAGCGGCAGCTCGAGCGCGTGCTCGCCCGGCCGGAAGGACGGCAGCAGAGGAGGAGACTCGCCGAGCTCGACGTCGCTTCGCCGGAATTCGCCGAAACCTTTCGCGCGTTTCTCGAAACCGCAACGCGGGCCGGAGTCGGCGCGAGCAGTTTGTATTCAGTTCTTGGTGACGCGTTGGCGCGCAGCCAGACGGGCTCGTTCCTGGCGGCCGCGAAGGTGTTCGAGACATTGTCGTCGGCGGCGGTGAACGAGCAGAAAAGCGAACTCGACATGGGCGTCGTTTTCGCCGCGGCAACTCTGCCGCTGCGCGAGCTTTCTTTCGAAAGCGTCGACGAAGCCGTGGTCATCGACGGACTGCGGCAAACGCTGCGCACACTGAAGATCGAGCGCGCCGGCTTGGTTTTGCACCATGGCGAAAGTGCGGCGGCGTTCGAGACCGACGAAGGCAAGTGGATGAATTTTTCAGAGCAGTCACCCATGCGACCCTTTTCGTCGACTGAGCTGGAAGCACTGACGAAGCCGGAGTCGCAGCCCGGCGCGTTTGTCATCCTGCCGCTGAATTATCGCGGAGTGCAATTTGGGCAGCTGTTCCTCGATGCGAGCACGCCATTCCTGATTCATTTTCCAGATTTGATGGGGCAGCTCGCCGCGGCACTCCATGGCGCGCGCATGCACTCGGCCCTGGCTCGGGCGAATCGCGATCTGGAAGCTTCACGCGTGCAAGCGGAAATCGTGAACGAGCAACTCGCGAAATCCTACGAGACGTTGAAGAACACACAGCGCGAGCTTTTCGAAACGTCGCGCCTCGCCGGCATCGCGGAAATGGCGACAGGCGTGCTGCACAATATCGGGAATGTGCTCAACAGCGTGAACACGTCGGCGACCGTCGCCGCGGACATCGCGCGAAATTCGAAAGTGTCCGCCCTGATGCGCGTTGTGGAAATGCTCGAGCAAAACCGTGAACACCTCGCGGAGTTTCTCACCAAGGATCCGCGCGGCTCGGTGGTCATCGATTATTTGAAACGTCTCGCCGGAATTTTGAACTCGGAACAGGCCGAGTCGCTGAAGGAGTTCGATACGTTGCGCGAAAAGATCGACCACTTGAATCAGATCGTGGCGGCGCAGCAGAGCTACGCGAATGTCGCGTCGATCTCGGAGACGATCGAGCCGGCTGAGCTGATCGAACACGCGGTGCGGCTTTCCGACGCGGCGCTTTCCCGTCACCGCGTCAGCGTGCGGCGCGAGATCGCGCGGACTGCGGCCGTGCGAGTGCCGCGCCAACGCGCCCTGCAGGTGCTGGTCAACTTGATCACGAATGCGAAGGAGGCGGTGAATCAGCGCGTGCCGGGAGATCGTGAGATCTTGCTGGACGTGCGCGATGGCGGACCCGGCAGAGTGACGATTTCCGTGGCCGACAACGGGGCAGGTATCGCGCCGGAAAATCTCACGCGGATTTTCGCGTTCGGTTTTACCACGAAAAAGAACGGTCACGGCTTTGGTCTGCACAGCAGCGCGTTGGCGGCGAAGGAAATGCAAGGCGCGCTTCGCGCCGAAAGCGCGGGCGTCGGAAAAGGCGCGACCTTTGTCTTGGAATTGCCCGCCGCGGTTTAAGCGTTGCGGCGGCGCTTTTGTTCACCGCAGCGAACGACGGTAGCGCGGATCAGTCCGCCGGTTAGGGGGCTTCTCCCGATTTCGACGTAAGAGGCGGATTGGGCGCTGCACTGCCGGCGAAAATGCGGTCCAATTTCCTCATGGAAAACGCGGAACAGACAGAAGTGCTGGTCATCGGCGCGGGGGTTGCCGGATTGATCGCAGCGCGCGATTTGGCGAGTGGCGGATTGCGCGTGGTGCTGTTGGAAGCGCGTGGGCGAATCGGAGGGCGCATGTTGACGCGGCGTCCCATCGGCGATCCGTCGGTCGAACTCGGTCCGGAATTTGTGCATGGCGAAAATCCCGTGCTGACCGGTTTGGTCAAGGAGTCCGGTATCCAACTTGTGGATTCGCCGGCCAAACAATGGGTGGTGAGCGATCGAGGCATGCAGTCGCGCGATGATCTTTGGGATCGCTTGGCGGAGGTGATGAAGAGAATCGACGCGCAGGAATTCAGTTCATTTGGGGCTTGGCTGAAGAACGGCGCGACCTCGATCGTGCCGGAGGATCGGGTGCAAGCGCGGGAGTTCGTGCAGAATTTTCACGCGGGTTCCGTCGATTCGGTCAGCGCGAAAATTTTGAAGGAGACGACAGGCGGCACGGAAGACGAACAGCAACGGGTCAATAACGGCTACGATCGCATCCCGCTGACACTGGCGGAGCAGGCCTACGCGGCGGGCGTCGCGATCGAACTAAACTCTGTCGTGAAGACGATCCGCTGGGAACCAGGAGCGGCGACCGTGGAGGCCGCGACCGGCGGAGGATTCGAGAAGAAAATTTATCGCGCGAAAGCGGTGGTGATCACGCTGCCGTTGGGCGTCTTGAAGGCGGTGCCCGGGCAATTGGGGGCGATCGCGTTCGAGCCGGAATTGACGGAGAAACGCACGCTGTGGGAGCTGCTGCCGTTTGGCTTTGTAACCAGAATTACACTACGCTTTCGCGATTCGTTTTGGAATGAACCGTTCGTGCCGCCGCCCATGCGGAAAGCATCGGGCAAGGATTTTGGATTCTTGCATGCGCCCGGCGCTCCGGTGCCGGTTTGGTGGTCGTCGTCTCCCGCGCCGGTCTTGATCGGATGGGCTGGTGGTCCGGCATCGCGCGCGCTGGCGGGGAGGACGACCGAGGACATGGTTCAAGCGGGACTGCGCTCGTTGGCCGACGCTCTGGGATGCTCCTTTCCGGCGCTGCGCGAGGCGTTGGTCGAATCGTATCAACACGATTGGTCGGCCGATCCCTTCTGCCGCGGCGGCTACAGTTTCGCTGTTGCGGGCTTGGAAGATGCGCCGAGCCGACTGGCCGAGGCGGTGGAGAATACTTTGTTTTTCGCGGGCGAGGCGACAGCGGAGCCGGCGGAACTCGGGACTGTCGGCGGTGCCCTCGACTCTGGCGTGCGCGTGGCGAAAGAAGTTCTCCGCGCCGTCCGCACTGACGCGCAAAAAATCTCAGCGCCGAACCCGTCGAATGACGGAGCTTCCGGGACGAAATGAAAGAACAGGGTTCTCCAAAACGAGCGCGTGGATTTTCTGGACGTCGCCATTAACTCGGCGAGTCTGCCGGTCATGCATTGGAGCTCAAAATCTCTCGCCCTGCTCACCCTTAGTCTGAGTGCCACGGTCCTCGTAGGACCGCTCATGGCGGAAAAGGCGCCGCGCGGCGTCCCGACGATTACCGTGCCGGCGAACGACGCGGCGTGGCGCGAGAGCATCGAACAGGAGCTTCGCGGCAACATTCTCCCGTTCTGGATCAAGCACACGGTGGATCATGAGCGCGGCGGTTTCTATGGAGAAATCACGAACGATCTCAAGGTGGACAAGAACGCGGTGCGCGGCGCGCTGCTGACCTCGCGCATTCTCTGGACGTATTCCAGCGCCTATTCGCGCTACAAGGATCCCGCTTACCTCGAAATGGCGAAGTGGGCCTACGATGACTTGATCAAGGTGTATTGGGATAACGAATACGGCGGTCTTTATTGGACCGCGTCGGCTGACGGCAAACCCATGCGCCGTGACAAGCAGATCTATGGCCAGGTTTTCGGCGTGTATGCACTCAGTGAATACTACCGCGTCACGCACGATCAGGCCGCGCTCGACAAAGCGATTCAGATCTACCGCCTGGTCGAGGAGCATGCCAAGGACCCGGTGAACGGCGGCTACTTCGAGGGATGCAGCCGGGAATGGAAACGCGAGGGCGCAAAAGCGCGCAACGTCACGGGCGGCAAGGGCACAAAGACCCAGAACACGCACATCCATATTCTCGAGGCCTACACCAATCTGCTTCGCGCCTGGCCGGACGAAGGACTGAAGAAAAGCCATCGCGATCTGATCGAGGTGTTGATCACGAAAATCGTCGATCCCAAGACGCATCACCTGATCCTCTTTCTCAGCGACGATTTCAAACCGCAGGGCACCGATATCTCGTATGGTCATGACATCGAGTTCAGCTGGCTCTTGACCGAAGCGGCGGACGTGCAGGGCGACGCGGCGCTGAAAGAACGCGCGAAAGCCGTGGCTCTCGATATCGCCGCGGTGACGCTCGCCGAGGGCGTCGATACGGATGGGAGCCTCTTCTATGAGTCAGAGCCTGGCGGCAAGACGGACGAACATCGCGAATGGTGGCCGCAGGCCGAGTCGGCCGTCGGCTTCTACAATGCGTATCAACTTTCTGGAGACGACAAGTATCGGCAGACCGCGATGCGGGAGTGGGGCTACATCGAGGCCTTCATGGTCGATCACAAGAACGGCGAGTGGTTTCGCGCGCGGACGAAAGCGGGCAAGGTCGTGAATCGTGAGGCGAAGGTGAGCCTGTGGAAGTGCCCCTACCACAATGGTCGCTCGTGCCTGGAGTTGCTGGAGCGTTTGGAAAAAACCTCCGCAGCGCGGTAAGGGATATCAAAAGTTCGCTCTTCCAACTTCCCGGTCGGGACGCGTAATGGGTTGCCCTTACATGCAACCACAGACTCGTCTCGACTACATCACGCGCATCGAACAAGAGCTGCGTGAAAACATCCTCCCGTTCTGGATGAAGTACGGCGTCGATCGAGAGCGCGGCGGGTTGCACGGCGAAGTCGGGGCGGATCTCACGGTCAAACGCGATGCAGAGCGCGGCGCGCTTCTGAGCACGCGCGTGCTTTGGACGTTTTCGGCGGCGCATCGCCATTATCCGCAGAAGGATTATCTGCAAACGGCGACATGGGCCTATGAAGATTTGATCAAGCGTTTTTGGGACCAGGAGAATGGCGGTCTCTACTGGTCGGGAAGCGCGGACGGCAAACCGCTCCGCACGCGGAAGCAGGTTTACGGGCAGGCCTTCGGCATCTACGCGATGTCCGAATATTTCAAGGTCACGAAAGATCGGACCGCGCTCGACCGCGCGATCAGGATTTTCGAACTCCTCGAAACGCACTGCCGGGACACGGTGCACGGCGGATACCTCGAGGCGTTCACCGCCGAGTGGGGCGCGCTCGAGGACATGCGGCTCAGCGAAGTCGACATGAATGAACCGAAATCGCAGAACACGCACCTGCACGTGTTGGAAGGCTACACGAATCTCCTGCGGGTTTGGCCGAACGACAAACTTCGCGAGGCGCAGCGCACGTTGATCGACACCATGCTCACGCGTATCCTCGACGCGAAGACGTTTCATCTCGGGCTGTTTTTCGACCTGCAGTGGAATTGGAAAACCGACCGCATTTCGTTTGGCCACGATATCGAAGCGGCGTGGCTGTTGCACGAAGCCGCGCAAGTCGTGGGAGATGCCGCTCAAATCGCTCGCGTGCGCGAAGTCGCTCTCGGCATCGCGAAAGTGACGTACGAGCAATCGTTGGATTCGGACGGCGCGCTTTTATATGAGGCGGATGCGAAGGGCATCACGCAGACGTATAAGGAGTGGTGGGTGCAGGCCGAGGCTGCGGTGGGTTTTCTCGATGCGTATCAGATCGGCAGGGACGAGAAATATTTGAAAACCGCGCTGCACCTCTGGGATTTCATCGAGGCCAAACTCGTCGATCGAAAAGGCGGCGAATGGTTTCGCAACGTGTCGCGCGAAGGCGCGCCGAGCGGAGAACCGAAGATCAGTTTTTGGAAGTGCCCGTATCACAACGGCCGTGCTTGCCTGGAGCTGGCCGACCGACTGAAGGCGCTGTAAACCGCTTCGCTAGTCGTGCTTCGCTTCGAGATAAATCGTCGAACCGCACCAGCCGTCTTCACCGGGATTTAGGAACGGCGTGATCTGTTCCAGTTCACAGAAGTCGTAGCGTTTTTCACCGACCCAGATCTGGCTCGTGTATCCATGATCTGGTGACAGCTGCATCACTCCGTGAGTCGGACCGGGATGAACGAAGAGGGTCCACGACCCGCGCTTCACTTGGAGCATTTGTGGATGGAAGCCCAGTTTGGAGGTGACGATTCCGCTCGTAACTGTGGCACGGTCCCCGTCCACCGTGACACTCGCGACTGGCAGGACTTTCGCAGTATCCGGCTTGTCGCCGTGAATACCAACGATGCCGAGCGGCACATCATCCGATTTAACCAGGCCAACGTTCATGACGGCGGGCGCTTCGATGGGCACGACATGCATGCCGTAGTAGGGCAGGCTGTTCGCCCCAGGTTTCCAGCGCGCAGTGCAACGCAGCCGATTTCCCTGCCAGGCATATTCGCGGATGATCGCGGGATAAGCGGTGTTTTTTCGCGGCTCGTTCAGGATGAGGCGATCGCCTTCAGCCTCCGCCGACACCGCACTGGAGAACTCCCAATCCGCTGGCGGCGGCCAGCCCCAGCGACTTTGCGGCCCGAGCCAAAAACGATGGCCGCCCCAATTCGGCGAGGGCTTTCCTGGGAGCAACTCGCCACGCTCTGCCGGAGCGGAAAGAAGATTCGACGCACCGTCGATCCCGCCGAGATAGATCAAGCGACCGCGAGATTCGGACACGATCGCGAGTGCCTGGCCTCGCACACTCTTCCAACTCGGCTCGTCGTGCCACTTTGTGGGTTCCCAAGTCGTCACACGTTCTGCGGCCGGCGTCTCAGCGAAAGCGAAGGTGGCGGCGGTGAGGCACGCGACGACACCAGCTGCGACGAGCCTGCCGATCGCCGGAACAATAAGAGCCTGGGCAAAGAATGAACGCATCGCCGAACGGTCAGGACGAACATCGGGGTGAGCGATTGCTGATGCGTTCCCTCGTTTGAGTGGTCGATGAGCTGCCGCTTCGGTCGGGGTGAAACCCTCAGCCTCGCTCACGCTATATAAAGAGATTGCTAAAAAGCCGCCGAGCGGACGGTCGAGGACACGAACTTCGCCGAAGATATTGCCGTTCGTTTCGTAGTGGAAACGTGAATACGCCAACAAGAGAGGTGTGCGCTCATGCGGTCGAGCATACTCCCCGGGCGGGTCGCCAACTCACACGAAATCACGGAGTACTCTAATCTTAAAAATTGCTGGGCGTTGACGCCAAATGGAGCAGGCGGGTCGCGATGCACAAGCTGCGCGTTTGCCGCCGAAAATTCATATCCGGCGCATCGCGCCGGTTAGCCCACCTCGGCGGGAAAACGGCCGCGAAAGTTTTAGCGGGCCAGGCCGATGTGACCTTCGTCCCCACGTTGAGTAAGAACCTGAAACAATTTTTGCGCGAGTTTCGCTCGTCCGCCCCGCGGACGAAAGAGGAGTTATGGAACCGCGTTCAACTGCACGTATTTGAGTACCGGATACGCAAGCAGCTGCCCGCGCTCGCCGGAGGGTTGGAGCAGACTTGCGGGACGATTTCCGAACTGATCGGCGAGATCGAGGCGCGTTTTCTCGAATGCGGCCGCGCTCTGCGACGCCAGGCGGAACTCACCGGCCGCCTAAATCTGCAGTGCGAGACGTTGCGCAAACTGGCGCCTCACGAGGGCCGGAGCACGGCCTTCGATCGCGTGGCCGAGCTGATCGGCGAACATCTGAGTCTTGGCGAAACCTTCGCGCACGAGGTGGAGCAACTCGCGCAGATTTTGGAACAGCATGCCGTGGAGCTGCAGCAGCTCTTGAAAGAGCAGGACGTTCTCGAGCGCGCGTTTGCGCCCATGCGTGTGCTGCAATCGTTCTTCCGCATCGAGTCCGCGGGCCTCTCCGTGGAAATGCAGTCCCTGTTTCAGGCCGTGACGGTCGAGATGCAGCGCCTGCAGGCGGAGTTCGCGACCAACTTTACCGAGAACGCGGAAGCGCTGCAGAAAACTCGCGCCGACGTTTTGTCCACCGCGGCCCAGCTTCGCAGACAGGCTTCGCATCATTTGGAAATCACGCGTCAGAAACGCGAAGAGTTCATGGTCTCGCGGACGAAGCTCGAAGACGGGCGCGAAAGTTCCGTTCGGCGCGAGGAAGCGCTGGCCCGGGCGATCAAGGAATTGAATCAGCAAATCGATTCCGTGACCTTCGGTTTGCAGTTTCAGGACATCACGCGGCAGAAGATGGAGCACATTCAGACCGCGGGTCGCGAAGTGCTGCAAAAACTGGGAGCGCGCAGCGACGCGGCGTTCAGAACGACGGTTCACCAAAACGGCATGCTCTGCCGTGTGCAGGTCGGACAGCTCAGCGCCGTGCAAGATGATCTCGAACGCGCGACCTCGACCATTACTGGAGGTCTCCAAGCCGTCATTGCCGAACTCAAATCGGTGGAGCGCGATTCTCTGTCGATGGATGAGTTGACTCGAATCACCCAGGAGATGGATGCGCTCGTGAGCGAAACGGGGAAAACCCATCGCCTCACGTCGGATTTGATGCGCAGCTCCGCCGCAGGATTGAGCGAAGCCATTCGCGCCTCCCGCGGATTTGCGAACGCCACGACCGGCGCGACCGATGCGATGCGACGACTGGCCGCGGACATTCAGATGATGGGGTTGAACGCACAGGTGCAAGCGGTGCAGGCGAACAACGGTTCGCTCGAGGTGCTGTCAGGGGCCGCTTCGGAGATCTCGCGCGATGCCGCCAATCACAGTCAGGATTTTCAAGAGAAACTGGTGCGCGCGACGGAAGCGCTGAACCAGCTGATCCAGCAGAGCGAACGGGTGTGCCAGCGGATGCAATCCGCTTACGCCGATCTCACGTCGCGCGATACGACCGTGTTTCGGGAGTTGGAAGACGAGGTGGGAAAAAACAAGTCCGCCCTGCAGACCATGGGGTCGCTCTTTCAGGAGATGAAGCGCGAGGCGGATGCGCTCGTCGAGGTGGTGGATCTCGCTAACGTCTCTCGTGAGCCACTGGAAATCGCGAAAGCTGCCTTTACCGCTCTCGGCGAATTTTGCCTTGCCCACACCGCTCGAGAGCAGGCGAAGAACGACGCCGCTGTCGCCGAAGCGTTGAATCGCTACACCATGGATTCCGAACGCGCGGTGCATCAGGCCGCGGTCGCGGCGGCGTCCACCGCGCCAACCGCGCCTGCCGAAATACCTGCGCCTGCGTCCGACGCCGTGTCTGCCTCCGCCGAGGCCTCCGCGCCCGCCGAAGCGCCAAAGCCGACGTCCGATCTCGGCGACAACGTGGAGCTATTCTAACCAATCCAATGAGCCAATCCACGATGAGTCCAACACCGCCGAGCGGCGCTTCGCCGGCCAAGGTCCTCACGATCAAAGGAGCGCTGGCGATCCAGACGGCTGCGGACTGGAAAACCCATTTTGCCGAGCAGTTCGATAGCGGAGCTCCGCTCGCCGTCGATCTGACCGAGGTGACATTGATCGACGTATTCGGACTTCAACTACTGCTCGCGCTGCGCCGTTCCGCGGTCGAGGAGGGCAGGCCGCTTTCTTTTTCGTCGATTCCCGCGCCGGTGCACGAAGCGTGCGCCGCGGCGGGTTTGGCTGCAGGCACTCTCTTCACGTCAATTCCATGAAAACGATCCTCACCGTCGACGATTCGCCCAGCATGCGGCAAATGGTTGCGCTTACGCTCGCTCAGCGCGGCCATGAAATCATCGAGGCCTGCGATGGACGCGATGCGCTCGAAAAAATTTCCGCGCGCGAGGTTCATCTGATCATCACGGATCTGAACATGCCGAACATGAATGGCATCGAGTTGATCCAGAACGTGCGCGCGTTGCCCCAGCATCGCTTCGTGCCAATCTTGATGCTCACCACCGAGTCTCAGGCGGAAAAGAAGCAGGCCGGCAAAGCCGCCGGTGCGACCGGATGGATCGTGAAGCCGTTCACGCGCGAGCAGCTCACTGCCGTCGTCGACAAAGTGCTGCGCTAAGCGGATGAATTTGCCCGATCCAACTCAGACCTTCCTGCTCGAAGCGAGTGATTTGCTCGACCAGATCGAGCAAGTGGCGCTCGAACTCGACGGTCGACCCGACGATATCGAGGCGATCAATCGGATGTTCCGTGCCTTTCACACGCTGAAGGGCTCGGGTGCGATGTTCGGTTTCGACGCAGTCGCGAGCTTTACGCACCACGTCGAGACAGCCCTGGACAACGTCCGAAATGGCAAGCTCGCCGTCACCTCGGCGTTGCTCCAGACGATTCTCGCGTCGCGCGACCAGATCCAGATTTTGTTGCACGACCCGCAAAGCGCCGCCGCCGCTGCCGAGTGCGCGAAGATCGTCGCTGGTTTGCGCGATCTCACGGGAGCCGCAGAAGCAGCAGACCCCGTCGCTGTATCCAAAAAACGGATCGAAACGGAGAAGCGCGCGACGTGGAAGATTACGTTTCAACCGCCGGCGGCCATCGCGTCGTCCGGCATGAACCCCATTTCACTGCTCGACGAACTCCGCTCTCTCGGAGAATGCGAAGTCAGCGCGAAAATCGACGGCGTGCCGGCTTTGTCGCGGCTGCAGCCGGAGGAGTGCTATTTCAACTGGGAAGTCCGGCTCACAACGGACCGCGGACTGAACGCGATCAAAGACGTTTTCATCTTCGTCGAAGACGACAGCAAGCTGACCTACGAATCCGTGAGTCCGGCGCCTGCGCCGACGGCGCCGGCGGTGTCCGGCTCCGCCACCCCGGCGGCTGCAACGCCGAAAGAGAAGGAGCCAGAAGCGGCTCTCGTTGCCCCATCGGCTTCGCGGGCCGAAACTCCTTCCGCGACTTCGAGCGCGAAGAAGACTGCGCAAGAGGCGACGGTTCGCGTGCCGTCCTCCAAGCTCGATCGTCTCGTGAATCTGGTTGGCGAATTAGTCATGAATCAGTCGCGCCTCGCTCAAGTCTCGGCGGGAATCGCGAACACCGATCTGGCTGCGCCCGTTGAAGCGATTGAGCGGCTGATCGACGAGTTGCGCGAGAGCGTGCTCGGCATTCGCATGATGCCGATTGGCTCGACGTTCAGTCGTTTCAAACGACTCGTGCATGACCTTTCCCACGAATTGGAAAAGGAAATCGATCTGGTGACCGAGGGCGCGGAAACCGAGGTGGATAAAACCGTTCTCGATCAACTCGGCGATCCGCTGGTTCATCTGATTCGAAATTGCATCGACCACGCGATCTGTCCGCCGGACGAACGCGTGCGCCTCGGCAAACCTCGTCGCGGCACGATCCGCCTGAAAGCTCAGCACGCTGGATCGCACGTGATCATCTCGATTCAGGACGACGGTCGCGGTCTGAATAGCGACGCGATCCGCGCGAAGGGAATCGAAAAAGGTCTCATCGCTCCGGACGCGGAGCTTTCCGAGAAGGACATTTTCAATCTCATCTTCCTGCCCGGATTCTCCACGGCGAAGACGATCACCACGGTGTCAGGCCGCGGCGTCGGTATGGATGTGGTGAAGCGCCAGCTCGACGCGCTGCGCGGCACGATTCATCTGGCGAGCCAGCGGGGCAAGGGCACGACGATCACGCTCACGCTTCCGCTGACGCTCGCGATCATCGATGGTCTCCTCGTGGAATTGGCGGGAGACCAGTACATCCTGCCGATGTCGGCCGTGACGGAAAACGTGGAAATTCACCGCGCGGAACGTTCTCGCCAGAATGGCCGCAATGTTTTCGCCGTTCGTGGCGAGTTGTTGCCCTACATTCGACTGCGGGAAGTTTTCGCGCTCTCTGGTGACGGTCCCGACATAGAAAAAATCGTCATCGTGCGGCACGAGGACCAGCGCGTCGGCCTCGTGGTCGATCGCGTGCTCGGCAGCCACCAGACCGTGATTCAGCCCCTTGGGCGTTTTTATCGAAATATCGAGGTCTGCTCCGGTTCCACGATCATGGGCGACGGACGGGTTGCGCTGATTTTTGATCTGCCCGGGTTGATTCGCCATGCGGAGCGCGGCGCCCCGCTCACCCGGCCGAGAGCTGCCTAACGCGAGAGATGATCCATGGCCACAGTACTCATTGTTGACGACTCCGATTCGATCCGCGCGCTCCTCCAGGCCGCTCTCGTCGCCGCTGGTCACACCGTATTGACCGCGGCCGATGGCCAGCACGGCATCCGCATGTTTTCCGGAAACGAGATCGATGTGCTCGTGACCGACGTCTACATGCCGAATGCGGATGGACTCGATGTATTGAGAGAGTGGAGACGTCTCGAACGCGGCCCGAACGTGATCGTGATGAGTTCGAAGACAGGCCCGATGAACATGCTGAGATCGGCCAAACACCTCGGCGCCAAGATGACGCTGCAGAAACCCTTTCCCGCCGAAAAACTCGTGGCGGCAATCAACTCCATGCTCACGGGCGCGAAAAAGCCCGTGTCGGGAAATCCCGCGGACACTCAATAATTTTAAGTCATGAAAAATTGGAAAATAGGCACACGCATCACGGTCGGTTTCCTGACCGTCGTAATCATCGTCGCTGCTCTCGGCATCTTCGCGTGCGTCGAGCTTCACGCGATCAAGACGCGTGCAGCCGTCGTCACGCAGGACACGATTCCCAGCATCGTCGAAGTGCACGCGATCGAGTCGCGCGCTCGGCAAAATATGGTGCAGACCCTGAGTCACATCAATGCGGTCACCAAGGAGGAGAAGGCGCGCATCGAGGAAGAGATGGCCGCGAGCAGCCGCCAGAATGTGGAGACGATGAAGAATTTCGAAGCGCTGATTTCGGATGCGCGCGAACGCGAGTTGTTCAACGCGATGCAGACGGTCCGCACCCGCTTCATTGAAACACGCGGTGTGGTGCTCGGACTCAGCCACGAGATGAAGCGCGATGAAGCAGTCGAACTCGCGCGCACGAAGCTGGAGCAGGTTCACGAGCAATACATGGAGGCCGTGCTCGATCTGACCAAATACAACCAGCAGATCAGCATGAGCTCGGGCGCTGCGATCAACCAGTCCGTCAGCAACGCTTCTCTCGGTCTTCAAATCGGCCTTGCGCTCGCCATCGCGCTGAGCGCCTGGGTCGCGTGGTACATCACCCGCGGCATTACCCGTCCTCTGAAGAAGGCGACGGAGGCCGTCGGACAAGTTTCGCTCGGCGATCTTTCGGCTCAACTGGTCGTGGAATCGCAGGATGAGATCGGCCAGATCAGCCTGAGCCTGAATCGCATGACCGAAGGATTGCGCCGATCGGCCGCCGTGGCCGATGCGATCGCAAATGGAGACCTAACGCCTGAAGTGAGTCTCCTGTCGGAAAAGGATTCCCTTGGCCATTCGCTGACGAAGATGTTGGAGAACCTTCGCGTGATCGTGGGCAAAGTGGCCGCCGCCGCGAACAACGTGGCGTCTGGCAGCGAGGAATTGAGCGCAACGGCGCAACAGCTTTCGGAAGGCGCGACCGAGCAGGCCGCCTCGGCCGAGGAGAGCACGTCGTCGATGGAAGAAATGGCGTCCAGCGTGCAGCAAAACGCAGACAACGCCCGGCAGACAGACAAGATTGCAAGCAAGGCCGCGACCGACGCGAAGACAGGCGGCGAGTCGGTTGCCCAGACCGTTTCAGCGATGAAGGAAATCGCCGAGCGCATCACCATTATCGAAGAGATCGCGCGCAAAACAGATCTTCTCGCGCTCAACGCCGCGGTGGAAGCCGCCCGTGCCGGCGAGCACGGCCGCGGGTTTGCCGTTGTCGCGTCCGAAGTGCGCAAGCTCGCGGAACGCAGCCAAAATGCTGCGGGCGAAATCAGCCGTCTGACCATGGGCGGCGTGAAAGTCGCGGAAGAAGCTGGCGTGTTGCTGAACAAGCTCGTGCCGGACATTCGCAAGACGGCCGAACTCGTTCAGGAAATCGCTGCGGCCAGCGCCGAACAAACGACCGGCGTCAATCAGGTCAGCCGCGCGATGCAGCAACTCGATCAAGTGATTCAGCAGAATTCTGCCGCGTCTGAGGAAATGGCCTCGACGTCCGAGGAACTGGCGACCCAAGCCCAACAACTCCAGTCGTCAGTGGCGTTTTTCAAGATGACGAAATCAGGCAGCGCCCAGGTCGTCCCAACGATGATCGCCGCCAAGCGCACCCCGCCTCGCGGCACGCGCGCGCCGTTCCCGAGCAAGGTCCAGGCGGCCAAGTCCGTTCCCAATCGCAACGGTCACGCCAAATCAAATGGCGCAACCATCTCGTTAGACGATCGCGTGGAGAAATCCGGCGATGCGACCGATAGCGAGTTTCAGAACTATTGATTTCCAAGGAAGAATTCCCATGAGTACGATCACTCAGCCCGCTCAATTCATCACGTTCAAACTCGGGGATGAAGTGTTTGCGATCAATGTGAATCAGGTCCGCGAGGTCCTCGACCTCTCCCTGATCACAAAAGTCCCCACCGCGCCCGACTACATGCGCGGCGTGGTGAATGTTCGCGGCAGCGCGATTCCCGTCGTGGATCTGCGCATGAAATTCGGTTTGCCCAAAATCGACGATACGGTGAACACGCGGATCGTCGTGATGGAACTGGAACTCGGCGGCGAGAAGGCCGTGCTCGGCGGCATCGCGGACAGCGTGCACGAAGTGATCGAACTCGATCAGTCGCAGATCACGCCCGCGCCGACCATCGCGATGCGCTGGCGGAGCGAATTCATCCAGGGCATGGGACACCGGAACGATCAGTTCATCATCATTCTCGATATCGCGGCGGTCTTCTCCTCCGGCGATGTCGCCTTGATCGACGCGGCGGCGCAGGCGGAAGCGAAGGTCAAATAATTCAGCGCTCACACGCGACTCACAGGACTCGTTATGAAATTCAATATTGGCACCAAAATCGGTCTGGGGTTCGCGACCTTGTTGACCATCCTTCTTGCGACCGGACTTTTTTCCATCGTGGCGATGGAACAAGCAGCAAGCAGGTCACGACTCTTATCGACAGAGTACGTTCCGGAGCTGGACCTCACGGATCGCTTCAATATGGCGATTTCGCGGACGAATCTCGCGGCGCGCAGCTACGCGCTGACCGGCGACACCTCCTATCTGGAGGTTGTCCATAAAGGCATGCCGGAGATTGACAGCGTGCTCAATGAAACGGCCGCTCTCGCTGCGCAGAGCACGGAACTCGTGAAGTTGAAGGAGAGCATTGGCTCGGGTCGCGAGTTGTTTTCGGCCTACGCAAAAGCGGTTGCGGACACCGAGGAGATCATGACGGACCTGGCGAAAGCCGAGGAAGCCGCGGGCAAAACGAATTCGCCGGCCGTGGAGCTCTTGCGCGCCAAGAGCCGCGACATTGGCAAGGTTCGGTCGAAGGCCGCGGAAAAGCTCCAGGAGTTCGCCTCCGTGCTGACCGAAGCCGCGCAATCATCGGCGACGCGTATTGCCATTGCGAATACAGAGCGGCTTTCGCATGCCGCGACCATCAGCATCGCGTGCCTCGTGCTGGCGCTGCTGATCGGCGTGGGTGTTGCTTGGTGGATCACCCGGATGATCACGAAGCCCGTCGTTCTGGCGACCGAGGCTGTGCGTAAAATTTCCGAAGGAGACCTGACGGTTTCGATTCACGCCACGACCAACGATGAAATTGGCGAAATCTGCCTCGCTCTGAATCACATGTTGGAAAATCTCCGGCGCGTCGTGAACGAAGTCACATCGGCGGCGAACAATGTTGCCGCTGGCAGTGAAGAGATGAGCGCCACAGCCCAGCAATTGTCCGAGGGCGCCACCGAGCAGGCCGCGTCCGCGGAGGAAAGCACGTCCTCCATGGAGGAAATGTCTTCCAGCATTCAGCAGAACGCGGACAACGCGCGGCAGACCGACAAGATCGCGAGCAAGGCGGCGGGCGATGCGAAGACCGGCGGCGACTCTGTCTTGCAGACGGTGGCGGCGATGAAGGAAGTCGCTGAAAAGATCAGCATCATCGAAGAGATCGCGCGAAAAACCGATCTGCTGGCCTTGAACGCTGCGGTGGAAGCGGCACGTGCCGGCGAGCACGGCCGGGGCTTCGCGGTGGTTGCCTCCGAGGTGCGCAAGCTGGCGGAACGCAGCCAAAACGCCGCGGGCGAAATCAGCAAACTCACGGGCCATGGCGTCAAAGTCGCCGAAGTGGCCGGCGAGCTGTTGTCCAAACTCGTGCCGGATATCCGCAGGACGGCTGAACTCGTTCAGGAAATCTCCGCGTCGAGCGCGGAGCAGAGCACGGGCGCGAATCAGGTCAGCAAAGCCATGCAGCAGCTCGACCAGGTCATTCAGCAGAATTCCGCGGCCTCCGAGGAAATGGCCTCGACCGCCGAAGAGCTTTCGACCCAGGCGCAGCAACTGCAGACCACGATCGCCTTTTTCAAGATCGCCGCTGATGGCTCAACTACGCGCGTTAACGGCGCAGCCCCCGGACGCAACCATGTTCCCGCCAAACGCGGTCGCATGATCCGTCCGTCAGCTCCGAGCAAACCCGCCGTCGCCGCAGTCTCCGGCGCCAATGGAAAAACCAACGGCGTGGTGATTTCGCTGAATGGCGTGAATGGCGGTGGAGCGGACTCGACCGACGGCGAGTTCCGCAGCTACTGAGGCGCCCACCGACTTCGCGGCTTGTTGATGTGTCCATGGACGCAAATCCGCTGACGCCCAATCTGCTCGATGCTTCAGGCGAATCGCTGAAACTCTCGCAGGAGAGCTTTCGACGTTTCGCGGCGTTCATCACGCGCAAGCTCGGGATCAAAATGTCGGAGAACAAAATTCCGATGCTGCAGAGCCGTCTGCAGCGCCGGATGCGCGCTCTGGGTCTTTCGTCGATCGAGGAATATAAAAATCACCTCTTCGAATCGCCTCAGGCGGAGGCGGAGCTGGCGGACTTCATCAACGCGGTTACGACGAACAAGACGGATTTTTTTCGCGAGCCGCATCATTTCGATTTTCTCTGCCGGACTGCGCTTCCGAGCCTCGATGCCGCGCCTGACCAGCCGTGGAATTTGAAGCTCTGGTGTGCCGGCTGTTCGTCCGGCGAAGAGCCGTACACGCTTAGCATGGTGTTGGCCGAATACGCGCTGCAGCGCGCTCAATTCGACTACGCCATTCTCGCGACCGACGTATCCACTCGGGTGTTACAGCTCGCCCGTTCAGCGGTCTACGAGTGGGAGAGAATCGAGCCGGTCACTGAAGCGTTGCGCAAAAAATATCTCCTGCGCAGCCGCGCGCCTGATCGAAAACTCGTGCGAATCGCGCCTGAGCTGCGCAGCCGAGTCCATTTTCATCCGCTGAATTTCATGGAGCCGGACTACCGCGTCACGGACACGTACGACGTCATTTTCTTCCGCAACGTGATGATCTATTTCGACAAGGCGACGCAGGAGAGCGTGGTGAACAAACTTTGCCGTCACCTGCGCCCCGGCGGTTATCTCTTTGTTGGTCATTCCGAGTCTCTGATCGGACTCGACGTGCCTGTCAGCATGGTGGGCTCCGCCGTGTATCGAAAGAACAACTACGATGAGTGACACCGCATCGTTGTTTTCCGAAGGAAAGCCGGGCGAGCCGGCTGCCCCGAGTAGCGCTGAATCCGCCCGGCCAAGCGCCCCGGCCAAACGAAAAATCCGCGTGCTGGTGGTGGACGACTCCGCCTCGGTGCGACAAAGCCTGAAAGCCGTGCTGGAAAGCGATCCGGCGATCGAAGTCATCGCGACTGCGTCCGACCCCTATGTGGCGGTCGAAAAGATCGCGAAGGAGATCCCCGACGTGATCACGTTGGATGTCGAAATGCCGCGGATGGATGGGATCACGTTTCTCGAAAAGGTGATGGCGCAGCATCCGATTCCGGTGGTGATCTGCTCCACGCTGACCGACAGCGGATCGCAGACTGCCTTGGCCGCATTGGAAAAGGGCGCGGTCGACATCATCACGAAGCCCAAGCTCGGCACGAAACAGTTTATCGAAGAGTCGGCGATTCACATTTGCGACGTGGTGAAATCGGCGTCGCACGTGCGCGTCGGCGCGCATCGCCGGCGCTTCGCCGCGACCGCCACGGCTCGCGCCTCAACAGCGTCGCCAGGTGGAACCGACGCCGCGCGACTCAAGCCGCAGCCGAAACTCACGGCCGACGTGATGATCGCGCCGCCGAATTCGAAGGCGATGTTGGAAACCACGGAAAAGATCGTCGTGGTCGGGGCTTCGACCGGCGGCACGGAGGCGTTGCGCGAATTTCTGCAAGCGTTGCCGATCGATGCGCCCGGTGTGGTGATCGTTCAGCACATGCCGGAAAAATTCACCGCGAGTTTCGCCGCGCGATTGAATTCGCTCTGCGCCATTTCGGTGAAAGAGGCCGTCGACGGCGACTCGGTGTTGCGCGGGCAGGCGTTGATCGCGCCGGGCAACAAGCATCTGCTGCTCAAGCGCAGCGGCGCGCGCTATTATGTTGAGGTCAAAGACGGGCCGCTGGTTTGCCGCCATCGTCCGTCGGTCGATGTGCTTTTCCGATCAGCCGCGCGTTACGCCGGCCGAAATGCGGTCGGCGTGATCATGACCGGAATGGGGGACGACGGCGCGCGAGGCATGTCGGAGTTGAAGACAGCCGGCGCGCAAACTATCGCGCAAGATGAGTCAAGCTGCGTAGTTTTCGGCATGCCGCAGGAAGCGATCAAGCTCGGTGGTGTCGATCACATCGTGCCGCTCGATCGCATCCCTGACCAAGTGCTGCGGCTTTGTCACTCGATGCGGTGACGCGTGGTGTTGACGTGCTTCCAGCTTTGTAGGGGCCCAAAAAAAAGCCGCCCCGGCAAGGAGGCGGCATGTATTCAAGAATAAACTACGCTCAAGCCGAGGCGGCCTGGTAGTTCTTCTCGGCGGCATCCCAGTCGACCACATTCCAGAAGGCGGCGATGTAGTCGGGACGACGATTTTGATAGTTGAGATAGTAGGCGTGCTCCCAGACATCGAGGCCGATGACCGGTTTGCCTTCGGCGCCCGCGACCGCTTTGCCCATGAGCGGACTGTCTTGGTTGGCGGTGGAGACGACGGAAAGTTTTTTGTCCGCGCCCACGACAAGCCAGGCCCAACCGGAGCCGAAACGACTGGCGGCGGCCTTGGCGAATTCTTCCTTAAATTTGTCGAAGCTGCCGAACGTGCTGTTGATCGCCTCGGCGAGTTTGCCCTTGGGTTGGCCGCCCTTGCCTGGTCCGATCGTCACCCAGAAGAAACTGTGGTTGCTGTGACCGCCGGCATTGTTGCGCACACCGGTGCGGATCGCTTCCGGAACTTTGCTCAAATCGGCGATGAGCGCGTTGACATCGAGCGACGCGAGCTGCGGCTGATCCTTCAGGAGATTATTGGCGTTCGTTATGTAAGCCTGGTGATGCTTGGTGTGATGGATTTCCATCGTCTTCGCATCGATGTGAGGAGTCAGCGCATCGTATGCGTAAGGCAATTTAGGGAGTTCGTAAGCCATAATTCAGATGGGTTTAGTTTAACAGATTGAGCGCGAAACATTGCGCCAAAGCAGACGGCGTCAACCGCTCCACCCAGAAACTATCGTAGCGATTTCAGAGGTCGGAGTTCCGCTTGAGCCGGAAAAACGTCTGAAGCATTTCGCGGCACTCCGCTTCGAGCACGCCGCCCGTGGTGATCTCGAGATGGTGGTTCACGCGCGGCAGGTCGTTCAGATTCGTCGCGCCGCCGAGACAGCCCATTTTCGGATCGGGAACGGCGTAGCAAACGCGCTTCACGCGAGACATGAGCATCGCGCCCGAGCACATCGGGCATGGCTCTTTCGTGACGTAGAGCGTCGCATTTTCGAGTCGCCAATCGCCGATGCGGTTCGCCGCTTGCGTGATCGCCAGCATTTCGGCGTGAGCGGTGGGATCGTGGGCGGATTCGACCGTGTTGTGCGCGGAGCCGATGATTTCGCCGCCGAGCTCGATCACGCAGCCGATGGGCACTTCGTCCTGCCGCCAGGCATCGATCGCCTGATTATAGGCGAGACTCATATAGAACGTGTCATCGCGCAGAAGCTGCGACGGGAAACGTTTTTGAAACGGGCACTCGGGCGGTGGTGGCGTGGGCGCTTCGGGCATGCGGAAGGACGTTAGGACCTTGGTCGCAAAGAGGGACAAGATACGCGAAGAGCAGAAGTCCTAAATTTCTTTTTAAGAACGCGGACAGTGACCCCGTTAGCCGAGGAAAACCTTGACGCACCCCACTGAAATGAGGCTTAAGAAGGCCTTTATTTTCATCGTATGAAACAACTCTCTCTCTGCGTTAGTTTCCCAGTGTATGTCTGACGGCAAGTCGATCGAAGTCGAAGGCAAGGTGGTGTCGGTGTTGCCCGGCACGATGTTCAAAGTGGAGCTCTCCAACGGGCACACGGTTCTGGCTCACATTTCAGGGAAACTGCGGAAGAATTTCATCAAGATCGCCGCGGGCGACATGGTGAAGATGGAGATGAGTCCATACGATTTGGAAAAAGCGCGGATCACGTACCGCATGAAGGACGAGCGCACACCGATGCGTTCTCCGGTTCGACGCCGCTATTGAGCGATGCGGATCTTCGAGCCCCCGCACTGCCGCTGAGCTCGCTCTAGCATGGCACGTGCACGCTCGATCAAAGTTTCTTCGAGCGAAGCTGCGCCCGCTTTCGCCGAAGATATCGATGCATTCGTCGCGTTCCTGAACTTGGAGCGCGGGCTTTCGCCGCACACGCAGCTCGGCTACCAGAAAGATCTGGATCAGTGCGCGGAATTTCTGGCCAAGCGAAAGCAGACCGACTGGCGGAGCGCCGAGCGCCGTGTCGTGGAAGAATGGATACATTCGCTGCACGGAAAGTTCAGTGCGACGAGCACGGCGCGAAAGCTGACGGCACTGCGGGTCTTCTCGCGCTATCTGGTGCGCGAACAAAAGCGGAAGGACGATTTCACCGAGCTGCTTGCCGGACCGAAGTTGCCCAAACGAATTCCCGCGACTCTCACGAGCGAGGAGGTGGAGCGCCTCGTCACGGCGCCGGTTGGCGGGACCCCATTCGCGCTGCGCGATCGTGCGATCCTGGAGCTCTTTTATTCGAGCGGCCTTCGCGTATCGGAGTTGTCCGATCTCCTGCTTCAACAAGTCGATTTGGAGAACGGCTTTCTTCGCGTCTTTGGCAAAGGTTTGAAGGAGCGCGTTGTCCCTATCGGCGGACGGGCGGCGCAGGCCGTGCAAACCTATCTGACGAGTGGGCGCGGCCACTTCGTGAAACCGAAAACCGGCAGCGAACTTTTCCTGAGCGAGCGCGGCACGGCGATTTCCCGGAAGATGATTTGGGTGCTGGTCAAGCGCTACGCCAAGCGGGCCGGCCTCACGAAATCGGTGAAGCCGCACGCCCTGCGTCACTCCTTTGCCACGCATCTCCTCGGCGGCGGGGCGGATCTCCGCGCCATTCAAGAAATGTTAGGGCACGCTAACATCGCCACGACTCAGATTTATACCGCGGTCGAAGAGAAGCGATTGGTCGACCAGCACGCAAAATTTCATCCGCGAAACCGCGGTGCATGAATCCGGCGACACCGATCAATTTCTTGATTTGAACATAGCAAGAAGCCGCGCAAAGTTCTTCCTTTCCCGTGTTGAATCCCTCGAGTCCAGCTGACCGCCTAATGTCCGATTCCAAGCATGTCTGATCGCATCACCCACGAATGCGGCATCGCCCTTATCCGCTTACTTAAACCGCTCTCGTATTATCAGGAGAAATACGGAACGCCGCTCTGGGGATTCACCAAGCTTTTCCTGCTGATGGAGAAGCAGCACAACCGGGGACAGGACGGCGCGGGCGTGGCCTGCGTGAAGTTGGATGTGCCGCCGGGTGAGCCGTACATGTTTCGCGAGCGATGCGTGAAGGCCAATCCGCTCGACAAGATTTTTCGCTCACTGCTGACCTCCTACAACGAGAAGGTGGCGGCCGGCGTGATTCACCCGGAGTTCGCCGAAACCGTGCGCAAGCATTTCGATTTTGGCGGCGAACTCTTCATGGGGCATCTGCGCTACGGCACGTCCGGCGGCTACAACCAGAGCTCCTGTCATCCTTATTTCCGTCGCAGCCCGTGGCCGACGCGCAATCTCGGCCTTTGCGGAAATTTCAACATGACCAACACGGCCGAGCTGAACGACAGCTTGATCGCGATGGGTCAGCATCCGATTTTCGCGACCGACACGCAGGCGCTTCTCGAGAAAATCGGCTTTTTCCTCGATGAAGAACACGAGGACATTTATCGCTTCCTCCGCACCCGCGGGATCGAAGGCTCGGAAATTTCCCGCCGTATCAGCGAAGACCTCGACATCGGTCGCGTCCTGCAGCGCGCGTCGCAAAAGTGGGACGGCGGCTATGCGCTGTGCGGGTTGATCGGCAACGGCGATGCCTTCGTCGCGCGCGATCCATCCGGGATTCGCCCGTGCTTTTATTTTCAGAACGACGAAGTGGTCGCGTTCGCCTCCGAGCGTGCGCCGCTCTGCACGGTGTTCGACCTCGGCGTCGAGCAGGTCAAGGAAGTCGATCCGGGCCACGTCGTGGTGATCAAGAAGCGCGGCACCGTCTCTTCCGTGCAGTTCACGACTCCATTGCCGCGCGCGTCGTGTTCGTTCGAGCGCATTTATTTTTCGCGGGGCAACGACATCGACATTTACCGCGAGCGTAAGTCCCTCGGCGGCCGGCTGGCCGACCAGGTGCTCAAGGCCGTCGATCACGACTGGGCGAACACCGTTTTCAGCTTCATCCCCAACACGGCCGAAGTCGCGTACTACGGACTTCTTTCCGCATTGCGCGAGCGCCGCCGCCAGGAAGTGAAACAAGCGGTGATGAAGGCGTCGACCGAAGGAAAACTCACCGAGGCGCTGCTCGATGAATTAATTCTGCGCAACTGGCCGCACGGCGAGAAAGTCGTGAGCAAGGACATCAAACTGCGCACGTTCATCGGTCAGGAAAGTCTGCGCAACTCTCTCGCAAGCCACGTCTACGATATCACGTACGGCTCGGTCGAACCGAAGGACAACCTCGTTTGCGTCGACGATTCGATCGTGCGGGGGACCACGTTGAAGCGCTCGATCCTGCGCATGCTGGCGCGACTCAACCCGAAGAAGATCGTCGTCGTCTCGACGGCGCCGCAGATCCGCTATCCGGACTGCTACGGGATCGATATGTCGGAGCTCGGCAAATTCGTTGCCTTCGAAGCCGCGGTGTCGCTGCTGAAGGAGCGTGGCCAGAGCGGCATCCTCGAGGATGTTTATCAACTCTGCCGAGCGGAAGTCGCTTCGCGCGGCACCACGAACCATGTGAAAAAAATCTACGAGCCGTTCACGCCGGAAGAAATCTCCGCGCGCATCACGAAGCTCGTTTCGCCGACCATCGGCTCATGGAAGGGGCAAATCGAAATCATCTTCCAGAAAGTCGAAAATCTGCACGCCGCTCTGCCGAATCATCGCGGCGATTGGTACTTCACCGGCGATTATCCGACGCCCGGCGGATATCGCGTGGTGAATCAGGCCTACATCAATTATTTCGATAAGAGCGAAGGCCGCAGTTACTGAATCGGTTCCAACCAGGTTTTCCGCCATGTCTCTCAGCTACGAATCTTCCGGAGTCCGTTACGATCAGCTCGATGCGTTCAAACGCGCCTGCCAAAAAGCCGCGAAGACGACGGCGAGCCTGTTGACGGCACACGGTTATCAGGAGCCGGCCACGACCCGAGGCGAGAGCGCGTATTTGATCGAGGCGGAGGATCACTATCTGGCCCACGTCGAAGAGGGCCTCGGCACGAAGAACTTGGTGGCGGACGCGGTCTACGCGCAGAGCAAACGCTGCTTCTACCGCGAGATCGGGATCGATACCGTGGCGACGATCGTGAACGATCTGATCACGTGCGGCGCGCTGCCGATTTCCGTGGCGATGCACGCTGCGGTCGGTGACTCGAATTGGTTCGCCGACGAGAAACGCGCGGCGGATCTCGTGGCGGGTTTCGCGGAAGGCTGCCAGCAAGCCGGCGCGGTTTGGGGCGGGGGAGAAACGCCGACGCTGCGCGGTATTGTAGAACCGAATACAATCGTGCTGGCCGGCTCGGCGATGGGCAAAATCAGCCCGAAGTCGAACCGCATTGTCGGCGATGTTCGCGACGGCGACTCGATTATTTTTCTCAGTTCTTCGGGCGTGCAGACCAACGGTCTCACTCTTTGCCGCAAAATCGCGGACCAGTTGCCAATGGGCTATGCCACGCCGATTGGCGACGGACGCACGTATGGCGAAGCGCTGCTCGCGCCTTCGACCATTTACGTTTTGTTCGTCCGCGCCTGCCAGCGCCGCGGGTTGAAATTGAACTACGTGGCGCACGTCACGGGGCACGGTTGGCGCAAGCTGATGCGCTTGGAGGAACCGTTTGTCTACGAGATCCACGAACTGCGCCACGAGCCCACGCTTTTTCAATTTCTCCGACGGGCGGGGCCGATCGATCTGCGCGAGGCGTACGCCACATTCAACATGGGCATCGGTTTCGCCGCCTACGTGTCGCCGCACATCGCTACCGAAGTCGTCACGCTCGCGCGCAGCGTCGGATATGACGCGTGGATCGCCGGCACCGTCCGCAAACAAGGCGATCGAAAAGCCGTCGTCGTTCCCGGATTGGGTATTACCTTCGAAGGCGAGTCGCTGCAGTTGCGCTAGCCGACACGGCGCTGTGGTCGCGCAGCGGCACGCGAAACGTTTCGCCGACGTGTAGCGCCAGGAGATGTTTCCGGCGCCCAGCCATCGCCGCTTCGATGCGCTGTGCCGGTTCGTCCATCGGCTCCGCGCTCAAGCGGAAAGTCTCGTGATGAATCGGCACGATGTTCATCGCGCCCGCCTGATCGGCCATGGCCACGGCTTGCTCGGGCGTGCAGTGGGCCGCGATCCAAGGATTGTACGCGCCGATCGGCATGAGAGCCAACTGCAGCGCCGGGGCGATCGCGCGGACTTTTTCGAAGGCGCGGGTGAAGGTGGTGTCGCCCGCGTAGCAGATGCTGTAGTCCTTTTCTTGATACGTTCGTTGGAGCACGAAGCCTCCATAGCCGCGGTGGGTGTCACGGATCATTCGGGCGCCCCAATGCGCGACCTCGATCGCGGTGACGCGCAGTTGTCCTTGTCTTGTGGATACAGTGATCGACTGACCCCACGCCAGCTCGTGAACATGGCGGAAACGTTTGAGCAAATCACGCGTGCCTTGGGCCGTGACGACTACCGTGTCCCGGGAAAACTTCCTTAAGCTGCGGCGGTCGAGATGATCGAAATGCGCGTGGCTGAGGACGATCACGTCGGGCGCGGGAAATTCGCCCGGACGCAGCGCGGGTTTGATGAAGCGCTTCGGTCCTAGAATCAGCCCGCTCACGCCAAGTCCGACACGACTGGAAAAAACGGGATCGGTCAGCACCCAGACACCGAGAAAATTCATCAGCACGGTGGAGTGCCCGAGACAACTTCCCGTGATCGCGTCGTCGCTCCACGTCTCCGGCTGCGGTCGCCACCGCGGCTCCGCCGTGCGGCGCAAACTGTCCTTGAACATCTGGATGAAAAAATCGCGGCGGCGCATCAGTGAAACGAAGCTGCCGCACCCGCCGCAGGAAGGCAACTGGCGTCATGTCATGCAGGGGTTTGAATGCCCACGAATCACACGAAGAACACGAAATGACCGAATCATTTTCCCACGGAATACACGGATAACACGGAATAAAAACCCTCCCTTTCCGTGCCGTCCGTGCATTCCGTGGAAAAATTGTATTCTGATTTCGTGTTCTTCGTGTGATTCGTGGGCATTCTAAACTCGGCCTTTAAAATTTCTCCGCTTACATCGTCGCACATGGCCGGCAAGAAACACACTTCTCTCGATCGCGTGCTCGGAAGGCTGGATACGCTCGATTCGGTGAATTTGACCTTGCTCGTGCAGCGCCTCGCGCGGGAGCGGTCTCTCTTCGAGGATATTTTCAACACGCTGCAGGAAGGCATTCTCGTCATCGATGCCGAAGGCGAAATCGAGTACGCCAACGAAGCCGCGCATAAGCTCTTCGGCGTGGGCGATCATGACCTGACCGGACAGACGTTCTGGCGGCTCGTCCCCGGGCTGCGTCCTTCGCTCGAGTCGGCGTTGGAGGTTGAAAAAAGCACCATGCCGGTCGTCACACGAGAGATCGAGCTGACCTATCCCGAAGTGCGCACGATCCGCCTGTACATGGTCCCGTTCCAAGGCGAAGGGCAGGGCACGGCGCGGCGTTTTGCCGTGATTCTGAGTGATATCACGCTCGAGAAAAAATCCACCGAGGCCCGGATCGAAGACGAAAAAACCTCCTCGATCCTTCTGCTCGCCGCTGGCGTAGCTCACGAGTTAGGGAATCCGCTGAACTCGCTGACGATTCATCTTCAGTTGATGGAGCGGCGGCTGAAGAAATTGAAAGGCTTGAAGGATCGCGACGCGGAGAATCTCGCTGAATCCGTCCGCGTTTGCCGCGATGAGGTGCTTCGGCTCGACGGGATCATTTCCAACTTTCTCGATGCGATTCGACCGCGTCCGCCGGATCTCGCCGAAGTGAATCTGACCGATGTATTGGCAGAAGTACTACGTTTCCAGCACGGCGAACTGGAAGATCGCGGCATCCTGGTGGATGCGGACATCACGGAGTACTTGCCTGTGGTGATGGCGGATCGGAATCAGGTGAAGCAGGTGCTTTTCAACCTCATCAAGAACGCGATGGAGGCGATGCAGCCCGGCGGAAAACTGCGCATCAAAACCCGCGTGGATGACGATTTCGTTTCGCTGATTTTCGCGGACACCGGCAGTGGTATCAAACAGGAGGATTTGGTTCGGCTCTTTCAACCTTATCACACGACAAAGCCGGGAGGCCACGGCCTCGGCCTGATGATCGTGCAGCGCATCATGCGAGAACACGGCGGCCAAGTAGGCGTCGAGAGCGCCGAAGGCGTCGGCACGGTGGTCACGCTGCAATTCCCGCAAAAGACCCGCCGCGTGCGCATGCTGCAGTAGCTGAAACTCAGACGATTTGCCCACGAATCACACGAAGAACACGAAATCAGAATACCCTTTTCCCACGGAATACACGGATGGCACGGAAAAGGAGGGTTTCATTCCGTGCTTTCCGTGTATTCCGTGGGAAAAATCAAGAAATCAATTTCGTGTTCTTCGTGTGATTCGTGGGCAAAAAAATCAGGCCGCAAGCACATGGCAGCGCGCCGCGAGTTCACGATCGTTCAGCGGCTTTTCGGAATGGAGAACGCGCGCGGCGATCGGATTCCAGAGCGCTTCACGCACGCGGCTCAACAGCCGGCGTGCAACATCCGGCTCTGAAAGGGCAGCGAGACCATCGAGGGCTTTGCGCGTCGCCGGGAGACCCAGCCATTCGAGCAACGCGAAAATGCCGCCGCGCTCGTAGATCGCGCTGATTTCCGACCAGGCCGGACGGCCGCCGCCGCGTAGCTCGACATGCGACGCGACAAACATCGCCAGAGCCGGCGCGTGGCTCAGCTCAGTGACGAGCTCGGGGTTCCGTTTGATCACGGCCAGCGCGGCCAGTTTGTTGAAGCGGAAGCTCTCGATAATCGCGCGCTCCGCCGCCGGCACGAAATCGAGATAACGATTCCACTCGGCTCGACCGAGCATCACCGCAGCCGCGGCAAAGACTTCGCTCGAAGGATCGGGCTCGAAAGGAATCCAGGTGCCGTCGCGCTCGGTCTCGAAATCCGCGTCAGGCCAAGCCGTGACGCGATACAGGAAACCCAAGTGCGACCAGGTGAGCTGAACCGGAGCAGAGGCTTTTTTGTTGGCGGTGGTCTTCATCATGCGCTCACTCTATCAACCTGGGTGAGACATTGGCTGTCCCAGCCTCGAAGCTTTTGCCCACGAATCACACGAAGAACACGAAATCAGAATACAATTTTCCCACGGAATGCACGGACGGCACGGAAAGGGAGGTTTTTGTTCCGTGTTATCCGTGTATTCCGTGGGGAAAATCAGAAATGGATTTCGTGTTCTTCGTGTGATTCGTGGGCCCAAAAACCAACATGCCGAATCTAACCAAACTTTCCCGACCGCCCCTCGAGCGCATGATGCGCATTCACGAGGAATTGCGGCGCGGCGCGTTGACCAATTGCACGAAGCTGATGGCTGCGCTGGAAGTTTCCCGAAAAACCATCGTGCGCGATATCGCGTTCATGCGGGACCGCCTCGATTTGCCGATCGAATTCGACGCGCGGATCAACGCCTATCGTTACAGCTATCCCGTCAGTTCGTTTCCCACAGTGCAGGTGACCGAGGGCGAATTGCTCGCGCTGCTCGTGGCGCGCCGGGCGCTGGAACAGTATCAAGGAACGCCGTTTCACCGGCAATTGGAGCTGGCCTTCGACAAGCTCACGAGCGGTCTCAAGGACCGCATCTCGTTCTCGCCCGCGGACGAGTTGCGCGCGGTGTCCTTCAAAAATGTCGGTCTCGGGAAAACCGACCTGGCGGCGTTCAACATCCTCAGCGCAGCCGTGCTCAAACAATTCGAGGTGGAGTTTGCGTATCGAAAACCTGGAGACACGAAAACCGAGTTCCGCCGCGTTCAACCCTACCATCTTTCACATCGTGAAAACCTCTGGTATCTCATCGCGATGGACCCGGCGCGCGGCGCGCTGCGCACCTTCGCGCTGCCGCGTATGCGCGAAGTAAAAGTGACGCCAGAGCGTTTCTCGCGGCCCGAGGATTTTTCTCCGGAGCGCTTTTTTGCCAGCGCTCTTGGCGCGCTGACGGGCACGGGCGATCACGAGGTCTGCATTAGGTTCGAGACCGCGGCGGCCGATCGCGTGCGTGAACGCGTCTGGCATGAGTCGCAAAAATTGCGTGAATTGCCCGGCGGAAAACTGGAACTCACCCTGCGGCTCGGTGCTTTGGCGGAGATCGAAAGGTGGATATTGGGCTGGGGCAACCTGGCCGAGGTGGTATCGCCGGAGGAACTGAGGACTAGCGTCGCGCGGACAGTAAAGGCCCTGACGCGCCGGTATTCAGAAACCGATCGGCCATAGTCTGGAGCACAGCCTGAACGAACAGGCGGCAGCGTATTCGGCTAATTTCGGCGGGATCAGTACCGATCACTGATGAACGTGCGCCTGTTCGGGCGCGCGCTCTTTTTCATGCTCACGCTTTTCCTCAGTCGATTGGACTTCCTGCTGTTCGCTCATGGCGCGTTGCTCGCGCTATGGGTGAGCGTGCTGCTTCGCGTGGGCCGGTTGAAGAACGGAGCCGTTTGGCGCTGGCTCGCGACGGTTGCGGCGGCGGACGCGATCGTGGTGTGGACCTCGATGATTCAATTGGACGAATCGCGCGATGGCTCGCACTGGCTGGCGCCACTCGTGGCTGCGAGCGGACTTTGTTTGTGGGCGGGCTTCGCAACCTTCAATCGTTCCGTCCCTGTAGTTCGAAACTGGATACCTGTTCTCGGTTTCGCGTTGGAGCTTGCGGCGAATTCCATCGCGTCGACGTGGCGAAGCCAGCTCGAGGTGGCATCGATCGCCGTGCTTGCCGTGAACGTTTGGTTTTTCTCCCGCGCGGCACGGCATCTCGATCCGATCACCGACGAGCCAAACGCCTCCCGCTTCCGCCGCATCTCGCAAAAGCTCGCGCCCGTTGCGCTGATCGCTCTCCTGCTCGTGACCGCGTGGATCGCCACGGAGAGGATCGGCCAGAAGCGTGATGCGGCCATGCGCAGCCAGGTTCTCGCGCGCGCTCAGCTCCTGGCTGGCGCCGTCGATGTTTCCCTGGCGGAAAACCTGAAGTGGTCGGACGGGGATTTGGAAAATCCGGCGTATCTTTCGTTGAAGCGCCAGATGAGCCAAATGCGCGCGGCAAACGGAGACATCCGCTTCGCTTTGCTCGCGGGCTATCGCGATGGAAAAAGCTACTTTCTGGTCGATTCGGAAGATCCAGCCTCGAAGGACTACTCGCCGCCGGGCCAGGCCTACGACGAAGCGGATCGGGCTTATCTCGATGGAATGGCTTCGCTTCAGCCCTTCGTGCTCGGGCCCGTGACGGATCGCTGGGGCACCTGGGTCATTGCCTCGATGCCTTTAACGGCCAAACTGAGCCACGGAACGATCAACGCGGAACTGGACATCGCAGCGCCAAATTGGGCGGTGCAGGTCAATGCCGCGCGCCTACCGATCCTGCTCATCGCGGCGCTGCTTTCGGTTCTGCTGATCGTCTTCGCTCATGCGCAGCGGAAGATCACGGAATCATTGGCGCGCCTGCAGATCGCAAAAACCGCCGCGGAAAAAGCGACGCAGGCGAAGAGCGAATTCCTCGCGGTGATGAGCCATGAAATTCGCACGCCGCTCGGCGCGGTCATCGGCATGCTCGAACTTTTGCGGTACCAACCCGCGGCGAGCGAATGCCTCCGCTACACGGAGCTGGCCCGCGGCAGTGCGGAAAATTTGCTCGGCATTTTGGATGACATTCTCGATGCGGCGAAAGTCGGCGCGGGAAAACTCACAATCGAAAAGGTGGCGTTTGATTTGCGCAGCGAACTGAACCGTGTGCTCGAAAGCATGCGAATTCGTGCCGAGGCGAAAGGCTTGTACTTGCGCTGGAACGTCGCGCGCAGCTTGCCGGAATCGGCGGTGAGTGATCCAACGCGCGTGAAGCAGGTGCTCGCGAATCTTCTGAGCAACGCGATCAAATTCACCATGGAGGGAGGAGTTACGGTGGACGTTTCGGGCAGCGATCTTTCAAACGGTGACTTCATGCTTCGTATTCGGGTGTCGGATACAGGCGTAGGCATTGCGGCGGAAGCGCAGGCGCGTTTGTTCCAGTCATTCGAGCAGGCCGATGCTTCGACTACGCGTCAGTTCGGCGGCACCGGCCTGGGCCTTTCGATCGTGAAAGGCCTGGTCGAACGGATGGGCGGCCGCGTTTGGGTCGAAAGCAAAATAGGGGAGGGCGCGAACTTCATCGTGGAGTTGCCCTGTGGAAAAGGCGTCGCCGCCGATCTCCCCGCGAGCAAGGAAGCTCAGCTGGAACCGATTGAAAAATCCGATCGGCCCATGCGCATTCTTTGCGCGGAGGATGATGACGTGAACCGCGAATACGTTGGCGCGCTGCTGACAAAACTTGGTCACCAAGTGACGTTCGCCGTGAATGGAATGGAGGCGATAAAGAGGCTGGGGGAATTTGATTTCGACGTCGTCCTGATGGACAACCGCATGCCGGTGATGGATGGCTTTCAGGCGACGCGGGTGATTCGCAGCCGCCGATCGTCCGTGCGGAATCACGCAATTCACATTATCGCCGCGACGGCGAATGCTTCCGCGACCTATCGCTCCGAATGCGAAGCGGTCGGAATGAATGATTATCTGACGAAGCCGGTTCGCGTGAAGGAGTTGAAAGCGGCATTGGAAAAAGTGCCCCGTAGTGAAAATTCAACTACACAACCCGTGGTCGGCCTGACGGAGGAGGAATTGTTGGCAGCGCTGGACGACGCGGCCGGCGAGCGCAGCGTTGAAACTCCCGCGAGCCCGCGAGTGATGAAAGCCTTCCTCGAGCAAACGCCTCGGCGCCTGGCGGAGTTGCGGGATTGTTTCCAACGCGGTGATTATGCGGGTGTGGCCCGGGCGGCGCATACCTTGAAAGGCAATGCTGGTTACGTGGCCGCGCATGAACTCGGCGAACTCGCTGGCAACATCGAGCGCTTGGCCGATGCGAAAGATGGCCGGGAGATCGAGGCGTTGATAAAAAAAGCGCTCGAGCAGTTCGCCAAAACGGAGCCAGCTCTGCAGAATATTCTGCACACTCTTTCGACGGACTCATGAAGTTGCTGATTGTTGACGACGACCAGGTATCCAGGGAATCACTACGCGACCTGATTGGGCGCGGACCCGAAATGGAAGTGACGGAGGCGGATGACGGGCAGAAGGCGCTCGATATCTTGTGCGATGGCCTGCGGCCGGACTTGTGCATCATCGACCTGAAGATGCCGAAGATGAGCGGCACGGAGTTGATCCAGCGGATGCGGCGCGATCCGGAATTGAAAAATCTGAAAGTGGTCGTGAGTTCCGCCACGCGTGATCGCGACGTGATCGTCACCCTGGCCAAGCTGCAAATTTCGGGGTACGTGCTGAAGCCGTACGACAGCACAAAAACGCGCGCGACCTTGCAGGCGCTTTTGCCGACGCGAGCCGATCCGAATTTGGCTGCGCGCAATCTGCTGCATCGGACCGTTCTCGTGGTCGGCCCGGCGTTGATTTCCGAATCGGTTTCCGCCGCGCTGAAAAAATCCGAGCCGGATTGGGATCTGGTTGTCGATCGGAACAGCGAGGAAGCCTTGCAAAGGCTGCAGGGCGGATTTCGCCCGGAGTTGGTGATCATCGATCTGACGGCCGGAAATGTCGGAGGCTCGGATTTGCTGCAACGCCTGCAAGGCGACCCGAATCTCCGCAAACTCCGCGTGGCCGTCGCGACCGATGAGAGCGGCCGCGCGCGGCTCTCGCTCGCCAACAACCTAGGCCTTTTCGCAATCTTGCCCGGAACCCTCGACGCCGAAACCGTCCGAGCACTCTTCAAACGCACCGCCGCCTGAGGCTCTGGGGTGGGGGGCGGGCCGACGCCGGTGACTCGGCATCTCCGATCTGCCTTAACGAGTCGAAATCGCCGAGCCGCGCTACAGCGATTTCAAATAATCATAGCCGCGAAGAGGCATAGCACGGCGAAGCCGCAACCAAACCAATTTTCCCACGAATCACACGAAGCACACCAAATGACCAAACCATTTTCCCACGGAATACACGGGGCACGGAAACAAAAATACCTTCGGTGTTTTCCGTGGAGGAATTTTTGAATTCGTGTGCTTCGTGTGATTCGTGGGGAAAACCCGTTGTTCAAAATCCTCGCGGAATTGGGTGATTCTGCAGAACAGCAGCGCAAAAGCGCAAAGAGGATTTCGGGTTTGGTACGTCGCTCGCAATGGCTGCTCCGCGACGCGGCCGGGGTGCTGATTTGTAACTCCAAACCCAAACACCAGACCGCGGACGATCGATGAATATCCGGCCGCCGCGGCCTAGAAAAATCCTGACTGCGAATATTAAGCTATTTCGCGGCTAAAAATGGTCGCGATCGAAACCCTAACGTTTTGCCGCACTGTGGATAAAAAAACGCCCTGAGAATCGGTATAAAAATGCCCAAAGTCGTCCGATTTCAGAGGCGAAGAAGCAGCCCGCGAAAATCGTCAAAAAGGGCGTTGACTTGCCTTTCTCGAATTCTACGTTCGCCCCTCTTTTCCCTTTCGAGGGGTGGTAGCTCAGTTGGTTAGAGCGTCTGCCTGTCACGCAGAAGGTCGCGGGTTCGAGTCCCGTCCATCCCGCCATTTTGAAAACCCGTTAAGCCTTAAAGGTTAACGGGTTTTCTGTTTCTGAATTTTGCATAACTGGCAACGAAACTGGCAACGAGGCCATCAACGATCCTGTCCGTTCACTGATCTAACTGTGAGTAGCGAGTGCTGAAAATTGGGATCGCCGATGGAGCGGAGTTTTGCCGCCAAGGATGGTGCCCGAAGGGCGCGTCAAAGGACTGGCCCATGATCCACCCGATCAACGCCATCTCAACTCATCGACTAGCACTTGTCGCCAGCGAGGCATGGGGTCGCGCGTCACAACACGCCGTGCACTCCACACGAGAAAAATCGGACGTTGGAGTCTCGACAGAAACGGCGCGTCGACGGAAGCGAGGCCACTAACGTCCGCAGTCTCCGGTAGAACACCAAACCCGCCATGTTTTTGTAGAGTCGTCGCAACGCTCGGCAGTGAAGAGCACAGCACACTCGGCTTGAGCGAAACGCCGTGCTGGTCCGCCGCTTTTTGAATCGCGCGCATCTGGCGCCCATCTCCTTCCAGACCGATGTAGGGATGCTTCACGATGTCCCGCCACGTCGAATGGCCGCGTCCAGCGTCAGCGCCAAAGAAGAGTCGATAGCGCAGAGTGCCGAGACGGGCGGTGCTTATCCCCGCCATTGACTCTGTTTCCGCGACCAAACCGAAGTCGATGGACGCCTCCTGGAGTTGAATGATCACATCCTCGCCGCGAAGATTGCGGAAGCTGAAAGTCGTATCAGGAAGCGCTGTTCGCAATTGCGCGATCTTAGGAAGCACAAGCCACTGCAACAGGCTTTCGCCGGCTCCGATCCGCAGCGTGGGACTGGCCTTCGCACCCTCCCGAGAAAAATCTTGGAGCGCCGTTAGAATTTCTCGGCTCACCGACGCGAGATGTTTTCCGGCGTCGGTGAGTTCGGTGTTTCGCCCGCGTCGGCGAGTTAACTCGAGATCGAAGAAGGTTTCCAATTCCCGCAGCTGCCGCGAGTATTGACTTTGCTTCACTGGGTCGCCGTCCGCAGCTTTTGAAATGCCTCCCTGTTCCGCCACCTCGCACAGAGTTTTGAGTCGTTCCAACGAAAGCCCGCTACGACTGAAGAGGTCCTCATACATTACTGTGTGAGCAAGTGACATGTGAAAAGCTGACTGGATAGGCAACTCTCGATCTGCCAAGATAGCGCTTTCCTTTCCCATGCCCGATCCAACTTCTGAAGCCGACGCACGAATCGTCATCGACGATTTGCTTCGGCGTGCGGGTTGGGACCCGGCGAACAAGGCCGATGTTCTGACGGAGTTCGCGGTCGTGGCCTCGGCCGTCGGCGAGGCGCAAGCCCCCTACAATGGTGAGAAGGTGGCCGATTTGGTTTCGAAAAGCCGAGGCCGGTCGGATTATGTGCTCTTGGACCAGCAGGGCAGGGCCCTCGCAGTGATCGAGGCGAAAAGGAAGGCCATCGAGCCGTACACCGCCAAAACCCAGACGCTTCCTTATGCCGAGGCCATCGGCGCGCCGTTTATTTTCCTCACCAACGGGGAGACGACGTATTTTTGGGACTACACCCGCGAGGATGCGCGGATCGTCAGCTCATTTTTTTCCCGGCGCGATCTGGAGCGCATCCGCGATCTCCGGAAGAGCCGGCAACCCTTGGCGACGATCCCGATCCCAGAGTATTACCAACGCCAGGGAGAAACTCGCGGGCTTCGCGACTATCAGCGCGACTGCCTGAAAGCGATCGACCACGCGTTCGAATTGGGAAAACGACGCTTTCTCGCGGAGCTTCCCACCGGCACCGGCAAGACGGATGTCATCTGCCAACAGATCAAGCGGCTCATCGACTCCGGCCACGTGGAACGTGTTTTGTTCCTCGTTGATCGCGACCAGCTTGCACGCCAGGCGCTTGAGGCGATTCAAGACATGCTGCCCGCACACCCGTCCTACTGGCTCAAGGCCGGCGCCGTGCGGCAGGAAAAGCAAATCACCGTCGCGTTGCTCCAGACGATGATCGGCCGCGTGCAGGAATTCACCAGCGGCTATTTCGATCTCGTGGTGATGGACGAGTGTCACCGCTCGATTTACGGCGCGTGGCAGCTCGCGCTGACGCACTTTGATGCGCTGCACATCGGCCTGACAGCGACTCCGGCGCAATACATCGAGCGCAATACCTACAAGTTTTATCAGTGTCGTGAGGGCGAGCCGGATTTCTCCTACCGCATCCAAGACGCTTTCAAGACCCGCCACCTCGTCCCCTACAAGTTCGCAAAAGGCATCACCAAGATTCTTGCCGAAGGCGCCACGGTCGAGGGCGACGACTACGACGCCGGGGAGTTCGAACGCACGTGGACCAACGCGGACACCAACCGCAAGATGATGGAGGAGTTCGATCGGCTCGCATGGCATACCTACCGCGAGCAGGCGCCCGGCCAGAAAGTCGGCCCGGGCAAAGCCATTGTCTTCGCGATCACCAAACATCACGCGGCCCGCCTGACTGAAATTCTCAATTCGCTTCACCCGGAGCTGAAGGGAAATTTCGCCGCTGTCATCACCTCGGATATTCCCGATGCGGACGACGCCATTCGCCGCTTCAAGCGCGAGACCTACCCGATGGTTGCCGTCACCGTCGGCATGCTCGATACCGGGTTCGACTGCCGGGAGCTGCTTCACGTGGTGCTTGCGCGTCGCGTGCGCTCGCCGATCCTCTACCAACAAATTCGTGGTCGCGGAACGCGGACCGCGCCCCACATCGCAAAGAAGTTTTTCGTGATCTACGATTTCTTCGCGAATCACGAATACTTCAACGATTCTGAAACCGACATCTTCACCGGCGCTGGCGGCGGCTCGGCGCCCGGCAAGGAGAAATCCGCGATGCCGGAGCCGCGCTCACTCAAGGAACTGGGGCTCGAAGACCAGTGGCTCTATCGCGCCTCCTATGTCGAGATCGGCCCGGAAGGTGAGCGCGTGGACAAGCGCCAATACCTCTCCGATTGGGAGCGCGCGATTCAGTCCGCCACGTCTGCCGATCCCCTGTTGCAAAAGGTCAAATCAGGCCAGCCGCTCACAGACGTCGAACTCGCCTCCCTCGCGCAGAAACTCAATCAACCGGCGCATTATTTCGCCGAGGAGAATCTTCGTCGTGCCTACGGCCAGCGCGACGGCGGCCTCGTCGATTTCATCCGGGCGGCGCTCGGCTTGGTGAAAGCGAAGCCTCGTGAGGAGCAACTCGAGGAGAATTTCCGGGCATGGCTCGTCACCAAAAACCTGACGCCGCAGCAAGCCGGCTACCTTCATCTGCTCAAGAATCGCGGGCTGGCGCGGGGCCAGATCGAAGTTGCCGACCTATTTCGCCCCCCGCTTTCCGCGCTCAACGCCGCGGCGCTTGGCGTCGAATACTTTGGTGAAGCCGGCCTCAAATCGATCATTCAGGATCTCAATGAATCCGTCTTCAACGATAGCCGACTTTCCGCCTGAGTTTTCGCAGCGGGCGCTGCGCCGGCATCACCGCGCCCGCTTGATCGCTCGCCACCGCCGCCATTTCGGCCGCGTGCTGACCGGCGAAGAAGCCGCGAAGGCCGCCACCACGCCGACGCCCTGCTCCTGCTGGATGTGCGGCAGCCCGCGCCGGCACTTTGGCCGGCCCACGATTCAGGAAATCCGCGCCACGCTGGCAGACTGATTCAATCACCCTTCACTCACTTTTACTTTCCAAATGTCGCCCGATCTTCGCAGCCGTCTCGACCGAATTACCAATCTCCTCTTCGCCGGTGGGGTCAACGACCCGATTACCTACATCGAGCAGATCAGTTATCTCATCTACCTTAAGCTGCTCGACGAGGTGGAGAATGAGCGCGAACTGCAGGCCCGCCTTACCGGGCAGCACACCTCGCTTTTTCCTCAGCAGGCCGCACGCTATCGCTGGAGCCAGTGGCGGTTTCTCTCCGGCGACAAACTGCTTAAATTCGTCCGCGACGAGGTGTTTCCTTATCTAGGTTCACTGGTGAAAGAGGAGCCGGACGTTGCGGCCTACTTTCAGGACGCCCGCCTTCAAATCGAGGACGCGAATGTGCTCAAGGAAGTGGTCGACGAAATTGATCACATCGCCTTCGCGCGCCTCGGGACTGACGTGAAGGGCGATATCTTCGAGTATCTCCTTCAATACCTCGCCACCCAGGAAGGCGCGCTGCTTGGGCAGTTCCGCACGCCGCGCCAGATTCGCAAGCTGATGGTCGAAGTCACGGACCCCGATCTGGGCGATACCATTCACGATCCGGCCTGCGGCACCGGCGGCTTCATCATCGATGCCATCGAGCACATCCTCGCCAAGTATTCCTCGGCGCCCGTGGAAGTCCCGATCTACGGCGAAAGCTGGCTCGAAAAGGAAGGCGTGTCGCTGGAACAGGCAAAAAAGAAGAATCCGGCGCTCCAGACCTACCGCAAAGGCCCCGGCGATCTGCTGCCGGACTGGGGTCAACTCGAAGCCTCGCTTTTCGGGCACGACGTTTCGAGCAAGATGGTGCGCATCGCTCGCATGAATCTCGTGCTGCACGGCTTCCCGCGCGCAAAGCTCCGACGCGCCAATACCCTCTCCGATCTCGGCGGTCTCACCGAGGACGATCTGGCGCGGCGCTACAAAGTCATCCTTTCCAATCCGCCCTTCGCCGGCATGCTGCCGCGCGACTCCATTCGCAGCGATCTGCCGACCAATTCCAAGAAAAGCGAACTACTCTTTCTTGCCGTGATGATGCAGGCGCTTGCGCCCGGCGGGCGGTGCGCCGTCGTCGCCCCCGAAGGTCTGCTCTTCGGCTCGACCGCCGCGCACCTCGAACTGCGCAAAAAGCTCGTCACCGATTTCAACGTGCAGGCCGTCGTCTCTCTCCCCGCCGGCGTCTTCAAGCCCTACGCCGGAGTGAAAACCTCGATCCTTGTTTTTCGGCGTCCGTCGGACGCAGGCAAAAAGCAGCCGGAGGCCGGCAAGAATCCTCCGCATGTCTGGTTCTACGAAATTGCCGCCGATGGCTACGATCCCGAGAAAGTGAGCGGCGGTGGCCGCCCGCAAACGCCCGAGAGAAATGACATCCCGGAATTTCTCCAGCGCTGGCGTGACTACAAAACCAGCGGCTTTACCAATCCATGGGGAGCGCGGGGGCTGCAGCTACTTCCCGCGGATCATCCCGAGCCGAAAAGCTGGTGGGCCACATTGGAGCAAATCGAGCAAGCAGATTGGACGTTGTCCGCTAGCCGCTACAAACCCCAGCGCGTGACTGCGGTAAACGAAGACGATCCACGCGCACTTATTCGCGCGGCAATCAAAACGGAAGTGGCGATCACCAAAGGCCTCGAAGCTCTTTTCGCGAAATTGGAGCCCGAAAAATGAGCTGGGCTCCGCTGCATCCGCTTAAGGACTTGTGCGAGATTTCGCACGGTTCGACCCCGAGTAAGTCGGAGGCCCGCTACTGGGGCGGAACGCTTCCATGGGTATCTCCGAAAGACATGCGGTCGGACACGCTGTCTGATACGGAGGACCACCTCACCTCGGCTGCGAGCGCCGAAGCTCGCGCTCCCATCGCGCCACCTGGCTCAATCTTCATCGTGGTGCGCTCCGGAATTCTGGTGCGCAAGCTGCCGGTCGCGCTTGCCATGCGAGCGATGTCTTTCAATCAGGACATCAAGACACTGGTCCCCGACACGACCAAGATTCATCCAAAATACGCGCTGCGTTTTCTGCAGAGCCGCGAACGAGAGGTCTTGGTTAGCGGAGTTAAAAAGGGTGCTACCGTCCACAGCGTAATTTCAGGGTATATCGAAGGGCTTCGTGTTCCGGTGCCGTCAACATCCGAACAAGATCGCATCGTAGAGTTGTTAGACGAAGCCGACACGCTGCGCGGGCAGCGCACCGAGGCCGACGCGAAACTCGCCCTCCTCCTTCCCGCCCTGTTCCGCCATCACTTCGGTGACCCGGCTCGAAACCCTAGGCGTTTTCCCACCAAGTCCATTCGCTCGCTTGCAGCGAAGTATTCTGATGGCCCATTCGGCTCAAATCTGAAGTCCGATCACTATGCATCATCAGGCGTCCGAGTGATTCGGCTTCAGAACATCGGCGTTGGGCAACTGCTCGATGGGGACAAAGCTTACATCCCCGACGTCCATTTCGCGTCGCTCGCCAAACATGAATGCCTTCCGGGTGACGTTCTCATCGGCACGATGGGCGATCCAAATTTGCGTGCGTGCATCCAGCCGTCTTGGCTTTCATGCGCACTGAACAAAGCGGACTGCGTGCAGTTCAGGCCCGATTTGAGCCAATGCACCGCCGAGTATATCTGCTGGCTGCTAAACGACCCTAGCACGCTCGCGATGGCAGGCAGTTTGGTCGTTGGCCAGACTCGCGCACGGATCAGTATGGGACGCCTCGGTGAGCTTGAGGTGCCCGCTCCGCCACTCGCCAAGCAACAAGAATTTTCCCGGCAGGTTGAGCTCGCATCCCCTTTGACGGAGCATGCCGCCGCCAGCGGTGCGAAACTCGAAAGCCTCTTCCAAGCACTCCTACACCGCGCCTTCACCGGCGAGCTGACGTCGGAATGGCGCGAAGCGCACCTCCGCGAAGGCGTGCAGGAGATGACCCAGCTTTCACGCGCGTGACCACGCGGGGTGCGGACGCACCCCGCTCAATTCCAACCCTCAAACCCGGAAAGCTCGCCGAAATGCTGGTGCTCGGCTTTTAATCGGTGACATCCAGAGCGGCGGGCCTTCCCTGCGCCCGCCGCTTTTCCCTCCCATGCTTCTCTTCAAACTGGCCCTGGAACTTGGCCTCGACGTAACGGCCCTGCAGGACTGGCTCCGGCAGCGAAACCACCCTGCGCACGCCGACCCGCTGGCGCGGATCGATGCTCGCACTGTGGCGGAGGCGCGGCAGCAATTCGCCAAGCCGGCGCCGGCGGCGAATCTCGCGGTGAGTGGGCTACGCATCGAAGGCTTCAAGGCGTTCGGCGTCGGGCAGGGAATTCCGCTTGCTCCCATCACGCTCATCTTCGGCCCCAACAGTTCGGGCAAGTCGAGCGTGCTGCACGCGCTGCTTTGGGCCAATCACGCCGCGGCGACGGGTGAGCTGGATGTCGTCCGTCCCCAACTTTCCGGCGACACGGTGAATCTTGGCAGTTTCGATCTCATGCGTTTCCGGCGGGAAGAAAAGGCGATGACGATCTCGTTGGATCTTTCGGCCGACCAAGCCGGAACGCCCGAGCCGCTTCGGCTGCACCTGAGCTTCAACCGAGTCCCCGACGTCGATGGCCTTGTCGAAGACTTGGAAGAACGGAAGGGAAAAAAGCCCCGCGAACGCAAGGACTGGCAGGATTTGGGCCGCTGGCCGGATTCCCAAGAGCCGCCATCCGTGATCAGGCTTGAGCGAGTTAGCATTGAACTGAGCAGCCGCGAATTGTTGCGCGCCAGCGCCCGTGGCGGAAAGCAACTCCGAATCGACCGGCTCGATCTCGACCATCCCCATTGGGCGGCACGCGTCGAAGAGCTCTCCCTTGGCGCGACGTTCAAGACCAGTCTCGACGACGAAGTCCGAAATGCCATTCGCACCCGCTTGGAAGCGTTGGTGCCGAAGCTAGTGTTCACGTCCGAGGGATTTGCACCTGGCGCCATCTCGCGGGATGACGACACTCCTGGGACAATCGAATCGACCGACGCGTTCGGAGCGGCGGTCGCTGAATTTCCCCGCGCAGTCGAGGCCGTCATGCGCTCTGCCGTGGAGCCCGCACGTCGCTGGCTCGATACTCTGCGTTACCTCGGGCCGCTGCGGACTTACCCCGACCGCGGCTGGGCGTTGTCCGACCAACGCGATGCTCATTGGCTCGCCGGCGGCGGCGAGGCTTGGGATGCACTCCGCACCTCCCGCGACGTGCGCGATTACGTGAATCAATTCCTAGCGGGCGATGGGAGCGGCTACGCGTTTCAACTCCGCGATTACCTCGAACGGACGAGGGCCGAGGACGCGGCACAGGAACACGTGGATGAGTTGCTCAGCGAATCGCATCGCGACGAGGAGGGCGTCATCCACGATCTCCGGGACAAGCCCATCGATCTACTCCGAACCGGAGCGGAACAGTTCCGGGACATCATCATCACCGATCTCCGGCGAGGAATCGCCGTGAGTCCCCGCGATATCGGAGTCGGAATTAGCCAGGTGGTGCCAGTGCTGGCGTCAGCGTATGGGCTGCAAGAAAAAACCGTCCTCATCGAGCAGCCGGAAATCCACGTCCACCCGAAGCTGCAGGCTGAACTCGGCGACGTGTTCCTGCGCACGGCGCTCTTCGAGAACCTGATGAGGAACCGCTATATCATCGAGACGCACAGTGAACATCTCGTTCTCAGAATCCTGCGCCGCATCCGGCAAACGTCAGCCGGCGAGACCGAAAAAAATCTTCCGAGAGTGCGACCCGAAGATGTTTCTGTGATCTACGCGGAGCCCGGGAAAGACGGGACCAAGCTGCATCACCTTCGCATCACACCCGACGGCGATTTCGCCGATCGCTGGCCGAATGGTTTCTTCGCCGAGCGAAATATCGACCTATTCACCTGATTATGTGGCAGGAATATGCGATAGAACCGGCGGCGTTGGTTCGCAGCCTCAAGGAGTTTAACGTCTTCAGCGCCGGCCTCGGATGGGAGCAAGGCCGGCTGCTCGTCAAATTTCCGTCTGAATACAAAAGGTTCGTGGCCCAAGCCCTGATGGATAGTCCAGAGCAGGATATAAAGAAAGCGACCATCACGAACCGGCTTCAGGCTCTCTACGAAAGAGCCTTGGTCGGTGCGCGCCGTGATAATCCGCCTACGGACGGATGGCCTGCAAAAGCACTGGCGGCGAATGCTGCCGACCCTTTCCACGCGATCATCACTTTGGTGGGAATCGCCGGCACCCTTGCGTTGGACGACTTCGATCCCACGCAGGCGCCATGGGTCAACCCTAGCGACAAGATTATTCCCCGGACTGCGCAAGCGCTCGCCGCCGAGGCAAAGCGAATCTTCAATCACGCCTCGGAGGTAGTGATTATCGATCCGCACTTCGCCCCAAACCGTCCACACGTCGCTGCGGTGCTCGAAGCCTATCTCGACTCGCGGAACCACACGCCGGGTTCCGCATTCCGGTTGTCGCTCCATGTTGGACCGCGAGTTCTCGAAGCGGGGATTGGGCGGCCACCTTTCACTAACAATGCTTTTGCACTGGCCGTCACGGGTCGCGTTGCTGCAATGCTAAGGTCCGGACAAGTCGTGGCAGTGAATATCTGGAACGAGATTGCGGGCGGTGAACGCTTTCACGACCGCTACATTCTTTGCCAGCACGGCGGCCTTAGCATCCCAGGCGGCGCGGATACCGGCAATCCAAATGAGACTACCACAATTGCGCGCGTCTCTGCGGCTACAGCGCGGCAAATTATTGCACGATTCAAGCAAAGCGCCGCAGGTGCGGCGATTCGGGTCTACGACCACATCCACTCTTTCGAGGTTAAGTAGCGGTATAACCCAAAGCGTAGCAGAGACCACCAATTAGGCGTTGCCTGTTTCTATAGGAGATACGCCTCGTCAGGGAAAGCGAAAGGGGTCAAACTTTGCACTTTGCAGTCACACATGAAATCGGGCCGGCGTACGCAGTTGGCCGGTTGGGCTAGTGTAAGTTGAACCACCACTACGGGGTGCAATGTAGGAAGTTCAGGCCTTTGTGACTGCCTCTTTGGACGTTCCGATTTCGACCACTCATGGGGCGTGTTTTCGCACGACAGCAATTCCGGGCCGCGTTGCTTTAAACCAGCATCGACTGTTGGGCGGAGATACCGGCGGTCGCGCCGTGCGATGATGCGAGGGTGACCGAGGGCAAGACGGGGGTGACGAGGTCGCCGGCGGCGTAGATGCCGGGCATGCTGGTTTCGCGGCGTTCGTCGACCTTGAAGACAATGCCGAGAGGCGTATTGGCCGTGGCGAGGCCCAGTGATTCATGCAGGTTGGCAGACGGCTTGTTGCGCGGATGCGCGAACAGGATGTCGACCGCGACATTGGGGCCGGTATCGAGCTTGATGGTCGAGTTATGGCCCCCGCGATGGGCGATCTCGATGATCCGGCCATCGACGACAGGTATTTTGCGGCGCGCCAGATCGGCCCGAATATCGGGCGGAATGTCGTGACCGGCGGCGAAAACTGTCAATCTGTCGGTCCAGTCGTGGAACAGCCTGACCTGATTGTGGGACTGCGGGCCGGACCAGACGAGGCCCCAATGCTGGTCGGCGAATTCATAGCCATCGCAATAGGGGCAGGGCACGATAGCTTTGCCCCAGCCTTCGGCAAAGCCAGGAACATCCGGCATCTGATCGACGACGCCATAGCTCAGGATCACGCGGCGCGCCTGAAGGCTTTCGCCATCGGCAGTGATGACGGAGAAATCGTCGATGGCGCCGGAGATGCGGTCGGCCCGGGCATTGACCAGCTTGATCGTGGGATAGCCCGCGAGCTGCCGCCGCGCCTCGGCCAGGATGTCCAGCGGTGGCTTGTGATCGTGGCCGAGCAGGCCATGCGAGTGGCCGGCGAAGCGGTTGCGCGGCAGGCCGGTATCGAGAACGGTGACCTTGCGGCGGGCACGGCCGAGCTGCAGGGCACCGGCGAGGCCGGCAAAGCTGCCGCCGATGATGATAACGTCATTCATGGTGATGGATTCCGTGTAGTGGATACACGTGGTCGGGACTTCTTAATTTTTGAGTGCGGAGGCGACCTTCTCCAAATCGGCGAGGAGCGCCGACCAGCGCTTTTCCCCCAAGACTTGAACCGCGGTGCTTTGGGCGGATTCCCAGGCAGGGGCGAATTTTTCGATCTGCTTGCGGCCTTTGGCGGAGAGCGAAAGTTCCACATATCCGCCATGTCCGCCTCCCTCGACTGTCACCAAACCATCTCTTTGCAACGGGCGGAGATTCCGCAACAGCGTGGTTCTTTCCATCCCAAGAACCTCGCTCAGTTCTGCCATATTTGACGGGCCGGTGGCGTGCAGCGCGAACAGAACCGAGCCTTGAGTGCTGCGAATCCCGTGTCGGCGCATTTCCGCATCGAACAAATGCGTTACCACTCGCGTAACCCGGCGGAGATTGAAGCAAACGCAGTTCCTGCGGTCTGAAAAATCCAAGTGCTCGGGCATGGTATGTGAATATACACATCAATCCGTGCAAGTCCAACCAATCACGTTCGTTCTCGCAGGGTCACCGAACTCTCACGCATGAAACTCGGCCTTAAATTTGTGTCAGTCTCGTCACAAAAACTTGCTGGTTTTTGTGACAATCCAGCATGCCAGCACATTCGCAGAGGCCTGATGATGCCTGTTGCACACGAGTTGAGCGCTAGAGCGTTTTCAAAAAATCTACAGCCGAAAAGAGGCACAAAAAGAGCAAAGAGGATTTCGGGTTTGCGACGTCGCTCGCAATGACCGCTCCACAACGCGGTTGGGGTATTGGTTTGTAACTCCAAAGCAAAAAGCCAGACCGCTCCCGAGCGTCGAATGTCTGAGCCGCGTCGGCGTAGCAAAAATCCTCTTTGCGTATCTTGTGAGCCTCTTTGCGGCTAAAAATAGTCGTGATCGAAACCCTGAGACTTTGCTTCGCTGTACCTTTCGCGGCTACAGCGCCGACACGAGGGGAGCGTGCCGCATCGAAACGTTTGGGGAATACAAGACGCTCGTTGTAGACCGATTTGATCGTCGGCTGGCTAACGGCGGCAAATGGTGGCTGCGACTCCCGCAGGAAGATTTCTGCCAGGTAACCGGCACGCCCTCCGCACTCAAATACGAGAACGACGGCGGGCCCGGTATTCGGAAAATCATGGACCTGCTGCTCGGCTCCGAGCGCGCCGCAGAAGACCGACGCGACTTCATCCGAACGCGGCTCGTCTTTTGGTTACTCGCCGCGATCGATGGCCACGCCAAAAATTTCAGCATCTTTCTTCTGCCCGGAGGAGCGTTTCGCCTGACTCCGCGTTACGACATACTTTCTGCTTACCCGATGATCGGGCATGGGCGCGGCCGGCTCTCACCGCAAAAAATAACGATGGCGATGGCGGTGGAAGGAAAGAATCGGCACCACCACTGGAACGGTATTCGCCTGCGACACTGGCTCGAAACGGCCAAACGCTGCGGCGTGCCGCAGATGGAAACGATCGTCCGTGACATCCTTGAGCAGACGCCGTTGGTGCTGGATGGCGTTCGCGATATGATTGCCGGAAAATTTCCAGAAGCGATCGCAAGCAGCGTCCTTGACGGCGTGAAGACCGCAGCAACTCAGCTCAGACAAGAATTTGCCGCGAGTCTACTCAGCTAAGGACACTGATTTCCGTCGTTGCCGTTTTGTGGATGCCCGTGACTGCTCAAAGGCCGCTCGGAGAAAGGGAAAAGCTGACGAGGTCAAACTTTGCCATTTGCAATTGCCGGCGCAGGCTTATGTGGGGCGACGCACTCGGTTTTCCATGCGCGTCGACGTGGCCAAGGTAAGAAGTAAAGCATGACCCCTTCAGCGCGGTGGCGGCACGGACAGGCGTGAGCCGTGATAGGTGAACATCGCCGCGTTCCCTGTGTTTCTCATGCCCGGTCAGTGGGCGATGGCGGTGTTTATCCTCGTCCTCGGCTCGAGCTCTTTCTTGCGTGGTCCTATCGTGGCGCTTACCGTCCGCTCCTCAGGGCCCGCGCGATGGCGGGCTGAACGTTCCTCTCGCTTTACCTCCGATCCCGCCCCGCCATGCTCGCTACGATTCTCATCGTTGTCGCCGCGCTCATCGTCGGCGTGCTCCTCCTCGCCGCCTCGCGTTCGTCCGACGTGCACGTTGCTCGCACCGCTACGCTCACGGCGCCGCCGAGCGCGGTGTTTCCCCATTTGAACGATCTGCGCAAGTTTCAGGCGTGGTCGCCGTGGGCGAAGCTCGATCCCAATTGCCAAGTCACGTTCGAAGGACCCGCCACCGGCATCGGCTCATCGTTTTCCTGGACCGGCAATAACAAGGTCGGCGCCGGCAAGATGACCATCACCGACAGCCGCGCATCCGAAACCGTCGGCTTCCACATGGATTTCTACAAGCCGTTCGCGGGCGTGGCCGAGGGACGTCTCGTGTTCAAGCCGAGCGGCAGCGGCACGGAAGCCACCTGGACGATGGACTCCAAGGCGAACTTCATGATGAAGGTCATGGGACTCTTCATGAGCATGGACAAAGCCATCGGCGCCCAGTTCGAGAAAGGCCTCGCCAACCTTGACGCGGTCTCGCGCGCTGGAGCGGCGACCGACAAAGTCTGATTTTTTGTGCAACCCCAGTCCTAAATCCCAGACCCCAGAACCTAAAAAGGAGACATCATCATGCCCAACTATGTCGACGGATTCGTTTTCACCGTGCCGAAGAAAAACATCGAGCAGTATAAGAAGCTGGCCCAGCTCGGGGCGAAGGTCTGGATGGCCAACGGCGCGCTGTCCTATCGCGAGTGCATCGGCGACGATTTGAAGGTCAAATTCGGCCTGCCGTTCACAAAGCTCACGAAGTCGAAGCCGAACGAGGTCGTCTGCTTTTCCTGGATCGAATACAAATCCCGCGCGCACCGCGACAAGGTGAACGCGAAGGTCATGAAGGACGAACGCATGGCCAATGCCTGCGATCCGAACAATCCGCCCTTCGACGTGAAGAAAATGGCCTACGGAGGCTTCGAGGTCGTCGTGTCGGGCAAAAAATAATTCTCACAGGAGGTCATGGAGAAAACGGAGATGTGACCTCCGTTTCCTCTAACACCCCGGCTCCTTCCGCCTGAATGCCCGAAGATGAACTTCATCTCCGGGCTTTTGTTTGTCTGCGTTTTGCCGGGTGTTGCGGTCGGCAAACAACTGGGCAGGCCAACGACGTGCTTCTTCTTTCTCGGAACGCTTCTCCTGCTAAAGAAGGATGCGAACAACGTCGACGGGCGTCTGCGTCTGGCTAGGCTCGGCGGCCGCAGATGTTTTCCCAATTCCCACTTCTGGCGGTCGTGTTTGGCGGGAAAATGCGGGGTATTCTCGTTGTTCCAGGCGCTACTGCTGTGCCTCACCACATTCCTTCCGCAGGACTGCTGACGCAGCTGACAGGGCTGATGGAGATGATGCACCTGACAGACTTTGATGCGCGTTGCGCGGCGATATGAATTTCGAAAACGCCAGCGCTGCTGAAACGATCGAGTCGCTTCGTGACGAGCTGGCGAGGTGCAGGCGCGAACTCGCCGAATGCCAGCAGCGCGCGGATCACGCGAATCGGTCGTGCGCGGCCGAAGCCGACAAACGGCAATGCCTTCTCGCCACACTCGAAGCGGCGCAGATCGGACTTTGGGAAGGAGAGATCAAAAATTTCTCGCTGGCGGAACAATGGTCGCCGCGTTTTCGCGAAATCTTCGGAGTGCCGCTCGACGCTGAGGTCTCGCAGGAACTGTTTTTGAAATGCATTCACCCCGACGATCGCGAGCGCATCGAGCGCGCCGTCGTCGAAGCGGTTAGCGGCGCGAATGGCGGCCGCTATCGCGCGGAATATCGCATCGTCAAACCGATCGATGGCTCGGTTCGCTGGGTGAAGGCGTGGGGTCAGGCCTTTCTTTCCCGCGAAGGCAAAATCGATCGGCTGATCGGAACAGTGCTGGACGTCACGTCCGGGAAATTTCTCGAACAGGAAAATGCCCGCCTTCAAGCCGAGTTCGAGGATCTGTTCGAGGAAGCGCCGATCCCCTATGTGCACGAAGGTTCGGACACGCGATTCATCCGAGCCAACCGCGCAGCCCGGAAACTTCATGGGATCGAGTCGGATGACGTGAGCGAGATTTTGGGCTCCAGTCTCGTGGCCAACACCCAGGAAAATCAGCGTAGGCTTCGCGAATCCTTGTCCCTGGTCAGGACGGGTCTCGAGTTCGAACCGGTCCTCTTGGAGTTGCACCGCAAGGATAGCGGAAACCCCGTGTGGGTGCATGCCTGGTCCAGGCCCGCGCCTGCTGGTGGTTGCACGCGCACGATGTATTGGGATGTCACGGACTGGGTGCTGATGGAGCAAACGAAGGCGGCGCTCGAGCTCACGTTGGAGTCAGGCCAGGTCGGAGATTGGGATCTGGATTTGGAACGCGGCACGTCGCGGCGTTCCGGTCGGTACGACCAATGTTTCGGCTACGCCCAGCCGATTCCGGAATCGGAGTGGGGCATCGACCAATTCATCCAGCATGTGCATCCAGAGGATCGGATGCGAGTGGACGGCGAAGTTCGCCAAGCCATCGCAACTTCGGAGTATTGGAAATCGGAATTCCGCGTCGTGTGGCCGGACGGCAGCTTGCACTGGATCGCCGCGGGCGGAAGCACCTATCACATGCGCGATGGCAAGGCCACGCACCTGGTCGGCATCGTGATGGACATCACGGATCGCAAACGCGCGGAGGAAGCGTTGCGCGCTTCGGAGCAACTGGCCCGCGGTCAGATCGAAGCGTTGAAGGGTTCATTGGAAGCTCTGGCGCGTGAGCCAGCTCCCGAGCGACTCGTGGAGCACATCATGCGCACGATCACGAGGCAGTGGGGCGCTCACAGCAGCAGCTTCTGGCGTCGGAACACGGCGAAAGACCGGGTCTGTTTTGAATTCGCCTTCGAAGAGGATCGCCTGGTGGCCAAAGACGCGCCGCGTTTCGCCGGCATGGATTTGGAGTTGCCCATGGAAGAATTCTGGCCGTGGCCGGAGGTCTTTCGCACCGGCAAGGCGAGTCTCATCGAAGACATCCGGATGGTGCGGCCCTTTGCGCTGCGAGACCGGCTGCTTCCGCTCGGCATCATCACCGTCCTGCTGATCCCGATGACGGTCGGCGGACGCCTCGAAGGCGCGATCGGACTTCGCTTTGCCCGCAAGCAGACGTTCCGATCGGAGGAAATCGAACTGGCGCAGACGCTGGCCAATCAGGCGATGCTCGCCATGGAGTTGGCCAGGCTCTCCGCCGAGAGTCGCGAATCCGCAGTGAACGCGGAGCGCAATCGTCTGGCGCGCGACATCCATGACACGCTCGCTCAAGGATTCACCGGGGTAATCGTGCAACTCGAGGCCGCTGCAGGCGCCGCTGCGCAAAACGATTTTGCGATGGTCGCCGAACGCATGCGGCAGGCCAGCGATCTGGCGCGATCGGGATTGGGCGAAGCGCGGCGATCGATTCGGGCGCTCCGTCCGGAATCGCTCTGCGACGGAACTTTGTTCACGGCTTTGCACGGTCTGCTGAAACGGATGGCGACAGGGACAAATCTGAGCGCGGATTTCCGAATCGAAGGACAACCGCGCCCCATGCCAGCGGCGTGGGAAGATACGCTGTTGCGGATCACCCAGGAGTCACTGACCAACACAATCAAACACGCGCGGGCTCGAACATTTCACGCGGTCCTGGGTTTCCGTTTTCCCGAAATCCAACTGCGGCTGGTGGACGACGGCCGGGGCTTTGAAATGGGAAACGAAACCGACGGTTTCGGATTGATCGGGATGAAGGAACGGGTGACGCAAATCGGCGGGCAGTTTAAGCTCCGCTCCGAGCCGGGCGCGGGCGTGGAGATTTTGGTCACGTTGGGCGCAACGACAGATGAGAAACCGGGCCAACTCGATGCAACGACCTAAACCAAGGTTTTTGAAATCAACCGATCCGTCGGCGCCGTCGAGTTCCGGTGCGGCCTCGCTGCCGGCGAGCAAGTTGCCCCAAAAAATTCCGGCGATTCGGATCCTGCTCGCCGATGATCACACCGTGGTGCGCGACGGCCTTTCGGTGATCCTCGATCAGGAGCCCGGGCTGCATGTGGTGGCGCAGGCTGCCACGGGGAGGCAGGCGGTTGAGCTTTGGCACGAACATCGTCCGGACATCACGCTGATGGATCTGCAAATGCCGCAGCTCAACGGCGTCAGCGCGATCAGTGAGATTCGCGCGACCAATCCGGAGGCGCGTATTATCGTTCTCACTACGTTCGACGGCGATGAGGATATCTATCGCGCGTTGCGTGCCGGGGCCAAGTCTTACCTTCTCAAGGATGTGCGGCGAGATGAGTTGTTTCACTGCATTCGCGAGGTCCACGCCGGGAAATATTTTTTGCCGCCCGAGGTGGCGGCGAAGCTCGCCAGCCGGCAGCCCGTCGTGCCGTTGACCTCACGTGAACTCGAGGTGCTTCGCCTTTTGTCGGAGGGCAAATCGAACAAGGCGGTGGCCGCGTTGTTGTCGATCGCGGAGGTCACGGTCAAGAGCCACGTGCGCGCGCTTTTCGCCAAGCTCAACGTCCTGAGCCGCACCGAAGCTATCGCGGTGGCGAACCGGACTGGGTTGCTGCATCGCTAGACCTTACGCTGCCGCCAAAGATGAATGAAGAAGTTAGAATGTAGAATGAATTTCTGCAGGACTGGATTCTGCGGGTAGGGGCGGGGCGGCGAGCCGTTATTGCATTCTAACCTGTAAGATGAGCCACGGTTTGGCGGCTCGCCCGGAGGTCTCGCCCTACCTTCAGAGGTGATGCGAGGGAGACGCGCAGCCCACAAAATGTTGTCCGTCTTTGGTAGGAGAAAAAAGCCCTCCTATTGTTCGCTTCGCATGAAGCGCTCGAGGGGCAGCGTCACGGCGTGATTTGTGACTCACTGTCCTCGATTGACGGGCATTCCGCTGATGCCGGCCGACGGATCGCCACGCCTTGGCGCGCCGGTTCTGCCACGACCGCCGTTTCGTCCGACTCCACCCGTTCCGTTGGCATCGAAAATCCTTCTCTTATGAACCCACCTGTTACGCTTCCGTTTTTCGGCGTCCTTCGCCGTGTATTCGCCGTCTTCACTCTCGGTCTGGCCGCCGCCGCGAAGGCCGACATCGTCCCGCTGCCCGCAGGCTTTCAGACCCGGATGGTCGCCGTTGCGGACGACGCGCAAATTTTCGTGCGTTCCGGAGGCGCCGGGCCGGCTGTCGTGCTGTTGCACGGCTATGCGGACACCGGCGATATGTGGGGCGCCATGGCGGCCGAGCTCGCCAAAGATCACTTCGTGATCATCCCCGACCTTCGAGGCATGGGAAAGTCGTCTCATCCGGCCAGTGGCTACGACAAAAAGCATCAGGCCGGAGATATCCGGGCCGTGGTCATCGCGCTTGGACGAGATCACGCGGCGGTCGTTGCCCATGACATTGGCAACATGGTCGCCTACGCCTACGCCGCGACTTATCCGGACAAGGTGGATCGCCTCGTCATGATGGACGCGCCGGTGCCCGGAATCGGACCGTGGGAGGAGATCCTCAAGACGCCGCTCCTGTGGCATTTCAACTTTGGCGGTCCCGATGCCGAACGCCTGGTGCAGGGCCGTGAGCGCATCTACCTGGACCGGTTCTGGAACGAATTCGCTGCGCATCCCGACCGCATCGATGAGGCGACGCGCGCTCACTATGCGGCGCTCTATGCTCTGCCGGGCGGAATGCGTTCGGGATTCGCGCAGTTTCACGCCTTCGCGCAGGACGCTCAGGACAACCAGGGATTCGTGCGCAGCAAGCTGACCATGCCGGTGCTCGCGGCGGGCGGTGAAAAATCCTTCGGCCCGATGATGGCGGTGGTGATGCGCGCAGCCGCGGTCGATGTGCGCGAAGCGGTCATCCCGGATTCCGGCCACTGGGTGATGGATGAGAATCCCGCGTTCACGGTGGCGCTCGTCAGTGGTTTTCTCCGGGAACCAGAGGCGACAACCGCTGACCGGCGGTTGACGTTGGAGGAGATCCGCCAGGTCGGCGCGATTTCCGCCGGGACGGGTACGTCCGGCAAGTCCGGTATCGAGACGGTGGTGCTCAAGGGGAACCCCAACGAACCCGGTCTCTATACCATCGTTCTGCGTATCCCGGCGCACACGCGGATCGCCGCGCACGATCATCCGGACGATCGCGTGGCCTCGGTTTTGTCGGGCACATGGTATTTCGGCTACGGCGACACGTTCGATCCCGCGGCGGTCAAGTCGCTCCCAGTCGGCAGCGTCTACACCGAGCCACCTCACCGCGTGCATTTCGCCGAGACGCGCGACGACCCGGTCGTGCTCGAAATCACCGGCTTCGGACCCTCGGGCACCCTCTACGTCGACCCCGCCAAGGATCCACGCACCGCGGCGCGTTGAACGACCCTGGTGCCACCCGCCGGCCCGTCGAGCCCGAAAGACTGCGTGTCCCGATGGCGACCTCTTGGCCCGGTGTCTGCTTTTCGCTGATCCGCGCGTTCGCATTTGCGATTGGGTGGAGCGGGTCGGCGCGGGCGGCCTGCCGGTTCTGAACCGCCACATTCACTTTCTTATGAGCACCACCATCACGACTAAGGACGGTACGCAGATTCACTACAAAGACTGGGGCACGGGACAACCCGTCGTCTTCAGCCACGGATGGCCGCTGAGCGCGGACGCTTTCGAAGACCAGATGTTCTATCTTGCGGCGCGCGGTTTCCGTTGCATCGCACACGACCGTCGCGGGCACGGACGCTCGAGTCAGCCTTGGCACGGCAACGACATGGACACCTATGCGGACGATCTTGCCGCGCTGGTCGAACAGCTCGACCTGAAAGACGCGGTCCACGTCGGGCATTCGACCGGCGGCGGCGAGGTCGTGCGTTACATTGGGCGGCACGGAAACAAGCGCATCGCCAAGGCCGTGCTGATCGGCGCGATCCCGCCGCTCATGCTGCAGACTGCGGCGAATCCGGGCGGCACTCCGCTGGCTGCGTTCGATAACATCCGCGCCGGCGTGCTGGCGGATCGCTCGCAGTTCTTCAAGGACCTCACGATCCCGTTCTACGGCTACAATCGCCCGGGCGCCAAGGTCTCGGAAGGCGTGCGGGAGGCGTTCTGGTTGCAGGGCATGACGGCCGGTTTTCCCGCCGCGTATTTCTGCATCAAGGCGTTTTCCGAAACGGATCTGACGGAGGATCTCAAGAAGATCGAGGTGCCGACGTTGATCCTGCATGGCGACGACGATCAGATCGTGCCGATCGCCGACTCAGCGCTGCTCGCGGCCAAGCTCGTGAAACACGCGACGCTCAAGGTTTATCCCGGCGCACCGCATGGCCTGTGCACCACGCACAAGGAACAGGTGAGCGCTGATCTGCTGGCCTTCATCAAAGCTTGAGGTCTCCAACCCAAGTTCCCGCCATGCTCCTCTCCGTACTTACGTTCGTTCATGTCGTCATCAGTCTCGTCGGCATCGTGGCTGGCTTGGTCGTGTTGCGCGGATTGATCATCGGTCAGCAGCTCGATCGGTGGACGACGATCTTTCTCGGCGCGACGGTGTTCACCAGTCTGAGCGGCTATCTTTTTCCCGCCGACCACATCCTGCCTTCGCACATCGTCGGCGGCATCTCGCTGCTGGTGCTGGCGCTGGCGATTTACGCGCGGTCCGCCCGTCGCCTGCAGGGTGTATGGCGCAAGGTCTACGTGATCGCGGCGGTGCTCGCCCTCTATCTCAATGTCTTCGTCGCCGTCGTGCAGGCCTTCCTGAAAATTCCCGCTCTGCGCGCGCTGGCCCCCACGCAGACGGAGCCGCCGTTCAAAATCACCCAGTTGGCGGCGCTGGTGCTGTTCGTCGCGCTTGGGGCGATCGCGACGATCCGCTACCGCGAAAAGCCGCTCGCTCTCGCCTGATTTCATTCACCGATCATGAGCTCCCTCCTCAACGGGCGAGAGGCATAAAGGGGTCACGTCGCAGCACGCAGCAAAATACTTGGCAAATCTGGAGCTCTCGAAAACTACACCCCACTTGCTGCATGCTGCGACGCGACCCCTTCTGGTGATCCCGCCGAACTGATCAAGGCAGACGGATGTCGCAAAAGACGGGGAAGTGATCACTCGGGTACTGCGTTCCCTCGTGAAAGGTGAAGATCTCGGCTCGTTTCACGGCGGTGCCGTTTGGCACCAGGATCCAATCGATCCGTTCTCCATGGTGCAGCGGTTCCTTGTAGTCATGAAAGGTGTTGAGATCGCCGCCGACCCTTTGCTCGGCGGTTTGCCACGCGTCATTGAAGCCGGTGTTTTGGGTGAGAATTTGAAACGCACGGCTCGTGCCCGCGGGACAATTGAAGTCGCCCACGAGGATCACGGGCGCGCCAGAGCCCGCGGCTTGGATTCGGGAGCAAATTAGTTCCGCGGATTTTTGGCGGGCTGTTTCAACTTCGTGATCGAAGTGAGTGTTCCAGATCATGAAAACCCGTCGCGTCTTTCGGTCCTGCAAGCGAACCCATGTCACCATGCGCCGGAAACGTGGGCCCCAGGTGATCGAGCCCACCACGTTCGGCGTGTCGGAAAGCCAGAAGTGATCGTATTCGAGCGGCTCAAAGCGATCGCGCTTGAAGAAGATCGCGGCAAATTCGTCGTGGCTGCCTCCAGCTCGACCAAGTCCGATCCACTCGTAAGCCGGCAGGTCCGCGGCCATGTCGCGTAATTGCGAGTACAGTCCTTCTTGTGTTCCAAACACGTCAGGCGCGGCCTGCTCGATCGCGTGTTTCATCACGGGTCGCCGATCTGGCCAGGCATTGGGCGGCGTGTTGCTCGCGAAGCGTAAGTTGAAAGTCATCACGCGAAGTTCCAGCGCATCGGTCTGGAGAGGCGCGGCGCGCAAAATTGCCGTCATAAACAAAGCAGCGAAGGTCGTCGCGAGGAAGGTGAGCGAGAAGCGCATGCTCGCGATCGTGGCAAGCGGAGCCTAATAGACAATTCGGGAGGGTGCTTGGAGCGTCAGGCGAGGATGAGCGCCGCGACTTCATAGTCGACCACGCCGGGCACGGTGAATTCCACGATGTCGCCGTTCTGCGCAAAAGGGAGGTTCGTTTCCGCCCGCAAAAGCTGCGCGCGGGCCACGCGACGTCCGGCGGGCAGCGCCAGCGATATCTTCTGTGCGCCGATCGGATATTGTTTGCGAATCCAGCCGCGGTGGAGATGCGGATTGTTATAGTTCAGCAGGTGCACGGCGTAACCCGGATCGGTTTCCCACGCGAAAGCTTCGATAAATCCGTCGCCCCGAACAGCGACCGCGGCGCGATCTCGCAGAGCCCAGCGAATCGCGGATAAAAACACTTGGGCAAGGTCGGTGTTTCCCGAGCGCCAGGCGGAGCGCTCGCAGTCACCGGCAAAGTAAGCGCGCCGGCTGTTCCCTGCCTCGCGCAGAACCAGCGCTGGTTGGTCGGTGTGTGATTCCGGGGAATAAGCCATTTCCGGCGGGTAGCCGGAATTTGCGCGCACCACGGTGAGAGGGACCGATGCGTCGATCGCGCGGACCGGCACCGCGTATTGGCCACCGGGCAGCCAGTTGGTCTGCTCGAACCCACGGAGGATCTCGTGACGTTGTTCGATACGCGCATACCACCCGTAGTTGGCGACTGGGCCTTGAATCTCGCTAAGCCGCGAGACGCCGAAAACATCGCCCAGTGCGAAGTCGGCGCGGGCGGTTCCGTTTTCATCATAGAGCCCCGTCTCGAATGTCGCGACGAGCGAACCTCCGGCGGCGGCATAGGCGCGCAGTTGCGCCACCTGCGCATCGCTGAGTGTGGCTACGTTTGGCAGGAGCAGGACATCGTATTGTCGCAGCCGCTCGGGCCCCAAATCGTCTTCGTGCACGAAGTCGAAAAAGAAGCGGCCTTCCAGCAACAGCGCGTACAAGGACAGAACGAATTCGGGGTACCCATGACGTTGTTCCGTCGAGGCGCCCGGTGGCGCATAATGGGCGTTAGAGCGCTGGGACCAGACGACGCCGACGTTGGCGAGAGACCGGCGATAGGTGAAATGTTCGTCATGGCGGGCCTGCCATTGGAGGAAGTCGCGGCCGGCTTTGATCCAGCGATGGTCTTCGCCGAGACCGGTCTGCCCGCCCAGCCAATGATACCAGATGCGCATGCCGCTGGCCGTGGTTTGCGCCATCCAGAGAGTGGCCTCGGGCTCATTCTTCGCGGTGTTGCGCCAGCGGATTTTGCCCGTCGCATAGGAGCCGATGACGCTGGTGATCGTGCGGCCCTGCATGACGGCGCGCGCGACGCGTCCCTGTTGAGTGCAAAGCCAAGCGGGGCTTGCCTCGCCCTCGCGCCCTTGGTTGTCGCAGTTGAACCATACGCATTCCGAGGCGAGTTCCTTGAGGTTGGTTTGTGCGCCAACGCCCCAGCCGAGGTTGCCGTAGAAGACGTTGTCTGGATGTTTCTCTCGCGCGATGGCGCTGTAGAGTCGCCAGAGCTCGAGGGTTCGACGCAAGTGGCGCTCCTGAAACGCGGGTGTTCCTGCTTTGGGCGCGTTTTGGCAGGCGGGACAATGGCATTCCGGCGGATCTGCAAGAATCGGCCACGCGTTGGTGAAGAGCCCGTCCACGTCGTAGCGCGCGTTGATTTCGCGCATGATCGCCGGAATTTGCTCCGAATAATAAGTGGAGAACGGACAGGTGTTGAACAGACCGGGGACCGGCGTATGCGGTGTAGGCCGACCCTCCGCATCATGCCGAAACCATTCCGGGTGCGCGTCGAGGGCCTCTTTCCATTGCAGGTCGGGGCTGAGTCGCGCGATCACACGGATTCCCCGATGCTTCCCGGCCGCGCAGCATTCGGCAAAAAGGTCCCGCTCGCCCAGAAAGCGTGAGCGGCGATGAAACGGCACCGCGGTTGGATAAAACGCGATGATGCCGGTGACGCTCACCAGCACGGCGTCGACTCGTAGGTCCGCCCAGGTGTCCGCCCAAGCCGCGACGTCGAGTTCGACGGGATCGCGCTCGTTGAAATTTACCTGACCGACCCGGCGGAGATGTTGATGCCAGGGAATATCGAGTCCTGGGTGTGCGGGCGCGGGTTCTGCGGCGCGGAGGGCAGTGCGCAACGTCACGGTGGCGGCGCCCAGGGTGAAAAGGAATTGGCGCCGGTCGAGGTTCATGTTGAAAGCGGGGTCATGCTTTACCTTTTACCTTTTGCCGCAATGAACTTCGGCAAGATTCTCGAGCTTAACTCAACACACGGAAGAAAAAGCGGAAGCGGCCGCGGGCAAGTCATGGACGATGATTGCGTGAAGCACTATTTCCGTTGCGGTTTTGTGGTGGAATGGCGCACCGCGTTGGCCAGCGGCATACCGCTCAAGTAAGAAGTAAAGCATGACCCCTTCCGTCGCGGCCGGTCGGCACGATAGTTCTGGGGACGAGTACTAGCAGAACAGTATACAGCAAATTATCGGCGAGCGTTACGATTGGCGACGGCGCTGTGGTTGCTGCTGGCGCTGTCGTGGTAAAGGACGTTCCTCCTTATACAATTTTCGGCGGGAATCCCGCTAGGCTCATTCGTCGGCGGTTCAGCGAGGAACAAAGCGAAGCTTTGCTTTCGATCCGATGGTGGGATTGGCCGCTAGACCAGGTGAAAGAGCGCGCTGTGGACCTGGCGGACGTGGATCGTTTTATAAAAATGTATGGGCCACGCGGCTAAAGGGGATGAAGCATCATCGGACATGCCTGTCCAAAATAGCTTCGAACTCTGGTGCATGCGTGTCCAAACAGCGACGTTTGTGATGGGTGTGGGACTGACGTTTGGGCGGGATGGACATAGAATGCCGGCGAGGAGGTACAGCGCTCCCAGTGCCGACATCGGCGAGACGCCGACGCTCGGCTGATCCCCGACAGTCGGCGAATACCTAATGCTCAGCTAATCCCAGCACTCATTGGATACCCAACGCACGGCCGCCGAGCGCGCCTTCCAAGGCGCAGAGGCTCTGGGAGCAAGCGCTGGCGTCCTCGCCGGCTAACCTATCTATTGCTCTTGCGACAAGGCGCGGACAGACTCGACGGCCGTTTCACGCGACGAAGGTATCGCGATCTTGCATTCCTATGGTTGAAAAACATCCTTTCCGCATGGCTACCACGGTCGAAAAGGTCACTGCTGATGCACTACAACTTCCGAGCGATGGACGTGCTTTCCTGGTCGAAACGCTGCTTGAAAGCCTGTCCGGTGAAACGGACGCCGCCATCGAAAAAGCGCACCTGGCCGAAATCCGCCTGCGCCGCAATGCCGTCCGTGTAGACCAAGCCAAGCTGATCGACGGCGAAGAAGCTTTGCGTCAAACCCGCTTCGCACTGCGCAAGTGAGGTACGGTTTCGCCGATGCAGCGTTGGAGGAATACATCGCCGCGGGCCAATACTATAATCGGAAGGTTCCGGGTTTGGGTGACGCTTTCGTCGATGAAGTGGAGGCGGGCGTTGCATCGATTCTCGCGAGCCCGCGCGCGTGCCGCGTGGTGGAGGACGATGTTCGTCGCTACCTCGTCAAACGGTTCCCGTATGGTATTTACTATTCCATCGAACCGAACGAAATCGTTGTAATTTGGGCTGTGAAGCATCTACGGCGCAACCCTGACTACTGGCAGGAACGACGTCGTTCGGGCGGTTGAACAAATAGCGTCATCGCTCTTGTCCGGTCCCCCTCATCGTATCCCGGGGCGGCGCAAGGGGTCATGCTTTACTTTTTACCTTCAGGAATTTTCGAAGCGGGGGGCGCGGGTCAGTTGCTTCCACGTTTCCGCCGCTGCGCTACTCTTCGACGCACCAGGACATTCGTTGGGCGAAGTCGGCTTGGAAATCGGGGCGCCAGCGGCTCACGGTCTCGCGCGGGTCGGAGTGTTCGGTGGACAGATCGCGGTACCAGCCGTCGGAGGATTTTTGAAATTGTCCGCCCCAGCCGGGATGCGAGGGATCGGCGGGATCGTTGCCTCCGCGTGGGAGGAAGAAAAACCACGACGGCGTGTCGCCTTCCTTCAAACAATTATGCGGGTTTGGCGCGGTCCAGGTCTTCGTCGGATACAACGCGCCAAGCGGACCTTTGCTCCGGACGTGCTGTTCGATCCACTCGCGACTGGTGAGCGATTCGTCACCGCCAAGATACATGCCCCGAAATGCCGCGAAGCTCCGATCCGCTTCGTCGGGCGCCTTGCTGAGGATATACCACATGCCGGGAAACTCGGTTCGCATCCACGCCGCGATGCCGTCCTGGTCGGCGATATCATAAACCCGAAATCGCCGGACGAACTGCGCAAGACCTCCGGCGCCGCGATCGTGTTTCACGCGCCAGAGGGCCTGAGCCAGATCGGTCTGTCCGCCCCAAATCGCGATGTTGAGCGGCTGTTCCTTGGTGTCGTCGTCGATCTGTCGGATGATCCAGCGCGAGCCCTCCGTGTCGTGCCCGTCGCCGATGAACTTGCGGCCACGCTGGGGATTTCCGCTTTTGATGCGTTGCAGCAAATCGTCGGCCGCCGGCCAGCCTGCGGCATGGCGCGCCAAATTGGGCACGACCTTCGCGTAGGCCGACACGATCTCGCGGATGAGGTCGGGTCTGGTCACCGCGTTTTTCAACTGTCCCGGAATTCCCGCGGCGCTCGCGACGAATCCTTCGATTTCAAACTCGTTCGAGTAAACCATCAGCCGCACCAGAGATTGCTGGTCGTCGGGATCGCCTCCGATGTCCGTCAACACCAGCAGCCGCGGCCGCGCTGCTGCTGCTGCCATCGAAGCGATTGCGGCTGCGAAAAACAAAAACAGCATGAGGGGGCGCATGCTGCTGTTCCTTTGTCCGCGTCAGCGGCAGAGACAAATGGAAAGCGCCGATGGTATCGAGGCCGAGCATTGATCTTTGCGCTCGCGCTCCAACGCGCTGAGCGCGCTGATCAAATGACTGCCAGAGCGGAGACTTGTTTATCCACGTTTGTTTATCTCACTGATGCTCCATGAACTCACCCCGCTTCCTTTTCCTCGCGGCCGCGCTGGCGGTCGTTGCTTCCGTGCGCGCTGCCGACTCCAGCACCGCCGCTGAATACCGGGCCGGCAAAAACTTCATGGCCACACGCGTCTTCACTCAGGAGGAGGATCAACAAATTTTAAAAGCGTTCACTGGGCTGCGCGTCGCTGACGTCACCGATGGCATGGACTTCGTCGGGCTGAAGAATGTGGGACTGATGGATCCGGAAATTCATCCGGTGTGGAAGGACACGAAGGACTACGCTCACCGGTTCATCGGCATCGCGGTCACTGTTCGCTATGTCCCCACGCAGCGTCCCGCGCCGCCGGCGGGTCTCTCCTACGAGGAGTTCCGCAAGCTCGAGGGGAAATGGTACAACGAACTTTCCTTCGAGCCGTTCGGCGAATTGATCCGCCCGGGCACGGCTGTGGTCATCGACGAAGCGCCCAACGCCGATGTCGGCTCGATCGGGTCCAACAACATCATGTCTTGGAAATTGAAAGGAGCCGTCGGCGTCGTGACTGACGCGACCGCGCGCGATACGGACGAGGTCGCGACGGAGCGCATGCCACTTTATCTTCGCAAAGCCGGTCGCGGCATCCGGCCCTGGCGCAACGAAGTCGAATCAGTCAATCGGCCGGTGGTCGTCGGTGGCGTTTTGGTTAATCCGGGCGATGTAATCGTCGCCGATGGCGAGGGCGTGGTGGTGGTGCCGCGCGATGTCGCATTAAAAGTCGCGGACTACGCGCATCGGATCATCGAGGAAGACAAGGCTGGCCGACGCGCGCTGTATCAAAAACTGGGGCTCCCTGAAGATCCGTCGGTGAAGTAACCTATTCGCTTTGGCGCAATCTGGGCCGCGCCCGATGCAGGTGAGCGGCCTAAAACAAATCCTCGGTGCGAAATTTTTTGAACTGCTGTCGTGCTGAACAGCGCAATTCCGCGAGGATTTTTCTGGTGCGAATGGATGCCGCGGCCGCATTTCCGTACGCGGATGCGCCGGTTCGTGGAGCGCAGGCGTCCTCCCGCCTGCATAGTCGCCGAATGCAGGCGAGACGCCTGCGCTCCAAATACCCCGCGACCGCGTTTGGAAACGCGGCCGCTCATTAACAACGCACTTTTGGAACCGAAAAAAACACCTGCCAAAACACCTGCGTTTTTGGTTGCGGCTCCGCCGCGCTGTGCCTCTTTGCGGCCAAGAAAAAGTGACCTGATCTACTCGTCCAGCGTGCGGATCTCGATGTTACGGAACCAGACGGGGTGGCCTTCGGCTTGTAATGCGATGTGGCCGTAGTCGAGGAGCTTTGGGGCGCCGGCGGCCATCAGGCGGCGGACGGCTTCGGCGCGCTGTGGATCCGTTTCGTTCGGATCGAGCTGTGGCTTCTGATAACGCAGGACTTCGCGGCCGTTTACCCGGTAAATAACTTCCCGGCTGCCGTGCACCTCCACTTCGATTCGCACCCACTCCGGCACGGGGAAAACGGGGGCGGTGGATCGCACGATATGCTGAGTGATGAGTTTGCCGCCGATCTCGATGTTGGTGCCGGGCGTGCACACGCTGGCGGTCTGGCGTTCGCCGGGACCGACGTCGGCGAGGAACTGGCATTCGAGGCTGACAGGAAATTGCTGCTCGAGCGACATGCTGAGCGGCGACTGCGAGTGAATCATCACTCCGCTGTTGGAGTTGCACCATTCCGGCGCGTCGGGAAGCACCTTTCCATCGAAACGATATTCCAGTCGGAGTATATAGTGTGAGTAGGGAATATTTGAATACAGGTGGCCAAACTGCATCGCGAACTTGTCGTATTTGTCGTAGTGAACCTTGATAATGCCGTCCTCGACGCGGAAGGTGTCGGCGTAGTTTTCGCCCAGCGGATGTCCGGCAATCTTCACGGTCCAGCCGTCCAGATTCTTGCCGTTGAACAGTGAGTGCCACTCGTGGTCCGTCGTGGAATTCGCGGCCGATAGTCGAACGCAGGACAGCAGCGCAGCAAAGCAAAGGAGGAAGGGGAGTCGGGGCAGGAGGGGTTTCATAATGGCGGATGGCAGGGTAACTGTTCGTGAAGGAGTGAAGCAAAGGCGGGGAAAGAGATAGTGCGATAAAGCCGCAATCAAAAGAAGGGATTCGTTCCAGCGCACGGTCGCGCTAAGGAAGAAGTAAGAATGTAGGATGATGAACGAAGGCATGGCCAGCCTCAGTGGGTAGGGCGAGACCTCAGGGCGAGCCGCCCTACGCTTCGCTAAGGAAGAAGTGAGAATGTAGAATGATGAATGTCTGTACGAATGGGCCCAGTGGGTAGGGCGTACCGAGCCGAAGGCGACATCAGACACGGTCCCTCGCGAGCCGCGTTGGGCGTGGCTCATCCGACAAGTTAGACGACGATTGCGGCTCGCCTGGAGGCTTCGCCCTACCCACTGAGGCCGTTCATGCATTCGCACCATAAATCACCGCGGGATTGTGCGATTTGCGGGAGACCAGCGCACTTGGCGCAAAGAGGATTTAGGGTTGCGACGTCACTCGCGAAAACAGGGAGCGGGGTCAGGTACCTTTGCGGGCGATGGTCGGGCTCGACCGGTTCACAAATCCTGATTACCGTGCGCCATGTCTTCTGCCAAAAATACCTTCACGCTCGAACTGGGCGCTGCGGCGCCGGACTTCAAGTTACCTGCCACGGATGGGCGCGTTTACTCGTTGCGCGACTTTGCCGATGCTCGCGTTCTCGTCGTTTTCTTCACCTGCAATCATTGCCCGTACGTGACGGGTTCGGACGAGGTCACGCGGCAGACTGCGCTGCGGTTTCGTTCCCAAGGCGTGCGCTTCGTGGGCATCAACTCCAATAGCGTCAACACCAACGCGACTGACTCTTTTCCGGTCATGGTGGAGCGAATGGCGGAGCACAAATTCCCGTGGGTATATCTGCACGACGCGAGCCAGGACATCGCGCGGGCGTACGGTGCGTTGCGCACCCCTCATTTCTTCGTCTTCGATCAGGAGCGCCGGCTGGTCTACACCGGCCGCGGCGTCGATCAACCGCGCGACGCTTCGAAGATCACGATCAACGATCTGGCCAACGCGCTCGAAGACCACTTGGCTGGGCGTCCCGTCCGCGTTCCGAAAACCAATCCGATCGGCTGCAACGTGAAATGGGAAGGCAAGGACCAGCACTGGATGCCGGCTGATGCCTGCGACTTGGTTTAACTTCTAGAGCGGTTTCAAAAAAACCATAGCCGCAAAGAGGCGCAAAATGAGCAAAGAGGATTTCAGGTTTGCGAAGTCACTCGCAATGGCTCCTCCACAATGCGGTTGGGGTATTGGTTTGTAGCTCCAAACCAAAATACCAGACCGCTCCCGAGCGACGAATGTCTAAGCCGCGTCGGCATAACAAAAATCGTCTTTGTGTATCTTGAGCCTCTTTGCGGCTAAAAATAGTCGTGATTGAAACCCTGAGACTTTGCTTCGCTGTGCCTTTCGCGGCTACAGTTTCATTTTATATGCTATAATTTTTAATCGGACGTTCCTGGCGATTGTTTCCCGAGCGCGAAGCGTCGGAATCAATTTCGCTGTTAACGTGTGAAATGAGTCACGCGTTTGCGTCGTACCCGAGGCTCGCCGACCTGCGTACAGGACACCGTGCTCCACGAGGCGCGACTCAGTTTTCCTGAGCCAGCGTCCGCCTTGATCATGACTCCGCGTGCCAATCGCCTCCGGCGGCTTTGAGCAAAGTGACGCTGGCGTTCAAGCGGCGGCCGAGAAGTTGTGCCGCAGTGCGCTCTGCGGCGAGTTGGGCGGCTTGGGCATTCACGACGTTCAGGTAACTCACCGTGCCGGCCTTGTATTGGTTGAGCGTGATCGTGGTGTTTTGGCGAGCGGCGGCGACGGCGTCGTCCTGCAATTTTGCTTCCTCGGCCAACAAGCTGGCGGCGGCGAGGTTATCCTCCACTTCTTGAAATGCGGACAACACCGTCTGGCGATACGTGGCCAGGCTTTGATCGTAGGCGGCGCGCGCTTCGCTCACCTGTGCGTGGGTTTTTCCGGCGTTGAAGAGCGGCGCGACGAGGGACGCGCCGAGGGCCCACACTTCATCCGAGGCGGAGATCAGATTCGAGAAATGACGCCCTTCGTATCCGGCTGAGGCGGACAACGACAGCACTGGAAAATAGCCGGCGGTGGCCACGCCGATGTTGGCGGACGCAGCGGCCAAGCGCCGCTCAGCGGCCGCGATGTCGGGTCGCCGTTCCAATTGCTCCGACGCAATCAGCGCCGGTGTGGCAGGCACGGGGAGAGGAACCTCCGCAGGCGCAAGCGTGAACGTGGCCGGCGGCACTCCCAGCAGGATCGCGATCGAATGCTCCAACTGGTCTCGCTGCAACCTGAGGTCCACGGCCTGAGCTTGCGCCGCTTTCAATTGCGACTCCGCTGCCGCCACGTCTGCGCGTGTGTCGATGCCCTGGTTGTAGCGATTGCGAGTCATTTCGAGGAACCGCTTGTAGTCTTCGACGGTGCGATCATAGAGGCGCTGCTGCGTGTCGGTAATGCGAAGCGAATAATAACTCTGGGCCAGGGTGGCGTGGAGGCTCAGGCGAACCGACTCCAGATCGGCGGCGCTGGACTGCGCGCTGGCTGTTCCCGCTTCCGCTCCTCGGCGCAGCGCGCCCCACAAGTCGAGTTCCCAACTCGAGCTGAGCCCGAGATCAAAGCTGTTGCCGACTTGGGCGGGCAGGCCGGAACGTGCGGTGGTTTTCTGCCGCTGCGCCGAAGCGTCGACGTCGAGCGTCGGAAACAGCGGCGAGCGCGCGATCACCGCCTCGGCCTGCGCCTGCCGATATTGCGCTTCGGCCACGCGTATCGAGTTGCTGGATACGTCGAGACGTTCCTCCAACTCGTTCAGTGTCGGATCTCCGAAACTCCGCCACCATTTTCCCCGGGGGAGATGGTCGCTCGGGCCCGCTGGCTTCCAATCACCCGTGACCTTGAACGCGGGCGCATCGACCGCGGGGCGCTGGTAGTTCGGGCCGAGGGCGCAGCCGGCGAGAAGCAGGCTGGAGGTCGCGGCGCAGATCAGTGCGAGAGTGGCTGCTTTCATAGAGCGGGGACGCCTGCGGCTTGGCCGGACGTGCGTCGGTTGTGAAGACGTTGACGGAGGCGAAGAACGACCGCGCGCAGTTGCTCCATGTAGAGATAAACCACGGGCGTCGTGAAAAGGGTCAGGACCTGACTGACGATCAACCCGCCGACGATGGCGATGCCGAGAGGGCGACGCAGTTCGGCACCGTCACCGTGGCCGATCGCGAGAGGCACGGCGCCGAGCAGCGCGGCCATCGTCGTCATCAGAATCGGGCGGAAACGGAGCATGCTGGCGCGGTAAACCGCTTGCTCGGGCGACGCGCCGGTCCGCCGTTGTTCGTCGATCGCAAAATCGATCATCAGAATCGCGTTCTTCTTCACGATGCCGATGAGGAGAATCACGCCGATCAATGCGATGATCGTGAAATCGGTGTTCGTGAGCAGCAGCGCGAGAATCGCTCCGCCGCCGGCTGACGGAAGCGTCGAGATGATCGTGAGCGGATGAATCAGGCTTTCGTAGAGAATGCCGAGGACGAGATAAACCGCGACGAGCGCTGCCGCGATCAACATGGGTTGGTTGGCGAGCGAGGATTGAAACGCCTGCGCCGTGCCCTGGAAGCTGCCGTGAATTGTAGTGGGAACGCCAATACGCCGCAGCGCGTCCTCGACCGAGCGCGTGGCCGCGGAAAGCGACGCTCCGAGCGCCAGGTTGAAGGAGACGGTCGTGGCGACAAACTGACCTTGGTGGGCCACGGCGAGTGAGGTGTGCGTCGAGTTCCAATGCGCGATGGCGCTGAGTGGAATCATCGCGCCTGTGTTCGAAGCCACGTAGATGTTTTTCAATTCCGCCGGGTCCTGCCAGTAGGCCGGCGCGGCCTCCATCACGACGTGATACTGATTCAGTGGATTGTAGATGGTGGAGACCTGACGCTGACCGAAGAGATCGTTGAGCGTGGAATCGAGTTGAGCCATGTTCACGCCGAGCTGTGTGGCGGTGTCGCGATTGATCACGAGTGAAGTCTGCAAGCCGCGGTCCTGCTGGTCCGTGCTGACGTCGGCGAGTTCGGGCAGCGCGCTCAAGGCCTGCCGGATTCGCGGCTCCCAGTTGCGCAGATCCGCGAGCGAATCCGAACTCAACGTGTATTGGTACTGGGCGTTAGCGCTGCGCCCGCCGACGCGCACGTCCTGCGCGGCCTGCAGGTAGAGCGCGGCGCCGGGCACCCGCGCCGTCGCGCGACGAAGACGAGCGATGACCTGGTCCGCGGTCGCGTTTCGCTGAGCCAGCGGTTTCAGCATGATGAAGAAAAACGCACTGTTCCGCTGTCCGCCGCCGGTGAACGCCACGACGTGATCAACCGCCGAGTCGGCCCTCACGATCGCGACGAAATCGGAGAGCTTCGCCTGCATCGCTTGAAAGGAAATGCTCTGATCGCCGACGAGATTTCCGGTGATGCGCCCGTTGTCCTGCTGCGGCATGAAGCCTTTCGGCACGATGAGATAGAGATAAATGTTGAGCGCGACCGTCGCGAGGAGCGACAGCAGCATCAATCGCCGATGGGCGAGAGCCCATTGCAGCGTGTGGTCGTAAGCGGCGGCCAGGCGTTCAAAACACCGCTCGATGAAGCGCGACAGTCGACCTGGGTGCTCTTCGCTTTCGGGTCGGAGAGCGCGTGCGCACATCATCGGCGTGGTCGTGAGCGAGATGACGAGCGACACGATGATCGCGGCCGAAAGCGTGACGGCGAACTCGCGAAAAAGTCGGCCGATGATTCCGCCCATGAGGAGAATCGGCACGAAGACCGCGACGAGCGAAATGCTCATGGAGACGACGGTGAAACCGACCTCGCGAGCTCCTTGCAGAGCGGCTTCCACCGGTTTCATTCCCGCTTCGATGTGGCGGGAAATATTTTCCAGAACGACAACTGCGTCGTCCACGACAAAGCCCGTCGCGATCGTCAGCGCCATGAGCGAAAGGTTGTCCAGGCTGTAACCAAACAGGTACATCACGCCGAACGTTCCGATGAGCGACACCGGCACGGCCACCGCCGGAATCAAGGCCGCGCGCCAGCGGCGCAGAAAGAGAAACACCACCATGATCACGAGGGCGACGGCGATGAGCAGGGTGCCCTCGACGTTGCGCAGCGATGCGCGAATCGACGTCGTGGTATCGGAGACGACTTGAAGATTTATGGCGCGCGGAACCGAAGCTTGAAGCATGGGCAACATCGCGCGAACCCGGTCGACCGTGGCGATGACGTTTGCTCCTGGCTGGCGGCGAAGGACGAGCAGCACGGCGCGCTGTCCGTCCGAGAGACCGGCGTTGCGCACATCCTGGACGGCATCGCTGACATTCGCCACATCGGTCAACCGCACCGCGGCGCCGTTATGGTACGCGACGATGATCGGCAGATAATCGACGGCTTTGCGCGCCTGGTCGTTTGCGGAAATTTGCCAATGCCGCTCGCCATCATCCAGGTAACCTTTCGGTCGATTCGCGTTGGTGGCGGAGATCGCGCTGCGGACCGAAGCCGTGGCGATGTGCTCGGCGTTGAGCGCGCTGGGATTGAGTTCCACGCGCACCGCCGGGAGCGAGCTGCCGCCGACGGTGACCTGGCCGACGCCGTCCACTTGAGAGAGCGATTGCGCGAGGATCGTCGAGGCGGAGTCGTACATTTGCCCTTGGGTCAGCGTGTCCGACGTCAGCGAAATGATCATGATCGGAGCGTCGGCTGGGTTGACCTTGCGATAGTTCGGGTTGCTCGGAAGGCCGGTGGGAAGAAGACTGCGCGCTGCATTGATCGCGGCCTGGACATCGCGCGCGGCGCCGTCGATGTCGCGACTGAGATCGAACTGCAGCGTGATTTGGCTGGAGCCCAACGAACTCGAGGACGTCATTTCGGTGATGCCAGCGATTCGGCCCAGGGCGCGTTCGAGCGGAGTCGCGACCGTCGCCGCCATGGTTTCCGGACTCGCGCCGGGTAAGTTGGCCGAAACTGAAATCGTCGGAAAATCGACCTGCGGGAGCGGCGAAACCGGCAGCAGGCGATAGGCGAGAATGCCGGCGAGCGCGATGCCGATGGTCAGCAACGTCGTGGCGATCGGCCGTTGGATAAAAGGCGACGACAAGCTCATGGCGTGGCGGGGGCAACTGCACCATCGAGGCGCTCGACCTGTCGGCGTTTGACGGCGAGTCGATCGAACGCGAGATAGATCACGGGCGTGGTGAAAAGCGTGAGCACCTGACTGAAGATCAATCCGCCGACCATCGTGATGCCGAGAGGATGCCGCAGTTCGGAGCCCACGCCGGTGCCGAGCATGAGCGGCAGCGCGCCGAGCAAAGCCGCCATCGTGGTCATGAGGATCGGCCTAAACCGCAGCAGGCACGCCTGGTAGATCGCTTCCTCGGGCGTTTTGCCTTCGGCGCGCTCCGCGTGAAGTGCGAAGTCGATCATCATGATCGCGTTTTTCTTCACGATTCCGATCAGCAGAATGATCCCGATGATCGCGATGATTCCGAGATCCGTGTCCGCGAGTTTAAGAGCGAGCAATGCGCCCACCGCCGCGGAGGGCAGAGTCGACAGAATCGTGATCGGATGAATGAAGCTCTCGTAGAGAACGCCGAGCACGATGTACATGGTCACGACCGCGGCGAGAATCAGGAAGAGCGTGTTCGACAACGAAGCGCGGAACGCCTCGGCGGCGCCTTGAAACTTGACCTGTACGCTGGCAGGAAGACCGAGGTCTTGCTCGGCTTTGTCGATCGCCGCGACCGCTTGGCCGAGCGAAGCACCGGGAGCGAGGTTGAACGAGACGGTCGCGGCGGGAAACTGCGACACGTGATTGATCGCGAGCGGCGTGTGTCGCTCGAGCACGTGGGCCACGGCAGAGAGCGGAACTTGTCCGCCGGAGCTGGAGGTGATGTAGATATTTTCCAGTCCAACCGTGCCGCGTTGCAGAGCCGGCGGCGCCTCGAGAACGACGCGGTATTGGTTGGACTGGGTAAAGATGGTGGAGACGAGCCGCTGGCCAAACGCGTTGTAGAGCGCGTTGTCGATCGTCGCGACGGTGACACCTACGCGGGCTGCTGAGTCACGATCGATTTCAACGTAGGCTTGAAGGCCGTCGTTTTGCTGATCGCTCGCGACGTCGGCGAGTTCAGGCAACTGACGCAGCCGGTCGACGAGCTGTGGAACCCATGTGTCGAGATCGGTGATGCTTGGAGATTCGACGCTGAATTGAAACTGCGTCCGGCTCACCGTGCTTTCGATCGAGAGATCCTGCACCGGTTGGAGATAGAGCGTCACATCGGAGACCGCCGCGAGTTTCGGTTGCAACCGGCGAATGACGTCGACGGCAGTGCCTTTGCGCTGACCTTTTGGTTTCAGATTGATGAGGAAGCGGCCGGTATTGAGCGTCGCATTCGAGCCATCGATTCCGATGAAAGACGACAGGCTTTCGACGGCGTCGTCGGCGAGGATGATCTTGCCGAGTTCCTGTTGGCGCTCGGCCATCGCTTGAAATGAAATTTGTTGAGGAGCCTCGGAGATGCCCTGGATCGCGCCGGTGTCCTGCACTGGAAAAAAGCCTTTCGGGATCAGGACGTAGAGGCCGACCGTGAGCGCGAGCGTGCCAAGCGCGACGAGAAGCGTGAGGCGTTGGTGGCGCAGGACCCAGCGTAGGGCGCTGCCGTAACGCGCGATGATGCGATCGATAATTTCGCCGCTCAGGCTATAGAAACGGCCTTGCTGTTCCTCCGGCGTGTGGCGCAGCAGCTTCGAACACATCATCGGCGTGAGCGTGAGCGAGACGACCGCGGAGATGAGGATCGAGACGGCCAGCGTGATCGCGAACTCGCGGAAAAGTCGGCCGACGACGTCGCCCATGAAGAGCAACGGAATCAGCACGGCGATGAGCGACACCGTGAGCGAAATGATGGTGAACCCGATTTGCTCGGAGCCTTTGAGCGCCGCTTGGAGCGGCGATTCGCCCTCCTCGATGTATCGGGCGATGTTTTCGATCATCACGATGGCATCATCGACCACGAAACCCGTCGCGATGGTCAGCGCCATCAGCGTCAGATTGTTGATGCTGAAGCCCGCGAGATACATCACGGCAAACGTGCCCACGATCGACAGCGGAACGGCCACGCCCGGGATGACCGTCGCGGGCAGATTGCGCAGAAAGAGGAAGACGACGAGCACGACCAGGGCGATGGAGATCATCAACTCGACCTGCACGTCGTCGACGGAAGCGCGGATGGTCGTCGTGCGGTCGGTCAGCGGAGAGACGTCGATTGCCGCGGGCAAGCTGGCCTGCAACTGCGGGAGCAGTGCGCGAATGCGGTCAACCACCTCGATCACGTTCGCGCCGGGTTGGCGCTGGATGTTGAGCACGATGGCAGGCTCGGTATTCGCCCAGGCGGCGAGCTGCTTGTTCTCTGCCGCGCTGATGACTTTCGCGACATCCTTCACGCGGATCGGCGCGCCATTGCGATAAGCCACGACGAGATTTTCGTAGTCTTCGGCGGAGCGCAATTGGTCGTTCGCATCGATCGTGGAGGCGCGCGCCGGGCCGTCGAAGCTGCCCTTGGCCTGATTCACGTTGGCGTTGCCGATGGCGGTGCGCACATCATCGAGCGTAAGGCCGTTGGCCGAGAGGCTGCGCGGATCTGCTTGCACGCGCACTGCGGGACGCTCGCCGCCGCTGATGCTGACGAGACCGACGCCTGGAATCTGGGAAAGTTTTTGTGCGAGTCGCGTGTCAACCAAGTCCTCGACCTTGGGCAAAGGGAGCGTGGCGGAGGTGATGCCCAACGTGAGGATCGGCGTATCCGCGGGATTCACTTTGCTGTAGATTGGCGGCGTGGGAAGGTCGGTCGGCAGAAGATTGCTCGCGGCGTTGATCGCGGCCTGGACCTCCTGCTCGGCGACATCGAGGGTGAGATCGAGATCGAAGGTGAGCGTGATCATCGACGCGCCTCCCGAACTAGTGGACGCCATGCGGCTCAGCCCCGGCATCTGGCCGAATTGGCGTTCCAGCGGCGCGGTGATCGAGGATGTGATCACGTCGGGACTTGCCCCCGGATAAAGGGTCACGACTTGAATTGTCGGGTAATCGACTTCCGGCAGCGCGGAAATGCTGAGTATCCGGTGCGCGAATACGCCGGCGAGGAGGATCGCGACCATGAGCAGCGAAGTCGCGACAGGGCGTTGGATAAAGAGGCGGGAGGGATTCACGGGAGGCGGTGCGGGTTGCGTATTCGCCGGAGCACTACGTGTTGTCGTGCTGGCGCGAAGCGTTCCTGTTTTGACCGGAGTGAGGGGCGCCGCCGTGGTTGGGCGACGGTCCGGGTTTCGCGCCCGACGTGATCAATTCGATGGCGGAGCCGTCGCGCAGATGATCGAGGCCATCGACCACGACGCTTTCTCCGGGCGACAATCCTTTCGTGACGGCGATGAGCCCGTTATCCGACGGTCCAGTTTGAATCGTGCGGACGGCCGCCGTTTTTTGCGGCGTGACGACGTAGACGTAGGTCCCGACGGAGCCTTGCTGCACGGCCGCGGTCGTGATGACGGTCGCGCCTTTCAGCTGATCGACCAGCAGTTGAACGTTCACGAACTGGTTGGGGAAAAGAGCGCCGTTGTCGTTCGGAAATTCCGCGCGCAGTTTGATCGTGCCCGTGGTCGGATCGATTTGATTGTCGACCGTCACGAGCTTGCCCTGCGCCAGGAGCGTCTTGCCGTCGCGATCGTAGGCATCGACGACTGGGGACTGGCCTGAGTTCAGGCGCTGCATGATCCTCGGCACATTCGCCTGCGGGACGGAGAAGATCACGCTGATCGGCTTCAACTGCGTGATCACGGCCAGACCCGTGGCGTCGGCGGCGTGTACGATGTTTCCTGAATCAACCAGGCGCAGACCGATGCGTCCGCCGATTGGCGCGGTGATATGCGCGTAGGTGAGCTGCAGCGCGGCGGTGTCGACCTGAGCTTGGTCGAGTTTTTCCGAGGCCTCGTATTGTCGAACGAGCGCCGCCTGCGTATCGACCTGCTGGCCGGACACGGAGTCTTGAGCCAGCAACGTTTTGAAACGGTTTAGATCGACGCGGGCGTTTTCGAGCAGCGCGGTGTCCTTCGCGAGTTGCGCCTCGGCTTGGGCTTTTTGCGCTTCAAAAGGACGCGGGTCGATGTCGGCCAGAGGCGCGCCGGCCTCGACGGTTGCGCCTTCCGAAAAATAAACCTTCTGCAATTCCCCGTCGACGCGGCTGCGCACGGTGATGGTGTTGAACGGCGTGACCGTGCCGAGCGCGGCCAAGCGGACATCGAGGTCTGCTTGTTGCGCCGGCTGAGCGGAGACAGGAACTGGGCCCGTCATGACGCCGCCCCGGCGGGAAGACGTCGCAAGTTTCGCCGCGCCGCGACGACTGAGCGGTCGCACAACGATCGCGTAGCCGAGGACGGCGACGAGGACGAAGGCGATGGACCATTTCAGCCAGCGCCGGCCGGACTTGCGTGTTTGATTTGGCGAAACGGGAGCGGTGGCGGCCGGTCGAGGCGTGGTGTCGTCCGGCCTGGGCGCGACGTTGTCCAGCCGAGTCGTGACGTCCTCCGGCTTCGGCGTGGCGGCGTCTGGCCGAGGCGTGGCGGTGATGCGTTTTTCAAGGAAGGCGGAGTCCAGGTCCGTTTTCATGATGGCTGTTTTCGAGAGCGGTTGCTGTTTGATGGTTTCATCGCGGTTTCTGCGTACCCGCGGTCGTGGCATGAGCGTGGCATCTCGGTGTCGGCGGAAGGGCGTGGTTGAGAGAACGCGGCAAGGACGCGTAGCGGAAAACGGTTGGGAGCCAGGGCATGGTTCATAGAACGCCGTCGGACTTTGCTTTGATCGTGCCACAAGACTGCTGGTGGCGTTTCGCTGCCGACGTAGTTGGATGATGGATACTTACGACGGACCCGGATTCCGAGTGCGCCGAGCTCTCTGGCAACCCGCTGAGCGTTGAGCGATAAGCGCCTTACCAGGGGCTTACGCGTCGCTTCGCGCCGCTAAGGAAGAATGTAGAAGTAAGAATGCAGAATGCCTGCGTGCGGCATCAGTTTCCGAGGGTAGGGCGAGACCTCAGGGCGAGCCGTCGTTACGAGAATGTGTTCCTTGATAGAATATAGTTCAGGCGCCTCATGGGTAGGGCGAGCGGTCCCTCGCGAGCCGCAACCGTAGTACCTAACCCTCAGGATGAGCCACGCCAAACGCGGCTCGCGAGGGACCGCTCGCCCTACCTCGGAGGTGGTCTGTTCGTGGTTAGAGCGAAACGCGGATTCGGCGTTGCGGCTCGCCCTGAGGTCTCGCCCTACCCACTGAGACCGTCCGGCGCATTCTTCACTCCACCGTCTACATTCATCGTTAGCGTGCAGCACGTATGACCGTCGGCACATTCCGCATTCTTACTTCTACATTCTTCCTTAGCGCGCAGCGCGTAAGTACCGTCTGACGGCGGCGAGGAGCGCGTCCAGGTCGACGGGCTTCGGAAAAAATTCGTGGGCGAAACGGTCGGCGCCGCCGACGGAACTCGGAGGCAACGCGGTGATCACGAAGATGGGAAGGTTGGGGCGCTGCAGGTTTTCGTGGAACAGTAAATCCCAGCCGGAAACGGCAGCCATCGAAAGATCGGTGATCAACAGGCTGACTTCGTGTGTCTGCAGGTATTGCAAGGCCGCTTCACCGCTCGACGCCGTGACGACATTCCAACCATCAAAATGCAGCACGCGGCGAAGCGCCTCCAGCACGGCCAGATCGTCGTCGACGAGAAGAATCGGTCCAGCGGGGGTTCCGCCGGTAGTCTGAGGTTTTTCCAGCTGATTCGTTCGCGGAAATTGGGGAGCAGCGGATAAAGCCGAGGCCGTGCGTGGATGGTCCCCGCCCTGACCGTCCATGCGTTCGGCGCGGGAATGTTTTCGGGAGCGTTGTCCAAAGATCATGACGTGCGTGGGGAGATGGAATTACTCGGCGATAGTTCGGAGGCTACACGAGAATCACGCGCAAGCATGTGTGAGTGCGTTGTCGAGAGATCATGACGTGGGAGCGGAAGGGAGGAACACGCGACCAAGGGTTGGATGTTGCACGAGGAACGCTTGGAAGGCGGCGTGGTCGTGCAGAAAAATGGGTTCGCGAATCCGTTGAGGCTTTTCCAGCAGGGCGCGTTCGATTGCGGGATTTTTGTCCAGGAGCTCTTTGATCTGCGCGATCTCGACGTAGCGCAGTGGTCCGTTGGCCTGTCGAATCAGCGCGCGATAAAGAAAATATCGCGGAAACATTTTCAGTCCGGTCAACGTGTGCGGATGAGCGTCGAGAAATTCCTTCAACTCGGGATTCTCGTTTAGATAGGTCGCATCGGTCACGAGGCGGGGCGTAAGGCGCAGGTCGTCTTCGAGCAAAGGATGATGGTCGAGAAAACGGTCGAATTCGCGTAGTGCCTGACGCACTACAAGCGTCGGTCCCGTCACTGCTGGCGTGGGCCCGGTCACTATAGGCGTGGGACTGTTCGTCGTTTGGGGGGAGGAATGCGCAACGGAAACGGACACCGAGGCCGAGGTTGACCCTGACGCAGCTGGCGACGCCGCAACTGATGCAGATGCAGGCGGGGACGACGCGTCTGATGGTGAGGTCGCTGACGTCGTCGCAGCCGGCGACGATGCCGCAGTAGGCGCCGAGGCAGCTGGCAACGCCGCCGCTGACGGCGCATCGCCAGGCTGACCGGATGCGATCATGCCGAAAAACCGCATGAAGGCGAAAACCGCGGCCACGAATTTGGCCGTCCAACGTCGGTTGAAAAATCCGGCAAAGGAAAAACGCTGAGAAATCGAGATGGATGCCTTCGGCATGGGAGGGAGCTGGCGCTGAAAAAGGAGTCGCGCGTCGCTGCGCGGAAAAGCGCACGATCGCGGCTCACGATCAGGCGATGCGATTTTCGTGCCTAAGCCTCGCGTGTGCTCGGGCCGCTGGATGCGAGGAGGTTGCGCGAGCGGAAACTCCTTGCGTCCCGCGGAACAGGTTACGCTGGTTACCAGTCTCCGGTAGCTCTCTTACCACTGCTGATGCGAGATCCCAGGCATGTTTTTCGTCGGCGTCTTTTCTCACTGATCGCATGTTTGGTTTTCGCCGTCGCGCTGTGCGTCGCGCTGGCGCTGATCGCCGAACGCGGAGCCAAGGGCACGCTCAGGCGGCTGGCCGGTGTGGAACTCGAAGCGGCGCGACTCGCGCGGGAATTTCGCGGCGCGGTCGACGACCTGCATGGCGCCTTGCTGCGCATCGGCACGGAATCGGCGGACGACAGTGCGGCGGTGATCCAACAACGGCGCGATGCGTTGACGCGCTGGATTGCCGCACGGCGCGCCGCGGCTGCAGGCGAGGAGGAGGAACGGATCCTGCAACGGCTCGATCAGGAAGTGCAGTCATACCTGTTGAAATTGGACGCACTGCAAAAACGACCGGGCGGTTTTTCCACTCGATTGGAGCGCGACGAAATTCTGATGTTCGACGACAGTGCGGTGAGATTGCAGAGCATGGCGGACGATTTCGCCGCGGTGCACGACGCGGGCTTGCGCGACTTGCTGCAGGCCTCGCTCCAATCCGTGCTGAGGCTGCGCAATCTGGTGCTGATCTGTCTGGTGCTTCTGATCGCCGCGATCGGCGTGGTGGTGCGTTTTCTTTATCGTGATGTGGTTCGACCCTTGCGGGTGCAGCTCGTGGAGCGCGACACGCTGTTGGCGAAGCGCGAAAAACTCGCCGCGCTCGGCACGCTCGCCGCTGGCGTGGCGCACGAAATCCGAAATCCGCTCACGGCGATCAAAGCGCGGCTGTACACGCTGCGCCGCTCGGCCTCGGCGCCGGAAGCGGTGGAGGACATGGATGCGATCGGACAGGAACTCACACGGCTCGAACGCATCGTGCGCGAAGTGCTCGGCTATGCCCGGCCCGCGGAACCGAACGTGAAAGAGGTCGAACTCGCGGGCTGGTTGAAGGAGTTCAGCGCGTTCATCAAACCCGATCTGGACGCGAGTCACATCGAGCTGACTCTTGAAACGCCGGAGCCCGTCGTCGCCTCCATCGACACCGACCAGATGCGCCAGGTGATGCTCAACTTGATTCGGAATGCGCAGGAAGCGTTCAACGACCGACCCGGACGAATCGTGCTCTCGGTTCACCGGCAGCGCTCGATGCTGCGCAACGAGACCAGGGACGTCGCGGTGCTCGACGTTACGGATAACGGACCGGGAATTTCGGCAGACGTGCAAGAGCGGCTTTTCGATCCATTTTTCACAACGAAGGCCACGGGCACGGGTCTGGGTTTGCCCATCGTCGCGCGCCTGGTCGAGCAGCACGGAGGAGAGATCGCGTTTCAATCCGGGCCGGGGGCGGGCACACGTTTCTCGGTGCGCTTGCCGGCCGTGCCCTCGCGCGGACAGAATGTCGGCGCATGAGTTCTCCGTATCGTATTTGTCTGATCGACGATGATGCTGCGGCGCGAGTCGCGCTCGAACGGGTTTTCACCGCGGAAGGGCACGAGGTGGAGAGCTTTTCGGATGGTAAGCTCGGACTCGCGGCAGCGTTGGAAAAAGATTTCGACTGCGTGCTGACGGATTTGCGCATGCCCGGAATTTCCGGCCTCGAATTGATCGATCAGATGCGCGAAGAGCTGCCGAATTTGCCGGTGGTTTTGATGACTGCGCATGGCACGACGGAAACGGCGATCGAGGCGACGCGGCGCGGCGCGTTCGATTATATTCTGAAGCCGTTCGAAATGGAGGAAATGCTCGCGATCGTGACGCGCGCCTCGGAGGCGGGCCAGCGGGCTCACCAGAAAGTCAGCATCGGCGACGAAGAGAAACGCGAACTGACTCTGGTCGGCCAGAGCCGCGCGATGCAGGCCGTGTACAAGGAAATTGGCCGGGTCGCGGGCAAGCCCGTGAGTGTTTTGATTTTTGGCGAAACCGGCACCGGCAAGGAACTCGTGGCGCGCGCTCTCTGGCAGCATGGCGACCGGAAAGCGAAGCCCTTTGTCGCGGTAAACTGCGCGGCGATTCCGTCGAATCTGTTGGAGAGCGAACTCTTCGGCCACGAGCGCGGCGCGTTCACCGGCGCTGACACGCGGCGCATCGGACGTTTCGAACAAGCCCACGGCGGCACGCTGTTTTTGGACGAGATCGGCGACCTGGCGATCGACACTCAGGCGAAGCTTCTTCGCGTGCTGCAGGAACGCGTGATCTCGCGCGTCGGTGGCCGAGATTTGATTCCGGTCGACGTGCGCGTCATCGCCGCGACGCATCGCGACTTGCCGGCGCTCGTCGCGAGCGGAAAATTCCGCGAGGATCTTTGGTACCGGTTGAACGTCGTGACCATTCCGCTTCCGCCGCTGCGCGACCGGCGTGAGGACATCCCGGCGCTCATCACGTATTTTATTCGTGGATACGGACCGGAGCTCGGCGGCGTGGCGACGGTGCAGCCCGCGGCGTTGAAGTTCTTATCTGCCCAACCCTGGCCGGGAAATGTTCGGCAATTGGAAAACGTGGTGAAGCGAATGCTGCTCCTCGCGCATGGTTACGCGATCACCGAGGAGCTGGCGCGAGCGGCGATGGAGCAGAGCGTCGCCGCGCCGCGCGAAGACGCCGGACGAACACTCGCATCGATTTGCGGAGAAGCGCTGGAGACCGCGCGACGCGATCCAAATGTGAGCGCAGTCACGCTCGGATTTTTGGCCGTGGAGCGGGAACTGCTCGCGCAAGCTCTCGCGTCAACTGCGGGAAACATCACGCAAATGGCGCAACTGCTGGGTTGGTCGCGCTTGACCGTGCGAGAGAAGTTGAAGCTGCACGGGATGAGGAAAGGCGAAGGCTGAAGAAGGCGAAGGCTGAAGGCTGAAGGCTGACGAGGAAGAAGGCTGAAGGGCGGAAGGCTAAAGGTTGAGATCGCAGGGGAAGTTGAAGGTGGGGTGGCTGGCGGAGGTTGGGGCCGGTGAGGGGATTTGTTGTTTTGCGTGCTATTCGGTCGGGGGTGGCAGGGTTTCGATTTTCACTCGGCGCAGGCGTTCTGTGCTCACCTCGAGAGCGGTGACGCGGTAGTCGCCGACGGTGAATGTCTCGTTGCGTTGCGGGAGACGGCCGAGGTGCCGGACGGACCACTGCGAGATCGTCTCGCGCGGTTGCCATTCCAAGGGCCAGCCGGTTTCCGCTTGAAGTTCTCGCAAGGTCAAAGAGCCGGAAACCACGAGCGCATTTTCCGTGCGCTCGTAGACCGGGCCGGCGCCGATATCGAATTCGTCGCGGATATCGCCGACGATTTCCTCGAGCACGTCCTCGAAAGTGACGATCCCGGCCAGGCGCTTTTGCTCGTCGAGCACGATCGCCATGTGGGTGCGTCCGGCGCGAAAACGCTCCATCATGACGGGCAGAGGCGTTTTCAACTCGAGCGTCAATGCCGGGCGCAGCAGCGGCTCGAACGGCGTTTCCGGGCCTAGCGCCTGGAGCTGCCAGAGCCATTCGCGCACCAAGAGAATGCCTTTGATGTTGTCGAGTGTGCCCGAGCAAACGGGAAATCGGCTGTGACCGCTCGTCTGTGCGAGATGGAGATTTTTCGCGATCGGTTGATCGAGCCAGAGCGCGACGACTTGGTCGCCGGGCAACATGATCTGTTGGGCGGTCGTGTCGCGAAGGCGCAGCGACTGCACCATGAGTTTGTTGACCAACGCGTCGTTCGGATGCGGATGGCGGGCGTGGCTCAGCACGTATTCCAACTCGTCGGGGCTGAACGCGTGCTCGCCTTCGGACGCAGGTGTGAGGCCGCCCCAACGAAGCACGCGATTGGCCGCGCCGTTCAGCAGCCAGATGACGGGAAAGAAAATGGAATAGAAAACCATCAGCGGCGCCGACACCCAAAGCGCGGTGCCTTTCGCGCGTTGGATGGCGAGTGATTTCGGCGCGAGCTCTCCAAAGATGATGTGGAGAAACGTGATGATGGTGAACGCCACCGCGAAGGAAATGGAACCGATGGTTGCGGGTTCCGTGATCCCGAAATGGCGAAGGATCGGCTCCATGCGGTGCGCGACGAATGGTTCTCCGAGCCAGCCCAGTCCGAGGCTGGCGAGCGTGATGCCGAGCTGCGTCGCAGAAAGCGCGGCATCGAGTTTCTTCGTGGCCTTCAGGGCAAACTTCACCCGCCAACCGCCGGTCTTGGCGAGAGGCCGAAGTTGGCTCACGCGGATTTTGACGAGAGCGAATTCAGCCGCGACGAAGAAGCCATTCGCGAGAACGAGCGCGAGGACGACGATCGTTTCGAGAGCGATGCCGAAGAAAGTGCTCATGTGGAAAATCTGGCAGGGCCCGCCGACCGTTGCCCAGGAGATTGTCGTGCGAATCCGATCTGTAGTTTCTCACGCAATACACGGGAAACAGGTAGTTTTTCAGCCGCAAAGAGGTATAGCCCGGCGAAGCCGCAACCAAACCGATTTTCCCACGAATCACACGAAGCACACCAAATGACCAAACCATTTTCCCACGGAATACACGGAGGGCACGGAAACAAAAAAACCTTCCGTGTATTCCGTGGAGGAATTTTTTGAATTCGTGTGCTTCGTGTGATTCGTGGGGAAAATCCGTTTTTCAAAATCCTCGCGGAATTGGACGACTCTGCAGGACAGCAGTTCAAAATACGCAAAGAGGATTTTTGTTTGGCTGACGCGGCTCAGAGATTCGCCGCTCGGGAGCGGTCTGGTTTTTTGGTTTGGAGTTATAAACCAATACCCTAACAGCATTGTGGAGGAGCCATTGCGAGCGACGTCGCAAATCCGAAATCCTTTTTGCTCTTTTTGAGCCTTTTTGCGGCTACAGTTTTTTTGAAATCGCTCCGGAGTGATCGCATGATTCTCGGCGCCGATTGTCGAATCCGCTCGGGGTTGTTCGTTGAATTGATGAAACATGAAAACTCTCGATTTTCCCAAAATGCTCTCGGTTGTTTTCGCGACGCTGGTTTTGGCGCTTTTCGCGACGCAGACGAACGCAGCTGAAACCCAATCCAAGGATTTTATGACGACGACTGAACCGACCTCACCGAAACCGAACCGCACGGGCTACGCGCCGCTGGACGGAGTTAAATTGTATTTCGAAATTTACGGAACGCCGCGCGCGGGAGTTGTGCCTTTGGTGCTGCTCCACGGTGGCGGTGACACGATCCAAACGTCCTTCGGCCCGATCCTGGCGCAGCTCGCGCGCAATCGGCAGGTGATCGCCTTCGAGCAGCAAGGTTTTGGTCACACGGCGGACGTTCCCGAGCGGCCTTTCACCTTCGAACAATCGGCTGACGACACGGCTGCGCTGTTGAAATACCTGAACGTCGAGCGCGCGGATCTGTTCGGTTTCAGCAATGGTGGCTCGATCGCGTTGCACGTCGCGATCCGCCATCCTCGCGTGGTGCGGCGAATCATTGCGGTGACAGCGATCATGAAGCGTGCCTGGGCTCCGGCGCCGTTTTGGGAATCGATGAAAGAAGCGCAGCCCGACGTGATGCCAGCGGCCTTGCGTGAAGCTTATCTCAAGGTCGCGCCGCATCCCGAAAACCTCGAATCGTTTTTCTATCGCTGCCGAAATCGCATGCGTGACTTTCAAGATGTGCCCGACGAAGCGATTCGATCGATCACGGCGCCCACGCTCGTCCTCACCAGCGATCGGGACGTCATGTTGCCGGAAGGAGCGATTGCGTTGTCGCGGCTGTTGCCGAATGCGCAACTCGCCATTCTTCCCGGCGTGCAGCACATGGAGATCACATCGCGATCCGATATTTTGATCCCAATGATCGAAACGTATCTCGATAGTCCTGCGACCGCCGCTGGAGGAAAGTAGGGGAGGACAAAGCGCGGCAAAGCCGTGGGCTCCAGGTTTGCTACGGAGCGCCAGCCTCGGAACCGGGCCTCTCGGCTTGCAACGGAGCGCCAGCCTCCGGCTGGCTTTTCGAATAAATGTGTCCCGCGTTTCGCGGGACGCTGTTTTAGGCTGGCCGGGAGGCCGGCGCTCCGTTGGGCTGGCGTGCCGTTGGAGAGCTGCGTCGGGCGTGGCTCAACGCGGAGGTTAGTTTACGCGTTTGCGGCTCGCGAGGGACCGCTCGCCCTAAGACCGTTTATTCGTGAATAGAGCGAAACGCGGATCCGGCGTTGCGGCTCGCCCTGAGGTCTCGCCCTACCCACGGAAGGCCTCGCAGCCATTCTTCATTCTACCTCGAAACCGGGCCTCCTGGCTTGCAACGGAGCGCCAGCCTCCGGCTGGCTTTTCGAATAAATGTGTCCCGCGTTTCGCGGGACGCTGTTTTAGGCTGGCCGGCCGGGAGGCCGGCGCTCCGTTGGGCTGGCGTGCCGTTGGAGAGCCGCGTTGGACGTGGCTCAACGCAGAGGTTAGTCCACGCGTTTGCGGCTCGCGAGGGACCGCTCGCCCTACCCACGAGGACCTCGCAACCATTCTTCATTCTACCTCGGAACCGGGCCTCTCGGCTTGCAACGGAGCAGCAGCTTTTTCAGCGCCTTCTCATTTTCGTTCGAGCCACACGGCGTGCCCGCCATTCGCGCGCAGCGTAATTTCCAAGCTGCTGCCGGCATCGACTTCGCGCGTCGTCACGCTGACCTTCGTCGCGGTCGGAACACTTTCGTCATCGGCGTAAAGATGAGCGACGTATCGGGCGCGCGGTTCGAGAAAATCCAGCGACATCCTCAGCGTGCGCGTCTGGCCGGCGTTGATCGTGCCGACGAACCAGTCACGGCCGCTGCGCCGCGCGAGCATCGCAAATTTTCCGATTTCACCTTGGAGCACTTTCGTCTCGTCCCACGTCGTGGGCGTGACGCGAAAGAATTCAACCTCCGGCTCGCCGCGATAATAGGACGGCAGATCGTACCAGAACAGCCACTGCAGCGGGCTGTACGAAATCACATGCATCGCGAGCTGATGCGCGTGAGTGACTTTCAAACGCTCATCATAATAGCAGACCGTGTAGTCACCGGCGCCGCCGACGTAGCGCGTGAAGGGCAATGTGCAATTGTGCTCGGCCGTCGGAAAGTGCTCGTTGCCCTGAATTCCCTCTAGGGTCATGAGGTTGGGCCAGGTGCGCGAGAGACCGGTCGAGCGCCAGCCGTCGTGGATGTTCAACATCAATTTGTGCTCGGCGGCCTTCTCAATCGTTTTGGTGATCCACGCGCTCTCGGTTTGTGGCCCGACATCGACGAAGCCGATTTTCACGCCAGCCACGCCCCAGTCTTCGAACATCTTGAAAATGCGTTCGCGCTCTCGTTTCACCTGACGCCGATCGACGTAGAGGATCAGACCGACGCCCTTCGCGCGTCCGTAACGGATGATCTCGGGAATATCCAAATCGGGCGCGCGCACTTTCGTCTCGCCGGCGGCTTCGTATTCAACCGGTCCATACCATTTCCAGTCGAGATGCACGTAGCTCAGCCCGGCCGTGGCAGCGAAATCGATGATCGCTTTTGAATTCTCGGTCGTGAGCTTGGCGTCGCGCATGGCTTTGCCGGGTTTGATCCACGAGGTGTCCGCGAGCGCGTTCGGCGCATTCAAATTGAGCATCAAATAATTTCGCTCGAGCAAATCACCCGGCTTGTCGCCGACGATAAACATGCGCCACGGCGTAGCGCCGCCCGCGGCGAGTTTCACCGAAGGATCATTGCGCTGACGGAATTCTGCTTTGCGCGCGAGATTTGAGCTGGTGCCGCCGAGAGCGGTGACGAGCGCGCCAGAAACGCCCGGAAGCGGCGAAAGCAACATGCGTGGATACGCGAGATTGGCCGCCTCGCCGAGTGCCGCGAAAATGCCAGACTCATACTCGAGCGTGAGGGGACGTTCGCACTCGGGCTGAAAATCTTTCGTGTCCGCTCGCCGATAATCTCCCTCGGTTCCGTGCTCTTCGTAGCCGAAGGTTCGCGGCGGGAAGCGAAACTCCGTCAGCTCGCCAGTGAAGAAAAACGACTTCGTTTCCTGCTCCGGAAATTCGTAGCGAAACGCGGCGCCTTCATCGTAGGCGCGAAATACGAGACACAGGCGTTTGCCGGATGCGTGCTGCAGCTCGACGCGGAGTTCGCGATAGTTGTCCGGCACGACTTTTCGCTCGCCGTAAACTTGCGTCCACTCGCCGTGGTGCTCGGTCAACTCGGTTTTCGTCACGCGAAATCCAGTCGAGAATTCCGGAAAGCCAAGGCGAGATTCGTCGACGATTGGATGTGCGCGATACGCGATGGCATAGACCGGCGCGCCGTCATCGAGCAGACGGAAGGTGAGCGCAACACGTCCATTTGGCGATGAAAGCTGCTCTGCTGCGTGCGCGCTAAGACAGAGCACACCGAACAGGCCGAGGAAAATGGAAACGGCGGTGGCGGAGAGGAGTGATTTCATCGCTATACGATCGTAGTCGAAGTGAGCGCGCCGGGCGCGTGGCTTTCGGTGACGGTCATCGGCAATGGTTAACGGAGATGAGCCGCGTTTTCAGGGCGCAGCGAAATGAGCCCCGACTGCGCCGCAGCGGCGCACCAAACCCCGGGAAAAATTTCAACAGGCTGCGGGCGAACGTGAGGAGCGAGGGGAAAGGACGACACGGGAAAGGAGCCGCCGCCCAGTCACCAGAAGTCTGGTTCTCCGTGCAGGCGGCGAGTCAGCGCCTCCATGAAGAAATAATCGCCCCAACTCGCGTACGCGGCCCGGGCCTTGCCGACACCATCGCCGACCTGCGCCCGTTTCAGAACGCCGGGACACTCGAGGCGTTCGTCGAGGTATTCCGGCGCGCACAGGCGATCGAGCAAAGCCTCGGCAGCGTTCGCGAGCGCCGTTTCGTCCGGGCGGAGGCGGCAAATCTGATCCAATCCGCACACGGCGATCGCGGCGGCGGAGGAATCGCGCAGGCGCGGCTCGCCCGGCGGAAGATGAAAGTCCCAGACTGGCACGACTTCGGCGTCGAGTTGTTCGACGAAACGGCGGGCGATTCGAACCGCGGCATCCAGGAATTTTTCGTCTTTGGTGTAGCGATAACAGAGAGCGAAACCGTTGAATGCCCAGGTCGTGCCGCGGGCCCATTGAGAGTCCACCGTGCGCGCGCAAAAGTTGTCCTCGTGCAGCGCGGCGCCGGTCTTCGGATCGAAGCGATAGGCGTGACACACGGAGTTGTCCGGCCGGACAAAATGCGTCAGCACGGTCGTCGCGTGACGCGTGGCGATGTCTCGATAGGAGCTGTTCTCGGATTCTTCCGCAGCCCAAAAAAGCAGCGGAAGATTCATCAGACAGTCGATGATCGCGAGTCCGGCGTACGCTGTATTCAGTTCGTCCATACGGCCCCACGCGCGGATGTAGCCACCCGCCGGGACGAAACGTTTGCTCAATTCCTCGGCGGCGCGCAGGGCGATGATGCGGTGGCCGGGATCGCCGGTCAGTTTGTAGATGCTTTCTGAATACAACGTGTAGAGAAAGCCCAGGTCGTGCATCGTGTCCTGGTTCTGCGTGAAAACCTTTTCGTGATACGGGCTTTTCAACCGATCGCACGGCTCGAGAAATCGGGTGTCGCGAGTTACTCGATAGGCGAGCAGGGCCATCCCGGTGAAGAAGGATGATGTCCAATTACCGATTTCGAAAAAGCCCTCGTTGAACTCGAAGTAATTTCCGTCTTGGGCGAACGCGCCGGACTTTGGTTCGTCGGCCAGCCGTTTGATGTTGCTCAACGCTTTTCCCGAACAAATGGCGAACGCGCGGGAGAGAGTGGCGGAACGCTGGCCGGAAAGTTCGAAGCTGGAATGGAGCCGTCGCGAAGCGGCGGGAGGAATCATGGGGAAATAACGAAGATGCTCGCGCGCTGACTCGACTTCTTCCGGGGTTAGCAGTTAACCCATTGGGCATGGCAAACCCCAACAAGACTGGCACCCGGCCGAACGTGCGCATGATCGCGACGCAGGCTGGCGTGAGCTCCGCGACTGTTTCGCTGGCGCTGCGTCAGCATCCCAGAATCTCCATTGCGACGCGAAAGCGTGTTCTGCGGGCCGCGCAGGAGCTGGGCTATCGGCCGGACCCAGAGGTGGCGAAATTAATGCACCATCTCCGTGCGCGCCGGCCGCCGGGATTTCAGTCGACCTTGGCGGCGTTGACCACGATTCAGACGGGACGGGAGCTGCCGTACGTTTCCGAAATTTTGAAGAGCGCCACGGAACGCGCTCAGGCGCTCGGTTACGCCCTCATGTTGGTGCGCATCGGAGACGGCGATCTGCGCCGGCCTGATATCGAACGCGTGTTACTCGCGCGCGGAGTGGAAGGCGTGCTCCTGCTGCCGCTGGCCACGCCGCACTCGCTGGTCGAGCTGGTCGATTGGAGCAAATTTGCCGTCGTGGCGGCGACGAATGGCGTGCTCGCGCCGGAGTTTCACCGCGTCGTGCCGCATCAATTCAACAACATGCTCGCGGTCTGCGAACATCTGACCGCGGGTGGCTATCGGCGCATCGGACTCGTCCTGAATTCGCGGCAGGATCTCACGGTGGGTCACAGTTTTTCCGCGGCGGTGGTGTGGCAGACGGTGCTCGGCGGCGCGGAACGCGTGATGCCGCTCGTGTTCGACGGGGAGGGTCCGGCCGAGTTGAAGCGTTGGTTCGAACGCGAGAAGCCGGACGCGATTATCACGTCGGGCGAGGTCGAGGCGCATTCGATCGCGCGCAAGTTAGGCCTGCGCGTGCCGGGGCCGGTGGCGTTCGCGATCGCGAACCGATCTGGTCAGAGTGCGTTTGCGGGCGTCGAAGAGCGCCCCAGGGATATCGGCGCGGCGGCGATTCGTCTGCTGACCAGCCTCGTGCAGCACGGCGAGAAAGGCATCCCATCGGTGCCAACCGTGACGATGATCAAAGGCGAATGGGTGGACGGAAAATCCGTGGGGAAGAGGAAGGCTGAAAGGCGAAGGCTGAAGGAAGGCGAAAGGCTGAAGGCTGAAATAGGAAGGCTGAAGGCTGAGGGAAAACGGAAGACGAGAGCTGGAGGCTGAGGGGGAAAGGATTCCTGGATCGAATATCGCCGGACGGGCTCATGGCATCTACCTATGAGGGTTGTCTTTTGAGAACAGCGTTCACATGCGGGCATTTCGGCCTTCGAACTCCAGCTTTCGTTTTCTTTCAGCTTTCAGCCTTCTCACTTCAGCCTTCGCCTTCCCTCAGCCTTCACCTTTCCGTCTTCGCCTTTTTCCGCGCGACGGTTGTCAGCGCCACGCCGGCGCCGCCGATGATTGCGCCGACGAAGAGAAAACAGAATCGGCCAATCAGATTGTTTGGGATCGCGATGAGCAGGAGAATGAATCCGCCGTAAACCATGCAGAGCAGGCCCAGCAGACGATAGACCGGCTCGTCACTGATTTGGTTTTCACCAGCGACGTTTTCGAGTGGCGTGCGCAGCTTGGTGAAAAAGTTTTCCACGCTCTCGCGGTGCTCCGACGAACTGCGGCGGTAGAAAAAGCTCGATCCGAAAAACACAAGCGCACCGACCAGAACGGTGCCGAGCACCGTCACCGCGAGAAGAACATCGCTGCGCTCGCTGACGGCGAGGGTGCCGCTGGTCCCGCCGAGGAGATTCTGCGCGAAGGCGGGCCATTCATCGAGCGCGTCGGGCATCTGGATTTGGTCCGCGAAACGGAAGTTTGCCCAGGCGGAAAACGCGAAGCACGCGAGCGCGGTACCCCAAGCGGACCACCCTGGCGTGCGTTTGAAAAAGAAACCGAAGAACACTGGTATCGTCAGCGGCAGAGCGAGGCTGACCATGAATTGATTCAGCAGCGTGAAGATGTCGCTGCTGCGGTGTGAATTGATGATGACGGCGAGCGCGATGATGATTGCGCCGAAGACGAGCGTGCAAATTTTGCTGACGACGAGGAGGTGGCGCTCCGGACAATTCGGTCGAAGAATCGGCCGATAAAAACTTCGCACAAAAACGCCGACGTATTTGTTCACCGCCGCGTCCATGTTCGTCAGTGTCGCCCCGAACATCGCGCACATGAGAAGACCGAGGAGTCCGACGGGCATGACATGCATCGCCATGGCGACGAAGGCGCCCTCGGCCGGCTTGGAGAGCTGCGGAAAGACGCGCCCCAAATCGGGAAACAGAATCGTCGCGGCCATTGGCGGGATGATCCAGAGCAGCGGACCGACGATGCCGCCAATCAGCGGGATCCAGACCATGCGGCGCGCGTGCGCTTCGTTCTTTGGCATCAGATACATCGTCGAGAACTCGATGCTGTTCAGCTCGATTGTTTTCACGACAGCGAAGGCGAGACCGTAGCCGATCAGAACCGTCGGACGCCAACCGAGCCATAATTTCAGATGCGCCGGATGGCTCGCTTCGACTTGATGGAGAAGTCCGGTCAATCCGCCGATCTCGGGCCGCCGCAACGTCAGGAAGACCGTGAGCGTCGTGATCGTCATCACGAGAAGCATCTGCACGAAGTCGCTCGCGAGCACAGCGAAGGCGCCGCCCGCGAAGGCGACGAGGGTGATGGTGATGCCGAGCGCGACGATCACATGATTGATGTCAACTTGGAGGACTGCGGCGATGAAGACGCTGATCGACATCAGCGTGAACGCGGCTTTCACCAACTCGATCGGCACGCGAATCCAGGTGTAGAACTGCTCGGAGCCGGCGCCGAAACGCTCGCGCACGGCCTCCATCCAGGTGATCACGCGGAGGCGGCGGAAGCGCACGCAGGTGTAAACCGCGACGAGGATCAGGGCTGGAATCGTCGCGTAGAAGAGCAGCATGACGTGCAAGCCCGCGCGGTGGACGTCCGAGGCTGCGCCCACGAAAGCCCAGGCGGAAAATGTCGCGAGCCACGCCGAGCTTCCCGTGATCCACCAAGGCATGGCGCCGCCGCAGCGAAAATAGTCGGAGGTGTTTTTGCTCAGGCCGCGAAAGACGACGCCCAGCGAGAGCATGAACACGACATAGACGCCGACGATGACGTAGTCGAAATGGGTCATTATAGAAAAGCCGGGGGAGGGGAGGACTCCATCGCTACCGCGCATTGTCGCAACGATCAAGGGATCGAATCGGGCGCTGTGGGTTAACCGATAACCGCGACCGGGGCTGAGCCTCTCACCGGAAACAGGAAAGGCACCTGAGGAGGAATCGCTCGTTCGTGCGAACGATCGCGTGCGTGAAGCGATAATCGCTGCCGTCCCGGCGCACGCGACTCTGGGAGCGCTGGCGTCCACGCCGGCATGGTTTGAGTGCGACGCCGCGACCGCCGGGTGAGTCCGTCCGCGCCTTGGGGCGCGGACATCAGGAAGGTTGGCCGGCGGGACGCCAGCGCTCCCAGTCGCAAGCGCGCGATCTCTAGTCACGGGAACGCTGTGTGTGGCTCATAGCGCACGTTAGAACGTACGCCCCCAAAAACGGTAGCGACCAAAGTTAACTATTAACCTACCGGGAACTTCAGTTTCGGCTTCGATTCCGCCTAGGGTGCGTTGCAACACCGGACGCCTGTTACCCCGTCAATCCCCCGGCGCTTCGCCCTCGGCGGCAGTCGTCCTTCAGCTTAAAACTATGAACAAGTTAAAGGGCAATTGCCCCCGCAGTTCGCAGAGACTACGCGCCTTTCACGAATTGGCGCGTCACATACGATCCTCGATGTCTTCTTTGTTGGCGGTCGCCGCGATCACTGTTCCGGCCGTGACCGTACACGCACAGGTCAAAGGACCGAACGATCCGAGCGCCTCGCCAACCTCCGCAACGTCTTCGAGCGGAAAGGAAGACCTGATCGAGCTTTCGCCTTTCAATGTAAACACAGAGAAGGATCGCGGCTTCATGGCGGTCAACGCCGGCACCGCGACCAAGCTGGGCGTGGATATGAAGGACTTGGCGGCCCCGTATTCCGTCATGACCGGCGAGTTCATCAAGACGATGGGCATTACCGACATTCGTTCCGCGGTGTATTGGTCGACGGGCGGCTCCCAAGTCTTCGACGGCCAAGGCTCCGATCCGTTCGGTCTCAACGGCGGCGGCACGAGCACGACGTCGACGATGTATAGCATTCGCGGCGTCACGCTGAACGCCGGTCAGCAGCGAAACTTTTTCCTCACCGGCGGTCTCGGCGACACTTATAATATTGAGCGCATCGATTTCGGCCGCGGACCGAATGCCGTTCTGTTCAACGTCGGCGCGAATAGCGTCCTTGGCGGCGGCATCAGCACTCAGGGCAAGCGCGCGCGGCTCGATCGCAATTTCACGACGGTAGGTTTCATCGTTGGCTCGTGGGATTATTATCGCGGCACCGTCGACACCAATCAGGTGCTGAACGATCGCCTCGCCGTCCGCCTGAACCTGATGGGCCAAAAGAAAAACGGCTGGATGCAGGACGAATTTGAAAATCGTCAGGGCATCACGCTCGCCGGCACCTACAAGATCACGAGCAAAACCGAGCTGCGCGCCGAAGTGATTTCCGATCGCACGCAGCGCGCGACAGTGCCGTTTCCGTATTTTGATAATCTGAGCGGATGGAATGGTTCCACGGTTTTCAACGGACCCGTTTCCGATCAGGTCCTGAATGGCTTGGTCGCCACGGCGAATGGCACAACGCTCGCGACAGGTCGCGGACCCGCGGGCAGCAGCGAAGGTGTCGATCGTCAATCGACGCGCCTTTACGTGTACGATCCGCTGACGAACACCGTGCAGGACTGGATTCACACCGGCATCACCCGGCGCGGCGACGTCAACGAATGGACGCCCATTTATTTCGGCGACACCGTTTGGAGCCGCAACGGCAACGCCAATATTCTGCCCATCGGCAACAGCAACGGATCCTCTGCGGGCAACCGCACGCCGGGCGTTAATGAAAACGGCAACGTGGCTTCGTTCCTCGACACGATCGATCTGCCGAGCAATCGCTTCGATCGGCAGGTCGCCAACTCCAAGTTCCAGGTTCCGAGCCGGCAGTTTTCGGCCATGCCCGATATGCCGCTGTTCACGCAGAACCTGAAGGACGCGAATCTCGCGTTAACGCACAGCTTCACGGACGACCTCTTTCTCGAGGTGGCGGGAGACTTCAATACGATGAACGAATATTCATCGAACAGTCACCTGAACCTGCGTTTCGGTTATATTGATATCAATCAGACGCTGCCGAATGGAGCTCCGAACCCGAATTTCCTGAAGGCTTATTCGCAGTCGAACGCGACCGTGAATTATCGCCAATTCGATAACTGGGGCGTTCGGGCGAATCTTGGTTGGGTCAAGAACCTCGGTATTTGGGGTAACTATACGTTCAACCTCGCGGCTGCTTTGTCTGGTCGCGAATCGGACTCTCGCACCAAGGTGTTGAGTGTCGGTTTGTCGGATCCATTGCCGGCGGAATTCAACCATCCCGCGGGCGTGAACGATCCGCGCCAGTGGCATGCGGGCAATGAACTCATCACGATCCGCAACTATTGGGACGGTTCGTATCATCCTTCGTTTTTCGATATCAAGCCGACGAGTCTGTTCGAACGCACGCCCACGACAACGGGATCGGGCGCCGCGGCAACGACGACATACACGACGAGCTCCACGCCGATCGAACCGCGCTGGGTGCTGTCTGATTGGGCACGCCGTGAAGAGACCACGCGGTCCTTGATTCTCGCGTTCGCGGGCCGCTATTTCGGCGATCGCCTCATCGTGATGCCCGGCGTCCGCAACGACCGTCAGTCGACTTATATTAGGAATCGTCCCGCGAACTGGGGCGATCTGCCGGACGATCCGCAATGGGACGGTGTGACACTCGACGATAACTACTGGCGTCCGGATGCGCCGACGGATTGGACGTCCTACCTCATCGGCAATCGTCCGACTCTTGGTGGAGCAAACGACGTGAATCGCGCCAATCCTGCGGCGAACGACAAACGTTATCGCGGTGATTATAACAATCCCAAGTCGACGTATAACGTATGGAACAAGACCTTGGGCATTACCTATCACGCCCTCTCGTGGGCAGCGGTGAAGTTGAACTACGGTGAAAGCTACCTGCCTGGCGCTGTGGCGCGTTATACTCTCGACGGTCACGACGCAGGACCGGAGGAAGGAAAGGCTTACGAAGCTGCAGTTACGTTCAACTTTTTCAGTGGCAACCTGGCGATCACTCCGCGGTATTATCATAACCTGCAGTTGAATCGGCTTGGCTTCCTTCCTGGTAATCCGAACGCGATCGACAGCTTGATGGGCCGGCGCGCGTGGAATGATAGTAATTCCACGGGCCGGAATCCGTTTGGATTTAGTAATGTTTTGGGTTCCGACACCTTCTCGACGAAGAACGACGGTACCGAGTTGGAAGTTGCCGGAAACATCACTCGCGGGTGGCGATTGATGGCCAACTTCGGCACCGCTCAGGCGACAGATCGCGCTGGCCGTTTGCCGAACACTCCGGCGTATGTGCTCGGACGCGTGGACGAATATCGCCAGGTTTTGGAGGCCGCGGGCGGCATCATCGACACGACGCGGAAGCCGGTCAACGGCGGCCACACGATCGACGCCGCGCCCGGCGTGGCGATCGCAAATCCGGCAATCACCAATGCCATGATCCAGGCCGCGGGGGGCGACACAAACGTCCGCACCGGCGCGGTTAACGATTATAATAAAATTTGGACCGACTATGACAATTTGTTGCTCCAGCAAAAGACGGAGACGATTGGCAACAAATACATGCGGATTAACGTTTATACGGATTATACAATTCAGACCGGCGCCTCGAAGGGACTGAGCGTCGGCCTGGGCTGGCAGTACTCCGATCAAGTTGTTGCCGGATATTATTCCGCACAGACGATCGCGAATCCCAACTACAACCCGAATCTGCCGGTTTCGCTCACGAATCTGCAATACGTCGATGATCCGAGCGTTGATATCAACACGCCGGTTTACGCAAAGCGGCCTTCGGAGTTCACCTTGACCGTCGGTTATGCGCGCAAGCTGCCGAAAGGCTGGGGCATGTTCGCCAACAAGGAAGCATCGCTTCAGTTGACGGTTCACAATCTCACGAATCAGAAAAACACATTCTATCAAGACGACGGCATCGCGAATCGTCCGCCGGGTGGAGATCCGAATCTCGGCTACCGCGAGACGGTCGTGAACCGCGTCGCGCTCTATCAGCGCCCAATCAACTTCGAGCTTCAGGCATCGCTTACGTTCTGATCGCTGGGAGAGTGATCAGCGCTGCCAGAAGGCCGTAGAGAGACACGTCCGCTCCGTGACTGGGGCGGACGTTTTATTTCTCCTCTTCGCGGGTTGGCAGAAGATGGATGTGAGTCGGCTTCGTTGGATCGCCGGCGAGGAGCTTGTTATCGACGAACGAGAGTTCGACGACGTTGATCTCGGCGAGGCGGCTGTGTGGGGCGTTTTCCAGTTTTATTTTTGGGGCAGCGGCGGGGCTCGCGGGCGTCTTTTGCGATTCGAAATAAAACCACCAGGCGCGATCGCCGCTGATCACGACGTCGCCGTGGCTTCCGGGAAAACGTTCCTCCTGCAGTGTCCAGTGCAGGCAATCGTCGGAACTCCACACCCGCATGCCGTTGGCCCAGCAATCGGCGATCAGCCAGTAGCGTCCTTTCCAATGGATGACCTTCGGGCCTTCGCCATTGTAGTCCGAGACCGCGTTGCCCTTCGGCTCCCAATGGATCAGGTCGGGGCTATTCGCGTACGAGAGAGCCTTCGGCTGGCGCTCGTCCTTGTACCACATGCGCCACGAACCGTCCGCGAGCTGGATCACGCAGGCGTCGATTACTTTGTCCGAACGCAAATCCACTTTGCCGACCGTTTCCCATTTGATGCCGTCCTTGCTCGTGAGATGGCCGATTTCGCGCGGGTGTTTCCAGTCGGTGAAAATTCCGGGCACGAAGGTGAGGAACATGTGATAGAGGCCGTCGTGCCAGATCACTTCAGGCGCCCAGTAAGTGTAGTCGTTCGCGTGCTCTTTTTTGCCGTAATCGATTTCAGCGGTGCCGCGATAGGTCCAGGTGGCGCCGCCGTCGCTTGATTCGGCGATGCCGATATTCGTGCCGTGCACCCACGTGACACCGGGCGCTTCCGACTCGGGTAGATTGGCGCGTCGGGCGGTGTAGTACATCAGCCACTTCTGCTGCTCGGCATTGAAGCAGAGCACGGGATCGGTCGGCGCATCGAATACCGGATCGCGATAAAGCGGACGCGGCGCGAGCTTGCCGGCGGGCGCGTCGTTCGTGGTCGGCGTGGACGCAAACGATGATTCCGCGGAATAGAGGAGAGAGAGTGAAAGGATGAGGGCGAGGCGTGCGTTCATTGGGCGGTTATGGTGTTGGATAAATGACTCATTTGGCGAGTTAGATTCAGGCGGTGGCCGGGAGGCGGGCGGATTCGTAAGATGCCGGCGAGGACGCCGGCGCTCCGGCAAAAAAACCGCGCCACGAAGGGCGCGGCTTTTTTAAAACCAGTGCGCCGCTTCTTCTGAAGCCGGTGCGCGGCCTTCTCGGAATGTCGGCGCCGAGTGTTGGACATAAGCCGAGCGTCGGCGTTTCGCCGATGTCGGCCACTGGGAGCGCTGGCGTCCTCGCCGGCATTCTATTTACAGTCCGCGCCTCGAGCGCGGACGCACTCGATCGCCGCCTCTCGCCGAGTCGAGTCCGCGGCTGGCGCCGCGATAGATAAGACTAGCCGGCCCGAGGCCGGCGCTCCGTTGCAAGCCCGTCGCTGAGGTTTCATGCTCCGTAGGGCGCTCCGCTGTCATCCATGCAGCGAAGGATCGTCTCGGCGTTGAATCGCTGCGAAAGTCCGCTGTTTCGCGGGCTGCATCAGCAATGCGCATTCATTCGAAACGCATCCGCGCTCCACCGGTCCATATTTTGCATGGCTTATCGTTTGAAGCTCGCTCGGCCTGCGCGGCGCCAATTGCGGCGCGTGGTGCGCGATCAGATTGATCGCGCTCTGGAGGCGATCTCGAACGTGAAGGCGCCCCTCGAGGAGCGCATCCATGTTGCCCGAACATCGTGCAAACGGCTTCGCGCGGCGCTTCGGCTCATCAAGCCGGCGAGCCCTGAATTTTGGCGAAAGGAAAACGCGTTTTTTCGCGATGCTGCGCGCAGCCTATCGCCTTTGCGCGAGGCCGCCGTGCTGCCCGCCACAATCACCGGATTGTTGAAGAGTGTATGTGAGCCGGCCGAACGACGCGGCTTCGCGGAACTCCAACGTCGAGCTGTCCGCCATAGTCACCGAACTCTCTCCGACCTCAAAAAGAACCCGCGAGTCTTCACGGAATTTGCCGCGCAAATGCGAACCGCCTCGCGCCGCTGGAAAAAGACGAAGCTCACGTGCGCGCGAAGCGATATCTTCGATGGTTTTTGCGAGACGTATCGCTGGGCTCGCCGCACCTGGCGGAAACTTTCGCCAGACTCACCGGCCGCGGACTTTCACGAATGGAGAAAGCGCGGCAAAGCGCACGCTTACCATTGCCGCCTGTTGCGCTGCGCCTGGCCGGAAATGATGCGCGAGCGACAAGGCGCGCTGGCCGCGCTGACAGATTGGCTGGGCGAGGAACACGATTTGGCGGTGCTCGACGAATGGATCGTCGAGCACTCCGCCGAGCCTCGTGAAATAGAAACAGCGCAGCGCTTGCGTGATCTGATCGTGATCCAGCGCGAAGAACTGCGCCGTCAAAGTTGCGTGCTCGGCCAGCGGCTGTTCGTCGACAAACCGTCGACGATCAAGAAGCGAATCACGCAATGGTGGAAGATCGCCGAGAACGCGAACGAGACCGAGATCGCGTCTTGATTTGGTGCGCGGGTATCCGCGGCGATCCGAACGCTCGTCAACGTCAGCGTGCGATCCGAACGGTCGTCGACGTCAGCGTGAGATCCGGATCGTCGTCGATGCCGGCGCGAGCCCTTCGGCGGTGGCGGCGAGCACGAGGTCATCGTCGGAGCCCGTCGGTTGGACAATGACCTGAGCCAGACCATTGAAAGCGGAGCGTTTCCACTGTGCGGCAGGAATGACGTGGCGCAGCGACGCGGGGAGGAAGAGACGCAGATTCTCGCGTTCGTTCCAGTTTTCGAAGCGGTTGGATTCGATGCGAATCACGTTTCCTTTTTCGCGCAGCGTCGCGGAATCCAGTGCGATCGACACGCGGGAATTTTCCGGAGCGGCGTCACGATAGAGCGCTTTCCCGTTGAGCAAAACGGTTTGTTTCGGACCGAGCGCGTTGAGCAACAACTCATATTGCCCAGCCACCATTGGACGATCGAAAGTCGCCTCGAACACAATCGGTTCTGTGCTCGGCGCCGCATCGGGCGCTTCCCATTTTCCGATGGGAATCGTTTCGATTTGCTCGACGTACGTGTCGGGCTCGAGGCACGAGGGATCGCCATTGCCGACGCCGATGATCCGGCCTGGTCCTTTCAATGAGAACGACACGAGATTGTTCGCCGTCGGAACCACGCGATCGGCCGAATCCAAAACGGAAACGGCGACGACCACGGCGTCATTGCGATCCGCCTTCGTGTGATCTCGGTCCGGCGTGAGTGCGAGCTTGGCGGACGCGCCGGTCGTCTCGACGCGATCGACGAGAATTTGTTTTCCGTTGCGGAAGCCATGCGCGACGAGAGCGCCGGGCGCGTACTTGACGGACCACTCGAGATGCGAATTCGGCTCCATTTTCCTCCGGCCGAGCGAGGTGCCGTTGAGCTCGAGTTCGACCTCCTCGCAGTTGCTATAAACGCGCACTGGAATCGTCTGGCCGACACGCTCGGGGCAGTTCCAGTGAATCGCGATCTTCAGTGTCGGCTGGGTGGTCCACCACGACTTCAAATAATACATACTGTCTTTCGGAAAGCCGCAGGTGTCCAAGATTCCGAATTGCGAGCTGATCGCCGGATAACCGAAGGGCGTGGCTTCGCCGCGATAGTCGAAACCGGTCCAGAAAAACACGCCGGCGGTGTAGGGGCGCGAGGCGTAGTGTTTCCAGCCGAGTTCTGCGTTGCCGCCGGAGCTGCCGTCTTCGACCGGAGCGAGGTGCGCCTTGGCGCGATCGTCGAAATAGATGCCGCGCGTGCCCTGCGTCGTGGTTTCTTCGGTGCCGACGATGATTTGTTTCGGCTTCAACGCGTGTTCGCGATCCGTATCGCCCTGCTTGATATAGTTCACGCCGGCGACGTCGATCGTCGCGGAGATGCCGCCCCAGCCGCCGCTGATCGCCGCTGTAGTGAGGCGCGTCGGATCGATGCGACGCGCAAAATCCTGCATCGTTTGCGCGATACGCGCGCCCTTTACGTTGCCCTCGATGGCCCATTCTTCATTGCCGACCGACCAGAGGATGATGCTTGGATGATTGCGGTCGCGGCGGATCATCTGCTCGAGCGGCTGGAGTTGAAAATCGTTCGAGCCCATCAGGCGCGTTTCGTCGATCACGAGCATGCCCAAACGATCGCACGCATCGAGCAGCTCAGGCGTGGCGGGGTGGTGCGACGTGCGATAGGCGTTTGAACCGAAGGCCTTCAACTGACGAAGACGAAATTCCTGCAGCGAATCGGGCAACGCCACGCCGACTCCGGCATGGTCCTGGTGGTTGTTCGTGCCCTTGAGAACGACGTGCTGGCCGTTGAGAAAAAATCCGTGATCGGGATCGAAACGAATCGTGCGCAGGCCGAAGTGAGTTTCGGTTTGATCGACGGCTTTGCCATCGATCGCGAGAGTGGTGACCAGAGTGTAGAGCTGCGGTTTTTCCAGCGACCAGAGCGCAGGGCGTGCGATGGCGATCGACGTGTTCAGCGAACGTTTTTCACCGGCGCGCATGGGTTGTGAGTCCAGTTTGCCGGTCGCGACGGTCGCACCGCTCGGGTCGCGCACGGCATACGTTGTAGTGACCGACGCTTCGGCGCGGCCCTGGTTGACGATATCGGTATCGATCATGGCGCGCGCGGCGGACGCCTCGATTTCCGATCGCACCCAGGTGCCGTTCTGCTCGATGTGCACGGGATTGGTTTTCGTCAGCCAAACGTGGCGGTAAATCCCCGCGCCCTCGTAATACCAGCCCTCTTCCATCGAAGCATCGACGCGTACGGCAATGGTGTTCACGCCGCCATAATTGAGGTAGTCGCTGATGTCGTAGTGGAAACTTGAATACCCGCTGGGCTGCTCACCGACGAAGAAGCCGTTGACGAAGACGCGGGAGTCGCGGAACACGCCGTCAAACTCCACGACGATTCGGCGGCCGAGATCGCTCGCGGGAACGTCGAACGTGCGCCGATACCAGCCGACGCTGTTTTCCGGAAAACGTGGTCCCACGGTTTTATAGCCGTGGCTCGGGCTGGCCCGGTTGTTGAAGGGTAGCTCAACGGCCCAGTCGTGCGGCAAGTCGATCTGCCGCCAGGCTCGATCGTCGAAAGCCGAGCCCGCTGGACCGTCGCCGTATCCCGTTTTTGCGAGGTAGGAAAAGTAGCCGGTGGCGTGGTTGAAATCCTTCGCCGGGTCGGATGCGTGCCCGAGAGCAAAGCGCCAGCCTGCATCGAACGATGACCGCTCTCGCCCCTCTGCGGCCGCCGAGGAAGGCGAGAGCGAAAGAAAAGAGAACAAAACGATACTGAGGCAAAGGAGAGCGAAGTGTCGTGGCATGGATGGGGAAGGAATGATTGGGGATCAGCCCAACGGAGCGCCAGCCTACGAAGCATTGGCTGACAAGGCATCAACGGAGCGCCCAGCCTCCCGGCTGGCAAGTGGGGGTTAAGCCGCCGGCCTCCGGCCGGAAAACCGACGGCTCGCAACGGAGCGCCGTTCTCCCGGCCGGCAAATCGAGGGCTCGCAACGGAGCGCCGGCCTCCGGCCGGCTACCCTATCCAGCGTCCCGCGCAGCGGGACGGATTTTTCGGTTTGCCGGCCGGAGGCCGGCGCTCCGTTGCAAGCCGTCGAACGCGCTACGGGTTCGCGACCAGGGCGCAGCCGAAGACGTTTGCCGTGGCGCCGTCCCAGTTTTTATCGGCGACGAATTTCACGGAGATCGCATCCTTGCCGCGGGTGAGTTCGACGGGAACGGCGAATTTCTGCAGGAGAATTTCGCCCGGCGCCGTGCCGTCGAGCTTCGGTGTGGCGATCACTTTATCGTCGATCACGATGTTGAACTTGCGCGCCTTGTCGCGGCTGCCGAAGGCGCACACCAGCGTCAGAGGCGTGTCTCCTTTTGTGGCGTCGGCCTTCGAGGCGTCGGACTTCGACACGTCGGCTTTCGAAGCATTGGCGCTCGTCTTTAGCAGATAGCCAAACGCGTTTCCTTTCTGCGCCTGCCGCCAGCTGCGATTGGAGAAATGACCCGATTCGGTTTTGCCCGACTGAAATGCGTGAGCGGATTCGGAGTTCTCGTCGCCGGCGGCCACGAAATCGAGCGCCGTCGTCGAAAGCGATTTCCACTCGTTCTCGGTCGCGGCGATGCCGCTGCGCACCGTTTCCCACGACTGCGGCGTGAGGACTTTCCAGTAAACCGTCTCGCGCTCGTGTTGCACGAGATAGAACGGCTCGAGCACGACGTCGCGCGGTTGCGCGAGCCCCTGCGTTTCGAACAGTAACGGACTGCGCGAAATCATCTTCACGTGCGCAACGAGGTTCTCATCGGAGAGAACAAAAACCGGCACCGCGGGATGCGGGAAACGCGCCTGGTCCAGCTGATCGCGCGCATACGGCATCGGCATGCCATCTGTGCCGAGCTTGCCGGCGAGAACGATCGGACCGTAGAGCAGGGCGACTTCGCTTTTCACTCCGGGCAGACTCTCAGTGCGCAGCGTCGGGTTGAGTTTCACCTCGACGCGGTCCCCATTTTTCCAGGTGCGCTTCAACTCCGCATACGCGTTCTTTTCCGGTGCACTCGCGACCGCTTCTCCATTGATCGTGATTTTCAGTTCGCCCGTGGACCACGCCGGATGGCGAATCTTCAGCGAAAACGCGGCAGGTTCGCGGGTGCTGATCGTCAGTCGGGTCGCGTCTTCCTCGGGAAACGTGGTTTCCTGTTTCAACGTCACGCCGCGTTCGCGCCAATGGACTTCCGACGGGACGAACAGGTTGACGAATACTCCGTCCTGATCGTGCGCGTAAATCGTGTCGCCGTATTTCGCGTGGTTTTCCATGCCGGTGCCGACGCAGCACCAAAACGAGTTCTCCGGCGTCGAGTAGGTTTTATAGTGACCCGGCTCCAACGACATCAGGTAGGTGAACATGCCTTGGGCGGGGTCCTGCGAGGCGAGAATGTGATTATATAAACCGCGTTCGTAGAAATCGATCGTGCGCGCGTCCGGGTGCCACTCGAACAAATGCCGCGTCAGCTTGAGCATGTTGTACGTGTTGCACGTCTCGGTCGTCTCGGGACTGAGATGATGAGCAAAATCGTCGACCGGGAAGAAGTGTTCGCGGTCGCTGTCGCCCCCAATGACGTACGAACGGTGGAGCGCCACATCCGTCCAAAAATTCTCCGCGATCGCACGGTAGCGGTCATTGCCGGTGAGCTCGAATTCGCGCGCGGCGCCGATGACTTTCGGGATCTGCGTGTTGGCGTGGAGGCCGTCGAGCTGGTCCTTGCCGGCGGCGAGCGGATCGAAAACGAATTTGTGATCGAAAGCCTGCGCGAGGCGGAGGTGTTCCTTGTCACCAGTTACTGAATACAAATTGGCCAGCACCTCATTCATGCCGCCGAACTCGGTTTGGAGCATCGCCTGCATTTGCTCCGGGGTGAGGTGATCGACGCGGAATTTCACCCAGTCGGCCATCTGCGTGAGCACGGTCAGCGCCTGCTGATTTCCGGTGAGTTGATACGCGTCCAGCACACCCGCCATGATCTTGTGCAAGGTGTACCACGGCGCCCAGACCTCTTTGCGCTGTTCGACGCGATCGATGAACGACTCGGGAAACGCGGAGAGGTAGCCGGCGTGGTATCCAGCTTTTGGAGACGCGGCCTGGCACTTGGCGAGTTCGGCCACGATGTAGTCGACGCGGCGTTTGCATTCTTCGTCTCCCGTGCTGCGCGCCATCAAGGCGCAGGCCGAGAGATAGTGTCCGAGGGAATGCCCGCGAAGTTCGACATCGGGCGATTCCCAACCGCCATAAGGTTGAGCAGAGGAGGGCAGACCGACGTTGAGCCGAAACGTGTGCAGCAGCCGATCCGGGTCGAGGCGCAGCAGGTAAGCGCGATCGCGCTCCTGCGCCTCGCGAAACGGCCCCGGGCCAAGTTTCACGTCCGCGAGATCGAAAGTTTGAGCGAGAAGTGGAACGACCGGTTTGACCTTTTCCGTCGTATTTTCAGCACCGAAAATAAACCGCGGCGTGGCGGCGCAAAGGAGAGCAAGCGTGAGCAGGGTGGGGCGTCTCATGGGAGTTTAGCTTCTGCAAGCGAAACTCCCGTAGACAAAGACGCCTCAACTTTACCGTCATGCATCCCGCCTTGGTTGCGCAAAAAGCCAGAGGAGCGGAGCGGTTCAAGGCCGCGAAGAGGACGCGACCGCCTGGTCCTCATTTGGCAGCGAGCGCAGAAAAGCGATCAGCGATGAAATCTCTTTATCGCCATATTTTTTCCGGAAGGACGGCATTTCGCCTTTGATTCCCTCGCGAACGATTTTCGCCACACGTCGATTGGAGAAGGGCAGACCGCGCAAATCCGGGCCCTCGTCGCCGCTCGCGTCGTCCGAGTGACACTCGGCGCAACTTCGCGCGTAGAACTTTCGCCCATGGGCAATGTCGTCGGGCGTGCCGGCCGCTCGACGTTCGATCCAAACGCCTGCGTCGGGCACATGCCGCGACGTTTTTCGGGCCTGTTCGCGTAGTGCTTTCGCAAATACAAACGTTCCCCCCAACGCCGCGCTCGCGACGATGAGAGAGATCAGCAGGCGAAAGCGCGCGAGGATCATTTCAGCTTTCAAGCAGCAATTCTCCTCCCCAATAGCCGGCGCCGCTCATCAGGACCGTCGCGACGAGTCCTCCGGCGAGATAGACCGCGAACTGCCATCGCGCCGGCGCGTGGTGATGCCGCTTCGAAAGCAGCCGCCAGGTGGCGAGTAGCATGGTCAAGCCGAAGGCCGGCCAGACAAAGAGATGATGCATGCGCAACGTGTCGTGCCCGAGCACCTCGCCCCGGCTCATGACGAGACCCGTGGCGACGGCGGGCACGCTGCCGAGCGCGCCCAGGGCCATCGACCAGTAGGCGAAGTTCTTCAATTCGGAGCTCCAGTTTCGCTGCGGCGCGAGAAACGCCGCGGTGTCGAAGGCCCACGAGGAGGCCACGAACACCAGCGGCAGATGCGTGCTCGCGCCGTGCAGTTTCGCGAATAGATCCGGTGACATCTCGGTCCGTCGTAGTGGTTAACCGGATACGCCTCAGCTCGACGCCAGCGTGGGGTCGACGATCGCGAGCGAGTGATCGGCCTCCGTGTACTTTACCGTCGTCAGACCCAGGAAGGAACGCAGCTTCGGCGCTTCGACGACCATCGGTCCCGCCTTCGGCGCGGTTCCCGGGGCCGGTTGCGGAAACGCCGTGGAGCGCCCCGTGTGAAACGTGATGTTTCCTTCCACTTTCTGCAGCGTCTGGTGGATGTGGCCGTTCAACACGGTGACGGAGCCGAAGCGTTTCATGAAGCTGAGCGCGCGCTCGCTGTCGCTCGTGCCCCAGCCCCATTTCGGATACACCAGCCACATCGGCACGTGGGCGAAAACCACGATTGGCATCTCGGACGAAAGCGGCGCCAGATCCTTTTGCAGCCACGCCAGCTGCTCGTCGCCCAGCACGCCGAGACCGCCTTCAGAGATGCCGGCCACGTTGACCAGTCCGACGAAGTGCACGCCCTTCGTGTCGAAACTGAACCAGCCTGCCCCGCGCGTGCCCTTGCCAAAACGCTGGCGGTACTGCTCGCCGTCGTCGTTCAAGATGTCGTGTTCGCCGGGGACGTAGAAAACCTGCTTGGTTCGGCAGTCCTTCAACATCTGTTCAAGACCGTCGAACTCGCTGGCCTCGGAGAGATGTGTGAGGTCGCCGGTGTGGAGGATGAAGTCGGGTGCGACGGGCATGGCGTTGATGCGCGCAATGGTTTCGCGGAAGGTCGCGTTGACGTCCTGATTCGCCGGTTTGCTGAAGCCGATGTGGCTATCGCTGATCTGGACGAAGTTCAGTGTGGGCAAGGGGACAGCCGGGGCGTTCTCGATCGTCTTGGATGTTTGTCCCAGAACGCGCGAGCTTAGGACACCCCCGGCAACAGTCCAAACAAGCCCGGTGCCGGCCCAGGCCATGCATTTTAAAAAACCGCGGCGGTCGATGCCATCGTGGGCGTGATCGTGCTCGAGCAGATCGTCGGAATGCGGAGGTATATTTGACATAGGAATTCGATTCACCCCTCGCAACGCGCGACATCCTGGCTTTATTCCTCTGCAAAAATATATTTCGCCGCGGGAATAAAATGGGATTTCGCGGCGTATCTCCTGAGATGGACGAAGACGCTCCGCCCTCCGATCCAGTGCCCGCCACCTTCGAGCAGGCGCTGCTGCCGCATCGTGACGCAGCGTACAATCTCGCCCGTTGGCTCATGCGCGAAACACACGAAGCAGAAGACTGCGTGCAGGATAGTTACCTGCGGGCTTACCGCTCGTTCGGAACCTTCCGGGGTGGCGACGGCAAGGCGTGGCTGCTCACGATCGTGCGCAACGTCTGCTACTCGCGGTTGCGCAGCAAACAGCGCGGCGTGGTCAACACCGCCTTCGACGAAACGCTGCACGCCCACGCGATCGACGAGCCGGATGCGGGCGTTTGGCGCTCGGGTGATCTCCGCGCTCTCGTGCCGCAGGCCTTGGAAATGCTGCCTGACGAGTACCGCGAAATCCTCGCGCTGCATGCGGTCGAGGGACTTTCCTACAAAGAACTCTCCGCCGTTATTGGCGTGCCGATGGGCACCGTGATGTCGCGTTTGTCGCGCGCCCGGGGCCGTCTGCAAACGGAGCTGCAACGACTCAGTCGAAAGGAGGCGCGCCGTGACGTGTGAGGAATTTCGTCCGCTGCTCGAAGTTTATGTGGACGGCGAACTGGATGCCGCGCACACGCTGCAGATCGAAAAACACGCCGAGGCGTGCCCGACCTGCGGCGAACGAATCCGTGTGCTGCAACAGCGCCGCGACGCGCTGGCCCATTTTCTGCCGCGCTACACCGCGCCTGCTGTAGTGGAATCACGAATACGCGAACAAAGGCTCGCGATGCCTCGCGCAAATGCGGCGGGAGAATCGGTTGACGGATTTCCCGCGAAGGCGCTGAAGGTGCGGCAAAAGGAAGGCGGGAAACGGCGAATGCTGCGCTGGGTCAATTTCTCCTTGGCCGCGGCCGCCGCCGTGCTGGTCGCGTTTGGCGGCGGGGCTCGCTGGGGCGCAGCTCGCCAACGTAGCGAGCACCTCGTCCGCGAAGCGCGGGAAACCCATCTGCGCGCGTTGAGCACGTCGCACTTGATGGACGTGGTTTCGACCGACCAGCACACCGTGAAGCCTTGGTTCGCCGGCAAACTCGACTTCAGCCCTCCCGTCGTGGATCTCGCCGCATCCGGTTTCCCGTTGACTGGCGGTCGCGTCGACCGGATCGATGCCCGCCCGGCCGCCGCCCTGGTTTATCAACGCCGCCAGCATGTGATCAACCTCCTGATTTGGCCGACGCGCGAAGGCGCCATCGGCCAGATCGAAAAATCGATCGAAGGCTATCAAGTCGAATGCTGGTCGCGCGGCGGCTACAATTTCGCTGCGATCTCCGATCTCGGAGCGAAAGAACTCGGCGAATTTTCGTCCGAGATTTCGAAGGAAATCGCGAAGTGATGACGGGAAAGCATAGCGCGGCAAAGGCGCAGGGTTTTGCCACGGTGAGTTTTTTAGCCGCAAGGAGGCACAAGATACGCAAAAAGGATTTTTGTTAGGCCGACGCGGCTCAGAGGTTCCTGGCTCGGGAGCGGTCTGGGTTTTTGGTTGGGAGTTACAAGCCAACACCCCAACCGCATTGTGGAGGAGCCCTTGCGAACGGCGTCGCAAATCCGAAATCCTCTTTGCGCTTTTTGAGCCTTTTTGCGGCTACAATTTTTTTGAAATCGCTCTAGCGGCGCGTCGCTTTGCGGCGCCAGAACGCGAGGGCGGCGAGCGACACCGCGCCCAGCAGGCCGTACGTCGAGGGCTCGGGCACGGCACCTGTGGGGACGGTGCTGGAGGTGACGCTTAGGTTGTCGATCGCAACGTCCACCATGGCGCCACCGCCGGGGACGTTTCCGCTGATTTGAAAGGAAACAACATCGGTGGGATCAAACGCGCCAAACGGCGTGAAGGTGTGGCTCGCGAGCGCGAACGAACTGGAGAAGTCGCTCAGCGCAAATGTGGCCGAGGCCACGTCGCCATTCAGGTCGACGAGCCTCACGGTCAGGTCGTCGGCTGTGTTTCCCGCGAGGAGCTTCAATGACAACGTGAGCTGATCGTTCGTGCCGAGGTCGAGCGGTGAGTCGAAAAAGAATTCGCTGAAGGCGTCGTCTGCGTTGGACCCGCCGCTGAAGTTGTAGAACCCCGCGCCCTGCGTGAACGTCGCCACCGGCAAGTTGTCGCCAAACGGATTCGAGAGAGCCCAGTCGCCGTAGAAAAACGTATTGGGCGTCTCGTAGCTCGAGAAGTCGTTGAGCGTAATTTGAGCGTGGGCCGCGGTCGCAGCGAAAGTGGCGGCGGAAACGAAGGCGAGGAAGGTGAGCTTGGATTTCATGCGGAAGGTGAGGCTAAGAGCACATGCTGGCGTGGAGTGTAGCGGTGGAATGTAGCGTTTGGAAAAGTGTCATGTTTCGAGAACGCATGCTGCTTCGGATTCAATAGGGTTTGGCATAGACGAGGTCAGTCGTGCCCGCAGCCGAACTGGGACGTTGAATCAGCAGCACGGATCCAGCCGGCAATGCGACGGCATCGCTGTTTGTCCCGGAGGCGGTTTGCCAATAGGAACCGTTGAAGAGGTACGGAACCCATGTGCTGCCGTTGTACAGGTTGATCGAATCCGCTTTGTTTGTCGCCGTGCCGGAACGCCAGCCACTGAGCAGCGTCTGCAGATGCAGGCCCCCCAATGTCGTGTCCAATGGGAAACCGGTCGTGATGGCCGTCGTGCTGCCGTTTGCGATCGGGGTGCGGTAGGTCGTTCCGAGAACGCGTCCGACAAAGGTCAACGTCACCGAACTTCCGCGGCGCGTGAGCATCATCGCCGAGCCGGGACGTAGCACCGTGTTGTTGGCGTTCGTCGCCGGCCCCGTCGTGCGACGCCAGTAGCCGAGCGACGTATTGTAGTAGTACGGCAGCCATGCGGTGCCGCTGCGCACTTGGACCACGTCAGCATTGGCGGAGGACGTGCCGCCTTGGAGCGCCGTCGAGCCAAACAGGGTGCCAAGCGTGTCGAGGGGCACCAACTCGAAGGTGTCGCCAGTCACGACTCCAAGACCGACGAGCGAAGCATTGCTGACGGTCAGGGTCGTCGCGGTGTTCGAAGCGATGTCGAGGAGTCGGCCTGCCGCCGCGCCGCTGGTGAGCCGCACGGCCCAGGGCGCCGCAGGATTTGCCAGATTGCCGGTCCAATGTCCGGCCGAGTTCGTCAACTTCGTCGCGGTCAATGACTCGATTCGTCCGTTGCGCAAACCGATCGGAGTGGGCGAGGTGTCGTCCAGCGGAAGACCAAACGCGGTGGTCGAGCCCGTGCTGAACGTGAAGTTCATGAAACCGACCGGCACGGTCGAAACCGCACCGCTGGAAAGGCGCACGAAGTGTTTGGCCCCCGTGAGCGGCAGCGTCGCGATGAGCGTTTCGGTCGTGCCGCTCGAAGACTCGACGGAAGCAGCGAGGGGCGTCCAGGTGAGCAGGTCCGTGGACTGCTGGACGGTAAAGGTCACGTCGTTTGCGGAGGTGTTGTGCGTGAAGCGGAACACGAGTTGTCCGCCTTCGCTTTCGCCCGCCGGCAGTCCCGAAGCGTCGGGCGCCAACGGATTCAGTCCGAGCACGTATTCGAGTTGGTTAGGCACGGCGTCGAAATCCGGATCCGCAGTCGGCCCATTGTTCGCACCGGTGAGGCCCTTCTCCTGCGCCCAGCTCGAGTACGTCTGGTTCACACTCAACGTTGCTGCCGCACTCGTTGCGGAGACGGGAAGACTGTTCGGGGCCAGCGCGTTCGTGGCGACGTCGTAGCCGTCGAGCGTGCTGGACACGGTCGCGGTGTAAGCGCCAGCCGAAGTCGGTCGAGCGTTCGTGACGGTGAGCATCGCTGTAGTGGCTCCGCTGATACTGGAGCCATCGGGCTGTGGTCCGTCCGCCAGCGCGGCGCCGTTCAATTTCCAGACGTACGTCAGTCCCGTGTTGTTCGTGCCGCTGCCGCCCACCGCGGTGACGGTAAACGTGGCCGTGTCGCCCGCGTTGACCGCGACGCTGGCGGGCTGGCCGGTGATGGCCAGCGCGTTGGCCGTGATAATCGGTCCGACGCTGTTCGTGCCGGTGAGCTGAATGTTTGTCGCATCGTACAATTCGAGGCCGGCGCCGCCTTGGATGGTCACATTGTTGAGCGTGACGTTCGCGATCAGAGCATCGGCAAGTGGCAAGCCCCAGATGGTGCTGTAGCCCGCGCCGTTGGTTACGGTGAGATTCGAGATCGTAACGTTTTTCCAAGTCGGGATCGTCGACGACGCGAGCGAGTTGGGCGGTGTGGCGTTCCACGTGTTCACCTTGGCCGGCGTGGTCTGGCTGCTGCCGGACGTGGCGCCCGGGCTGCCGAGCTGGTTGTAGTAACTGTAGAAGAGGATGGGGTAGGTCACATTCGTCATCGTGAGATTTTGGAACGTGACGTTTTGAACGGGACCGCCCTGTGTCGGATCGGCCTTGAAGCGCAGCGCCGAACTGGTGCCGTCAAAGGTGCAATCTGTGACGAGCATGCCGTCCAGGCCGACATTGGTCTGGCCTCCGATCGACACGCCGTGGCCTGTCCCAAACGTGCAGTTCGCCACGACGATGTTGCGACAGAAGACGCTGCCTGGCTTCGCGACCACGTTGTCATCGCCGACCGAGACGTAGCAGTTCTGCACGAGGAAGTTCGTGCCGGCGAGATCCATGCCATCCGTGTTGTGCGAATTACCGGGAGCGATGATCGAGACGCCGAAGATCGTCACGTTCGTGTTAGCGCCGCTGAACGCCAAGTTGAAGTTCGGCGAATTCATGAACGTCACACCGGTGATCAACACGTTTGTCTCTTTGGTGAATTGAACCAGACGCGGGCGCGAGGTGACGGTGCCGGAATCGACGCCGGCCCACCATGGCGCGCCGTTCCCGTCGATCGTGCCGTTGCCCGTGATGGCGATGTTGGAGGAACCGGAAGCAAACGTGATGAAGTGTGTATTCGGATTTGGATACAGGCCGAGTGGAAGAGCGCGCAGGATGGCTCCGCCGTCGATCTGGAGGTCCATGTTGCTCGACAGCGCGATCGGACCGGACATGTAGGCGCCAGCCGCCGCAGGAAATTCGATGATGCCGCCGCCGGCGTTCTTCGCGGCCGTGACCGCAGCGGCAATCGCCGCGGTGTTGTCGGTCGTGTTGTCACCCACGGCGCCGAAATCCGTGACCTTGAAGATTGTCGTCGGCAGCGTTGGCAGCGTGGGCGTGAAGCCCGCGGCGGGCGTCGCGAGCGAAAGTGTCGCGGGATGACTCGTGTCCGAGCCGTTTCCGTTGGTCGCGATGACCGCGTAGGAGCCGGCGTCGCTCGCCTGAACGTTGGTGAGGAAGAGTGTCGAATTCGTGGCGCCGGAAATTGGCGAGCCATTCTTCGTCCATTGATAGGTGAACGGTCCCGTGCCCACCGCGAAAATGCTGAAGTTCACGTTCGTTCCGGCGAATGCGGATTGGCTTGCGGGTTGTTGGGTGATGACCGGAGGGCCGCCGTTGACGAGCAGCGTCACGGTGTCGCTCGTGATGTCGCCCGCAGAATTGGAAACGAAAACCGAATACGTGTCGGCATCGGACACGCTCGTGTGGGCGATCGTGTACGTTGCGCTCGTTGCGCCCGGGATGTTGGCGCCGTTCTTGCGCCACTGGTATGTCGGTTCCGGCACGCCGACCGCTTGGACCGTGAATGTCACCGAGTCGCCGTCCGTCGTGGTCTTCGAGGTGGGTTGCACGACGATGATCGGCGCGAGAGACGGCGTCCACGAGCCGTTAGCTACGCCAGCGATGGTGGTGTTGAGCACCCAGGTGGCGTCGCGGTAATTGGTCTGCGTCGTCGCATCCGTCGGCATGTCGGTAAACGGATCCCCGTTCGGGTCCGTCAGCGGAGCCCCGTTGGCGTCGACGATCGTGTTGGCCCAGTTGTGCACATTCGCCGCCGACGAGGCATTCGTCGCATTGTTGAGCAACCACCAACCGCCGAGGTAATTTGATCCGTTCGCGCCGCTGGTCGTGTTGAGAAAGGCGTTGTTGGTGGCATCGCCGAATGTCGAATCCAGGACGACGACTTCGCTGTTCGGGAAGGATCCTGGATCGATTCTCCCGAGGAACGTCCCGCTGATGCCCGTCGGCGCGGTGAAACGGCAGTTCACGAAGACATAGCCGTGGTTGCCGCTGCCGTTGCGGATTTGAGTGAAATAGGCGCCCGAGCGGACGATGCGGATGTCGCAGTTTTCCAAATACACCGGGCCGTCGCCCCACAGAAAATCGACATCGCCGACGATCGAGCAGTCGCTCACGTAGCACTGCTTGTTGATCTGCACCGTGTCCTGGTAGCTGTTGAATTTGCAGCGCGTGACGATGTTGTTCGCGGTGGCGGCGCCGGAGCCGTTGATGATGATCGCCTCGGCCTGCGACCCATTTTGTGGCGTCGTGTTGTTGATCGTGAGGTTCGCCAGCGTGAGGTTGTGAACCGAGTTGGCGAAGAACGTGCCGCGATGATAGACGCCGGGCACATTGTTGAATGTATTATTATTTGGATACGCGATGACGGTTGCGTCGACGTCCTCGCCGACGAGCGTGATCTTGTGCTTCGATTGGAAGGCGATCTGTTCGAAGTAGACGCCGTTTTTCACGCGCACAACGGTGGACGTCGCGTTGTTCGCCGGAATGAAATCGAGCGCGGCTTGCACAGTATCGAAATCGCCGGAGCCGTCGGCGGCCACGGTGAGGCTCGTCGAGCCCGCAGACGGACCGCTGGCCTTGGTGGAGAAACGCCAGGTCGTCGCGTTCGAAATGCCGGCGAAAGCTTCGCCCGAGGCGTTCACGAAGGATCCCGCGTCAATCGTCACGTAGTAGGTTTTTCCATACACGAGCACGCCGTTGCGCGGGTAGATCGTGGCCGTGTTGTCGGAAACCGTGATCGGATAATAGTGAAAATTGGTGATGCCGCCGATGGTCTTTGACGCGACCGGGAGCAACTGCGTTGCGAGGACGTTGCCGGGGCGCAGCGTGTCGCGCAGGGCGGTGGCCTCGGCGAGATCGATCGAGTCGACCACGGCGTCGGTTGCGGCGTCGTGGATTTGGATCGAGCCGAATGTGCCGGGCGTCGGAGTTTCGTTGAACGTCAACTTGAGCCGAACATCAGGATTGCGCAGATCGCTGCTCGAAGGCGTGAAGGATGAGGCCGTCATGCCCGGAGCCAAAACCGCGATGGTCGCGGCCGAGCTCGTGAGATTGCCGGTATCGTTGCTCACAACGACCGTATAGGTGCCGGTGTCGGCGCCGCTCGCCGAACTGATCGTGTAGCTGGCGGACGTCGCCCCCGAGATTGGCACACCGTTTTTCTGCCACTGATAAGTCGGTGCGGGCATACCTGTGGCGACAACGGAGAGCGTGTAACTTTCGGCCGGATTGAGCACTGCGCTGGCGGGTTGCGACGTGATCGAGAGCGCTTGGTTGACCACGAGCTGCGCGGCCGTGCTGGTCGCGCTGCCCGCGACGTTGGAGACGGTAACGCGATAGTAACCCGCGTCTGAGACGGAGAGAGTCGGAATGGTAAAGGAAGAGCTGGTGGCCCCGGCGATGGGCGTGAACGTGGTGTTATCCGCGCTCTTTTCCCACTGATAGGTGAGTGGATACGTGCCGTTGGCGGTCACTGTGAACGTATAAGAAGTTCCGCTCAACTGGGTGTCGCCGATCGGACTCACACTAATGCTCGGAGCGACTGCGGTCGCGGAAACGGTGACGGTGCAATTCGTGCTGGTCGCGGAGCCGGCCGCGTTTGTGGCGACGAGACGATAGAGGCCGGCGTCGGAGAATTGGACATTGCTGATGGTGAGCGAAGCGGTCGCCGCAGAAGGATTCGCGCTGACGTCCAAGTTGACGAAGTTCGCTCCTCCATCGGTGCTGACCTGCCACTGGTAACCAGACACGGCGCCACCGGTCGTCGCGGCCAACGTGAGCGGGCTGCCCACCGACACGGAAATGCTGCTCGGCGGTTCGGCGGTGAACCAAGGCGCCCCGCCGGTGGTGTTCACGGTGAGTGCCAGAAGTTTGAGGGTCGAAGGATTTGCGGTGCCCGCATCCGCTCGCCAGCCGATCGCGAGAGCGTCGAAGCCGGTTGTCAGCAGGGACGCGCCGCTGAATTTTCCCGTGTACGAACCGATCAGCGAGTTGGATCCGATTCCGGAAATACCGACTTCATTATATAGACTCACCGCAGCGGTTAGAGTGAGGCCATCCGCGGAGAGGGAGAGTTTATAGTCGAGCGTGTACGTGTTTCCATTCGTCAGGAGCACGGACATCGGACCGATGCTGCTCGCGCTGACGCCCGCCGGCGTGGTGTAGCCCGTCGAGCTGGATTGTGAGTCGACAAGCACATCCTGCACGGTGTTGCTCCCGCCCGTCTGCGCGGCGCGATTGAGCATTTTTGGAGAAGAGCCGCTGAGTGGAATGTTGGCGTTGAAACCCTGCCAGTTTTTCGCGCCACCCGTCGCAAAAGTGGTCAGGGCGTTATTCAATCCGCCGCTCTGCAAGCCGGAAAGAGGCGCGGATGATCCCGAGTTGAAGAGGCCGAAAATCAGATTGTCGGAGGAATTTGTCAGAATCCAATTTGGCTGAAAAGTTGCCGTGAGTTCGATGTAGGTTCCCGGCAGCAATTGCACCGGAGCATTCGCGAAAAGCGCCTGAGCCTCGAAGAAACCCGAACTCGTGCCGGCCATGTTGAGGCTCAGTGTGCCGTCGGACTCGGTCGACGCGGGAACGTTCTTGTTCGAAAGAATATCCCAGCCGGTCGTGGTCGAGGTGACGACCGGGTAGGTGGCGGGATTGATGGCATCGCCGGAGAACGAAGCGTTGAACACGGTGTTCTGAGCGCGCAGTTGCAAAGCGCAGCACGCCAGCAGAGCGCCGATAATGCGTAGGATGCGGTTCATGGGATTTTAGAAAGCTGAGATGCTTGCGGCATCGCGCGCCATCATGAGCGGCGGACGTCTCCACGTTTCCAAAAGACCGTCGAGAATCCGGGACAAAGCGGCGGCTATACGCGCAAGCGTCGGGCAGGGGTATGGTGGTTGTGATGATGCACGCGTTTTTGGGGTAACGCGCAGCAGGGGTGGGTGGGTTTTCTGGAAAACAGCAATATCACACGGCGCCGATTTCCACGCAGGTCGCATTGTTGACTAAATCATGGCCGCAGGACTGCCCGCGGTTCCATGCGGCTGCCATTTGAGCTAACCGATTTAATCGCGGTCCGCCACGTTAGCTGAGCTTGGGCGAGGTTTCGCGGGCAGGGCGCGCGTGTCGTTCACGGAAATTCCGCCGTCGACCAAAAGAGTTTGGCCGGTGACGTAGCGGCTGGCGTCGCTGGCGAGGAAGATCAGCGCACCCTCCAGATCGCTATCGACCGAGCCGGGGCGGCGGAGCGGGATCTTGTCGGTCAGATAACGGACCCACTCGGCGTCTTCGTACATCACGGCGTTCTGCGCGGTCTTGAACCATCCGGGTGCGAGGCAATTAACCGTGATCCCGTGCGGGCCCCAGTCGGCGGCGAGGCTCATCGTGAGCTGTCGGATTCCACCGCGACTCGCGCCGTAGGGTCCGAGACCCGCGTAGCCGGCCACGCTCGTCACGGAACCGATGTTGATGATGCGTCCGCTGCCTTGCGCGATCATGCGACGCGCAGCGGCCTGCGCGACGAAGAAGGGCCCGCGAAGATTCGTATCGAGAATCGTGTTCCAGTCCTCCCAGGTCACGTCGAGCGCGGGCTTGCGGATGTTGCAGCCGGCATTGTTGACCAGAATATCTAACCGCCCAAGTGAGTCATGCGCGCGCTGCACGGCGGCGGCGATGCTTTGCGGGTCGCGCACGTCGAGTTCAACCGGGACCGCTTTGACGCCGAACTTTTCAATCTCCGCGCGAGTTTGATCGAGCGACGCCAGCGTGCGGCTGGTGATGGCGACGTGGGCGCCGGCGCGGGCGAGCGCCAGAGCGAAAGAACGGCCCAGGCCGCGGCTGGCTCCGGTGACCAGCGCCGTTTTCCCGGCAAGATCGAACACGTTCGAAATACTCATGGCTGCAAAATCACTTTCATGTAGCGGCTGCCGTCCTTGGCACTGAGGCGTTCGAACCAGCTCGCGCCTTCGCGCAGCGGCGCGACCGCGCTGATCATCGGCTCAACGCGGATCACGCCGCGCGCAATCAGATCGAGGCAGAGCGGATATTCGCCAGCGGACGCGCAGCTTCCATAAAGGGTGATTTCGCGCGTGACGACAGACTGCAATGGGAAGTCCGTCTTCTGCGCGAGGTTTCCGACGAGCACGGCCGAGCCTCCGCGCCTAAGCGAGGCGAGCGCAAGTTGCAGCGTGGCTGATACGCCAACGACCTCGAACGCGACATCGGCGCCATGTCCGGAGGTCAGCTTGCCAATTTCTTGTGGCGCATCGCAGAGGTTAGATTGCAACGTGTCCGTGGCGCCAAGTTCGCGGGCGAGTTCCAGTCGACGGGGATCGAGATCGACGGCAATGATGCGCTTCGCGCCCGCCCAGCGCAGCGCCTGAACGACGAACAAACCGATCATGCCGCTGCCGACCACCACGGCCACGTCGGTGGCCGCGAGTCGCACGCGTTGCACGGCGTGAATGGCGATCGAAACCGGCTCGACCATCGCCGCATGCGGGTAGGGCATTCCGTCGGGCAGCCGATAAAGTATCCGCGCCGGCACTACGACGTGTTCGGCGAACGCCCCGTGCTGGCGGTACTCGGCTGGCGCGACGCCGAGCACGCGGCGATTCTCGCAGAGATTCACCCGGCCAGCCCGGCAGTTTTCACATTGACCGCAATAAATCGTGGAGTCGAAGGTCACGCGATCGCCGGTGGCCCAACCTGTCACGCCGGAACCGACTTCGGCGATTTCGCCCGACGCTTCATGGCCCATGATGAGCGGCGGATTGCGGCGCCCGCTCGAGCCGTCCCAGCCATGGATATCGCTGCCGCAAATACCGCATGCGTGCACCCGCACGAGCACTTCGTCGGCGGCGGGACTCGCGTCAGGAAAGTCGACAAATTCGAGTTTTGAAGGAGCAGTAAGAAGCAAGGCCTTCATGTGTCGTAGATGAAGGCACCCACAAAATTTCCGCAAGGTCAGGCATCAACCCCCGTGTTATAAAACCCATTGACCCATGATTAATTCACGTTGGCTCTACACGATTTTGGCCTGTGTGCTTTTCGCTGTGACGAATGTGTCGGCTGGGCCGCGCGACGCGGAGTGGAAGGCGGTCGATGAGGCAAAGCAAAAGGCCTTGCCGAAGACAGAGGCGGAGCATCTCGAGTCGATTTACCGTTCCGCTCTGGCGGACAAAGCCTACGCGGAAGCGACGAAAGCGTTGTGTATGAAATTCGCGGCCGAAGCGTCGGTCGAGGGGAGTGATACCAGCTCAAACGTCGAGCGCCTCCAGCAAGCGCTGAAAGACGCGCCGAGCGCAATGCGTCCGGTCATGGAGGCGATTCTGGCGTATTGGTATTGGGACTACTTCAAGGACCACCGCTGGCAAGTGGCGCACCGCACGGCCACGAGCGAAAGTCCGGGCGCTGATTTCCGCACCTGGGACTTGTCGCGACTCCTCGCGGAAATCGATGCGCATTTTTCCGCCGCGGTGGCCGACGCGAACACACTCAAAGCGACGCCCGTCGCGGATTTTAACGCCTTGATTGAGCCAGCGAGTGTGCCGGACAAATATCGACCGACGCTGTACGATTTCCTCGTTCATCAAGCGCTGCAGTTTTATCAAGCCGGCGAAACCGCGGCGGTCCAACCGGAGGACGATTTTGAAATCGAGGTCGCGAGCCCGATCTTCGCCGACGCTTCCGCGTTTCTGAAATGGAAACCGGAAACAAAGGCTTCTTCGTTCAAATTGAAAGCGGTCACCTTGCTTCAGGATTTGATGCGCTTCCACGAGCACGACGCGGATCGTTCAGCGTATTTCGATGCCGATCTGGCGCGGATCGATGCGGGGGTGAACCTTTCCGTCGGGGACGGCAAAGAGGCGCGGTATGTCGAGGCGCTTCTTCACTTCGCCGATGCGACGGTGAAACATCCGATATCGGCGATCGCTCTGAGCAAGCTCGCGCAACACTTCATCGACGAAGGTGAACCGGTGAAGGCGCATGACTTCGCGCGTCGCGGGTACCGGGCATTTTCCGAAAGCGCCGGCGGCGTGCTTTGTTTCAATCTCCTCGCGCGCATCGAGGCGAAGGTGCTGCGAATCGAAACCGAAAGCGTGTGGAGCGCGACGCCGGCCGATATTCAAGTGACGTATCGAAATATCGAGCGCGTTCACTGCAGAGTCTACGCGGCGGACTTCGAAAAGTTTGTCGGTGAGTCCCATATAGGGGGCCTGAGCAGCAAGGAAATGTTGGACAAACTGATGGCAGGTTCACCCGCCGCCGAATGGGAAGCGCCTTTACCCGCAACGCGCGATTGGGCGGAACGGACTGCAACAATTCACCCGCCGACGAAGTTGAAACCCGGTTTCTATTTTCTCGTCGCGAGCCGCTCTGCTTCGTTTGCGCGTGAAAACAACATGCTCGCTCTGACCCCGGTCTGGGTGAGCAACCTCGCAATCGTGGTCCGCAACGCGCCGCGCGAAGTCGAACCGAGTGGATTGGTCGTGAATGCGGAGACGGGCGAACCAATTGAAAACGCCTCGTTGGAAGTTTGGATCAATCATCAGCGCTATGCGTTCGACCGCGAAACGACGATGAGCACCGACAAGAACGGCGCGTTTCACTTTGAAGCCGGGCAGAACCGCCCAATTTTATTCGTGGCTAGACACGGCGGCGACGTCGTTTCCACGCTCACGCCTTTCTATTTCTATCGGAATCCGGATAAGGAGGAAAAGGAGACGCGTTCCGCGCTGATCTTCACGGACCGAGCGATTTATCGCCCTGGCCAGATTGTGAATTACAAGGGCGTCGCGCTTTCCGCGAATCAGGATTCAGCGAAGTACGAGACACGACGCCGCGCGAATGTCACCGTTACGTTTTCGGATACGAACGGTCGCGAGATCGCGCGGGCGTCGCATGTGACGAACGACTATGGTTCGTTCGCTGGCTCGTTCACCGCGCCTCAGCAGGGTGTGACCGGCGTGCTGTGGATCAAGACGCTGGAGTTTCCCGGCACCGGCGTCGTGCGCGTCGAGGAATACAAACGACCCCGCTTCCAAGTCGAACTCGCGGCGCCGAACAAGCCCGCGAAGTTGAACGAGAAGGTTGAAATCTCCGGCAATGCTTCCGGCTACAGCGGCGCGAGCGTGAGCGGCGCGCAAGTCAAGTGGCGGGTCGAACGACGCACGCGCTTTCCTGTATGGCTTTGGTGGATACGCCCGGTCGAGAGCAGGGCGATTGCGCATGGCGCCGCTCTCACGGCGGATGATGGCCATTTCAATATCGCATTCGATGCCGCGCCGGATCCATCGGCCGCGAAGGACAAGCAACCGACATTTGAATTCGTGGTGCACGCTGATGTGACCGACACCACGGGTGAAACGCGATCGCAGGAGCGCACGGTCGTGGTCGGCTACACGGCGTTGCAGGCGTCGGTCAGCGCGTCTGATTTCTTGACCACCGCGAAACCAATCGAGTTGTCGCTCTCGACTTCGACGCTCGATGGTCAGCCGCAGGCCGCGCAGGGGAAAATTGTGATCTATCGACTCGAGCAGCCGGAGCGAGTCGTGCGGCCACCGCTGCCGTCGCAAATTTATCAATACGTCCGAGGCAAACCGGCCCAGGCGGAAGCGCCCGTTGATGCGACGCGACCCGAGACTTGGAAAAACCAGGACGTCGTCGCGAACGAAACCTTCACGACGAAACAGGACGGAACGGAAAAGATTTCCGTCGCGCTCGGCAGCGGACCGTACCGCGCGGTGCTCACGACGACGGATGCGTTTGGAAATGCCGTATCGGCGGAATTGCCGTTCACCGTCTTCGATCCGCAGAGTCAGACCAGCTCATTGAAGGTGCCGAATTTCGTTTCGAGCGATGAGCGATCTTATGCGGTCGGCGAAACGTTTACTGCTCTCTGGGGCACGGGCTACGAGAGCGGCCGCGCTTTTGTGGAAATCGAGCGAGACGGAAAATCGATCGTCAGCTATTGGACGAAGCCGAGCCGCACGCAGGAACGGATCGACTTGCCAATCACCGAGAACATGCGCGGCGGCTTTACCGTGGGCGTAACCTTCGTGCGAGAAAACCGTGCCTACTTTTCGCGTCGCACCGTCGAGGTGCCGTGGTCCAACAAAACGCTCAGCCTGAAATGGGGAACGTTCCGCTCGAAATTGTTGCCGGGACAAAAAGAGACATGGACCGCCTCGATCAGCGACCCGGACGGAAAAGCGGCGCCCGCGGAAATGGTGGCGACGCTGTACGATGCTTCGCTCGATCAATTCGCCGCACTGCACTGGCCGGCGCAGTTCAGCGTTTTCCGAACGGAGAGTTCTTACGCGAATGTTCGCTTTTCGAACGAGCCGCGAAATCTGTACGCCGTCGCGAATTTCTCCGCGCCTGATTTCCGACCGGTCAATTGGCAGTACCGCAGGTTTCCCGAAGAAATAATCCAGGCAGACGAGCGCGTAGTTTTGTCGCCATTCGAGGTGACGAGTGCGTCTGATCGCGGATATCGCGCAGCCCAAACGACGGCAGGAGCCAGAATGCCGGCCGCACCCATGATAGCCGACTTCGCCGCGAACGTGCGTATGGAAAAAACAACTACGGACGGTCGAGCCGAGGCCGAACCGCGGGCAAGCGATCGCGCCGACGGCGCTGAACCGCCGCCCGACCTGGCTTCTGTGGCCGCGCGAAAAAACCTGAACGAAACGGCGTTCTTCTTTCCGCAATTGGTCGCGGGCAAGGACGGCGTGGTGAAGATGGAATTCACCATGCCGGAGGCGCTCACGCGCTGGCGGTTTTTGGGTTTCGCTCACGACCGCGTGCTGCGCGCCGGTTTGCTGAGTGACACCGTCGTCACCTCGAAGGATTTGATGGTGCTGCCAAATCCGCCGCGCTTTTTGCGCGAGGGCGATGTCGTGGAGTTTACCGTAAAGGTCAGCAATCAAAGCGAACAAACCCAGCGCGGAAAGGTGCGGCTCACGTTCGCCGACGCCGTGACGGAAAAACCGCTCGACGAGGCGTTGAGCAACCGCGCGCCCGAGAAGTCGTTCGAGGTTCCCGCGAAGCAATCGCGCAGCTATGCCTGGCGCCTCGCGGTGCCGGACGGTCTCGGCGTGATTCGGTTCAAAGCGGTCGCGGCGTCGGAGAAATTCAGCGATGGCGAGGAGAACTTCTTGCCCGTGCTGAGCCGCCGCATTGCGGTGACCGAATCGTTGCCGCTCCCGCTGCGCGGCCCTGGCACGAAGACATTCGAGTTCGAGAAACTCATCGCATCGGCCAACTCGACCACGCTGCAGTCACAATCGCTCAGCGTGCAAATGGTCTCGCAGCCCGCCTGGTACGCGGTGCTGGCGCTGCCGTATTTGATGGAGTACCCGTACGAGTGCAGTGAGCAGATTTTCAATCGGCTCTACGCGAACCAGCTCGCGCAACACATCGCCACGTCAGACCCCAAAATTCGGCGCGTCTTCGATCTGTGGAAAACAGCGCAGGCCACGGACAGCCCGCTGGAGAAAAATCAGGAGATAAAATCGGTGTTGATCGAGGAAACACCGTGGCTGCGCGATGCGAAGAAGGAGAGCGAGCAACGCAAGAATGTCGGGCTGCTTTTCGATGAAAACCGACTCGAGTCCGAACGCGCGCGCGCGTGGCAAACCTTGCTTGACCGACAGGGCGCGGACGGGCTTTGGTCCTGGTTTCCAGGCGGTGGGCCGTCGGAGTATATCACGCTGTATATCGCGACCGGCTTCGGACGGATGCGCCATCTCGGGATGAAAATCGATGAGAGCGCCGCGAAAAAAGCTTGGGCTGCGCTGGACGAAATGATGCAGCGGCATCGGAAGGAAATAGCAGAAAGGGAAAAACCGGATGAGTACGTGCCCAGTTCGATGGACGTGCTTTACCTCTATGGTCGAAGTTTCTTTCTCGAGGACCTCCCGCTGACGACCCAGCAGCAGGAGGTCGCGGACTACTTTCTGGCGATGAGCCACAAGCATTGGACGAAACTGAGTTCCCGCCAAAGTGAAGCTCAGCTCGCCATCGCCTTCAGTCGTTTCGGCGATGAAACAGCCGCGGCGGAGATCATGCGTTCGCTGAAAGAGCGCAGCACGACGAGCGAGGAGCTCGGCATGTATTGGAAAGACAACTACGAAACGTGGTGGTGGTACAACGCCCCGATCGAGACGCAGGCCGTGATGATTGAGGCGTTCAGCGAGGTCGCGAAGGACGCCGAGGCCGTGGAAGCGTGCAAGGTTTGGCTCTTGAAACAGAAGCAAACGCAGCAGTGGCCGACCACGAAAGCGACGGCCGACGCGGTGTACGCGTTGCTGCTGCAAGGACGGAATCTTCTCGCGAGCGACGCGCGCGTGGAAATTTCGCTCGGCGGCAAAAAGATCGTGCCGGAGAAAACCGAGGCCGGCACGGGATATTATGAGCAGACGTTCGTGCGCTCGGAGATCACGCCGGAAATGGGACACATGTCGACAACGAAGACCGACGACGGCGTAAGCTGGGGCAGCGTCCATTGGCAGTACCTGGAGGACGTGAGCAAAGTGACGCCGCACGAAGGCACGCCGCTGACGTTGAAGAAGATTTTGTACGTTCGAGAAAACACGAGCCGGGGGCCCGTGATGAAACCGGTGAACGGCCCAATCGCGGTCGGCGACGAAGTGATCGTGCGGATCGAACTGCGCACGGACCGCGACATGGAGTTCGTGCACCTGAAAGATCAACGCGGCAGCGGGACGGAGCCGGTCAATGTGTTGAGCCGCTACAAGTATCAGGACGGTCTCGGTTACTACGAAAGTACCCGCGATACCGCGACGCACTTCTTCATCGATTATCTGAAAGCCGGCACCTACGTATTCGAATATCCACTACGCGTGCAATTGAAGGGCCGCTATCAAAGCGGCATCGCCGAAGTGCAGTGCATGTACGCCCCCGAGTTCAACAGCCACTCGGCGAGCACGCTGCTCGAGGTTAAGTGAAAACCTTTTTTAGCCGCAAAGAGGCGCGAAAAAACGCAAAGAGGATCGGAACAGGCGATGTCACTCAGACATCCTGAACCTTGATGTGGGCTTATTATATTTGTTGCTCCAAACCTTCGAATTTCTGGCCATCTCGGAATTCAGAAGGTTTGGAACTCCAAACAAAGACGGACCGACCTTTGGGATGAGGATGTCTGAGCGACATAGCCTGCGAACGATCCTCTTTGCGTTTCTTTGCGCCTTTTTGTGGCTAAAAAAAACGCCACGCCCTGACCCTCACTCGACCAACCGATAGCCGATCCCGGATTCCGTTTTCAAATGCCGAGGTCTTTGCGGCGCGGTTTCCAATTTTTGCCTTAGATGCGTCATGTGGACGCGCAGATAGTGCGTGTTCTCCTCCGATTGCGGCCCCCAGAGTTCGCGGAGGATTTGCTGGTGGGTGATGACCTTGCCGCGGTGCTGCACGAGAAGCCGAAACAGCGCGTATTCTTTCGCGGTGAGATGCACTTCCTGGCCTGAGCGTTTCACCGTGCGCATCGAGAGATCGATCTCGATATCACCGATATTCACGACTGCCGCGTCCGCACTCGGCTGGGTGCGGCGCATGATCGCACGAAGTCGCGCCAGCAGTTCTCCGCCGCCAAACGGCTTCGTCAAATAGTCATCCGCGCCGGCATCGAGAGCCTCGATCTTTTCCTCTTCGCCGGCGCGTACTGACAAAATCAATACAGGAATCCGACTCCACTCCCGCAGCGCGCGCAGCACCTCCAGACCCGGCATGTCCGGCAGACCGAGGTCGAGGATGAGTCCGTCCGGCTGGCGCGCGACCGCCTCCTGCAAGCCCAGGCGTCCGGTTTCCGCTTCGATGACGGCATACCCGCCGCCCTCGAGCGTGAGCCGAAGCAATCGACGAATTTGAATTTCGTCGTCGACGATCAAAAGACGCTGCGGAGCAGGACTGTTCATTCGGGCGGCAACGGGGCCGAGGCGGAATGTGGCAGATAAAGAGTGATGGCCGCGCCACCTCCAGGATTTTCGCCGACGACGATTTCGCCGCCTTGAGCCACGATAAAGCCGCGCACGATCGACAAGCCGAGCCCCAGGCCGCCCACGCGAGCCGCGTCGCCGCGGGAAAACTTCTTGAACAAGCGCTCCTTCATCTCTGCCGGAAAGCCCGGTCCGCGATCCGCCACGAGGAAAAACGCGCGACGATTCCCGTGGTCCATTCCAGCCGTTAGAAATATCGGCGTAGTCGACGGCGTGTGCAGCGACGCATTGATCAACAAGTTGGCCAGGGCTTGTTCGGTCAGGGCGAAGTCGGCGCGGATCGGCGGCATATTGTCTGCCAGCGAAACCTCGAGCGGATGCCGGCCCAAGGCATCCCGCACGCCATCGAGCGCGGCGTTGACGATGTCGTTCATGTCGCACCAATCGAGCCGCGGTTTCAATGCGCCGCTCTCCAGTCGCGTTTGATCCAGGAGGTTTCCAACCAGGCGATTCAATCGGCGCGCGGCCGTACGGCCTTCCGCGATCAAGCTTTCCCGCGCGCCTCGGTCCGAGGTGTCGGCCAAATTTTCGAAGGCACTCGTGATCACCGCGAGGGGCGTGCGAAGCTCGTGCGAAACACTGTCGAGGAGGACGCGATGTAATTTTTCGGATTCGGCCAGGAGTTTTTCGCGTTCACCGGCCTCGTGCAGGTGTTCACGTTCGACGCTCAACGCAAGCTGCCGGGCAAACGCGTCGAGCAAATCGCGCTGCGCGAGCGACAGCGTTTCGTCCGCGCTCACGGCGACGCCGAGCACGCCGAGCGAATGGTTCTCGCGGACCAACGGCACGTAGTAGCCCGCGCTGCCCGGCAGCGTGTCCGTGAAGCGACCTGCCGGCCTCCGGTTCCGAAATGCCCAAGCCGCGACACCTTCCTCTTTCGCGTTGACCGAAAAGGAGCCAGCGAAGTGCGGCTTCAGTTCACCATTTTGCTCCGATGGAAGAAGCAACACCGTCTTGGCTCCGAGCAACTGGTCGGATTGCCGCAGGGCGGCGAAAACCGCCTCGTCGAGATTCTGCGCTTCCGCGAGTGAGCGGGTCAGCGCAAACAGCGCGACGGCGCGTTCTTCCCGGCGACGCTCGTTGCGCGCTTGTGAGCGAATGCGCGACGTGAGTTGCCCCGCCACGAGGGCGACGACGAAATAGGTCGTGAAGAGAATCACATTCTGAATGTCGCCGATCTGAAACGTATAGCGCGGCGGAATGAAAAGATAGTCCCAGGTCAACGCGCTCAACATCGCTGCCAGCAACACCGGCCACCGGCCCACGCGCAGCGGCAGAAGCACGATCGCCAGCAGATAGATGAGCCCGATCGCCAGGTGATATTTGCCCGGCAACGCCAGGCCGCCGAGCGTGACGAGCGCCACCGCCGCCGCGGCCCAGCCATACTCGGCCGGTCCGGAAAATGCGCGCTCCACGCCGCGCCAGGCAGAGCGATGCGGACCTTCCGCGGGGACGACGTAGATGTCGATGTTGCCGCCGAGGCGAATGAGCTGGTCCACCAATGTTCCCCTAACGAGCTCGTTGAGTCGCCAGATTCGCGGCTTGCCGACGATGATTTGGGTGGCGTTGTGCTGGAGCGCCAAACGCACCAAGGCCGCGGCGATGTTCTCGTCGTGGGTCACGACGATCTCGGCGCCTAACTCGCGCGCTAAAGCCATGTTCTTGTCGAGCAGCGCCTGATCTTCCGGCGCCAGGGTTCGGGAAGACTCGATGTGCGCCGCGATCCACGGAGCGCCTTGCGCGGCGGCGAGACGGCGAGTCCAACGCACGAGCTGAGTGGAAAACGGGCTCGAGCCGATCGCAACGAGCATGCGTTCGCCGCTGCGCCACACGGTATTCTTGACGTGGGCCGACCGCATGTTGCGCAACTGACCCTCGACGCGTTCGGCCGTGAAGCGCAGAGCCAATTCTCGCAGCGCGGCGAGATGCGTGTCTTGAAAAAAATTCTGAGAAGCGGCGGCGGCTTTGTCTCCGAGATAAACTTTCCCTTCGGCCAGACGCTCGCGCAGCGCCTCCGGAGTGAGGTCGATCAGCTCGATCTGGTCGGCCAATTCCAGGAGGGAATCCGGCACCGTTTCGCGCACCGTGGCGCCGGTGATCTGCCGAACCGTGTCGGCCCGGGACTCCACGTGTTGGATGTTCAGTGTAGTGTAAACATCGATACCCGCATCGAGCAGCTCGAGCACATCTTGATACCGCTTCGCGTGGCGTGAGTCCGGCGCGTTGGTGTGGGCGAGTTCGTCGACGAGAGCGAGGCGCGGTTGTCGCGCGAGGATGGCTTCGAGGTCCATTTCCTCGATTTGAATGTCGCGATAGAGCACGCGCCTCCGAGGAATCACCGGCAGGCCTTCGAGCAGCGCTTCGGTTTCCGCGCGGCCGTGCGTTTCGACAATGCCGACGACGAGGTCGACCTTTTCGCGCAACTCTTGTTGGGCGGCGCGGAGCATCGCGTAAGTTTTTCCCACGCCGGGACACATCCCGAAGAACACCTTGAGCCGTCCGCGTTGCGCCTTCGCCTCATCCCGTTTCAAGGAGGCGAGCAGCGCGTCGGGATCTGGCTGGCGGTCGATCATGAGTTGAGCGGCTGGGCGTAATGCTGTTCCGAATACACGCGACCAGCAAGGTCGCGCTGGCCGCTCACTTCAAGGCGTCCAAGGCACGATTCAGTTTCAGCACATTGACGCCGGGGTCGCCCAATATCCCGAAGTCGCGGTCCTCGTTGTTGGCCTCGATCAGCGCGTGAATTTGCTCCAATGGCAGATTGCGTGCCCGGGCCACGCGGGGTGCCTGTAGCTCAGCGTTGGCAAGGCTGATTTGCGGATCCAGGCCACTGGCCGAAGCGGTCACGGCGTCGGCGGGCACCAGGGCGTTGGCAGGCAGGCCATTTTCGGCGCGGTAGGCGGCGACGTTTGCCTTGATGGCATTCGATAATTTCTCGCTGGTGGGGCCAAGATTGCTGCCCGACGAAGCCGTCGCGTCATAGCCAGCGCCAGCCGCCGAAGGTCGGGCGTGGAAATAGCCTGGCTTGCTGAAGACCTGGCCGAGCAACTCGGAGCCGCGAATCGCGCCGTCTGTATCCACAATCAAACTACCGTTTGCCTGGTGGGGAAAGAGCGCCTGGCCGGAGGCCCAAACCGCGGCGGGATAGACGACGCAGAGCAAAATCGTCAGCACGATCGTAAGTAGAATCGCGGTTCGCAGGGTGGAAATTAAGGCATGCATGATGGGAAAATACGCAGCGCCGCTCAGATCAGATGCAGGGCGTTGATCACGAAATCGATGGTCTTGATGCCGGCGAAAGGAACCGCGATTCCGCCCAGACCGTAGATGAGCAGATTGCGCCGGAGCATGGCGGCCGCGCCGATCGGACGATAGGTCACGCCTTTGAGCGCGAGCGGAATCAGGGCGATGATCACGAGTGCGTTGAAAATCACGGCGCTCAAAATCGCGCTGAACGGCGAGGCGAGATGCATGATGTTCAGCGGCGCAACGGCCGGGAAAACGCCGACGAGCATCGCCGGAATGATCGCGAAATATTTCGCCACGTCGTTCGCGATGCTGAAGGTCGTCAGCGCGCCGCGGGTGATCAGCATCTGCTTACCGATTTCGACGATCTCCAGCAGCTTCGTCGGATTTGAATCCAGGTCGACCATGTTGCCCGCCTCCTTGGCCGCTTGGGTCCCCGTGTTCATGGCAACTCCGACGTCCGCCTGAGCCAGGGCCGGGGCGTCATTTGTGCCGTCACCGGTCATCGCGACGAGATGCCCGTCACCTTGTTCGCGGCGGATGCGGGCCAACTTCATCTCGGGCGTGGCTTGGGCGAGGAAATCGTCGACACCGGCTTCGGCTGCGATGGCCGCGGCCGTGAGCGGATTGTCGCCCGTGATCATGACGGTGCGGATGCCCATCGCGCGGAGCTGGGCGAAGCGCTCTTTGATTCCACCTTTCACCACGTCTTTGAGATAAATGGCGCCGAGGATTTCATGGTTTTCGGCCACCACGAGCGGAGTGCCGCCTTGGCGGGAGATTTCGGCGACGATGGTTTCCACTTCCTCTGGATAACGTCCGTTCTGAGCCACGACCCAGTTCTTCACGTTTTCGGCGGCGCCCTTGCGAATCTGTCGGATTTGCGCAGAGCCCTCCGCGAGCAGATTCACGCCGCTCATGCGGGTCTGAGCGGTGAATGGAATGAACGTCGCGTGCGGCGCTGCGAGCGCGCGACCACGCAGTTTGAAGCGTTCTTTCGCGAGGACGACGATACTTCGGCCCTCCGGTGTTTCGTCGGCGAGCGAGGCGAGTTGCGCCGCATCGGCCAGGCGCTCCTGGGAAATGCCCGGCGCAGGAATGAAGTCGGACGCCTGGCGGTTGCCGAGCGTGATGGTGCCGGTCTTGTCCAGCAGCAGCACGTCAATATCGCCCGCGGCCTCCACTGCGCGTCCGCTCACGGCGAGAACATTGCGCTGCAGCAGCCGGTCCATGCCGGCGATGCCGATGGCGCTGAGCAATCCGCCGATGGTGGTCGGAATCAGGCAGACGAGCAGCGCGATCAGCGTCGTGATCGAAAACGCGACGTTCGCGTAGTCGCCGAATGGTTTCAGAGAAATGACGACGAGAAGAAAGATAAAGGTGAGGGCGGAGAGCAGAATCGTGAGCGCGATTTCATTGGGAGTCTTCTGACGCTTTGCGCCTTCGACCAAACTGATCATGTGATCGAGAAAACCTTCGCCTGGATTTGCGGTGATGCGGATGACGAGGGAATCGGACAACACGCTCGTGCCGCCCGTGACCGCGCTGCGATCGCCTCCGGCTTCGCGGATGACCGGAGCGGATTCGCCGGTGATCGCGGACTCGTCGACCGATGCCGCGCCCTCGATCACATCGCCGTCCCCGGGGATGAGTTCGCCTGCTTTGACGAGAACGACATCGCCTTTCGCCAGCGCCGTGGCGTCGATCGCTTCGAGGGTGCCGTCTTTGCGGCGCCGTTGGGCAACGAGTTGCTTCCGTGAGGCACGAAGCGCGCGCGCCTGGGCCTTGCCCCGGCCTTCGGCCACCGCTTCGGCGAAGTTGGCAAAGAGCACGGTGAATAGAAGCCACACGGCAATTTGCAGAACGTAGCCGAAAGGATCTTTCGAAGTGAAGAGCTGTTGAAACGAGAGAAAGGCTCCGAGCAGCGTGATAAACATTACCGGGTTCTTCAGCTGCAGTCGGGGATTCAGTTTCTTGAATGAATCCACGACGGCCTGGCCGAGGATCGCGCGATCGAAAAGGGAGACGGCTTTGGTGCTCATGGCGTAGTAGAAACGTTAGGAAATGGCGCGGCTGCGATTCGCTTCGGGAAAGGACGCGTCAGAAAACTTTTCCGCCTAGCATGAGAAAATGCTCGACGACCGGTCCGATCGCTAACGCCGGAAGATGAGTCAACGCGCCGACCAGAATGACGACGCCGACGAGGAGAACCACGAAGGTGACGCCCTCGACCTTGAAGGTGCCGGCGCTGGCCGGGACGAGTTTCTTTCCGGCGAGGCTGCCGGCAATGGCGAGGATTGGCACGATCATCAGGAAGCGACCGAGCAGCATTGCGATCCCGAGCGTGAGATCGTAGCGCGGATCGCCATTCGCCGGGTTGGCCGTCAGGCCCGCGAAGGCGCTGCCGTTGTTGGCCACTGCTGAGCTGAAGGCGTAGAGGATCTCGCTGAAACCGTGAGGCCCGGCATTGTTCAGGCCGGCCTGACCCCAGGCGCTCGCGCTGGCCCAGGCCGTGAAACCGAGGATCGAAGCGGCCAACACCATCATGATGAGCGCGACCAGCTTCATTTCGTAGGCCTCGATTTTCTTGCCCAGGTATTCAGGCGTTCGCCCGACCATCAAGCCGGCGATGAACACGGCCAATATGACGAAGATCAGCATGCCGTAGAGCCCGGCGCCGACGCCGCCGAAGATCACTTCGCCTATCTGCATGTTGAAGAGTGGCACGAAACTACCTAACGGCGTGAATGAGTCATGCATCGCGTTGACCGCGCCACAGGAGGCGTCGGTCGTGATCGTGGCGAACAGCGCGGAGTTGAAGATGCCGAAGCGGGTCTCCTTGCCCTCCATGTTTCCATCGCTGGCAACAAGGCCCAGCGATTGATGAATGGGATTGCCGGCGGATTCGGCCTTCCAGCAAACCAACACCCCGGCAAGGAACATGGCGGCCATGGCGCACCAGATGGCCCAGCCATGTCGCTGATGGTTGACGCTGCGGCCAAAATAGTAGGTGAGCCCGGCGGGAATCGCGAAGATCGCGAGCATCTGCAAAAAGTTCGAGAGCGGAGTGGGGTTCTCGAAGGGATGCGCGGCGTTGGCGTTGAAGAAGCCGCCGCCGTTGGTGCCCAGTATCTTGATCGCGACCTGCGAGGCGACGGGGCCCTGAGCAATGGTTTGCGTGCCATGCTCGAGGGTCTGCGTGACGGTGTACGGCTGGAAATTCTGAATCACGCCTTGCGAAACGAGCACGAGCGCGAAAACGAAGCAGAGCGGCGCGAGCAGGTAAAAGGTGACCCGCACCGTATCCACCCAGAAACTACCGACGGTCTTCGCGGAGCGTCGCGCGATGCCGCGAGTGAGCGCGGCGGCGACGCCGATGCCCACGGCGGCCGACGTGAAATTGTGAATCGTCAGCCCGAACATCTGCGAAAAGTACGACATGGTCGATTCACCGCCGTAGCTTTGCCAATTGGTGTTGGTCGTGAAGCTGACCGCGGTGTTGAACGCGAGATGCGGCGTCAGACCCGGTAGATGCTGCGGATTGAGGGGCAGGACGTCTTGATAGCGCAGGATGAAATACGTTGCGGCCGCGCCGACGAAACTGAAGGCGAGTAACGCCGCCGTGTAGGTTTTCCACGATTGTTCCTGATCGGATGCGATGCCGCAGAGCCGGTAGGTGGCGCGTTCGATTGGCCGGATCAGCCAGTCGAGCCAGGTTTTGCCATTCGGATCCAGGACGCGGCCGAGATAGAGTCCGAGTGGTTTGGTGATGAGGAGCAGCGCCGCGAAATACAGCGCAAGCTGCAGCCACGCATTTGGGTCGTGCATACGCGTTCAGAATTTTTCCGGGAACGCCACCGCCACGACGAGATAGGCGAGGGCCGCGACAGCGATGAGGCCGATGATGACGCTTTCCATATTTCATTCGCGGACTGTTCACTCGAACAGCCTCAGCGAGCCCCGAGTATGCCACCGACCCCCGCCGCAGCCTAATTAAGAAGACCGCGAAAGGTATTAAGAAAGTGTTAAGCCCCGGGGCGAAGCGACGGTTTGGTTTTTTTTAGCCGCGAAGAGGCATAGCGCGGCGAAGCCGCAACCAAAGATTACGCCGGCGGCGCGCTAAGGAAGAAGTAAGAATGCAGAATGATGAATGAAGGCATGGCCAGCCTCAGGGGGTAGGGCGAGCGGTCCCGCGCGAGCCGCAACCGTATGGCCTAACCTCCGGGTTGAGCCACTCGTCAAAGCGGCTCGCGAG
>DASTWZ010000045.1:0-10649 GCA_035765635.1 Opitutaceae bacterium
GGTTGGGGTATTGGTTTGTAACTCCAAACCAAAAAACCAGACCGCTCCCGAGCCAGGAATCTCTGAGCCGCGTCGGCCTAACAAAAATCCTCTTTGCGTATCTTGAGCCTTTTTGCGGCTAAAAAACTCACCGTGGCAAAACCCTGCGCCTTTGGTTGTGGCTTCGCCCCGCTGTGCCTTTCGCGGCTACACTTTAATTTTTATACGCTCTGGCCGAATCACAATTCGCGAACGATCATGTCGGGTGCGGCGTCGCTCTCGGCGGAGTGGGGGAAAGAGATTTTCGTGTGCTCGGGCGCGAGGAATTTCACGTTGTCGTGAAAATCTTCGCCGGGCTCGAAACTGAATTCCTTCATACCTTCGATTTGTTCGAGACGCTTCAATAAATCCGCTGGCATCGCCTTCCGCTCCTCGGGGGTCGTTACCGGTCCGGAAAAAATCGGTTCACCTTTCTCGTTCTTCGCGACGAGCGTTTTTTTGCCGTCCTTGATCGTCAAATCGAGCGAGCCCTTTTCATCGGTGAACACCATGTTGCTGTTTCCCGGATTCACGTTGGTCGCGCGATAGCCCAAGTTGCCGCGCATGCGCTGGCCGCGGACGATTTTTCCAGGCATGCCCGGTCCTGGTCCATCGTCATCGCGACGCACGAGTGCCAAAACATGGTCCATTTCGACGGGATCTCTTGGCGGCAACTCCGCGGGTTCACCGGTCGAAAAGCTGAACGTGGTCGGAGCGTCCTGAAACGTTCTGAAAAATGCGACCTTGGGCACCTCGTGCTTCGTCAGTTTGACCGTGGCGGTGGCCTGTTTGCCGCCGCGCAGATAGGTCAGCGTGACCTGATCGCCTTCCTGTCGATTGCGCACCAGCACGGAGAATTGGCGCGGCTCGATCAGCAGTTGGTCGTCGAGTTTCAACAAAACGTCGTAGGCCTGAAGTGACGCTGCGGCGGGACTCTCGGGCACGACGTGAGTCACGACCAAACCTGCGCCTTTCTGCAGGTTGAGTTGCGCTGTCAGAGCCGGCGAAACCGGCGAAGTTTCCACGCCGAGAAAGGTGACCGTTTCTTTTTCCCCGGGCGCGGCGACATCATCGTGCCGGATCAGGAATTTTCGGCCCGCGTGACCTCCGCCGGCATGGAGCCCGACGGTGTCGGCAGCTGGCGGTGGCGGCGGTGGCTCCGCGGATGATTGTTGTTGGGCGCGAGTAACTGCTGGAAGCGCGGCGGCGGCGCAGAAACTGACCAAAACAAAGGGCAGAATGGAACGGCGGATTTTTGGCGTTTTCATGGAGGCAAAAATTTTGGGTTAGAGAGCGGCGCGGCGCCTGGGAGCGCGCTATTGTAGTGCGATTGGCACTACACGGACCTCTTCGCGCGGCATGCTCCATTTCAATGAAGCGTTCGTGCGCGAATCCTTCCACGTGATCGTGTCGACGTAAGTTTGGCGAAGCTGGCGCGCCGGCGTGCCGTCCGCGAGAGTGACAAGACCTTCATCGCTGGAGGCGACGAGCACGTTTTCCGCCGCGACCGGTTGGAATGGTTTAGCGGTTTTCGCGTGGTGGGACGCGCTGGATGAACTTGCGGTGGAGGACGCCGAGTTGGGCGACGCGGCGCTGACGAGCGTCGTGGGCCGCGTGGCTTTCGCCGCTGGTTCGCGGTTGAGGTTGAAGGCGAGAATCAACGCGGCGGCGGCCGCCAGCGGCACGAGAAAGAATGCGGCGGCGCGCGATTTCGTCGGCGTGAGTTCGCGGGCGATCTCCTCGCGCAGCCATGAAGAAGGGGCGGAGGGCCGAAGTTGTTTCAACTCCGCTTCGAGTTTGAGAAGTTCGTCATCCATGTTGGCAATCGGCCACGGTCAAATGCTGCCGCAAGGCAACGAGAGCGTAGCGGTAGCGGGACGCGGCGGTGTTTGGAGAGATCTCCAGTTGCGCGGCGATTTCTTCGAACGTGAGTTCGCCCCAGATCTTGAGGACCAAAACGTGGCGTTGCTCAGCCGGCAGGTGCTGCAGCGCCGCTTCGATACTTTGGCGGCGCTCATCACCCTCGGCGTCCGGCTGAGGTTGAAAAAAGTTCTCGGCGGACGCGTCGTCGTTTTGCGAACGCTCTTCGCGCGCGACCCGGCGCGTTTCTCGCCGGCCGAGATCGATGGCGGCACGACGGACGGAGAGAAGGAGCAGCGCGAACGGCTCGCCGCCGAGTTGCCGCTGCTGACGCCAAAAGCGCACAAACGCTTCCTGCACCACGTCCTCGGCGTCGGCGAGGGTGCGCGTCCATTGCCGTGCGCAAAGCAGGAGCCGGGGCCCGTGCAGCTGAAACCATTTCTTCCAAGAATCATGAGCGTCCTCCATGCGAAGGCGTGTCGTCATCCTGGAAGCGTCAGGCTCATGAAAATTTGTCTAACCCCGCCCAAAAAAGTTTCGTTTGGCCCCGACCCGCGGTCTTTTGGGCCCACGAATCACACGAATCACACGAACCAAATACCTAAAAACCAAAATTCCCACGGAATACACCGAAAGCACGGAAAAACCCCGAACCAGAGGGTTTGGTTTCCGTGCTTTCCGTGTATTCCGTGGGAGAATTGTTTTTGGTTTTAGTGTGCTTCGTGTGATTCGTGGGAAAAAACGGCCTCAGCCGTTCTGTTGCTGCGGCTGAACCATTATCATCCAACTGACGCCGAATTTGTCGCTTACGACGCCGAAGAGCGGGGAGAAGAACGTCTTGTCGAGGGGCATGCAGACCTGACCGCCGTTGGCCAGGGCGTTGAACATCTTGCGAACGGTCGCTTCGTCGGGGGCGGCGACGGCGAGGGAAAAGCCCTCGAATTTCACTTTGCCCTGCGCGTTACAGTCCGAGGCCATGATGACGCTCTCGCCGATGGTGAAACTGCAGTGCATCACCTTGTCCGGCTGGATCGGGCCGCAGCTCGGATCGGCCGGCTCCGGGCTGTCCTTGAAGCGCATGAGCATGGTGACCTTTGCGCCGAGTTCCTTTTGGTAAAAATTGAGGGCTTCCTCGCATCGACCATCGAAATTCAGGTAGGCGTTGAGGGTGAGGGCGGTGGCAACAGCGGTAGACATATTTCAGGTGAGTTGACGTTACGTTTCCGGAGGCCGAGGTGGTCTCCTGTTTCGCATCAAGTCGAACGAGGCAGGGCCAAATTCGACATCTCCCGAAATTTTTTTTCGCCAAGCGCGATCTTCCGGTCCGTGCGTCACCTGACTGTTCGGCGAAGCGGAACGTCGAAGACAGGAATACGAAGGCTGAAGTATGAATGCTGAAGGCTGAAAACTGAAATCTACAGCCTACGACCTTCAGCTTTCAGCCTTCACTCCTTCAGCCTTCGCCTTTCTTCAGCCTTTGTATGAAATCTCCCCTACGTCTTTCTCCGCTCTCCGTCAGTCTAACCCTGTTCGCCCTTGCGGCTCCGCTGGTCCTCGGCGCTGCGGATATTCCGCGGCTTCAGCGCAATGGCGCGGCGACTCAGCTGATGGTCGACGGCAAACCGTACCTCGCGCTTGCGGGTGAGCTGCACAACTCCAGCGCATCGAGCCGCCAGTACATGGCGTCGATTTGGCCGAAGTTGAAGCAGATGAATCTGAACACCGTTCTGGCGACGGTGCAGTGGGACATGATCGAGCCGGCGGAGGGGAAATTCGATTTCTCCTCCGTCGACGGCCTGATCGAGGACGCGCGCAAAAATAACCTGAAGCTCGCACTCCTCTGGTTTGGCAGCTGGAAAAACGGACTGAGTCACTACACGCCGGAGTGGGTGAAAGCGGATCGGAAACGCTTCCCCTACGCGCTGACCCGACATGGCACCGTGGAAATTCTTTCCGTGTTTTCCGAGGAAGCGCGCGCCGCGGACGCCCGCGCTTTCGCCGCGTTGATGCGGCATATCAAGGAAGTGGATACAGCGCGCACCGTGTTGATGGTGCAGGTGGAGAACGAAGTCGGGCTGCATGCCGACGCTCGCGACCGTAGTGCGATTGCGGATACAGCGTTTGCCCAAGCGGTGCCGGCGGACGTGTTGAAAAATCTTTCCGAGCGCCGCGACACGCTCGGCACTTCTTTGCACGGCGTTTGGCAGCGCGCGGGTTTCAAGACGAGCGGCACGTGGGCGGACGTTTTCGGCACCTCGCCGGCGGCCGAAGAGGCATTTCAAGCCTGGGGCTACGCGCGCTACGTGGACAGCGTGGCGGCGGCGGGCAAGGCGGAGTATCCGCTGCCTATGTTCGTGAACGCATGGATCGTGCAGCCGCAGGATGAACTGCCGGGAGATTATCCGTCGGGCGGACCTCAGGCGCATTCGCTGGACATGTGGAGGGCGACGGCGCGGCACATCGATATTTTTGCGCCGGACATTTATCTGCCGAACTTCACGGAGGTGTGTTCGCAATTTGCCCGAGCGGGCGATGCGTTTTTCGTGCCCGAGTCGAAAGCGGGCGTCGAAGGCGTGGCGAATGCGTTCACCGCGATCGGGCATTTCAATTCCATCGGCTATTCGCCTTTCGGAATCGAAACGCGCGAAGCGAATCCTGGTACCGGCCCGATTTCGCACGCCTACGCGCTGCTCGCTCAGCTCGCGCCGCAAATTTTGGAACATCAAGCCAAGGGCGACATCGCGGCGGTGACGTTGACGCGGCAAAATCCGACGCAGTTGATCGAACTCGGCGACTACATCTTGAAAGCCGCGATGGTCGCGGACCGCCGCGGCGCCGGGCCGTCACCGGAAACTGGATACATGATGGCCATGCAGACCGGAAAAGACGAGTTCGTGGTCTCCGGCGGAGACCTCCAGGTGAGCTTCTTCGCGAAAGCCGCCGCGAGCGATGAGACCGTCGGCCTGGCCAGGGTGGAGGAGTTGAATTTCGAGAACAACCAGTGGGTTCCGGGCCGTCGCCTGAACGGCGACGAAGTGATGTTGGCGTACGATTTCGACCGACTCGCCGCGACGCACGACACTGGCACCGGCCTGCGTTTCGTCGGCTCCGAACCGACCGTGCAGCGCGTGAAACTCTACCGTTTCGGGCCGGCGAAATAGCAGGCGGGTTTCCGGCCGATTTGCCCACGAATCACACGAAGGGCACGAAAATCAAATCTCGGGAGTTTCTCACGGAAAACACCGAAAGTGCGGCCTACGCAGACGGCACGGGAGAATCCGAGCAGACATTCCGCATTACAGGCCATGTCCTGCATGCAGTATGATGCATGCGGCTCGCAACGGAGCGCCGGTCTCCCGGCCGGCATTCGAATAAATCCGTCCCGCTGCGCGGGACGCTGGATAGGCTGGCCACCGGGACGGCGACGCTCCGTTGGCCGCTCCGCGACGAGCGGCGGGAAAACGCAAAAGGTTGGATGAGGGTTGCCGGAACGTCGCGCTGTCGTTCTCTGTCTGCTGCCAGCCATACTTTGAAACGACATACATGATCGCTACCGCCGGACGTTACACGATCGATTCGATCCACGAATTGGGTCGTTTTTCCATTTTCGTCACGCGTTCCCTTGTCTCGCTTTGGGGACTGCGTGCCGTCGTGGCAAAAGTCACGCGCTCTATCTTCGAGATGGGAGTGCGCTGCACGCCGATTATTCTCATGGTCGGGTGTTTCACCGGGCTCGTGCTCGGTTTGCAGGGTTATCACACACTCTCGCGCTTTGGCTCCGAATATGTGCTCGGCGCGACTGTCTCGCTGAGCTTGATCGATGAACTCGGGCCCGTTCTCGCGGCGCTCATGATCGTGGGCCAAGCCGGCTCCGCACTCGCGGCCGAACTCGGCATTCAGCGCAACTCCGAGCAAATCGACGCGCTCGCCACGATGGGCATCGATCCGCTCGGCTTTTTCGTCGGCCCGCGATTGATCGCCGCGCTCATCGTGTTTCCGCTCCACACAGTTTTCTTCGATCTGATCGGCATTGTGGGCGGTTACATCACGGGCGTCGTTCTGCTCGGGCAACAATCCGGCGTTTACTGGCAGAGCGTTCACGCTGGCGTGCAAATGCACGATGTCTGCGGCGGTTTCATCAAGTCGCTCGCGTTCGGTTTTACCGTGATCGCGATCTGCGCCTTCGAAGGATACAACACGCACCGGCGTTCCAGCGAACCCGGCGTGCGCGGCGTGAGCCAATCGACCACGCGCGCGGTCGTTTACTCGAGCATTGTCGTGTTGGCGCTCGATTACGTCATCACCACGTTTCAGGTCGCCGCCCGATGAGCCAGCCATTCCTCGAGATCAAAGGCGTCAGGAAAGCCTTCGGCGACCACGTCGTGCTGGACGGCATCGACCTCAAGGTTGAACGCGGCAGCATCACCACGATCATGGGTAAGAGCGGTATCGGAAAATCCGTGCTGCTCAAATGCATCGCCGGTATCCACAAACCGGATGCGGGCGAAATTCTGCTCGATGGCCGGAAGTGCCGGCAGGGCGGAAAAGACTGCGGCCCCGACGCTCCGCGCCTGAGTTACCTTTTTCAGCAGAACGCGCTCTTCGATTCGCTGACCGCACTGGACAACGTCGCCCTTCCTCTCGTCGAAACGTCGCGCACGTCCCAACGCGCGGCCAAGGCGAAGGTGTTGAAACTCTTCGAGCAGCTCGACCTCGGTGATGTCGCGCAAAAATATCCGAGCCAGATCTCCGGCGGCATGCAGAAACGCGTGGCCCTGGCTCGCGCTCTGATCACGCAACCGCAGTTGATCTTGTTCGACGAACCGACCACGGGCTTGGATCCGCAGCGCAAGAACGGCGTTTTCACGATGGTCGCAGACTATCAGCGCCGCTTCGATTTCACCGCGCTGATGGTCAGTCACGACATTCCCGAAGCGCTCTTCGTCAGCGATCGCGTGGCCTGGATGGACCGCGGCCAGATGCGTTTCGTCGGCGCGCCGACGGATCTCGAAATCGCCCGCGATCCCGCGCTGCTGGAATTCGTCCATCACCGCAACGAACTGCTCAGCGACCTGGCGGGGCAGCAAGGTCGCTCGACGCTCTTCGCGAACTGGTCGGAGCTGCGCAAGACGTACGATCAATTCGTGGTCGTGAGCTGCGCGACCGAGCGCCGCCGTCCCGGTTCCGAACTTGGCCTGCGCCGCTTCGCCAGTTATCAGGAGGCTGTCGCGTCGGTCAGCGCGCTGCCCCGCCGCCACAGCCAGATTTATTTCCTCGATGAGCGCCACTTCGGCCTCGGCGTCGAGGCCAAGGATCCAGAGCCGGTCGTCGACGAAATCGAAAATTACCTGAAGCCGCTCAATGACCACGCTGCTGCGTCTCACACGAACACCACCCGCTATCGCTGGAGCGCGCGCTCCTACCGACTTTCAGCCGTGCCCAATCCATCCACCCTCTGGATCCTGGAAGACCAGGCTGAGCTCGCTTCCACTTCACTCTCTTCATGAATACCCGTCGCATTGAGTTCTCCGTAGGTCTTTTCGTTCTTGTCGGACTTGTCGCCGTGGCGGTGCTCGCCATTCGCATCGGCGGGGGACGTATTGGACGGCCGGATACGCGCGAGATCGGCGCCCGTTTCACGAACGCCAACGGCCTGAAAAAGGGGAGTTCGGTGCGGATTTCCGGCGTGACCATCGGCGACGTGACGAGCGTTTCCCTGAAGCCGGATGACATGAGCGCGCTGGTGATGATGCGCGTCGACGCCTCGCTCAAGCTCGATGACGACACGATCGCCTCGGTGCGTTCCTCCGGCCTGATCGGCGAGCGCTTCATTTCCTTGAAACCGGGATCGTCCGGCACCGCCCTCAAGACCGGCGCAATCATCGTCGACACCGAATCTGCCGTCGACCTGGAGGACATCATCGCGCGTTTTGCCTTTGGTTCGGTCGATAAAAAATAACTCACCTGACTCGCAGCAGTCTCTTTCCGTCATGCATCACGGCGTTCGTTGTATTCGTTGGCTCACTACAGCACTCGCGGCCTTCGCGTTCTGCACCTCGCTTCGCGCGCAAGCTCCGGCGGAGGATCCCGCACCGGCGCTGCTCAAGACAATCGACAGCGTGGTCGACATGGTGGTTGGCCAGTCGCCCGAGACGATCACGAGCCGCGTCGACCAGATCCGCGCCAAAATGGACGAGTCTTTCGCAACCGAGGCTATCGTGCACCGCGCCTTTGGAGCGAATTGGAGCAAGCTCTCGCCTGCGCAACAAAAGGAAGTGATCGATCTCCTCGGACGCGTCATCATCCGCACCTACGCCACGCAGATGAGCGAAGCGCAAAAGCCGGTGATCAAGGTTGTCTCGTCCAAGCTCATCACCCCGGAGCGCCGCGAGATCGCGACGACCGCGACGACCGCCGCGGGCAAAACGGTCAACATCGTTTACCGGCTCTTTCCGCAGAATGGAAAATGGATGGTGTATGATGTCCTCGCGGAAAACGTCAGCGTGGTGGGCAACTACCGCCAGCAATTCGACGCGCATTTTCAGAAGAAGAACGCCGACGATCTGATCAAGATGTTGCGGGAAAAACTCACCGCTCCGATTCCGCCTGCGCCGCCGGAGAAAGCAAAATGAGCCGTAACGTTTTCAGAAGAGTTTCAAGCGTGTCCGGGAAACGCAGTCACGTCTACGTGGAGCTGTCCTCCACCGCGCTGCCTGCCTTGCTGGTGGCGCTCTGCCTGGCGAGCGCGGTGAATGTTCGCGCGCAAAACTCGCCGAGCATCTACGACGAAGATCCGGCGGCCACAGTCGCTCCGCCGATTCCCGACAAGATCGAGGGCTTCAATCGCGCGGTCTTCAAATTCAACGACGGCTTGTATCGCTACACGCTTCGGCCTGTCTCGCGCGGTTATGCCAAGGTGGTGCCGGTCGAGTTGCGCCGCGGCTTTGGCCGCTTTTTCCACAATCTCGCTTTCCCTACGCGCTTTGTCGGCAACGTATTGGAAGGCCGGATACGCGACGCGGGCGTGGAAACGGGCCGTTTCGTCGTCAACACCGTGACCAGCCTCGGTTTCGACACGTCTGTCGCCGATGGCATCAAAGGTTTTCAGGAGCGGCCCAGCGATCTCGGTCAGGCGTTTGGGACCTGGGGCATCGGCCATGGCACGTATCTCGTGCTGCCCTTGCTCGGGCCGAGCAGCGTGCGCGATGGTGTTGGCCTTGGGCTCAGCGGCTATTTTCTCGATCCGGTTCACTACCTTCCGGAGTGGGAAGAGCGCACCGGTGTCGGGGCGTTTGTCGTGCTCAACCAGTCGCCCGAGCTGATGGATAACTACGATCAGTTGAAGGCGGCGGCGATCGATCCCTACATTGCGTTGCGCGATGCGTATTCGTCGCGACGTTCGAAACGCGCGTCGGAGGAAGAGATCGTTCCAGTCGTGCCCGCGACGACCAGCGCCACCACACCTTCACCGTCGCAGTAAACGGAAAACGCCGCGCCTCTCCTGAAATCGCCATGGCCGCGAAAGCTCAATTCGAAGACGAGAATTCCGAGGGCGAGTTCAAGCGCCAGGAGGACGCGTTTCGCGAATGGATTTCGGCCGATGGTTCGACGCCTTATCCGGCGCAAGCGGGGCGCTATCATTTGTACGTGTCGCTGGCGTGCCCCTGGGCCACGCGTGTCGCGATCGTTCGAGCGCTCCTGGGCTTGGAAAACGTCATTGGGCTGACCGTGGTGGATCCGGTACGCGACGAGCGCGGCTGGGCTTTTCGCGACGGACCTGGTTTCAGTCACGACCCGATTAATGGCTTCAAATTTCTTTCCGAAGCCTACGTCGCGACGCAGCCGAATTTCCGCGGTCGCTACACTGTGCCCGTGCTGTGGGATCGGGAGACACGCAGAATTCTCAATAATTCCGAGGACGATATTTGCCGGATGTTGAACGACGCCTTCCGCGGACTCGCGACGAAGCGCGTGGAGCTTTTCCCTGCGGACATCGCGGAGGAGCAGGAGAAGCTGTCGGCGCTGATTTACGAGCGGGTGAACAACGGCGTTTATCGCGCGGGATTCGCCACGGCGCAGCGCGCCTACGAGTCAGCCTGCCGGACAATTTTTGAAACGCTCGATACGTTGGAAGAGCGTTTGGCGGCGAAACGATTTCTCTTTGGCTCGCGCATCGTCGAGACGGATTGGCGGCTCTTCAACACGCTGGTGCGTTTCGACGCGGTGTATCACGGACACTTCAAGTGCAACCTCCGCCGGATCGTGGACTACAAAAACCTGCAGGGCTATTTGCAGGATTTATATCAACAGCCCGGTGTGGCCGAGCTCGTGAATTTCGAGCACATCAAGAAGCACTATTACATCACGCACACCGAGATTAATCCCACCGGCATAGTGCCTCTCGGCCCGATCCTCGACCTGAGCGCGCCGCATGGCCGCGAGAAGCTGTAGGTTTTCGGAGAATTTTTTTTAGCCACAAAAAGGCTCAAAAAATTCACAAAGAGGATTATTTTCGGCGGCGCCACTCAGACATTCATTACCCGGCCGCGGTCTGGTATTTTGGTTTGAAGCTACAAACCAACACCCCAACCGCGTTTTGGAGCGGAAATTTCCAGCGACATCGCCGACTAAGAATCCTCTTTGCGTTTTTTTTTGCACTGCTGTCCTGCTGAATCGCTCAATTCCGCGAGGATTTGTTTGCAAATGGATGCCGGCTTCCGAGGTAGGGCGAGCGGTCCCTCGCGAGCCGATTTGACGAGTGGCTCAACCGG
>DASTWZ010000046.1:0-210216 GCA_035765635.1 Opitutaceae bacterium
CGGCCACTGGGAGCGCTGGCGTCCTCGCCGGCATTTTATTTTAATTTATAGTCCGCGACACAAGGCGCGGACGGACTCAATGGGCGCTTCTCGAGAAGAGCGAGCCCTGACACGAAAAGAAACATCGTGAGCATTTATTAACGTGCCTGACATCTTCCGTCATCTTTTTAATACATAGTCCTCACCCACTCGCAGCGTTCGCCAAAACGTGGGCTGAAATAACGATTTGCTTTTATGAATACGACCCCATCGACCAATCCTACACCCCGCCGAGCCCGATTCTTCCACGTTGCTGTTGTCACAACGGCTTTGATTGCCTCCGTGGCGAGCACTTATGCCGGTCCTTGGGAGCCGCTCTTCAATGGCAAAGATCTGACGGGCTGGCGCCAGCTCAATGGGACCGCGCCGTACGCAGTCGTCGAGGGGGCGATCGTCGGCACTTCCGAGGCGGGTTCGCCGAATAGTTTCCTCGCCACCGAAAAAAACTACCGCGACTTCATCCTCGAATTCGATGTTCGACAGGATGTCGCGCCAACCAACAGCGGCGTGCAGTTCCGCAGCCTCAGCGACCCCGCCGTGAACAAGGGCCGCGTGCACGGTTATCAATTCGAGCTCGACCCGTCGCCGCGCGGCTGGACCGGCGGGATTTACGATGAGGGTCGCCGCGGCTGGCTCTATCCGGGCTCGCTCAACCCGGCCGCGCACGATCTCTACGAATTCGGGCGCTGGAACCATGTTCGCGTCGAGGCCATCGGCCACTCGCTGCGCACTTGGGTCAACGGCGTGGCGGTCGCGCACGTGATCGACGATGCTACCGCGTCCGGCTTCATCGCGCTCCAGGTGCACATGGTCAATAAGCCCGAAGAAGCGGGTCGACGGATTGCCTGGCGCAACTTGCGCATCCAGACAACCGACCTGCACGCCTCGCCGCCGGATGACGTTTTTATCCGTAATATGATTCCCAACGACGTCAGCGCCGCCGAGCGCGCCCAAGGCTGGCGCGCGCTCTGGGACGGCCAGACGACCCGCGGCTGGCGCGGTGCGCGGCGCGACGCATTTCCCACGAAGGGATGGAAAATCGAAAACGGCGAACTGATCGTGCTCGGAGCGGAAGGCGCTGAGTCCGCCAACGGCGGCGACATCGTCACCGATGAGGAATTCTCCGCCTTCGAACTCGAAATGGAGTTCAAACTCACACCCGGCGCCAACAGCGGTATTAAATATTTTGTCCGCGAAGAGGTTGATCCCATCGGCGGCTCCGCCATCGGGCTCGAGTTTCAACTCCTCGACGACGAGAGGCATCCAGACGCGAAGCTGGGCGCTGCCGGTAACCGCACACTCGGCTCGCTTTATGATCTGATTCCCCGCAACCCACTGCCCGGCGGACTCGCCATTGTGCCTCGCATTGGCGAGTGGCAGCACGCGCGAATCGTCGTGCGCCCGGACAATCACGTCGAACACTGGCTGAACGGCATCAAGGTCGTCGAATACGTGCGCGGCTCGCCTGAATATCGCGCCCTCGTCGCCCGCAGCAAATATGGAAAAATTCCCGACTTCGGCGAGGCGCCGCAGGGACACATTCTCCTGCAAGACCACGGCAACGAGGTCCATTTCCGCAGCATCAAGATCCGGCCGCTCACCGCTCCTTCTTCGTGAGCGTTCCCCTAGAGCGGTTTCAAAAAACCTATAGCCGCAAAGAGGCGCACAAAAAGAACAAAGAGGATTTCGGGTTTGCGAAGTCACTCGCAATGGCTCCTCCACAATGCGGTTGGAGTATTGGTTTGTAGCTCCAAACCAAAATACCAGACCGCTCCCGAGCGACGAATGTCTGAGCCGCGCCGGCCTAACAAAAATTCTCTTTGTGTATCTTGAGCCTCTTTGCGGCTAAAAAATAGTCGTGATTGAAACCCTGAGACTTTGCTTCGCTGTACCTTTCGCGGCTACAGTTTAATTTTATATGCTCTAATGCGCCCTCTGAGCATGCCCGCGGCTCGTCAGTAGCGGCAGCAGCGCAGTCATAGCCGCGGCTGGGCGTTCTTTTTTTCGTGCCCAGCCTGCGCGCCCAGCCGCCACAACCGTCACACCTGCCGGCTGGCGTCCTTCACACCGAGTCCGGCGGAGCGTCCGTGGATTGGCCGTCCAGCATTCTTTCTTCGTGATCGAGGAGTTGCTGCAAAGGGCGGTGAATCTCGTCGGTGATTATATCATTGCGCCACAGATCATCGATCGCGGCGCGCTCGGCGTAGAGGGCGATCAACCAATAGCGCCGCGTGGCCACGCGCCGACGATGGGCGCTGGCTTGCGTTTCGCCCGCGGCGGTCAACTCAGCCAGCCGGTGCTCGTAGTCGGCCACCACTGCGCCGAGCGCGGCTGATTCTTCCGGCGAACGCGTGCGCTCCTCTTCGTTGCGCAGCGCCCGCAAGCCGCCCTCGACTGCCGCAATACGCGCGAGCCGTTCCTCCTTCGCCTCGGTGCCGTCGCCTTTCACACCGAGAAAACAAATCAGCATCTCCAAGGTCGTGCCTTGCAACATGAGCGTCACCACGATCACCCCGAGCGCGAGAAAGATGACGATGTCCCGCGCCGGAAAGGGCTGGCCGTTCTCCATCAACTTCGGAATCGACAGCGCCGCGGCCAGCGTCACCGACCCACGCATCCCCGCCCATCCCGCCACCAGGACCCCTTGCCACGTCGGCTTCGTCTCATCTTTCAATGCCCCCGGAAACAGCACGAACGGCAGATAAGCTCCGGGGAAAATCCACGCCAGCCGCAGCAAGATCGCCGTCGCCGACACCACCGCGACAAACAACACCAGTTGTCCCGGCGAATACATGTTGGTCACCGCCGCCAGAATCGACGGCATCTGCAAACCGAGCAGAACGAAGGCGAGGCCGTTTAGCCAAAACAACACCACCGACCACATCGCCCAACTCGTTTGCCGCGTCTCGGCATTCATTTTCAAGGGATCGCGCCAGCCCGAGTACAATCCCGCTCCCACCACCGCGAGGATGTCCGACACGTGCAGCGTCTCCGCCAAAAGATACGCCGCGTACGGCGTCATCAACGAAATGGTCACTTCTATATATTCATCACTGCGCTGCGTCGCCCGCAGAAGATCGCGCGCCTTGCCGATCAAAAAGGCGACACCCAAGCCCACGATCAGCCCGCCGCACGCGAGAATGACGAATTGCATCGCCGCCGCGCGCAGCGAAAACGCTCCTGCGATCATCGCTCCCAAGGCGAACTTGAACGCGACGAGGCCGGTCGCGTCATTCATCAAACTCTCGCCGTTCAACACCGCGTTCAGCCGCGCCGGTACTTTCAATTTCTCCGTGATGGCGCTGACGGCCACGGCATCCGTCGGCGAAACGACTGCGCCCAGCGCAAACGCCATCGCCAGCGGCAGCCCCGGAATTAGCCAGTGCGCCACGAAGCCGATCACGACCACGGTCAACGTGACCAAACCGATGGCTAGCGTGAGAATGGGACGCTTCGCCGACAGAAAATCGCGCAACGGCATCAGCCATCCGTCGGAAAACAACAGAGGCGGCACGAAACAGAGAAAGAAAAATCCCGGGTCGAGCTGCACGCGCGGAAACGCTGGCCAAAGCGCGATCAGGCTCGCGCCAACGACATAAGTGATCGGCATCGGCCAGGGCAAACGGCGGCCCACGACACTCAGTGCCGTGACCAGCAGGACCAACACCAGGGCGTGTTCAAATGCCTCCATGACGGCCGTCATTTCGCCTCTCCGCTCCGCGTCGGCAATCTCGTAACAAAATCCGCCTCGGAAAATTTTGTTCGGCCTTGGCCGGCCACGAAGCAAATTACCTCTCCATGATTCTGCGCACGATGCTTCAGCGGCTCTACGCCGGCCTCGCGTCCGGCCCGGGCTTGAACGCCAAACCTCACAGCAGCCGCCAGCGCATAGACCTTCTCGAGCTGCGACATCTCGGCGGCGGCGACGCGACGAAAATCCTGCCCGCCCTGCTCGCGAACGGCGGCCGCGAAGTGGACATCGCCGCGAAAATTTCCGTCTTCCGCGCGCCGGAGTTTCCCGAGTGTGAATGGTCGGACGAGCAGAAGAAAGCCAAGTCCGATTACGAGCGCCAGGTGCGCCTGATGGGAAAACTCCGCGACATCGCCGAAGACGCACGCGACTACTTCAACGACTACGGCGAACACGCCCTCTACATCGGCTATCCCCTGCTCTCGATCCCGCCGCGCAACGACAGGCAGGGCGCGTTGAGCAACCGCGTGCTCGCGCCGGTGGCTTTCACGCCGGTCAACTTGAGCGTGCGCACCCACACCAAAGTGGGCCTGACGATTTCGCCCGCCGCAGGCGGCGCCGATCTTGTCCAACCGAATCCAGCGCTCCTCGCCTGGATCGAACAACAAACCGGCATCAGCACCGAAACCCTTTTCGCCGACGAAACCGGCGAAGACCCATGGCGCGAAATCGCCGAAGTGCTCGCCTTGCTCACTCAAGCCGCAGGACTGCCGGCCGGCACGGTATTCTCGCCGGAAACGCCCCTCGTGACCGTGCCAAAAACGGAGCAGTTGCCCGATTCCCCTAACCTCCTGAGTTGCGCCGTACTCGGTCTCTTCCCGCTCGGAAATCCGGGGCTCATGCGCGATACGAAATGGATGATCGAGCAGGAGCCGGCCTTGCAGAATCCGGTGCGCTCTTTTCTTTCAAACGCGGCTCTGGACGCTCCCGCGCCTGACGCCGCAGCGACCAGCGACGAAGCGCCTCCCGTATCCGTCCAGCCAATACAGGGAAAGGATTTCTCCCAGGAATTCCTCGTGACTCACGCCGATCCCTGCCAGGCCGAAGCGGTCGCGCGCGCCCGCCGCAGCGCTGCTCTCGTCATCCACGGTCCGCCGGGCACGGGCAAGAGTCAGACCATCGCGAATATCATCGGCGATCACCTCGCCCGCGGCGAACGCGTGCTCTTCGTCTGCGACAAACGCACCGCCATCGACGTGGTGAAATACCGCCTGGATGCCATGGGCCTGGGCTCCCTCTGCGGCGTGATTCACGATGCGCAGCGCGATCGCAAGGATCTCTACATGAGTCTGCGCGACAAACTGGAAAATCTGACGCAGACCAAGCTCATCGCCGATCCAGAACCCAAGCTCGCCGTAGCCAATCGACGCCTGCAAACGCTCCACGCCGAACTCCACGACTATTTTCAAAAACTCCATGCCAGCGGCGAATCATCCTTTCATGAGCTCTGCGGTCAATGGCTCGAGGCGTCCTCCCGCAGCAGCACCGCGATCGAAAACACCGACGACAGCAACTTCTCCGCCGAAGACCTGCGCGAGCATCGCGCCGACTGCGAAGAAGTTTCCGCGCGAGCGATCAAGGCCAACTGGGAAACGAATCCCTTTCGCGGACGACTTGAAATTTCGCTGAGCCACTGGATGGCCAAGAATCCGGACGAGCCATTGCTCCGGCTCAAAGCAGCGGCCGCGGATGCCGTCCGCCTCGACGAAACACTCGCGCCCGATCTGCCCGCGCTGCATCCAGCCAGGCCGGCGCTACAGCAAGCGCAGGAGTTCGAGGCACTCGCGAAAAATCTGGATGAAACCGCCGCGCTCATCCGCGACGAAGACGCCCGTGCCTTCGCGGCGAGTGCCGATCGCACGCTCTGGAAAAACGAACTCGATCAACTGGCGCCGCATGCCGAGGCCCTGAACCATCCGCTGGATCGCGAGCTCTTCCTGCTCGTCCGCGACCAGCGTCCGACGCTGGTCGAAGTATCGCAGCGTATTGTCTCGCTGGATACGTGGCGTCCGATCGCGGACCGCTTTTCAAGGCACCTCGCCTTCGGGAAAAAGAATGCCGCCAAGGAAGCGCTGTCTCCCCTCGCGCTCAATCTCGACGCGGCGTCGACGGACCGCGCTCGCGATTTCTACGCCGGGCTTCGCGCGCGCTATTTGTGGTGCGATCTGAGCAACGAACTCCTCGCCCAACCGATCCAAGGCATCGGCGACGACACGAGACTGAAGTCCCTGCGCGACGGGCTGCCGAAACTCCTGGCACTGGCCGAATCCGCACGGGCCCTGGAAAACGAGCAGGTCGTTCAGCGTCTGGAATCCGCCTTCAAGAATTTTCAAGCCGAGGCCGCGCGTTTGGCGGCGGCCCTTCGCGCAATGGCCGAACGCGCCCGGCGCATCGCGCAGTTGGAAACGCGCTTCGCGGAGACGACGCTTCTCTCCAGCGCCTCCATTGCGCGCGACTCGATGGACTGGCGCGCCGGCCGCGCGTCCGAGCCGCTCTGCGCGAGCTTCATCACGTTCGCGCCCACGCTCGACGAATCCGTTCGACTCCTGGATCGCATCGGAAAACTTCCAGCCGCGCTGCGAGCGCCGATGACCCAGGTCGCGGAGCGCGAGTTGCCCTGGAACGAAACGGAGCCGGCCCTCACCGCAGCCGCGATCGCGCGCGAACTGCGGCGGCGACTCAAGGAGGATGAAAGTATCGGCGTCGTGGATACGCAGCGGGTCGAAGCGGCGTTCTCCGAACTCGCTGAGCGCACCCGCGAAAAGGCCGCGCTCGTCCGCGAAAAAATCCTTTTTCTTTGGCAGCAGCGCTGGCGCGCGCGCTTCACCCAAGGTCTCCCGCCTAAGCTCAACAGCGCCGCGGCCAATCTCCGGCAGCGTCTGTTCGTCAAAGGCCAAAAGGCGCTGAAACTTCGCCAAATGATCGCCGCCGGCGCGACCGCCGAGGGCGGCGATCCGCTCTTCGACTTGTGTCCGGTGTGGATGGCCGGGCCGGCCACAGTCTCGCAGATTTTCCCGCGCGAGCCTCTGTTCGATGTCGTGGTGTTCGACGAGGCCAGCCAGTGCCGTCTCGAGGAAGCGCTGCCAGTGCTCCTGCGCGCGAAGCGTGTGGTCATCGCAGGCGATCCGAAGCAACTGCCACCGACACGCTTTTTCGAAAAGGCCGTGGCCGAAAGCGAAGCCGACTCACCCGAGGACGCGGAAGAGATTTTCGAGCAACAGCAATCCAGCGCCGAGGACCTTCTCGCGGCGGCGCTCAACCTCGACGTCGAAGAAGCGTTTCTCGACGTGCATTATCGCTCGCGCAACGAGGCGCTGATCGGATTTTCCAACAGCGCGTTTTACGGCAGCCGCCTACAGCCGATTCCCGGCCATCCGAAAAATAAAGCACTGGAAGCGCCGATCCGCCTCATCCGCGTCGATGGCGATTACGTTGACCGCTCGAATCCGGCCGAGGCCCAGGCAGCGGTCGAACTCGTGGCCGATTTGCTGGCCGAGGAAAATCCGCCGTCGATCGGCCTCGCGTGTTTCAATCTGAATCAGCGCGACCTGATTCTCGAAGCGCTCGACGCGAAGGCGGACAAGGATCGCGTGTTTGCGGAGAGGCTGGAGGCCGCCAAAAATCGCCGCGGCAAAGATTCGTTTGAAGGGCTCTTCGTGAAAAATCTCGAGAACGTCCAGGGCGACGAGCGCGATCACATGATCATCTCGACGACGTTTGGCCTCACTCCGGCGCCCGCGCGAAAATTCAACCGCAACTTCGGCGCGCTCTCGCGGCCCGGTGGCGAGCGTCGCCTGAACGTGCTCGTGACCCGCGCCCGGGCGATGGTGCACGTTCTCACTTCGATTCCGCGCTCGGAGTACTTCGCGTCCGATGAATTGACGGCAAACACCACGGCCGCGCCGAATGGCCGTCAGCAACTCTACGCGTATTTGCGTTACGCCGAAAAGCTGGCGGAGATTTATCATGCGCATCACGACGCGATCGACGCGTCGCGTAGTGACAAACCCACTACAACGTGCGACATCGGCGAAACGCGCTACCCGTCTTCGCTCGCGGAAGCGCTCGGCGTCCGCCTGCAGCACACGCAGGCTGCGCCGAACCAAGTGTACTGGGGCAACGACGGTTTCTGCGTCGATGTTGCCCTCACGCATCCGCAAAAACCGTTCGATGTGACGGTCGGAATTCTGACCGATTTCACCCGCTATGCCCGCACGCCGGATCCGATTTCGTGGGAGCAATTCCGCGCCCGCGTCCTCGCCGATCAAGGCTGGCAACTGCACCGCGTCTGGAGCCCTGCGCTCTTCCGCAACCTCCAAGGCGAACTACAAAAAATTTCGCAACTGCACGAACAGGGCAGCCGCTGATTTCTTACTCCGAGGATTTAAAACAGGTTATTACCCACGAATCACACGAATGACACGAAATGATCGAACCGTTTTCCCACGGAATACACGGAAAACACGGAATGGATTTTTTGTTTCCGTGCCTTCCGTGTATTCCGTGGGAAATAGTTTTCTGAATTCGTGTGCTTCGTGTGATTCGTGGGCGATCGATCAAACGATCAAACTCTGGCCGCGGTCAGCGCGCCCCAGGTTGAACGCCAGCGCAGCTTGACCACGCCAAGTCCGACGAGCGCGGCGCAACAGAGCGCGGAAAACGTCAGCAAGCCCGCGAGATAGTTTCCAGTCAGCCCCTTCGAGTAACCGAGCGAGCTCGCGAGAAAAAATCCGCCCAAGCCGCCGCCGCACCCCACCAGGCCGGTCATCACGCCGATGTCTTTCGCGAAACGTTGAGGGAGCAATTGGAAAACGGATCCGTTCGCCATTCCGAACGCGCCGGACGCGACGAAAAAGGCCGCCGTGCAAAGCGCGAGATTGGAGGTGAACGCCGCGCCGACGAGCGCCGCCGCCGCGATCGCATAGAAAAACGAGAGCGCACGAATCCCGCCCACGCGATCCGCCAGGGCTCCCCCAACCGGACGGCCCAGCGCGCCGACCAGCGTGCAAAGCGCGGCCATCTCGCCCGCCTTCACCGCCGTGAGATGAAACTCCGAACTGAAATAAATCAGCAGCGAAGCCGCCAAACCCGAGAAGCCGCCGAAACTCACCGTGTAGAAAAAACAAAACCAATGCGCGTCACGCTGCGCGAGCAGGTTGAAATAATCGCTCAGCCGCTTCTTCTTCACCTCGACCTTGGCGTCCTTCGCGAACGCCGCGTAGATCGCAAAAACCAACACGAGAGGAATCAGCGCGAAGCCGAAAACCGATTGCCAGCCGTAGGCCACGCCCAGCCGCGGCGCGCAAAGCGCATCGATCACCACGCCGACGTTTCCCGCGCCGGCCAGGCCGAGCACGAGGCCTTGCATTTGCGGCGGATACCAACGTCCGGCCTGCGGCAATGCCACTGCGAAACTCGCGCCGGCGAGCCCGAGAATCAGACCGAAGGCGAGCGTCTGATGAAAGTCGTTCAACCCAAAGCGCCACGCGGCGAACATGCCCGCGATCACTATGGCTTGGGCAAACAGGCCTGTATTCTTTCCGCCAATACGATCGACCAGAAGCCCGAGGGCGATGCGCATGAAGGCTGCGCAAAGATACGGCACGGCGACCATCAGACCTTTTTCCTGCGGACTCAGGCCGAGGGTCGCGCCGATCTGCACCCCAAGCGCCCCCAACATGGTCCACGCCATAAAGCTAACATCGAAATACAAAAACGCGCTGACCAGCGTCGGCCAGTGTCCGGCCTTTTTCAGTTGTGAAAGATTCATGGGAATGAGCCCGTCTTTCAGCAGTGCCCATTCCACGCCCTCCCGCCGCCCCTCGAATAATATTAGTTGGAACGATGAACGGCGCTCATGACGGCGCCGTTCATCGGGGAATTGACCGATCTTTTCGGTCGAGCATCGAGTCGAATCAAACACTCACCCGTGCGGCGAGCATCGGACGGTACGCGGCGCGGTAAGCCCAGGCCAGATACACTTCCGCGGCCAACAAGACACTCGCCGTCGGCAAGCCCGAGGGCTCGAGAAACAAGTGAAACGCGATGCTGTTCACGATGAACGGCGCCAACAACGCGAGGGCGAGCGGCACGAAGCGGTTGATCAAGAGAAGCAGTCCCGCGATCAACTGGGTCGCGGCGATGATCTGCATCATATAGCCGGTCTTGACTAAAGCCATGGCGAAGGCGACCGCGCCCTCCGGCAGCGGCGTCGTCGGCTGCGGGATGAAGTTTAAGAAGCCGTTCAATCCGAAGACAAACAGGCAGAGGCCCGGCACGATACGGACGGTGGCGGTGAGATAACGAAGCCCGCGCTTTTGCGGGCGGCTTTCCGTGGAGATTGCGCTGTCGGAGACGGAGGTGGCGATGGCGGCAGTGGTATTCATGGCTATAAGATTTTTTAGAGTTCACCCAATAATCGAACGGCGCCTCCGCCATTCGACAGACCCCCGAAAATTTTTTCACTTTGCGCGACCCCCGGGGTTTTTCCCGGGCGGCCGTGGCTAGATAAATCGAAGTTTGTCTTCGGCAAAAATCGCTGCTGCTTAGCTCTATTTATCGGAGCAATTATCGTTATTCGCCATGTCTTCCCCTACTTCGTCCGCCGCGCAAAAGTCCTACCTTCTCCTCTTTCGTAACACCGGTCCTGAAAATTATACGTCGGTGACCGATGAAAATCGCAGTGAGGTAATCGGTCGCTGGAATAATTGGTACGACCAGCTCGTGAAACAAGGGAAGGCCGTCGAAGGCACGCCTCTACGCGACGAGACGCGCGTAGTGTCGGGCAAGGGCGGCTCGCGCGTGATCGACGGTCCATTCGCCGAGGCGAAGGAAGCCATCGGCGGCTTCGTGCGCATCGTCGCAGCCAATCTCGAAGAAGCCACCGCGATCGCTCAACAACATCCCGGCCTGGCCTTCGGCATGCAGATCGAAGTGCGCGAAATGACCTCTCATTGCCACCTCGGTGTCGTGGCGCATGAGAGAAGAGAAACGGCCGCTAACTGAGCGCAGTTAACGGCGCTCAGCTGCCCGAATAGTGCTCGACGGTTGGTTGCGAGCACAGCGCTTCGTTTGCCGCTGCTGCAAGCGGCTCGAAGCATTCTTCATTCTAACTTCTACATTCTTCCTTTGCCTTATCGAATGGCGGGTTGGAGGCGCTAAGTTGTCCCTCACCGAGAAACAATCTCGGTGGATTCAGGCCTGCAAACTGTCGATCGCTCGCACCGCATATCCGGGTCGCGCGAAATTCTTGCTGCGCGAACAATCGCGTGGTGGCCGTGCCTTGCGCTGCTGATTCTCACTCTCTACGGCGCGTTTTGCTTTTATCATGCCGCGCGTTGCGCCACGGGATCGGACGCGACCGGCTACTTGAACTCCGCGCACTTGCTCGAGGAGGGAAAAACTTTCTTTCCGCTCCGCGTGATCGAAGGCCTTCCCATCGGGACGGACGAGGTCACTTCGCTCACGTATATGCCGCTCGGTTTGAAGGCGGTGGACGATCAACGACTGGTTCCCGGTTACCCCGTCGGCTTGTCGCTTTTGATCGCGGGCACGGCGCGCATTGGTTCGTGGAGCACGGTGCTGCGCGATGTGGCCGTGCTGCATCTCGTGGCCGGGCTCGTCGTGGTGTATTTCCTGGCCCGCGAGTTTAAATTGTCGCGTCCATTCTCTGTTCTTTGCGCAGCGATCATCGGTTCGAGCCCGCTATATTTGCTGATGGGCCTGCAGCCCATGAGCGATGTGCCCGCCCTCGTCTGGTGTGGCGCGACTCTGCTTCTGGTAAGGATTGGCCAACGAAATCCGCACATCCTGGTTTTCGCCGGGTTCACGTTCGCGTTCGCCGTCCTCATTCGGCCGACGAATCTACTGCTCGCCGCGCCAATCGCGGTCATGCTGTTTCCAAGTTGGCGACATGCGCTCATCTTCATCGCCGGCGGAATTCCCGGCGCGGTTTTTCAACTTCTCTACAACCTCAACACGTACGGCAGCCCTCTGGGAAATGGATACATCGGCGCAGCCGAATCGTTTTCCCCGAAATGGATCGGCGCGTCACTCGCCGCGTACGCGCACTGGCCCATCCTGCTCTTCACGCCGATCGTCCTGCTGGGCCTGGCTCTTCCGTGGCTCAGTTTACCCGTTAGGTGGAAATGGTTGCTCGTCGCCTGGGCCGCGCCGTTCTTCGGGTTGTACGGCTTCTACTTCTACACGAGCCAGACATGGTGGTATCAACGCTTCGTGCTGCCCGCCATGCCGGCGCTCGTGATCGCCTCTTTGCTGGTCGCGACGGCGTTGGTTCGTCGTCTTGGGCGCAAGGCTCGCGCGATCACGCTTTGCGTTTCTCTCGCGATGCTCGCGGTGTATCAAATTTTTTGGATACGCGATTTCCACGCGCTCGGACCCGCGCGCTCGAGCGAACCCTATTTCCAAGCCCATCGCTGGCTGAATGGACACGCCGCGGAAAAACCCATCGCGCTGTGCATGGAGGCCAGTGGATCGATCTTCGCCTACACTCCCCTGCCAATCGTGCGCTGGGATTGGCTCACGCCTGGGGCGTGGGACTCGCTCCGCCAGACTGCCGCCGCCAATCACCAGCCGATCTACGCCGTGCTGGCCGAATACGAAGTGAGCGACGCGCAGCGCCTCGCGCCCGGCAAATGGGAGCACGTCGCCGATTTCGGCGCGGTGGACATCTACGCGCTGCATTGAGCGCTCGCTTGCGCACGTGTTCGGCGTGCAGATGTTAGCGGCAGAATATGGATTTGCGCACTGGGCAGCCTGTGTGGCTGCAGGACGACCCCGAAGACCTGACATTTTCTCGAATAAAACACGCGGTAAAATGCGATGTGGCCGTCGTCGGCGCGGGCATCACCGGTGCGCTTGTCACTCATCAATTGCTCGAGGCCGGTCTGACCGTTGCCGTGATCGATAAACGCCGCGTGGGCCGCGGAAGCACGGCCGCAAGCACGGGTCTCCTGCTCTATCAAACCGACACCTCGCTTGCAGATTTGGAGAAACGACACGACCGCGCCACAGCTCGCCGCGTCTTTTATCTCGGCCGCCGGGCGATTCGGGAGCTCGGCCAACTGACGCGAGATTTGTCACAGCCTTGTGGATACAAGAAGCGCCCCTCGCTCTATGTCGCCTCGCGGCCTTCCGCCGTCGCGACACTGAAATCCGAGCAGCGCCATTTGCGGAAAATCGATTTGCGCGGCGCCATGCTCAGCCGGGAAAAACTGGTCCGCGCTTATGGTTTCGCCAAACCGGCCGCGCTCGAAACCGCCGGGGCAGCGGAGATCAACGCCTTCCAACTGACGCGCGCCGTGTTCCGCCATCACCGCAGATCGAAACACCTCCGCGTCTTCGAGAAAACCACCGCGGCCAAAGTCACCGAAACGCCAGACAGCGTCGTGCTGCGCCTGGCGAACGGCCACATCATTCGCGCCCGTCGTGTCGTCATCGCAGCCGGCTACGAGGCGATGCGTTTTGTCCAGAGCGACTTGGTCAAACTTCACTCGACCTACGTGATCGCAAGTCCTCCGCTGTCGCCGGAGGTGCTCTGGCCGCACCGCGCGCTGATGTGGGAAACGGCGCGACCTTATTTTTATCTTCGCACCACCGCGGACAATCGCGTGGTGTTCGGCGGAAGGGACGAGCCGTTTTCCGATGAAAAACGGCGCGACAAACTTCTCCGCCGCAAGACGCGCGAACTGGAAAAACAGTTCGCCGCACTCTTCCCCCATCTCGCTTTCACCGCCGAATTCGCCTGGACCGGCACCTTCGCCGAAACGACCGACGGTCTGCCCTGCATTGGTCCGGCCAAGCCGCACTCCCGCGTTCTCTACGGCCTCGGTTACGGCGGGAACGGAATCACGTTCAGCCAAATCGCCGCGCGAATTCTCCGCGATGTTTGCCTCGGGAAAAAGAATCGCGACCTGGATCTGTTTCGCTTCGACCGCCTTTCAAAGTCCAAATTTTACCCCACGAATCACACGAAGCACACGAAGTAACTAAACCAATTTTTCAACGGAAAACACAGAAACCACGGAATAAATACCCTGAGTCGGATCAGCTCTTCAGACTTCAGAAACTTCCGTGCTTTCCGTGAATTCCGTGGGAAATTGGTATTCTGATTTCGTGTCCTTCGTGTGATTCGTGGGCGACTGATTCAAACCGGCGATCTGCTTGGGCAAAACACCCTCAATCACGAACCGGAGTTTCCCGCAGTGACGCGATCGCCGGCGTCCGGTCAGTCACGGCATGCACGAATCCTTCTGGTCCGCTTCGGCCAAGCTTCCCACCTACGGCCCACCCAAGAGCGACGTCGAGGTCGATCTCATCGTGGTGGGTGGCGGTATCACCGGCATCACGACCGCGTATCTCGCGAAAAAAGCCGGGAAGACCGTCGCGCTGCTCGAGCGCGCACGCTGCGCCTCGGTCGACACCGCTTTCACCACCGCTCACCTCACGGCCGTCACCGATCTGCGTCTTTTCGAAATCGCGTCCACCTTCGGCAAAGACGTCGCACACGCGACCTGGGATGCTGGCATCGCCGCGATCGATCGCGTCGTATCGAATATTCGAGCGGAAGGAATCGAGTGCGATTTCCACTGGGTGCCGGGCTACCTGCATGCGCCGCTGCGTGAACCGGATCCAAAGCGCATCGACGATCTGACGAAGGAAGCCGAAGTCGCGCGCGAACTTGGTATCAGCGCCGAGTTGCTCGGCAAAATTCCGTTTTTCGATCTCCCGGGCATCGCCTTCCGCCACCAAGCCCTTTTCCACCCGCTGAAATATCTTTCCGCGCTGCTCAAAACCATTCCGGGAGACGGCTCCCATGTTTTCGAGCAAAGCAATGCCGACGAATTCTCCGACGATCCGCTGTCGATAAAAACCGGCGATTATACAATTCGAGGAAAGTATATTGTCATCGCCACGCACAATCCGCTCACCGGCAACTCCGGTCTCTTCAAATCGATGATGTTCCAGACAAAGCTCGCTCTCTACAGCAGCTATGTCGTGAGCGGAAAAGTACCATCGGGCACAGTTCCGGAAGCCTCCTTTTGGGACACGTCCGATCCGTACGATTATCTGCGCGTCGATCGCCGGCCCGATCACGACTATATAATATTTGGCGGCGAAGATCATAAGACCGGTCTCGAGCAGGACACCCAAGCTCCATTCATCCGGCTCGAGCGGCGTCTGCGCACATTCCTGCCCCAACTCAGCCTTGATCGCCAATGGTCAGGACAAGTCATCGAGACCAACGATGGACTTCCCTTCATCGGTGAAGCCGTGGAAAACCAATTTATCGCCACGGGCTTTTCCGGCAACGGCACGACATTTGGCACGCTCGCGGCGATGATGGCCGTCGACGCGATGTTGAAACGGGAAAATCCGTGGAAAGACATCTTCGATCCGCACCGCGCCAAGATTCTCGGCGGGACATGGACGTATATTAAGGAGAATAAGGATTATCCGTTCCACCTGTTGCGCGACCGGTTGGCCCGCGGCGAAGGCGACTCGGTCGATCAGCTCGCGCGAGGCGAAGGAAAAATTCTCAAACTGGAGGGCAAGAAGGTCGCCGCTTATCGCGACGAAGCAGGCAAGGTGACGTTATGCTCCCCCGTCTGCACGCACCTGAAATGTATTGTGGATTGGAATACAGCCGAAAAAACCTGGGACTGCCCCTGCCACGGCTCGCGCTTCCGCCCCACCGGAGAAGTGATCTCCGGCCCGGCGGAGGAGCCATTGGAAAAAATCTGAGCCACCAAAACCGAGGATTTCGATCACGAGAATGTTTTTGGCCGCAAAAAGGCTCAAAGAAACGCAAAGAGGATTTTTTGGTACGAATAAATGCCGGCCTCAGTGGTAGGGCGAAGCCTCCAGGCGAGCCGCAACCGTATGGCCTAACCTCCATGTTGAGCCACGCAAAACGCGTTTCGCCTGCAACGTCGCTGAATGCAGGCGGGACGCCTGCGCTCCAAATACCCCGCGACCGCGTTTGGAAACGCGGCCGCAAAATACGGCGCCTTGTTCCGACCCTGTCTTTTAGGCCATCGCCTGGACCTTTCTCCAAATAAAATCCCCGACGAGCAGCATGGCCAGCGTCGCAGCCATGAGCGGCAACATGGCAGCCAGGATGACGGCGATTGCCACAGCACCGCGTGATACGCCGAAGAGTCGCACCGAACTAACCGGAGCCGCGAGCGCGCCCTTCGGACGCCGTATCCACCAAAGCATGACACCCGTCACGGCCAGCAATATCACCCCGATGCAGGCCACGCTTCCAAGTATCTGGTTGGTGAGGCCGAACAGCTGCCCTTCGTGCGCGATGATGCCAAAACTATAAAATTGCGCCATTCGTCCAAAATCCTTGAAGCGAACGTCGGCCAGCACCTTTCCGGAATATTGATCGAGATGAATGTACGCCCGGCTGAACGCGCGATTTCTATCGCTGAAAATCGAATACACCCCGCGTTCACCGCGAGGAAACGCGATGGCGTAACCCGGCTCGACTCCGCGCTCGGCGGCAATCGCGACCACTTTATCGAGCGAAATACGCGGATGTGCCGGATCGACTGTTTGATCTAACGGCACGGATGAGCCACCGTGATGGTGTCCGGCGTGAGGGTCTTCCGAGGCCACATTGGCCAGTTTCTCCGCCGTCGCTTTATCGCGCATGTAAGGCGACCACCCGCCGAGCAACTCGGAGCGATGGGCGCTCGCGTTCGTCTCGCGCGGTTGCCACTCGCCGATCGTCTGAGCCAGAATGCGCGCCCACTGGCCGCCGATCGGTGTCCACTGAATGCCGGTCGCCAAAATACACAGAATGATCAACGACAGCCAGACCGCTGGCACCGCATGCAAATCGCGGAGCAGGGCGCGCCGGCCTTCGCCAAAGCGCGGCAGCAAAAAGCCTCGAATGGAAAAAGGACGCGGCCACCAGAGATAAAAGCCGGTCACCAGAAGAACGAAGGCCCAACTCGCGGCGAGTTCGACCAGAAGTTCTCCCGTACGTCCGGCCAGCAATGTGCCATGCAGATCGTGCACGATTCGCATCAACCGAGTATCATCCGAAATTTCCCCGAGCACTCGCCCACTGTAGGGATCGACATAAACCGAAACACTTCGGCGGTCGCCCGGCGGCTGGAGTTGTATCTCCGCGCTGCGCGTCGCATTCCGCGGCGGCAGATATTGCACCGCTCCCCAATTCGGATGTGCCGCACGCGCGGCGGCGAACTGCTGTTCGGCTGAGAGCGGCAGCCCACGGGCTTCGACATTAAACAGCGCTTTATATTTCCATGCCTCGTATTGAGGTTTCCAAAGATAGATAGAGCCGGTGATCGCGAGAAAGATCGCAAAGGGCGCGACGAAGATTCCTGCGAAAAAGTGCCAGCGCCAGACTGCTCTATATAGTGCAGAGCTCGGAGTCTCAGGTGTAGTCGTTATCATGGTGGCTCCGCGTTACTGCGACCAGGTCACTTCGGCGTACCACGTTCTCTCCGGCATCGGATGGAATACGTGATAACGGCAATTATTCAGATTGTCACAGCCGAGCGAAAACGTCGTGCCCTGCATGAGTGTGCACGTCGCTTTTGTATCGATTACCGTATAACTATCCACACCGCCATAGCCGCCGTACGGATCGGAATTTTCCAGCGTATTGAATTGCCGGCTCGCCGTGCGAACTTGCGCGCTCCACGAAAAGCGAGCACTCGGCGACCATGTGAGGCCGCCGCGCAGTTGCCAATATGGAATACGCGGCACCTGTTTCCCGATGGTGGAAAACTGCACGCCGCCGACGAGCACGGGATCATTATCACGGATTTTCGCATCGGTGTAGCTCACCGCGAAATCGAGCGTGATCGATTCGTGCAGACAGTGCTTCTGCTCCATCGCGAATTCAACGCCACGGGCGCGAATCCGTCCGACATTTTGTGTGCCGGTGAATGACGTGCCGTCCGGCTGTAAGGTGGACTGGCTGATCAGCGCGCGCCGCACATCTTCGTCGAACACGCTCAAGCGCGCCGAGCCGTTCGATCCGAGTCGCCGCTCGATGGTCAAATCCTTGTCCAGCGCGCGCTCCGGGCGGAGGTTCGGATCATTGTTCGTGACCGAGCCATTCGGGCTGACACTGCCCTGGAAAAGTTCGCCAACGGTGGGAAAGCGATACGCTTCGCCGAAAGACAAGCGCGCCTGCCAGGCCCGGAGTGGCCGCCAGCCCAGCGCGATTTTTGGCGATAACGCGCTCTCCTGGCGCTCTGGGAACTCAGCGCGCACTCGGGAGCCGCCGAAGTCTTTTTCGCTATAACCATTCTTCGCCTTCCAATGCTCCCAGCGGATCCCCGGTGTCAGTGACCAATTCGGCGCGAAGGACCAGACATCCTGCGCATAAAACGCCTGCGTCACGGTCGCGCCGCCTGTGCCGTTCAATAAACTTGTCCTCGATGCGCCATCGCGCCAATCGGCGAGATTATATTGATTCGCTATATTAAAATAGTGATCGAAGTGATAACCGATCGTCGGGGCATGTTTCTCGAGCCATCCATCCAGGCGCCTGTATCCGAGTTTCGCATCGATCGATTCCCAGCCGGTCCGGCCGGTGATCGCGGCCTGGCCCGCGCCGCCAGTTCGTGCGATCGGAATCACGGCGGTCGACGTGTATTGTTTGTCCTTCAACACATCATAGAGATTTGCCGTGACAACGGCCTGCCATCCAGAGGGCGCATCGTAGGCAAACATCAACGCATTGATCACGTCCGCCTGATCTCGTTGTGAAAACGAAAACTGGCTCGGCGAAATCGAAAATGTTTTTCCCTCGAATTCCACCTTGCCGGACCAGATTTCGTTGCCTTGCGCGTCGCGTAGATAGGTCTCTGGCTGATCGCGGTCCTCGGAATTTTTCCAATACGCCAGGGTGTAGCGCAATTGTGCGACCGAGGAGAGCTCATACCCGAGCTTCAGCTTGAAGAGATCGTGCACCGCGCTGGTCGGCCCTTCCGCGCCGTAGATGAGTCGTGGGCGGCGTGAGAAATCCGTATCCTCCGCCGCGCCGGACACGAGAACACCGCCGGAATTCGGCGCGCCTGTGGCTGATTCGTTTATCGTCCAGAACTGAGTCGAGGCGCTGCGATTATCGAGGTGATTATATAAAGCGTAGTAACTAAAATTGCCCACGCGATCGCCGATCGACGCGAAAACGTTGCTGCCGGAAAGCCGATCATGCGTGCCAAACTCGTCGAATGAATGCTCGAAGAATTGACCTTTCACATGAGCGGAAAACGCGCTCGGCATCGATGTGGTGAAGAGGACCGTGCCGCCGATGGAGTTTCCTGCATACAGTGCAGAGAACGGACCGTAGATGACCGCGATCTTTTCGATCTCCTCTGGCGCGAGCAGGAACCAGCGCGGCGAATTTCCGAAACCCGTTCCCAGGAAATTCGAGAGAAGTATGCCGTCGGCCAATACCAGCGTGCGGCCGGACTGGCGATTCGACGTGCCACGCATGCCGATGGGCGCGTTCTTGTCGCCGATGAAACGCTCGCGAATGAAAAGATTCGGCAGATTTCGCAGAGCGGCCGCGGTCGTCGAAAGATTCATCGTCTTCAGATCAGCGGCGACGACTTGTTGGGTTACGGCCGGAGCCTTGAGATCGAACGTGGCGGGATTTGTTTCGACGATATAGTCGTCGAGCATGACGGGCGGTCCGTCCGCCACGTCTGCGATGTCGGCGGCGGAAACCGCCGCGGAAATGGAAATATAGAATGCGAGGCGTTGAAAATGCACGTGATGATGTGTTCTTGGCGCGCGTGAATACACGCAGCGCGCTCTGGCTCGTGGGCCATTAATATAACCTGCGAACTGCGCCATGCGGCGCGTGGGCCTCGGCCCACCGCAGGAGGGAACAATCAGACGTGGCAGCTTCGCGGAGGCGGCGTTGGCGGCGCCAGACGGAGTAGGTCAAGCGCCTGCAGATCGAACTCACGCCATGTATTCACGGCGGCCTGAGTCGGAACAGCGTCCGGAATTTCGTAACAGAAAAGGACAATTTTCCCGGTCGTCTCGGTCGCCGGAACGGTGGCGTTGGAGTGCTCTTCCTGTTGCTGGGCGCCCGCGACGAATTTGCACATCGAGCACGGCTTTTGGCCTGATAGCGTTTCCGAGACGGCGGCGCTCAGCGACATGGTGCGCGCGTTTTCGGCAATCATCTTCGCCCATGCGACCGTCTGCATGATTTCCCACTGGCTGCCCGTGGCCAAGAGCCACGCCACGACCACCGAGAAGATTTTGAAGCGACGCCACATGCGGTTGGCTCAACAGATATAGGCTCCCGCGATTGGCAAGCGACCACTGGGAGTGCGCTCGCCACTAGAAGCGCTGACGTCTCGCGATATAAGCGTCGAATGCCGGCGAGGGCCAGAGCGTCGGACTTGGATGATGAGTGCGCGGCTGACGCCGCAGCGGAAGAGGATGCCGGCGAGGACGCCAGCGCTCCCAGAGCCTCCTGCGCCTTGGAAAGGCGCAGCTCGGCGGCCGAACGTCGGGTAGTCGCCGAGCGCCGGGGATCGGCCGAGTGGCCGGGATCGGCCGAGCGTCGGCGTCTCGCCGATGTCGGCCACTGGGAGCGCTGGCGTCCTCGCCGGCATTTTCTTTCTACAGTCCGCGCCACAGGGCGCGGACGGACTCGGATCGGCGCAGCGTCGCATGCGACGCGACGTCGCACGGCAGCCAGCCGCTGAACCGACGTCCAACCGCTGCCCGCCACAGCCTAACGTCGGCACCGATTTTCCGTTGGCTATCCGGGGAATCCTTTGCGACTCTTCTGCTGACTATCTCGACACATGTTAATCCTTCGTGGCGCGCCCGCTCTCCCGGAATTTAAGCTCAAGAAACTCCTCCAAGACCTGGCTTCGGCCGGGCTGGCCGCACGCGAAATCGCGACGCAGTTCGTCCATTTCGTCGAGCTCAAGCCCGGCGCCGAACTAAGCGCCCAGGACCAAGGCGTTCTGGAAAAGCTCCTGACCTACGGCCCGCGCCGCGCCGCGCATTCGCACCAAGGCACGCTCCAAATCGTCGCGCCTCGCCCGGGGACGATTTCCCCATGGTCCTCCAAAGCGACGGATATCGCTCACATTTGCGGACTGCAGGCCATCAAGCGCATCGAGCGTGTCACCGCATTCTGGATACAAACGGAGCCGGCCACCCTTTCTGCCGCGCAGATCAAGCTGCTCGCCAGCAAGCTCCATGACCGCATGACCGAAGCGGTTTTCAACGAGTTCGAACAGCTCGGCGCCTTGTTCCGCGAAGAGTTCCCGCGGCGCGTCACCTCCGTGCCCGTGCTCGCGAAAGGCCGCGCCGCGCTCGTCGAGGCCAACCGCACACTCGGCCTGGCCCTCGCCGAAGACGAGATCGACTACCTCGTGAGAAATTTCACCGCGCTCGGCCGCGATCCGCACGACGTCGAGCTAATGATGTTCGCGCAGGTCAACTCCGAGCACTGCCGGCACAAGATTTTCAACGCTTCCTGGGAGATCGATGGCGAGACGCTCGACCGCTCGCTCTTCCAGATGATCAAGAACACGTACCAACTCCACAAGGAGGGCATCCTTTCCGCCTACAAGGATAACGCCGCCGTATTCGAGGGAAGCCGCGGCGGACGCTTCTACGCCGACCCGCGCACCGGCGAATATCGAGCGCACGAGGAAAACGTCCACATCCTCTGCAAAGTCGAAACCCACAATCATCCGACTGCAATTTCCCCGTTCCCCGGCGCCGCCACCGGCTCGGGCGGAGAGATTCGCGACGAAGGCGCCACGGGACGCGGCTCGAAACCGAAGGTCGGCCTCTGCGGGTTCACTGTATCCAATTTGAAACTACCGGGCGCGGTTCAGCCCTGGGAAAAGGACTTCGGCAAACCTAACCGCATTGTTACGCCACTCGACATCATGATCGAGGGCCCGCTCGGCGCAGCCGCTTTCAACAACGAATTCGGCCGACCCAACATCGCGGGCTACTTCCGCACGTTCGAAGCCGAAGTGCCTTCCGCAAACGGCACCGAGCTACGCGGCTACCACAAACCAATCATGCTCGCGGGCGGTCTCGGCAGCATCAAACCCGAGCACGTCCAAAAGGGACGCATTCAGCCGGGCGACAAATTGATCGTCCTCGGCGGCCCCGCGATGCTCATCGGTCTCGGCGGCGGCGCGGCTAGTTCCGTCGCGAGCGGAACCGGCAACGAGGATTTGGATTTCGCCAGCGTGCAGCGCGATAACGCCGAAATGGAAAGGCGCTGCCAGGAAGTGATCGACCGCTGCTGGTCGATGGGAGAAGCGAATCCGATTTCGTTCATCCACGATGTCGGCGCCGGCGGTCTTTCGAACGCGCTGCCTGAATTGGTCAACGACGCGGGGCTCGGCGGATGTTTTGAATTGCGCGCAATCGCCAACGACGAGCCGGGTATGAGCCCTCTCGAAATTTGGTGCAACGAAGCACAGGAGCGCTACGTGCTCTCCGTTCCCGCTTCGCGTCTCGAGGAATTCAAGGAGCTTTGCCGCCGCGAACGCTGCCCCATTTCGGTCGTGGGCGACGCCACCGCCGAAAAGCAGCTCGTGCTGCAAGACTCGCATTTTCAGAACAAGCCGATCGATCTGCCGCTCGACGTGCTGCTCGGAAAATCGCCGCGCATGCACCGTAAGGCAAACGCGCAAAAACGTCCGCAGCTCCCTCTCGACCTCAAGGGCATCAGCCTCCTCGACGCGGCGAAACGCATTTTGGCGAACCCCACGGTCGCGGATAAAACGTTCCTGATTTCCATCGGCGACCGCTCCGTCGGCGGTCTGGTCTGCCGCGATCAGATGGTCGGGCCGTGGCAGGTTCCCGTGGCGGATTGTGCAGTCAGCGCGACCACCCACGATGTCTACACCGGCGAAGCGATGGCGGTCGGCGAACGCACGCCGGTCGCGGTCAACAACGCCGCGGCCTCGGCCCGCCTGGCGGTTGGTGAAGCGCTCACGAACATCGCCGCCGCGCAAATCGGCGAGCTCGGCAAGGTCGTTCTCTCGGCCAACTGGATGGCGGCTCCGGCCGTTCCCGGCGACGGCGCCGATCTTTACGCAGCGGTGCGCGCCGTCGGCATGGAGCTTTGCCCGCAACTCGGCATCACCATCCCCGTTGGCAAAGACTCGATGAGCATGAGCACGGTGTGGCAAGACGCGTCCGGCCAGAAGCGCATCACCGCGCCGACGTCGCTGATCGTGTCAGCGTTCGCGCCGGTCACCGACATTCGGCGATCGCTCACTCCGCAGCTCGCAATGGAAACTGATTCCGTGCTGCTGCTGATCGATCTGGGCCGCGGTCGAAATCGCCTCGGCGGTTCAATCCTCGCGCAGGTTGTTTCGCAAATCGGCGAAGCCACGCCCGACGTGGACAGCCCGGACGATTTGAAAAACTTTTTCGCGGCGATCCAAAAACTCGGCGCCGGCAAACAGCTTCTCGCGTACCACGATCGTTCCGACGGCGGACTCTTCACGACGGCCGCGGAAATGGCCTTCGCCGGAAACATCGGTCTCGACCTCGTGTTGCCCGAAGGCAGCGAGCCATTCGGCGCGCTTTATAGTGAAGAACTCGGCGCGGTGATTCAGGTTTCCCGCGCGAATCTCGCCGCGGTGCAGGACGTGCTGCGTAGTTTCAAGCTGGATACATGCACGCGGGAAATTGGAACGCTCAACGGCGACTACCATCTGCGTGTCCGCCAGGGCGGGAAACTCCTTATCGAGGAAAATCTCGCGACGCTGCGCGGCATCTGGTCCGACACCACGCGGCGCATCGCCTCGCTGCGCGACAATCCGGCCTGCGCCGAATCGGAGTACCAACTCAAACTGGAGCAGCGCGACAATCCCGGCATTACGCCGAAGATCACGTTCGACATCCAGGTCGGACGCGATTTCAGCAGCCGTCCACCGGTGGCCATTCTGCGCGAGCAAGGCGTCAACGGTCAGATCGAGATGGCCGCGGCGTTCACGCGCGCAGGCTTCCGCTGCGTCGACGTGCACATGACGGATGTATTGAGCGGGCTGATACGCCTGACAGATTTCCGCGGCCTCGCGGCCTGCGGTGGATTCAGTTACGGCGACGTGCTTGGCGCCGGCGAAGGTTGGGCGAAAAGCATTCTTTTCAACCAGCGCGCGCGGGCCGAGTTCGAAGCATTTTTCCGCCGCAAAGACACATTCTCCCTCGGTGCCTGCAACGGCTGCCAGATGATGAGCAATCTGCACGAAATCATCCCAGGAGCCGATCTGTGGCCGCACTTCGTGCAGAACCGCTCGATGCGTTATGAAGCGCGACTCGCGTCGGTGCGAATCGAGAAGAGCCCGAGCATCATGTTTCAAGGCATGGAAGGCTCGGTCGTGCCGATCGTCGTGGCTCATGGCGAAGGTTATGCGGAGTTCGCCGATGCCGCCGCGCTCGAGGCCTGCGACAAATCCGGCCTGGTCGGCGCACGTTTCGTCGACAATCGCCACGAGGTGACGGAGCGTTATCCGCTCAATCCAAATGGTTCGCCGCGCGGCATCACTTCGCTCACGACCCGCGATGGCCGCGCCACGATCCTGATGCCGCACCCGGAGCGCGTTTTCCGCACCGTGCAGATGAGCTGGCACCCCGCCGAATGGGGCGAGGACAGCCCCTGGATGCGCATCTTCCGCAACGCCCGCCTCTGGGTTGGCTGATTTTTTTTGGCCACAAAGAGGCACAAAATACCCAAAAAGGATTTGGGGGCTGGCAGTGCCGCTCAGACATCCTTTTCCCAAAGGCTTATCGGTTTTTGTTTAAGGTTTCAAACCTTCTGAATTCCCAGACGGCCGGGGAATCTGAAGGTTTGGAACCACAAACATAACAGAGTCCGCATCAAGGTTGAGGATATCTGAGCGACGTCGCCCAACCCAAAATCCTCTTTGTTTTTTTGCGCCTCCTTGCGGCTAAAAATGGATCGGAAAAACCGACCGCAGCTCACCGACTTTTCGTGGCAACGTGCTCGAAAGTTACCGTAGAGCCATCAGCTCTCGTGACGCGGATGATCGGATGACCAGCGCCATCGCGGCCCGCGATTTCGACGGCTTTCATTTCGCCTTTGATTACCAGGCCGCTCTCGCGCGGCGAAACAGCGGAAAAATTTCCGCGACCGTCACCGCGGAGCAGGAGACTCACGCCGCCATCGAATTTTCCGAGCGTCGGCGTGCCGGCGGTGTTTTGAATCACGTAAATATCGATCTGACCGTCGCCGTCGAAATCCGCGGTGACGCAGCCCGTGATCGGTGCGACCTGGGCAAGGCGCGGCAGCGCGACAAATCGATATGCACCGTCAGCCCGACTCAGGAAAACGCCACTGCGCAACTCCGTCACGGTCTCGCGCCGCGCGCGGCCCAAGGCGTCAGCCGTGACGATCTCCTCCAGCGTCGACCGCGCATAAACATCGTTTCGTGGAAAGCGCCGAAGAACCGACGGCATCAACTTGGCTAATTCTTTTCGCGTGAGCCGCGGATAGAGTTTTCCGTTTTCAAAATAGCTTTCGATCGAAAACGCCGGCTGGCCGGACACAAATTCTCCGGTGAACCGCACCATCGGCTCGGCTTCACTCGCGCGATACGGCGTATTCAAACCAACATTACCGACGACAAAATCGACGCGCCCATCGCCATTCAAATCAGCCGGCGCAATCGATGTCCATAGTCCCGCGCCCGCCTTCGCGAATCCAGCGCGCTCGGTCCATTCTTCTTCGGGTCGTCCATCTTTTGCTCCGTGAAAATAGCGCACGGTTTCCCACGGTTTTGCCGTCACGCGATCCTTCACGCCGTCGCCATCCACATCGATTTCGATCATTGCCGGCGCGAGCGCCGGGGGTGCTCCGACGGCATCTCGAACTGCGGACGTCACACCTGCGCTCTCAGTTCCTGTGTTGCCAGTGGCTGCGCGGCCAACTTCTGCGTTGCCGCTCAGTCGATAGAGCGGCGGCGCAATTGGCAGGTCTCGGGAGCCGACGTTTTTCGAAGCGTCGTTCACCGGCGCCGGTTCGGTCAGCGTCAGCCTTTGATCTGCGGCTAAATCCTTAAACACCTGGCGGGTGCCGCTCGGCCATTCTACTTCGAGTCGCGCGATTTTTGCCGCGTCGCCCAAGCCGAAGTGCGCGACGGGTTCGCTGCTCGAAAGATAGCCGCGCGCAAGCGTCAGCTCGCGAACTTGCATGCCCGACTCTGTCGTAACGCGAATTTTCGCGCCAATGCCGAAGCGATTCGATCGTGTGCCGCGCAACGCGACGATCAGGCGGTGCCCGCTATCGGAGTCGTTGCGCAGAACCGTGACGCCTTTCTGATAATTCACGTAAACGAGATCGAGATCGCCGTCTCCATCGAGATCGCCGAAGGCGGCGCCGAAACTCACACCTTGCTCGGCGAGCCCCCATGGCGCGCTGACGTCTTCGAAATGCAGATCGCCGAGATTGCGAAACGCGAAGTTTCGCTCGGCCAGGACTGGACTCTGTTTGATAGCGGCTCGGCCCTCGGCGGGAGTTTCGGCCCGCATGGATTTTTCGAGCAAGTCTTCGTTGTGATACTCGCGCGTCATGCCGTTGGTCACATGCACGTCGAGCCGCCCGTCGTTGTCCAAGTCCTCCAACCGCACGGACCACGTCCAATCCGTCTCACCTAACCCCGCGAGTTGAGCCACTTCCATAAACGGCCCGCGGCCCGTGTTCAGAAAAAGGGCGTTGCGCATGAACTGCGGCAACGGCTTGCGATTCTGCTCCGGTCCGAGTCGCGAACGCGAACCCGCCATGCCGCGCTGATCGGTTTCATGTGTCGAGGGAGCCATGTCACTGACGAAGAAATCGACCAGACCGTCGTTGTTGATGTCACCCAAGTCCGATCCCATCGCGTAATAAGGCACATGCGGAAGGACGCTCGCGGCGGTGTCGCGAAAGGTGCCGTCGTGATTATTATGATACAGCTGGTCCTGCACGCGGTAGTCGTTCGCCACATACAAATCCGGCCAACCGTCGTCATCGTAATCCCACCACGTCGCGGAGTGCCCTTCGGTTTCCCCGGAGATTCCCGCCTGATCCGTGACCTCGGTGAAATTACCTTTTCCGTCGTTGTGCAGCAGGTGATCGCGCTGGCCGTTCGGATGCGACGCGGCGTCGAGGAGATTGGTTTGAATAAAAACATCGAGCGCGCCATCGCGGTCGTAATCGGCAAACGCCGCCACTCCGCATGCATCGATCAAGGCGAGACCGCGCGCGGCGGCTTCCTCGACGAAGGAGCCGTTATGCTGATTGATGTAGAGGAGATTCGGCGCGTCGAAGCGGCAGACGTAGAGATCGAGCCAACCGTCGTTGTCGATATCGACAAACGTCACGCCCTGCGTCCACGCGGCGACGCCCTCGTTCGGGCGATTGGCGGAGTTCATCAGCCCGCTGAGCCACGACATGCCTTTTTGTATTACGCCGGAATCCAGAACGAGGCCGGCCTTGGCCGTGACGTCTTCGAATTTCCAGCCGCCGAGATTTTTGAAAAGCCGGATGCCTTCCGTCTTGCTCGCGATCAAGAGGTCGGGGCGCCCGTCGTTGTCGAAATCGGCGATCGAAACACCCGAGCCGATTTCGCCGTAGACGAGTTCCTGGTAACGCTTTCCCCACATCTCGGGATCGGCGTAATTATTTTCGACCACGATGCCGCTGGCGCTGGGCGGAACGAGGGCGAAAAGTGTTGCGCCGCGCGGACCTGATTTTGGGGCGAGCGGCGCAAACGTGATGAGCGGATCCGGCGTCGAAGTCGCCCTCGCGCACAACGCGCAAGCCAGCATCGAGGAGAACAAGAGAATTTGCTGGGGAAATACGTTCATACGCGGGGCGCTTTTTTGTTAGCCGCAAAGAAGCAGAGGGCCGCGGAGCCGCAATAAAAGAGCACGGCTTGGGGCGGCTGGCGTGGGGCGTGGGGCGTGGGGTTGGACTACGCGGTATCGATTCACGTTAAGCGGCGATCGAGTCCGTCCGCGCTTTGGGGCGCGGACTTTAGGTAGAGAATGCCGGCGAGGACGCCAGCGCTCCCAGAGGGCCGACGTCGGCGATAACGCCGCCGCTCGGCCAATACCCCGACATCGGCGAGACGCCGACGCTCGGCCCGCCGAGTGCGCCTTTTCAAGGCGCAGAAGGCTCTGGGAGCGCCGGCGTCCTCGCCGGCATTGTTTGGTCACGCTGCGCAACATCGACCCCGCAACGTCGCCGCCTCGCGCAGCAATTCGCCGATCCGCAAGCAGCGCCAGAACCGAAAACAGAAGTTGGCACGCGAGCGCGCAACGTTGGTAATAAATGCCGCTGCCTTGGATTCCGCTTTCCCCACGAACCCGAACGCTTTTTCCCCAACGATGCGTGGCCCTTTCGAAGCCGTCGCCCTCGCGTGTTGCCTTGCCATTTCCATGCCCGCGTCGTCGAGCGCGCAGACCGCACACGCGGCCTACGACACGTTGCAGGCGCAGCCGTTGCGCGTGCCGATCTCATCGTCCGCCCCAAAGTCATTATCCACCCCAACCCCCAGGTCTCAACTCTCCCCCACGTCGCCGCACACTCCGACATCCCAGCACACTCCAACATCGCCGATGTTCACCGCGATGCCGCCGGAACAAACCGGCATCGTCACTGAAAACAAGTACGCCGATCCGGCGATGTGGGGTGATCGGAATCAGGAATTCAAGTTTGGCGCGATCGGCACTGGCATCGCGATTGGCGATTACGACGGCGATGGCCTGCCCGACATTTTCGTCGTCAGCAAAACCGAGGCGTGCCGTTTGTTTCGCAATCTCGGCGATTGGAAATTTGCCAATGTCACCGCTCAGGCTGGTCTCGGGGCGCCGTCGAGTTTTTGGGAAAAGGGTTTGGCTGAGGTGAAAAGTTGGATCGGCAGCAGCAACGCTTCGAACAACGACCCCGCCGTCTGGAAGCAGGGCGCGACGTTCGTCGACATCAACAACGACGGGAAACTCGATCTGTACGTCTGCCGCTTCGCCGCGCCAAATCTGCTCTACATCAACCAAGGCGACGGGACATTCAAAGAGAGCGCGCACAGCTACGGCCTCGACATTTCGGACGCGAGCAACATGGCCGCTTTCGCCGACTACGACCGCGACGGCTGGTTGGATTTGTTTCTTCAAACCAACCTGCTCGACGCCACCACGCATCCCGCGGGTCAGAAAAATTTCCTCTTTCACAACAATCACGACGGCACGTTCAGCGACGTCACGCAGAAAGCCGGAATCGCGGGCGAAGCCCAGGGTCACTCGGCGACGTGGTGGGATTTCGACAACGACGGCTGGCCCGACATTTACGTGGCCAACGATTTCGCGCCCGCCGACGTGCTCTACCGCAACAACCACGATGGCACGTTCACCAACGTCATCGATCGCGTGGTGCCCCACATGCCGCACTCCGCAATGGGGGCGGATCTGGGCGACGTGACCAATGACGGGCTGATCGATTTGCTCGTGGCCGATATGGCGGCGACCACGCATGCGAAAGACCAGCGGGGCATGGCGAATATTCGCGATCTGCTGAACGATCCAAAAAATAACGCCCAAACTGCGCCACAATACATGCGCAATGCGCTTTATTTAAACACCGGCGCGGGCCGCGTGCTGGAGGCCGCGAGCCTGGCCGGTCTCGACGCGACGGATTGGACTTGGTCGGTGCGGCTGGAGGATTTGGACAACGACGGTCGTCTCGATGCTTATTTCACGAACGGCATGGTGCGCGAACTGCACAACGTTGATCTCGTGCGAAAAATGTCCGGCGCCGAAAGTGTCGCGGAAAGCGTGCGCATTCTGAAAGCGAGCCCCGCGCTGTCGGAGAACAATCTCGTGTATCGAAGTCTTGGAGACATGCGCTTCGAGGACGTCAGTCGCGCCTGGGGACTTGATCAGAACGGCGTGAGTTTTGGCGCCGCGTTCGGCGACCTCGACGGCGACGGTGATCTCGATCTCGTGTTCGCGAACTACGAGGGCGGCGTGACCGTCCTGCGCAACGACTGCGCGAGCGGCCACCGCCTGGTGCTCGCGCTGCGCGGTCGTCAATCGAATCGTTTCGGAGTGGGCGCTGTCGTGCGGATTGAAACTGCCGCTGGCAAACAGGTTCGCCAGCTGGTGTTGGCCCGCGGCTATCTTTCGAACAGCGAGCCGGTGCTCCATTTCGGATTGGGCGAAGAAAGCACGATTCGAAAACTCGAAGTGTTCTGGCCGAGTGGACAACGGCAGATCTTCGAAAACCTCGCGGCCGACAAGCGCTACACCGTGACCGAGGCTTCCGATCACGACGGCAACGCCGGGTCGCCGACGTCTATTTCCGACGCGCCCGCAGAACCCACGACATACACCGAAGCGACAGCCAAGTTCGGGCTCGCGTTCGTTCCGAAAGTCGAAAGCCGCATCGAACCCGCCGGGCAGCCGCTGCTTCCGATCGGTTTTGAACGTGGCTCATCTCTTGCGTTAGGCGACTTGAATGCCGACGGCCGCGACGATCTCGTCATCGGACCCGCGAAGGGGCAGCCCTTGCGCGTGGGTTTGCGCCGGGAGGACGGCGGCTTTGATGTGGCCGTAGTCGATTGGCCCGAGCGATCGAAGGTCGCGGATGGCGGCGCGGTCGCGATTCTCGATGTGAATGGAGACGGGTTGAACGATATCGTCGTCGCGAAGTCGGGCGCGGAGTTGGAGGGTGGCAACAAAGGCTATCAGCCCACGATTTTGCTGAACGATGGGCGGAGCGGTTGGAAAACCGAGACGGACGCCCAGGCAGCGACGCGCCTGACATCGATTCCGATCAGCGCGGGTGCTTTGGCTGCGGCGGATTTCGATCGCGACGGGCAGGTCGACATTTTCGTCGGCGGTCGTGTGACGCCCGGCGCGTATCCGGTTTCTCCTTACAGCGCGCTGCTTCGCAACCTCGGCAGCAAATTTGAAAATGTCACCGCGTCGCTCGCGCCAGGATTGGAGCGCGTCGGCATGGTCACCGCTGCGCTTTGGTGCGACGTCGATCGAGATGGCTGGCCCGATCTGGTGTTGGCCATCGACTGGGGCACGCCGAAATATTTTCATAACGCTCGCGGCAAAGGGTTCGAGGACTGGAGCGAGCGGAGTGGCTTCGCGAGAGCCGGCTCAGGCTGGTGGCGCTCGGTCGCGACCGCCGACTTCAACGGCGATGGAAGGCCCGATTTTGTTTTCGGTAATGTCGGACTGAATACGACCTGCCACGCCTCCCCGGAAAATCCTGCGGCAATCTTTTATGGAGATTTCGCCGGCACCGGCGCTCCGGTTTTGATCGAAGCGGAGTCGAGTGGCGGAAAGTTTTATCCCAAGCGGACGCGCAAGGAACTCGGCGCCAAGATCCCGGCAATTCTCAAACGCTATCCGCGGAACGATCTCTATGCCGCTGCGACATTGAATGAGATCGTTGGAGAAAATCGTTTGGCGAAAGCGAGCGCGTGGTACGCGACGGAGTTTTCTTCGGGTGTGCTATTGAGCAAGGACGACGGCGCGTATGAGTTTCTGGCTCTTCCACGCATCGCGCAGATATCGTCCACCGAAGGCGTGGTCACGGGGGACTTCGATGGCGACGGTCACGCGGACATTTTTGCCGTGCAAAACACGAATGCGCCGATCGCGTCTGTGGGACACATCGACGGCGGATTGAGCCAACTTCTGCTCGGCGACGGCCACGGGAGTTTTCGCGCAGTCACCGCTACGGAGAGCGGCTTGATCATCCCCGGCGAAACCACAGCCGTGGTGGCCTTGAGGGACGTCTCGCATGCGACACGCGAGCCGGCAGCCGCCGCGCCCGCATTTGTTGTTTCCCGCGGAGACGGCAGCGTCCTCGTTTTCACTCGGCGGAAGTGAGGGCGACAGCCGCGACGGCGGTCACCCAACGCTGCGGAATAGTTCCGCATGCGACGGCGCCGCGCTATGGCCCTTGCCAGCACTTTCCGTGGCTGATTTTCTCGCCACCTACCTCTCCCTGAATCGCGCTCGCGAACCTTAATGAGCTCTCCACTTCGCCTGGCGTCCTTCCGCTGGGTTTTCCTGCTGATCCTGGCCTGTGCCTTTGTTTGCTGGACCAATCGCGCGCGCATTCAGCGCGTCGAATTCGTGACCGGTCTCGTGCCCACGAGCGCCGTACCCGACGCGCATTCACAATCTGGATACGCCGGCGGATTACGCCAGCTCATCGTGCCCGAGCACAACGACACCAGCTACCAATGGATCGTACAGACACAGCAGATGCGGTCGCGCGGCGAATGGCGGCTGCGCCACGTCGATTACGACAACGCGCCGAAAGGCCGGGAAACGCGCGAATCTTCCCCTTATCGTTGGTGGCTCGGTTTTGTCTCGTGGCTCGAGCAAATCTTCGGAGGGCGAAATCCCGGAATCGCCGTCGAGCACGCCGCACTACACGCCGATCCCCTTCTGCAACTCGCGGTACTCGTGAGCGCGGTGATTTTCGCCCGCAAATTTTTCGGCGAAACGGAAGCCATTGTTCTGTGCGTCGGTCTCGCGGTGCTGTTTCCCTTCGCCGGACTTTTCATTGCGGGGCAGCCTGATGACAAAGCGCTCACGGCGTTTCTTCTGGTCTGGAGCGTGTTGCCCCTGATCGCGGGAATGCGAGTTCGACTGCAGCACGAAAATAACGACGCTCGCGCCCGAGAAAGCGCGCGACGCTGGTTCATGCTCGCGGGCTTCGTCGGTGGACTGGGCATTTGGGTGAGTCCGCTCGCGGCCTCGCCGATGCTGCTTGGGTTGGGTCTCGGCGCGATTTTGCAGGGGCGTTTCCACAAGACCTTCGAACGCGAATGGACGTGGTGGAGTCTGATCGGCGCTTCGACGACATTCCTCTGCTACCTCGTCGAATTCGCGCCGAATCATTTGCTCTGGAACCGCCTCGAAGCGGTGCATCCGCTCTATGGCGTGGCCTGGCTTGGACTTGGATCGCTGGCTGGCCTGGCTCATCGCGAAGCCGCGACATCGGCGCGGCGACTGCCGCTTTGGCTCAAACTTCTTCGTCGCGAGATCAGCGTGACGGCCGTGCTCGCGCTGCCGGCGTTTCTATTTATTCCGCACGGCGGCTATGTATTCATCGGTGAACTACAAGCGACGCGTTTGACCCGGCTGCCGAATTCGCCCGTGGCGGCGAATCTTCTGTCCTGGTTCGCGCGCGACGGCGTGAATCTGGTGAGCATATCGACCCTGTTGCCGCTGCTGTTCGCGCTACCCCTGATCTGGCTGATCCTGCGGCGCACGAAACGCGATCCCAGCGCGACCGCGAGCTCGATGCTGCCGCTCATCGGTGGCTCATTTGTGGCGTTAATTCTAGCCTGCGCGAAACTAAGCGAGTGGAACACGCTCGATGCCGCATTGCTTCTGCTGCTAGTCGGCGCGCTTGCGCTGGAGAGCGACGCGATCGCGCCAACGCGTCTGCTTCGCCACCGCTGGATTTGCGTGCTGGTTTTGGTGCTCGCTGTTCTGCCGGGGTCGCTGCTCGTCGCAAAGCAGGCCGTCAAAGGTCAGGATTCGACCGTGACGGAAACAGAAGTGCAGGCTTTGGTGGAACGCGATCTGTCCCACTGGCTGGCCAATCGGGTCGGGCCGGCCGGGGCGATTGTGCTCGCGCCGCCCGAACTCACGACCTCGCTCATATTTCACGGTGGCCTGCGCGGCCTGAGCACGCCGTATCCAGAAAACAAGGACGGCTTCGCCGCGGCGGTGCGCATCGCGGGCGCCACTTCGCAAGACGAGGCGCTCAGTCTGGTCGAGCGCCGGCAGGTCACGCACATCGTGGTGCCGACCTGGGATAATGCGCTCGAAACTTTTGCCGCGCTCGGAACGGACAAACCGCAGAAATCGCTCGTCGGTCTGCTGAATCAATGGGTGCCGCCGCGGTGGCTTCGCGCCGTACCGTATCGGGTGCCGACGATTCCCGGCGTCGAGAATCAGCGCGTGGCGGTTTTCGAGCGCGTGGAGCTGCAAGACAACCCGCTGGCGCTGGCCCGTCTCGAGGATTATTTCATCGAAATGGGTGCGGGCGCGCCCGCCGCTGCCATCGCACAGACGCTCGAATCGCAATTTCCGCAGGATATCAACAGCTTGATCGCGCGGGCTTCGCTTGCGGTCGCGGTGGGGGATGCCGCCAAGCTGCAGGGTGTATTGGATTCGTTGATACCGAAGATCGCGAACGTCTCCGATGCGCTCCCGCTCGACCGTCGGGTTGTCCTGGCCGTTGCGTTGGCCGAGGCGAAACACTTCGACCTCGCCCGGGCTGAAGTGGAAGGCGCGCTGCGTGGTGCCGACGAAGCGGCTTTGCGCGGATTGAGCACATCGCAGCTTTACCGTCTGAGCGCGATGATGAAGGCCTTCGGACTCTCGTTTCCCGATCCCCGGCTGCGCGAGTTGGCATTGAGCCTGTTGCCCTCCGAATATCGCGACCGGCTCTAGGCTAGACCAGTTCGATCAGACCTATTGCCCACGAGTCACACGAAGGACACGAAATGACCAAGCCGTTTTCCCACGGAATACACAGAAGGCACGGAAAGCATTTTCGTTTCCGTGATCTCCGTGTGTTCCGTGGGAAAACGATATTATGAATTCGCGCCGTTCGTAGGCACTTCGCGTTTCCTTTACTTCTTCGCTTCGCTTTTGTGGGACGTTTCTTGAAAAAATCTCTGCTCGTTCTCGGTGGTACACTGGTGATCGGCCTCGGCGTGACGCTGGCCTGGCGGCGGGCTGACATTTTCCACAAAAGCGCACGGACACCGCGGCAAGTTGTCGCGAGTTCTTCGGGGAAAGCTGAGCTGCTCGCTACGCCTAACCTCCGTTATGAGCCACAGGCAATCGGCGCTCCAGTTTCGGAGTTTGGACGCCCCTTGGTGACGAATCTCACGCTGGCGGATTTGGATAAGGACGGATTATTGGACGTGATTTATTGCGAGGCGCAGCGGAATTCCGTCCGCTGGATTCGGCAGGCGCCGCGCGGGGTTTTCACAGAACGAATTATTGCGGAAAACGTGCCCGGACCGGCGCACGTCGCGGCGGCGGACGTGAATGGAACCGGCCGTCTCGATGTGCTCGTCGCCAGCATGGGGCAGATCACGCCGAACAACGATTTGATCGGCAGCGTCGTCGTGCTGGAGAACCTCGACAACGAGCGTTTCGCGAAGCACGTCGTGCTCGATCACGTCGCACGCGTGAGCGATGTGGAAGCGGGCCGGCTGGTGAATCACGCGGATGGCCGGCTCGATCTGGTCGTCGGCCAGTTTGGTTATGCGCAAGGAGAGACGCGGTGGTTGGAGAACAAAGGCGATTGGCATTTCGAGAGCCACGTCGTGAATCGCCAGTCGGGCTGCATTCATGCGCCAGTCGCGGATTTCAATGGCGACGGACGGACGGATTTCGCCGCCCTGATCTCGCAGGAGTGGGAGGAAGTGCACTGGTTCGAAAATCGCGGTGACGGAAATTTCGCCGACACGCTCGTCTGGGGTTCGACGAACGAAGACTATGGAAGCAGCGGGTTGGTGGTGGCGGACGTGAACCGCGACGGGCGGCCCGATCTCCTCTACACCAATGGCGATCAATTCGACTACTCGGTGCAGGGCGTGCGGCCCTGGCACGGGTTGCAGTGGATTGAAAACCGTGGCGGCGGCGCGTTCACGTTTCACCGCGTTGGGGATTTTTCCAAGGCGTATGGTCCGTGCGCAGCGGATCTCAATGGAGACGGGTACGTCGATCTCGTCGCGGTGAGCGGGTTCTCGAATGAAAAGGGCCCGGATGGCGAAGGATCCGTGTCGTTAATGGCGTGGCTGAATGATGGCCGGGAAAATTTCACGCCGGTGGCGATTGCGCGGCGTCCGGTGCAATTGATCACGGCGGCGGTCGGCGACCTGGATGGGAATGGTATACCGGTGATTGTCACGGGTGGTTTCTGTTCGGTGCCGCCGTTCGAAAACATGAGCAACGTGACGTTGTGGCGGCGGGCGATGGACGGGGCGGAACGGGTGGTGGTGGCCCACGAATCACACGAAGAACACGAAACGCATGAAATTCTGAAGCCACAGCAACCGCGGCAGTCAGCGCCTGGCACCAACAAGACTCAGAGCGCGTCGGGCGAGATAAACCCAGGAAAGACGGATGTTTTTCCTGTGGCTCAGGAAAAGATCGAGCGAGCTGAGAAGGATGTGGGTAAAACGAACCGCGCGCCTGCGGCGCTGGCGGAGCTGGCGCGTTTGTATCAGGAAAACGGTTACGAGGCGAAGGCCGCCGCGATTTGGGAAGAGTTGATTCGCCTGCAACCCAAGGAAGCGCGGTGGACATATTACCTGGCGGACTTGCGGCTCAACGCGGACGATAGGGCTGCGGCAGCCAGGTGGTTGAAGAAGACGTTGGAGCTGGATCCGAGTTATGCGCCGGGCTGGTTGAAGCTGGCCGATTTGGAATTCAAGACCGGTGAATTCCGCGCTGCCGCGGAGCATTATCGGCGGAGATTGGAATTCGTGCCGAAAGACCCCTACGCGCGGTTGGGATTGTTCAGAGTTTTGCGCGCACATGAGACGGATGACTCATCTCGAGGGTTAGGTGGCGCGAGCGGCTCGGCCGGGACGCCTCGCCCTACCCTCGGAAGCACGTCCGGCTATGATGGAACCGATGACAAGCGCAGGCTCCTGGAAATCATCCGCGACACGCCGCAATTTTCTCCGGCGCATAATTTTTATGCGGAGATTCTCGATGCGGAAGGCGATCATGACGGAGCGCTGATGGAACGCTGGATCGGGCGTGAAACCGGGCGTTTTCGCGATGCTGACGATCCCTGGCTGACGGAATTGCACGATTGGTGTTTCGACCCGCATCGGCTGCTTGTGCTCGGAACCATCGAATTCCAGACCGGCCGAAATCAGGATGCGCTCAAATATCTTCAGCGAGCCGAATCCCTCTCTGGCGGTGACCCATCGATGGCGGAGGCGATCGGCTCTCTGTATTTGAAAATTGGAGACACGGCGCGGGCGCGCGCGACACTCGAACGCGGAATCGCTAGAGCAGAAGCCGGCCCGAACGCGCCAGCCGCCGGATTGTACGTGACATCGAGCGAAGTTTTCCGCGCCACGCACGAGCCAGATAACGCGCTTCGAGCCGCGGAGCGCGGCATCGCGCGGGCGGGTTCGAGCCTGGAACTGGAAAATGCCCGCGGCGTGGCACTGGCCGATTTGCAGCGCTTCGACGAAGCGCTCGAGGCATATCGGAAGGCGCTCGCGTGGAATCCGAATGATTCCGACACCAACCTGAATCTCGGCATCGCGCTAAAGACTTTGCACCGCATTCCAGAGGCGCGCGCCGCGCTGGACCGAGCGCTGGTCTTGAAACCAACCTACACGAAGGCGCTGCAAACCCGTGTGGCGCTCGAACTGGAGGCGGGCGATTTGGCGGCAGCGCGCAAGTATTTGAATCCGCTTTATGAATCGAATCCGGGATTGCCGGAAGTCCGGCAGTTGGAGGCGCACTGGCATTTTCTCACGGGGCAAAATGCTGAAGCGTCGAACGACGAGGCAGCGGCAGAACGCGAGTATCGTGCCGGACTGAAGTTTGATGCGAGCCATCCCGATCTGCAGGGCGCACTCGGCGTTTTGCTCCTGGTTCAAGGACGTTTCGAGGAAGCGCTTCCGCCGCTCGAGGCCTTTCACCGTCTGCAGCCGCAGAATGCGCAGACCGCTTTGTATTTGGGACAAGGATACGCGAAGGCCGGACGCTTTGACGATGCCCGCCGCGTTCTGCAAGCCGGCATCGAAGCCGCGGAACGCGACGGCCGGGCCGAAACCGCGGAACACTGCCGAGAAATTTTGCGGCGGCTGGACGCGCGGTGAAGGGCACGGGGCACGCATTGAAAGGCCGCGCGTTGAAGGGACGCATTCCTTTCGTGCGTGCGAGCTTGAACGGGCGTGAGAGAGCTGAATCGGCGTACGAGGCCTGAATCGGCGTGAGCGATTCGCCGCGGCGAATAGGCGGTTAATCGATCGAAGGCTGTTTGTCGGTTTCCGCACCGGCTTGCAACGGAGCGCCGGCCTCCGGCCGGCTTTTCGATCTAGCGTCCCGCGAAGCGGGACTCTTTTTAGGCTGGCCGCCCGGGAGGCCGGCGCTCCGTTGCAAGCCGATGTGTCGGAGTTGATCCGAGAATCAGCAGTGGAAGACGGGGTTCGCGGAGCAAGCGGAGGCGTCTCGCCTGCCGGCCTACCTAAAGTCCGCGCTGCAAGGCGCGGACGGACTCGCTCGCGCGAAGTCCGTTTCTCGCAACAGCGTGCCATTTCGCGACGAACGTAGAATGCCGACAAGACTCCTCCCTCATCGAAAAAAGCCCCGGGGCCAAATCGGCCCCGGGGCTGAGCTAAACTAAACCAAATCAAACGCGCTTATCCGAACCAGGTGGCTCAAATCGAGCGCGGTGAAGTCGAGCCAATGCTACACGGCTAGAATCTGAACGTGTTCGACAACTCCCACGTCTGTGTAGCCCGTATTCGGTAACTTGCGGGACTCCCATCAGGCTGAGTTGTCAGCACCGTAAGTTCGTCGCCGATCCCGGCATTGCGGACGTTCAACTGGATATTCCACTCGAGTCGCTTAGAGAGCTTTCGAGTATAACCTAACCAGAAGTCGAAGTTCGTCTGAGCCGGTCCTTCATACGGGTTGGCAATATCGAAGCTGATATCGTTCGCCGTCGCGCCTTGTAGCGGTTTGTAGCCGATGACGATGCTGGACTCGTAGCGCACGCCAATACCGACGTTGAAGCCCTTCAGGAAACCATGGTCGAATTCATAGTTGGAGATGAGGTTCGTGTGCCACTGGCGGAGCTCAGGAACGTTCGTGCCTTCCTGCAGTTTGCGCTGAGCCCATTCGGAACCGATGCTGGTGTTCCATTGAATTAGGCTCGTGTCGTTACCTGCGCCACCCCACCAGATGCGGAGGTCGCCGGCCGGCGTGTTTTTCAACGCATTTTCATAGGCGGAGATGAAGCCTGCAAGGGCGCTGCCACCGATGTTGGTGCGAGTTGCGTTCGTCTTGCTCATGTTGAGCGCGATACGCCAGTTCTTGATCGGCACGGCATTGAACTCGACTTCCCAACCCTTCGATTGGCTGTCTTCCGTAACAGTGAAACCGTTCGGAACGCTGTAACCGATCGACTTGTTCAGGTTGTTGAGATCGATGCCCCAGGCTTTGTAGAAGCGAGGATCCACGCTCTTTTGCCAGGCGCGATAGGCAGCGACAGCTGCCGCTTCGCGAGCGTCGGCTTCGGCTTGCGTTTCCGTTGTACCGTCAGGCTTCGGAGCAGGAGCGTAGTTGTAGCTTCCATTGCTTGGGCCATCGTGAGCTTGATGCGTATCGATCGTATCGCCAGTGAGGTCGAATTCGAAGCGGTTGGCCCAATTGCCGGACCAAGCTTGTGAGGCGCCGATGAACCAAGTGCCACCCAGGGCCGTGCTGGACGCATTGGTCGCGACCGTTTCATAGCGATTGATCTTCAGCGAGTACTTGCCATCCCGGGTTTCGAGCAAAATGCCCTTGTCGATCGTCTTACCTGCCGGAGCCGCCAGCGGCTCACCGTAGAGGTCGACGCGTTGGGAAGCCGGCTGGAAGTCCGTCGAACGATTGTAGAACAGGCTCAACTGAATCGGGAGATCATTGGCGAATTTTCCGATGCCAGGCAGCTGGTTGATATGCGCCATCACCGTCCACGCGTGTGACAGAACCTGAAGGCGGCCTGTGTATTGATCGGGCAGCTTGTAGCTGTCGCCCAAATCCAGATGACCGTGTGGATCTTTTGAGCCGTTAACATCGCGGGAAACGGTCCAGGACTTGGAGACATCTTTGCGGACTCCCCACGTGCCGACGATCGAGTTGTCCCAGAAGTGGCCCTGCCAGACAAATGCCTGGGACGAGATCTGACTCTTGGCTAATTTCGCATTGGTCGTCAGAAGGTCGCGGTTAGCCTGCGACGTTTCTGAATCGATGATATTAACCGGAATTTCAGTCCAGCCGACGTAGTTGGCCGGATTTTCCGACTGCGTGGAAACGCGCGGGTCAACACCAGCAACGCCGATATCAGCCGGATTAGCGGGCGCTTCATAATAGTTATTCAGCCAGAGCGCACTGGGATTGACGTAGCCCGCTGCACTCGGATCGGTTGGCTTGTTCCAATGCGAGTCGAACAAGCGCACTTTTCCGCTGGTGATCGTCTGAACGGCGGTCGGACGCGGAATGTTTGCCCCGGTCGCACTGGACGCACCCAGGAGCGAAGGTCCGAGATAAATGACATTGTTAGGCGTCAGAGTATTGTCCGTGAACTTCAGGTGCGATCCGTTGCCGTTCGGGTTAAGAAACGCCTCGTACGCGTCGTCGGCGGCATAACGCTGCCATGAACGTGTTTCGGTGTTCTGCGTCTCCCGGCTGTACAGACCGGTCAGGGTGTGAGTGCCGAGGAAGCGCCTAACATAGCTATCCTTCGGATGGTCCTTGGCGAAGTCATGGGTCGCAAAGAGCGTTCCACGGAAATCGTTGTGACGGCTCGTATAGGAGTTGTTGCCGAATTGGCTGCTGTCGCTGAGGTACGGGCGGCCAACATTCGGATTTTTCGTGCCGTCACTGAGGGGCTCACCGGTCAAACCGGAGTCCGGCGTGCCATCGCTATAAACGCTATTAACGTCGATGCCGATGGCCTGCTTTTCACCGCTCAAGAGACTGAGCTGTCCATTGCTGTAGCTCTCTCGATTGTAGATCAGCTCGAAACCGGCTTGGTCGTCGAAGAACGTCTGAGCGAAACTCAGATTGTACGCGTGGAATTTCTGCCACTCGTGTTTGTTCGGGCCATCAAGGAGGTTGTGGTAGAAGTCGAAGATCGATGGATCGGTGAGCGACTTGTCCTTGTAGATACCAAACTGAGAGAACGGCAGGCCGGCATTCCTGGCGAACGTCTGGTAATTCGTGATCCCGCCAGGGCGCATGAATGGTTCGCCGCCGACGCCTTTGTCGCGAGTGCCATCTGGCGCAATGCCGTACTGCGTGTTCGGTTCGGCGACCCAATACGTGGCAGGCACCGCACTGCTGCTACCATCGAAGAAGACGAGGGGTCCGCCGAATTGCTGGCCGAAGTTGCCCAGCCAGGGATTGTACGCGGGCCGTGGCTGACCGGAGGTGCCGGGAGCATTGCTGGTGCGCGTTGCCTGACCGTGATTTGGACGGTTCGTGTTGTTGTCCTGAAGCTGGGACGGAATGAACGTCTCGCGATTCAGATTGTTGAAGGTACGCGTCGACTTGTAGGTGCCGCTGGCAGCATCGTAAACGTAGTTACCCGGGTAGGTGCCGGTCTGGAAGAACGGCGTGATCAGGTCGATCGGCGGCAGGGAGCGCGGCCGATTGCTGCTGACCTGTCCGTTTTCGTAGTTGGCTTTGATAATCGTGCGCATGCCGTTTTTCTTCAGCGCTTCGGGCTCCCAGCGCAGAGCGCCGTAGAGACGCTTATCGAGATCGTAAGCAGGCTCCTGTTCGAACTTCGTATCGTCGTACAAACCGTCGAGGCGTACGGCCAGCTGGTTTTTGATAATAACCTTGTTCAGGTCGACGGATCCGCGCGTGGAACCAAAGCTCCCGTAACGAACATTGACTTCGTTCGAGTCTCTAAAGCTAGCCTGACGACTGCCGCTATTGATGATACCGGCCGGGCTGCCTTGACCGAATAGAATGGAGTTCGGTCCGCGCTGCAGGTCCACGCGATCGACGTTGTACGCGTCCCACGGGATGTCCGTTTGGAAGTAGTCGCGGGTGTTGTCCGCAGAGGTGAGGCCGCGAACACGGGTGTTCTGATTAGGGTTCGTGAATTTGCTCGATTCGTCGAGCGCGGCACCGTCGCCGGTGCCGGTATAGTTACCGTAGACGCTACCGACCTCACCGCCAACGGTGTATTGCAGCAGTGTCGAGTTGTCGGTCGCGCCGATGTCCCTGAGGAACTGACTGGTGACAACAGTAACGGCGTTACCGATGTCGCGCAGCTCCGTGTTCAAGCGGTTACCTGCAAGCGTGGTCGCTGCGGCGTAACCGACTTCATTTTCTGCCGAAACTTCGAACGGCGAGAGGACTACCGTGTCCTCCTCGCTTGTGTCGCTCGAAGCGTTTGAGGTCGTGGACGACTTCGGCGCGGTCTGCGCCCAAGCCATCCCAGACGTAAGAAGCAGCGCGGTAGTGAGCGCTGCTGTGTACCTGGTCCGGGTACTTTGTTTTGTGGTGTGCATTGGTATGGTTGACTAACCGGGGAAATGAGCCACGAGCGCGCACACGCGCAGCGCGATGCCGACTGCGCGGCAATGGCGGGACACGCCGAGGTCAGCGGCGCGAAAGCGGAAAAGCCCGTGGGGGAAAACAGAGACAAGAAATCAGGGAGTGACTGGAGTGTCGGAAACTAGGGGGATAGCCGACAACGCGACCATGATAGCCTCGTTTCCATTTTCGCGCCCCCGCTTAGTCAATCATTAGACTAAGGCGAAGGATGAATGAAGAAGTAAGAATGCAGAATGATCGAACCGAACCACTATGGCAGAATTCTGCCGCCGCCCGGCGGCACCGGCAGCCCTCATCCTCAACTCGGCCTTCTGCCTCCTTAATTTGCTTCCGGCAGCGAGATCCAGAAACGACTGCCCTTGCCGGCGACGGATTCCACGCCGACTGTCGCTTCCATCCGATCACATGCCTTGCGCACCACTGCGAGGCCGGTGCCAGTGCCCTGGCCGAGATGCGCGCCAGCCACTTGTTCAAACAGTTGAAAAATGCGCCTTGTATGATCTTCGCGGATACCGAGGCCATTGTCTTCGATGAACAACATGACCTCCGCGCCTTTGCGCGTCGTGCCGATCCGAATCGAGAGCCTGCGTGTGGGCGAGGCGAACTTGATCGCGTTGTCCAGAAGCTCCGTGACACAGCGCAGCAATAATGCGCGGTCCGCCCGCACATCGTGCAACGGGCGAAGAATTTCGATGCCGCGATCGCGTCCCTGTTCGCGCAGCGCCGACACCGCTTCGCCGACCACGCCCTCGACACTGACGCGCGCCAGCTTCAGCGGCGTCTGCGCAATTTCACTATAGGCCAGGATGGCGACGGTCAGCCGATCGAGGCGGTCGCTCGCGCGAATGATCCGCTCGATGTGTTCGTTGGCCGTCTCACCCAGCCTGCGGCCATAATCCGCGCGCAGCACTTCGGCATAACCGCGAATCGCGCGCAGCGGCGTGCGGATTTCATGCGAGACGGCGTAGGAAAGTTCGTGGAGCTGTGCGAGCGTGTGATCCAGCGCCGCAGTTCGCGCGGCAAGTTCGCGTCTCAAGTGCGCGGCTGGAAGCTCCTTGTTTCGCGGACCTTTTGTTCCGCGGCTCGCGCGCGACTGCAGATGCCATTCGTCGACTTGGTCTCGGGTTACGAGGCCGAGAAATGTGCCGTGGTTGGAGAGCACAATCGCGTCCTCCGAATTCTGGCGGCTAAACCATTCCGCGATCTCGCTCGGACGAAATTTGGGCGAAACGTGCAATGCCGGAACGCCGGAAAGCAGATCGGCGAAAATGCGCTGACTCGGCGCGAAAGCCAACTCGCGCACGCGCACGACGCCGAGAAAATCACCGCGAGGTTTTTCGCGGACCACGCAGTGACTCACGTCGCGCCCAGACAATTGCCCGGAAAAATCCGAAGCGCGATCCTCCGCTAGAACGTCGATGGTTTTGTTCGTGAGAATCGCACGCATGGTACGTGAGTTTTGCGGCTAGATCGTGTCCTCGACGACCACTTCGATTTCCATGTCGAGCATGAGAATTTCGTTGTCCGCCATGAATGGGCAAATGCGTTGGAGAATGAAGTTCGCCAATTTTTCCTGCTTCAACTTCTTCACGACCGACTCGCGCACGATCGCATCGCAGTGGGCGCCGCCGTCCTTCACTTCCACGTGAACGAACCGTTCGTTGCTCATGAGCTTCAGCGTCCGCAACATCGCCTCGACGCCCATCGGAGCTGACTTGCCGATGACGATGCCGTCCTTGATCGGCGGAATTTCGAGCGCCCTCAGGCGAACACGGACATACTGCTCAGTGGGTGAGGAGACGGATTTCGACGCGACAGACGACTTGCTGGTTTTGCTCATGGAGAAACGGGGCATCCTGTCCGTCGCCAAAAAAATTTTAATCCACGGCGTGGCCAGGTTCGGCGAGCGCTGCTTCAGAGCGCCGCTCGCGTTGCGAACTTCTGCGCGGCCGCCCGACCTTCGCCAAGCAATTTCGCGCGAGGAATCGCTGAGTTTCGGAGGCAATTTTAACTGCCCGCTTCAACGGCGGTATTTTTCAGATCGTGCCCTCGATCAATATTTCCACATCCAAATCGAGTCGCAGCACGTCGCTCGCCGCCATGGACGGTTTCACTTTGGCGAGAGCGAAACGCGTGATCGTGTCGCCCGGCAATCGCTTCAAGAGGCTCTCCCGCACGATCACTGCGGCCACAATATCATCGTTGACCGGGATCCCGACGAATGACTCCAGGCTGGTCAACCGAAGGGTCTGGAGAAGTGCGTCCAGAGCAACCGGTGCAGCGCTCCCGACCACGAGCGCATCCCTCACAGGCGGCAAATCATATGACCGGAACCGAGCGCGGAAAAATTGCGCCTCGGTTTCGTGTCCGGATCGTGAGTCGGAAGAGAAGGAAGAATTATTAAAGGCCATGGCTCTGTCCGGAGGTTAGCCGCAACACGCTACCAGCTTAGACAGGTTTCACCCGACTTCCATACGGCAATTCTGTTAACTCTCCCCCGGGCGAAATCCCGCGCGCCAATGCCGAGGGTGCTGATGGGGTCGACCCAGTTAGGCCCACTCCATGGAGTGCCTCATCGGGAAAGACTTGGCCCGCCGCGCGGTGCGGTAATTCTAATGTGCCCTCCTATGCATTTGAACATGGGTTTCCATACCCCTCTGGCTGCGGTTACGCGTTCCGGCGTCGTCGAATCGGTGCACCTCGGCTGTATTGCCGTCACGGATACAACCGGACCGCTGTTTGCCGCCGGCGATTCGACGTTGCCTGTCTTCTGGCGCTCGACAGCCAAACTGCATCAAGCCCTCGCTCTCCTCGCCGCCGGCGGCGCCGACCAGTACCAACTTTCCGAGGAAGAACTCGCAATCATCTGCGCCTCGCACAACGGCGAGCCCCGGCATGTCGCGCTTGTTCGCTCTATCTTCCGCAAACTCCCGGAAGACCCCGCCCTCCTGCGCTGCGGCGCGCAGGAGCCATTCAATGCGGTGGCTGCACACGAGCTTTACTGTCGCGGCGAAAAACCATCGCCGATCCACAATTGCTGTTCGGGAAACCACTCGGGCTTGATCGCGCTCGGGAAACTGCTCGGAGCGGACCTGCCGACTTACGATCGCGTCGACCATCCAGCGCAGCGCGCGGCGCTCAGCATGATCGCGCGCTTTGCCGGCCTCGAACCCGAGGAGATCACCCTTGGCACGGACGGGTGTGGAATCCCGAGTTACCTGACGTCGCTCGAACGTCTGGCACTGGCCTACGCTCGCCTGCTCCATGTGCCGAAAGCCTGGCCAGGAGAATTGGCGCCGGCCGCGAGCCAAATCGTAAAGGCCATCGCGGCCCATCCCACCCTCATCAGCGGCGCCGGTGATTTCGATGCGGAACTGAACCGCGTCTTCGCCGGCACCGCCGTGTGCAAAACCGGCGCGGAAGCCCTCTGCGCCGCGGCCTTTGCTCCATCGGCGCAATGGCCCAATGGCCTGGGCCTGGCCATCAAAGTCGCCGACGGGCTCGGAGTGCGTGGCCGAAACGCAGCGTTCCTGGCCTGCCTCGACCAACTGGAAATCGGCACGCCGGAACAGCGCGCCGAGATGCGCTCAGTCATGCCGACGAAAATCACGACGCGCGCCGGGGCAGAAGTCGGCGAAATCGTGCCCGTCTTCAGATTGGAAAAGATCGTTCACCGTAGTTGAATCGGTGATACAGAAACAATTCCCCTCGATCTCGCTCCTCTTTCCCACCGTTAACATGAACACGATGAAGCGCCTCTTCCTCTGCTTCGGGCTGTTGTTTGGCGCGCGGTTGTGCGCGGCCGAAACGGCGCGGGCGACGGCATCGCCTAATGGGCGTTACGTCTTCGTGATGGTTCCCGCCGGCGAGGACGAAAAAGCCCATCCGGCGCACGGCACGCTCTATGAAGTCAGCGCGGACGGAAGTCTGAAAGCGCATTGGACCACAAAGGGATGGTATGCCCCGGACATGGTCGTGGCGAATGACGGCGCGCACATCATCGCGCTCAACACCTGGCCCGAGGGCGATCAGCCAGATGCCACGATCGGCGTCGCCTTTTATCGCTCGGGGAAACTGGTGAAGAGCTATGCCATTCGCGATTTGGTGAAGGAAAAAGAGGCGGTGCGCGGGAGTTTCAGTCATTACCGGTGGCTGGCCGAGCACCCGACGCAGCAACCCCGGCTGGAGGAGCAAACGTTTCGCCTGATCACGATCGACGGCACGCTCTACAATTTCGACTTGGATTCGGGGGCTATCACCAAGGCGAGTGCGGTGCGGCTGTTCCGCAAGTGAATGACTCAGACGATCTGCGCTGGCGGTTTCCAAACGACCGTCTATAACCGCCGAACTTCTCTGAAACTTCTGTCGAGCTTTCGGCATTATCACAAATACGCGGTCCCGCCTCATCACCAAGCGGGCTGTGTAGAAACCCACATCACCCGGCTTCGGATGCCGCTCACGACGGCTCTTCATGTCGGTCGAACAACCCCGCTGTACTAAAATTGTGAATACACCTCCTGCCCCGCCGCCGCCTCCTTCGTCCACGCCGCCTCCGCCACCGCCACCTTCCGGCAATCCGCCCGCGAAAAGCGGAAGCAAAATCTTGGTGATTATTCTCTGCATCGTGGTCGGCTTTTTCGTGCTGGTCAGCGGATGCGTCGCGGCCTGCGTTTACTACGCCGCGAAAAAGACCAAGGAATATTCCGCCTCCGCGCAGAAGAATCCGCAACTCGCCGCTGTCTCGCTCCTGGCCACGGTCGCGCCGGATATACAAATTGTCTCCAAGGACGAAAACGCCGGCACCATCACGCTGCGCAACAAGAAGACCGGCGAGGTGATCAAACTCGACACCACACAGTATTCCACGGAACGCCTCACGAAAGCTGTCGAGCAGTTCTCCAAGGGATTGAAGGTGCCGATTGCCGCACCGGACAACGACTCCGCCAACGCTTCGGAAACCGCGAGTGCGTCAAATCCGTCCAAGGCCGAACCCGATGGCGCCAATGGAAACAAGGAAGACGAAGAGCCCGCCGAGCAGATCTCGCCGGCGCAATCCGCGGCGTTGAACAACACGCTGAAAAAATTCCCCGCCATCGTGACGCCCTACTCCGGTGGCACGACCACAGAGGCCACGCTCAACTCCTTCGGAGGAATCGTCGCCGGCACGTACGCGTTCAACACGAGCGATTCGCCGGAAAAAGTGGTCGACTTCTACGAGGGCAAACTGAAATCCGCCGGCTACACCATCGTGACGAAAACCTCCGACACGAACGAGCACGGCCAAGTCGCCCAGCTCGTCGCAATGCATTCGGAGCCCGAGGCGAGTTTCTCTGTTTCCGCTGAAGCGCGCGCCCACGACGTGCACGTGTCGGTGAATATCGGCACGAAAAACTAATCCTTTCTCCACTACTCGTTATGCCAACTCCGTTTAATCTCATGCGCACCGGCTTGCTCGCCGCGTGCGCCATTCTCTCCGCGTCGGTGATGTCTGCCGCGGACAAATTCGAGGGCCGGATCGAAATGACGATCACGGACTCCCACACGCCGGACAAATCGCTGCCGATTCAATACGCCATCAAGGGGAACAAGATTCGCTTCGATCTTCCGACGGATCCGAAGAGGAACAAGAACGCAGGCACCGCCGCGACCTTGATCGACCTCGATAAGCATGAGTTGATCATGCTGATCGACTCAGGCGCGCAGGGGAAACTCGCGATGCGCCATCCGCTCAAGGAGCAGACTCAGGCGACTGGCAATTCGGCCACGCAAACGCCAGTCGCGACCGGCAAGAGCGACAAGATCGCCGGGTATTCAGCAGACGAATACAAGATGACCGACGAAAAAGGTTTGGTCCACGATCTCTGGCTGGGGAAAGGCCTCGGAACCTTTTACTCGGCGAATCAAGGCGGCGTGGGCCGTCGCACGAATGTCTCGCCGGCTTGGGAAGCCTTCGCCCGCGAGAAGGGATTTTTCCCGCTCCGGGTCGTCTCGCATGACAAGAACGGCAAGGAGACCACGCGCATGGAGGTGACCAAGGTCGATAAGACCAGCCTCCCTGACAGCCTTTTCAGCACGGAAGGTTATCAGGAAATGCAGATTCCCTCCTTCAATGGGAAGAGCCTGATGGAAGGCCTGGCTCCGCGGTGAGTTGACTGCCCACGAATCACACGAAGCACACGAATCGATCGAACCTCTGAATTTCTCCCACGGAACACACGGAAACACGGAATAAAATGATTCCGTTTCCGTGTCCTCCGTGAGTTCCGTGGGAAAATGGTTCGGTCCTTTCGTGTGCTTCGTGTGATTCGTGGGCAAAATATCCGACTCAGAATTTCAGGCCGACTTCCACGCCGTAGGTGCGCGGGTCGCCGGGGGTGGCGTGAAACGTTCCCGGGGTGATGGCGGAGAAGTATTCACGGTTGGTCAGATTCTGACCATAGAGCGCGATGCGATAGTTGCCGCGTTCGTAACCCAAGCGCGCGTTCAACAGCGCGTACGAAGACTGGCTAAATTGCGGGTCCTCGCCCTCAGTGTAATAAGTGCGGCCCGTCAGGACCGTCTCGACGCGGCCAAAGATGCCTTGCGTGCCGTGGTACTCGGCAAACACGGCGCCGTCGTAAATCGGCGCGTAAGGCGCGCGATTGCCGTGATAATCGACGTTGGTGTACGGATCACGGAATTCGCGAAGCGTGATGTTGGTGAGCCCGAGGTTGGCGCCGAGTGACAGCTCGGACGTCGCGCGCCAGAGCACTTCGAGTTCCGTGCCGATCGAGCGCGCTTTCGGCGCGTTCACGACGAGATAATCGTCGGCTTCGGCGCCGGTTTGGAACGAGCGCTCGATCTGGTATCCATGAATCTCATACGCGAAGCCGCGCAACGTCGCGCTCCACTGGCCGCTCACCGCGCGAGTGATCGCGGCGTCGAAACCCGCCACGCGCTCCGGACTGAAACGCACGAGCGAACGATTGCCGGTGAAACCGGAGAAGCCGCCTGGCTTGTAGCCCGTGCTGAAACCAAAAGTCGCCTCGGTCGCCGAATCTGGACGATAGCTGAGCGCGAGTTTCGGAAGAATCACCGCGGAGTTTTCCTTTCGATCGAAGGAACCCGGCTCGGGAACGAGTTCGTCGCGATTCAGCTTCTTCGCATTTCCCTCGATGCGCAGACCGGGCGTGAGCGACAGTTGCGGAGTCAGCTTGAACGTCGCTTCGCCAAAAGCTGCGAGTGACTGGTGTTTGATGCGGTAGCTCGATTGCTCGAATGTCTGGCCGCCGAACGCGCGGATAAATGTGCCGTCGGTCCGCGCGTCACTGGCGAACACACCCGCCGTGCCCTGCCAGCGCTCGCCTGAGGCGGAGACCAAGTCGATCTCCTCGCTGATCACCCGCTGCTTCAGCGCGGAAATGTCCTCGAGTTCCGCGAAACCGAAGTCCAGCGCGTTGGTTGCCGGATCCATTTTCCAATGATCGAAGCTGGTCGTGGTGCTCAGTTTCCCGAAGGGCGTATCGAACGCACCGCGCAGGGCCGCGCTGTAGGTATCCAGATGCGTGATACCTTCCTCCGAGCGGTTGACTTCGAACTTCGGGCCGGTCAACGGCACGAGCGGCTGCACGCCGTCGCGCACATGCTGCCCCGCGACCAGCACGCTCCAGTCGCCGCTGTGTTCACCGCCGAAGCGCACGCGGGCCAAGCCCGAGGTGGATTCGCGGCCGTCGACGTCGTCGTTCAAGCGCGTGTTCGTGATGAAACCCTTGCGCGCCTCGTATCCAGCAGCCGCATACACATCGACATCGTTGGCGTTCTTGGCTCCGCCGCTCACGAGCACGCCGCGCGAGTCGTAGTTGCCAAAATAAACGCGTGAATCGCTCGAGCCGTTGCCCACGGCGGGCGTGGAAAAACGCAGCACGCCAACCGTGCCGGCGCGACCAAAGCGCGTGTTCTGTCCGGGGCCGCGGAACAGTTCGGCGGAGGTGAAGCCGGTCAGGCCGCTGGGAAAAGTGAAGCCGCTGCCGAGCGGCAGGTCGTCGAGATAGACCGTGACGGCCGGATCGCCGAAGAGCGGCGTGTTGGTCAGACCGCGCAGCGTAAACGTGTCGGTGAAGGACCGGGCGCCATTGCCGCCGACGGTGAAATTGGCCGCCTGAGCAGCGACGCCGCCGACGGAGCTGCCGCCGATCGTGCTTTGCTGGAGATCAAAATGGCTCGTGGCCGTGGCCGACGCGGGCAAGCGCGTTTCGGAGATCTCGACGGGTTCCGTCGTGATGGTTCGGTCCGCGGAAACGGATTGCGCGTGAGCGACGGCGCCAGTGGCCGCCGCCAACGCGATGAGAGCGTTGCGATAGTTCATAGTTCAGTCGGGATGTCCGACGCCTGCCGCGGAGGACTGTTGCATTTTTTTCAACAGCACCGCAGCAAGACGCGGAAGGTGGTTTCTACGCGCTCGAAACGCCGCGGTCTAGCGGCTTTTTACGCGCCAATCGGCGCAGGATGCGCCCGCTGGCGCTAATGAAGAATGAAGAAGGAAGAATGCAGAATGGCGGAAGCAGAAAACGGAATACGGAAAGCGAAGGCTGAAGGCTGAACGCTGAAGGCTGAAAGCTGAAAGCTGAAGAGTGGCTTTCAGAATCGGAGGACGGCTTCCGGGGGTAGGGCGAGCGGTCCCTCGCGAGCCGCGTCCGGCGTGGCACATCTCAGGGGTTAGGATTCACACGCGGCTCGCGAGGACCGCTCGCCCTACCCCGGAGCCCGTTCCACCAGTTTGGAGTTTCGGTGTTCATTCTGCATTCTTCCTTCTTACTTCTTCCCTCGCCTTTATCTCCTGTTGACGAGGACGGAGAAGGGCAGTTCTCCGAGGAGGTCTATCAGGCTCACGCTGGTGTTCGCGGGGTACTTGAAACCAGTGAAGACGTCTTCCCAGTCGGCTTCGGTTTGGCCGAGGTAAACGGTGGTGTTTTCCCACACCAAACCCGTCGGCGGACAGCCGAGGATCGCGCTGATTCGCGGCACGATTACCGCGACGGAAATGCGTTCACCGTTGCGGCGAAAACCGATCACGTGCTTCTGAAAACGCCCGTTGAACGTGAGGCCCGAATATTCTCCGCGATGAAAGAGCTCGGGAAATTCACCGCGGAGCTTCAGCAGCTTTTGCGTGGTCCACAGTTTGATCCGGCCATCCGTCCAGTTGCGCAACAAATCGAGCGGCGTGCTCGTCGGCAAAGTCGCGAGCAGCGACTCCCGCAGTTGGTAATCGACAGGACGCCGGTTGTCCGGATCGACCAGACTGAAATCCCACAAGGTGTTGCCTTGATAAAAATCCGGCACGCCCGGGACGGTCGACTTCAACACCACTTGCGAAAGCGAGTTGACCATGCCGAGGTGCGCGACGCGCTTCGCGCGCGGGACGAAGCTGGTGAGAAACGCATCGCCGGTTGCCCGCGTGAGCAGCGCGTCGACGAATTTGTCGCAGCTGTTGAGATACGGCTCGTTCTGATTGATCCAGGAAGTGAAACGTTTCGCCTCGTTGACCGACTTGCGCACGTGCTCGCGAATGCGTTTTCGATAATCCTCGTTTGGCTCTTCCGTATCCAGCGGCCAACTACCGATGAGGATTTGAAAGATGCGATATTCGTCGACGGGATCGGGCGCGGAGGTGCCTTCGATCTCGGTCTTGAACGGCTTCGCGATTTCCCGCCACTCGTTGATCCAATCCTCCCACTCCGCCGGGATTTCGGAGAGCGTATAGAGCCGGGCCCGCACGTCCTCGCTCATCTTCGTGTCATGGGTCGACGTGGTGATCATCGCCGCGGGCGAGGTGCGAAGCCGCCGCAGATTCGTCGCGTGAAATTCCTCCACCGAGGTGCCGAAGACCGAGGCATCGCCGCCGACTTCATTTAGCGCGACGAAACGGCAATAGGTGTAAAATGCGGTGTCCTCGAGCGACTTGGCCATGACCGCGCCGGTGTATTGCTGAAACGTCAGCGTCCACCGCCAGAGCCTGTCGCGGTACTCCGGCTTCGCGTCGGCCGGCGGATAATCGCCAGTGAGCACGCTCTCGATGAACTTGAAAGGCTGCGGGTCGGAGCGCGCGTTGCGCTTCAACGCGAGTTCGCAAGCCTGCCGCACGACTTTGCGGTCGGCATCGTTCATGTATTCGCCGCGTCGATACGTGCGATAGACGCTCATGCTCGCCATCAACTCGCGCACGGCGGTGACCAGTTCGTAGCGCGTGAGATCGCGCCATTGCCGATCGTTGGAGACCAGATCGGCCAGATCCGTGCCGAACATCGTCACCGCATTGGCGAATGTTTCCTCGAGGATGAGGCGCTTTTTTTCGTAAACGATGTCCTCGTAGCTGGCGCGATCCCCGGTGATTTTCTGGTAGAGGCGCGTGAAGCGATATTCGTTCGCCGGATCGATGAAAATGCCCGCGAGCTGCGCGATGAACTCGTACCCGGTGGTGCCATGCGTGGCCCACGCCTCGGGCAACTCCTCGTGCCGCTCGCGTATTTTTTCTACCAATACATACAGAGGCTTCGTGATCACGCCGGGCTCGGTCCCGAATGATTGAAGACGCTCGAGATATTCCTGTGGGTCCCACAGTCCATCGATGTGATCGATGCGCAGACCTTGCACGCGGCCTTCCTTGACGAGATGGCGCAGCAAGAGGTGGCTCTCGTGGAAGACATGCGGATTTTCCATGCGCAGGCCCACCAGCGAATCCACGGCAAAGAAGCGCCGATAGTTGATTTCGTGCACTCCCGCTTTCCAGCGCGCCATGCGGTAGTGCTGTTTTTCCAAGATCGCGTCCAACTCGTCGAAACTCCGCGGGTCGCCGGGTTTGCCGTTCAAGGTCGCGAGCCGATTTTCCAGCGTCGTTTTCAGTTTCGGTGTCTGATCGAGCAAGGTCGCGAGGCGCCGCTTCAAGTGTTCGATCTGTTGCGAACGCGCATTCGCCAGCAGGGGCTCCTCGATCGGATCCGGCGCCGGCAAACTGCCAAACGAGTTGGTGAGGTCGAGGAACTCGACGTGCGCCGGTCCCGAGATGTCGCGCGCGACTTCCTCGATTTTCAAGATGGCCGGATACGTGTCCGGATTGATCGGGAAACGCAGGTCCGCGTACGCCAGCGAAAACGCTCCGTTCGCGTAGACGATGCTGAGTTTTCCTTGCTCGAGCTCTTCGCCGTAGTGCGCGCCGAGAATCGGCACGAGCACGCGCGCCCGCCCGGAGGGTTCACGGTCGCGATTCCAATGGATGTCGAAAAACGTCGAGTACGGCGACAGCGCGCCCGATTCGAGGACGTCCCGCCACCAGACGTTGAACGGCCCCTGGATGCCCATGTGATTCGGCACGAAGTCCAGCACGACGCCCATGCCGCGCGCCGCGAGCTGGTCGATGAGACGGAAGAACGCTTCGCCGCCGCCGAGCTCGGGATTGATCTTGCGATAATCGGCCACGTCGTAGCCGTGCTGGCTGCCTGGCGCAGCTCGGAAGATAGGTGAGCAGTAGAGATCGGAAATTCCGATCGCCTGGAAAAACTCGATCCGCTTCGCCGCGTCATCGAACGAAAAGCCCGAATGCAGTTGGAGTCGGTAGGTGGCCAGAGGAATCCGGCGGGCATCATGCAATGGCATCAGGCTTCATCCTCCACGAGCAGGACGGCTCCGGGAACCGCAAAATCGAGCCAGGGCGAGCCCATTTCATCGGTCGACATGAGCGACCCGCGCAAGCTCCCCGTCCCGCCAAATTTTGGGCTCTCGCTCTGCAGCTCGACACGCCAGCGTTTGCCCGCGCGGTTCTGCAACATCGGATAAGCGTCACGCGACGGAATCGAACCGATGGTGAACGCGACGATCAAAACCGCGGTCCGTTCGTCCGGCCGTTGATAACGCACGACCACAGCTGGTCCGGCGACGGTGACCGACCAGTTTTCGCGTTCCGTCACCGCGCCGTCGACATAGATGCGCCGGGCCTGCAGCGCTTCGCGATAGAGCGCAAACGTGGCGCGGTGCTCGGCGCGCTCCAGTTCGTTCCAGGCCAGCTTGGAGCGCACGAAGGTCATCAGCTCCTCGGGATCCGGTATTTGGTTTTTCAATACGTCGAGATTCCAACCGGCTTGGGCGAACTCCTTTCGCCGTCCTTCCGAAATCGCTTTTCCGAGATCGCCTTGGTGATTCGTGAAATACAGGAACGGCGTCTCGGCGGCCCATTCCTGGCCCATGAAAATCAGCGGCGGATATGGGCTCAGGCAGAGCAGCATGCTCGCGGCGCGAAACAACTCCGCGGAAACCAGATGCTCGAGCCGCTCGCCGATCGCGCGGTTGCCCACCTGGTCATGATTCTCGATGCAATAGACGAACGCTTTCGGCGGCAGATTCGACGCGGGCGTTCCGCGCGGCTTGCCCTGCCAGTACGGAAAGCCCTGGCCCGTGTAGAACCAGCCCTGGGAAAGGGTCAACGCGAGCGCGTCAGCAGCGCCGCTGTAGCTGGCAAAATAGCCCTCGTTCACACCCGTCAACGCGACGCGAACCTGGTGGTGAAAATCATCCGACCAGACTGCGTCCAGACCCAAACCCTCCGCATCGCGAGGCAGGAGAACCTGACTGCTGTTGCGCTCGTCCTCGGCGATGACAAAGCCGCCGTGCGCGTGAACCAGCTCGGAAATTTCGGCGAGCAGATGAGGCTTCGAAGTGTCTTCGATCGCGTGCGTCGCATCCAGGCGCAGCCCGTCGATTTTGTAGTCCTCCAGCCAATACAACACGTTTCCCAAAAAATGATCGCGCACGGGCCGGCTGTTGGCGCCGTCGAAATTGATCGCGGTGCCCCACGGCGTGTCACGGCTCTGATGAAAATATTCCTTGGCGAATTGGCTGAGGTAGTTTCCGGCCGGGCCGAGATGGTTGTAGACCACGTCCAAAATCACGGCCAGGCCGCGTTGATGCGCGGCATCGACCAGCGCGCGAAGGTCGTCGGGGCGGCCGTAGCAGCGCGCGGGAGCGAAGAGGCTCACGCCATCGTAACCCCAATTGCGATCTCCCGCGAAATCGGCAATCGGCATGATCTCGATCGCGCTCACGCCGAGTTCGACGATATGATCGAGCCGATCGATCGCGCTGAGAAACGTGCCGTCTTCCGTGAAGGCGCCGACGTGCAGCTCGTAGATCGGCTGACCCTTCCAGGCCGGCCGATCCCAATCGGTCGTCCTCCACTCATAGGCTGACGGATCGATCACTTCTGAGACCGCGTGAACGCCGCGAGGCTGAAAACGCGAGGCCGGATCGGGAAAACGTCCCGCCTGCCCAAGATCGAAGTGATAGAGATCCCCCGCCCTGCCCTCGGAATCAACGCCTTCGAAGAATCCGTCATGATCACGCGTCAAGGACACGATTCGCTCGGCTGCGCCGGCACGCTGAATTCTTACCGACACCGCTTGATGGTCAGGCGCCCAGACGCGATAGCTCACACCCGCTTCAGCGACATGGGCTCCAACGAGGCGCGGCATGTTTTCAATGATGTCCTTCGTCATGCGTCAGTATTTTCGCCCAGCCGGCCGAAATCCTCCATCGGGAGATGCTCGGAAAACGAGGCGGGAGATAGTCGCGATCGTGGGCTGGGCAGCTAAAGTCTCGCAACGGAGCGTCTCTGACTTTTTCGTCATCATTTCGTAACTTACTCGCTCCTCCTTCATTCATTTCTTCCCGCCATGTTTTCCCTCTCCCAATTGCTCGGAAAGGACCAAAAGTTCTATGATTTGCTGGAGGCCAGCGCGGCTCAGGCTCTGACGAGCGCAAAGTTGTTGGCGAGTTACTTAGAACGCATGCAGGCCTACCGGGCTTCGGCCGATCTGGAGGACTTCGTGCAGAATCGGCGGAAGGATAAAAAGATCACGTCCCGCATCACCGAGGAACTCTGCAAGACCTTTGTCACACCGCTGGAGCGCGAGGACATCGAGGCTCTTTCACTCGCGCTTTATCGCATCCCGAAGACGATCGAGAAACTCGTCGAACGACTGTCGATCTATCCCGGCCGCGTGCCGCGCGAAGGCTTGCTTCGCCAGGCGGAATTTCTGCGCAAGGCCGCCGAAGCCGTCGTCTTCATGGTCGGCGAGCTGCGCAGCGGCGCCAACGTGGAAAAAATCACCGAGGCAAATGACCGGCTCCAATTCGCCGAGGGCGAGGCCGACAAGTACATGCTCGAGCTGATCAAGGAACTCTACCACGGCAACTATGACGCGAAGGAGACCGTCATCCTCCAGGATCTTTTCGAGATGCTGGAGAAGTCGATCGACCGTTGCCGCGATGCCGGCAACGTCATTTTCCAGATCGTGCTGAAGAATTCGTAACGAGCGCGATCCATGACGCTGTTTCTTCTGGTGCTCGTGGTGGCGCTCGTCTTCGAGTACATCAACGGCTTTCACGATACGGCCAATTCGATCGCGACGGTCGTCTCGACGAAAGTGCTCACGCCGCGGCAGGCGATTGTCCTCGCCGTGATCACGAACTTGATCGGCGCGATATTCGTTGGAACGACGGTCGCGAAAACCATCGGTAGTGGTTTGGTCGATACAAGCGTGGTCAGCATCATGACGGTGCTTTGCGCGCTCGTTTCGGCGATCATTTGGAACCTGATCACCTGGTGGCTCGGCATTCCCTCGAGTTCGAGTCATGCGTTGATCGGCGGCCTCTGCGGCGCCGCGCTCGCCTCGTCGCGCGGCGATTGGGGTGTGTTGAAGTGGTCGGTGCACGACGCCGTCACGCATGCCCACGGCGGTCTGTGGCCGAAGGTGGTCTTGCCGATGTTTCTCTCGCCTCTGATCGGCTTCGTCGTCGCCGCGATCGTGATGTTTGTCCTCTACGTGCTATTGCGCAACTGGCGGCCGCGAACGGTGAATCGCACCTTCGGTTTTCTCCAACTTTTCTCCGCGGGTTGGATGGGCTTGAGCCACGGAACAAACGACGCGCAAAAGACGATGGGCATCATCACGCTCGCGCTCTTCACCGGCACGCGATCCGGCGCGTTCGAAAAACTGCCTTCATGGCTGCACTTTTTGAACACGGAGTCGATGGACGTCGCGACCTGGGTGATCTTTACCTGCGCCATCACCATGGCGCTCGGCACCGCCGGCGGCGGCTGGCGCATCATTCGCACGATGGGCCATAAGATGGTGAAACTGCAGCCCGTGCATGGTTTCGCAGCGGAAACGACCGCGGCATTGATCATTCAAACCGCGTCGCACATCGGCGTGCCGCTTTCGACGACGCATGTGATTTCCACGTCGATCATGGGTGTCGGCGCGACGAAGCGCTTCGACGCCGTGAAATGGGGCATCGTCGGCCGCATCGTCTGGGCCTGGGTGCTGACGCTGCCCGTGACCGGTCTGCTCGGCTTCGCCCTCATGCGCCTCGCGCAGACCTTAGGAGCGTAGAAAGGCGAAGGCTGAAAGCTGAAGGCTGGAGGTTGGAGGCTGGAGGCTGGAGGCTGGAGGCTGGAGGTTGACGGCTAGAGGTCGGAGGCTCGAGGCTCTCTAGCCGTCTTGCCAAAAAATTGGCGGGCGAACATATTCAGGCGGCGCGAGAATACCAAATACTCCTACCCTTATGAAACCTCTCCTTGGGGCGATGATTCTTGTTTGCGCGGGTGCGGCGGCATCGGCCGGACCCCTATCGTTTCTGTTGAGCCATCACGATCTCGAAGTGTACACCGATGGAGATATCACGCCGGAGGGCAAAGATCTGCCGCGGCCTGATCCGCAGCATCCGCTCTATTATTTGGCGATCGCTGCGGGTTACAAAGACTTCGGAAAACCAATAGCTGGCGAGAAACCGCCGAAGCAGAAAGTGATGATCGACGTCATCACCAAGGTGCTCGACAAGCAGGGTTACAAACTCGCGACGAACAAGAATCCGCCGCAGGTCGTAATCGTTTACTCCTGGGGCACGATGAACGCCGATCGCATGTCCGGGACGAGCTTCGTTTGGAATGAGGGCCAGGTGCTCGATTTCCTCGGTTACACGTCAAAGAAATCGTCGGCACGCCCAGACCGCGCATTCCCAGAACTCGCTCCCGGCCTGAGTTTCGTGAACGGAAGCTTCAACGAGTTGTCTGAACTCGGTCGGCTGGACTACCACGCGATTGCGCTCGCGGCCTACGACTACAAGGCCTTCTGCCAAGGCAAAGCCGTCACTCTCTGGCGCACGCACATCTCCAGCCCGTCACTCGGTTTCGACATGTTTGACGCGCTTCCGAAAATCGCCGCGATGGCCGCCCCGCAAATCGGGCGTCAAACGGATGCCCCTGTGCACATTCTGGCCGACGATCATTATCGTCCAGACATCGAATTCGGCGAAGCCGTCGTCGTGCCCGAGGGCAAGGCGAAGACGGAATGAGGAAGGCGGGAAGACGAAGGCTGAAAGCTGAAGGCGGAAGGCTGAAACCGACCGAAAAGCCGAGCGGTTTTCAGCCTTCAGCCTTCTTCCTTCAGCCTTCGCCTTCCCTCATCCTTCCACTTCCGCGATCGTCTTTTTCTTCAGGTCTTCGGCGTGGCGGATGTCTTTGGCTTGGGCGAGGAAGACCATTTCCTCGGCGATGTTCGTCGCGTGGTCGGCGATGCGTTCGATCGATTTCGAAATGAACATCAGCTCGAGCGCGCGTGAAATCGTGCCAGGGCGCTCGATCATGAAACTGCTCAGCTCGCGATAGAGTTGCTTGTTGATCAGATCCACTTCCGCGTCGCGGCGCACCACCGCCATCGCTTTTTCCGGATCGGCGCTGAGAAAACAATCCAGCGCGTCGCGCAACATTTCCAGGGCGATGTTGGCCATGCGCGGAATGTCGACGTACGGCTTCAACGGCGGCTCAGCCGCGAGGCGGACGGCCCGCTTGGCGATGCTCGTCGCTTCGTCCCCCACCCGCTCCAGATCGTGCGAGGCCTTCATGCCGACGATCACGAGACGGAGCTCGGTCGCGATCGGTCCGCGCAGGTTCATGTAGCGAATCGCTTCGTCGTCCATGTTGACCTCGAGACGATCGAGTTCGTCGTCGCCCGCGATGACCTGATCGGCGAGGGAAATGTTGGCCTCGACCAAGGCGCGCATCGCCAGTCGCACCTGATCCATGGCGCGCTCTCCCATCATGATCAGATGCGAGCGGAAGGTCTCTAATTCGGAATCGAAAAATCGTTTCATGGGACAGTGACTTTCGTGAAGTTGATCCTGCGCAGTAAATCCGGCGCCCCGCCACTCAGCCGAAGCGGCCCGACACGTAGGCCTCTGTCTGCGGGTTCGAGGGGTTCATGAAAATCGTCCGGGTGTCGCTGTATTCGATCAGCTTCCCCATGTAGAAAAACGCCGTCTTGTCCGAGCAACGCGCGGCCTGCTGCATGCTGTGCGTCACGATAACGATCGTGTACTGGCGCTTCAACTCGTGGATCAACTCTTCCACCTTCGCGGTGGCGATCGGATCGAGCGCGGAACATGGCTCATCCATCAGGATAATTTCAGGCTCCACCGCGATCGTGCGCGCGATGCAGAGGCGTTGCTGCTGGCCGCCGGAGAGACCGAGACCGCTCTCGTGCAGACGATCTTTGACTTCGTCCCACAGCGCAGCGCCGCGCAGGCTCTTTTCCACGACTTCATCGAGGCGCGATTTCGAGCGGACGCCCTGGATGCGCAGGCCGTAGGTGATGTTTTCGTAGATGGATTTGGGAAACGGATTCGACTTCTGAAACACCATGCCGACGCGCTTGCGCAGCTCGATCGGGTCGACGTCGGAGCGGTTGATGTCGACGTCGCGAATCTTGATGTGCCCCTTCGAAATCCGCGTGCCATCGATCAGATCGTTCATGCGGTTCAGGCAGCGCAGCAGCGTGGATTTGCCGCAGCCCGAAGGTCCGATGAACGCGGTGACACGCTTCTCGTCGAGCTTCATGTCGATGTCGAAGAGCGCCTGTTTGGTGGCGTAGTGAAAATCCAGATGGCTGACATCGATCAGGGTGCGCGTCGGTGGCAATTCGCGACGGTTCGAGACCTCAACCGGTCGGGGCATGGTGGGTGTGGCAAGGATGGCTGGAGTTTCCATGGATTCGTCGGCGGACGCGGACGTGTTGCGCGTATTGGTTACCATTTGAGGCGGTGGCGAAGACGGTTGCGGAGGATGATCGAGGCCGCGGCGATGGCGGCGACGATCGCGAGGAAGACGAAGGCGGTGCCGTATTGAACGCGTTCGGTGTATTCGTTTTGCGGGATCTTCGAGCTCACCACGTAGATGTGGTACGGCAGAGCCATCACTCCCTGGAAAACAAAGTCGCCGGCGCGCTCGATCTGCCAGGGAAGCTTGTCCCGCATGACGTATGCGGCGGTGAACATGATTGGCGCGGTTTCACCGGCGACGCGCGCGATGCCGAGGATGGACGACGTCAGAATTCCCGGCAGAGCGTAGGGCAAAACGGCTTTGCGGATTGTCTGCCACTTCGTCGCGCCCAGCGCGAGGGAGCCTTCGCGGAAACCCTTCGGCACGGCGCGCAACGCTTCCTCGCTAGCGGTGATCACGACGGGAAGAACCATGAAGGCCAGGGTGAACCAGCCCGCGAGCAGCGAGACGTTCCAGTGCATCAAGATCACGAACATGCCGTAGCCGAACAGGCCGAAGACAATGGACGGCACGCCTGCCAGATTGACGATGGCCAGCCGTATCGAGTTCACCCATGCGCCCTGCTTCGCGTACTCGCTGAGATAAATCGCGCTGGCGACGCCGAGGAGCAGTGCGATGGTCATCGAGCCGACCACGAGGAGCAGCGTGCCGATGATGCACGGGAATATTCCTCCAGCGGAATACACGATCGATTCGACGTGGCCGAAATCAGGCGCCGGTTGATTCGCGGCCTTGGCGGCGGCGCTCTCCGATTCGAGAAACGCGCGGTATTCCGTCGCGCCCATTTCGCGCTTCGCGCCCTTGTACTCGAAGACGTAGAGCGTCTCGGGCGATTTCAGGAGGAAATCCGTGTTGATGAACGGAGGCGTGCTCTTGAAGACCTTGCCGCTGCCTTTGATCGCGATGTTGCCCAGGATCGTGAGCCCGCAGATCAGGACGAGATAGGTCGCAAGACGGAAAATCCAGAACGCGCTCTTCTCGAACGCGCGGCTGCGCGAGGGACGGTGGCGAAACGGATTTTGCAGTGCGGCTTCCATGGTCAGGTTCCGGCGATGCGGTAGCGGCGCACGATCGTTTGCGCGACGTAGTTGATAAGCAGCGAGAGGAAGAAGAGCAGGATGCCGACGACAAACAGCGCGCGGTAATGCAGGCTGCCGCGCACCACCTCGCCCATTTCCTGCGCGATGATGCCGGTCATGGTGTGCACCGGCTGGGTGAAGGCGCCGAGTCCCGCCGAGAAATCCGGAATCGCGATGCGATTACCCGCGCAGAGCAGCACGACCATCGTCTCGCCAATCACGCGGCCCAGGCCGAGCAGCACCGCGGAAACGATGCCCGACAACGAAGCGGGCACGGTAATTTTCGCGATCGTCTGGATGCGGTTCGCGCCCAGGGCGAACGACGCTTCCTTGAACGATCGCGGTACATTGTTCAACGCATCCTCCGCCAGCGTGAAAATCGTGGGAATCGCCATTAGCGCGAGCAGGCCGCCCGCGGTGAGAACATTGAGACGCTCGGCGATCGGGAAGCCTGGCACCCATTGCAGCCAGGACTGCTGCGAAAGATGGCGTAGTGTTTCTCCGAATACAGCGATGCCGAAGAAGCCGAGGACAACGGAAGGAAACGCGGAGATGAATTCGATGGCGGGCTTGATGACCGCGGCCTCCTTCGGGTTCGCGATCTGGTTGACGTAGATCGCCGCGCCGACACCGAAAGGAACGGCGATCACGAGCGCGACGGCGGAGACCATCAACGAACCGACGAGGAGCGGAAGAATGCCGTACCAGTCCTGCCAGAAGCTCGCCGTGATCCACTCCGTGCCGAAGAGAAATGACGTGATCGATTTATAAAACGGAATCGGTCGGCGATAGTCCCACGACTGCAATTTCTGCTCCACCGCCGGAAAGGATTTTTCGTACTCGTGCGTGAGGTCGGCGAAATGACGCATGCGCTGCTGCAGTTTCGCCGTGGGCATCGTGGGGATGGCCTGCAGTGCAGCCTCGAGCTGCGCCGTGAACGTCTTGTTGGCTTCCTTGAACGGCGCGAGGCCGTCGAGAAGCGGTTTCAGTGCGACGCCGAGATCGACCGCCGGGACGGGCTTCGCCGCACTGACGTTTGCGTCGGCGCTTTCCGTCGGCGCCGCAGATGTGCCGGCCTCCGCTTTCTTTTCTGCGTCGGCGAAAAACTGCGCCTTCAGGCCGCTCGCGTACTCTGTCCAATCGGAAACAATCGAGCGAACCGGATCAATGGCGTCGGAGTATTTTCCCGCGAAATCATCGAAGCTCGCCAGTTGCTTGTTCGCATCGGCGATGGAGAGCTTCTGCTCTTTCGTGAGGTGCATCAGCGCCTGGAGCCGCACGTCGGAAAGGTAGCGCGTCAACGCGGTGTGATCGGCTTCTTCGCGTTTGGCGAAATCGACATACTCGAGACCGGCCTGCCGGTAAGCCGTCAGATTTCGCGAGCGCTGCAGCGAGAAAAAATCGAGGCCTTCGCGAAAGAGCGCGAAGGTGATCAACGCGAGCACAGCCACGGCGACCAGTGCATTCCCGCCGAAGAAGGCGCGGATGCATTCGTCCATGCTGAGGCCGAAGAATTTCGTTCGCGTCTTCGTGATCGCGAACACCGGTGTTTCGATGGTGGTGGCTCGACTCATATCGGCTTTCGGCAGTCGTCGCTGTTCAGCTCAGTGTGCGGTTTGGCTCGGTCAACCGGGCCAGGTTACGTTTCTGCAACAGTCGTTTTCCCACGAAGGGTTTGCCCACGAATCACACGAAAGGCACGAAACCGTACCGCTGAATGAATTCTGGGTTCGCGTGGTTCGTGTGATTCGTGGGCAAAAAAAAGGCGCGCCAACCTTATCCGCTGGCGCGCCAGAGACCTATATTGCTCGACCCAGATTAATTACTTCACCGGCACGAAACCGACTTTCGTGACGAGTTCCTGACCCTTCGCGCTCAGGGTGAAATCGATAAACTTCGCGGCTTCGCCCTGGGGCTCGCCGTTCGTGTAGTAGAAGAGCGGACGGGCGAACGGATACTTCTTCTGTTGCACGCTCTCCACGCTCGGTGAAGCGCCGTCGATCGAGACGACCTTGATTCCCGGAAGATTGATGTAAGCGAGGCCGACGTAGCCGACGCCGTTCGGATTCTTCGCAACTTCAGAGGTGATCTGCTCGTTGCCGGCGAGCTTCTGCGAGCTCGAAGCGTAATCGCGCTTCTTCATCGCGAGCTCCTTGAACTCCGAATACGTGCCGGACGATGTGTTTCGCGTGTAGACGGAAATCTTGCCCGGGCTGCCGCCAACGGCGGACCAGTCGGTGATGTCGCCGGTGAAGATTTGTTCGATCTGGCGGCGCGTGAGCGTCGAGACCGGATTGTTCGCATTCACGACGACGCCGATGCCGTCGTACGCGATGATCGTGGCCTTCAGCGAAACGCCTTTGGCGGCGCCGGCGGAGATTTCCAATTGTTTCGCGGGCCGGCTCGCCATGCCGATGTCGGCCGTCGAGTCGATGATGGCGGTGATGCCGGTGGTGGAACCCTCGGCGGCGATTTCAAAATTCACGCCGGGATTCTGCGCCTTGTAATCTTCCGCGAGCATCGGGGCGAGTTTCGCGCCGATGGTATCGGAACCTTTGATGACCAATTTGGCGGCCTGAGCGCTGACGAGTGATCCGGCCAGCGCGAGAGCGAGTAGTGCTTTTTTCATTACAAATGTCAGAAGGAGTTTAGAACTTTACGTTGAGATCGAGCTGGCCGAGCCAGTAGTCGTTGAGCGCGCCGGTGCCGATGTCGCCGGAACCCGGGGCGATGATGCTGCTGTCCTTGCGTTTGCCTTTCGCGACGGTCAGGCCGACCTGCGTGGCGTTGCCGATGGCGTAGTTACCCTGGACAACCCAGCCCTCCATGTTCGTGCGGCTGTCGAAGAGGTCGGAGTCGACGAGATTGGCGTCGAGGGCGAAGGCGCCGACGGATTGATAGAACGCCTTCGCGTCCCATTCACCCTTGTTGGCGGCCTTGCCGTATTGGAAGCCGAGCTGCCAACCGATATTCTCGCCGTCGAGATCGGGGCGGCCCCATTTGCGAGCGCGATCCTTGCCTTCGAAATTGTAGGTGAAATCGCCGAAGACTTTCGAGGCCGTGTCCGCGATCTTGAAGCCGTACTCAACGGGAATCTCGAGGACGAACAGGTTGTTGATGCCCGTCATGTTCGCCGCGGTGAAGGTGCCCTTGAACGGCGTCGGATTCGTGGACTGGTCGGTGTTGACGTAATTGTACAACGTAGGCGCGACCTGAATGGACTGCCCGTTGGCGAGACCGATCTTGGCGCCGCCCTGCCACGCGAAGAGGTACACGTCCTTGTTCGTCGGCGTGCTGCCAAAGACATTCTGCGAACCGGCGGTGCCGTAGAGGAACTGACCGAGGTTGACGAAATAATCCATCGTGCCCTCGTGCATCTTCCACTGCTCGGCGATGCCTTCCGGATTGATGTCGCCGTCCCAGACCATCGAGGTCGTGACGAGCGGATTCGGCATGCGGCCAACGGTCAGCGTCCAGTTGGCGTTCGGCGTCCAGCCGACGTAAACCTGGCCGATGTTCAGCGCGTCGCTGTTCTTGGCCCACGGTCCGGCGTCGTCGCCCATCGTGACGTTGGCGGAGCGGCTGCCGGTCGAGCTTTCGAGGCGGGCGCCGTAGAAGAAGTTGTCGGACAACTTTCCTGTGAAGCCCAAACGGAAACGGTAGCGGAAGCGTCCGCGTTCCTGGTGATCGCCCGTGTCGTTTTCGCCAGAGCGTTCTTCGTAACGGGCGCGAATGTCGCCCGCGATACGGAATTCCGTGGTGGTGGAAGCGAGATTGATTTTACCGGCGGGCGTCGCACCGGCGTCGCGTTGCAGGTCGGTTTTGATGTCGATCGCCTCCTGGTCGGTGATGATGCCCTTTCGAACCAGGACATCGATCAACGCGCTGCTGTCTTGCGCGTAAGCCGCGGTGGCGGCGGTGAGGAGGGCGCCGCCGCAGAGAGCGAGCCATTTAGTAGGGATTTTAACCATACGTTGCTTCGTGTAGGTGTGCAGTTTGCTTTTCGTGCGACGGCTGGAGCGCCGACGCGCAGCAAAAATGCCCGCCCCCCGCGACGGAATTGCGGCAATTGCGTTACGAACGCGTGAAGAAGGCGAAGGCTGAAGGCTGAAGGCTGAAGGCTGAAAAAAACCAGCCGACGGCTAAAGTTGGGTGAGCCGGAGTTCCTTTAACGCCTCCGATGAGCCACGTGCTCGGTGACGCCGGTACGCCACGCAGGCCATGTACAGTCCCCACCATCAGCCAACCTTAGCCGTCGGCTGGTTTTTTAGCCTTCAGCCTTCCACGTCAGCGTACTTCTTCCGTCAGACCTCCGGCTTTTCAGCCTTCAGCCTTCAGCCTTCTTCTTCAGCCTTCTGCTTCCACCTGGCTCGTGAGCTGGATCAAACTCTCCAGCGAACTGAAATGCTGGCTGAGATCGAAGTCTCCGCCCAGCCCCCCAATCAGTTTATCGAACAAATCCTTTTTCGACGCTTTGAGCGCCTCGATGCGTTCCTCGATCGTGCCCGCGGTCACCATGCGATACACGAAGACGGTTCGCTTCTGACCGATGCGGTGAACGCGGTCCACCGCCTGCGCCTCGACCGCGGGATTCCACCACGGATCGAGCAGGAAAACATAATCCGCCGCATGCAGCGTGATGCCCGTGCCGGCCGCCTTCAACGACACCAACATCGCGGCCGCGCCGGGGGCGTTTTGAAAAGCCTGCACCGGCTTCAACCGATCCAGCGTCATGCCGGTCAATTCGTAACGCGGCAGATCCGGGAATTGCTGGGCGAGCGCCTCGCGCACGCGGTCGAGCAACATCACGAATTGCGAGAAGATCACGACCTTGTGGCCGCTGCTGATCACCTCGGCCAGCTTCTGCGTGAGGAGAACGATTTTTCCGGAGTCCGAGAGCGGCGCCTTCATCCAGGGCAGCATGTCCGGATCGCAGCACACCTGACGGAGACGCGTGAGCAGCGCCAGGAAGCCAAAACTCTTTTCGCGCATCGCCGTGCCAACGTCGTCGCCCAAGCGGCTCAGACCTTCCGTGCAAATGCGTCCGTATTCGGCGCGCTGCACGTCGGTCAGCGGGCAAATCAACTCCATCTCCACCTTCGGCGGAAGCTCGGTCGCCACTTCGTTCTTCGTGCGGCGCAGGATGAACGGGGCGAGCTGCGTGCGCAGGCGCTCCAACGTGCCGGCGCGATCATTGTTCAACGAAGCCTCGAACGCTCCGCGCGTGCCGAGCAGGCCGGGGAGCAAATAGCGGAAGATCGACCACAGATCCAGTTGGCGATTTTCCAGAGGCGTTCCGGTCAGAACGATGCGATGCGCCGCGCGAATGGCGAAGCAGGTCTGGGTGATCTTCGCATCCGGGTTCTTGATGAACTGGCCTTCGTCGAGCACGGCATAGCCGAACTCGTGATTGTCCAGGAGAGCGCGGTGTTTGCGGAGTTGGGTGTAGCTCGCGAGCCAGGTCACCGGCTCCTTGCGGCTGGAGAAATCGTGGCCGGTCTTCAGCACATCCACCGACAGATCCGGGAAAAACTTCGCCAACTCCTCGCGCCACACCGGCACGACGCTCGCCGGGCAAACGATGAGGCTCGGCAGGTTGTCGACCCGCCGGGTGGCCAGCAGCGAGATGACCTGGAGCGTTTTGCCCAAGCCCATTTCGTCGGCCAGCAAACCGTGGCAGCCCACGCTGCAAAGGTGGTGCATCCACTCGACGCCACGGCGTTGGTACGGACGCAGAATCTCCGGCATCGAGACCGGCTCACCGGACGGCTTCAACACGCTCTGGCGCCACGCTTCGAGTTCCGGCGAGAGCGTCAGCTTCAAGCGCGAGTCGTTGAACAGGGAAAAAATCAGGTACGGCGAAAGCGGGCCATTGGCGTGCGTCTCGGCGACGTTCTTCTGCCATGCGCGCAGCGATTCCAGACGCTCCGTCGGCAGAGTCACGATGCCGACGTTCGGCAAGATCAGCGGCGACGTGCCGCTCCGGGTGATCAACTCGACTTCATCGTCGGTGAGCAGCCTCTCGCCCGCCTTGAAAATCCAGCGCAGGTCCAGGCCTTGGCCATTGAGGCGGCGAGCCACGGCTTCGATCTCGATCGAGCGCGGGCCCTTCAGCAGGTTCTCCGCCTTGTCGTCGAGTTCGATGGCGAAAAGCCGCTTCCAGGCCGGAAGCGTCACTTTCAGAAAATTCGGAATCTCCGCGACCGACTCCATCAAGTACTCGCCGGTCGTTTGATTATAGGTGAAGTGCGCCTTGCGCGCGTAGGCGGCCAAACCGATCAACTTGGCGCGTTCGCTCGAGGTCGCGTGGCCGTTTCCACCACTGTGGGTGGCTTGCCCCAACGCGGGAGTCTTCGCCCGACCGCTTTGCCACATGGCATTGAACCGCAGGCCTTCCGTGGTCGTGAGGAAAACTAATACCAGGGTCCGCGATGGCGTGCGCGCCGCATTTCCCGGAGGGGTCGCGAGTGTTGCGGTGCCGGCTGTGCTGGCTGGAGTGTTTTTACCGTTCGCCGAGTCTCCGTTGCTTGCCGCCGCATGCCCATTTTGGCTGTGCGCCGACGAAGAACCGACGTGGACTCCATTGCCGTTGTTCGATCCTTGGACCGGTGCGGTCTGGGTGGCCAAGGCCGTGGCGCCCGCGGACGAGCCATTCGCCACCTTCATCGGCGGATTGGTTTCGGGAAGCGGAGAAATTTCGTCGCAAACGAGCTCCTCGATTTCGTGGAGTCCGGCCACCGCGAGCGCGTGTGCGACTTCCCGGTCCGTCGAGGAGGAACGCACGGATAACTTGTCCCCGTCCCACTCGATAACCGCGTACTCGTCCTTCTTGTCGACGCGGCGGTGAATGATGGCGTCCTTGGCCGTCAATTCCAGTTCGCGCACCTCGCCATCGCGATAGATCGCCCGTCCGTCCTCCAGTTGCGAAGGAGAGAAAAATTCCGCCCAGTCGTTCTCTAGCCGATTGAACCAAAATTCCAGCGAATGGGGGGTGTAGACGCGCTTCGGGCCGTGCGATTGCATCAAACTAAAGGGAAGAACGTAGAACGGGGAACGGGGTGGGCAATCCCTTTTTCGGCTGAGCAACGGTATTCTTGAGTAACATTCCTGTAGCGCTCATTCGGCCGGCCGCACGAGCGGTGGAAAGCGCGCAAAACGGCCCGCATGCCCGCAGTAGTTCCGTTAATTCAGCGCAAGCCTCACCGCTTCGTAGTGAATCCCCTCCCAAGCGCACGAAATCGTTTTCCGAATTTCGTGTGATTCCGTGTGATTCGTGGGGTCACTCCTTAGCCTTGAAAGGCGGCCGACTGCTGAAATTTCCAACCTTGGACAGATTCGCCGCGCGCACGCGTTCCTCGATGCGATCGAGCTCATCTCGCAAGACGGTGAGCGTGCGTTCCAGAGCTCCTTGGTTTGCCACATGCCAGGACTTCGCCGCCGTCGCCATGGCCGTGCGCCGAGCGGGATCTTTCAGCAGTTCGATCGCGGTCGCAGCCAGCGCGTTCACGTCGGCCACCTGCACCGCCGCGCCCGCTTTCACGAGTTCCTCCGCGATGCCGCGAAAATTCGTCATGCCCGGTCCAAACAGCAAAGGCCGGCCAAGCGACGCGGCCTCGACAGGAGTCTGACCTTGATCGTGCGGTGGAAGGCTTTTCCCGACAAACACCACGTCGGCCAATTGCGTCAGCCGGCGCAACTCACCCGTCGTGTCCGCCACCGCCACATCGACGACTTCCGTGGCCAGGCCGCGCGTGCGAAGCAGATAGGAAAAACCGCTGTTGCGCAGCGCCGCCTCCACGTGACTGCGCCGCTCGGCGTGTCGCGGAACGAGCAACAATCGGCAGGCAATCCCCGCCGCGCGGCACGCGCGCAACGTCTCCACCAACGCGGTCTCCTCCCCCTCCCACGTCGAAGAACCGAGCAGAACCAGCTCCGTCCCCAAGCCGAGTTCATGCCGCAGCGCCGTTTTCTCCTGCGCGGAAAGTTCCGGAATCGATAGATCCAGTTTGATGTTGCCCGTGACCGAAACCGAATCCGCCACGAATCCGAGCTGACGAAAACGCTGCGCATCGTGTTCCGAGCAGGCCAAAATTCGCGAATGCCCCCGCGTGAGTTGGCGTGCGACCCAGGGGAAACTCTGAAGGCGCCGAAAGCTTCGATCCGATATGCGCGCATTGATCGAGATGACCGGCACCTTCCGCAGTACCGCCTGGTTCACATGTTCCGGCCACCGCTCTCCTTCGGTCAGCACGACGAGGTCCGGATCGACGCGATACCAGGCGTTCGCCGAAAACGGCCACCAATCGATCGGGAAATAGCCAATCGCCGCCGTGAGCTCCCGGTATCTTTCACTCGCGACTTTGTAGCCCGTGCTCGTCGTGGTCGTGAGATAAATTTCCACGAAGCGATCGGTCCGAAACGCCTCGAGAATGGGCCCGATCGCCAGCATCTCCCCGACGCTCACGGCTTGGATCCAGATGCGTTTCATGCCGGCTGGCTTGGGGCCCAGCCCTTGAATCGCCCCGAGCCGCTGCGCGAAATGACGGCGATACCCGCCGCGTCGCCGCATGCGAAGCAGATAATAGGGAGACGCCAACAGCAGCGCCGGAAGGAAGAGAAGTCGGTACAACCAAAGCATCGAAAAAACAGTCCGCGCGCTGGAGATGGGACCGCCGCTTGACCGTTGGAGGTGAAACGACGGCCGTCCAGATTGATGTGCATTTTCGGAATTATCCTCCAGCGTGAGCAGACCTATGTGGAATTGTTCACCGGTTCGGCGCCTTGCGTTCCTGCTTCTATCCCTCCTCGTAGCCGCGAATCTGCGGGCTGAATTGCCCGCCCGGCCAAGTTTCGCGCAGGAAACCAGCGATTTGAAAGCCGACCCGAACGTGCGCTTCGGGAAACTGGAAAACGGCATCCACTACGCGATCCTGGCCAATCACGAACCAAAGCAGCGCGCCAGCCTCCGCCTCCTCGTCCTCTCCGGCTCCGCCCAGGAAACCGACGCGCAGCAGGGCCTCGCCCACTTCGTCGAACACATGGCGTTCAACGGCAGCACGCATTATCCGCCGGGCACGCTCGTCGAGTATTTCCAACGCATGGGAATGAACTTCGGCGGCGACACCAATGCCAACACCGGCTTCGAGCGCACCGTCTACCTGCTCGAGTTGCCCAATACCGAGGCGAAAACCCTCGAGGAAGGCTGGCGGGTTTTTGGTGATTACGCGCGCGGCGAGCTGCTCAAGCCTGAGGAAATTTCCCGCGAACGCGGCATCATCCTCAGCGAAAAACGCGATCGCGACTCGGTGGAGTATCGACGCTACATCGCCCAGCAGGATTTTCTGCTGCACGACACGCTGATTCCCAAGCGCCTGCCCATCGGCACGACCCAGGTCATCTCCCACGCCGGTCCCGACCAGTTCCGCGCCTACTACGACACTTGGTACCGCCCCGAACGCATGGCGGTGGTCGCCGTCGGCGATTTCGACGTCGCGCAAGTCGAGGCGGAGATCATAGCCGCGCTCTCCTCGATCAAGCCGTCCAGCATTCCCGAGCCGCACAATCCTTCCCTCGGAACCATTCCGAAGCTCGACACGGACAAGGTTCTCTACCTCCACCAACCCGAAGCCGCCGAGACCTCCATCTCCGTCACCTGGATCACGCCGTATTCGAAGGAAAACGACACCGGCGCGCGGCGCCTCGCCTATCTGCCGCGCGATCTCGCTTTCTCGATGCTGAACCGGCGCTTCTCGATCCTTTCGCGTCAGGCCGACGCACCCTTTCTGCAGGCCGGCGTCGGGGCCGGCGAAGCGCATGACTTTTTCCGCGAGGCGACTCTCGACATGGCGGCCAAGCCGGAAAATTGGGCCGCCGCCCTCACTGTAGGGGAAAAAGAACTACACCGCGCTCTCGAGTACGGTTTCACCGAAGCGGAATTGAAAGAAGCCGTGGCCAACTACCGCCACGATCTCGAAGAGTCCGTGAAGACCGCGCCCACCCGGCGATCCCCCGGCCTCGCCGATCACTTGGTCGAAAGCATGCTCGACGACACCGTTTTCACGACGCCTGCGGATGAGCTCGCGCTCTATGCGCCGGCGCTCGATCGCATCACCCCGCAGAACTGCCTCGATGCCCTGCGCGCCGCGTTTCCCGACATTGGCCGCTACATCTCGGTCGCGGGCAACGCCAAGATCGAAGCGCCCAAAACCACGGCAGATGCAAAACAGAAGACCCCGGAAGACATCATTCTCGCGACGTACCGAGAAGCCTCTAACGCTCGAGTTGAGCCACCAGCCAAGACCGACGTCGGCGAGTTCGCGTACACGAATTTCGGCGCGCCGGGCACGGTCACTTCGCGCAAACATGTCGACGATCTCGACGTCGATCTGCTCACGCTCTCGAACGGAGTGCGGCTCAATTTCAAGAAGACGGATTTCGAGGCGAATCGGGTCCACGTTTCCGTGCGCTTGGGCACGGGTCTGTTGACCCAGCCGAAAGATCAGGCCGGCCTCGGCGTTTTCGCGACGAACGCCTTCGTGCTCGGCGGTCTCGGCAAGCACACGGTCGACGACCTCATCCGTTTGCTCGCGGGCCACACCGTCGGACTGAACTTCCAAGTCGGCTCGGATGCGCTCGAATTCAGCGGCTCGACCAATCGCGACGACCTGTTGCTTCAACTCCGCCTGCTCACCGCCTTCATCGTCGATCCTGGCTATCGCCCCGAAGCGCTCGGCACGGTGCGCAAGAACTTCGAGACGATGTATGCGAAACTGGAGCACGTGCCGGAGGGGCCATTGCAACTGAAGGTGGTGCGTCAACTCGCCTCGGGCGATCCGCGCTTCGGCACGCCGCCGAAAGCCGACCTGCTCGCTCGCAACTTCGAGGAAGCGCGCGCCTGGCTCACGCCTCAGCTCGCGCATGGCGCAATCGAAATTTCCGTCGTGGGCGACCTCGATCCGGCCGCGACGATCGACGCGGTAAGCCAGACCTTCGGCGCGTTGCCACAGCGTGCGCCCAAGCCGGCGCTCGACGAGGCGCGCAAAGTTTCCTTCCCCAAAAAACCGTTCAATGAAGCGCTGACCGTCGACACGGAAATTCCGCGTGGCCTGGTCGCCCTGATCTGGCCGACGAATGACGCTCGCAACGTTTTCGAACTTCGCCGCATGCGCATTCTCGCGGATGTGTTTTCCGACCGGCTCCGCGTGCAGGTCCGCCAGAAGCTGGGCGACGCCTATTCGCCCGCCGCGGATATTTCCGCATCGGAAACCTATCCGGGCTACGGCATGTTCCTCGCCTACGTCGAAGTTGATCCCGCAAAGAGCAAAATCATCAGCGACGCCGTGCTCGCCATCGCCGCCGATCTGGCGACGAACGGCGTGACCGAGGAAGAACTCGCCCGCGCGAAGCAGCCGGTTCTGACAACGCTCCGGGAATCAGCGCGCACGAACGGCTATTGGTTGGGCAGCGTGCTGCAGAGCGCGCAGGAATTTCCACAGCATCTCGAATGGTCCCGCAGCCGCTACCACGACACCGAATCCATCAGCAAAGCCGACCTCGACGCCCTCGCGAAAAAGTATCTTCCCACGCCACGCGCCTTCCAAGTCGTGATCACGCCAACGGCTGCCGCGAAAAAATAGACAAAGGCCACGGAATTTTTTTAGCCGCAAAGAGGCGCGAAGAAACGCAAAGAGGATTTGGGGAAGTCTGAGTCGCTCAGACATCCTCGTCCCAGACGCGGATTATTTTGGCTTGGAGTTCCAAACCTTCTGAATTCTGAGGTGGCTGGGAATTCGAGGGTTTGAAGCAACAAACATAACAAAGTCCGCATCAGGGTTCAGGATGTCTGAGCTGCGTTCCCGAACCAAAAATCCTTTTTGCGTTTTTTCGCGCCTCTTTGTGGCTAAAAAAAAAATTCCGGAAAAAAACAGAACTACTTCCGCCACTTTTTCGCGGGACCGGCTGACTCGGGTTCGGCGACGAAAAAATAGCCTTTGCGGCGGTTGAGAAAGCGTTTGATCAGCTGCTGCACTTCAGCCCGCGTGATCGAGGCGGTGTCGGTGGCGCGGTCGCGCGCGGCGATCAGCGTTCGCGAATCGCGCTGCGGCTCGCGCAGCACCGTGTAGCACCAATATTCGTTCGTGCGAATGTCGTCTTCGCGGTTCCGGACAAAGGGCAGTTTCACGCGCTCGAATTCTTCCTCGCTCACGCCTTTGTCGCGCAGTCGCTCGATCTCCTCGGCAACAACCGCAGCCGCCTGCGTCACCTTCGCGGCGTCCACCTCCGCATAAAGCATGAGATAGTTTAACTTCGGCAGTCCTTCGTGTTCGATGTACGCCGAAATCGGGCTGTAGGCCGAACCGAGTTCCTCACGCAAACGCAGCCGTAGTCGTTCTGTCACTACAGCGGCGAGCAGGTGCAAGCGTCGATCGCGATGCACATCATCCCCCGTTTCCACCGGCCAATACCATGCGATCGTCGATTGTTTCAGCTTCGGCAAAGACCGGTAGACCCAGACCTTTCCAGCATTTCCCACGAAGCGCGGCGTGCGACCCGCCGTGATTTTCTCCATCGGCTTTCTCGGTGGCAGCGCACCGAGCGTCGCGCCCACCGCCTGCTCCACCTCCGACCAGGTCGTGTCCCCCACCACGCTCATCTCGAGCGTATTCGAGCGAAGCTCGTCCTGCATCCACGTCTTCACCTCCTTGAAATTCTGTCGGAAAAATTCGCTGCGCCACGGCACGCCAAATCGGGAATCGCCGAACATCACGCGCTCCGCCGACATCTGAATCGGTCCGCCGGGAGAATTTTCCAGGCTCATATAGTTCGAGTTGAACGTCGCGATGGCGTTGCGCAGCGCTTCCGGCCGGAACGCGGCGTCCGTCAGATAGGCGGCGATCAACTTCATCGCCATCGGGAAATCGCGCCGGCTCGCGTATCCAGCAAACACATACGCGGTGTCCTCCACCCGAAAGGAAAACCGCAGCGTGTGCGCGGCCAAAAGGTCGCGCAGATCATCCGGCGTGTGCCGCCCCAAACCCCCGTCCAGCATTGCGAGCTGCGCGACCAGCGCCTGCGCCGGACGATTCTTCGGCTGATCCATGCGACCACCCGCGACTCGCACCTGGAAATGCACCAGATCGGCTTCGAACGAGGTCGGTTTGAAATTGAGGCGCACGCCGTTTTCGAACGCGGCCATCGTCACATCCAAATCCTCGACATGCTCCCGTTTCGCGAGTTTTCCGACCGGCCCGAAATCCTGGTACGCGAGATTCACGCGCTTTATTTCGGCGAGCGCTTTCACCGGCGTCTTGCGACTCTCGTTGAGGACGGCCGCGACATCGTTCTCGTTGTTGAGAAACGTGCTGTTCGTCGCGATGTAGACGTGCAGCGCAGTGGATTCCCAGGCGGCGCGAAAGGCCTTCAGGCACTGCTGCAGTGTCGCGTGCTCCAGCGGCTCGATCATATCCGCGCGAATCGTCTCGGGCGTGCAGAGGGGTTCGCCGTAGAGAAGCGAGCCGACCAATTCGGCGGCGAGCCACGGCGAATTTCGCGACGACTTCATCCGCACCGACACGTCGAGACTTTCGCGATAAGTCTCCTTCATCTGCTCGAGTTCACTCTGGTTGAAGCCGTATTGCAGCGCGCGGCGATGCTCGAGCTCGGCGCCGGCCGCGAGTTTCCGCCATGATTCGACGCTGCTCGTCGCGCTGAAGCCGGCCAAGCGCCAACCCCGCACCGGCGAACTCATCCCCACCGTCGGCGAGACAAGCGTGTCGCCGGTCTCGCGAGCCACGCGCAACAAGCGGTTTTGAAACATGCCGAAGGCCAGCGATTGATAGAGGTCGGCGATGCGCTCGTCGCGCGTCCGCACGTGCGGCGCGAAACGAACCGCGTGTTCGAACGTGAGGCCGACGCCGACGAAGCCGCGATCGCGGAAAATTCTAACGTCTGGTTGAGTCACAGTGGCGGGAATCAAATCGCTCGGCTCGGGCCGGGCCGGCGCGCGCGCCTGCATCGAGCCAAAAACCTCCGATACTTTCTTCACCATCATGTCGGCGTCGGCGTCGCCGACGATGATCAGCGCAATGCGCTCGGGGCGGTACCACGCGTCGTAGAACGCCTTGATCTGCTCGCGCGTGAAGGAATGGATGGTCGCCTCGGTTCCGATGACGGGTCGGCGTGCCACGCGCGAGTCGGGCCAGAGAAAATTGAAATTGGCGACGCTGCTGCGGAACTCGGGCACGTCGCGCGTCGCCATTTCGCTGAGAACCACCCCGCGTTCACTGTCGATCAGCTTCGGGTCGAAGTTCGCCTCTTCGGCGTATTCACGAAGCAACGACAAGCCATGCTGCAGCGTCGCCGCCGTCGTGTCCGGCAGTTCGAGGTGGTAGATCGTGTTGTCGTAGTTCGTGAAGGCCGCGCTTTCCGGGCCGAAGCCCACGCCCATCCGCTGCAGCTCGGCGACGAGCGAATCTCCAGGATGGCTGCGCGTGCCGCGGAAGATCATGTGCTCCACGAAATGCGCCAGGCCGAGTTCGTCGTCCTGCTCCTGCAGCGAGCCGGCAGCAATCAGCAGCCGCACCGTGATGCGGCGCTTCGGTTCGGCATTGGGCAGAACCATGTAATGTATCCCATTTGACAATACACCGCGACGAAGCGCCGGATCCGCCGGCAAACCGCCCGTCGAGTCGGGCCACGGCGAAAACTCCGCGGCGCACGGAGCAGCGAAGACGACAAGATGAATCAGCGCCGCGACGACGAGCGTTGCTGCACGCCGAAAGGGGCGCGGGCGCATTTTCAATCGACGCGGCGGACGACGAGCGAGCTGTTCGTGCCGCCGAAGCCAAAGGCGTTCGCCAGCGCGCAATTCACGGTTTTCCGCACCGCCTGATTCGGCGTGAAATTCAATCCGAGTTCCGCGCAGGCGGGATCCACGTTTTCCAAATTGATGGTCGGCGGGATGACATTGTCCCGAATCGCCAGCACGGCCGCGAGGCAACCGAACGCGCCCGCCGCGCCGAGCAAATGACCGGTCATGGATTTGATCGCGCTGACGTGAACCCGCTCGCGATTCGCGCCCACGATCGCCGCGATGGCCGCGCCTTCCTCGGCGTCGCCGCCGGGTGTCGAGGTGGCATGCGCCGAAACATAGTCGAGCGTCGAGGCGTCGACCGCGGCTTCCTGCAGCGCGAGACTCATCGCGCGCCGCGAGCCTTCCGCCGCTGGCGCCAGCGCCGACAGGTGATAAGCATCCGCCGTCGCCGCATAGCCGATGACCTCCGCGTAAATCCGCGCGCCGCGCCGCTTGGCCGCCTCGTATTCCTCGAGCACGAACACGACCGAGCCTTCTCCAATCACGAAGCCATCGCGATCCTTGTCGTAGGGACGCGAGGCTTTTTCCGGCGCATCGTTGCGCGTGGAGAGCGCTTTCATTTGTGCAAAAGCGCCCACGGACACTGGCGTGATCGCAGCCTCGCTGCCGCCGGCGATCATCACGTCGGCTTCGCCGCGTTGAATCGCGCGGACGGATTCACCGATGCTGTGGCCGCTGGTGGCGCACGCCGCGGTGTTGCACAAATTAGGTCCGCGTAGGTCGAGGGTGATGGCCAGCTGGCCCGAGAGAATGTTCGGCGCGACCTGGAAAATGAAGAAAGGCGAGATGCGCCTGTAACCAGATTTCAAATACACGTCGTGCATCGCCTCGATCTCGGGCAATCCGCCCAGGCCGACGCCGATGTTCACGCCGATGCGCTCCGGGGAAATCGCGGCGCGGTGAGCGTCGAGGCCGGAATCGACATAAGCCTCGAGGCCCGCGGCAAGCCCGAGATGAGCGAAACGCCCGAGCTTCTTCACTTCCTTCGGACTCACCGGCGAAACCACCGGCTCGCCGCTCGAGCCGCGCGGACGCACCGCTTTTTCCGGCGCGAAAATCGGCGCCGCAGGATCGAAATTCCTGACTTCACCCGCGATCTGCACGGGGCAACCCGTCGGGTCGAACCGGCTGATCACGCCGATCCCGCTGCGGCCCGCGACCAGGGATTTCCACGTTTCCGCCGCGTTCAAACCGACCGGCGTAATCGCGCCCAAGCCCGTGATGACAACGCGCCGCTTCGGAATGGAACCAGGAGTGAGAGATGACATAGATGAAATAGGTGAAGAAAATTGGCCCACGAATCACACGAAATGCACGAAGATTCAAACCGGCAAAAGTCGCCCGAAGCGCACCGGCCGGCCGAGCGCTAACTTTGACATTGCCTGCGGCGCTCATTAAGTGGGCAGCTTTTCAACATGGAGCAGCTGCACGCCTATTGGCGCATGGAGTATATCGAAGCGCCGCGTAATCCGGCGCAGAAACGTCCGTTTTCCGAACTGCCTCTCCTCGGCGACGATCGCACCGCACTAATCGTTCACCGGACGGCCTTTTCCTATCTCATGTTGAACCGCTTTCCGTACAACCCGGGACACTTGCTCGCGATCCCGTTTCGCGAAGTGACCGACATCGAGGAGCTCACACCGGAGGAAAGCGCGGACCTTTTTCAGATTGTCACCTTCGGCAAACAAGTCCTCCGCGGCGCGGTGAAGCCCGATGGTTTCAACATCGGCTTCAACCTCGGCTCGGCCGCCGGCGGAAGCATCGCTCATCTGCACGGCCACATCGTCCCGCGTTGGAACGGCGACAATAATTTCATGCCCGTAATCGGCCAGACGCGCATCCTGCCGCAAGCCCTGGAAGCCATGTGGGATCGCTTGCACCAAGTCGCGCGCACACTGCACAACAGCAGCACCACCGTGATGCCGAATGCCACGGCGGCAGCCGTCACCTCGCCGACCGCAGCAGCGACGTCCGCCAGCGCGGCCCAACGCCAATAAAGCTCATGGCTTCGAAAACGCTGCGCTATCCCAGCCCTCGGCATCTCCATCAGCTTTACGCCTCGCGCGACGAAAACCTCGGCTATGCGGAAAAGCAGCTCGGCGTGAAACTGGTCACGCGCGAAGATTGGTTGAAAATCGAAGGCGCGGACGCGGCCATCGACAAAACCGAGGCGCTTTTCACCTATTTGAATGAAGCCCGCACGCAGGGGCTGAACATCCGCACGCCCGATTTTCACCGCTTCGTCGACTCGATGGCGCGCGGTGAAGCGGACCAGTTGAAAGCCCTTTTCGGCGAGCCGCTCGTCATCGCGACGAATCGAAAAACGATCGTCCCGAAGACGCTCGGCCAAAAGCTCTACCTGCAATCGATCCTGAAGAACCCGATCGTCTTTGGCATCGGCCCTGCCGGCACGGGCAAGACCTACCTCGCGATGGCCGCGGCGATTTCCGCGCTGCTCAAGAACCAGGTCGAGCGCGTGATCCTCACCCGGCCCGCCGTCGAAGCCGGTGAGGCGCTGGGATTTTTGCCCGGTGATTTGCGCGAAAAAATTCTGCCGTACCTGCGCCCGTTGTACGACGCGATGCACGACATGCTCGATGCCGATGACGTCGCGAAGCTCACGGAAAAAGGCATCATCGAAATCGCGCCGCTCGCCTACATGCGCGGCCGCACGCTGAGCCATGCTTTCATTGTGCTCGACGAAGCGCAGAACACCACGCCCGAGCAGATGATGATGTTTCTCACTCGCCTCGGCGAAGACTCGCGCATGGTGGTCACGGGCGATGTCACTCAAATCGACCTGCCGAGATCGAAGACCTCCGGCCTGATCGAGGTCAGCCGCATCCTCGGCAACGTCCCTGGCATCGATTTTCACCAGTTCAGCGGGAGCGATGTCGTTCGCCACCCGTTGGTACTCAAGATCATAGAAGCTTACGAGCGTTACAAAAATCCGATTGGTGAGGATGACGGCAATTAGTCAACCTGAGCCCTCGCTGGTGCCGTATGGTACCGTGTTCTTCCGCGACCCAGTTCTTTAGCGTCCGACCGCTTCACTATGTCTTCGATTCTTAATCGCCTCCGGCTACTGCAGGGATCGACACCGCCGCCGCCTCGCAAGCGCAAGACCGCCGAAGTTTCCGGCACGGTGGAATTCTTGGAAACCAGCCGCCTCGTCGCGGCGTTGATCTTTTTCGCAACCGTCGCCGCGATCGTGCTGATCAGCTTCGTCGGCGTGAGCACCACCAGTCTCTCCGTTCTGCCGAACCAGCTGGCTTCCGTCCGCATCGTCGCGAGCATGCCGTTCACTTACACGAGCGCGGAGAAAACCCGCATCTCGCGCGAGCAGCGGCTGAATCGCCTGCCGCCCGTGTACCGGCTCGAGATGGAGCCGTTGCGTGTATTCGAAACTCATCTACGCGAGCTCTTCGTTCAGCTCGAGAAAATCGATCACGAGTTCCCCCGCGACAGCAACGAGCGCCGCGCCGCGATCACCGGCGCTGTCGATACGTTCAACGGCAAAGGCATGTACCACGTCAGCGTAGAAGACGTGCTCACGATCATGTCCGCCGGTGACGCGAAAGTGCGATTCGCCCTGATGGAAAACGGCCTCCTTTCCCTGCGAGAAATCTACAACGAGGGCGTCCAGGACGGCCGCACGCTCGGCCTCTCGGCGGGGAACAACGGTCTGACGGTTTTTCAGATCACCAAACCCAACGGCGAAGTTTCCCAACGCCCCGTGCAGTCGATGGAGGACGCGCTCACGTTTCTGCGCATCAACCTGACCGCTGAGGGCAACGGTCGCGATGTGTCGAATGCGCTGTTCCGCATCTTCCGGTATGGCCTGACCCCCAACGTGACTTTCGACGCGGAGGCGACCAACCGACTTCGCGCCCAAGCCGCAGAAGACGTGAAGCCGATCGAGGAACACGTCGAGAAAGGTCAGACGATCATCGAGCCGAACACGCGCGTGAGCGCCGAGCAGTTCGAAATGCTCGAAGCGCATCGCAAACATCTCCTCGAATCCAGCGAGGGCCGGATGGACGAGGGCCGGCAGCTCTTTGGCCGCATGCTGCTCGTGCTCGGCATGGTCATGGCGAGCGTTTTCTATATTCGCTTGGAGGATCGCGAGACGCTCCAGAGCAACGGTCGTCTCGGCCTGCTCGCGCTGGTCGTCATCGTGAATCTCGCCCTCGTGCGCGTCACCTACTGGCTCGGTGAGCTGCCTTATTTTATCAACAACTCGTCGGCGGCGTCGCTCCTGCCCTATGTCGCGCCGACCGCGCTCGCGCCGCTGATCGTCGCGATCCTGATCGATTCCGGCTCGGCCATTTTCATGGCGTTGCTGATTTCGATTTTCACGAGCGTCATTTATGGCAACCGCCTCGACCTGCTCGTGCTGAATTTCGTGGCATCGATGGTCGCGATCTTCGCGTCCCGCAATGTCCGCAAACGCGGCCGCGTCGTGCGCGCCGCCGCCCTCGGGGGTGTGACGGTGGCGTCGTTTGCGTTGCTCATGGGCGCGGTCGACAAGCTGCCGATTTTCACGGTGATCAATCAAATGGCGGCCGGCCTGATCACTGGTTTCGCCACGGGCGTCGTGGTCGTCGGCGTGCTGCCCGTGCTCGAAGGACTCTTCAAACGCACGACGGACATCACGCTGCTCGAGTTGACGGACTATAATCATCCGCTGCTTCGTCTCATGCAGCTCGAAGCGCCGGGCACCTACCATCACTCGCTCGTCGTCGCGCAGCTCGCGGAAAACGCCGCGAATGCCATCGGGGCCAACCCGCTTCTCGCCCGCGTTTGCGCGCTTTTTCACGACATCGGCAAGACGAAGAAGCCGGAATACTTCACCGAAAATCAGCGCGAGCGCGCCAATCCCCACGACGAAAACAATCCGTCGCTCTCCGCACTGATCATCAAGGCTCACGTCAAAGACGGCGTCGACCTGGCCTGGAAACATCGCCTGCCGCGCGCCGTGATCGATGTCATCCAACAGCACCACGGCACGACGCTGATTCGCTTCTTTTTCCAGCGTGCGGTGAACGATTCACGCCAGTGCACCAACTCGAATCCGAGTTTCGCCAAGCCTGTCGATGTGCCGGCAAAAGTTTGCGAGAGCACTTACCGCTACGACGGTCCGAAGCCGCAGTTCAAGGAGAGCGCCATCATCAGTCTCGCCGACAGTATCGAGGCGGCTTCGCGCTCGATGCGCAAAATCACGCCGCAGCACCTGGGTGAGTTGATCGACCAAATTTTCCGCGACCGCCTCGAGGACAACCAGCTCGACGAAGCGCCGATCACGATCGAGGAGATGAGCAAGATAAAGAGCAGCTTCACGTTCACGCTGCTCAACATGCTCCACTCGCGCGTCGGCTACGCTCCCGCCGACGAAAACGTCCTGCCCGCCGCCGCCACCACCACCAAGCCCGCACAATCGGCCACGTCGTGAGGCGTGGTTGATGGGTGGCCCACGAATCACACGAAGGGCACGAAATCGAAAAATTTGAATTCGCCCACGGAATACACGGAAAACACCGAAGTATCTTCGAGCTATTCCACATCCTGATGAGACGAATGGGTCGTCTTGAAGAGGTATGTTTTAGAAATATTTTTCCGTGCCGTCCGTGAATTCCGTGGGAAAATTTTCCGATTTAGTGCCCTTCGTGCGATTCGTGGGCCAAAAAGGTTTTCGTTTGAACCACCTCGGCGGCGGCACTGAATCGGTACGCATGCCGAAAGCCGGTCGAGACGTGAATATTCATAACGCGCATCCGCGCCTGAAACTCGATCGGCGCGCGATCACCGGCGTCATTCACCTCCTCGACGAACATGCCGACGATTTTCGTGGCGGGTGCCCGGCGGGTGAATTATCGCTCGCGTTCCTGACCGATCCGGCGCTGGCACGTATTCATCAGGATTTTCTGGCCGATCCAACGACGACCGACGTCATCACTTTCGAGGGTAACGCCGCCCTCGGCAGCGGCGGCGAAGTGTGCGTGTCCGCCGACACCGCGAAAACCTACGCCGCGCAGCACGACCGGAATTTCTCGGAAGAACTCACGCTCTATGTCGTGCACGGCTGGTTGCACCTCGCGGGCTACGACGACCTCGTGCCAGCGAAAAAACGGCTGATGCGCGCCGCCGAAAAGCGCGCGATGACCCTGCTGAAGCAGGCCAAGGCGCTGCCGGTTTTTTCGCTGGAGTCGCGACACTGACCTTCGCTTTCTTGGTCCTAGTTTCGACCCATCCCATGCGTTTCGCGTCGTTCCTATTTCTCCTCGCCGCCTCGGCCGCGTCATCGCTTGGCGAAACGAAAATCCTGCTGAACAAAACCAGCGCCTCGAGCGTCTTCGACGTGCAGCAAGTCACGGTGCCCGAGGGAGAACGCGTGGTGCTGATGGTGCCTGTCCTCTCGGGCAATGTTTGGTACAAGAACGGCGACCCGGTTCCGACCGGCGATGGCCGGGTGCTCATCATCGACTCCGTCACGAAGCGCGACGCCGGCCGTTATCGCGTCGGCTATGTCAGCGACGAGTCCAGCGCTTCGCAGGAAGTCGTGCTCAACGTCGCTCCGGCCGCTTCCTCCGGCGGACGCCTTCACACGTTCACGACGCGCGGTTACGCCGGCGCGGGAGCTCAGTCGCTCGTTGCCGGCTTCGCGATCGGCGAGACGGATGGCGATCCGACTGCGACGAGGCAGGTCCTCATTCGCGCGGTCGGACCGACCTTGGAAGATTTCGGTGTGAATGGTTACATCAAGGCTCCGCAGCTCGCCGTTTTCGATTCGAGCGGCGAGCGTATCCAACATTCCACGACAGATCCGCTGGAAATCGCGAAGGCCACGCTGGCGACGGGGGCTTTTCCGCTGAAGCGTGGCGGCGCGGACGCTGTTTTGTTGCTGACCCTAAAAGCCGGCACCTACACCGCCCAGGTCTCCGGCATCGGCCAAGACTCCGGCCTGGTGATGCTCGACGTGCACGAGGTCCCCGCCTCGAAGTAGAAACAAGCGAACGGCTGCGCCGACGTGGGAATTTTTTGCCCACGAATCACACGAACCACACGAAACGTCCGAATCATTTTTCCCACCGAATGCACGGAAAACACGGAAATGAATTTTGAATCCGAAATTTGGTTCTGATTTCTGAATTATTCCTTCCGTGCTTTCCGTGTATTCCGTGGCAAGAAACGCCTTAGGTTTGGTGTGCTTCGTGTGATTCGTGGGTAAAATAGTTTTTTGTTCCTGCGCGGACGCGGTTCTGGCTTACTGAACCGCTATGGCCGACGAACCGTCCTCTCGCGTGATCTCGCTGCGCAATGCCTTCCTTTCGGGGTTGGTCATGCTCGCGCCGTTGACGATCACCTGGATCGTTTTCTCCGCGCTGTTTGAAAAAGTCGGCGGCGGCTTTCGCCCCTACCTGATTCCTTTCCTGCCTGAAGCCTGGCGCGACTACGACATCCTCTGGAATATTTTGGTGACGCTCGTCGTGGTCGTGATCGTCACGCTGCTCGGCTACATTTCCCGCTACGTCCTCGGCAAATATTTCGGCGGATTGGCCGAGCGCTTCATTCTCACCATCCCGGGCGTCAGCAACGTCTACAATACGGTCAAGCAGATCGTCTCCACCTTCAGCGCGCAGCATCGCCAGCTTTTCAGTAAAGTCGTGCTTGTCGAATTTCCGCGGCCGGGTGTCTACTCGATCGGTTTTCTGACCAACAAAACGCAGGGCGAGGTGCAAGCCCGCGCCGGCGCCGAACTCTGGACGGTTTTCGTCCCAACGAGCCCGAACCCGACCAGCGGTTTCCTGCTCCTTCTGCCCAAGGAACAGATCACGGAATTGGACATGTCCGTCGGCGATGGAATGAAAATGGTCATCTCGGGCGGCGCGGTGACGCCTGCATGGACCTCCACGCCATCCCCCGCCCCAACCGCGACAGGGATTCGCTCGTAGTCACGCGATGGCCGGGCCGGTTTATCAGGCAAACGCTTGGGTGCTGATCAAGCGGTTGCCCAGTGACTCACATCAGACGTTAACCGTTTTTTCGGCGGAACACGGCGCGACGCTCGCCATCCAGCGCGTCTCCAAAAAATCCATCAGCACCGCGCTCGATCTCTTCGACGAGGCGTCTCTGATGCTCGAAGCTCCTCCGACCGGGCAAGCGCAGTTCATCAAGGAAGCTCGCCTGCTCACTCGGCACACCGACATTGGTCGCACGTACGACGGTCTTCTTCGCGCGTCGGCTTTCGCTTCGATGGTCAGCAAAAACCCGGTGCCGGAGGAAAGCCGGACGAGCGTTTATGAACTTCTCGGTCAGGCCTTCGCGGCGTTTGCGACGACGACGCGGCCCGATATTGTTTATTTAAAATCTCTCTACCGATTCTGCCGCGATGAAGGCTACCCGCTGAAACAAGAGTGGGTTCCCGCGCAGACCCTTTCCGACCGCACCATGCTCGCCACTTTGCTGAACCAACCTCTCGCGGGGCAAATCGCCGAACCGAAGGACGTCGCCCGCCTTCTCCGCCGTCTGGAAGAGTACCTTCGCGGCAACACGGAGATCTTGCTGGATTGATGCTCGCCGTGCTCGCCAGCCTCCAGCCGCGACTCCTCGATTTCGCAGGGATCGCAATCGTTCGCCTCTGACCGTGGAGTTCTCCGTCGAAAATAAAACGGCGCGTCTCAGCGTCGGCGAGTTGGCCGATTTTCAGATTGGTCCACGTGAGAGCGGCGAAGGCGCGCAAGGTCTGTGGCGCGCACAGTTGGGCACCCACTGGCACAACGAACTGCGCACGCAGCTCACGAGCGAACAGCCCACCGCGCTGTTCGAAATTCCCATCACCGCCGAGGTCGTCCATCGCGGCTGGCGGATTTCGCTCTCCGGCCGGATTGATCAACTCGTTCCACCTAACCTCACAAGTGAGCCACGGCCAAACGAGCCGCGACCCGCGGCAAAATTGCGCGAAGTCAAAACCGTTACGCGCGCCCTGCCCGCGGCCGAAGAAGAACTCCGTGCCGAATACCCGAGTTACTTCGCCCAGCTTGCGACGTATCTCGCGCTTTCCCGGCTCATCGCGCCCATTCATCCCGCGCTCGACGCGACAACGCCGGTCCACGGCGAACTCGTTTTCGTCGAGGTCGGCAGCGGTCTCACCCAAGCGATTCCCGTCACCGCCGCCGATGAACAAGGTTTTCAGGTTCAACTCGAGCGGTTGACGGAATTCCTCGACGCGCGTCAGCGAGCTCGCGAGCGACTCCGCGCGCTAAATTTTCGTTCTGCCTTCACCACGCTCCGTCCCGGCCAGGAATCGATCCAGGACGATTTGCGCAAGGCTCTCGGCGAACATCCGATTGTCATGCTCGAGGCGCCGACGGGTTTCGGCAAAACCGGCGCGCTGCTCGAATGCGCGTTACATCAGCTTCGTTCCGGCCGGTTCGAACGCGTGCTCTATCTCACCAGCAAAGCCACGGGGCAACTACAGGTCGTGCATCAGCTCCGCGGCATGACGAGTTCTGATTTTCGCCCGGCAAACTCTGGCGCGGGAGCCGCCGCGGTTTCCGCGTCCGCGGCGCAATCCGGCATCGCCGTCTGGCACGTGCGCAACAAACGCGAGCACTGCATCAACGACACGTTTCAATGCGTCCGCGACGTGTGCCGTCATCTCCACGATGTGGAAACGCGCTGGGCGCGCAGCGGACTCTCGCGCTTTTATCTCTTCGAAAACGAGCCGCGCACGATCGAAGATCTTCGCCTCGCCGGCAGCGCGGCAGGCATCTGCCCTTACGAAATCACGCGCACTTCGCTCGCGTTCAACGATGTTTGGATCGGCGACTACAACTACGTTTTCGCTCCCGGCAGTCGCGGACTCTTCTACGATCAACCGGGCTTCGATCCGGCGCGCACGCTTTTGATCGTCGATGAGGCGCACAATTTGCCGACGCGTGTGGCCGATGCATACTCCCAAGGTTTCAACGCCGCCGACGCGTGCTTCGTCGGAGAAAATCTCGCGCGCCTCCGGTCTTTCGCGCCGCTGAGTCTCGCCTGGGATCACTGGACGCATTTTCTCACGCAATTGAAGCCATCGGACGCGCTGTCGCCGGATCAGGAGGACGATGCGCGCCATCTGCTCGAGCAAATCGCGAAGCAGCTCGGCGTCGTGCCGCCAGACTACGTGGAACTCGGTCCGCAGGCCACCGAGCTGATCTGGCAAATTCCGTCGTTCCTCAATTATCTGGAAACCGATTTGCCGCGGCTCTGGTGGACGCCGCGCGCGGGCGAGTTGCTCGTCACCTGCCTGGACGCGGCTGCGGTGATTGGTCCAGCGCTGCGTTCTTTTGGTAGTGCGATTTTGGCTACAGCGACGCTTGGTCCGCCAAATCTGTTCGTCGAGGCCTGCGGCTTGGAAACGGCGAAACCGGAACGTCGTCCCGTCGAAACTCCGACCGCGCGACTCGGCGGACTGAACAAGCGCGACACCAAAAAGCTTTTCAAACATCTCTCGTCGGGCGCGGACCTGCTCGAGTTGCGTGAAGCGCGCGATGCAGCCGAGCCGGCCGTCGTGCGCGCTGCCACGCCTTGGCGCGAGGGCGCCTACAATGTCGGAATCGATCTGCGGGTCGACACGAGCTATCAGCAACGCATGCGCTCGTTGCCCGTGACGGCGCGGACGATCGAAGCGTTCAGTGAATCCTGGCAGCGGGTGGATCGGCCGAAATTGCATCCCGATCTGACTAACTGCATCACAGTCTTTTTTCCGAGCTACAGCTATGCCGAGGCCGTGCAGCGGCAAATGGCGGAAAGCGGTTCTGTAGTGCGCGTGGCACTACAACCGCGTTTGCCCGACCTCGCCGCGCAACGCGCCTGGGCCGAGGAAACGCTCGCGCTGGCCGACGCGATGTTTCTCGTCCTGGGCAGCAGTTTCGCCGAGGGCGTGGACTTTCTCGGCGGCAAAATCGGCGGAGCGATCGTCGTGGGTCCGGCGCTGCCCGAAGTGAACGCGGTGCAACGCGCGCGCCTCGCCGCGCTCTCCGGCACGCACAGCCGCGAAGCCGCCTTCCGGCGAGTCTATCAAGTACCTGGCATCCAGAAAGTGAACCAGGCTCTCGGCCGCCTCGTCCGCGCCCCCGGCCAGTCCGGTCGAGTTCTCCTCCACTGCCGCCGCTTCGCCGAAACCGCCTACGCTTCCCTCCTCGCCCCCGAATACCAATTCGGCGAAAACATCGCCACCGACGAAGACCTCCAAAACTGGCTAGCCCGTTGAGCCGCGTCGCAGCGGAATTCTTTTTTAGCCGCGAAAAGGCACAAAAGTCGCAAAGAGGATGGTTGGTAGGCTGAGTTGTTCAGACATCCTAAACTCAACCGCGGACTCTGAATTGATTTAGGGTTTCAAACCTTCGGAGTTCTGAGGTGCCGGGAATGCGGAGGTTTGAGGCAACAAACACAACAAGACCACATTTGGGTTCAGGATGTCTGAGCGACTTTCTCGAACCCAAAATCCTCTTTGCGATTTTTGTACTGCTGTCGTGCTGAATCGCACAATTCCGCGAGGATTTTGGTACGAATGGATGCCGACTTCCGAGGGTAGGGCGAGACCTCAGGGCGAGCCGCAACGCACATTCCACATTTCGCGTTATCTAAGACGAATTGTCTCAGAGGTAGGGCGAGCTGTCCCTAGCGAGCCGCGCGTGACGTGGCTCATCCTGGAGGTTAGGCGAAACGGTTGCGGCTCGCGAGGGACCACTCGCCCTACCCTCTGAGGCCGTCCCGCCAAATAACACCAGACGCAAGATAAACGTCACGGCTCGCCCAGAGGTCTCGCCCTACCTTCAGAGCCGGTCCTCAGACATTCATCATTCTGCATTCTTACTTCTTTCTTAGCGCGCCGCTCGCTTGAGCTTTGGTTGCAGCTTCGCCGCGCTATGCCTCTTCGCGGCCAAAAAAATCACACCGCCGCAGCACGCCAATCACCGCCGCTTTTTCGCGGCGCCGGTGTTCAAATTGAAAGTCACCGGAGGCAAAGGCGTGGGCGTGGGGGTTTGATATTGCGGCTCGGAAGGCCCGACAGCATTGATCCCGGCGGGCAAATTTCCGGGGGTGCGTTGCACGGGCGAGACCTCGCTCGAATTCGTGATCGCCGGCTTATCGGCAGGCAGCGACCTGGCCGGTCCTCCTGTGGCCACGACGAAAACCAGCGCGATCACGAGCAGCGCGGCAGCGGCCCCGAGCCACGGCAGATAGCGATACCAACTCGGGCGCATGATCCAAAGCTCGATCGCCGCGATCATGCGTTTCGCCTCCGCGTGCGCGGGGTCGCGCTGCAAAACCAGCTCCCACAATTTCAACGCGCGGAGATAATCGCCTTCGCTCGTCACCAGCGCCGCCAGCGCGTGCAAGGCAAGCATGTCGTCCGGAATGGTGCGCTCGTCGGCCACCACCTTCTGCGCTTCCGAGAGGCGCCCCGCTCGCGCGAGCGCCATCGCCTTCGACATGCGCAGACTCACTGAAATCGATTCGCCCGATGTATTGTCCATGGCACTACACTAGCTCATCACACTCGAACCATAGCCGCGGGAAAGATCCTCGAGGCCGTTTCGCGGCAGGAGATCCTGCAGCTTGAAAACCACTTCCTTCAGCTCGGCGAGCTGGTTGTCCTTCACGCGCTGACGACCTGCTTCGATCAAGCGTTCCGCCGCTTCAGGATCCTTCATCTGCGCGCGGCTCTCCGCCAGGCCTTCGAAGTGCTCGATCCAGTATGAACTTTGTCGATACAGAATGGCGGAATACGCATCCGCGACTTCCTCGCGTTTCTGTTTCAGGCGCTCGCGGTTTTGCTGGGCCACGATCGCTTTCACCTGCTCGCGCAGCGTCTTGGCCCGCGTTTTCTCCTCGGGTGTGCCGCTGCGTGAAACCATTTCTTCCAGATCGTTCAGCCAATCCTCAATTTCCTTCACCGCAGCCGGCCAGGCGATTTGCCCCGCCACTTCGTCAAGCTTCACCTTGAGATCGAGCAACTCGCGTTCCGTGCGCAACAACGTGTCGAAGTCCACTGCATTGTGGCTCAGTTTCGCTTCGATTTCGGCAAACGCCGGCAGGGCTTCCGCCGCGCGCAACGCCTCGATCGCAGGCCCGGCTTCTTCCGTCAGCGCCGTCATTCGCAGCTTCTGCAAACGCGCCTTCTCCTTTTCCAAATCCGCGCGCAACACCTCCACATTGGGCTGCCGGTGCCTTCCACCGAGTTCGATCTTCGCGGGAAATTCTTCGTCCAGCAAAGGCACGTAAGCCAGCACGGTCAGGATGCGCGAAGCGTCCATCTGCAGCGTCACTTCGATTTCCGTTCCCGCCGGCAAATCCCGTTTCACCTCCGCCGCGCTGATTTCCAGCGTGCCGATCAGTACATTGCGGTCAGCCAGAGGGCGGTTGCCCTCGATGATGGGAATGCGAATCACGCTGCCGGACTGCCCCTGGCGCAGCCCGGCGGACGTGCGGTACGACCGCGTGTACTTGGCTGGCAGTCCGTGGCCCTTCGCGAAATGCAGGCCTACTTTGTTGTCGGCCGTAGCGACGCCCATGTTGTTGATGATGGGCTGCTCTTCCACGACCATGCCAACGGTGTATTTGAATTCCTTCGGGCTGCATTCGCAGTGCGTGCCCAGCGGCGTGCGTAGTTCGATTTCGAATACGTTTTGCACGCCGCGTTGGGCGCGCGCCGTGATTTGAAACGCGCCGTTTTCCTGCAGCAGCACTTTGCCGCTTCGCCAGCGCGTCAACGGATTCGCAATCTCCACCGTGTAACCGGCCAGGCTCGTGCCGTCGGGCGCGCTGACTTTGCCGCCGATCAACGGCTCGGGATCAGCGCCTACCGGCTTGTGCACCAGATCGATCTCGAAAAGCGCCAGCCCCGATTGCGTCCGAGTCACCGGCGCCATCTTCTGCGTGCCAGCGAAAATCGCTGCTCCCCGAGCGACAACGGTCATCGGATCCACCGACAAATCAAATTCGATCCCGAGCGCGTCTTTCACCGCCTCGCGAAAATATGGCGCCAGGGTCGGTCCACCGACGAAGACCAGTTTCTCCACGGCCGAGGGTGTGAGACCTTTTTCCGACAAAACTTTTCGCGCGATCGAAACGGCTTTGGCGATGATCGGTTGCGCCGCGAGCGCGATGTCCTCGCGCGTGACTTCGGTTTCGAAAGTGACCGTGTCGCCGGCGACGCGCCGCAGGGTCGCCTCGAGAAACGTGCTTTGTTTGCGCGAGATTTCGACCTTGGCCGTTTCCGCTGCCGACTTGAGTCGCAGGAAATCGTATTTGAAACGCTCGTCGCCGCGTTTGAATTCCGACAGCCCGAATTCCTTCATCACGCGCGGCGCGAGGATCAGGTCGACAATCGCCCAATCGATATCGGACCCGCCGAGAAAATTGTCTCCGCCGTGATTGGCCACGACCATGCCGGCTTCATCCGCGCGAATCAGTGCCGCGTCGAACGTCCCTCCACCGAAATCGAAAACGAGCCAGTACGCCTTTGAGTCGAACTTCTGGTAGCCGTAGGCCAGCGCCGCCGCCACGGGTTCCTGCAGCAACACGCACGAACGCAAACCGGCGAGTTCCGCGGCACGCTTCGTCGCCTCGCACTGATGCAGCTCAAACGCCGCCGGCACCGTCACCACCGCGGAAAAAATATCTTCGCCGCGTTTCTGCGAAACGTCGGCGCGGAGCGATTTCAAAATCTCCGCCGACAAATCCTCCGGCGTGAGGCGCCGCCCGCTTGCGCGAAATTTGTATTCGAAGCCGGTCCCCATGCGTCGCTTGAACTCCAGAACGACATCGTCCTCCGCCCGCTCGTCCGCGAACTTGGAGCGCGCGCTCTGCCCGACCCACAAGTTGCCCGAGCGATTGATATAAACCGCCGAGGGCGTCACATCGGAATCGACGTTGTTCTTGATGATTTCCGTGCCCGTCCCCGAGAGCACCGCGACGGCGCTGTTTGTAGTGCCTAAATCAATACCGTAATCGATGGTGCTCCGACTCACGACGCTTTCTCCGAATTGGGCGGGATGCCGACCACGACTTCGCCAAGCTGCAGCAAACGATCCTTCCACACGACCGTCGGGCGAACCGCTTCCACGATCGTGTCGCGCGTGATACCTTCGGTCGGCTGAAACGTCAGCACCTTCACGGGCAATCCCGGATCATAGGGTTGGCCGATCCAGTCCGTCAGCGTCACGCCCATCTGAGTGAAACTCTCCAGCGCCGCCTCGACGTGCCGATAAACGCGCCGCGTTTCCTCCTTCGGCTCGCCGCTATCCGGGTCGACCAGTTTTCCCTTCGTGCGCCAGACATGTGTCGCCAGCGCGCACAGACCCGCGTCGATGCTTTCATTGGCGAGCGCAGCCGACGCAGGCGTCGCCGCCGCTGCGGGAGTCGAGATCGGCGCCGTGCTCGCGGAAATCGGCGGCGCGGAATTCCGCGTTTCGCCTCGAGCGGCTTTTTCCTGGAGCAAGCGAAGCTCGGCTAGCGCAGCGTCGAGAGGAATATCCGGAAATCGTACAAGGCGGCGAGGATCACGAGCCAGCAACAGATCGAGAAAGCTAGGGGACGCCATGAGGTAGCGATCACGATCCGGCGGAAGCCTGCTTGGTCAAGGCTTCGATCACGTCGCCCATCACCACGGCGTTCCACGTTTCCGCGACCGCATGTCTGGTCTGCAATTTTGGATTTTCCACGCTCGCCATGATCATGAATCCCTCTTCGACGCGATGCGTCACTTTCTGAAGCGGGACGCGCTCCTCACGTTTGAATAGGCGCGTGCCCGTCTCGAGCCAGACGCCCTCGCGCGTCACGCCAGTGCCGTTCAAATCGAGCGCTTCGCCCGACTGAATCGCGGCCGCGAGCCGCGACGCCAGTTGAGGCACGACGAAAAACATCAGGGCGTCCGCGATCTTCGCGTAAAGCTCGGGCGCTTTCACCTCATCGGCAAACACCTGCGCCTGATCCAGAACGTATTCACCTTCTGGAGACCGCCAGGCCACGACGTAAGACTCGCGAGCTGGTCCCGAAGAGGCGGCGGCGCGACGCCCAAGCCGCACAGCCAAGATATCTTCGACGGCGAAAAATTTTCCTTTCCATACGATGCCGCGGCCAAATACGCGCAGTTCGTCCTCTCCAAAGTGCAGGCGAACTTCCTTCTGCCGGCGCAAGTCGACCGTGCGTTGGAACGCTTCCTTCTCCGCCTCGCGCTTGCTCCAGACGGATTGCTCGCAGGGCAGCAGCAGCAAGCTCTTGTACGCGTGCAGCGCGAATTCGACGTCGTCGCGTTCATTGAGAGCATCGCGCGCGACTCGCCGGAGCAAGTTCGCGAGCACTTCGCCGCACTCACGCTGTGAAACCGCTCCGACATTCAGGCTGAAAAATCGCGGCACGATTTGTTCGGAAAGCACGTGGAAGAGACGCGCATAGGTCGGCTCGCCTTCTTTGCCGCTCGAAAGCGAGTTCAGACTATTTTCCAGAATCTCATCGAAAACGCGCTGCACTCGCGCGTGCGTTTCACGGCTCAACGGCAGCGAGAGCACGTAGGCAAGCGGGGCCAGCGCCTCGCCGGCATGACTGGAGTTTAGCCGGGACGCATGCAGTTCCTCGGCGACTCGATTGGCGAAACGGGTTGTCGCCTCGACGCAGAGTTCGGACTCCGCTTCGCACAGCGTATTCAGAAGATGGATATCGGGCAGGCAGTTTTCGACCAGCTCGCCGGCGTGTTTGATGGCCTCGAGCGCATCGGATTTCAGCGGTTTCCAGGCCTGCTCGAGACGCGCGTTCAAGCGCTGCAAGACCGGCCGAACAGCTTGCTCGAGCGCGCGGCGCGCGTCCGCCGGTTGATCGTGAATTTGGCCGAGCAGCGCGACGTGCTCGGCGGCGGAGAGCGCTTTGCGCGCCTCGGCGTATTTCAGCGCCAGGCGCGCCTGGATCGAACCGAGCAGATGAGGCAGAAGCTTCCGCAGAACCGCCGCGCTGCCGGGCGGAAGTTGCGCGTCGTCGAGCGCCGCGACGCGGGCTTCGACGCGTTGCCACAGCTCGTCGTTGTCCGCGATCAGTGCCCAGTAGCGCAGCGCCGCGCCCCACCAGGCTGAGAGATCTTCTCGCGGAAGCTGCGTGTCCGCCTGCTCCTGCTCGAGCGCCATCAGGTGGTGGTAAACGGCGAGATTGTGCAGCACGCCGACGTTATCCGCGCTTTTTTTCGAAGCCCATTCGGCAATGGCCGCCGCGGAATCTCCGCGCGCCAGATGATCCAGCGCCACGTCGGGCGCGGCGTTGGGATAACTCTCGGGCCAAAACCAAAAAAACTCCGCGACCAGACGCCGCGGCGCCTCCTGCAAAATCTGCAAGGCGGTGCGTGTCGTCTCGCCCAATGCCGGCACGCTCGGCGCGAACGCCCAATTCGCCGTCGGCAATCCGAGCCGCACCGCCAGGCGGAGTTCGTCGCCGCGCTTCATCACCTCGCGATTATGCGACAGCACCGACGCCCCGAGTGCCCGGAACGGATTGTCGCGGTACATCGTGAGCGTCGTCTGATTCCACGCGGCGTCTTGCAGGACAGACGCGGGCGCGGTTGCGGAGAAGTCGTGAGGTGGTTCCACCATCTCGTTTGAGTGGGCGAGGCCACCATCGATATCCGAACCGCCACTTTTGTCTACCGACCTTTCGGCCGATACCAAAGCCGCAGGGTTTGGCGACGGTGAGTTTTTAGCCGCAAAAAGGCTCAAGATACGGAAAGAGGATTTTTGTCAGGCCGACGCGGCTCAGACATTCGTCGCTCGAGAGCGGGCTGGTCTTTTGGTTTGGAGTTACAAACCAATACTCCAACCGCGTTTTGCAGCATCCGTTGCGAGCAACGCCGCAAACCCGAAATCCTCTTTGCGCTTCTTGAGCCTCTTCGCGGCTACAAAAACTCACCGTGGCAAACCCCTGCGCCTTTGGTTGCGTCTACACCGCGCTGTGCCTCTTTGCGGCCCCAAATCCGACCCGATCGCTCACCCGAGCGGATGAACCCGCACGATAAATTCCTCGACGGGTTTTCCGCCGACGAGGTGCTCTTGCACGATGCGCTCGCAACGCTCGTTCGTCAGGCCGCCATACCAAACGCCTTCCGGATAAACCACCATCCACGGACCTCCGACACAGACGCGAAAACACGCCGCCTTCGTACGCATCACTGGCAGTCCCCGCTGCTTGAGTGCAGCTTTCAGATACTCCCAAACTTCCAAGCCTTGCTCTGTCGCGCAGCAATCCGGCCCCACGCACAAAAATATGTGCCGGCTCGCCGACTCGAGGCCCATCTTGACAAAGCCAGCAGCGATGCCGGCAGGAGTTGTTTCGTCCATCGCAAAAGGGAAGACCTCGAATGCGGCTTAAACCAATAGGAATTTTAGGCCGCGTATCACAAAAATACTACAATCCGGATTCAAACCGGGGCATAACTGACCCGCACGTCAGGGCTCGCCGACAACCCGAGCGTTGACCCTGTCCTCGAAGGGTAACAGCCTGTTTGTGCCTCCTCCACTTGTAACAACAACATGGATACCGTACCTCCCCCGCCGCCAGCTGCCGCGCAGCCTCCTGCTTCCTCCACCGGTGAAGACAAGACTGTCGCGATCGTCGGTTATCTGACCCTGATCGGCTTCATTATAGCCATCATTCTTCACGGAAATAAAAAGACAAAGCTCGGTGCCTATCACCTTCGTCAATCTCTCGGCCTGTTCTTGACCGGCATTGCCTGCTGGGTTGCAGCCATCGTATTGGCCTTCATTCCCATCCTCGGCTGGCTCGTCATCCTCGCCATGTATCTCGGCGTCTTTGTGCTCTGGGTCATGGGCATCATCGCCGCCGCGGGTGGCGAGATGAAGCCCACGCCTGTTCTCGGACCGCTCTACCAAAAGTGGTTCGGCACCGCTTTCGAATAATCAACACCACCACCGCATCATCGCTTAACCCCGGCTCAAAAGGCCGGGGTTTTTTGTGCCCACGAATCACACGAAGAACACGAAATCCATTTCTCGATTTTTCCCACGGAATGCACGGAAGACACGGAATAAAACCATTCCATTCCAGCAGTCCGAATTCTTCTTTTCCGTGTCTTCCGTGTATTCCGTGGGAAAAAATTCCGCGAATCGATTTCGTGTCGTTCGTGTGATTCGTGGGCCAAATTTGCATTGGTCCCACTTGGGCCTAATTTTTTTCCATGCCGGTACCCGCTTCGATCCAAGAGATCAGCCAGCGCGCCGAAGCGCTTCGTGATCATCTCATCCACTGGGCGAATCAGAATTCCGGGAGCAACAATTTCGCGGGGCTGGCAAAAATGCACGATCTGCTCGCCACGGATTTCGCCGCGGTCGGCGAGGTCACGTCCATCGCGCTTCCCGACACTCGAGCCCGAGCTTTGCGCATCCGCTTCAGCCCGGAGGCGCCCCGGCAGATCCTTTTCAGCGGCCACTACGACACGGTCTACGGAGGAGACCACCCGTTTCAACGCTGCCAGGTTTTGGACAACAAACTGCTCCGCGGCCCCGGCGTAGCTGACATGAAAGGTGGTCTGCTCGTCATGCTGACAGCACTGCAGTCCTTCGCGCGGACTCCGCACGCCGAACGCATCGGAGGCGAAATCATTCTCACGCCCGACGAAGAAATCGGCTCGGTTGGTTCGCGCGCTCTATTGGAGGAGGCAGCTCCGCGCCACGCCTTTGCCCTGGTCTTCGAGCCCGCGCGTGAAAATGGAAATCTCGTCCGCGCGCGCATGGGCACTGGCATCTTCACCGCGCGTTGCCGCGGCCGTTCCGCTCATGCCGGCCGCGCTCCTGAAACCGGCCGCAACGCCATTCTGGCTCTCGCCGAGTATCTACCTCGAGCCGACGCGCTCGCGAAAAATATTCCCGATATTCTGCTCAACGTCGGCCTCATCTCCGGTGGCGCCGCGCCCAACATCGTGCCGGATTTGGCCGAAGCGCAGATCAATATCCGCGTCGCTCGCGCCAACGATGGAGAAACCGTTCTCCAGCAGCTGCGCGAGGCCGCTGCTCCGATCAATGCGCGCGAGGGCTTCTCACTCGAAATCATTGGCCAGTTCAATCGTCCACCAAAGGAGATCACGGCCTTCGACGAATCTCTTTTCGGCGCCTGGCAACAATCTGCCGGCGCGTTCGGCGAAAAACTTTGCTGGCAGGATGTCGGTGGTGGCTCCGACGGAAATCTCCTCGCCGCCGTCGGACTGCCCACACTCGACGGCCTCGGGCCGGTCGGCGGCGAACTGCATTCGCCGAACGAATACGTTCGCCTAACGTCTCTGGTGAGCCGCGCCCAAGTCGCCGCGTATTTCCTGCACCGGCTGGCCGCCGGCGAAATTCAATTGCCCACGTCCTAGTTCGGTTTTTGCCGCATGTTCCTGTTTCGTCCCATCGCCGAGAAGGATTTGTCCGCGTTGGTCGCGCTGGCGCGCTCCATTCAGGGAAGTCTCACGACGTTGCCGGCCGACGAGGTTTTTCTCGAGGATCGGATCAACGATTCGCTGCGGGCTTTTTCGCCGCGGGTGAAAAAGGCCGGCGGCGAATATTACCTCTTCGTTCTGGAGAATACCGAAACGGGCGAGATTGTCGGCACGAGCGGCCTCGCTGCCCGTGTCGGCGGCTTCGAACCGTTCTACAGTTACCGCATCGCGAAGGAGATTTTTTCCCATCCTCCGCTCAACATCACGCGCGAGATCGGCGTGCTGCACTTGAAGGAAGTGCACCAGGGCCCGAGCGAAATCGGCGCGCTGTATTTGCGTCCGCACTACAGACGTGGAGGGCTCGGCCGGATGCTCTCGCTTTCGCGTTTTCTCTTCATGGCGACGTATCCGAAACGCTTCGATCCGACCGTCATCGCCGAATTGCGCGGCTACGTCGATCAGCAGGGAAAATCGCCATTCTGGGAGGCCGTTGGCCGGCATTTTTTCGGCTCGGATTTTTTCGCCGCCGACCGGCTGACGGGCTTGGGCAACAAACAATTTATCGCGGACTTGATGCCGAGAAATCCGATCTACCTTCCGCTCCTCGCGCCGGAGGTCCAGGCGGTGATCGGGAAAGTTCATCACGAAACCGAACCGGCGTTGGCGCTGCTCAAGGCCGAGGGGTTCCAGGAAACAGACGAAGTCGACATCTTCGACGCTGGTCCGCAATTGCGCGCAAAGGTCTCTGATCTGCGCGTCATTCGCGCGGCTCGCACCCTTCTCGTCGAGGAGATCGTGCCGGCCGTGCCGGCAGACTCGCTCCTTTTGCTGGCCACGCCACGGCTTGATTTTCGCGCGACCCAGGCCGGTGCGATCGAGCGCGAGGGCCAGGCCTTGGTGGACGAAAAAACCGCGGAGCTGCTCAAGCTGCGCATCGGTGACAAACTCCTGGCTTCTTCGATCCGGTAATTCCGCCATGACTCGCGTCGCTTTCAGTTCCGTCGATCCCGCGACCGGTGACACGGTTTGGACCGGCCCGGCGGCGACAGTCGAGGATGTGGCGACGGCTCTCACGACGGCGCGAAAAGTGTTTCCCGCGTGGGCGGGGACTCCCCTCTCGGAGCGCTGCGAGATATTGCGACGCTACGCCAAAGCGCTGGAGCGAGGGCGTGGCGCTCTCGGCGAAATGATCAGCCGCGAAATCGGCAAGCCCGATTGGGAAGCACAAACCGAGGTGCAATCGATGATCGGCAAAATCGAAATCTCCATCGACGCACACGCCAAACGCACCGGGGAATTTCGAGCGGGTGCGGCGGTGACTCGCTTCAAGCCGCATGGTGTGCTGGCGGTGCTCGGTCCTTTTAATTTCCCCGGCCACCTGCCCAACGGCCACATCGTGCCCGCGCTGCTCGCCGGAAATGTCGTCGTGTATAAACCTTCTGAATACGCGCCGGGCGTCGCCGAACTCATGCACGCCGCGTGGCGCGAGGCGGGATTGCCGGAAAACGTGCTGCAAATTCTGCAAGGCGCGCGCGAGGTCGGCGCCGCGCTCGCCGGCAATCCCGCGATCGATGGCCTGCTCTTCACCGGCAGCGCCCGCGCCGGTCAGTCTCTGGCCGCGCAATTCGCGAGCATGCCGCACAAGATTCTCGCGCTCGAAATGGGCGGCAACAATCCGCTCGTCGTCTGGGAAGCCAAGGACCGGCAGGCCGCCGCGCTGATCGTCGCTCAATCCGCTTTTCTCGGCGCAGGTCAGCGCTGCACCTGCGCGCGACGGTTGATCATCGAAGACGGCGCGGCGGGCGATGCGCTGCTTGATGAGCTGCTGAAACTCGCCAAATCCATTCGCGTCGGTCCGCACGACGACCGGCCCGAGCCATTCATGGGTCCGGTCGTGAGCGCATTCGTGGCCGAGCGCCTCCTGACTTCGCAGCGCAACCTTCTCGAACGCGGCGCCAGGCCGCTGCTGGAAATGCGCGCGTTGAAAACCGGCAGCGGGCTCCTTTCGCCAGGCATCCTCGACGTATCCAGAGTTTCGCTACGCGAGGACGAGGAGCTCTTCGGCCCGCTGCTCCAAGTCATTCGCGTGCCGAATTTCGACGCCGCGATCGAAGAAGCGAACGCAACTCAATTTGGCCTGGCGGCAGGCCTCGTCTCCGACTCGAAAGATTTGTACGCGCGCTTCTTCGAAAGCGTTCGCGCGGGAATCGTGAACTGGAATCAACCGCTCACCGGCGCCAGCAGCCGCGCTCCGTTTGGAGGTGTTGGGCTCAGCGGAAATCATCGGCCCAGCGCCTATTTCGCTGCCGATTATTGCGCCTACCCGATCGCGAGCATCGAACAGGCCACGCTCGAAGCTCCGCGCAAGCTGCCAGGACTAGGGACGGGCGAGGACTGAAAGAGCGTTGAACGGAGGCGGCATGAATGAGGTGAGAGAAATCAATTTCGATGGTTTGGTCGGGCCGACCCATACCTTTGCGGGACTTTCGCGCGGCAACGTCGCGTCGACTGCGCACCGGGGCGACAAATCGAATCCGCGCGCGGCGGCTTTGCAGGGTTTGGCCAAGATGAAATTTCTTCACGATCTTGGCGTGTCTCAGGCCGTGCTGCCGCCGCATGCACGGCCCGATATCGAGGCGCTTCGTCGCCGCGGCCTGCGCGGCAATGACCTCGACGTGCTCCTGCAAGCGGCGAAGGCATTTCCCGAGGACGTTCGCGCCGTAAGCTCCGCGTCCAGCATGTGGGTCGCGAACGCCGCCACGGTCACACCCAGCGCCGATGCCGCGGACCATCGGGTGCATTTCACACCCGCAAACCTCGCGGCGAAATTTCATCGATCGATCGAGCCGCCGCAGACACAGCGGATCCTGCGCGCGATTTTTCCGAGCCAGGAGCAATTCGCCATCCACGCACCGGTCGACGCGAGAGCTCACGGCGGCGATGAAGGAGCGGCCAATCACACGCGACTCTGCCCGAGCCATGGCGCGGCTGGATTGCATTTTTTTGTCTACGGCTACTCGACTGCCGACACTCATCTCGCGCAGCCGAAGAAATTTCCTGCGCGCCAGGCGCGGGAGTCATTCGTCGAGATTTCCCGGCGTCATGGAATTTCGCATACAGCGGTGGTGTTCGCGCAGCAGAACCCGGCCGCGATCGACGCGGGCGTATTTCACAACGATGTGATTTCGGTCGGAAACGAGAACGTGTTTCTATTTCACGAAGCCGCTTTCGCCGACACGAACTTCACCGTTTCGCAACTCCGGGAAACGTTTCGCCGCGCGAGTGGTGGCTCAGAACTGACGTTAATCCAGGTGACGGAGGCCGAGCTTTCCCTGGCGGATGCAGTACGCTCCTATCTGTTCAACTCGCAAATCGTGACACTGCCCAGCGGCGAAATGATTTTGATCGCGCCCGCGGAATGCGCGCGTCTGGCGGCTGCGCGTGAGTTTATCCAGCGGACGATCGAGAGCCGCAGCACGCCGCTCACACAGGTGCATTTTATCGATCTTGCGGAGAGCATGCGAAACGGCGGCGGGCCGGCATGCCTGCGCCTCCGTGTCGTGTTGACAGAGCCGGAGCGGACTTCGGCAAACCCCGCGGTGTTTCTTGATGACGAGCTGTTCCGAACGCTGAGCGATTGGGTGACGCGGCATTATCGAACCGAGCTTTCGCTACTGGATTTGGCCGATCCGCAGCTGTTGTTGGAGACGCGGGCCGCGCTGGACGAGCTGACGCAAATTCTGCGGCTCGGATCGGTTTATCCGTTCCAACTTTGAGGAGCATTTTAGGACGGCGATCGAGTCTGTCCGCGCCCTGTGGCGCGGACTGTTGAAAATGCCGGCGTGGACGCCAGCGCTCCCAGTGGCCGACATCGGCGATAACGCCGAAGCTCGGCCAATACCCCGATATCGGCGAGACGCCGACGCTCGGCCGATCCCCGGCACTCGGCGACTATCCAATGCTCGTCCGCCGAGTGCGCCTTTCCAAGGCGCAGGAGGCTCTGGGAGCGCTGGCGTCCTCGCCGGCATTGTTTGGTCACCGCGCGACTACGCCGCACGAAATCCGGCTCCATCGCCCTCCGCCATGCTGCGGTAGGAAACGCTCCCCCGTCCGCGTTGGGCGTGTGGCCCGATGTAATCGGCGCCCGCATTGGTTTTCAATCGGCTCGTCGCCCGAAGCATGGTGCGTGGGCGACCACAGCATTCGCCATGAATATTTCTCTAAAACCTCTCAATGAACAGATCATCGTATTGACCGGCGCCTCCAGCGGGATCGGGCTCGCCACCGCCCGGACTGCGGCGCGCCGCGGCGCGAAGTTGGTCTTGGCCTCGCGCAACGATGAGGCGCTCGCGAAATTGGAAAACGAAATCACATCTGCGGGCGGCCAGGCCATTCACGTCGTCGCCGATGTCGGCCGCCGCGAGGATGTGCAACGCATTGCGGACGCGGCCTACGAACGCTTCGGCGGCTTTGACACCTGGGTCAACGATGCCGGCGTTTCCATCTGGGGCCGGCTGGAAGAGGTCTCCGACGAAGACCACCACCGTCTTTTTCAGACCAATTTCTGGGGCGTGGTCTATGGCTCGCTTGTAGCCACAAAAACACTACGCGCGCGCGGCGGCGCGTTGATCAATCTCGGCAGCGCCGTCTCGGATCAAGCCGTGCCGATTCAAGGCATGTATTCAGCCAGCAAACACGCCGTGAAAGGCTTCACCGACGCACTGCGGATGGAACTCGAACACGACAAGGCGCCAGTCTCGGTGACGTTGATCAAGCCGGCCGCGATCGACACGCCGTTCACGCAGCACGCGAAAAATTACACGCCGAATCAACCCACGCTTCCGCCGCCGGTGTACCATCCCGATGAAGTCGCGATGGCCATTCTGTACGCCGCGACGCATCCGAAGCGCGACATTTACGTCGGGAGCGGGGCGAAATTGATGAGTGTTTCCAACAAGAGCATGCCGCATCTGATGGACCGGGTGAATTCGCGGCTGACCTACGCGGGCCAGTTGCGCAAAGGTCCCGCCGGCGACCGCGAAGGCGCGTTGCACGCCGCTGGAAAAGACGGACGCGTGCGCGGCGATCATCACGGCATGGTCATGAAACGCAGCTTCTACACCCGCGCATCGCTTCATCCGGTCTGGACTGGAGCCGCCGTCGCCGCAGCCGTCGGAGCCGGCGTAGCCGCCATCGGACTGATGAGCCGCGAAAAAAGAACCTATCAATGGGATTAGAAAGGCGAAGGATGAATGAAGAAGTAAGAATGCAGAATGGGCATGCCGACAGCGGAAGGCTGAAGGCTGAAAGCTGAAGGCGTGAACGGCTGAAGAAAGGCCGAACACCAAGAGGCGTGGTTCGGCGGTTTGATATGGTTTGAGGGTAGGGCGAGACCTCAGGGCGAGCCGTTATCATCAGAATGTGTTCCTCGATTTAATATCGCCCAGGCGCCTCATGGGTAGGGCGAGGCGTCCCTGCCGAGCCGCGCAGGGCGTGGCTCATCTCATGGGTTAGGTCTCGCGAACGGCTCGCCCTGAGGTCTCGCCCTACCCGCGGAGGCGATTCATTTCGGACACGTCAGGCGCAGTCCGAGGCTCCGGTTCGATCATTCTGCATTCTTACTTCTGCCTTCATCCTTCGTCTTCCTGAGGTCTCGCCCTACCTCGGAGGCTGGTCAGGCAGACATTCGCCATCCTACATTCGCTATAATTCATCATTAGCGCGGCGTCAGAGATTGCTTCGCGGATGAAGATTCCGCATGAAGGTCGCTCTTTATCCAAATGAGCAAACAAGGCGTATTCATCGGCACCGACAGCGGCGCGACCACATCCAAAACCGGCGGCGTTTGGGCAGATGGCTCGATCATCTCGACCAAACTTCTGCAGAGCTCGACTAACTCGCAGCTCGGCACGGAAGCGGTCGTCAAGGGCTGGGTGCAGGGCGTCGTCGGGTTTCTGGCCGAGAATAACCTGAGCTGGGATCAGGTGCAGGGCGTCGGCCTCGCGCTGCCCGGACCGTACCAACGCTATGGCGTGCTCGATCGCTCGGCGAATTTGCCGAAGAGTTTTCAAGGCTGGGATTTTTATACCGATTACGGCAAAGCCCTCGCCGAAGCCGCGAAACGCCCCGTGCCGCTCGTCGTGGGCAACGATGGAAATTTCGGCGGCGTCGGAGAAGCGCATCGCGTGCGCGGCGATCGCAAGGTTTCCGTGTTAATGCTTGCGCCGGGGTCCGGACTTGGCTGCGCCTTCGTAGACCAGAATGGTCTGCCGCTCGACGGCGACACGCTCGCGGGCATGGAGGCTGCCCATATGCCGGCGCCGCTGCACCTGCTCGGCGGCGTGCGCGCCTATCCGTGTGGTTGTGGTCGCGACTGGGGTTGCGTCGAAGCGTACACGACGATCTCCGGTCTGCCCTTTCTGCTCGAAGATATCCTGAAACGTTTTCCGCTGCACGAGCTCGCCACTTCCACGGCGACGACCAAGGACAAAGTTCTCTCGCTGCGCGGCCGCGCCCAGAAGGGCGATGCCCTGGCCCTCGAGATTTTCGATTTCCAAGCCAAGGCGCTCGGGCTGCATGTCGCGAATTTGGCCATGGCGCTCGATCCGGAATTCGTGGTGATCGGCGGCGGCTTGATGGATCCGGAAGCGACGACGCCGGAATTTCGCGAACGCTATTTGAAGATTCTGCGCGACGCGGCCCAGCCGTACCTCTTCCCCGCGCAGCGCGAACGCATGCGCATGGTGCCAGCGACCCTCGGCGAACTTTCCCAAGCCATCGGCGCCGCCCTCGTGGCGTTGTTCACCTCGAAGCTGAAAGCGAGCTGAGGAAAGACGAAGGCTGAAGAAGGCGAAGGCTGAAGGCTGAATGATCGAAACGGGAATCTCGGCCTGCGTCTGACGTGTCCGAAGCGAATCGCCTCAGGGGTAGGGCGAGCCGTCCCTGGCGAGCCGCGCTGGGCGTGGCTCATCCTGGAGGTTAGGCCTCGCGTTTGCGGCTCGCCTGGAGGCTTCGCCCTACCCCAGAGACCGGCCTGCGTACCGGAACGATTTCTTCTTCTTCAGCCTTCAGCCTTCCCGCCTTCAGCCTTCGCCTTTCATCAGTTCCATCAGCCGCTTTAGAAACTCGGCCTGGCCACGGTGGAGTTTCACTTCGGCTTCGTGCAGCGTGAACCAACCGGCTCGGTCTATCTCGGGAAACTGAGCCATTTTTCCTGAGCGCGGTGGCCATTCGATTTCGAAGGAATTGCTCACGATTTTCGCTGGGTCGCACTCCCCTTCCGTGGCCCACGCGTGCACGATTTTTCCACCCGCGAGCCGGATCTGACCGAGCGGCACGAATGGTCCGGGAAGTCTGTGCGCGGTTTCCTCGAAAAATTCCCGCTGCGCCGCCGCGAGCGGCTCTTCCGCCGCGGAAATTTCGCCTTTCGGAATCGACCACCCGCCCGCGTCCTTGTTTTTCCAAAACGGTCCGCCCGGATGCACCAGAAAAAATTCCGTATCCGGCTCACGAATACGATACAGCACGATACCAGCGCTTTCTTTCGGCATGAAGCAACGTGCCGCGAGCCAGACCGAAAGCAACCGGCTTGGGAGCTCGATCGGTTCGAAAACCTACGGCCGCAAAGAGGCATAGCGCAGCGAAGCCGCAACCAAACCAATTTCCCACGAATCACACGAAGTACACGAAATGACCAAACCATTTTCCCACGGAATACACGGAGAGCACGGAAACAAAAATACCTTCCGTGTATTCCGTGGGAAATTTTTTTGATCGTGTGCTTCGTGTGGTTCGTGGGGAAATAAGTCCTCGCGGAATTGCACGATTCTGCAGGACAGCAGCTCAAAAAGCGCAAAGGGGATTCTAGCCGGGCGACGTCTCTTGCTATCCTGCTCCACGCCGCGGTTGGGGTATTGGTTTGTAACTCCAAACCCAAATACCAGACCGCTCCCGAGCGACGAATGTCTGAGCCGCGTCGGCCTAACAAAAATCCTCTTTGCGTATCTTGAGCCTTTTTGCGGCTAAAAAACTCACCGTCGCTAAACCCTGCGCCTTTGGTTGCGGCTTCGCCGCGCTATGCCTCTTTGCGGCTACAATCTAATCATCTTTCTAGCTCTTCGTCAGAACCGCGAGAGACTGACCGAAGCTGGCCACGCCCGAAGACGTGTGTCCGCTGGACCATTGCAAATCTTCCTCAAGGGGAAAGTGGGCTTTGTCGCCGTCCAAAATCTCCACGACCTGCAACCCGAGATCATTCGCCCAGGCATTCAGGCCATCTCGATCCATGAACTGATTCATCGGCTCTTCCGGCTGACGATGCAGCAGGCTCTGATGAAAAATCTCCCAGTGGCTCCGTATGCGAAACTCGAGAAACGAAATCAAAATCCTGCCGCCGGGACGAATCACGCGCTTCGCTTCTTTCAAATAGCGATAGCAGTCCTCGTGCGTGATGTGCGTGAACACGGAGAAAAACGTGATGATGTCCGCGGTATCATCGCCGCACGGAATTTTGATCCCATCCGTCGGCACGAAACGCCAGTCGGACCGCTTCACCAGTTCGCGCGCGTATTCCAGCAGCTCAGGCACGACATCCGTGCCGACATACGAAACCGCGGCAAACGGCGCGAGTTGCAGCGCGAGCCGGCCGCTCCCGCAACCCACGTCGACGACATCGCTGTGATCGGTCAGGCCAAATTTTTTCAACACGGCCAACTCTATTTTTCCGACGGTCAGGAAGTCGCCGCCGACGGCCGCTTCGAACGCCGCTTTCGTGTCCATCTGCGCTTTCAACCGATTCAGATGCGAGATGTAGCGATTGAAGTAGCCGGATTCGATGTCCTCCGCGCGGCGTGTTTCATCGCGCTTGGCCTTTTTCTCAGCGTCGGTCGCGCCTCGGCGGCCGCTCTTATCTTTCCGGTTCAATTTCAACAATCGCGTCCAGTTGATAAACTTCATCTCGATTAAAATTTCACGCGGCGAACGAAGCCACGCCTCCACGACAATGCAGTCGGCCAAACCTGCTACTGTGAGGTGAAACCCCCGCCGCCACGGACCGCTTTGCGATTGAGACGTTCTGCGCTTCTTCGTTTTTTTACTGGATGATTCGGATGGCGATTGTCGGCACCGGCCACATGGCGCACACGCACGCGAAGCGCTTCGGCGCGATCAAGGGCGTACAACTCGTCGCGTGTTGCGACGTTGACGGCGGCCGCGCGCGCGATTTCGCCACGGCTTATCGCATTCCGCATTCGTTCCACGATTTCACGGAGATGCTCGACGCGGTCGAATGTGATGCGGTGACCAACGTCACACCCGACGCCTCCCATGCCCGTCTGTCGATCGAGGCCTGCGCGCGCGGCAAACATGTTTTCTGCGAGAAACCGCTCGCGACGAATTACGCGGACGCGCTGAAAATGCAGCACGCCGCAAAAGATGCCGGCGTGATCAGCATGGTAAATTTCTCGTATCGCAACAGCGCCGCGCTGCAGCAGGTCGCCAAGCGGGTGAGAAAAGGCGACCTCGGTCGCGTGTTTCACGTGCAGGCCCATTACCTGCAGAGCTGGCTAACGTCGAAGGAATGGGGCGATTGGAGAACCGGTGAGAAATGGCTGTGGCGTCTCTCGGCCAAGCACGGAAGCAAGGGCGTGCTCGGCGACGTGGGCGTGCACATTCTCGACTTCGCGAGTTTTCCGGTAGGCGATTTGATTTCGGTCAATTGCCTTTTGAAAACGTTTCCCAAAGCGCCGCGAAACCGGATCAAGAATTACCCGCTCGATGCAAACGACTCAGCCGTGATCACGGCGCAATACGCGAACGGGGCGATCGGCGCCGTGCAAACCACGCGTTTCGCGACGGGCCACGTGAACACGTTGTCGCTCTCCATCCACGGCGAACTCGGCGCGTTCCGCATCAATCTCGACACCTCGTACACCGACTACGAAGAGTGCTTCGTCCAAAAGCGCGACGGAAAGACCAGCCCCTGGGCGACCGTCAACTCCCCCGCCGTGCCGACGCTCTACGAGCGCTTCATCCGCAGCATCAACAAAGGCGAGCAGGAGCAACCGGACTTCTCCACCGGCGCAAAAATCCAGCGAGCTCAAGACGCCTGCGAAAAATCAAACGCCGAAAACAGCCGAACGATAGAACTCAAAGGCTGAAGGAAGACGAAGGCTGAAGGAAGACGAAGGCTGAAGGCTGAAAGAAGAATGCTGAAGGCTGAAAACTGAAGCCAGAGTCTCACAGGTCGGAAGATTTTTCTTAGCTCGAGGCGACCGCTGCCAATCGCGCAATTTCTTTTCAGCCTTCAGCCTTCAGCTTTCTTCCTTCAGCCTTCGTCTTCCTACATTCTTACTTTGCATTTTCCCTCCCCCCTTCCCATCGGAACTCTCGCCGGCAAAGGGCCTCGCACGGCGGAATACATCAAGGCGATTCTGCCGCATGGCTTCGAAAGTTTTCAGATCCACTTTGGCCAGGATCTGAAGGGCGCCGATCTCGGTAAAGTGGCGCGCGAAGTCCGCGAGGTGCTCAGCGGCAGCGAAGCGAAAATCTCCTCTCTCGCGATCTACGCGAATCCCCTCGGCGCGACAGAGACAGACGAAAACGTCCGAAAAATTTGGGAGCAGTGCATCGATCACGCGCACGATTTCGGCTGCGATTTGGTCTGCGGCTTCACGGGCCGTGTAGTGGATAAACCAATACCAGAAAGCCTGCCGCGCTTCAAAGAAGTCTTCGGGCCGCTGGCCAAGCGCGCGGCCGACCGCGGCGTGCGGATCGCCTTCGAAAACTGCCCGATGGGCGGCTCCTGGCAGACGGGCAATTGGAACATCGCGCACAATCCCGCGGCGTGGGAACTGATGTTCGACGCGCTGCCCGACGCTAATCTCGGACTCGAATGGGAGCCGTGCCACCAGCTCTGCCAACTGATCGAGCCGCTGCCGCAACTTCGCCGCTGGGTGCCGAAAATTTTCCACATCCACGGCAAGGACGCCACGATCCATTGGGATGTCGTGCGCACGGAAGGCATCGTCGGGAAAAATCGTTTCGCCTGGCATCGCACGCCCGGCTTCGGCGACACGAATTGGACGGAGATCATCAGCGAACTGCGCCGCCACGGTTATCGCGGCGCGATCGACATCGAGGGATGGCACGATCCGGTTTACCGCGACGACTTGGAAATGACCGGCCAGGTCCACGCCCTGAATTATCTGAAACAGTGCCGCGCGGCCTTCGTGCCTAATCCGGTGGGTTTCGAGCGCAAATGAGCGCGGCGGGCGCTGCTTCCGTCGCCGCGGCTCCAGAGCCGCATGCGTCTTCACACCGGCTCGTCGTGCGCGAGCTGCGAAAGAGCTACGGCGAGAACATCGTTCTGCACGGCATCAGTTTCGAAGCGGCCCCGGGCGAAATCTTCGGCCTGCTCGGCCCCAACGGCGCGGGCAAAACCAGTTGCCTGGAATGCATTCTCGGGCTGCGCCAGCCCGACGCCGGCACGATCGAACTCGGCGGTCTCGATGTAACCAAAAACCCAATACAGGCGAAGCGCCTGTTCGGCGCGCTGCTTCAATCCGCGTCGCTGCAGGACGTCATCACGGCGCGCGAAGCGCTCGAGCTTTTCGCGTCATTCTACGAGAACGCCGCCAAGGTTTCCGATCTCGTCGCGCGTTTCGATTTGGCCGCATTCGAGCATCATCGTTTCACTGCGCTCTCCGGCGGACAACGGCAGCGCGTGTTTCTCGCCCTCGCCTTCGTGAACCAACCGCGCGTTGTCGTCCTCGATGAACCGAGCTCCGGGCTCGATCCTCTCAGCCGCCGCGAGCTTCACCGCTCGATCCGCGCGGCGCGGGACGAAGGCTGCACCGTGATTCTCAGCACGCACTATCTCGAAGAAGCCGAACAGCTCTGCGATCGCGTCGCGATCCTGGACCGCGGACGTATTGTCGCCACGGATACAGTGGACGGCTTGTTTCGCCGGACGCATGCGCCGACACGGATATTTCTGCAACTCGCGCCGAAAGTGGATGCAGCTCAGCTGCTCGCGCTCGCAGGAGTGAGCGCTGCCGCCGAAGAAAGCGAAGGCATGGCCCTGCAAACCCGCGATGTGGTGGCGACCCTCGGCGCCATCGTGAAGCTCGCCCGGGCGTCAGGGACGGAGCTGCGCGATTTGCGCGTGATGCGCCCGACGCTGGAAGATGTTTTCCTCGAGCTGACAGGCCGCGCGTATCCAGAAAATCACGACGCCGGCCGCGAAGGGTGATTTTTTTTAGCCGCAAAAAGGCGTAGCGTGGAGGGGCTGTACGCTCGCGGCGCTTAGGAAGAGGAAAAAACGTAGAATGTAAGCATGGCCCGCCTCAGGGGGTAGGGCGAAGCCTCGAGGCGAGCCGCAGTCGCTTTACCTAACCTTCAGGATGAGCCACACAAAACGCGCCTCGCCTGGAGGCTTCGCCCTACCCCCTGAGGCGATTCGTTCTAGACACGTCAGACGCGGTCCGAGACCCCGGTTCGACCATTCTGCATTCTTACTTCTTATTTCTTCCTTTGTCTTCTAAGTCGTGCCTGCAATCGCGAGGGTCGCGGATAGGACGACCTGACGCGGCTCGGGGCCGGTCAGAATTTCCGCGGCGAGTCGTCCGATGGCTTCGTAGTCGATCCGCAGGCTCGAGATGCCGGCGCGCGTGACTAGATCCGTGCCCATGCCCGAGAGCAGGCCGATGGAGGCTGGGACTTTTCCTCCCGCGGCCACAAGTTCCTGGTGAAGTTGCAGCGCGACATTGTCCTCCGGGCAGAAAATACCGACGCGTTTTTTCGATTTGCACAGACGCGCCACGAGGCGAGCTCGCGCGGCCGGCGTCGAAGCCAGGCAGACGTTCCCCGCGGGAATGGCCTTTCCCAAGGTGGCTGCGCCTTTTTTCGCCGCGCTGATCATCAGGCTGATCGGTGCGGCATTCGTGAACGGAACCGCGATCACGATCTCCTCATAACCACGCGCGTAAAGATGCGCGATTGCCGAAAGCCCGGCGGCCGCGAAATCAATGGAAACGCTGGAAATCTCCGGAAGACTCGTGGGCCGGCAAACGACCACCGCAGCCCCCAAGCGCCCCGCGAATTTCGCCAGCACATCATCCCGCCACACGTCGTCGAGCAGCACTCCCGCCACGGATTCGTGCGGGGCGGAGAGGAAGGCTTCGAGCGCGGCGGTCTGCATCGCCGCACCGGCGTGGGCCGGCGGATGCGCGGTGTCGCTGTGCCGCACAAGCGTTTCGTTGTGAACGAAGAGCATCGCGGCCTGATTTGCGCCGAACTCGCGGCTGAAGCCGCTCATCACTCCAAAATACACGCGACTCCAGTTTTCCAATTTGCGCAGCAAACACGCGAAAGTCTTCGGCCGCGCGAAAAGCCGATGGCTTGCCGCCGAATAGTAGCGACCGTTTGGCCGCCGCCAGATCACGCCTTCGCGATCCAATCGTTGTAACAAACGGGAAACGCTGGCGTTCGAAATTCCGAACCGCTCGCCGAGAATGCGCGTGGTCGGAAGCCGGGCATTCAGCGCCCAATGCCCTCCGCCGGCCAGCTTGCGCACCGATTGCTCCAGCCCCGCGATGCCAGCGCCGGAGGCGAGTTGGTCGACAATGGCACGGGAGGTGTCGGGTTTGGCCATGGCAAACGAATGTGCCCAGCTGGGAGAGAGCGGCGAAAACTGTCACGCGCAAAAGCGGCGCGCCCATCGATTTTTGTTACACGTTTCTGTAACAAAACATTTTGTTGCACGCTCCCGGCGCTGACGTTTTGTCAGGCGCATGTCGCTCTCCCTGGCCGTTCTCCTCACCTGCACGGTCAGCGACTCGCGAAGACCGAAAACTTTCCGCCGGCCTCCCCCACCCGGCTTTCTTCAGCGCTCATTCAATGACCACGTCTGTTCCTGATCTCGCTCCAATTTGCGCGCAGTTCCCCTTCGCGGGCCGATTCGTCGCTGGCGTGCCCCACGGCAGTGGCCACATCAACGACACCTATGCGGTCACGTTCGACCAAGGAGGCTCCTCCACGCGCTACATCCTGCAGCGAATCAACCATCGCATTTTCCGCGACGTGCCGCGCTTGATGGAAAACATCGCCCGCGTGTCCGCGCACGTCACGGCCCAGGTGCGAAGCGCCCCGCCCGGAAACCCGCCCCAGCAGGCGCTCACGCTGGTTCCGACTCGCTCGGGCGAAAACTATTATCGGGAGCCGAACGGAGCCTTCTGGCGCGCTTACGTGTTTGTGGAGCATGCCTCCACTCACGATCTCGTCACCTCGCCCAAACTCGCCCGCGAAGCCGCCTTCTCTTTCGGAAACTTCCAGCGGCAACTCGCGAATTTGGCCGGACCGCGCCTGCACGAAACCATTCCCAATTTTCATCACACACGGCAGCGTTTTCTCGCGTTCGAGCGCGCGCTCGCGGCGGATCCACGCGGACGAGCCGCTTCGGTGAAGGCGGAGGTCGACTTCGCCCGAAAACGGGAATCCCTCGTCGATCTCCTCCTCAACCTTCACGCGGCCGGCGACGTGGCAGAGCGCGTCACGCACAACGACACGAAGACGAACAACGTCATGATCGACGACGCCACCGGCGTGGGTATATGCGTGATCGATCTCGACACCGTCATGCCGGGACTCTCGCTCTACGATTTCGGCGACATGGTTCGCTCGGCCACGAACGCCGCCGCGGAGGACGAACGCGATCTGACCCGAGTCGAATCCCAGTTACGCATCTTCGACGCGCTCGTTTCCGGCTATCTCGCGGCCACACGCACGCTGCTCAATCCAATCGAAATCGATCACCTCGCAACCGCGGGGCGCCTGATGACCTTCGAGGTTGGACTGCGCTTTCTCACCGACTATCTCGAGGGCGACGTGTACTTCAAAATCAAGCGTCCGGACCACAACCTCGATCGGTGCCGCAATCAGTTCGCCCTCGTCGCCAGCATGGAGAAACAAAAAGACGCGATGGAGGGAATCGTTCGCCAGCATCGTCTCTCATGAAAATTCTTATCACCGGCGGCTCGGGTTTCATCGGCAGCCACCTCGCGGAATATTTTCAAGGAAAGGCGCATGTGCGCATCCTCGACAACCTGCGCACAGGTCGTCGCGACAACCTCGCCGGCCTCGACGTGGAGTTCATCGAAGGATCCATCCTGGACCGCCCGCTGGTGGACGAGGCGATGCGCGGCATTGACTACGTGTTTCACCTGGCCGCGATGGTCAGCGTGCCCGAGTCGGTGCGTCGTCCGGAGGAATGCACGGACCTGAATGTCACCGGACTGGTCAACGTGCTCGAAGCCGCAGCTCGCGAAAAGGTCCGCAAGGTCGTGCTCAGCAGTTCGGCAGCGGTTTACGGCGACAACCCGGAGGTGCCGAAACGCGAGACCATGCCGCCCGAGCCGCGCAGTCCTTACGCCGTGACCAAACTGGTCGGCGAATATTACTGCCAACTTTACACGGAGACCCGCGGCCTCGAAACCGCTGCGCTGCGCTTCTTCAACGTGTTTGGTCCGCGTCAGGATCCGCGCGGCGCCTATGCCGCCGCCGTGCCAATCTTTTTCCAACAAGCACTGGCCAACCAGCCGATCACCATCCACGGCGACGGCGGCCAAACCCGGGATTTCATTTACGTGAAGGACATCGTTGCGGCCAACGTCTTCGCTGCCACCACGCGCGGGATGACTGGTTCCTTCAACGCGGGCTACGGCGGACAGGTCACCATTCTCGAACTCGCTCAACGTATCATCGCGCTCTGCGGGTCCCGTTCGACCATCCAGCACACTCCAACGCGCGCAGGCGACGTGCGTCACTCGCGCGCCGACATTTCCAAACTGCGCGCCGCAGGATTTCAACCCACCGGCACCCTGGAGTCGGGCCTGAGCGCGATGCACGAACACCTCCGAGCCCATCCTTCCCTCACTGTTTGATGTCATGAATCCTCCTCTCTCCGAAGCGCGTCAGCGCGAGCGTATTCAGGTCGATGTCTATCCCAGCTCCGATGCTGGCTCGCGAGAAATCGCGGCCGAAATAGCCGCGCTCATTCGCAAGAACGATGCTGCGAACCGCCCCACCGTGATCGGCCTCGCCACGGGCTCATCTCCTGTCCGGCTCTATCGCGAGCTCGTGCGTTTGCACCGGGAAAAAGCCCTGAGCTTTCGCCACGTCATCACCTTCAACCTCGACGAATACTACGGTCTGCCGCGGACGCATCCGGAAAGCTACTGGCGCTTCATGCACGACCAGTTGTTCGACCACATCGACATTCCGCGCGAAGCTATTCACATGCCTTCCGGAACGGTGTCGCGCGCCGATGTGTTCAGCAGTTGCGCGGCCTACGAGGAAGCGATTCGCGCAGCGGGCGGACTCGATCTGCAGATTCTCGGTATCGGCCGAACCGGACATATCGGTTTCAACGAGCCCGGCTCCGGACCCGACACGCGCACTCGACTGGTCACGCTCGATGCCTTGACGCGGAGGGATGCCGCGCGCGATTTCCTTGGCGAAGCCAACGTGCCGCGGCACGCCATCACCATGGGCGTTGGCACCGTGCTCGCCGCGCGCAAGATTCTGCTCATGGCCTGGGGCGAAGCGAAGGCTGCGGTCCTCGCTCGCGCGGTCGAAGCGCCTCCGACCGAGTCGCTGCCCGCGAGTCTGCTGCAGCGGCATTCGGATGTTCGTTTCATCATCGATTCCGCCGCGGCTGTGGAGCTTACGCGCTTCAAACATCCGTGGCTCGTGGGTCCGGTCGAGTGGACGCCGGCGCTGGTCAGACGCGCCGTGGTCTGGCTCGCGACCAAGTTGGAAAAACCCGTGCTCAAACTCGTCGACGAGGACTACAGCGAAAACGGCATGGCCGAGTTGCTCACCGAACAGGGCCCCGCCTACGGTCTGAATATCCGCATCTTCAACGAACTTCAGCACACGATCACGGGTTGGCCGGGCGGCAAACCCGATGCCGCCGATGCCAACCGCCCGGAGCGCGCGACGCCGTTTCCGAAGCGCGCCATTGTTTTCAGCCCGGAGCCCTCCGATGAAGGTCTCGGCATGGGCGGCACGCTGCGGCGACTCGCCGATCAAGGCCATCAGGTGACCGTCGTGCATTTCACTTCGGGCAATCTCGCGGTGCACGACGACGAGGTTCGGATGGCGGTCGACCTCTCGCTTGCGGTAGCCGAATCGGAAACCTCCGCTGTGCCGCAATTCGTGCGTGAAGTTCACGCCCAGCTCGCCGCGAAACCGCTCGCCGGGGAAGATCCCGCTGTCGTGCGCCGCTTCAAGGGTCTGCTGCGGCGCGAGGAGGCGAAGGCGGCTCTCAAAATCAGCGGTATCCAACCTTCGGCTACACGTTTCCTCGACCTGCCTTTTTATGAACACGGTCGTTATCGGCAGTTTCGCGCGAGCCAGACGGATGTCACCGCTGTGATCGCGGTGCTTCGCGAGCTGAAACCGCACCAGATTTTCGCCACTGGTCACCAGGGCGACCCCAATTCGGTCGCATCGGTGACGTTCGAAATTCTGCGCGCCGCCCTCGTCGAGACTGCCGGAGACGAGTGGCGCAAGGAATGCCGGCTCTGGCTGTATCGCACACCGGAGAAGGCCTGGCCCGCGGCGGAGGTGGACATGGCCGTGCCGCTGAGTCCGCGCGAGCTCGCCGACAAAATGCGCGCGGCGTTTCATCACAAAAGCCAGCGCAGCCAGAGTCCGACATCTTCTGATCAAGCGGAAGGCTGGCAGGTCGCCGCCAAAACCAACCGCGATCTCGCAGTTGCTTACGACGCGCTTGGTCTGGCGGAATATGAAGCACTCGAAGCATTCGAACGCTGGCGCCCATGAAATTTTCCCAACCCCGCAGTGACATCTTTCCGCCCAGCGCGGCGCTTAATCCGCGCGAAGCTCTGACGCGCGCCACCCATCTCTGCGTGGCCGCTCATCAGGACGACATCGAAATCATGGCTCATTCCGCGATCGCCCAGTGCTTCGGCAGCCAGAAGCAAAGCTTCGCGGGCGTCGTGGTCACAAACGGCGCGGGCAGCCCGCGCTCCGGCGTTTATGCGCAGCTCACCGATGCGCAAATGCAGTCTGTTCGGCGCGAGGAACAGCGCGCCGCAGCCGCGATTGGCCGCTACGGGATTTGCCTCCAGCTCGATCATCCGAGTTCGCTCGTGAAAGACGGGAGCCGCGCAGAAGTGCGGGATGATCTGCGGCAAATTTTCGAAGCCTGCCGGCCGGAGTGCCTTTATCTTCACAATCCCGCCGACAAACACGACACGCACATCGCGGTGTTCTGGCGGTGCCTGGAGGCGTTGCGCAGTCTTCCGGTCGAACGCCGGCCCGCCAAGGTGATCGGCTGCGAAGTCTGGCGTGACCTCGACTGGCTGGGTGACGATCGCAAAGTGCCGCTGCCTACGGATCAGCGCCCGCATCTCGCCGCCGCTTTGCTGGGCGTCTTCGATTCCCAAATCGCCGGAGGCAAACGCTACGATCTCGCCGTCCTGGGCCGCCGTCTCGCGCACGCCACGTTTCACCAATCACACGCCGTCGATGCAGCGAACTCGCTCGCCTGGGGCATCGATCTGACCCCGCTGGTTCATTCCGACGACTTGGACCCGGCGGATTTCATCGCCTCGCTGATCGACGAATTCCGGGCCGACGTCCGCAACCGCGTCGATCGGTTTCGGACGGCGCGTTAATTAATTTTTCCCCACGAATCACACGAAGCACACAAAATCGATCCACAGAATTTTTCCCACGGAATACACGGAAATCACGGAAAAGAAGAATTCGGACTGCCGGAATGGAATGGTTTTATTCCGTGTTTTCCGTGCCTTCCGTGGGAAATCTTCTGAATTCTATTTCGTGTGCTTCGTGTGATTCGTGGGGAAAAAAATCATGAGCGCACGGGCGCGGGGCCGGTGGATTCGCCGATGATCAGTTCTGGGGCGACGAACTCTGGCGTGTGGCGTCCGCGTTTCGCGGCGGGAAGGTTGATCTGCTCGAGGAGAATCGCACCGGCGCGCTCCATCAAACGAAGCGGATTCTGCTCAACCGTCGTCAACGTCGGGTGAAGTTTTCGCGCGAAATCGAGATTGTCGAAACCCGTGACGGACATCTGCTGCGGCACTTCGATGCCGGCGTTGCGGAGGGCCTGAACCGCGCCGAGCGCGGTGCGATCGTCCACGGCGATGATCGCCGTCGGGCGCGACGGCCAGCGCAGGACCAATTCCGTCATCATTTCACCAGCCTCGATTGGACTGTCCACCTGCGGAATCTCCTCCACCACCCTCAGCGCGCGCGCCGGATCCAAACCGTGTGCCTTGACGGTATCGACCAGGGCGGGCCAGCGCCAGAGATCGCTCTTGCTGATGCCGATGAGGGCAAACGACTCGTGCCTGAGCCGGATCAGATGCTCCAGCACCAGCCGCATCGCGCGATGCCGGTCGAGCGCGACCGAAGCGATTGTCTGCGGAAAATGCGGATCGACGTGCACGCAGGCCAGCCCCTCGAAAAGCTCTTCGGACGTCTTGCCGTCCAAATCCGAATACAGCAGCACCACGCCATCGACTCGGATGCGCTTGAAGTCATCGATCGCATAAATCTCCTGCTGCACATCGCGGGGGCGCATCTCGAGCAAGCCGCGAAGCTGGTTGCGCCGCAGGAACTCCTGCAGGTGAAACACCTTCTGGTCGAGAATGGGATTACCCAGGCCCATGAAACACACGCCCACCATGCTGGTGCGTCGCCCGCCCAGACCGCGCGCCAGCGGATTCGGGCGAAACCCCACCTCTTCCATCGCCGCCATGATACGGCGGCGGGTTTTCTCGTTCACTTCGGGATGGCCGTTGATCGCCCGCGACACCGTCCAGGTCGATAAGCCGAGGTATTTGGCAAAGTCGGGAATCGAAAGAATCGACTTCGCAGGATTCCGAGGAGAGCGCTTCTTGGGCGAGCCGCCGCTGCTTTTGGCCATTTAGGAAGAAAGAGGAAGATGGGATGCGGTCGCAACCCATTGACCACTTCCAACGTTTGAATCCATCGCGCAATGGCAAGCCCAACCTCGTCAGCATGCGCATGCTGGACCATGGGACGGATCCCCTCTCTCCCAGCTGGAATAAATTTCGTTGCCATCCGATTTTCACATGCGCATTTGATTTTGTCGCCGATTTGTTCGGTTTTCCGTCTCCCAATGACCAAGTCTTCGCCCTCGATTCACTCTGCCGCGGTTTCCGCGCAGTCGCGTCCCAGCCGTTTCGCCTATGTCGGCACCGGCGGTCGCGTGCGCATGTTTCTCGATCCGGTGGCGCAACGCTACGCCGCCGAGGCGCAAATCGTGGCACTCTGCGACTTGAGTCTGGTGCGTGCGGCCTTTCACCGCGACCGGCTGAAGGCCAAGTTCAACTACGCCGAAGTGCCGGTCTACGCGGCGGCGAATTTCGGGCAGATGCTGAGGGAAGCCAAGCCCGACACGGTCGTGGTCTGCACGATCGATGGCGAGCACCACCGCTACATCGTCGAGGCGCTGCGCGCTGGCTGCAACGTGGTCACGGAAAAGCCGATGACGACGGACGCGGCCAAGTGCCGGGCGATCTTCGATGCTGTTCGCGAAACCGGGCGCACCGTTCGCGTCGCCTTCAACTATCGTTGGAATCCAGGCGCCACGAAGGTCCGCGAGCTTCTGGCGCAGGGCACGATCGGCCAAGTGCGCCACGTGACGATGGAGTATCTGCTCAACACCAGCCACGGGGCGGACTACTTCCGCCGGTGGCATGCGCACAAAGACCAGTCGGGCGGGCTGCTCGTGCACAAGTCCACCCATCATTTCGATCTGGTGAATTGGTGGATCGACGCGGTGCCGGCGGACGTGTTCGCGCAGGGGGCGCTGATGTTTTACGGCCGCGAGAACGCCGTGCGCCGTGGCGATGAGGCGCTCACTTCCTATCCGCGCTATTACCAGCAGCCCGTGGACGGCGATCCCTTTGCCTACACCTACGAGCACTCGATGATTCGCGATCCTGCGATGGAGCACGCGCTGTATCTCGGGGCTGCGGAGCGCGAGACGGGTTATGTCCGCGACCAAAATGTCTTCCGCCCCGACATCGATATAGAGGACGTGATGAACGTGCTCGTGCGCTATCGCAACGGCACGCTCCTGAACTACTCGCTCAACGCGTTCAGCCCGTACGAGGGTTACCGCGTGGCGTTCAACGGCGATCGCGGCCGTCTCGAATATCGCGAATTTCACGCGGCCCATATCGTCGGCGAGGGACGTTTGGGCGCCGAGCATGAGCACGGCGAGGAACACGAGCTGCGCGTCTTCCCGCATTTCAAGCCCTCTTACGCCGTCCCGGTCCCCGTAATCCAGGGCGATCACGGCGGCGGCGATCCCCTGCTCCAGGAACAAATTTTCTCCGCTCACCCGCCCATCGATCCATTTGGCCGATCCGCCGGTCATGAGCAGGGCGCGGCCTCGATCCTCATCGGCATCGCGGCGAACACCAGCATCGCCTCACGGCAACCCGTTGCGATCTCATCGCTGCTGCCCCTCAACCCATCAGCCCAGCGCCTTTCGGAGCTGGTTTGATCTTTCAAGCGACGGAGTGTGCCTTCCGAAGCAACCTTACCTGGCCAGCCTCAGTAGGCAGGGCGTACCGAGCCGAAGGCGACATCAGACACCGTCCCTCACGAGCCGCATTTTTCGTGGCTCATCCCAGAGGTTAGAGCAAGCGGTTGCGGCGGACTCGATTGCGGCGCCGCGTTTTTGCGACGGAGTGCGTCCGCGCTCGAGGCCCGGCTCGCAACGGAGCGCCAGCGTCCTCGCTGGCATTCTTATCTAGTGCCCCGCAAAGCGGGGCGGATTTTTAGGCTGGCCGGCCGGAGGCCGGCGCTCCGTTGCGAGCCGGAACCTCACTCACTCGCACGACTTCAGGACAAAGTGGCCCGAAATGGTGGACCAGTGATCGTTACGCGTGTGCACGATCACAAAATCCCCGCCGTCTGGGCCCCGGCCATCAGGGCTCAGCCACTTGTTCACGAAACTAAAGACGATCGATTGCCGCGCCGCGTTTTTGCGACGGAGTGCGTCCGCGCTCGAGGCCCCGGCTCGCAACGGAGCGCCAGCGTCCTCGCTGGCATTCTTATCCAGTGCCCCGCAAAGCGGGGCGGATTTTTAGGCTGGCCGGCCGGAGGCCGGCGCTCCGTTGCGAGCCGGAACCTCACTCACTCGCGCGGCCTCAGGACGAAGCGCCCCGGAATGGTGGACCAGTGATCGTTGCGCGTGTGCACGATCACAAAATCCCGGCCATCAGGGCTCAGCCATTTGTTCACGAAACTAAAGATGATCGATTGCGGCGCCGCGTTTTTGCGAGGGAGTGTGTCCGCACTCGAGGCCCGGCTCGCAACGGAGCGCCAGCGTCCTCGCTGGCATTCTTATCCAGTGCCCCGCGACGCGGGGCGGATTTTTAGGCTGGCCGGCCGGAGGCCGGCGCTCCGTTGCGAGCCGGGCCTCACTCAATCGCGCGCCTTCAGGACGAAGCGACCCGGAATGGTGGCCCAGTGATCGTTGCGCGTGTGCACGATCACAAAATCCCGGCCATCCAGGCTCAGCCATTTGTTCACGAAACTAAAGATGATCGTCAGCCGGCCCCAGCGCTCCGGGTTATATTCGGTCTGCACATGCGTCCACGGCCCCCAGGGCTCGGGCGCGTCGTAGACGCTCATCCAGCCGGTGCGATCGATCGCAATCGTCGTGAGCAAATAGCGCTTCAATCCCGGATTGTAGCTCACCGCGATGCGATGTGTGCCGTTGCGATCGTCGCGCCAGACAGGCTTGCGCGCGCCGATCTCTCGCGTCCACCGCGGCGCGCCGTCGTCTCCGACGCCGGCATAAAACTCATAAGCTGCGCGTTCTTCGATCCGCTTGCGCGGAACGCGCATGAGATTGATCCGACCGGGAATTCGCACCCGCCAGTGGGACGGATCGATCGTATCAGGCGCATAAACGTAGATGAATTCGTCCCGCGCGCCGTCGTAACCGCGGCCAAATTGACAAAACGCCGGCGCGAAAAAGCCCTCGTCGCCCGCCGGAAAATCTCCGTCCACGTGCGAAACGTCCACGTGCGAGAAACGCACTCCGGTGCGAGACCAGGTCGCGCCGCGGTCGTCCGACCGCCAGAGCTCGCAGAACTTGAAATAGCTCAGGTCCGAGGCATCGCCGTCGCGCCACAGATAAAGCGTATTTCCGAGCGCAAGGATGCCTTCGCTCTTGCCGTCGAACGGAGCCGGGTTCGGCGCATCGATGCCACCCGCGAGATTGAAGCCGCGATAATCGTCCGGGCCGCCCCGGATCGTTGCCACCCCCAGCAGCACGCGACCCGCCACGTTGTTTCCGCCAAAGCCACCACCATCGCCCCACGCCGTGTAAAGCTGGTCATCCGCCGCCCAGGTGATGGGCCAGATATCGCTGCCAGGCGCCTCGATCCGCTCCTGGCGGTCATTGAACGTCAATCCGGCGATGACCGGGCTCGGCGGATAGGCCGGCTGAAACTCCGCCGGCGCATTCGCCGCCAGGCCGGCACAAACCAGGACAGGCAGGACAACCAGTGCGAACAGAGCGGTTTTCACGGCGCAAATCCGAAATCCTCTTTGCTCCTCTTGAGCCTTTTTGCGGCTATGGTTTTTTTTGAAATCGCTCTAATTTCTCAACGTGCGCGCTCGATTCGGGCAGCGCCACCGGCTTCGAATGGAAACGTAATCTGCCACTCGCCGACGCGCACCGTCGCGCTATCCGCGGTTTTCGTGAGTGTCGCGTCCGTTGCGCTGACCGGCTTCGCGCCGACGTCGTCGACGAACAGCACGTTGAGGAAATAGTCGCGCAGATGCGGCGCGCTCGGCGACACCTCGAGCCGCCACGCACCGGGTTCGCGGCCGGGTTTTTTGCGCGTCGCAGTGCTCCACGGATAATTTTTCCCGTTCACCCAGGCTTCCTTTCCAGGTCCGCCGATCAACTCGAGCGTCGCTTTCTCCGGCAGCAACGTGACGCAGGAAAGACGGCCTCCGCGATTCTCGGCCACCGTGACAGTCTCGTTCACCACGGGCTCATTGACGGTGTGAAGGAGAAAGCGCTTCTGGAATTCCGGCTTGGCGCTCTCCACGCGGTCGAAGACTACGACGACAGGATGCGCGCGTCCGGAATTGCGCAGGTAAACAAGTTCCCGCTGCGCCAGCCGAACCCGCTCGGCATCGTACGCCTTCGTCGCATCGCCCGACGCGTACGTGTAGTCCGCCGTGTTCACATAGTGCGTGATGCCGTCCAGGTGCGCGTGCCCACCGGGCAGGATGTCTTTCAGCGTCGTCGGATCGCGCCGGAAAACCTGTCCGCCGTCGTTCGACGCGGGCTCATCGATCACCGTCATCTCCTGTTTCGGGTCGAACACCAGGATCGCGTTGTGCGCCACGGTGCGAGTGAAGTAGTTTCTCCAGTGCACGCCGTTATAGCCGCCCTCCTTCGGCTTGCCCTCGTCGTAAAGGCCGGAATCGATCGCAAGTCCGCCGCCGTAGTGAAGCGTGAACGCGTTGGCATCGCGATGCTGATGGTTCGTCGAATAGAATGACGGCGACGAAAACTGGAGCAGCGTGGTCTTGTCGTTCCAGTGATCGCGAGCGATCACCACACCCGCGTTGCGGAAGTGGCGGCTGAGTTCGAGCGGTGCGTTCGCATCATCCGGCGCGAGGGGCCGCACACTCTTGTCCCCATAAAGAATCACCGCGAAGGGATCGGCCCGGCGGCTCACCATCCACGCTGCATGCGGCTCCTTCAACACTCCCGCGGCGATCATGAGCAAGTCCGCATAATAGCCATTCAGGTCGTCGACCACGGTGTAGGCGTCTCCAGTATTCGGATACGTGCCGTCGCCCTGCCGTCCGTAGATCCAGAACAAGGGAAGCTTCGCTTGCCAGGGGAAGAACACGCATTCGTTCGTCGCCGTGGACCACACGTTATGGATGCTGCCGGTGAGATACGCCGCGCTGTAGGCCCAGCCCATATGGTAGCCTCCGTCCTGCGCGATCCAGCCCTGCGCCGGAAAATACCCATCGATCCAGTGCGCGCGCACCTGGAGCAGTTTGTCGCGAAGCTCGGGGTGATCGGTGATCAGCGCCAGCAGACCGGCCGCCAGCGTGAAATTTCCCCAGCGCGAATGATTCCCGATGTAGTTTGCCTCTGCCGCAAAATGCCAGGCGCGATCGATGTGGGCCAGGATTGCGTCCGTGAGCGTCTGCCGCTCCGCCGGACTCAGCGCCGGATAAAGCCAGTCATACGCGATCGCCAGACACTGAAGTCGTCCGCGGTACTCCGCATCCGGTCCGACCGGACCCGCCGCCGCGAGCGCGGCCGCCCATTCCTTCGACCATTTCACGTACTGCTCGTCGCCCGTGACGACCGCCGCGAACAACACGCTTCGCGGGATCGCCCACTCTTTGACGTACGGAAATTTCGCCAAATCGGCGGGCGGTCGCACGATCACCTTCTGCAAGCGCGCCAGCAAGTCTTCCCATTCCGCCCGGTATTCGCCACGGATGCGCTCGCGGATCACCGGTAGATCCGTGTCGCGAAAAAACAAGCGCGGATGCCCCGCATACACTTCGAATTTCGCCGCGTCGGATTGGATCGTGACCTCGGGAATCGCCTTCTGGCCGATCGAATATTCCGCGTGGGCGGAAACCAGAAAGAACGGGGCGAGAAGAAAAGCGAAGGGAAGTTTGTTCATGAAATGGATGGCGACGTGAAAGTCCCGGAAGAGGAAAACGATCGCGCTGAAACCGTCGTCGAGCGTTGGCCGACGCCCGACGAGCGACGTGAATCAGAACGTGAAGGTATTGCGCAGGCTCCAGTATTGCGACGCCGCGATGCGCCAGCCGGCAATGCTGCCATCGGGCTGTGCGCTCACGGGGATCAGTTCGTTGCCGACACCGATGTTGTGCACGTTGAGCTGAACGGCCCAGCTGAAGTGACGGAACTTGTGACGGTAACCGATCCACGCGTCGTAGTTCGTTTCGGACGGCGCATAATAAGGATGGCGCACATCGGGCGACGGACCAAACACGGGATCGCTGATGATCGGAGTGCCGATCGCAGCCCTGTCCTGCCAGCGCACACCCATGCCGACGTTGAAACCGTCGAGGAAGCCTTCGCTGAACGTGTAGTTCGTCACGAGATTCCAACGCCATTTGCGCAGTTCATTCGTCGGCAAACCTTCCTCGGCGAGGCGCGGCAGCATCTGGTTGTAGATCTGATCGCGGAAGCGCAGCGATGCGGTTTGGATCGCGTTGGTGTCGTCGCCGCGGAGCGAGCCTGCGGGTCCGTCCATCAACGGGACGAGTTCGTTGAAGACGAGCGCGCGCAGCTCCGTGGCGACATTGGTGCGCACCGCCTCGGCCTTGGCCGCGTTGAACGAGATGCGCCAGTTTCGAGTTGGATTGAAGATCACTTCATATTCCTCGCCGGTCGAAACGACGTCGGAAGGAGCCACCACCGCGCCGCTGCGGCGATCACTCGTGACCGTCGCCAACTCCGGATTTCCGGGATTGGGACTCTCCTGAACGCGAAACGTGCCGCGCAGCGCCTGGCCCGTGGGCGAGTTGTACCAATCGTTCCAAGCAGCGACGCCGGCAGCATTGCTGGCATCGTGGCCGCGGAGATTTTCCCCCTGCACGTCCGCAAGAAAATCCGCGAGATTGTTCAACGGTGTCGTGAGATTGCCGAGCGTCGAGGACTGGCCTGAAACCGTCTCGTAGTGCGCCGCCCGCAACTCGAACCTTCCGCCGAAGGTCGAGATCATCACGCCATAATCGGTCGTCTCACCGGTTTCGTGCGGCAGCGGGTTGTCGTAGATGTCATAGCGCTGACCGGCCGGCGCGAAGTTCTCCGCCTTGTTATAAAATGCGCTCAGTTCGGTGCCAAACGGCAGGCGCTGGTTGAGCCAGGCCGGCGAGTGCACGACGAGGCCCCAGTTGAAATTGTCCACCGTGGCGTTCGAGACCGGCAGCGGCAGATAGTCGTCGCCCAGAATGGCGAGCCCCGTCGCAGGATCGCTGGGCGGCGTGCCAGCGTCGAACGTCATCACATGATCGCGACGGGCGCCGAGCGTGCTGACGAGATTTCCGTCGAGCCAGTAGCTCTGCAGGATAGCGACGGTCGAGTTTACCTTTTCCTTCGTGTAACGGAGATTGTCGCGCCGCACGTTGGAAGGATCCTTGAGGTCAGCGGAGAGCAGACCGAACTCGCGCGTGGTCCAGGGATGCTGGCCGGACGTCGCCGTCGTGGTGGGTTCGTCATACCAGTAGAGATTGACGCGCGAAACATCGTCCGGGAACTGCGAGACCGGTGTGACCACCGCGCCTGTCGCGACGGACGACGAACCGCTGACATTGGGACCGAGATAACGCATGATCATCGCTCCACGCGTCGCGCTGCTGGCGGTCGAGACGCTGCCGCGCGTGGCGGTGATATAGTCGATCCCGTTGTTGAAATAAAAATTTCCGTTCTCGAGTAGCGTGGTCTGCTCCTGGCGCGTGTGCGACAGCTGCGCCCGGTGATGGCCGAGGATGTAGCCGAGCCACTTCGGGCCGAGATCGTGCAGATCGAGATCGTAGAAGGCCGTGGCGCGGCCGACGTCGCGATCCGAGGAAGTCACGACGCTTCGGCTGTAAGCAGTGGTGAAGGGTCGCCCAAAATTCGGATTGGGCGTGCCGTCGGGCAGGTGCGTGTTGACGTCGATCCGCAGCGTGTAACCGCTGATCGTGCTGTCGAGCGGCATGGCCGAGCCGTTGTCCAGCTCCTCGCGATTGTAGGCCACCTCGATGCCCGCTTTGCCGCCGAAGAACAATTGTTCGCCGGTGATGTTGAGCGTGTTCCAGTCCGAGAACTCGCGTTTATCGACGCCGTCGAGCTGATGGTGATAGAAGTCGTAGATCGCCGGGTCGGTGATCTGCGTGGCCTTCCAGAAATTGCGGGTGATGTCGTTGACGTGAACGAGATTGTTGTTGATCCGGTTCAGGTCGCGCAGCCCGCGCAGTTGATCGTTGACGAGCGCAGTGCCAGCGGCGTTGGGATGCACGTTTCTGACGTCTCCGCCGCGCATGCCGACCACTCCTGGCTGACCGGGCAAACCCATGCTCATGATCGAGCTGGTGGGATCGTTGTAGACCAACAGCATTTGCCGGGACCCCGCCGAGATCGCGCCGATCTGACTGCTCAGGACATTGGTGCTGACCGTTCCATTGGCCAGCAGCGGCGAAGGCCAGCCGGGCGAAACAGTGCCCATCAACGATGAGACGCCGGTGCTCGGATCGTAGACCGGTTTGCCGAGATCCCACCAATACGTGTAGGCGTCGCCCGGCGGACGAATTTCCGGCCGGTTCGAATCGATGTCGCCGTGCTCGTAGCTCGCGCGAAGCGTCGTATTCTTGAATGGGCGGTAAGTGAACGTGCCGAAGAAACGGCGATCGTAGCTGCCGGCCTCCTCGATCTTGTAGGCGGTGTCCTCGTAGAGTCCGGCGACCCGCACAGCGAGTTTGCCGGGAATCAGGACTTCGTTGTGGTCCAGCGAAGAACGAAACGTCCCATACTGGTCGGTCTGAAGTTCCAACTCGGTGCGACGGCGGCTCAGGTTGGCGCGGATCAACGACGAGTTGATGATTCCGGCGGGACTACCGAGGCCGAACAGCATCGCATTGGCGCCGCGGCTGATTTCCACGCGGTCGATATTGTAGCTGTCGGGCGGTGTTCCGGTGATGAAGAAATCACGCGAGATGTCGGCCCGGGTCAGCCCGCGCACGCGGGTGCTGGGCTGCGCGCTGGCGAACGCCGCGTCGTAGTTGATCTCGGAGCCGTTGGGATTATCGATCACGCCCGCGTCGGAGAAATTTCCACCTCGGCCGCCGACCTCGGTGCCCAAGGTATAGACCATCAGTCCTTCCAGATTCGTCGCCGCGATGTCCTGCAGATAGTCCTTGGTGACGACGGAAATGGAGGCAGCGACATCCCGCAGATCCGTGCGGAGGCGCGTGCCGGATTGCACGCCACTCGCCTGATAACCCATGTCCCGCTCGGCGTTCACTTCGAAGGGCGACAAGATCACTCTGTCGGGCTCGGTGGAGGGTTCGTTTTGCGCAAGGACGCGCGTCGTCAGCAGGAGAACGAGGCCGGCGAATCCGGCACAGGACACCCTTCGGCGTCGTCCGGAGAGGGGGCGGGGATCGAGCTTTGTCATGATCTGGGTCTACGTTTCGGGGTTGAAACAAAAATACGCCGGCATCCGTAACCGGGAATTTATTCTAATGCGCATTTGAATTTTCCTGTCAATGGGTATCTTTGCCCGACCCCGCGAGCCGAATATGAGCGAATGATCCCGGTTGCGGAACGCCGTGCCCCAGCGCCGCCGCCGGCGAACACGGTTGTCCCGGCGCGGCGTCTTCACACGCGTATTTGATAAAAATCGCCCGCGCTGCGCGGGCCGCGCTGGCGCGGCAAGGACGGCCTACCTGCGCCGCTCGGATCGGAGCAGAAGGAAGCCGAAGCCGCCGACGAACAGCGCGCAGAACGTGATCGCGCCACGCGCGCCCCACGTGTTCGGCAGCAGCGCGAGCAGGAAAATGAATCCGCCATAGACCAGGCACATCCTTCCAATGCCGCTGGCTCCACGATCGGTCTTGGCATCCACAGACATCGGTTCGGCCTGAATCGGCGTTCGTATTCTCCCAAAAAACTCTTCGATCTCCCGCACCCGCGCTTCCGCCATGCGTTTTCCGAAAAGCCAGCTCGCGCCGAAATACCAGAGCGTGCTCGTCAGACTGCCGGTCAGCGTCACCGCGATATACCGATGGCTGCCGGTCCATGCCACGAGCTGGCCGGGCAGCGATTGCTCGGGAAACCAGCCCGTCACCCAGCCCGGCCCATTCCCCGCCAGCGCCCCCGCGGCAATGCCGGCCAGCACGCTCGACCACGCCGCCCAATCAGGCACGCGTCGCAATAGGAGACACCAGACCATCGGGACCGCATAGGGCACGCCCAGCAGGGAGGAGAAACCCATCATCAGATTGAACACGCCCACGTTTTTCCACGTGCTGTAAAGCAGCGCCGTGAGAATCACCACGCCTCCAAAAAGCAGCGTGGCAAGCCGCCCCGCCAGCACCAGCTCGCGCTCGCTCGCGTGCGGACGCAAGAGCGGCAGATACACGCTGCGCACAAAAATTCCGGCGTTGCGGTTCAGTCCATGGTCCATCGACGAAAGCGTGGCCGAGACGATGCCGGTGATCATCAGGCCCATCAGCCCTGCCGGCAGACATTGCGCGGCGACAGCCACGTAGGCCGCCTCGGCCGGCTTGGTCAGTCCGGGAAACATCGCCGCCAGATCGAGCCCCATGGCCCGCGCGGCGAGCGGCGGGATGAACCAAAGGATCGCGCCGCTGAAATACAGCACCGACGCCAGCAGCGCGGCCCGCTTCGCTTCACGCCCATCGCGCACATTGAGGTAACGGCTCGCGCCATGCAGCGCGTTCTGGGTGAAAAATTTTTCGACGAGAATCGCCACGATCCACCATTTGCCGAACTCGAGGGAATGGCTCGCCGAGAGATCCCAATGCGCCGCCGGAAGTCCGTGCTGAAATCCCGACCAGCCGCCGATTTTTATCCACGCCGTCACCGCAGCGACAATCGTGATCGCGAGCAGGATCAGCGCCTGCACGAAATCGCCCGCCACGATCGCCCATTGGCCGCCCGCCGCGGCGACGAACACCACGACGGCGCCGCACAACAGCACCGTCGCCTGCAGGTCGAACCCGAACACCGGCGCGCAGAAAATCGCCAGCCCGTAGAGCCAGATCCCCGCGACGATGACGCCGATCGGCAGCGTGAGCCAGGTGAAGAACTGCTCGTTGCCGCCTCCGAGCCGGGCACGGACTGCCTCCATCGCGGTGATCACACGGGTTTGCCGAAACCATTCGGCGAAACAGATCCAGTTCCACAAAAAGGCCAGCGAGCCGGCCCAATAAATCACCAGCACGACCAATCCCTGCTCATAGGCCAGGCCCGCCGCGCCCGTGAAAGTCCACGCACTGAAGGCCCCCATGAACGCCGAGGTGCCGACCAGCCACCAACGCATGCGCCCGCCGCCGCGGAAATACTCGCTGCTGTTTTTGCCAAAGCTGCGAAAAAACCAACCGAGCCCCAGTTGGAACAGGAAGAACATCGCGATGACGACGTAGTCGATTTGGGTCAGCATAGAAAAAAGCGATTTCTGCACGAAGCGCACGTGGCGCAGAACGCCGGCCGAGCGAGCACGGCGCGCGGCGAGCTAGGTGGAGCGATCGTAAAGCTCCAGGGTCACTTCCGCATCGAGGGGCAACCCCGCGCGATAACGGCGAACATTCTCCAACGCCGCGGGGCCGAGTTGGGAAAATTCCGCCATCGTCGGTCCGCCGATATGCGGAGAGATGAGCGCGTCCGGAATCTGGCAGAGTGGAGAATTCGCCGTCACCGGCTCCACGCTCATCACGTCGACCGCGATGCGAAGCCGGCCCGACATTCCTTCCTGCACGAGAGCAGCTTCGTCCACCACGCGTCCGCGCCCGACGTTCACGAACACCGCGTCATCCGGCAATCGCGCGAGAAGCGCCGCGGTCACACATCCCGTCGTCGACGGCGTCAGCGCCTCGCATTCGATCAACACCTCGCTCCAGCCGAAGAGCGACTCCAGATCCGCGCTGCGATTCACGCCTTCGCGTTGAAACAACTCGTTCGGCACCCCGGCCGAGAACGCCTGCACCTCCACGCCAAAAGGGCGAAGCAGCTGCGCCACGCGCACGGCAATCCGTCCGAAGCCATGAATGCCGACGCGACGTCCAGCCAGAGGCTTCGTGCGCAAGTCGCCAAACTCCCCTCCCATCGCGATCTTTTGCCGCCAGCAACTCGCCTCACGCAGCGCGCCCAAGACCAGCAACACCGCCTGCTCTGCCACGCTCGCAGTCGCCGCCGAGCCCCAATTCGTCACCCGCCCGCCGCGCTCGAGAAACAGACGCGGCACCTGCCTCCGCACCGATCCAGTGACATGGGAAACAAACCGCAATCGGCAATCCGAGCCCTCCAACCAGCTTCGTGGCAGCGGAGGCGTGCCCCAAGCCGTCACCAATATTTCTGGATTCAGCGCGAACAGCGTTTTCTCCCATTGATCGCCCGCCGGCTCCACCGCCCGCCAGCCAGCAGCCTCGAAATCGACCTCATGCTCGAAAAAACGCCGTCGATCCGCCGCGGTCAGCGCGATCAAAACGAGACGATCGAGTTCGCGCACAGGCGGCAGAAGGGGCGAACTCTGGTCAGCATCTCTGCGCATAATCTCATGCGCATTGGATTATTTTCCCCAACGGAGTAAACCCAAATCTCAACGCTCGGGCGCGCGCGAATTTGAGATTGCCGGTAATCCTATTCTAATGCGGATTTGATTTTGGTTGCCCAATCCCCTCTTCATTCACCATGAGACGAATTTTCTGTTTCGCGCTGTTCCTCGTTTTGATTCCGCTCGGTCACGCCGCGGCGCGCCAGCCGAACATCGTCATGATCCTGGCTGACGACCTGGGCTGGGCCGACCTCGGCCAGGACGGCTCGAAAATCGACACGCCCAACCTCGACCGCCTGGCCAAACAGGGCGTAAAGCTGACGCGGTTTTATGCGTCCGCGCCCATGTGCTCACCGACGCGCGCCGCGCTGTTGACCGGCCGTTACCCGCACAGCGTCGGCATGCCCGAGCTCTCCAGCCCAAAACCACGCGCTCCCATCCCTTCCCTCGCGCTGGACCATGCCGCGGTCACCATCCCCGAGGCACTCAAGCCAGCCGGCTACCGCAGCGTGATGGTTGGCAAGTGGCACCTCGGCGCGAGTCCGCAAGACTGGCCGCGAACCCACGGCTTCGACGAATTCTGGGGATCACTCATCGGCACGCCCATGTACTGGCAGGTGAAGGAAACCTATCACAACGAAACGCCGATCAAGGTGCAGGACTACTACACGGACGCGTTGACCGATGTTGCGATCGATTACCTGAAGAAGTTCAACGACCCGAGCCGGCCATTGTTCCTGTACCTCGCGTATAATGCGCCGCACTACCCTCTCGAAGCCCCGGCCACGCTGGTCTACAAGTATCGCCGCCGCTTTCCGAATGATGGCTTGTTCGCCGTCTACGCCGCGATGGTGGAACGGCTCGACACCGACATCGGCCGCGTCCTCGCCGCGCTCGACGAACTCAAGATGGCCGACAACACGATCGTGGTTTTCAGTTCGGACAACGGTCCGTCGGCCGAGCCGAATTCCTACGGACCAGCCGGCGCCAACATTTCCAACGGTCCTCTGCGCGAGTATAAATTTTCGACGCACGAGGGCGGGATTCGCGTGCCCTTCATCGCGCGATGGCCGGGCCAATTTCCCGCCGGCGCGGTGCGCAAGGAGCCTGCGGTCACGATGGATTTGATGCCGACATTTCTCGAGGCGGCCGGCGTGCGCGACACGGAGAAGATCGAGATGCACGGACACTCGCTTCTCGCGTTTTTGCGCGGCGGACCGTTCGTGCGCAAGGAGGCGCTCCACTGGGAAAACCGGGAAAACGCCGCAACCTTGCTGGGCGATTGGAAGCTCGTGCAACGCTTCTGGACGCCGCAGCCCCAACTCTATCGCATCGAGGAAGACATCGGTGAGAACCATGATCTCGCCGCGCAAAACCCGGACAAGGTGCGCGAGTTGATGGCGCTCCATGCCGAATGGAAGGCGCGGTACTATCCAAATCCGATTCCCCGTGAACTCACGCTGTCGCGCTACATGTTCCCGGAGGAACCCGCCAGCGAAGCGGAGCCCAGCGCCAAGTAGCAGCGCGCCGTTGCGCCGCGCGATGATTATCTAGTCGGCGTCGCTGGCCGAGTATGGCAGCGACGTGTGCGTATGAGCTCTGTCCGAGCGGTCACTCACCATTGCTGGCTCACGCTGAAGCTGAATTTCCGCAGCAAACAAGCGATCCTCTACGGCTACTTCGTTCCGCTGCTTTTTCTCGTCGCATTCGGCAGCGTGTTTCGCGGAGACACGCCGCGGCTCCTCGGCGAAATTGGTCAACTGCTCACGCTGACGATTCTCGGCGGTTGTTGCATCGGGCTTCCGACAAATCTCGTCGCTGAGCGCGAGCGCGGCGTCTGGCGACGGTTCCGGCTGCTTCCTGTCGGCGCCGGAAAACTGATCCTCAGCACCATCGCGGCGCGCACCGTGATCGTCCTGTCCGGCGCCGCGCTGCAGGTCTGCCTGGCGCGGTTGTTCTACGGCACGCCTTTTCCCGAACAGATCGGCTGGGCCGTGCTCGCCTTCGTCGGTGTCGCGATCGCGTTCACCGGTCTGGGTCTGCTCATCGCGGCGCTGGCGAGTGACGTGCCCGCCGTGCAGGCGCTCGGGCAATGCATCTTTCTGCCGATGGTGATGATCGGTGGCGTAGGAGTGCCGTTAACCGCGCTGCCGCGCTGGGCTCAGGAAATCTCCGCGTATTTGCCGGGCCGATACGCGGTCGAGGTGCTGCAGCGCGCGTACGCCGGAGGCGAGGGATTGGCCCACGCTGGATTCGCCTTCGCCGCGTTGATCGTGATCGGCGCCGCGGCCGCGACGGCAGGGCTGAAACTTTTCCGCTGGGAACAAGGCGGCGCCCTCGGCGCGCGCGCGAAAATTTGGGTCGGCGTCGCGTTGCTGGCCTGGCTCGGCGTCGGCGTGACGGCGACGGCGTGGGAACGGACAGCGCCGCCGAAATTCTCGGCCTCGCGTTATGACTACGTCACGCAGGCCCAGATCGACGCCATCACGTACGATGATCTCACCGGCGACAACGAATTGGTCACGCGCCTGGCGCCGCCGTTCAAGGACGCGGAGCGCCCCGGCCGCCTCGGTGAAATCGTGCAGCAACTCGATGCGTGGCCCGCGGCGCACGTGCCCGATCCGGCGCAGCGCGTGCGAAATCTCCTGAGCATCGCCGCGATCGCCGACATTTCCGCCGACCTCCTCGAAGCCGAAATCGCCCGCGTGATCTACGACAAACTGCGCGCCGAATATCCGCCGCACCAGCTCGCGCAAATCCTCGCCTGGATCGTGATCTCGCCCGAGCAGGGCGCCGTGATCACCAACGCCCGCGAATTCGGCCTGCGCAAAACACCCACGGAAGAAGTCGTCCGCGAACGCAGCGTCTACTACGCCCAAAAATTTCTCGGCCGCATCATCGGAAAACTCCGCGATTAGTTTTTTGCCCACGAATCACACGAAGCACGCGAAACAATCCGCAGAACTTTTCCCACGGAATTCACGGAAGACACGGAAGCGATCGGCATTCACCTGAGCAATCCAGGGATTCTTCGAAACTCACCACGTAACCTGACCACGCGAAAGAGTAATTCGAAATCACTCCTTCTACATTCATCCTTCTCCACCTTCCTTTGCCTAACTTTCCGTGCTTTCGGTGTATTCCGTGGGAAAAGGATCGAGGTTTGAACTTCGTGTCCTTCGTGTGATTCGTGGGCCCAAAAAAAGTCGCCGCTACACGCTCACCTGCACCGCTCCGCTTTCTTTTTGATGCCGGACATCGGTGAGAGCGACGAGGAGGTCGTTCTTCGCGAGGCTACCTAACAGCTTTCTTGAGCCATCGCCGGCCACGATCGGGATGCGTTCGAGTTCGTGTTTTCCAAACACCGCCAGCGCATCCGGCAAACCCGCGTCGGGCGAGATCGTAGGAAATTCCTCGCGCAAGATATCCATGGCCAGCACACCGACCGCGATCTCCGGTTGGCCGAGGTAGGGCTTGATGTCGTGCAGCGAAACCACGCCGAGGAACCGCTGCTGCTCGTCGACCACGTAGAGATTGTTGATGCGCGTGCTGACGAATGCATTGCAGATCTCCTGAAACGTCGCCGTCGGCAAAACCGTCGGCGCGCCCTGACGCAGCAGATGCCCGAGAGAAATTTCCGGCATTCGCGCTTCCGGTTCGTGCTCGGCTTTGCGGCGCAGAAATTCTTCGTAAAGCGATTCACCCATCTGACTCTTCGCCGTGAAATAGGCGATCGTGGCGGCAAGCATCAGCGGCAGGATGATGTCATAGCTCAGCGTCATTTCGAACAACAAGATGATCGCCATGACCGGAGCGTGGCTCGCCGCGGCGAGAAACGCGCCCATGCCAACCAGCGCGAACGCCTGCGGATCGAAATTCCCGTTGGGCCAGAGGTGCTGAAATCCCGTGCCGATCAAAAATCCCACGCTCGCGCCCATGAACAACGTCGGCGTGAAAACACCACCGGGTACGCCGGAGCCGAAGCTCGAGGCGGTGGCGAGACACTTGCAGATCACAAGGAGCAGCAGCGTGGACCAGACAATTTCGCCATGAAGAATCGCAAGAGTGACGCTGTATCCATTTCCACATACCGCGGGAAAACGAAACGCGAGCAGCCCCACGCAAACGCCGCCCAGGGTGAGCTGCAGCACGAGCGGCAGGCGCATCTTCACGAAGAGTTTTTCCGCGCCGCGCAGCGTCTGAAGAAACAGCGGCGCCAGCGTGCCGCAGAGCAGACCGACGACAAGGTACGGACCGATTTCCCAGGCCGATTTGAAATTGAAATGAGGCACCTCGTAGAGATTGTGCGCGTCGCTCAGCTGGCGGACGACGAGCGTCGCCGCGACAGCGGAAACAACGAGAGGCCCCAGGCTCTCCATCGCGATCGTGCCGAGCACAATTTCAGCAACGAAAAACGCGCCTCCGATCGGCGCGTTGTAGGCGGAAGCGATACCAGCGGCCGCACCGCAGGCGACCAGCAGGCGCAGGCTCGTCACCGGCCATTTTCGCCACCGCCCCGTGAGCGAGGCGAACATCGACGAAAGCTGCACCATCGGACCTTCGCGTCCGATCGACGCGCCCGAGGCGATGCCGCAGAGCGCGGCGAAACTTTTCACGAGACTCGTGCGAAACGAAATGCGCCCATCGCCCAGCGCGATCGCTTCCATGTAATCGGTCGTGCTCCGCTTCTTCGCGAAACGCTTTCCGAAAATCAAAATGACTCCCGTAAGCGCGCCGCCGAGCGTCGGCGTGACGATCCGTTGCCAAGGCTCGAGATGCGCGAATGACTCCACCATTTCCTCGCGCGAATTCGTGAGGAGCAGGTGCAGCGCGGAAAGCGCTTCGCGAAACGTGAGCGATGAAAGACCGCCGATGACGCCGACGAGCGCCGCCCAAAAAAGCGTGATCTGCCACTCGCTCGGCGCGAAATGTTCAGAAAGCCAAACGCGCAGCCTGACCAACCGCAGCCATCCTTTGGTCACCGCCTGAAGAGGCTGCGAGGATTGCCAGCGATTCATCAAGTCGCTCACCGAATTTCTCCGTCCAGGAGATTCTCAAATTCGGCCTGCGTCTTCGCGCTGATCAGACCGGCGCGCAAATCGGGCAAACGCAGGCGAGAACTCAAAGCGGCCAACATGTGCAGATACTCCGTCGGCTTTTCCTTCGGTGTCAGCACCAGAAACACCAACTGCACGGCCGACGCTTCGGCACTGAGCGAAAATCCTTTCACATGCCGACCCGCCGCGAACATCAACCGGCGGACCCCGCTGGTGCGCGCGTGCGGCAAAGCCACATGACTATCCAGTGCCAGAAATCCTTGAGCCGTACGGGCCATCAAATCTCTCCACACTAGATCGGGATTAGAAATGGCGGCGTCGCCCCGCATCGGATCGAACAGCTCGAGCACGACCGACTTCAGATCGCTGCCGTGCAGATCCAAGTTGATCGAGTCCAGTGTGGGCAATTGAGCGAGTGGCATAATGAAGTGGGCGAAAAGCGGGTCTGAGCTGCGATAGTGTGCTGCACTAGACCTGACTTGCGGGCAAATGATCGCCACAAGTTGGCGGGAAAATAGATAAATCCAAGCGGCGCGAGTTTACAAAAACCGCTGGATTTCTAGGTTTGTTATTCGCTTTTTCTAATTTCGATGTTCCCGATTTCCCGCTCAAAATTTCGCGCCGTGCTGCCTCTTGCGGTCGTCGTCGGACTCGCCTTGGCGCAAAGCATGGCAGTGCGCGAGCGACCGATTTTTAACGTCTCGAAATGCGTCACGCTGCACGGCGATTCCGCCGCGGAAATGGCCGGCGTGCTGCTCGGAGCGGGGCCGGCGATTAGAGCGGTTTCAAGCAAACCCTAGCCGCAACCAAACCAATTTTCCCACGAATCACACGAAGCACACCAAATGACCAAACCATTTTCCCACGGAATACACGGAGGGCACGGAAACAAAAATACCTTACGTGTATTCCGTGGGGGAATTTTTTGAATTCGTGTGCTTCGTGTGATTCGTGGGGAAACCCGCTGTTCAAAATCCTCGCGGAATTGGGTGATTCAGCACGACAGCAGCGCAAAAGCGCAAAGAGGATTTCAGGTTTGCGACGTCACTCGCAATGGCCGCTCCACAATGCGGTCGGGGTATTGGTTTGTAACTCCAAACCAAAATACCAGACCGCTTCCGAGCGACGAATGTCTGAGCCGCGTCGGCCTAACAAAAATCCTCTTTGTGTATATTGAGCCTCTTTGCGGCTAAAAAACTCACCGTCGCAAAACCCTGCGCCTTTGCGGCGCTGTGCCTTCGCGGCTACAGTTTAATTTATACGCTCAGCGCTTCAGTTGATATTTCGGCTCGATAGACGGCTCGAAAAGCTGCGCGGGCGAAGCCTGCCGAGCCAGTTTGCCCTCTTCGAGGCAGAGCACGTCATCGCACAACGCCATGACTTCTTCCGGCGAATGGGTGACGTAGATCATCGGCACGTTGAACTCGTCGCGCACGCGTATCAGGTAAGGCAATACACGGGACTTGAGCGGTGCGTCCAAACCGACCAGCGGCTCGTCGAGCAGGAGCAGTTTTGGATTCGCCAGCAGGGCCCGGCCGAGCGCGACGCGTTGTCTTTCTCCGCCGGAAAGCGTGCGCGGGGCGCGGTCCAACAGAGGCGTTAATTCCAAGACCTCCGTGACGTGCTCGAAGGTGATGACGGGAGGATGCTCGGCGCGCGGGCGAAAACCGAAGCGCAGATTTCGCGCGACGCTGAGATGCGGAAAGATCGCGCCGTCCTGCGGGACAAAGGCGATCGACCGCCGCTCCGGCGGGAGGCTGAATTTTCCCTCCGTATTCAAAAGTACAATACCGTCGAGATCCACCAAGCCCGCGCGCGGACGGCGCAGGCCGGCGATCGTTTCCAACAGCGATGTCTTTCCGGAACCGGACGCGCCGAAGATCCCCGTGGTGCGGCCGTGCAAGGTCGTGCTGAGTTCCAAGCGGAACTCGCCGAACTGCAGAACCAGTTTTTCCAATCGCAGGATCATCGGCGCGTCCTCCGGATGAAGAATTCACTGAGCAGCACGGCGACGAAAGAAATCGCCACGGACACTATGAGCAGCCGCAGGGCCTTGTCGTCGTGGCCGAGTTGGACCAGTTGATAAATCGAAAGTGAGAGCGTGGCCGTCGCGCCGGGAATATAGCCCGCGATCATTATTGTCGCGCCGAACTCGCCGAGCGCGCGCGCGAAGCTGAGCAGCACGCCGGCGATGGCGCCGTTGCGCGCGAGAGGAAGCGTGATGGTGAAGAACGTGCGCCAGCGGCCCGCGCCCAGCGTGCGCGCCACCTGTTCGAGGCGCGGATCGACATCTTCGAATGCGACGCGAGCCGTTCTCACGAGCAATGGAAAGGCCATGACCGCGCTGGCCACAACGACGGCTCGCCAGGTGAAGACGACCTCGATGCCGAAGGTCTCCTGCAGGAAATTTCCCAACACGCCAAAGCGTCCGAAGAGTTTGAGGAGAATCAGACCCGTCGCGACGGGCGGCATCACGAGAGGCAGAGCGACCAGCGTTTCGACGAGAGATTTTCCCAGCCAGGTGCCACGCGCGAGAGCCCAGGCAACGAGCAGACCGGCAGGCAAAATCAGGAGCGTGCTCACCGCGGCCATCGCGATCGTAAACCGAGTGATCTGCCAAATGTCGGGGGCCATCAGGGTGGCCCACGAATCACACGAAACCGGCCGAAATCAATCTTGGAAGCGGTGAATGGTGAACTCCCCGATTTCCCGGCCCGCAGTTTGCGCCGTCCGGCGGAAGCTCATGGCTTCGCCGTGAAAAAATCTCGCGGTTTTCGAAGAAAACAGCCGCCGCGAAAGCGATTTTTCAATTGGTAAAGAAAGACTTACCCGCAGTTTATCCAGCGAGTTCAAACAAACCCAATCCCCGATAGAATTTGGCTTGTCAGACCCCGGCGAATACCTTGCTTTCACCACTCCCTAGATTGCCTGGTAGCTCAGTGGCAGAGCAGGTGACTGTTAATCACTTGGTCGTAGGTTCGATCCCTACCCGGGCAGCCAATTCGGGCTACAAGCCGTGGCACATTCTGAGGTTCGGCTCGTCTCACCGACGGCGCGACTGAATCTCCTGGTTTCGGACAAACGCGATCCGAAGGAGGCCTTCCGCCGATCTGCAGACATCGAGTGGAACGTGCAAAGTTTTACCCGTTTATCCGCGAGAAAAGAAATTTCTCGCAGAGGCGGGGTAGCTCTTCGGCGACCACCGCCTCTGCCTCACGGCGCGTGGAAACCCGCCGCAACTCATGCAGCCAGTCACGAAGATGCCGCCCGAACTTTCCGATTGAACCGCACTGCTCGGCAACCTCTCGGAGTGTTTTGGCACGTGGGCGCACCCGTAACGTAGCCTAGGCCGCGAGTTTGAGCAATCGGCAAAAACATCGGCAAAATCTCCAGATATAATGATGCCGAATGTTCTTTAACTTTTTGTACCACGGCAATAAACATAGGTACAAGAGCGGAAAAAAAATCGGCAAAAATGCTTACAAAAACGGCCATTGAGCCCGTCATTCCCAGCCAGAGGCTGCGGCCTTTGGAGGACTTGGCGTGCACGATTGTCGAGCGAGCCGCCCGGCTTTCGGCCAAGTTGCGAGAGCCTTTGCGCGTCCAAGTCGCCGAGCTGACTCGGTGGATGCATTGCTACTACTCGAATCTGATCGAGGGCCAGCAAACGCGCGTTCGGGATATCGAGGCAGCGCTCAAAAAAGATTTCGCGGCCGACCCGAAGAAACGCGATCTGCAGCAGCTTTCGCTGGCGCATCTGGAGGTCCAGCGGTGGGCCGCAGGCCGGACCGGATCGCCCTTCGCGACCGATTTCATCCGCGAATTACACCGGCGATTCTACACGCAGCTCCCCGAGTCCATGCGCGTCGCCACCACTTCGAAAGGCGAAAAAACGCCGCTCACTCCCGGTGAACTTCGGGACCGCGACGTGGAGGTCGGAACGCACATCGGACCACCGCACGAGCTCGTGCCTGAGTTGCTCGGCCATTTTCAATGGCGCTACGAGTCGAGTGACTTCTCACGCATCCAGCGCATCATCGCCATCGGCGCGAGCCATCACCGCCTCGCCTGGATTCACCCTTTCCGCGACGGCAACGGACGTGTGGTGCGGCTTTTTTCAGACGCGCTGATCCGGCAACTCGGCATCGACGGTGGTGGCCTATGGTCGCTGTCGCGCGGCTTCGCACGGAGTCGAGACGAATACTATCAGCGTTTGTCCAACGCCGAGCAGGAACGCAGCAGCTCTAGAGCAGACGACGGTCGGGGGCACCTCAGCGAGCGCGCGCTCTGGGATTTCTGCGAATTCACGCTGCGCGTGATGGCCGACCAGATCGCTTTCATGGAGCAGTTGCTCGACCTCGACGGCCTCGAGCGGCGCATCGAGCACTACGTCCGCGTCGTCGATGCTCAAGTTGCTCCAGAGGCCGATCGTGTCTTCCTCCTTTTGAGGGAAGCGCTGCTCCGCGGCGAATTTCCCCGCGGCGAAGCCGCGCGCATCGTAAACGCCAGCGACCGCACCGGCCGCACCGTGCTGACCCTTGCGATCGAGGCGGGCTTACTGGTATCGGACACGCCTAAAGCGCCCGTGCGGCTCGCCCTGCCAGCAAAAGTCCACGAGACTTATTTCCCGCAGTTGTTTCCCTCCAATCAAATCACGGGGACAACGTAGGGTCGGGTTTGTATGGTTAGAACGTTTCAAATAAAGTTATAGCCACAATAGGTAAACCAACCGAGAGCGTCTTGAGCAGAGACAGCGCAAGGATTGGGATATCGCTTGGATAAGGTCGGAATGGGTGCGCGCCTGCGCCTTGCGAAGAAGCGCTTTCACTTTGCTCCACTAAACTAGTCCCCGAATCAGTTTATCGATGGTTCCCATTGGCAGAAAAACCCGGTTCGGGTCGCTGCCGAGCTGCGCAAAGCCGAACTTACGATAGAACTTCCGAGCATCGTCATCTTTCGCATCTGCGACCACGGCGAGCGAAGCAATCTCCGCCGATTTCTGATGCGCGCGGGCGAGCGCATCCATTAAAAGCATCGATCCTGTGCCCGGGAAACGCTCGTCGCGCGCCAGTCGGCCGAGCAAAGTTGCTGGCAGTCTCGGATATCGAGGGAGCTTTTTCTGCATGGATTCCGGGAGTTCCGTCACGTCCACGGCAAAGGCAGAAAGTGTGTAATAACCCACGATGGCGGCCGGGAGAGCATCATCCGCCATTACGAATACGGCGGCAACGTGGCGCTCGGCATCCTTCCCCGCGATCTGCTGGAGATAGACGTTGAGCGGCGCGCTGGCGCAGCGAAAGCCGGCCCGGTCGTGTTGCTTTGTCAGCGGTTCAAACCGATAGGCCATCAAGCGCTGGCCTCACGATAACGCTTAAATGCCCGCCGCAACGCCGCATTCGGCGCAGCGGGTGCAAGCAACGCCTTTACGAACTGAGTGGATTCTTTCGCCGAAAGCTTGGCTTGTTGATGCTCCTCAATCACTCGGCGCGCGCTGGCTTGTAAGGCGAAGAGAACAAAGCTTGTGACCGTAGGATGCCCGGTCACGGCAGCAGCCTGTTCCAAGGTCTTCTTGAAATCGCGCGGGATCCTTGCCTCCAGTCGAGCGGTGGGAACACGGGAACGGGATTTTGCTGCTAAAGAGGCCATAAATGCACCATCCGGCAATTTGCCGGGTCCTGCAAATTTTAAAACTATTCACGCACTATCGACCGAAATTCAACCAAACCGGCGCTGCGACTTGCGGCAGCGCGCCGCGGCGGATTACTCGCGCGACGCGACGGTTTGAACACTGGCTTCGATGCTCACGGGAAAATTCACCGATCGAGCGATGAAGCAGTAGCGGTGCGCGTCGTGGTGCAGAGCCATCGCTTTTTCCTCACTGCTGCCGTGCATAATTCGCACCGTGGGTTTGAGCACCACGCTAGTAAACAGCCCGGAGCCACTCTCGTCTTCGTCCATCAACCCGATCGCCGGATCATCGTAGCCCACAACCGTCACATGATTCACCGCGCAGAGGTGAAGATACCAGAGCATGTGGCACGACGACAGGCTCGCGACCAGGAGCTCCTCAGGATTGTAGCGCAGCGGATCGCCGCGAAAACTTGGGTCGCTCGAACCTGGAAGCTCCGGTTTTCCTCCGCTGCGAACCACGAAGTCGCGGAGATAGCTGACGTACGTCTGAGTTCCTTTCTCCCCCGCGCCGGTCCACTGGATTTGAACGTTATAGGTGTGTCGTCGTTTCATTGGGCAATAGTGACGGAATTTTTTCCGCGGCGTCGCTTGCGGTCGCGCTCGCGCATCCAGATTTCGGATACACGACTTGGGGACTTGACTGTTTGCATGAGGTCTCTACCGGTTCTGACGTGTGTGGAGAAGCGTCTCGTTGAGGTGCGAGGAGAATGAACGATGAAAAAGACGTTGGCCCTGAAACACCGATGTCAGGCGCAGACACTCCGGCTGCAATCTTTAACCCGTTTCAATCCTTTGCTGCATGCTGCGACGTGTCCCTCTATCGCGGGCCCGCTGCGGCTTTGACCATCCGAGAGTTCGTCCCAGACGGCACTCGCGTTCGAATGAATTCGACGAACGCCCGCACCTTGGGCGATTGCTGCAGCAGCGAGGGATAGAGCGCGTATAGGTCCACCGGCTCCGGCGCCCAGTCGGGCAACACGCGCACCAGCTTTCGTTGGCGCAGATCTTTTTCGACCATCGTCTCCGCCAGCATCGCGATGCCCACGTGATCGAGCGCGAGTTGCCGGCTTATCATCGGATCCGGCACGGCAACATGCGATTCGACGCGGACCTCGCGGTGATCCGATTTGCGCCGCAATCGCCAGACCACGTAGTCGGCCGGATCGCCCCGGCGACCGCAGCCCATGGTGATGCAGCGATGGTGCTTCAAATCTTCGGGCGAGGCGATCGAACCTTTTCCCTTAAGGTAAACAGGGCTGGCGAACACGCCGAGTATGACCCTCATCAAAGGCTTCGCCCGAAGCCCCGAATCTTCCAGCGGACCAGGCCGGATCACGACATCGAGATCATCGTCGGCACCGGAGGTGTCCGTCCCGTTCACGCGAAGCTGCACGCGCAGGTCTGGATATTCCTTGATGAAATCAGGCAGCGCCGGGCCGAGCACCGCGCGCACAAACGTCACAGTTGCGCCGATGCGAAGTCGGCCTCGCGGACGAGCCTGCATCGCTCCGACGACTTGGTCGGCCAGCTCCGCCTCCTCGAGAACGCGGTTGCAACGCTCTAAATACAATGCGCCCGCCTCAGTCAGCGTGACCCGTCGCGTCGTCCGCTCGATCAATCGTAGGCCCAGCCTGTTCTCCAAACTCTGCAGGGCGCGGCTCACCGTCGACTTGGGCAAATCCAATCGTCGTGCCGCCAGGGTGAAGCTCTGCGTTTTAGCGACCTGAGCGAAAAAATGCAGGTGATTGAGGTCATTCATGATTGTTCCATACACGCAACAGTCTGTTGAACGCGAGACGATTGATGCGAACCAGAAATCAGCTCAAACCCTGAGACGAATTCAAAAAACAACATTTATGTATCTCGTCACTGGAGCTAGTGGAAATGTGGGCAGTCACGTGGTGGATCAATTGCTCGCCGGAGGAAAATCCGTGCGGGTTTTCACTCGCGAACCGGAGCGCTTTGCCGGCAAGCCGGTGGAGATTGCCCGCGGCGATTTCAACGAACCGCAGACCTTCGCCGCCGCGATCAAGGATGCAGACGCCGTTTACCTGATGAACGGCCGGAACAACGCGGAGGTGATTTGCCGGCTGCTGGACGCCGCCAGGCCGCAGCCCGAGCAGCGGCTGGTTTTCCAATCGACCTACTTTGCCGGCAGTCCCGCCTCCACCATCGGACAAATCCATCGCCGCCAGGAAGAGGCGGTTCTCGCTGCGGGCTGGAGCGCGACGTTCCTCCGCCCAACCGGTTTCATGAGCAATGTCTATCCGTGGATGGAGACGATCATGAACGAAGGCGTGGTCTATAATCCCATGGGTGCGGGACGCTACTCGCCGATTGCGCCGGCCGATATCGCCGCGGTCGGTGTTCTCGCCCTGTGCGATGCGCGGCATGCAGGAGAGACCTATCAGCTCACCGGCGGGGACACGCTCAGCGTTCCCGAACAAGTTTCGATCCTCTCGGAAGTGTTAGGCCGACCCATTCGCTGTGTGGAAATTTCAGTCGAAGCCGCCGTCGAAGGTCTGGAGAAGCGAGGCGTCCCTCCTGTCATGGCCAAAGCCATCGGCGAATCCTACTCCGCCGTTCGCGAGGGCCGCGCCGTGCGCGCAACCGACACCGTCGAACGGCTGACGAACCGTCCGCCGATCCGCTTTCGTGACTGGGCGGCCTCCGTGACCCCCGCACTACTTACCTGATACTCAGAAGGTGCCTGAAGCTGGCTGCATGCTGCGACATGACCCCTCGTCGTCCCTAAGCGGTGAACACGCCTTTCGGAGAGAGGAAGGGCACTCTGTACGTTGAGAAATCACGATGATCGGTGGTTATCACAATCGAGCCTGAAATGCGGCGCTGGAGGACCACCAGACATCCGTCGGCAAGGTCCATCGACGGCGCGAAATTTTCGAGCTCATCGAAAACCTCCGCTAATTGCGTGGGCAGCACGGGAACGATTTCTATCCGTTCCAAAAAACCTCGAAGCGCCTCGATCGCGCGTGGAGCATTTTCGAGAAGATGCAGTGCCTCAGTTACACACGGCTCGCAGGTGATCGCTCTGCCTCGCAGTTTTGGAAGCGTTTGCCGGGCCCAACGATGGTGCTCGTCAGAACGATCGATCGCCGCAACCAGCGGACCAGCATCAAGCAATAGCGTTCTTGCGAAGACGTCGGCGGATTCTTTCACGCGCTGATCCCGATTTTTGATTCAGAGTCACCACCCCGAAAAGGTTTTCCAGGTCCTCGAAAGGACGCACCGGTGCTTTCGACCGCTTGAAGAAAATATACTCGGAATCATCGTCCGCCTTTATGGCCACGGTTTCGCCACGATCGGCGGCTTTGCGAGCCTGCGCGAATTCTCGCTGAAACGTGGTAAGCGTGGTCTCCATGGTGCAATCAGATAATCTGACTGATAATCTGAGTCAAGAGATTGGCCGGAACGATTGTTCGCAATGAATCAAACCAAGGACACGAAATCGACCTGCGCGGCCGCCTCAGTCATCGGGCAGCGAATCCGCTATGAGCCTGGGCAGGCGAGACGAAGAACCTCGCCCGCAAATCAGTCTGAAAGAGCCAAGCGAAGAGATTTTGCTCGGCGCCGCGCTCCGGCTTAGGTGCTTCGCGCCATGGTTCCGCTCATCGCGCGGCACTCTTCTGCGCAATTGCGGCACGCCTCGGCACATTCCTGGCAATGATCCATTTTGTGCTTCGCGCATTCGTCGCCACAACGCTGACAGATTTCAGCGCAGAGCCGACAGACTTCCGCGGCCAATTCCGATCCGCGCGCCATCTCGCGCTCTGCGAGCGAACAAATGTCCGCGCAGCTGCGGTCGAGTGCGATGCAGCGCGCCATCATCTTCACGTCTTGTTCCTTGAGGCAGGCGGTGGCGCAGTGCTCACAGGCTACTGCGCAATCATGACAAGCCTCGATACAACTTTCATATTTTTCGTGTGACATAGCATCTTCTCTTTTTGTGGTTTTGTCGTAGTCGACGAGGCGCTGGATACCTCAGTGATTCATGGTCATCGCGGCGGGACGGACCCGCAGAAAAATCCAGAAACCGATCGGATGATCGCCGTAAAGCGAGCGCAGCTCGGACGGCGCAAAGGTGTAAGAGATCGATGTGCCGAGCGCCGCCTGGAACGGTTTTCCGCTCACCAGTTCACGACTCGCGCCGACAGAAATCTGGGTGACATCCCATTTCGCATGATCCGGCGCGAGATCCAGCTCCTCGCCGGTTTTCTGAACGTATTCAGCGCGTCCATACACGTTCCACGAGCCGTTCGAATAATCTCCCTCGGCAAAAATCGCATGAGAGCGTTCCCCGGAAACAACGTTCACGCCCCAACCCGCTGTCGCCGCGAGATGAGCCGTTTGCCCAAGCTTCCGTCCGCGCGTCACCGAGGCGGTGTAGCGGTGAACGTTTTCTTCGGGATGGAGTTCCTCGGGACTTTTTAGGAATCCGCCCGAAACCTGCGCGCTCCACTCGGGGGTCGGGTTCCAGCTGATTCGGCCCGAGTACGAGTTCAACTTAAGCGGATCAAAGTTCCATCGGTGCTCGTCGGGCTCTCGTCCATTGAACCATGACCCCTCGATCTGCCACTGCTTCCGGGCGAGGCCGAGCGTCACGACGCCAAAGGCAATGTGGGTTGAGTCGACCCAATGGTGTGAAATCGGTGCGGCCGGATTGTCCATCGCTGACATGCGGTGCGGAAAAGCAGTTGGCCCAAGTGCCGGCTCTCCCGACGGCGCGACGTAGAATGACAGGACACTCCCCTGCTGGATCACTCGCCGATATCGGGCGGCCACCTCCATGAAGAGATCGTGGGGATGCTGTCGATCGACTAGCGCGCGACCTTTGTACGACTCGCCCGATTGAAACAAAAGCGGATAGCCCTGAGTCGTGGCGGTCCAGGGTTCCAGGCTGAGCATCGTGCGAAACGTGAGTTCGTTGTCCTCGGCCGTCTTCGACGCCATCAACATGAGCCAATTGATCGAATTGAACTGATGATCGCCGCGCGGTCCCGATTGGCGATCGTAGCCGACGAACGCGTTATAGTGCAGCATGACGGACCAGTCATTCTTCATCATCATGTGATGCGCATGCATTGGCGTTTCGTCTGGCTGCCACGACGTGCCTGACGCATCGCGTGATTCCGGAATTCCGCCGAACTCACCCATGCCTCCCATCTCCATGGCCTGCATATCCATGTCATGGTGCATGGAGCCGTCCATTCCCTCCATCTGCCCAAAACTCAGTGGAAGTAGGATCGAAGTGAAGACAGCCGTATTGAGGAGCGAACGTGAGAGACGTCGGCCATGGAGAAGCATGCCCCAATGTACTCCTCTCGAAACGAGGTGTTATGGGGTGACTCCCGTTTGCTCTTCTGGGGCATGAGCAGGAGTTGGCCTTTCGTTTTTCAGAGAGAAAAAATCCCGAGGGATGAGGCCTCTGTCGGGTGTATCAAAAATAATACAGTCTCATTATGTTTCCCTTCACCTCTTCCCAGCCAACAAGCGCTGATTCATGCAAAGGCGCCGAGTCGGGCACGGCCGGCACTTGCTCGAAGCACGGAATGATCCTCGCGCCAAACACGACCGCCATGCTCAACGGCAGAGTTGTGTACACCTGCCCGATGCACCCGCAGATCGAGCAGGACCATCCTGGCAACTGCCCCATTTGCGGCATGGCCTTGGAGCCCAAAGGGGCGACGCTGGAAGAGGACAATACAGAACTGCAGGACATGACCCGGCGATTCAGGGTCGCAGCAGCGCTTGCCCTTCCAATCTTTCTGCTCGCGATGGCGGAAATGGTTCCGGGGCTTCAACGCTGGGCCTCAGGTTTCTCAGCGTCACCATGGATCCAAGCGAGTTTGAGCATACCCGTCGTGTGGTGGGCAGGTTGGCCGCTGTTTGCGCGCGGCTGGGCTTCGATACGTCATCGCAGTTTGAACATGTTTACGCTCATCGCGCTCGGCGTCGGCACGGCCTGGGCGTATAGCGTCATCGCACTTTTCTTCCAAAATTCCTTCCCGCCGGAATATCGCACTCACGGCAGCATCCCGATCTACTTCGAAGCCGCGGCCGTCATCACTGCGCTGGTTCTTCTGGGGCAAGTTCTCGAGCTGCGGGCTCGCAGCAAGACAAGCAACGCCTTGCGCGCCCTGCTTCAACAAGCGCCCAAGACCGCGCGCCGGATTGTCGATGGAAAAGAAGAGGAAGTTCCCGTTGATAGCGTCGCGGTGGGCGATCGGCTTCGCGTGCGCCCCGGAGAAAAAGTGCCCGTCGACGGTGTGATTGAAGAGGGTCGCTCGTCGGTCGACGAATCGATGATCACCGGTGAATCCATTCCGGCCGAAAAGAAAGTCGGAGACGAAGTCACCGGAGCAACCGTCAACGGAAATGGCTCATTTGTGATGCAGGCCAAACGCGTCGGACCGGAGACAACACTGTCTCAAATCGTGCACCTCGTCGCGGATGCTCAACGAAGCCAAGCTCCTATTCAGCGGCTCGCCGATCGTGTATCCGCTTGGTTCATACCGCTGGTTTTGTTTTCCGCAGCGATCGCGTTTGCTGCCTGGTTTTTTTGGGGACCCGATCCCCGCCTCGTGCACGGTCTCCTCAACGCCATCGCCGTCCTGATCATTGCGTGCCCCTGCGCACTCGGTCTCGCCACGCCGATCTCCATCATGGTGGCCGTCGGTCGCGGGGCTCAGGTCGGTGTCTTGATAAAAAATGCCGCCGGCCTCGAGACGCTTGGAAAAGCCACGACGCTTTTGGTCGACAAGACGGGAACACTGACCGAGGGACGACCGAAGGTGGTTTGGACGAAGATCGCCGACGGGTTTTCCGAATCAGAGGTACTCGCGAGCGCAGCTTCTCTGGAGGCGCAAAGTGAGCATCCGTTGGCCCGAGCGATCGCTTCATTGCTTGCCGACAGAAATCTCCCCGAAAAGCAGGTCACTGAATTCACCTCGACGACGGGAGCCGGAGTGATTGGCACTATCTCGGATTCGCGAATCCAAATCGGACGCGAGGATTGGCTTCAAGAAAACGGCGTGAGCGTAGATGAGGAATGGCTCAGGGAGGCTTCGAGTCACCGAGATGAAGGCCAGACCGTGATCTTTGTTTCGCATGAAAATCGGGTGAGTGGCGCAATCGCCATTGCTGATCCAATCAAGCCGTCGACGCCCGAAGCTCTTCAGGAACTGCGCCGGCTCGGGATCGACGTTATCATGGCCACAGGCGACAATCCTAAGACAGCGGCTGCAGTAGCGCGAAAGCTCTCCATTCAGGAGGTTCACGCCGGAATCGGCCCGGCCGGAAAGCGAGAACTGATTCAACAGCTCAAACGCGCGGACAAGACCGTCGCTATGGCTGGGGACGGGATCAACGACGCGCCGGCACTTGCCGAGGCGAATGTGGGCATCGCCATGAGCACGGGCACCGATGTAGCGATCGAATCGGCCGGGTTGACGTTGATGAAGGGCGATCTGCGCTCACTGGTACGCGCGGTGCACCTGAGTCGCGCTACTCTCGCCAACATTAAGCAGAACCTTTTCTTCGCGTTTTTCTATAACGCCATCGGAGTGCCCTTGGCCGCAGGCTTGCTGTATCCACTATTTGGATGGGTGCTCAGTCCGATGATAGCAGGCGCAGCGATGAGCTTAAGCTCGGTGAGCGTCATCACGAACGCGCTTCGTCTCAGAAACGCGTCCTTGTGAAGGACATTCCAAAATGCCACGGCGGCAAAACGACAGGTGGATCGGGTTCCCTGAGCAGTCCGGTTTGCTCGGCCCACCAGGCAACTTGCTCGGGACGCGGGCGAATCGCGAGGTCGGGGCCGCGCGGCGTAACAACGTCCGAGCGCCAATGAATCACGTGTATACGCCCATTTGCGGTGAGAAGGTTGGCACTCGCTCGCAGCAACTCTACCGGATTCTCCGCATGCAGAATATTGAAGAGCAGGACGGCATCGATCGTTGCTCGTCCGAGATCAAATCCATCCGCGATCACATCACGCAAAACGAGTTGGACGTTCTGAATGCGTGCCTCGCGAAGCCGCGCAGAGGTTGCATCGATCATGGATTGTTCGATGTCGAAAGCGTGCAGCGTACCACCGATACGTTGTGCCACCGGTTTAGTAAACGTGCCGTAACCACAACCGACTTCGACGACAGAGTTGAGGCGCTTGTCGATATGCAAGGCGTCCAAAATTCCCTGAACATCGAGCAACGATTCCCAATAATCCCGCTCGGGCATGCCACTGTCGCGCACTTTCATCAGCGCAACAGTTTAGACTGCGAGTCGGCCCGGCAAAAATATTTTCGCAGCCGACCGCGAGCTTCACGCGGATTCGGTGAATGTCTTCGCCAGTTCTTTCAATCCGAGGTTCACTGTGCGGACGTCGCCGCCTGGGCAAATCAAGACGGCTCCGAGTGATTTCACTTTCAGGTAGTGGTCTCGACCGATGCCCAGCGAACCCCAGAATTTACCATTCTTCTCGCAGGCGCGAGCCACGCGCTGCATCGCGGCAAACACATCGGAATGCCCGATCTGGCCGAGCTTGCCGATACGATGCGCAAAGTCGCCTGGTCCAAAAAAGATACCATCGACCCCTGAACCGATTCTTGTATTGGAATATGAACTACCACGTGGAGCACCACATGTTCCCGCTGGTTCCCTATCACGCTCTGCCGAAACTGCACGAGGCGGTGAAGCACGATATGCCGACTCCTTATCCGGGGCTCTGGTCCGCCTGGCGTGAGATCGTGCCAGCCGTTCTCCGCCAGGTGCGCGATCCGTCATTTCACGTCAAGCGGCTGCTGCCCGAGAAAAAATCAGAGAACGGCGGCTCGACGACTCGCACTTTAGGCGCAGCCGACTCGGAGGGCTGGCGCGTTGTCGGTGACCGTGCAGATCTCCCCGCTGCCGACGTCATGCGCGTCGATCACGGTCGCAAGACCTACGCCGTTTATCGTGACGCGGAGAACCGTCTCTACGCCACCGACGGAATCTGCACTCACGGCAACACGCACCTGGCCGACGGTTTGGTCAAAGGAAACATCATCGAATGCCCGAAGCACAACGGGCGGTTTCACCTTTCCGACGGTTCACCGGCGCGGCCGCCGATTTGTCGCGGTCTGACGACGTATCCAGTTAAGGAATACAGCGGGCACATCTGGCTGAACCCCACCCAACCGGGCGGCGCAGGCGAACGGACCCAGAAAGCGCTCCAGCTTCGGGTCGTGAGCAATCGCAGTGTGGCCACCTTCATCAAAGAGTTGGTGCTCGAACCGGTCGACGCCAACACCCGCATAAAGTTCACGCCCGGCGACTACCTGCAGATCGATATTCCGTGTTACGACGAAATCTCCTTCGCCAACTTCGAAGTGCCGGAACCGTACGCGACGGTTTGGCGCCAGCAGCATGTCTTCGACCACGTCGCGAGAAATCCTCTAGGCGGTCGCCGGAACAACTACTCGATCGCCAGCAATCAAGTTTCGGAGCGGATCTTGCGCTTCAACGTTCGCATCGCGACGCCTCCACCCGGCCAAAGTTGTCCACCAGGAGTGGGCTCGGCGTATATCTTTAATCTCAAACCCGGAGACGTGGTCAGCGCCATCGGTCCGTTTGGTGATTTCCATATCAAACCGACGCAACGCGAGATGATCTATATTGGTGGCGGCGCCGGCATGGCTCCGCTTCGAGCGCATCTCTCCCATTTATTCGAAACAGAAAACACCCAACGCCGGGTGAGCTTCTGGTACGGAGCGCGCTCTCGGCAGGAAATATATTATCGCGATTACTTCGAAAAGCTGGTCGCGCAGCATCGCAACTTTGCCTTCCACGTCGCGCTTTCATCCCCTCTCTCCGAGGATCAATGGAGCGGAAAAATCGGTTTCATCCATGACGTCGTGGCGGATCACGCCTTGCGAAATCATCCAAATCTGAGCGCGGTGGAATTCTATCTCTGCGGGCCGCCGATGATGATCAAGGCGTGCAGCAAGATGCTGGCGGAGTTCAAAGTCTCGCCCACCCAAATTAGTTTCGATGAGTTTTGAGGCGAAGGACGTTTGGGAGAAAACGCCTTTTCGAGATAAAACTTCGGACCGTCGCCCGAAGCGTTCAGCGCGTCAGGACGATGTGGGTCGCGGCCGGGGTTGGAACGTGCTCGGTGCACTTGTAGCCGAGCTTCAGAAGGTCGATTCCGGCGAAGAGATTTTCACCGCTTCCGAGGACCACGGGTGAAATGGTGACTTGGAGTTCGTCGATCAAGCCGGCTTGAAGATATTGGCGAACCGTCGCTACTCCGCCGCCGAGGCGGATGTCCAAATCGCCCGCCGCCTCTTGAGCGCGCTTCAATGCGACATGAATTCCGTCGGTGACGAAATGGAACGTCGTGCCGCCTTCCATCTGGATCGAGGGACGCGGATAATGAGTGAGGACAAAAACATCGGTGTGATAGGGAGGATTGTCGCCCCACCATCCTTTCCATTTGTCGTCCCGCCAATTGCCGCGCGTCGGCGCAAACATGTTACGACCTAAAATCGAGGCGCCGATCCGATTGAAACCGCGTTCGGCAAAATCGTTGTCGATGCCCGTCGTTCCATCGGCCTTGCCGATCATTTGTTGAAAGACGCGGGTCGGGAAAAACCATTGATGAAGGTCCTCGCCGCCCTCTCCGAGAGGATTTTCGAGACTCTGATTTGGCCCGGCGCCAAACCCGTCGATCGAGAGGCCAAAGCAATGCACGCGTAACTTGGACATGGTGGTTTTTGATTTAGGGGCGTTGTTGATCAAACCTGCCCCAGCAGAATGGGGGATAATGTGCGCCCGCAAAAGCGCTTTATTATCCCCCCGGAATTTCCTCAGCGAATCACCACAACGTGCTGACCAGGCCTGAATCGGTGATGTTGGCGTCTTTCGTGATCAGCGTGAGTCGATACACCTTTGCGGTCGCGGCGATAATGCGATCGAACTGATCTCCGTGCCGAAGCGGCAGCGCAGGGGCCGCAATCGCCACTTCGAAGGTGATGGGAAGAACCGTAACGAAATCGAGCAATTCGCCGAGCACCGTTCTAGGGGATCCCGAAAAAGAAATCCGATCCGAGTGCAGCAAGAGGCCGATCTCCTGGAGTGTCACATCGGATATGGCCAATTGCTCGTGAGGGGTTGTGCCAATCGCCTTCGCCGCTTTGGGACTCAATTTCTCTTCGTCAACCGCAGCCCAAAGGAACGCATGGGTATCGAGCAAGAATTTGGGGCCGCGCATCAGAGCGAAGGCTTCCAGTCGTTACTACGAAGCGTCGGTTTAGTCAGGTCGGCAGCAATTCGGATTCTTCCCTTCGCTGCCCCAAGCAGCGACCTTTTCGTCGATGCGGCGGTGAAGAGAAATTCTCCTTCCTTGTCTCTCACACGAACAATCTGCCCATTGCGGGCCTTGGCTTTCATTGCCGCGAAATCCCGGAGAAACATGCGTGTGTTGGTCTGCATGCCCAACGGTGTCTGACAAAATAGCATCCGTCAAACGCCGGAATCTCGCGGAGCCGCGATCGCATTCTCAAACCCGCGCCAGCAGAGGCTTTCGATCGCGCGAGTGGCGATTTCGCGGGTTGTCTCCGAGGTCCTGACACCAAGATCATTTCCATCGACGGAATTTGGGCGCTCGCGTTCCGCAACGGCGTGAGCCTGGGCGACGCAAACGCGCTTTATTTCACCGCCGGCCCGAAGAACGAAGAGGACGGTTTGTTCGGGCGGCTGAACTCGGTGGCGCTGAACTTCAAGATCGCGGTCAGCACCCGCCCGCCGGTAGGCACCGTTTCCCGAAACATCAGTCAAAGATTCCGGCTCTGAGCGGCGTCGTCGCAAAGCCAGATCTCGTTTTGGGAGCGCTCGAACAACTTCTCGGTCTCTTTGTGGCCGCCGTCATTCTGGCGGCGGGGGCGCGGCGCGTTGGAGCGCCCTATCCCGTCTTCCTGGCGCTGGGTGGCGCGCTGCTTGCGTTCATTCCCGGCGCGCCGTCGTTCTCGGTTCCGCCTGAACTGGCGTTGGCTCTCTTCGTTGCGCCCGTGTTGCTGGATGCCGCCTACGACGTGTCGTTGCGCGACCTCCGCGATAATTGGCTGCCCGTTACGGGCCTCGTCGTGTGTGCCGTCGGGCTCACGGCAGCGGCCGTTGCCGTTGTAGCCCATGCTCTCATTCCGGCGCTTCCGTGGTCCGCGGCAATCGCGCTTGGCGCGGTGGTCGCGCCACCGGACGCAGTCGCGGCGACAGCCGTGCTCCGCCAACTGCGCCCACCTCACCGCATCCTGACGATTCTCGAAGGCGAAAGCCTGCTGAATGATGCGAGCGCGCTTTTGATTTATCGCGTCGCGGTGGGAGCCGTCACCACCGACGGCCTTTCGTTCGCGAGCGTGGGGTCGACATTCTTGGTAGCGGTGGTCGGCAGCGTGATCGTGGGACCACTCCTCGGCTGGCTCACGTTGCAATTGATGTCCCGCGTCACCCACGTTCCGACGAGCATCATTCTTCAATTCGTGACCACGTTTGCCGTATGGATTTTCGCCGAGTCCATCGGACTCTCTGGAGTGCTGACTGTCGTGTGCCACGCAACCACCGTGGCGCGCACTGCGCCCGAACGCATTCCTGCGTGGTCGCGGATACCGAGCTATGCGGTTTGGGACACCGTGGTGTTCGCGCTCAACATCCTGGCGTTTATCTTCATCGGCCTGCAGATCCGCCCGATTCTCGAAAGTTTGCCGGAGTCGCAACGAGCGAGCTATGCCCTGGTCGCCGCCGCGGTCCTGGGCACCGTGATCGTGGTGCGCTTCGTTTGGCAAATGCCCGCCAACACGGTCACGAGGTGGTGGCACCATCGCTTCGGATTCAACCCTCCACGTCCGATGCTGCGGCCGACGGTGGGGAGCGGATTGCTGATTTCGTGGTCGGGCATGCGCGGCATCGTTTCGCTGGCCGCAGCGTTGGCGCTGCCGGCGGGTTTTCCTTATCGCGATCTGATCGTGTTAACCGCGTTCTTCGTCGTGCTCGGCACACTCGTCATTCAAGGACTCACGCTAAAACCTCTGCTGCGCGCGCTCAAACTTCACGACGACGATCCGGTTGGACGCGAAGTGCGGACAGGCCGAGAGCGGGCCTTGCAAGCAGCACTCACGAGCTTCGCAAACGATGAATCTCCGATCGCAAGGGCGGTCCGCAGAGAATTGACCACCTATCTTGCATTCGAGCGAAGCACAGACGCGACCAACACCACGCGCACATCGCACAACGAGCTTCAACGGCGCGCGCTCCGCGAGGCCCGCCAGGCCGTCTTAGCGATGCGCGCCAGCGGCGAAATCGGCGACGACGCATTCCATCAGATCGAAGAGGAATTGGACTGGCTCGAAATGGCGGGCAGCAGAAGCGGCGAATGAACTCGCGCCTCGCGCCGCGCTCACGCTCCGAGCAACTCGATCACTCACGACGAACACGGTCCCTGAGCGCCGGACGCGAATTGTCCGGGAGCGGGAATATTCTTGTAGCGGAATATACCCGCAATGGTAGATTGTAGGCATGGAACTCGTTCAGATTTACCAGTGCCTCTGCGACCGGACCCGGTTGCGAATCCTGCATGTGCTTCTCGATGGTCCGCTTTGCGTCTGCCATTTTCAGGATGTATTGCGCGAGCCGCAGGTGAAGGTCTCGAAGCACCTCGGCTATTTGAAACGCAATGGACTCGTCGAGGCGGAGCGGTGTGGAAATTTGATGATTTATCGGCTTCCGAAGAAGCGTTCACCGCAGCTCAAAGCCAATCTCGCGTGCCTGCAGGACTGCGTTCGCGAAGAAAAAATTTTCCACGAGGATGCGATCCGTCTGGCAAAAGTCCGCAAGGGTTTCGGCGAGGACACGCCGACCTGCGTGCGCGCTCCTCAGAAGGCGCGGGCCAGGTGACACACATCCGCCGACCACCTCACCTATTCTTTCGTGAAGCCCAACGTTCTCATTCTCTGCACGGGCAATTCCTGCCGTAGCCACATGGCCGAGGGCATTCTTCGGGCGGCCGCGGGCGATCTCATCACAGTGCACAGCGCTGGATCGAAACCCGCCGGCTACGTCCATCCGAAGGCCATCCAAGTGTTGAAGGAAATCGGCATCGATATTTCGGCGCACACGTCGAAACACATGAACGAATTCCTGAACCAGAACATCACCACGGTCATCACCGTGTGCGGCAACGCCGATCAGGCCTGCCCGATGTTTCCAGGTCAGGTGAACCGCTACCACTGGGGCTTCGACGACCCAGCCCATGCTCAGGGCACGGACGAGGAAATCCTCGAAAAATTTCGAAGCGTGCGAGACCAGATCAATCTCGTCTTCGGCGCCTACGCCGCAGGTCTGCGGGAGGCGCAGACGCGCGGCGCGAAAACCTGAACCTGCGCGCAGTTCGTCCAGGAGCCGCCGGGTGAAGGGCAACGGACATCGTCGTGCTGATCGGCCCCTCAGCAACAGCTCGACGAACCGCCGCAGCATCCGGAAGTCTCGCGCGCGGCGCCTGCGACTTCGATTCCGCAGGATTCCTTGGCCAGGCAATCCGTGTGTTTGTCTGCGAGCCGAAAAACCACCTGTCCATCGATCACGGATGCGCTTTCCAGCGTGTATTGGGAAATGACGCAGCCTTCGTATTCGATTTCGATGTCAAGGTCCTCGGACGGAATCAGCGGCTTCGCGAGTTCGATAATCTTGGCGAGTTTTCCCGCGGTGAGCCGATGATGTTCATCGTCCCCGAGCCAGACCTGAAGTTGGACGGACGCGGCGCGGCGCACCGTCCCACCGCAATCGATGAAGTTCTTCACCACGTGACCGACCTCGGTGATGTGAAAATGCGGGGGAACGAACTCGCCGTCATCGAAGACGAAACCGACCGGCTTATCGACGTGCTCTTCCAGGCGCTGCTTGAATTCGGTGATTTTCATAGGCCGCGTCTATATTCCTAAACGGGAATATACGCAATGCGGAATTTTAGCGGCCGCGTTTCCGAACGCGGCCGCGAGGTATTCGGAGCGCAGGCGTCTCGCCTGCCGAGCTTCAGGCTGCTCGCGAATGAACCGGGGCAGCCGCGTTCGGAAACGCGATTGCCCGCCGCCTTCCGCTAGCTGCGCCCTGCCGTCCCGCGCGCGAGGTTCTGGCGTTTCACCATCGAGGAGAGCGTGGTGGGCTTCATGTTGAGCAAGGCTGCGGCGCCGTCCGGACCGTAGATTTTGCCTTTGGTGCGGGCGAGCGCGGCCTCGATAATCGCTCGCTTTTTCGACGCCAGATCATCGAGCGATGCCGGCTCGTGATTTGCGCCAGCTTCGGACGCCGCGTCTGCAACCAGCAGCCTCGGGCTGGCGATTTGCCGCGCATTGCTGGATTGCGGCAACTCGAGATGAAGACGGCCGCCCCGTGAGAGAATCACCGCGCGCTCGATCACATTTTGCAGTTCCCGAATATTGCCCGGCCAGTCGTAAGACCGAAGTTGATGCAGGTGTGATTTCGTCAGCCGTGGCAGCGGAACGCCCAGGCGGCGGGCGGCTTGTCGGATAAAATGCGATACAAGCGGTTCGATATCGTCGATGCGCTCGCGCAAGGGTGGCAGCTCGATAGGGAAAACACTCAGCCGATAATAAAGATCGATGCGGAAGCGCCCGGCTTTCGCCTCGGCCAGCAAATCACGGTTTGTCGCGGCGATGATGCGCACGTTCACGCGGCGCGTGCGTTCGTCGCCCACCCGCTCGAACTGCCCCTCCTGCAGCACGCGAAGCAGTTTGCCCTGCAGCTCCAGAGGAATCTCGCCCACTTCGTCGAGAAACAAGGTGCCTCCATCCGCCAATTCGAAACGGCCGATGCGATCCTTGATCGCGCCGGTGAACGCGCCGCGCACGTGGCCGAAGAATTCACTTTCAAAAAGCTCTTTCGGAATCGAAGCGCAGTTCACCCGGACCAATGGGCGCGACTTTCGCGGACTGAGCTCATGGACCGCCCGTGCGACCAGCTCCTTGCCCGTGCCCGACTCGCCGAGCACCAACACGCCCGCCTCGGTCGGCGCGACCGTGGCGATTTGGGAGAGCACCTTTTTAAGGGCGAGACTGTCACCCACGATATCGCCGAAATTCTCACGCACCTCCGTCAGCAGAACTTCGTTTTCGCGCTCCAACGCCTTCTGCTTTTCGATGCAGCCCATCGCCGAGACGCGGCCGATGACCCGCCCTTCCGCGTTGCGAAACGGCGTGGTCTTGAGCGCCACCCAGCGCAGCTCGCCCGATTTGGTTTTGATCTCCAACTCGACGAGGTCTTCCGTTTCCGAGAGCGGGTCCTGCTGGTCGCACTCGCCGTTCTTCGTGTGTCTAGCCGACACAAAAACTTGCTGAGGTGACAAACCGATGAGCTCTTCCGGCGCGTAGCCGGTGATCTTTTGAATCAGCGGATTCGCATAGAGGATGCGCCATTGCGCGTCGGTGATGAGCACGCTTTCCGAAAGGCTCTCCAGAACTCGACGGTAAAACTCGTGATCGTGACTCGCTTCGCCGACGCCCGCACCGTTGGCGGCTGTTCTCGAGACGATTTTCGCGAAGTCATAGTCATACAGAGCATCGGTTGCCATGGACGTTACGGTGATTGAAAACACCCGCCGCGCAACAACGACGCTGCGTTACATCAACAACGCATATTCGTTTTCAACGCGTTTGCGTTTTTATTCGAGTGCGCCTTTTCAGCGCCGATAATATGCCATAAGATACTCTTAAATATACTCTTAAAACATCATTTTCGGTCGCGAAAACGGATTGGCACGCGAAAGGCAAAGGAGATGCCCGTAAATCAAAAACCAATATGAAAGCCACACCTTCTCTCCTTCTCCTCAATGTCAGTCCCCGCGGTGAACGTTCGGGCAGCCGCAAACTCGCCGATGAATATCTGACTGCCTGGCGCGCGGCGCATCCCGATGCGCGTATCATCGTGCGCGATGTTGGGGCCAATCCTCCTCCGGCCGTGAGCGAGGCATGGATCGCGGGCGCTTACACTCTGCCCGAACAGCATTCGACCGCGTCGCGGGACGCGATTGGAGTTTCCGACTCTTTTATCGACGAAGTGATCGGCGCGACCGAGGTGGTGATCGCGACTCCGATCTACAATTTCAACATTCCCGCGGCGCTTAAGCTTTGGATCGATCAAGTCGTCCGGCCGGGTCGCACGTTTTCGATCGATGCCACCGGCTACAAAGGCCTTCTCTCCGGCCGCACCGCAAAATTTCTCGTGAGCAGCGGCGGGGATTTCCGCCCGGGCCAACCGGCCGCCGCGATGAACTTTGCGGAGCCGTATCTGCGAGCCGTGTTTGGCTTCATCGGCTTCGACCGCGTCGAGTTTGTCTACGCTCCGAACCAATCCCACGCCGAAGCAGATCGCGCCGCGGCCTTGGCCGAAGCGTTGATCAACACACGCAGCCTGGCCGCCGCAGTTTGAAGCTGACGGACAGATAGCCGGCTCAGCTCAGCCGGCTATCAGCGTCACCGCTCCACCTTGTCCCCTTCGATTTCGACGACGTACACGGTGCCCATCTCATCGTTTACCCATCGGCTGGGATTGAAGTAGCGCTGGCCGTTCTCGCGGGTTTTCACCTCGAGGGGCGCGTGCTTGGGATCGTCGAGCTGGTAGATCGCTTTTATCTTATTCTTGAATTCCGGAAGAGCGAAATACCCATACGGTCCATCGCGCTCCGCATGGAAAAGCGTGAAATAAAGTTTCCCGGGCTTCGTCGTGCAGCGCCAATTCGGGAAGCTGAGGAAAACCGGTTTGCCCTCGTGGTCCTTGAGCTTCGTCGCGTATTCGCCGAATTCCTCGCCGAAAGGTGAAATCCCCGCGCCGTAGATCGCCTCGCCATTCACCTTCAACCAGCGCCCGACTTCGCGCAGATTGTTCACGCTCTCGATCGGAATCGTGCCGTCCGCCATCGGCCCGATGTTCAGCAGGTAGTTGCCGCCCTTCGAAACGATGTCGACGAGCTTGAAGATGAGTTCGCCGGGCGACTTCCAGTCATGGTCGTCCTTGCGATAGCCCCAGGTGTGATTGAGGGTCGCGGGAACTTCCCACGCCGCGGTCGACGCTTTCGGCGGGATGGAATTGTCGCCCGTGCTTTGGTAATCGCCGACTTTGCCCAAGCGCCCGTCGATCAGCGTGGCGGGCTGAAGCGTGCGCACGATGTCGGTCAGACGCTTCGCGCGGTCGCCCTTCGCCATCAATTGCGGCGTGTCGAACCAGATGAGACACATCGGGCCGTAACCCGTGAGGAGTTCGCGCAACTGCGGCTCGACTTTCTTCTGCAGGTACAAGTCGAACGAGCCGTCCTTGTCCTTCACGTCATTCGCCGGAAAATCCCAGTTATTTCCCGCGCCGCCGGGCTCGTGCCAGTCCTGCGATTGCGAGTAATAGACGCCGAAACGCAGCCCATGTCGGGCGCACGCGTCGGCCAGCTCTTTCACGATGTCGCGCTTGAATGGCGTGGCGTCGACCACGTTGAACGGGCTCGCGGCGGATTTGAAGAGCGCGAAGCCGTCGTGATGTTTCGACGTGATCACGACGTATTTCATGCCCGCATCGACGGCGAGCTGCGCAAACGCGTCCGCGTCGAATTTCACCGGATTGAATTGCGTGGCGAGCTGTGCGTATTCGCCGACGGGAATCTTCATCCGATTCATGATCCATTCGCCGATGCCGGGAGAGCGCTCGCCTTTCCAATAACCTGCGGGAATCGAGTAGAGACCCCAGTGAATGAAGAGGCCGAACTTGTCGTGCCGAAACCACTCCAGCCGCTGCTCGCGCGCCGCGTCGCTTTCCGGATCGGTTCGCGGTGGCGGTGGCGCGTCGGCCGCGCTTAACACTTTTGCGACGAAACCGAGAAGGAAAGACAGCATGACGACCTGGGGCAGGCGTTTGTAATTCATGGGAATGGCGGGATCCGTTTTTTGGGGGGTAAAAGAAACCAGCAAGTTGCGCGCGACCCTTGCCACACGGCAACGAAGGCGCGCAAGCAACGGACGCGGTCTTCCGCTCATCTCAACCCGCGGCGCATCTATATCGTTAAATTTCGAGAGCGGCGCCGTCGTCCCGGGCGGCGCCGCTCTCGAATCACAACGTGCGCATATAATTCACCAGATCGGTTTTTTCCTGCGCTTCCAATTTCGTTCCGAGCACCAGATTAAAAAACTCCACCGTGTCTTCGAGGGTGAGGCAGCGTCCGTCATGCATGTAGGGCGGACTTTCTTTGATGCCTCGCAACGTGAACGTCTTGATCGGCCCCAGCGGCGGCTCGTTCACGAAGCGCTCCGTTTTCAGATCATGCATCTGCTGATCCATATAGACCGGCGGCGTGTGGCAGGAGGCGCACTGACCTTTTCCGAAGAAAACGGTTTCGCCGCGGATTTCGCTCGGTGTGGCCTTGGCGTGATCGAGTCGGCCGTTCACGTCGAGTTTCGGTGCCGGCGGGAAATCCAGCATGTTTTGAAACTGGGCCATGTGGCTGACGCGCACGCGATCGAGAATATTGGCGCCTTTCTTCATCGCCCGAATCGGATCGCCATTGAAATACGCGGTGCGCTGCTCGAATTCCGTGAAATCTTCGACGGAGCGCAGACTGCGTTTTGAGCCGTGAATCTGCTGATTGAAGAGGCCGCGCAAGCTGGTCGTATCCAGTCTGAACCTACGCTGTTGCGGACGATCGTCGGGATTGAGGTGAAATTGTCCCGTCGTGTGACCGTTGACGTGACAATCCAGGCAACTCACGCCGAGGCTCGCGTTCTTGGTTTTCCGATCATCCGTCGGATTGAATTCCTCCTGGGGAAATGGCGTGACTAGAAATTGCAGTCCGTCCAACTGCACCGGCGTCAAGATGTCCTTGAAGAGTCGGTAAAAATTATTGATCGAGACAACTTCTCCGCGTGAGACATCGCCCAACTCTGGCCGGCTTTGCAGAAACATCGCCGGCGGAAATTCAGGAAGAAAGGCTTCCGGCAAATCGAAATCGACGTCGAATCTCTGGAGCCGCGGAAACATTTCGATTTGGACCTGTGGGAAAACCTGGCCGCCGGTGGCTTGTTTGGGATGAGGCAGAGGCGGGTATGGGAAAATACCCTTCTCCTTGATTTGGTCCGGCGAGAGACTCGCGAGCTGTGGCCAATCCATTCCCTTCGGCAGGCGCGCGGTCGGGCCTACGGCCAGAGGTTTTCCGCGAAACATTTTGGCCTGAGGATCGAGATGCGGCGTCAAATCGTAGCGCGCTTCGAGCAGCTTGCGTTGCGCAGCCATCACGCCGTCTTTCGCGGCGATGTCATCTTTCATGATGTCGTCCGCGGATTGTTGCGGAAATTTCGCGTTGAGCGGATCGCGCGCAAAATCGAAGCCCCGCATTTCGCCCTGGTCCGGCTGACTCTTGAAGGCATCGGATGCCGGAGGCGCTTTTTGCGGCAAAAATATATCCGACAAATCGTGCGCATTCTTCTCTTGTTCCGGCCGGGTCGGCCTCGCGACGCGCGGCGTCTGCGCATCTTCGACCGCGTCGGGCAGAGGACTGGGTGCCGCCGGCGGCGAGGGCGGCGACGCTGATGACGTGGCGGGCGGCCGCTGCATATTTTGCGCGAGGATCGCCTGGGTGGTCAAAAGAACGGTGGTTAGAGCAGCGACGGTACATCCGACGAAATATTTTTTCTCCATGGGTTGCCGGGGTTTTCCGAACCTCAGCGTAGCACATGCCAGCGGAAGCGCGGCGCCCGCAGAAGGGGCCGGCCAACCATGGAGAACTTCTGAAATCAGTCCTCCGAGTCGAGGGACGCGCTGCCGCGCAAGCTGGTGCAACTTGCTCCGGTCGCCGCGCACGCCGGAGCTTTTTGCAGTCGAAAGCTAGTCGCCCGCTTTGGACTTTGGCGCTGAGTTGAAATTGGCCGACAGGCAAACAATCACGCATGAGAGAACGCTTGCGACCGGGAGCGCTGGCGTCCTCGCCGGCATTCTTTCGGCGGCTCGCGAACGCGAGCCGAACTCGTTCGATCGAGCCGAGTCCGCGGCTGCCGCCGCTGTAGAAGGGTTGGCCGGCCGGAGGCCGGCGCTCCGGTCGGAGCCGATCGTAAACTAAACCACTCGCACGGGACCAAGGAGGCCGGCGGGATAGTAGGGTTGTTTCTTCATCCACTTGGCGCCGTCTTTGTTGTTCGGGAGGCTCTTCAGATAATTTCCCAGCGTGGTGGTGACCCGGATGCTGAGCGCGTTCGTGCCGGGGTGCACCGCGTCGCTGATGTCGTAGCGGTGCGCCCCGTACCACTTCGCGCCGAGGCGGTGGCCGTTGAAGATCACGTCGGAGACTCCGAAGACCTTTCCAAGATCGAGGTGGCGCTCGACGACGGGTGTGGACGCTGGAAATTCGACGGTCGTCTCATAATGAATCACGCCCGCAAACGAACGCAGATCCTCGCGGGAATTGAAATCGATCAACGAATCCAACGTCAGCGATCGCGTCGTGCCGTCGACATGCTCGAGCCGCACGCGCCAGAGACCGTGCACGGAGATTGAATTTATTTCCTTCGTCCCACCCATTACTTCTAACGCGCTCTCCGACGACGGAGCAGCTTCGATCGGACGATCGAAAACAATCAGCTTCGACTCGGCGGGCGCGAAGGACAGACGCAGATGATTCGGCGCTCCAGCGGTCGGATAAACGTGGCGCTCGCCGGTCTCAGGATTCCACAGCCAGGCTGTTTTGCCGTTCGCGGCAAAGGTCGCGTCCAGCTCACAGGCTTCCTCGAGACTGCTGTTCGCGAGAAAAAATACATCCCGATCGCCACACCGATAATGAATCTGGTTAACGGCTGAGTTGAGCCGCACAAATTTCACGAACGGCTCCACGCCGACGATGTCCTGCAGTCGGCGATACCATTCGGCCAGCTTCTCGTCGGCTCCCGGCGCAGGATACACCAGCGCTGTTCGCGGATATTCTTGAAGAACCTCGTCGATCGCCTGAACCACTTCGCGGTTTCTGGCCGCGTGGTCAGCCAATCCCGGCGCGCGATGCGGCACCTTTTCGACGAACACCAGTCGCCCTCCCGCTGCAGCGAAATGCAGCAAGGCTTTCGCGGTTTGCGGCTCCAGCGTCTCGACCTCCAGCAGAAGCAGCACGCCATAACTGCGTTCGCCAAACCGCATTCTGCCGCCGTCAAACTTCGCCTGCTGAATGACGGCTGCGCTCACGTAATCGCAGCCGCTGCCATTCTGGTGAATCGCTTCCCAAACATTGTGCCCGTACTCGGGCAAAACATTTTCCGGAAACGGATCCCACGGCGCACCTCGCCGGCTCCAAAGGTCCGCCAGCGGATGCATCACGGCGACTTCGCTTTGCAGCACGCCGTTTTGAAACAGCGCCGAGAGCCGCGCCTTGTAGTCGATCCACCGTCGCGCATAGGGCCACCACGGATTGCGCTCGTTGAAAAATGTCCCGTAGCGCACCCAACCGGGAAACGGTGCCGCCAGCGGGCTGTAGTTGAAACCGTGCAGAATCGAATGCGTGACTCCACTGAGATTGCTCTGGTCACCCGTGACTTTGAGGCGATCGAGCGCAGCGTTGAAAACGAGTTCTGTGTTGGTCGCTTCCTCACACGTGACGACGCGCTTGCCCGCGAGCCGCGCGCCCGAGGAGACGAATTTGTTCACGGGCGAATACGCGCGCCCAAGTTTCGGTTCGCGCTCCGGTATTCCCATTCCGACGTCCGCGCGAATCCACGTTTCGCAGTCCGGCAGATCGACGGTCATCGCCGCATCCGTCGGCTCAAACTCTCGACCGTATGCCTGCATCCGCGACTGCACGCCGTGCTTTCGACACCATGCCACGAAGGTCTCGGTGAACCGCTCGCGGAAGAGCTCCATTTTCGTGATCTCAAAATCGTAGCGCACGCGATCGATCGTCTCTTGCGCGGAAGGTGAAAGCGCCGCGCCGTACGTCCCAGGCAACGCGCGACCCATGCGTCCCGTCTTGAGCAAAATGAAAGGCAAATACGGCTCCAACGCGTAACCCCGTCGGCGCGCAAACTCCGCGGCCATGTCGTCGCACCAGTTCGCGCCTTCGAGTTCGAGACTGTCGACAAAGCACGCGCGAAAATGTTGACCCATGCCGTGCGCACCCAGTCGCGAGGTCAGCGCGCGCGACATTCGATCGAGATACGCCTGGACCGCGGGTTTGCTGTAGTGATTCAGCACTGGACCGCTCGCGCCCGGCGCGCCTCGAATCACCGATTCGAAGCCGGTTAGCTTCACCAAAAAGTAGAGCACGTGCTCACCTTCCGGCACGTCGATCGTGATGTGTCCGTCGCGCAGCTTCGCATTCAGATCCACGCCCGGCGTGAACTCCGCCATGAACGCCGGCGCGAGACGCAGCAGAACGAGTTCCTTCGTTTGCGCGGCGCGTTTCGACATCACGGGCGGGTTCACTTCGTCGAGAAGTTCGCTCGCGGCGACTTCGTACTGCTGCGGGCCGGTGAGATTTTTTGTGCCGAGCGCGAGCATCTGTGTCTGCTCCGCAGGCGTCAGGTTTTCCGCGCCAAACGGCCAACCCGAACCGACGATGATGTCGCAAATCAATCCGCGCTCTTTCGCGCCCGTTACCGCAACTTCGATCATGTCGAGCCACTCGTCGCTCAACCAGGAGAGCTCGCGCACGCCCATCGGGTCGGCTGTTTCGGGAAACTGAATCGTGTTGATTTCGACGCCGCCGATGCCTGCGGCGTGCAGCACGTCGAGCTCGCGCAGGAGTTCCTCTTTGACCACGCGACCGCCGTTCCACCACCAACGCACGAAGGGGCGAGCGGTGCCGCTCGGTTCTCGAAAATGTGCGAAGAGTTCGTCGGCGAGCGCAGCTGTGGCGGTCGCCGCGTCGGCGGAGGTCGCGGCGGCGTTGGCTGCGGCGGCGTTGGCTGCGGCGGTGGAGACGCTGACGACTTCACGCGCGAGCGAGAGGCGTGCGAACGGAAGCCCTGCCGCGGCGACGGAGCCGATTTTTAGAAAATGTCTTCGACTGAATTTCATGAGAAGGAAAGAGGGTCCTGCGGTCAGAGGTGAAGGTGTTTGCGGAAGGAACTGGCTTTAGGAGCGGTGGAGTTGCTGGAGGGTTGCGGGGTTGCGGGGTGGCGGGGTTGCGGGGTTGCGGGGTTGCGGGCTTGGCGGAGCGCGACGGTTTGCGGGCGTTCGACGTTTGTGCCGGCCGGAGGCCAGCGCTCCCAGAGCCTCCTGCGCCTTGGAAAGGCGCACTCGGCCGGCCGAGCGTCGGCGTCATCGCCGATGTCGGCCTCTGGGAGCGCTGGCGTCCTCGCCGGCATTCTTCTCCACGGCGGCGCAGCCGCGGACTCGGCGACCACGCGCGATGGCTGCAGGCAAATGAGCGCAGGCGTGCAAAGACCGCCTAGTTCTTCTCCAACTCGACTTTGACTTCCGTTCTGAGCGCCACCGGCCCGAGCAAACCGGAGGGCAACAGCGACGCGTCTTTTTCGTAGTGTTTCCAGGTCGCGAACGTCACTCGTCCGACGGGACTCCGCTCACCGCGCAGGAACCAATCGGGATACGCCTTCAATGCAAAGCCGCCGCGGTTGGGCACCTTCATCCATTCGCGATCCGCGGGAAGCTGCTCGTCGCCGATCAAACGATTCACCCAAAGATTCGTGACCTTTACCTCGAGCGCATTGCTGCCCGCACGAAGCGCTCCAGTCACTTCGACGCGAAACGGCGGTTTCCAGAGCACGCCGAGATTGCGGCCGTTGAGCATGACTTCGGCGATCACGCGGACGTCGCCGAGGTCCAACCAAAGTCGACGACTCTTGCTCAACGCATCCGCGGGCACATCGAAGCTCTTGGTGTACGTCGCTGTCCCGGAAAAATACCGAACTCCAGAATCGGCGTGCTGCGTCCACGACACCAACGCCGGCAACTGCACAGCCGGCGGCGCGCCCCACCCTGCTGGAAAACTGAGTTTCCATTCGCCATCGATTGGGATCGGCGCCGGCACCGCATCAACCTCGCCGCGCAACACGCGACGATCAGCTCGCCGCAATTCATATTTTCCGGCCTCGAAAGCCCACGCCGATGCGAGGGCTTTCCCGTCGCGGCTTTCCGCGATCTGGATCGGCGGCCAAGTTTCCAGCGCGGCTTTCGGCGGCGCTTCGCTGCTGCGCGGAATCGCCTCCGCAACCACCGGAGTCGTACGCATGAGCTCCGCGATTTCCTCGGCTTTCAACGCGTGGTCGAATTGCTGAAGGCGCGAACGTTCGCCTCTGAACGGTTCAACGTCGCGGCCGTGAGTCACGCCGACTCCGCCGTAAACGGTCCTCGAAGTTTTCAGTCCGGTACGAACGAGCTTCCCGTTCAAATAGAGCTGCGGCACGCCTTGATCGAAAACCACGGCGATGTGCGTCCAGTCGTGAATCTCGACCGGATAAACCAAGGTTGCCGGGAAAAGATGATCGCCGTGCTCGAGCACGCACACGCCATTGCGGCCCACGGCAAAACCGGCGCCCGCGGCATCGCGTTGACCGTACACCTCATGAGCAGGAGGCGGAAACAAAACATCGTTGCGATGCACCCCGTACGCACTGGTGCCGCTGGCAACTTCTGTCGGCAGGTCGGTGTCCGCCGCGGGCTTGACCCACGCCGCCATCGTGAAACTTCCCATCGGCGCCACGGCCGGTCCTTGCGCACTCTTGGGATGCAACGGCACGGCGTCGGTTTCCCAGAGAGATACACCATCTTTCTTAACATCCACAATGCGCGCCGTCGCTGCCGCAGCCGCAGCCGTTTTTCGAATCACGACAAAAACCGATCCTCGCGAATCGAGATCGAGCGGCACCTGGGTGCGGCCGTTCTTCAGATCATACACAGCCGCCAATTTCTTCGCGCCCGTCTCAGCGTTCCACAACTCCGGCGCGCCTCCCTCGGCGCGAAAAGAGGTGACGATGTGCGCTGGCTCATCACTGAGGCTAGAAACGAAATACACGTCGCGATCCGAGAGCGTGCGATGCACGAAACGGATCGGCGGAAGCGCGTCAGTTTTCGCCGCGCCGCTCACTTTTGCATCGTTCTTTTCTGCGTCACCCATTTCACCGTCGCCCGAGTTGGAATTTCGAAACGCGAAATCGGGCTCCGCTCCAAGTTTCGTCAGCACGTCAACCAGCGGCACGCCCCAAAACACTTTGCCCTGGCCCACCGTGCGCTCGATTTTCGCATCGTCGTTGTTGTCAGTGCCACTGCTCTTGCCGTCGCCCCACAGCTCGGCGACCAGACGCTTCACTTCGTCGTCGCACGCGGGATAGCCCGTCAGGCTCGGCGAATCCACCGGCGGCGCGCCGTACACGATTGCACCGGCCCGAACCAACTCACGAATTTTGCGCAGCAGTTCGGGCGTCATCAATCGCTGCGAGGGCAGCACGAGCACGCGATAGCTCATGCCATCGGCCAGCACGATGCGGCCATTCTCGACGCTCATCCGAGTCTTCACGATTTCGTCCGAGCAAAAATCGAAATCGTAACCGGCCGGCGCGGGCGGTTTGATCTCCGAGGGCAGCGCGGGGTTGTTGAATCCTTCCTCGCTTTGCAGGTAGCAAATGTCCGCGAAGAACCGCCCCTGCCGCAGCAGATATTGGCAGCGCGCCAAGTACTCGTGCCACGATTTGGTCTGCTCCCACCAGGTGGCGGTGCGCTCGTATTCGACGCCCCATGGCCCCATCGTCATGCCGGGTTTACGGTCATCGACCCAGGGCTGCATGGAGTAGCGGTGAAAAATAAATTGATTCACCCCCGCGCAAAACGCCGCGTCGCCAATTGCCTTCAGCGAATACGGATGGTTGCGCTGGCGGCCTAATTTGTCCGTCGCGGTGAACGCTTCAGCAGCGATGATGTTTTTTCCGTAAATGTGTCCGGCCGACGTCATCGTCTTCACGCTCGGATGGAGATTGAGCGGATCGCGCGTGGTCCAGAATTCACCGATCGGCAAATCCGCTCGCGCCGCGTAGCTCAGGCAATCGAAAGGTCCATAACGATAAGCCTGCACCGAAAAGATCCGGCCATTTTCGTGCGCGCGCTCCGCGAGGCGAGCGGCATAGTTTTCATTCAACAGTTCCGAAATAGTCCGGCGCACGTCCCAGAGAAAACGTTCGCTCAGCGCGACGCTGTTCACGGAGCGACCGGTGAATGTCGGTAGCCACGGAATCGGATCGTAGCCGCGCAGCCGGCGAAAGGCCTCGCGGAATTTCGGTGTCCAATTCTGGTAACCCACTTCCCAACTATCCACGTGCACCGTCGTCAGCGTATCCGCAGCCTTCGCACCACCGGTGTCAGCGATCAATTTTCCAATGAAAGCGTCGAAATGGAGATCGACCGCTTCGCGGCTGAGTTTGTCGACTTCGAGTCCTTTGCCTTCGGCGGAGGCCGGGTAGTTGGTCTTGCCGGTGGAGGTGTGACCAAAACGCACGATCGTCCAGTTGCCCGGCGGCACATCCCAGGCGAGACGGCCGTGGCTCATCTTTGACGTTAGATCGACGATGCGCGCCGGATCGATGTTCGCATCTTTTTCCTGCGCCGCAACGCTGTCGGGAGAAGAGACGAGCTGCAGACCGGACTTAGCGGCGAATTTATCGATGCGGAAATCGGAGGACGGCGTCGGAAAAGCGAGGACGGCGATGTCGCGATAGAAAGGCGAAGGCTGAAGGGAGAAGACTGAAGGCTGAAGAGAACCAGGCTTGGCGGCGGAGGTTGGAGGGGCTGGAGGTTGGCTCGAAGTTGCGGGGATTTCTGTTGCGGGAGATTGCGGCAGTTCGCCGTCGAAGTGTTGGCCGCCGGAAACGGTTGTTTCCGACCAGACGACTTTCTGCATCGAGTGCTCGGCGTCGACCCATGGACCGCCGCTGCCGGTCCAGCCGGCGTCGTTGTTCATGTTCACCTTCAGGCCGAGGCGTTTCGCTTCCGCGACGGCGAAGGCGAACATCTCGCGCCACTGCGGGCTCATGAACGTGACCGGCCCTTTCGGCACGTTTTGATCCACATCCATGATCAAGACGCCGCCGATGCCGACGCGCTTCATCGCTTCCAAATCCGCGGTGATGCCCGCGCGAGTCAGATTGCCATCGGACCAGAACCAATACGTCCAGGGCTTCGCTTCGACGGGCGGATGCTCGAACGCGGCTTCGATGGTCGGCTCCGCCGCTCGAAGCGTAAGCGCGAACATCGTGGATATCAAAACTGCGAGCAGAGACGGTTTCATAAATCGGAAGAGCAAATGGAAAGAAATCGGAGCCGAGAATCTGTGGTTTCGCCTGTCACTGAAGGCATCGGGATCAGGCGAGCGGCGTTCGGTCTGACGTTCACCGATCGGTGCGCTTGAATGAGCCCACGTAGATCGCGAGGAGGATGATCAAGCCTTTCAAAATTTTCTGGGTGTACGGCGACACGCCCATGAGGTTCAGGCCGTTGTTGAGGACACCGAGAGTGAATGCGCCAATCAGCGTGCCGACGATCGACCCGCGCCCTCCGGTGATCGCGGTGCCGCCGAGCACCACGGCCGCAATCGCATCGAGTTCGAAGCCGATGCCGGCATTCGGCTGACCCGACATGAGCCGCGACGAAAGCACCAGCCCGCTGATCGCCGCGGTGAGTCCGCTCAGCGTGTAGGCGAGCAGTTTGAAGCGCTCGATCCGCACGCCGGAAAGTCGCACCGCCTCCTCGTTTCCACCCAGTCCATACAGGTAACGGCCAACCGGAAAATAGGTGAGCAACACGTACGCCGCGACGAACACCGCGCCCATGATCACGATCGGCATCTGCACTCCGAGCGCCGAGCCTCGACCAATCCACGCGAACGACTCTGGAAGCCCGGATTGCGGATAACCTCCAGTGTAGAAAAGCGCGAGACCGCGTGGGATCTCCATCGTCGCCAGCGTCACGATGATCGCGGGCAGACGCGCATACGCAATCAGCACGCCATTGATCGCGCCCATGGCGATTCCGGTTCCGAGGCCGATGACCAAACCCAGCCAGGCCGGCGCGCCGGCCAGCATCGAACCCGCGCTGAACGTCATGCTCAACGCCATCACAGACCCGACCGACAAATCGATGCCGCCGGTCAAAATCACGATCGTCATTCCGGTGGCGATGATGGCGTTGGTCGAGACTTGCCGCGCGACGTTGCTCAGATTTTCCAGCGTGAAAAACCGGTCCGAGACCAGCAGCATCGCGCCGCATAAAATCAGCAACGCGAGCAGCGACAGCGTCTCGGGATGACTCGAAAACCAGTCGCGCCACCTCGGCCGGGAGATCGTCGCCTCAGACATGATTTCCTCCCGTCGCGTATGCCATAATGTTCTCCGCCGTGACTTCTTCGCCGCGGTCGAAAAACCGTTCGACGCGCTGGCGCCTCATGACCATCACGCAATCGCTCAGGCCGAGCACTTCCGGGAGCTCCGACGAAATCATGATGATGGCGAATCCTCGTGCGGTGAGCTCGCGGATCAGGCGATAAATCTCGGCCTTCGCGCCCACGTCGATTCCGCGCGTGGGCTCATCGAGAATGAGAATTTCGCAATCGGCATTCAGCCATTTGGCGATCACGACCTTTTGCTGATTGCCTCCGCTCAGAGTGCGCACGGCCTGGCGCAGCGAACTCGTTTTCACCGCCAGATTGCGCAGGTGTTCGCGCGAGATTCGGTCCGCCGCGGCGCGGTCGATAAAACGCCAGAGCGGATTGCAGACCTTGCGCAGATTCGTGATCAGAATGTTCTCCGGCGCGCTCGCATCGAGAATGAGTCCCTGCCGTTTTCGATCTTCCGGCACGAGTCCAATGCCCGCTCGCCGTGCGTCGGCCGGGCTGGAAATTTTCAAGCGAGTGCCGCGCAGATAAACTTCATGGCGATGCGCGCGATCCGCACCAATCAGAGCCCGCACCATCTTCGTGCGGCCAGAGCCGACGAGTCCTGCGATGCCGAGAACTTCACCGGCCCGCACGGTAAACGTCACCTCGGGCAGGTGCGGCTTGCGCTGCAGAGAACGGATTTCGAGCCCATCGGAGCGCCGCGGCCCGACGGCTTTCGGCGGATAGGTATGATTCACCTCGCGACCGACCATCAGGCGAATGAGGTCACGCGCCGAGTAAGAGGCGACCAAGCCCTCGCCCACCACGCGGCCATCGCGCAAACAAACGACGTCGTCCGCGATCGCGAAGATTTCCTCGAAATGGTGTGAAATAAAAACGATCGCGACGCCGGACGCTTTCAAATCGCGCATCAACCGAAAGAGCCGCGCTGTTTCGTCGGTCGTCAGCGTGGCGGTCGGTTCGTCCATGATCAGGATCCGCGTCTGACGGAGCAGGGCTTTGGCGATTTCGACAAATTGCTGCTCGGCGACGCTGAGCTGCGCGACCGGCGAATCGAGGCGGATCCTCGCGCCCAATCGATCGAGCATCGCCTGCGCCTCCTGCCGCATGATGCGTTTTGCGCGAAGTCCAAAGCGGCCGGTGCGCTCGCGTCCGAGAAAAATATTTTCCACGACATCGAGGTGCGGCACCAAACTGAATTCCTGGTGAATGATGTTGATGCCGAGCGCCTGCGCTTCGTCGGGGCTGCGCAGATGGACTTCGCGCCCATCGAGGCGAATCGTTCCGCCATCCGGGCGATGGGCACCGGAGAGGATTTTCATCAACGTAGACTTGCCCGCGCCGTTCTCGCCGAGCAGCGCGAGAACCCGTCCTCGTTGCAGCGTCAAATCGACCGAGTCGAGCGCGACGACGCCGGAAAAACGCTTCGAGATGCCACGGAGTTCGAGAAGATTTTCCGGCATTGGTTAACCGATCACTGGGAGTATTCCCAGTATGGCTCTCACCACGCGAAGCCTTTGGCGTTTTCCGCGGTGAGCAGTTTCACATCGATCGGAATTTCTTTCGGCACGCTGGCGCCCCAATATTTTGCCAATCCGATTCCCAGCGCGATGCGCACTTGGTCGCGGGGAAATTGCGCGACGGTTGCTTTGAAAACTTGGCCCTTCTGCACTGCACCGACGACCTCCGCGAGACCATCAACACTCACGAGTGCGATATTTTTCCCGGAAGCTTCGATCGCCGACAGAGCGCCAAGCGCGCCGCCGTCATTCACGCTGAAGAGGCCTTTCAAATCGGGATGCGACTGAATCATGTTTTCCGTGACCGTCAGCGCGACGCTCCGCTCCTGCCGTCCGTTTTGCGTATCCACGAGCTTGATACCGGGTGACTTTGCAATCGCGGCCTTGAAACCGCGCACGCGTTCGAGAATTGGCACCACCGGAATGCCGTCGAGGATCGCCACTTCACCTTTACCCTCGAGCACCTTGCTCAGCTGTTCGCCGGCGAGAAATCCGGCGTCATAGTTTTTCGAGCCGACAAACGCATCGACCGGACCATTGGCCTGCGCGTCCACCGCGATCACGACGACGCCCGCTTTCTTCGCCTCGCGCACTGCCCCTTCGACGCCGACGGAGTCCGTGGGATTCAGCAGCAGGATATCCACTTTCCGCTGCACCAGATCCTCGATGTCGCTGATCTGTTTTGTGAGATCGTGCCGCGCGTCGGTGACAAACATTTCCGCGCCGATCGAAGTCCCCGCTTCGTCGAAGGCCTGCTTCATCACGGCGAAATACGGATTGTCGAGTTCCTGAAACGACATGCCGATCCTAAGCGCGCGGGCTTTGCCGCCACCCTTGCCTTCGGACGCGGCTCGCTTCGCGCAACCGTCAAAGGCCAACGACGCCAGGGCGGCACAGGTGACCGCGCTCAGCAAACCCACCCAACGGCGGGAGAAAAAGGAATTCGAAATGCGCTTCACGCGTGCTCCGGGTTAGAACGAACCTTTGATGCCTAAATTCCAGAGCGAGCCGTAGACATCGTAGAGCTGCACGCGGCCGGGAACGTTCGAGTACTGCACGGACGGCGCGTTGAAGATGTTTCGCACGCTGAGCATGAGCTCGAGATTCTGTGTCAACTTGTAGCCCGCGCTGAGGTCAACAAGCGTGCGCTCCTTCAGCCAGAGATACTCGTTGAGCGGGACCGTGTATGAGATGAGACTCGCGGCCTGCCACGTCGCACGGATCTGCGTGTTGAAGCGCCCGTAGCGAAAACGAATGCCGCCATTCGCGGATTTGTTGGGCAACTTGAACTGCTGCGTATCGGCGATGACGCGCGTGACCGAACCGAACACGCTGAGACCTTTGAGAAAGCCCGGGAGAAACGTGAGCTGCTGATTGTAGTCGAGCGTGATGCCATCGGTTTCGTGCATCCCGCTGCCGTTCAAGTAGCCGAGAATCGTATAGCCTGGGTACTGGTCCGGATCGAGCCCCGCCTGTTCGGGCGTGAGTTGAATGCGATCACTGAGCTGATTCTTCACCTTCAGTCGAAAGACCGACGCGCTCAACACACCGGCCGGCTCGAAATAATATTGGAGACCGGCGAAGTACTTGGTCGAAAGCTCGGGCTTCAGACTCGGATTCGGCACGGTGACAGTGAGGCTGTCCTCATTGATCGTCGTGATGCCCGCCAGATTTTGGTAATCCGGCCGCAGGATGGATTCGCTCATCGCGAGCTGAGCGTGCAGATCGCGCGTGAAGAGATATTTCGCGCCGCCGCTCAAAAACAAATTGTCGTACTCGCCTTTGCGGATGGTCCGCTCGCCGTTGCGATATTGGTAGAGGTAACCCTCCTTGGTCGTGGGAACGCCCGTGCTGGAAACCGGGTAACCCGCAGCGATGAGTTCAGCCTTCGAACGCGGGTCGTAAATCGGACTGGTCGTGCTGGTGCGCTCGTAACGCAGACCCGCGTTGAGCCGCAGCTTGTCGATGCGGGTGTTGCCCTCGATGTAAGCGGCATCCACTTCCTCCTTGAGATCGCGAAGTCCCGTCAGAACGCGACTGAAATTGCCCAGTTCATCCGGCTTAAAATATTCCGGGTGCTCCTGATAGAGCCGGTACGTCGCGTAGGTGTCGTCCGCGCGCCAGTTGAGCGAGTTCACGTTTCCCGCTTTGCCATCGAGATCGATGTTGAACTTGTAGTGCTGCGTGTAGGGAACGTAGGTCTGCGTCTGCACGCCCGTGGGACCAACGAGGGTCCACTGCTGATTTCCGGAAACGTAGTGGTAATCGTTCGTGCGCGCACCGAGCCCGGTCAGCAATTCCAGCGGGACGCCGCCCACTTTGAGCTGCTTCTTGAAATCGAAATAGCCGCTGTACATCTCGGCCTTCGTTTCGTCGGCGTTGCTCACGATGTTGTTCGCGTGCGTGTCGCGGCTGCCCCAATTTTCCGGAACCGACCAGTCGGGGCCGGAGAGTTGGCGCACGTTCCACGTTGGCGAATCTTCCGACGCGCGTTCGGCCGCCCAACTCATGCGCGTGATGCGATCGTTGGTGTTGCGGAAAAATCCGTCGTCCATGTCGCGATTCGAGGTGCGTGAGCTCGAATAGCTGCCGCGCAATGTCGCGGTAAAAGTCTGGCCCTTGTACTCGAGCTTCGGGGCGAGCAGATAGTTCGGCTGGTAATTGTGGCGGTGCGAATACTCCGTGCCCAGGCGGGTGTTCGCATTGTTCGTCGCCGCGGCGGTGACGTCGGTGAGTGTCGAGTCCGCTGAAATTTGCGCCGGGTTCGCGCGCAGCCAGGTGTACTGGTTGAAAAATTCGACCTCGTAGAGCGAGTAGCTGCTGCGCCAGGAGAAAACGAGTTCCGGCGTGAGTTTGAAATCGAGACTGAAATTGGCCGCGGTGCGCGACGTGACCTTCGGGCCCGGCCGCCACATGATACCGGTCACCACCGGTTTTTCTGGATTCGTGTAGTTATATTCCATCTGCACGCGATCCTGCTGCACGAACGACGCGTTGTAGCTCGCGTTCACTTCGATGCCGAGGCGGTGGTTGAAAAAGACGTCCGCGTAACCTATCTGGCCGGCGGGAAAAACTTTATAGTGCTTCCGATCATCCGGGAGGTATTCGCGCCGCAGCGTGATCGCGTCCGACGTGCCCATCGCGTACGCTTGAAACACGAAAGCGCGGTGGCTGCGCTCGAAGGCGTTTTTGCTCCGGAGATTGATGCTGCCACCAGGAGAGTCGGCGTCCATGTTGGCCGTGAGCGTGTTGTTGAATTCGACCGACTCGATGCCGGTGATCGACATTTGTTCGAACGTGTTGCGCCGGCTCGCCCCGCCGAAACCGGGATCGCTCGAAGCCATGCGCGCGCCGTCCTGCGTGAAGTTGGAATACTTCGGATCGAGGCCGCCGATGCGCACGCCGCTCGTGTCGACCTCGAGATAATCCAGCGAGATGCCCGGCATGTATTTCAGAAATTCGCCGACATCGCCCATCGTGAGGTCGCCATAGTTGTCGCTCGCGACGACGTTCTTTGCGTTCACCGCGGCGCGTTGTTGCATGATGGCTTTGGCTTGTCCGTCGCGCTCGGCGGAGACCTCGAAAGCCGCGAGCTGGATAACCTTTTCGCCGGCCGGCGCCGGTCCGGAAGAGACCGTCAGGCCTTGGAGTTCCAAGTCCTCCGTGACCGTTTGGCCGGCGGCGATCGTGACGTGCTGTGTGGCACCTCGCGTGCCGGTGTAGTTGACGACGATCGTGGCATCGCCCGCCGGAACGCCAATCAATTGATACGTGCCGCCGTCTTCGGTGTAGGTAACCAGCGGTGTGCCCTCGACGCGAACCTCCGCGTTGCGCACGTATTCTTTCGTCGCTGGATTGAAGACCCGTCCGCGCAAAACGCCGGTCGAGGCGCTCTGGGCGTGCAATTGGCCGACGCAAAACGTCAGCAGAAAAGCAAGGCAGAGGAACGGCGCGGCCAAGCTCGAGCTTGAGCCGGCCGAGTTGAACGATGGAGCAAAGAGGAAGCGAAGGGTTCGTAAACGCATGTGAATATTTATGCAGGGTAGTTTATCAGTTCGCCGGACGGGTTTCAGCACAGGCAGGTGAAAACTCCGTGACGATCAGGTGGCGCAGCCAATCGAACGACCGGCGCCACCGGGGAAACGACATGAACGCTTGGGTGGGGGGAAAAGAAAATGGATCCAGGACTACGGCACCTGCCGTAAGTGAATAATTATGCTGGATTAATATTAGTCCAGCGGCACGATTGTCAAGCCGTTTGATCCGGGTGATTCGTGATCCGACGTCGTCCCGAGCGCCTTAGCCCGCCCGCTCGCGATCAACGCGCGTCAACACAATACACCTCCGAGATAGGGCGAGGCCTCAGGGCGAGCCGCAACGCCAGATCCGCATTTCGCTCTAATCAAGAGTAGACGGGCTCCGAGGTAGGGCGAGTGGTCCCTCGCGAGCCGCAACCGTATGGCCTAACCTCGGAGTTGAGCCACGTGTCAAAGCGGCTCGCGAGGGACCACTCGCCCTACCCACTGAGGCTGGCCATGCTCACATTCATAATTCTGCACTCTTACTTCTTCCTTAGCGCGCCGCGCGCGCAATCTTTGGTTGCGGCTTTGCCGCGCTGCGCCTTTTTGCGGCTAAAAAAAGAGTCGTGATCATCCGCCCCGACCATACCAATCCCGCCGGGTCAGTGGCACCCGCGCGTTGCCCGTCTCATCGGGTTTCGCGAGCAGGGCTTGGTAAATAGCCAGTCGCCCGTGGGCGAAACCGTGCGCCGAGCCAGCCATGTAGAGCCGCCAGACTCGGTAGGTTTCTTCGCTGACATAGGCGAGCGCCTCCTCGTGACGGGCTTCGAGGCGATGAACCCAATGCCGCAAGGTCAACGCGTAGTGCTCGCGCAAATTTTCCACATCGCGAATTTCGAAACCCGCACTCGCGGCCGAAACCAATACGGTCTGCACGGGCGGAATTTCCGAATCGGGAAAAACATATTCGTCGATAAACGACGGTCCCTCCGTCGGACGATGGCGGGCGCCTTCTCCAATCGCGTGATTCAGAAACACGCCGCCTGGCTTCAATACCGCATGCGCCTTCCGAAAATACGTCGGCAGATTTTCCGCGCCGACGTGCTCCGACATGCCGACACTCACGATGACGTCGAACGGCATTCCCTCATCGAGATCGCGATAATCGCGAAGATAAATGTGCACGCGCTGACTCAAGCCGGCTTCGGCCGCTCTCGCCGTCGCAAGCTCCGCTTGCTTCTCACTCAGCGTAATCCCCGTCGCGTCGACCCCATAATGCCGCGCCGCATGCAACACGAGTCCGCCCCAGCCGCACCCGATGTCCAGCAGTCGCTGCCCCGGCTTCAGCCGAAGTTTCCGGCAAATATGATCCAGCTTCGCCGTTTGCGCAGTATCGAGATCGTTCCCGGGCTCCTCAAAATAGGCGCAGGAATAAACCATCTGCCGATCGAGCCACAACCGGTAGAAGTCACTCGAAACATCGTAGTGAAATGAGATCGCATTTCGGTCGCGCGCCGGCGAATGGCGCCGGCCGAGGCGGCCGATGAATTCGCGAGCGCTCCCTCGACGCTCGCCGCCGGGAAGTTTTCGCAGAAGCGACATCAGTGCGAGCGATCGCTTCCAACCGAGCCCTTTTCCCAAGACGTCGGCGATCTCGAACGCCGCTTCCATATCTCCAACCACATCGAAATCATCGTGGAGATAAGCCTCCGCCAATCCCATCTCCGTGCCGGCGTTGAACATGGCCCGGAGCGCACCAGGGTGATTGAGCACCAGCGTGGCCGCCCGCGGCGCATGATCGGGCCAGAGCGTGCCCTCCCACAATTGCACGGCGACCTGGCTCAACGGACTGTTTTCGAAAAGTTCCGCGAGGAACTGGAGGGAAGTCTCAACTTCCGCGTCGGTTGCAGTTTTCATGGGCAAATCGGTGGGGTCATGCCTGCACTTGTTGATCAACGGAGTTCGTCAACAAGTGGAGGCCTGGCCCGAATCACTGGGACGCCTGCGCCCCAATGAGCTATCGCAACCTAACGCGCTCCCTTACATCTGACAACTCGGGGTCGAGCGGGAAATCGCAGTTTCTTCTTCGGTCATCACCTCGGCCACGCCTTCGAAAAGCGGAGACGAGAGATAGCGCTCGCCGGTGTCGGGCAACATGCAGAGGATCACCGAACCCGCCGGAGCTTTTTCCGCCACTTGCATCGCGGCAGCGAAGGTCGCGCCGCCGGAAATGCCGGTGAAAATGCCTTCTTTCTGCGCAAGCTTGCGCGACGACTCAATCGCAGCGGGGCCGGACACGGGCACGATCTCGTCGAAAAATTTTCGATCGATCGACTCCTGCAACACGAACGGAATGAAGTCCGGCGTCCAACCTTGGATCGGATGCGGTTGGAAGGTCGGATGACTCGAAGCCGGGGCGTTCGCCGCGCCGCGCTCTTGCTTGATGCCACTCTGGACCAGGGCCGCATTGGCGGGCTCCGTCAGAATGATTTTCGTTTGCGGGCGTTCTTTTCGCAGCACGCGCCCCACCCCCGTGATCGTCCCGCCCGTGCCATAACCCGAAACGAAATAGTCGAGTTTCTGCGCGCCGAAGTCCGCGAGGATTTCCTGCGCCGTCGTGTTCTCATGAATTTTGGCGTTATCCGCCGTCTCGAACTGCCGCGCCAAAAACCAGCCATTCGCATCGGCCAGTTCCTTGGCCTTTTGGTACATGCCAATCCCCTTCGCCGCCTTGGGCGTGAGCACGACCTTCGCGCCGAGGAAACGCATCAACTTGCGCCGCTCGATCGAGAAGCTCTCCGCCATCGTCACGACCAGCGGATAACCCTTCGCCGCGCACACCATCGCAAGTCCGATACCCGTGTTTCCACTGCTGGCCTCCACGACGGTCTGGCCCGGCTTCAATTCTCCACGGCGCTCCGCCTCCTCGATGATGCTGATCGCAAGGCGATCCTTAACCGACGAGGCCGGGTTGAAGTATTCCGCTTTGACGTAGAGCCGGACATGTTTCGGAGCCAGGTGGTTGATGCGAATGGCAGGCGTGTCGCCAATCGTATCGACCACGCTTTCAAAAAGGCGGCCGCGGCCGCGAGTGGTGCGGGATTTTTCGGTATTCATACAGGTGGGTAAAAAGGGGTACTGGCGGCAGCGCGGCCGCTTGCTTCGATCCGCGGTGCGTAAACACACCGAAACCGTCGCGCGCGCCGTGATGCGAAACACTGAACGCAACACGCCGCTTCAGCCACTCAGAACTACATTCGAATTTCGAACGCAGCGGAGCCGGCAAGCTTGCTTCGACACTTACGGAGGCTAGTCTCCGGCGTGTCCGGTCGAGAAACCCCCTTCCGTCTCACCGAGGCAAATTTTATGTCCGCGTGTTACCGCCGCAGACAGTCCGCTTCACTCCCGTCATCGATGCCGCCCACGCACGCGGCGCCTGAGTCATGACCGCGTCCAATGCCATGAGCGGAGATGAGCGCTTGGCCGCGGCGAAGCGCGAGCAATGGCTCACGGGACAAAACGTCGTTCTGGAAATGATCGCGAGCGGAGCGCCGCTCGAGAAGTCGCTCGATGCCCTGGTCCGCCTGATCGAGAGCCAGGCGCCCGACATGTTCTGCACCATTCTGATTGTCGACGAAGAGGGCACGCACCTGCGTCACGGCGCCGCGCCGCGCATGACCGAAAGTTTCGTGCGCGCGATCGACGGGCGCGCAATCGGTCCCGTCGCGGGCTCATGCGGCACCGCGGTATATCGCCGTGCTCAAGTCGTCGTCACCAATATCGAGACCGATCCGCTCTGGGCCGACTATCGCGACATTGCTTTGGTCGACGGTCTGCGCGCGTGTTGGTCGACGCCGATTTTCGATCCCGATCAACACGTGCTCGGCACTTTCGCGATGTACTACAAGCACGTCGCCGGGCCGACCGAGGAACATCAACGGCTCATCGAACTGGCCACGCACATCGCCGCCATCGCGATCAGCCGCGTGCACACCGAAGCCAAGGCCGAACTCTCGCGCCAACGCCTCGCGCTCGCCACCGACGCCGCTCACATCGGCATCTGGGATTGGGACCTTAAAAACGACCGTTTCTTTCCCACGCCGACGTATGAAAAAATCTGGGGGCGCACGTGCAACCCGCGCTGGCTCTCGTCGGGCGAATGGCTCTCCACCATCCACGAAAATGACCGCGATCGCGTCGACCGCGCCGCGCGCGGACGCGATCAGACCGGACGCTTCGACGCGATCTATCGCATCCTCCGGCCCGACGCATCCATTCGTTGGATACACGATCAAGCGTATCCAATAATCAATGACGCCGGCGCGATCACCCGCCTCCTCGGCACCGCCGTCGATTTCACGGAGCAACGAGAGGCGGAGGAAGCGAAGGAACAGCTCGAACGCGAATTGCGTCAGACGCAAAAAATGGAAGCCCTCGGCACGCTCGCCGGAGGCATCGCGCATGATTTCAACAATCTGCTTGGCGCCATCCTCGGTTACGCGGACCTCACGAAATTCGCCGCCGGAAAAAATTCCGAAATCATCGAATACATGGATGAGGTCCGGCTCGCCAGCGCGCGCGCCAGCAAACTCGTCCAACAGATTCTCACCTTCAGCCGCCAGAGCGAATCGAAGCGCGAGGTGATCAAGATCGGCCCAATCGTGAGCGAAGCATTGAATTTTTTGCGCGCCACGATTCCCACGACGGTCCGCATCGAATCGAACCTGCCTGCAGACGCGTGGTCGATCGTCGCCGACCCGATCAATATCCACCAAGTCATGATGAACCTCGCGACGAATGCGGCCCACGCGATGAAGGAACGCGGTGGGCGGCTCGAGGTGACCTTGAGCAACGTCCGCTCCGACGGCCGCTGGGCCGATCCGCGGATTCACTTGCCCGCCGGCCCGTATGTCCGACTTGCCGTCGCCGACACCGGTCGGGGCATGGACGAGGCAACGATGGCGCGCATCTTCGATCCGTTTTTCACGACTAAAAATGTCGGCGAAGGCACCGGCATGGGTCTCGCCGTCGTGCACGGCATCATCCAAAGCCTGGGCGGCATGATCACCGTCGACAGCCGCGTCGGACACGGCACGACCTTTGCCATCCACATTCCCGCCACCATGGCAAATCCGACGCCGGCGGTGGATCCAACGGCGGAAGTCCGCCGTGGAAACGGCGAGCGAATTTTGGTCGTGGATGACGAACCGCTCATCGCGACGATGACCGCAAGATCGCTGGAGCATCTCGGTTATGCAGTCACTTCGTTCAACGACCCGGTGGATGCACTGGCCGCCGTGCAATCCGATCCCAAAAAATTCGACTTGGTCGTGACTGACTTGACCATGCCGATGATGCGCGGGACCGAGTTGGCCGAGAAAATTTTGAAAATACGCCCGGATGTGCCCATTCTCTTGATCACCGGCTACTCCGCCACGCTCAGCGCGGAGAGCGCACGCAATGTCGGGATCCGCGAAATGCTTTTCAAACCGCTAACGCTTCAAACCCTGAGCGAGGTCGTTCACCGCTCGCTCGAGTCGTGAATCCTCATTTCCGCATGAAACGCATTCTGCTGATCGACGACGATGACACGTTTCGAAAAATGCTGCGCGTCACGCTGGCCAAGCTCGGTTTTGAGGTCGTCGAAGCAAGAAACGGCGCGGAGATTCCGCCTATCTCCGCCAGCAATAAACCGGATTTGATTTTCACCGACTTGATCATGCCCGACAAAGACGGGCTCGAAGTCATCGGCGACTTCAAGCGCACATTTCCCGAGGCAAAAATTGTCGCGATGTCGGGCGGTGGCCAGATCAGAGCCAACGATTATCTCTCGATCGCAAAATGCCTCGGCGCCTCGCGCACGCTGCACAAGCCGTTCTCGCACGAGGCGCTGGTCGAGACGATCAGCGCGCTCGACCACGCGGAATAAAGCATCAGCAGGGTTGAAGAACCTGTAGTTGTTCCTCCGTCAGCGGCGCATTCAAGTGACCTTCGATGCACGCATTCCGGCGATGAGCCGCGAATTGTCCGCTCACGCGATTGATCCCGAGAAAGGTCTCGCCGTCGCGCGAAACCAGCACGTCGGTTTCCTGCGGCGGAAATTTCTCCGCGGCTGACGGCACAGCGCTGAAACGGATGTTGATCTTCTGCATGCGGAGCTGTTGAGCGAGGTCGTGAATCGTCATGGTTGCGATGGTACTGTGGCTGCTCGTTGCTTTCCATTGGGCAGACCCTGATTTTGCAAAGCTGTTTCCCTTTCGGAAAAGCCGGGGATTCCATTAACGCACCAACGCGTTTTCACTCCACGCGCTCTTTTTTCCCACTCCGCTGAATCACCCACGTGCAGAAACTCTCGAGCGTGATAAGGCCGTAGAATGTTCCGTCCTCGTTCAGCACCGTGACTTCCTCGAAATGACGTTCGACTTCGTAAATCGATCGAACCTTGGTGGCAGGATCGTTGCGGAAGACTTGGTGCCGCGGTGGTTTTCGCATCAGGTCCGCGAAAATTCGGTTCACCGTCGTCGCACTCGCCGCGAGATCGGAAAACGTCACGAGGCCAATCAACATCGCAGTGCCCGGCTCGAGAATCGCGCAATACTGCGCATGCCGTGCCGCGATTTGCTCCGACAGATAGGCGAGGCGTTGCTCGGGATAGCCGATGACGACGCGTTTGCTGATGAGTTGTCCGGCGGGGCGATTCATCAGGCGCTCCGAACGGCGAAACAGCACGGGTAAAAGTGCTCGAACATAGACAGTGGCACCGAAGTGAAACGTGTTTTGCCTGACCAGAACAAACTCCGGATTTGGCGCATATTCGGCAATTTCCCTATGCCGCGCGCAAAACCGTTTACCCGCTGAATTCTTCGCCTGACGCGAAGCCGAGCAACGACGTGCGATCTTCCTCCTGCCAGGTCAGCGAAACTTTGCGCACCACACGAGCCAGCGCCCCGGGTGCTTGCGCCGCGGTGAGAAACAACAACGCGGCGAAAACTCGCGCGCCATAGTGATCGGCCCAAAGCGGAGCGAGGTCGCGCGCCGCGTATTGGAATACCTGATACGTCACGCCGGGCGCGCCGCGCTGCGCCAATTGCTGCAGACAGCGCCGAAGCGCATCGCAGGCGCGGTGCAACTCCTCCGCTCCGCCAAAAGTCCGCGCTATCCCCTGCACGGACCACGCGCCGCCGGTCCGGGAATCCGCCTCGAGGCGCGACAACTCAGGCTGTGATGCGCTGAAGATTTTTCCCGCAAAACGTCCGAGCTGATCCTCGTCCATTTCGGAGTGCGCGAGAAAATTTCCCCAGATCGCCGCGTAGGCTTTCATTCGCGCGTCGACCTCGCCGCGCTCCTTGAAGACGTGGCCCCACTTCGTCCCCGGCGGAAGCGCGCGAGCCATCGCATTCGCCGCGATCAAACTCTCGTCGTCTCCGCTCAACCGGCTCAGCAGCGCAGGCATGATCGCGGGCGGCACCATGATTGAAGCGCAGGCGCTCACCGTCCGCTCCGCGAGAAGCCTGGCCTGTGCGACGAAGCCATTCGGCTGCGCCAGGTCGCGCATTTGTAGTGCGCCCAGCACTACAGCGTGATCGATCAGGTCGTCGAAAATGTCGCTCAGCAGTTGCCCGTCCCAAGTGAACGAAGCGCTGAAACCCAATTGAAAATCCGCCGGCAGCGGCGCGGGCGCAAAATGCGGCATGCTCGCATTCAGCTCCACCTGATGACTCACCGATCGATCGAGCCACGTCCGCGTGTAGCCGCGTTTCCCAAGAAAGCTCGCCTGCACCCGGTCGTCGAGATCGCGGAGGAAAATGTACGTCGCGCTGCTCCGGTCGAGACTCTGCAGAAAGGTGAAATCGTTCAGCCCAAAGCTGAATCCCCAGCCAAGTTCGAGGGTTCGCACGCGTTTGCCGAGAAACTGTTCGAAGACGACCCCACCGCTCGCCGACTTCGCTTCCTCCATCAGCGCCGCGAGATTCAGGCGAAGGATGTTCGCATGGTTGCGGGCCAGCGCGTCCGCTTGTATCCGAAAACGCGCTACATGGCTGTCCGAGGTGAGCCTCCGCCAGGTGTAGCCCAGCCGTGCGGAAACTTGTTGCGGAATGATCGCCTCCGTCTGCGCCTGAATTTCCTGCAGTGCGGTTTTCAATCGCTGCCAGGCTGGAATCGCCGGGTCGCGAAGCTTCAGCAGGGAAACCGCTTTTTCGACGAGGCTTGTTTCGCTCGGCGAAAGCGATTCGACCGGCGCGCTCGCGAGCGCACGGTCGACCAAGGTGCCCGGCAAGTCCGTGATGGCGCAGAAGGCCGCCTTCATCTCCGCGACGAGCATCTGGGACTGAGGCAATGCGACATCGATTCCGACGGAAGCATCGGCAGCCAACACGCGATTCGCGGCTTTTCTCACCGAAAAAATTCTTTCTCCCGGCTTTTCCCCGCATTGAACGTAGATGCGATAACCATCGTCGATTTCGAAATCGATCTGGAGGCTCGCGGTCGGCGTCGCGCTCAAGCGAACCGGATAACTCGCGGTGAAGACGCGGCTCAGCCCGCTCCCGAGCGCGTCGGCGAGCGAGTTCGCCGAAATTTGCGCGGAAAGTTTCAGGCCGCCGCGAACGCCGAAGATCAACATTTCGTCGGACCGAAGAGCGGCGATGTCCGCGACACTGAAAATGGTTTTGAAATCCTGGCAGGTTTTCGCGACCGCATCGCGCAATGGCGTCGCGCGATCGAAAGCGGTGCAGGTTGCGAGGCTCAATTGCGCGGAGCCGTCGAGCCCTCCGCCGAGGCCGCGACCTGCGGCATCCGCCGTCAAACGCCCCGTCGCAGAGACGCCACCGAGCACGACGTACGCGCGCCGCTCGTCGAACACGATCGGCGCGGAAATTTCCAGCGCGTCGGGAGACGTGCCGGGATCGACGGCGGTCGTGTTGCCAAAATCGAAGCAGTTTTCCGCATTCGCATCGTTGCGGTCATTCACGATCGAGACGCTGGCCGCGAGCCCCACGCCAATGCGCACACTGCCGATATTCGGCCCGCCGCCTGCGGGGATGTCTTCACAGATCTCCTCCGAAAGCTGGAGGGCGACCGGCCCGCTCGGCACACTCGCATCGCCGAGCGGCGGATTTTGGAGGAAAGCGCGAACCGAACTGAACGACGGGATTTTGATACTCGCCATGGGGTAAGTGGTTAGTGCCGGCCCGTCGGTCCTAACAGTTGAACCGCGCGTGACAAGTTCCGCACGTGCAGATTCTCGGCGCCGCTTTATTATGCCCACGAATCACACGAAAAACACGAAATCGACCCTCGATCTCCAAACCATTTAACACGGAATGCACGGAAGAGTTAAAATCGGTTTTCTCATCTTTTTGTCCGAGCCCTTCCGTGCCGTCCGTGATTTCCGTGGGAAAAATTCTGTGGATCGAGGTTTGAGGTTCGTGTGTTTCGTGTGATTCGTGGGCTACCTTCCGAGGATCTGGAGGACGCATTCTGCAAGTAGGGTCATCTCTGGCGCGTTGCACTATGCGAACGCCGTCGCACGCCTAGCCACACCGCGGCGGCGGATAAGTTTCTTGGCGAACACGACTTAACTCCGGGCCGGCTCCTCGGCACGATTTTAGCGGGACCGGTTTCGCAACAGGTATCTCTCAATGAAAGGAAATGAACATGAAACAGGATCTAAACGGTAAGAAGGTCGCGATCCTCATCGCGGACGGCTTTGAACAAAGTGAATTCGAAGGCCCTCTCGCCGCGCTCGATGAAGCCGGCGCCGAGAGCTTCGTGATTTCGCCGCGAACTGACCAGGTCACCGGGTGGGATGGCGAAGCCGACGATTTTGGCGACGCCTTCGATGTCGACGTGCCTCTCGATGAAGCCAACCCGGATGACTATGACGCGCTGCTCCTGCCAGGCGGTGTGAAAAATCCGGATACACTGCGAACGGTGCCGAAAGCGGTTTCCTTTGTCCGCGCTTTTTTTGAAGCAGGCAAACCCGTCGCCGCGATCTGCCACGGCCCGCAGTTGCTGATCGAAGCCGACGTCGTGCGCGGCCGAAGAATGACTTCGTACCCGTCCGTTCGAAAGGACCTGATCAACGCCGGAGCGATCTGGAGCGATGAAGCCGTGGTCACCGACCAAGGTCTCGTCACGAGCCGACGGCCCGATGACATCCCGAAATTCAACGAGAAGATGGTCGAGGAATTCGCCGAGGGCGTGCACGCGGGTCAACGCGCACGTTAGGTATTCCGCGCATCGTTCATCCGTCCCCTCCATCCAATCATGAAAGTCCGACAAGTCATGACGCCAGAGGCGCGTTGCGTCACCACCGACACACCGCTGACCGAAGCCGCGCGGGTTATGCAGGAGCTGAACGTCGGCTCCCTTCCCGTCGTCGGCGACGATCAGCTCATCGGGTTGATTACAGACCGCGATATTGTGGTCCGTGCCATCGCCCTGGGTCGCAACCCTTCCACCACGAAAGTTCACGAAGCGATGTCGAGCGGACTGCTCTACATCTACGAGGATCAAGAAGCCGAGGAAGCCGCGAAGCTGATGGAGTATCATCAGATTCGCCGGCTGCCCGTGCTGAACCGCGATCGCCGCCTGATCGGAATCGTCTCGCTCGGCGATCTCGCCGTGGGAAGCGAAACCGAAGTCTCGGGCGAAGTCCTCCGCGAAGTCTCGTCGCCCTCCTCCCCCGTGCGGTGAGGATTTGTGCCCACGAATCACACGAATCGATCCTCGATCTCCGAACCCTTTAACACGGAAAGCACGGAATTTACGGTCGAGTTAAAAACGGGTTCCGGCTCTGGTCTTTTGTTCGAGCCCTTCCGTGCCGTCTGTGTATTCCGTGGGAAAAATTCCGTGGATCGAGGCTCGAGTTTGATTTGGTGTGCTTCGTGTGATTCGTGGGCCGAAATAAATCAGACCGTGCTCTCCAAGGGATCGGCGGGAATTGTTCCGGTGGACGAGATCTGGCCGAGGAACCGATTGCAGGCTTCCTGGCACTGACGGCACGCTTCGGCGCAAAGGCGGCAATGCTTGTGATCGTGCCGCGAACATTCTTCGGCGCATAGCTGGCAAGCGACGAGACACGCATGAACCTGCTGGCGGACAATCTCCGCCACGCTCTCGGTTTGCCGCGCGATGACGCGCAACGTCACCGTGCAGATGTCGGCGCAGTCCAGGTCCGAGCGAATGCAACGCCGCATCATCGAGACATTCATTTCAGACAGGCAGGCGTCAGCGCAGATGGTGCAGGCCTCGATGCAGGCGAGCAGGGCGTCGATCGCGTTTTTCGTTTCTTCGATGGCGACTTCCTCGATTTTCGGATGCGAACGAAGAATTTGATCTAGCGTTTTGTTCATGGCGGCGGAGTTGACGATTTTTGTGTCATCATGCGCTCGCGGCGGAAGGGAAACTATCGGCGCAGCGCCCGACTGGCCACCGGGGCGCGTTCCGGTGCGGTCGTAGGCAATCGGCGGGACGCACATTCTCAGGCATTGACGCAGTTTTTGCTGGCCCATTTTTTATCGTCATGAATCACGCCCACGCGGTGAACCCGTCGGTAAGATATAAACGCATCGTGCTCAAACTGAGCGGCGAAGTGCTGCGCGGCGGCAAGTCGGGCGATCCCATCGACGGCGGAATCCTCGAAGGCATCTGCAACCAAGTTAAAGATATCTATGAACTTGGGGTGCAAATCTGCCTCGTGATCGGCGGGGGAAACATCTTTCGCGGGCTGAGCGGAGAGAAACGCGGAGTCGATCGCACCACCGGTGACTACATGGGCATGCTGGCCACGGTGATCAACGCGCTGGCCCTGATGGATTGCCTCGAAAAAATGGGAGTGACGACACGCGTCCAGAGCGCGATCCCGATGAACCAGATTGCCGAGCCTTTCATCCTGCGACGCGCCGTCCGTCATCTCGAAAAAAATCGCGTGGTGATCTTCGCCGCCGGCACGGGCAATCCCTATTTCTCGACCGATACGACCGCCGCGCTGCGAGCCAGCGAGATCCACGCCGACATCATCATGAAGGCGACGAAAGTCGACGGCATCTACGACAAGGACCCGAAGAAATTCCCCGACGCCGTGAAGTACGACGAACTGAGTTTCATCGAGGCCCTGAAACAGCGCCTCAGCGTGATGGACTCGACCGCGTTCTCTCTCTGTTTGGACAACAACGTTCCGATCCTCGTCTTCGATCTCAACGACAAGCACGCCATCCGCAAAGCCGTCCTCGGCGAAAAAATCGGCACGCTCGTCCACTGAGTTTTCCGCCAGCGCTCGTTCATCAACCTTCAAAAACCCGCTCCCATGTCCCATCCCGTAATCACCGATACCCAGGCGCGCATGAAAAAAGCGCTGGACCACACGCTGCATGAATTCAGCAGCATCCACACGGGCAAGGCCTCGCCGACGATGGTCGAAGGGGTGATGATCGACGCTTATGGCTCATCGATGCGGATAAAAGATTGCGCCGCCATCACGACGCCCGACGCCCGCATGATTCAGATTCAGCCGTGGGACAAAGGTCTGACCAAGGCGATCGAGAAAGGCATCCAGCAGGCAAACCTCGGGTTGAACCCCTCCGTCGACGGCGGCGTCGTGCGCGTGCCGCTCCCGGAATTGAGCCGCGAGCGCCGCCAGGAATTCGTCAAGGTGGCCAATCGCATGGCGGAAGACGGCCGCGTGCAGATCCGCAATATTCGGCGCGACGCGATCGACGCGCTGAAGAAAGCGGAAAAGGACGGAAAAATTTCCGAGGACGACCTGAAGCGTTTCGAAAAGGACATCCAGGCCGCGACCGACAAGACGATCAAAGACATTGGCGACCATCTCGGGAAAAAGGAAAAAGATTTGTTGGGCGGATAAACGCGCGAGCTGCCTCGCGCCAAGATGAGCGCAACTCCTTCCTCCTCCCGGCCTCGCCGCGTCGTCGTGAAACTCGGCACGGGCGTGCTGACGTCCGGTATTGGCGAATTGAATACAGCGCGCATCGCTGACGTTTGCGCGCAGCTGGCCGCCCTCCGCGCGAGCGGCACGGAAGTCATCGTGGTCAGTTCCGGGGCCGTGGGTCTAGGCATGGGCCGGCTCAAACTCGCCAAAAAGCCGAAGGAAGTTTCCAAGAAGCAAGCCTGCGCCGCTGTGGGCCAAAGTCTGTTGATGCAGACATGGCAGCGCGGGTTCGACCGCCACGCGATCACCGTCGCGCAGGTGCTGCTCACGCACGACGATTTGCGCGTCCGCAACCGCTACCTCGGCGTGAAGGAAACGCTGCAGCAGTTGCTCGATTACGATGTCATTCCCGTGATCAACGAGAACGACACGGTCAGCGCGTCCGAGATCAAATTCGGCGACAACGACACGCTCTCCGCGATGGTCGCCAGCCTGACCGGCGCGGAATACCTCGTGATTCTTTCGACCGCGCCTGGGCTTATCGACATGAAGGGCACCGGAGAAATCATTCCGGTCGTCGAAAAGATCACCGGTGAAATCGAGGCGATGGCCGGCGGCACCACGAGCGAGACCGCGACAGGCGGAATGATCAGCAAAATTTCCGCCGCGAAACTCGCGACCAAAGCCGGCTGTGGCGTGTTCATCGCGAGCGGATCCGAGCCCGACATTTTGGGACGCCTTTTTCGTGGCACAGGACCGGGAACGTTCTTCGTTCCGAGTGGCTTGCCGATGGAATCGAAAAAACGCTGGCTCGCATATTTTCAGCGTCCAACCGGCACGATCTACGTGAACGAATGCGCCGTGCCCGTGCTGCGCGAGCAAGGCCGCAGCCTGCTCGCGATCGGCGTGACCGGTTTCGATGGCGAGTTTTCCGCCGGTGAAGTGGTCAACATCGCCTACGACGGCGACCGCGAGATCTTTGCGCGCGGCAAAACCACCTTCGGCAGCGACCAAATTTCCGAAATCGCCGGCAAGACCAGCGACGACCTGCGCCCCCTCTTCCCCGGCCGCAAGCGCCTCGAAGTCATCCACCGCAACGACCTCGTAGTGCTCTGAGCACTACATGGAGTCAGCCGCGAAGAGGCGGTTTTTGTTTTTAGCCACAAAAAGGCTCAAGATGCGCAAAGAGGATTTTGGTTGGGCGATGTCGTGCAGACATCCTGAACCTGGACGCGGACTCTGTTTGTGTTTGTTGCTTCAAACCTTCGCATTTCTGGATCCCCTCTGAATTCGGAAGGTTTGAAACTCCAAACCAGAACTGATCCGCGTCCGGGATGAGGATATCTGAGCGACGTTCTAGAACCCAAAATCCTCTTCGCGTATCTTGAACTGCTGTCCCGCAGAATCGCTCAATTCCGCGAGGATTTTTTTGCAACTGGATGCGGACTCCGAGGTAGGGCGAGCGGTCCCTCGCGAGCCGCTTTGACGTGTGGCTCAACCCGGAGGTTAGGCTGTACGGTTGCGGCTCGCGAGAGACCGCTCGCCCTACCCACTGAGGCTGGCCATGCCTTCATTCTTCATTCTGCATTCTGCATTCTTACTTCTTCCTTAGCGCGCCGCGGGCGTAATCTTTGGTTGCGGCTTCGCCGCGCTATGCCTTTTTGCGGCTAAAAAAAAGAGGCCAAAAAATCCGCCCCAAAGTCCTCTTCGCGGCTCTACGGCTGCACGTATTTGGCGAGGCGCTCGACGAGTTCCTGCGCGGGCTGCAGGCGGGCTGAGGCGGTTTCCGTCCAATCGCTGCTCGTGCCGACGGCGTAATAATGCACGACCTGCTGGTCGCCCGCGGGCTCGATGGTCCAGATCACCCACGAGTCCGGCAGCGGCCCCGTGTGCGACAAGATTTTGTTCGGCACGTAGCACAGAATCTTCGTCCCTTCCATGCCCCGCCGCCCCGGCGGCTTCTGTGGATAATGATAATACTCGTAGATGCCACCGACGCGCAGTTGCACGCGCACCTGCGGCGCGGCCCACTTCGTCAACTCCTCCGGAACGGTCAACGCACTCCACAATTTCTCCGGCGATGCGGAAGTCAGAAACGACAAGTGAATCACCGCCTCGCCCGACAGCGACCGATTGAAATCCGCCGTCACCTCCGGCGGCTCCGCGTGCAACGACACAGCCGCAAGTCCCAGCCAGAACAAAAATGCGAGTCGTTTCACCCGGCCGAGCAAAACGGCTGCCGCCACAGTTGGAAGTTAGATTTTCCGTCGCACCGCGCGCCGCCCGACGAACGCCGCTCTTGCCCTTTGCCCGCGACGCGATGCCTTTGGCGGCAAATGGATTTCGTTCTGAACGATTCTTCGCCGGCCGCGCACAACAGCATTCCGGCGATCGATTTTCGCGCTCAGCTCAATGACGAGCAGTTCAACGCCGTCACCGCCCCGGCCGGCCCTCTGCTCGTGCTCGCCGGTGCAGGGTCCGGCAAAACGCGCACCCTCACCTATCGCGTTGCCTACCTCCTGTCACAGGGCGTGAAGCCGGGCGAAATTCTGTTGCTCACCTTCACCAACAAGGCCGCGAAGGAAATGCTTCACCGCGTGCAGGATCTCACCGGCGTCGAACCCTCGCGCTTCTGGGGCGGCACGTTCCACTCGATCGGCCACCGCGCGCTGCGCATCTACGGCGAAGCGATCGGCCTGCCGAAAAATTTCACGATCCTCGACGCCGACGAATCCGAAAGCCTGCTCAAGCAAGTCGTCGAGGCGGAAGACAAAGCGTTTTTCAAAGACAAAACGAATCCCCGCCCCGGCCCGCTTTTCAGCGTGATTTCGCTCGCGCGCAACACGCAGCTCACGATGGCCGAGACCGTCGAAAAAAGCTTCCCGCAGTATTCCGAAATCAAACACGTCTTCCCAACTTTCGCCGCCGCGTACGCGAAAAAGAAACGTGAACAAAACGTCTGCGACTACGATGATCTTCTCGAATTCTGGCTCCAACTTCTGACCAAAGCGCCGGAGGTCTCGGAATATTTCTCCCACCGCTTTCGCCACGTCCTGGTCGACGAATACCAGGACACGAACACGATCCAGGCGCAGATCGTCGACTCCATCGCCAAGCACCATCGCGTGATGGCCGTCGGCGACGACGCGCAATGCATCTATTCGTGGCGCGGCGCGAATTTCGAAAACATCATGACGTTTCCCGATCGTCATCCGGGCACGACGATCCACCGCATCGAGACGAACTATCGCTCCACGCCCGAAATTCTGAATCTGGCCAACGGTGTTCTCCTCGCTCAACCGAAGGGGCGGCATTTCGACAAGGAACTCCGCGCCGCCCGCGGGCATGCGCAAAAGCCGTTTATCGTGCAAGCGATGGACGACCGCGAACAGGCCGAGTTTCTGGTGAAACGCATCCGCGCGCTCGTCGAAGACGAAGGCGTTTCCCTCAACGAAATCGCCGTTCTGTATCGCTCGCATTTCCTCGCGCTCGAGACGCAGCTCGCCTTGTCGCGCGCCGGCATTCCCTATCATATCACCAGCGGCGTGAAATTTTTCGAGCGCCAGCACGTGCGGGATTTGGTCGCGCTGCTGCGCTTCGTCTACAATCCGAGCGACGAACTCGCCTGGCTGCGCATCGCGATCCTGCTTCCGAAGATCGGCGAAAAGGGCGCGCAAAAAATTCATGCCGCCGCGCTCGATCACGCGCGCATGATGCAGCGCGACTTCATCGATGCGCTCGCCACCGATGACGTGCGATCGAAGGTTCCGAAGGAAGCGAAGGACGAGTGGACGAATTTTTGCGTTTCGCTGCAGCAAGTCGCCGAAGTCATGCGCTCCGCCAAGCCGAGCGACGCCGTCGAGACCGCGATCGACGGCTGGTATGGCGATTACCTCAAAGGCGCGTTCGCGGATTACGTTGAACGCCTCGACGAGTTGAAAGCCCTCGTCGGCTTCGCCGCGCGCTTCGACGCGATGCAAGATCTGCTCGCGCAAATCGTCCTACTGAACGGCGAGACCAGCGATCGGCACGTCGAGACGGACGCCGACGCCGTCAAGCTCACGACCGTCCACCAATCGAAGGGACTCGAGTACGACGTCGTCTTTTTGATCGGCGTGGCCGACGGCATGTTTCCCGGCCGGCGCTCGATCGAGTCGGGCGACGTCGAGGAGGAGCGCCGGCTTTTCTACGTCGCCGTCACGCGCGCGAAAAACGAACTCTACATCTGCTATCCGCGCGTCGCGACAAAAGGCAACTCTGGCGGCATGCTGCTTTCGCCAAGCCGTTTTTTGTCTGAACTCCCGAGCGATCTCTACGAGCAGCTCAAGATCAAGCGCTACGGTTGGTGAGGGAAGAGGAAGGCGGAAGGCTGAAGGCTGAAAGCTGAAGGCGGAAGGACGGCCTCCGCACGCTATCGCGGCCTCACATCACAAAATGATTCTTCATTCTTCCTTCATCCTTCTTCATTAGCGTTGGCGCAAAGGCCCTCCCTGCGGTTTTCCGCGGCCGAATCAACCCCCATCGCTTCCTTACCATGACGCTTACCGTCACTGACTGGATCATCGTGTTCGCCACCCTCGGCGTCTGCTTCGCCGCCTCACTTGTCGTCGCACGCCGCGGCGGCAAAGACACCAGCGAATACTTCACCTCGGGCCGCGCCGCACCGTGGTGGCTGATCGGCCTCTCCATGGTCGCGACGACCTTCAGCGCCGACACACCCAATCTGGTGACCGACATCGTGAGGCGCAACGGCGTCGCGGGAAACTGGGTGTGGTGGGCATTTCTCCTCACCGGCATGTCGACCGTCTTCATCTACGCGCGGCTCTGGCGGCGTTCGGGCGTGCTCACGGATCTCGAGTTCTACGAACTGCGCTATTCGGGCAAACCGGCGAGCGCGGTGCGCGGCTTCCGCGCCGTTTATCTCGGACTGTGTTTCAATCTCGTGACCACGGCCGCCGTGCATCTCGCCGCGGTGAAGATCGCTGGAATTCTCCTCGGCTGGACCGCCGCGAAGACCCTCGTGATCTGCGGCGTGCTCTGCATCGTGTTCTCCGTGCCGTCCGGCCTATGGGGCGTGCTCGTCGTCGACGCGATCCAATTTGGCATCGCAATGGCCGGCTCGATCGGCGCCGCGATCTACGTGCTGCGCCTGCCGCAAGTCGGCGGTTTGGAAAACCTCATGGCCAAGATCGAACCTTGGAAACTTTCGTTCGTGCCAAGCCCCAGCCAGGGCGAACTCTTCACCACGCTCCTCGTAGTGCCGCTGGCAATACAATGGTGGTCCGTCTGGTACCCCGGCTCCGAGCCCGGCGGCGGCAGTTACATCGCCCAGCGCATGCTGGCGGCGCGCACGGAACGAGACGCGCTCAAGGGCACGCTTTTCTTCAACGCCGCGCACTACGCGCTGCGCCCCTGGCCCTGGATCATCGTGGCCCTCGCTTCGATCGTGGTGTTCCCCAAGCTCGAGGACATTCGCGCCGCGTTTCCTCACCTCGATCCGCATTTGATCAACCACGACGTCGCCTACCCTGCCATGCTGACATTCATGCCGCACGGTTTCGCTGGCATCGTCGTCGCGGGTTTGGCTGCCGCCTATATCTCGACCATCATCACGCACCTAAATTGGGGAACGTCATACCTCGTTCACGACTGCTACCGCCGCTTCATTCGGCCTGACGCCTCCGAGCGGCACTACGTGTGGATGGGACGTGCTACCGCGGTGATGTTGATGGTCGCCTCCGGACTTCTCGTAGGCGCGCTCGACTCGGCCAAACAGACATTCGATCTAATGCTCTCGATCGGCGCCGGCACGGGCCTGCTGTACCTGCTTCGCTGGTTCTGGTGGCGGATCAACGCCTGGACGGAGATCGCGGCCATGGCGTCATCCTTCGTTTTCGCCTGCATTTTCAATTTCGCGCCCGGCCCGTGGCGTAGTTGGCAACCGAATACAGCGCTGGTCGTCTCCGTCGCGGCGACGACGGCCACCTGGCTGACCGTGGCGTTCCTGAGCAAACCCACCGACGCGGCTGTCCTGCGTGCATTCTACGAAAAGATCCGCCCGGCGGGCCCCGGCTGGAACAAACTCCGCGTCGAAACCGGCCTGCCCGCCTCCAGCGACAGTCTTCCGCAAGGTCTGCTTGCAATGTCGCTTGGCGCAATCGCGATTTGGAGCCTCTTGTTCGGCATCGGCGCATGCCTGATGAGCCAGATGGTGAAAGGCGGGATCCTGCTCGTCATCTCCACCATCGCCGCCATCGGGACCGGCTCGCTGCTAAAACGCAATTTCAAGGGCGACCATTGAATCGCCTCGCCGATCGAGGCGCTTCGCCGGTCGTGAAACTTCTCGAGTGATCCATACCTTCGTTTTTTCAAAATGTTTCTAACGTCACGCCTGAGCCACGTATTTTTCACGTTCGTTATCGGTTGCGCCGGCGCTTCGGTTCCGGCTTTGGCCGCGGAAAAACCTGCCTCGTCATTGAACGTCGTCCCGGTGGTCAGCGAGGTGCGTCCGAGCTCCGACCGCGCGGGCGTTGCGCCGACTCCGATCGCGCTGACGCCAGCGTGGCGGGTTGCCTTGATCGGCCCCGGCAGCCGCGATGCGCGTGTCGCCGCCGCCTACACCCGCCTGCTGAATGCGTGGGAACGCCGCACGGGTTTCGCGTTTCCGCGCGAGGTCGATGGGGCGTTTTCTTTTGGGGAGAACGAAGCGAACCAAACGCTCGTCGTTCGGTGCCAGGCTGCCGCGACAGGCGAAAGCTGGCCGCGGCTGAACGACGACGAAAGCTATTCGCTCAAAATCGAAAACGAGCGCGTCGTGGTCGACTGTCCGACCTGGCGCGGCGCTCTGCACGCTGCGGTGACATTGCAGCAACTCCTTTCGCCGTCGACTGACGGACTATGGACTTTGCCCCAGGTGGAGATTCACGACCGTCCACGCTTCCGCTGGCGCGGCCTCTTGATTGACACGGCGCGGCATTTCATGCCGGTGGAGACGATCAAGCGCGAGATCGATGGCATGGCGTTGGTCAAGTTGAACGTCCTGCATTTTCATCTCAGCGACGACCAGGGTTTCCGCGTCGAATCGAAAGTCTGGCCGCTGCTGCAGGCCAAGGCCTCCGAGGGGAAATTCTATACGCAGGACCAACTTCGCGAGATCGTGCGCTACGCCGGCGATCGCGGCATTCGCGTCGTGCCGGAGTTCGACGTGCCGGGTCACACCTCAGCCATTCTCACCGCGTATCCAGAACTTGGATCACAGCCGGGCCCCTATCACTTGATCGACAAGTGGGGCATTTTCAGCCCGGCGCTCGATCCGACCAACGAGCAGGTTTACGTTTTTCTCGAAAAGTTGTTTCGCGAAATTTCGCTCCTGTTTCCCGATGATTATTTCCACATCGGCGGCGACGAGCTCGACGGCAAACACTGGAGCGCGAATGCGAACATCCAAAAATTCATCGCGGATCGCGGACTGAAAAACAACGAGGGCCTGCACGCCTATTTCAATCAGCGTATTCAGAAAATCGTTACAGCCATGGGCAAAAACATGATGGGCTGGGACGAGATCCTGCATCCTGACCTTCCGCCCGAAACGATTGTCCACGCCTGGCGCGGACCGAAGCGCCTGGTCGAAGCGGTGAAAGCCGGACATGGCGCGGTCATTTCGGCGGGCTACTACATCGATTTGATCCAGCCCGCGCGCGAGCACTACGGGCATGATCCGCTGATCGACGATTCGGCATTGAGCGAAAAGGAGCGCGCGCTGGTCCTCGGCGGCGAAGCCTGCATGTGGGCCGAATGGATCACGCCCGAGACCATCGACAGTCGCCTCTGGCCGCGCACCGCCGCCGTCGCGGAAAGACTGTGGTCTCCAGCGGACGTGAAGTCGGTGCCCGATCTCTACCGCAGACTTGACATCCTGGACCTTCGCCTCGCTGAGATCGGCCTGCAGGGCGAGCGCAACCGTTATGCGCTGCTCCGGCAATTCGCCGGTGAAAACGCGACCAAGAGCCAGCTCGAAAACCTCGACACGCTCGCCGACCTGACTGAGCCGGTGAAGCGCTATCAGCGCGGAACCTTTCAGCCGCAATTCACGCGCCATTCCGCCCTGGTCGGCTGGGTGGATATTTCACGACCGGAGAGCCTCACGTCCTGGCATTTTGCGAACGGGGTGGAGACGTTATTGAACGAAACGAAGGGCGGCTCGGTTTCTTCCCAGGATATCTCAGCCCTCAAAGACCTCCTGCAAAAATCGAAGTTAGCCGCCGAAAAAACTCTCCGCGACATCCCATCCCTCGCCCCACGAGTCGCTGAGCTATCTCCAACATTCACGGACATTCGCGACCTCTGCGATGTCGGACTCGTTGCCCTCGAAGCAATCGAACACCGCCAAAAAATCGCAGCACCAAGCTCAGACGCAGTCAGCCGCGCAGCCAAGCCGCGCCTTGCCGTCGAGATCCCCCTCGCCACATCGATCGCCAAATTGGTCGAGGCCGCGCAGGCCAACTGAACCATTCGAAAAAGATGCTCACGCTCCGCTATGCCTTTCGGCGGCTGATCGGCTCTCCTGGGTTCACGCTCGTCGCCGTCGTAATTCTTGCGCTTGGGATCGGGATGAGCACATCGGCGTTCAGCGTGACGAATGTCATCTTGCTCCGCACGATGCCGTATCCGAACGGCGAGCAGTTGATGCGCGTATTTCGGACGAGCGGCGCGGCTGCCTCGCTGCCACACTCTCCCGGGAATTACCTCGATATTCGCGCGGCTGCGACCTCGTTCAGCCACACCGCGGCCTACTTTCTCAACACGTTCAACGTATCGGAAGGCGGCCAACCGCCTCAGCAGGAACTGGTGATCAACGCCTCGGCGGACTTCTTCAATGTGCTGCAAGTGCAGCCGTTCATCGGTCATGGATTCGCGCCGGATGAAGACCGCCCGGGAAAAGGCAATTCCGTCGTCCTGACCCACGCGTATTGGAAAAATAAATACGGCGGCGACCAGAATGTATTGGGAAAAGTACTACGCGTCGGCACTGAGAACCTGACGATCACCGGCGTGCTGCCGGAGATTTTCGATTCCACTCCGGTTTGGAACGGCGCGGGGCTCATCATTCCGACGACTTTCTGGCCCGACTCCAACGCCTCGCGTCGGGACAAGTGGCTGCAGATCGTTGGCCGCCTCAAACCCGACGTCTCGCGCGCCAGCGCACAAAGCGAACTCAACGTGATCGCCGCGCGGCTCGATCAAGATTATCCCAAGGAAAATGGCCGGGACCAACTGCGCGTCACGGGGCTCTACGCTTCGAATGCCAGCGCCTCGGATCGGCAGGGCATTTGGTTCGTCACGGCCCTGTCCGTTTTGGTTTTGGCGATCGCTTGCGCTAATCTGGCTGGAGTGCAGGTCGCCCGCGCCTTTTCGCGAAGCCATGAATACGCCGTGCGCTCGTCCCTCGGAGCGAATCGCCGCCAACTCGTCGCCCCCTTGATCGTCGAAAGTTTGCTCCTGTCGCTCGCCGGTGGTGCCGCCGGCTTGGGCGTCGCGTTCTGGGAAAATCATTTCACGGCGCACTTCAACGCGACCGGTCCGGTCGCGGAAATCCCCATGGACGCGCATGTGCTGCTCTTCTCCGCGCTGATGGCCGTGTTGACCGGCCTCGCCTTCGGGCTGGCGCCCGCGCTGCTGGTCGCGCGCCGCAGCACGCAAGAGACGCTTAAGGAATCGGGCGCAGCCGGAGCGACGACCTCCAGCCGGAGCCGCCTGAAATCCGCTCTGATCGTCACACAGCTCGCACTTGCTTTGATTCTTGTTTCCGCCGCGGCGTCGTTCGGGATCGCAGCGCGCAAATCGCTCGCCGCCGATTACGGTTGGAAACCCAAGAACACCTACAGTGCGACGATAGGTCTGCCCTACGCTCCGTATCCCGACGCAAAGACGAAACTTGTATTGGTGGAAACACTACACGACCGGATGGCGCGCTTGCCCGGCGTCGAGCGCGTCGTTTTTTCGGCAGAAGTCCCGCTCTACAATTACTACCAGCAATTTCGCGTCGTGACGGAAGGCGCGCAGTCTTTGCCGGCGGGGCAAGAGCCCATCACGTCCGTCAATCTCAGCGAGGGCGCTTTCTTCGACGCGCTGAACATTCCGCTGAAAGAAGGGCGAACGTTTGCCGCGGACGTGAAGCCGACCGACCCGCAGGTCGCCATCGTCAATGAAACCATGGCGCGTTTGCTCTGGCCTGGCCAAAGCGCGATCGGCCGGCGGCTGCGTTTCGCTGAAAGCGATCAATGGATGGAAGTGATCGGCGTGGTCGGAGACGTGAAGATGGCGGGCAATTTCGCCGCGCCGAACTCTCGCATGCAGCTTTATCGCCCGCTCGTGCAGGCTCTCGACAACTATCTCACTGTTTTGCTCAGCGGCTCGGTGAATCCTGACTCGCTGGACCAGCCGTTCCGAAAAGCCCTGGCGGAGATCAATCCTGACATCACGATCTATCAATCGGGCGGCATGCAGACCGCCATCAAGACGATGGTCGCAAGCAACAACCTCACGATCCTGATTCTGAGCGCCTTCGCGATGGTTGGCGTTTTGATTTCCCTTATCGGGCTCTACGGCGTGAGCGCGCAACTCACGTTACAACGCACCCGCGAAATCGGCGTGCGCGTTGCGCTCGGTGCCACTTATCGTTCGGTCATCAACCTGATCGTGGCCCAGGGCAGTCGCCTCGTCGCGATCGGTTTGGTCGTGGGATTGCTGGGCGCGTACGTCGTGAATCGACTGTATCAGCAGTTGCTGCCCGAGCTCCCCCTCCCCGGCTTTTTCTGGCAGTTTCTGCTCTGCATTCTGCTGTGCGCCGCAGGACTTCTCGCCTGCTACCTACCCGCCTGTCGCGCCGCCCGCGTCGACCCCATGATCGCCCTGCGAAGCGAGTAGAATTAGAATCGTTCAAAAACCGTAGCCGCAAAGAGGCACAGTAAAAATGCCTTCCGCGTCTTCCGTGTATTCCGTGGGGAAAAGATTTTCTGAATTCGCGTGCTTCGTGTGATTCGTGGGGAAATTGGCTGTTCGAAACTCTCGCGAAGTCGCGCGATTTTCCCAGTCCGTGCGGGTGCAGCCCGCGCCGCTGACTCAGAACGGAACGTCTTCGTCGATATCCGCAGCCGGCGGCTGAGGCGCATTGCGGCCGCCGCCGCGCGGGGGCGGGACGTTCCGCTCGACGGGAGATTGATCGTAACTCTCTTCGCCGCCCGCGGCACCGCCTCGAGCGCCACCACCAGCACCGCCGCCGCCGCTGGAGAGGAACTGAACATTTTCCAAAACCACCTTCAGCTTGCTCCGCTTCTGGCCGCTTTGCTTGTCCTCCCATTGATCGAAACGGAGGCGGCCTTCCACCATCGCGGGGCTGCCTTTCGAGAGATACTTCGAGACCAGCTCACCCTGCTTGCCCCACGCTTCGATGTCGATGAAGGCCGTTTCATCGCGAGTCTGACCGGACTCGTCCTTGAACTGACGGTTGACCGCGAGGCCGAACTGACAAATCGCCGTGCCCTTGGGCGTGACCCGCAGCTCAGGGTCGCGCGTGAGATTGCCGATCAAAAAAACCTTATTGAGGTAAGCCATGGAAGAATCGTGTTAGCCGGAACCTTGGTGGGTGAAGTTTCGCTCACAAGGCAAAAGGCAAAAAACCTCTGCCCTGCAAACGCAGCCGGACCAAAACTAAAGACATAGACTTTGTCCATGTCTTTTTTTCCAACAAAGCTCACTCAGCCGCTGCTGCCCCTCCGGCCAATTCCGCCACTTTCTTGTTCAACAGCGCGGTCAATGCGCTAGCCCCTCCCTGCCGGATTGTTGCGGAATACTCCGACCGCCGCGCGGCGGCCTCGCTGATCGTTCCACTGAGGAAAATATCGATGATCCGCCATTGGCCGGACTTCGCGTTTTTCCGCATCAAATAGTCGAGCTGCACGACCTTGCCGCCCCCCGTGACGAGCTTCGTGTGCACGACGTTGTCCCCGGAATTCATCGGCGAGACTTTCGGTTCCACCTCGAAACGCTCTCCATCATAGGCCTTGAAACGCTGCGCATACGTCGAGGTGGTGTAGTCGCTGAACGCCTCGACCAGCTTCTGGCGTTCGTCCTCGGACATGTTCCGCCAAGGCGCGCCCACGATCAGCCGGGTCATGAATTCCAGGTCGAAATCGCGCTTGATGACCGGCGCGAGCATCGCGCGCCGCGCGGCGAAATCGAGCTCCGACCCTTTCTTCATCGAAGCGAGCAGCGCGTCGTAAAGATCGTTCGCCACCGCCGTGGGTTCGGAGGCTTCGGCCGCGAAAACGCGTTGGGCGGGCAGGACAAGGACAGCAAGAAGGCTGCAGAACAGGAAAGCGCGGCGGAGCATAAAATTGGATCGGAACTTTGGATCGGAAATGAGGTGACTCAAACTGCGTCCGCCCAGTGAACGCGTTCCAAAATCAACATGAACCAGGGCGTGAGCTCGCCGGACTCCTTCAATTCAGCGAGATCTTTTTGGCTGACCCAGCGCGACTCGGAAATCTCGGCTGGATTTGGGTCAACGGCAGCCGCTTCTTCGAGTTCCGCGAAAAAGACCTGGTCGAACTCGTGTTCGAACATGCCCGAGACCGGGCAACGCACCGGTCCATAAAACATCTGAAAGGCGGGACTGACATCGCTCACCACCCGGAGCTCTTCGTACAACCGGCGCTGCGCGGCCGCGCCGTACGTCTCCTCGGGCAGCGGATGGCTGCACACGGCGTTGCTCCAGAAAGCAGGCCAGGTCGCTTTTTCGGCGGCCCGGCGCGTGATCAGCATCTTCGTGCGTCCGGGATTCCAGACTAAAATACTGATCGCCCGATGCGGCTTGGCCGAGCGATGTGCTTCGAGGATCGGCACGGCCGGTCCTATGTTTCCCTGCGAATCGACGGTCTCGACGGCTCTGATTTTCACGGGCTGATGGAAGGGGTTGCCAGCACGCATAGCTGCGAATGCAGACGTACTAACGAAGCTTTTCCGCCGCCACAAGATGCGGACGCGTTTTTCCGGCCGCCAGTTGCCCACGAATCACACGAAAGACCACGAAATCAGAAGACCATTTTCCCACGGAAGACACGGAGGGCACGGAAAGCGTGGGCTTTATTCCGTGGTTTTCGTGTCTTCCGTGGGAAGAATCAGGAAATGGATTTCGAGTCCTTCGTGTGATTCGTGGAACGCAAAGGGGATCGAAACCAACTTCCTCCAAATTCGCCTCGAATCGCGGCCGACCAAAACCAGGTTCGCCCCTTGTCATCTGCTTCTCCGCCGCTTAGGTACGCGGGCTTGTTTTTTCACGCCGACTTTTCATCCATCCGATGCTGAGCCAAACGACTCTTGGAACCAATCCAGCCTCTTCACACGAGACGTTCGTCAACGTCGCCGCCGTACAAAAGGGAATCGAGTCTTCCCGCGACTTTCTGTTTTCGAAACAGGACGCGAGCGGCTTCTGGTGCGGCGAACTCGAAGCCGACTCGATGCTCGAGGCGGATTACATCTTCCTCCACAAGCTGCTCGATAGCGGTGACCCGCGCCGGCTGAAGGGCGCTCTCGCCGAGATCCTGCGCTGCCGAAACGAAGACGGGAGCTGGAGCCTTTACCCAGGCGGGCCGGGCAACATCTCCCTCGGCATCAAATGCTACTTCGCCTGCAAGCTCATGGGCATGTCGGCGGACGACCCGATCCTCGTGCAAAGCCGCGAGTGGATCCTGAAGCACGGCGGCGTCGTGGCGACGAACACGTTCACCAAACTGTATCTCTGCTCCCTCGGCCAATACGATTGGGACGCTTGCCCGGCGATTCCGCCGGAGATCGTGCTGTTTCCAAATTGGTTTTATTTCAACCTCTACGAGATCTCTTCGTGGTCTCGCGGGATTCTCGTGCCGCTCGCGATCATTTTCGCGAAGCGTCCTTTCAAGAAAATCCCGCCCGAGCAGGGCATCAGCGAGCTCTTCGTCGGCGGTCGCGAGAATGCCAATCTCCGGCTGCCGATGAACCGGAAGAAGATCGTTTCCTGGCGAAACTTCTTTCTCGTTATCGACCGCGTCCTCCACGGGATGGAGAAGCTGCGCATCCGTCCCTTCCGCAAATTGGCGCTGAAGCGCGCCGAAAAATGGATGCTCGAGCGCCTGGAAATGTCGGACGGCCTCGGCGCGATCTACCCTGCGATGTTGAACGCCATCGTCGCCTTGCGCGCCCTCGGTTATGGCGAGGACCACCCGCAAGTCATCCGGGCGCGCCATGAATTCGAGCGGCTCGGCATCGAGCAGCCCGCCACGCCGGAAAATCCGATCGCGACCTTCCGCATGCAACCCGCGGTGTCGCCCGTGTGGGATACCGCTCAAGCCGTCTGCGCGCTCAGCGACGCCGGCGTGCCCAAGACCGATCCGCGACTCAAGAAAGCGGTGGATTGGCTGATCTCGAAGGAAGTCCGCCACAAAGGCGACTGGGCCGTCAAAGTGCCCAACGTCGAGCCGGCGGGTTGGTACTTTGAATTCGCGAACGAATTTTATCCTGACACCGACGACACCGCTCAGGTCCTGCTCGCGCTGACCAAGACGGAAGACCCGGAAGGTCGCGCCGATGTCGTCGCCAAACGCGCGATCGACTGGGAATTCGCCATGCAATGCCGCGAGGGCGGCTGGGGCAGTTTCGACAAGGACTGCACCAAGATGATCTTCGAAAACATTCCCTTCGCGGATCACAACGCCATGCTCGATCCCCCGACAGCCGACATCACCGGGCGCATGCTCGAGATGTTCGCCGCGTATGGCTACACGTTGCGCGATCCTCGCGTGGCGCGGGCCGCGGAGTTTGTTTTTTCGCTGCAGGAAGGTGACGGCAGCTGGTTCGGACGTTGGGGAACGAACTATGTTTACGGAACGTTTCTCGCGCTCCGCGGCCTCGTGGCGATCGGCTTCGACCCGAAAGACCAACGCATCCAGCGCGCCGCGGAATGGACGCGCAGCGTGCAAAACGAAGACGGCGGGTGGGGCGAAACCTGCGGCACCTACGACGATCCAGACACACGCGGCGTCGGTCCAAGCACGCCATCGCAGACGGCCTGGGGCGTGCTCGCCCTGCTGGCGGCGGGAGATCACGATTCGAAATCGTGCGAGCGCGGCATCGCCTGGCTTCTCGCGCGCCAACGCGCCGACGGCAGCTGGGACGAGTCGACGGGCGAAGGTTTCGGTCGCCAAGCTTTGTATACCGCCACGGGTTTTCCGAAAGTCTTCTACTTGGCTTATCACTATTATCGGCAATACTTCCCGCTCCTGGCGCTCACGGGTTACCGACGCGCGCTGCAACGCGCTTCCTAATCAATCGCGCCCGAATATTTCATTCTCACCATGGCCATTCCAATTTCGCAAATGTGGACCGTCGCGACGTACGTCGTGAAAAACCGTCTGGCGGGGCGGAAGCACTACCCGCTGGTTCTAATGCTCGAGCCACTGTTTCGCTGCAATCTGGCCTGCGCAGGCTGCGGAAAAATCCAGTACCCGCCGCACATTCTGAAGCGCCGGCTCACGCCCGAACAGTGCTTCGCCGCGGTCGAGGAATGCGGCGCGCCGATGGTCTCGATTCCGGGCGGCGAACCGCTCCTCCACCCTGAGATCGTGGAAATCGTGAACGGCCTCGTTGCCCGCAAAAAGTACGTTTACCTCTGCACGAACGCGCTGATCCTCGAGCGTCGGCTGGACGAATTCACTCCGTCGAAATACCTCACGTTCTCCGTCCACCTGGACGGCCAGCGCGAACATCACGATATGTCGGTCTGCCGCGAGGGCGGCTACGATATCGCCACGAAGGCGATTCGCGCCGCGGTCGCGAAAGGTTTTCGCGTCACGACGAATGCCACGTTTTTCGACGGCGCCGACCCAGCGTCGATCCGCGGCTTCTTCGACGAGGTCATGGACATGGGCGTCGAGGGCATCGTGCTCTCGCCGGGCTACAGTTACGACAAGGCGCCCGACCAAAATAAATTCATGGGCCGCGCCCGCTCGCGCCGTCTCTTCCGCACCGCTCTCTCGAATCGCAAGAAGTCCTGGAAGTTCAACATGTCGCCGCTCTTCCTGGAATTCCTCATGGGTGTCCGCGATTACGAGTGCACGCCCTGGGGCTCGCCGGCTTACAACATCTTCGGCTGGCAGCGTCCGTGCTACCTCCTCCAGGACGGCTACACCCAGACGTTCAAGGAATTGATCGAGACGACCAATTGGGACAACTACGGCGCCCACAGCGGAAATCCTCAATGCGCGAACTGCATGGTGAGCTGCGGCTACGAGCCCACCGCCGTGGCGCATGGTTTCACGTCGTTTAAGGGTTTTGCCGGCATGGTCGCGGGTACGTTCAAACGCTACCGCGATCCCGAAGCTCTCGCCGTCTTGAATGGCAAACCCGCCGCGCATCCCGCGCCCGCTCCGGTCGGCGCCGAATCGAATCCGGTTTAACCGATCCGCTCTCCCTCCGCCCAACTCACCGCCTTTCGTTTTTCATTCCTGCGTCCACGCCACGCCTCGCCATGCCTGCCGAAGTCAAGAAATACACCCGCGCCCAAATCGAAGAACTGGAGCTCGCTCCGGGAGCGCAGAAAGAAAATTTGCAGGGCTGGATCCCCGCGGTTTCTACGGAATCCGAACGCCGTGACGCCCTGGAAAAAGCCTTCAGCTACCGCGGCGATGTCACGATGATCTTGAAGAGCGGCGCCCGTATCGAGGGCTACATCTTCGACCGCACCACTGGGACGACACTCGCGAATTCCTTTGTTCAGTTCTTCACCGCTGACTCCGAGGAAAGGAAAAAAGTCAGCTACGATGACATCGCCGGGCTCGAGTTTTCCGGCAAGGACTGCGCCGCCGGCAAGCACTGGGAAGACTGGGTGAAGAAATACAACGCCAAGAAAGCCGCGGGCGAAAAGAATATCGCGAACGAACCGGAGGCGCTGGATTAAGGTTTTTCTCACAGGCGCGACCGGCTTCGTCGGTTATCATGTCGCGCGCGCCTTGGCCGCACAGGGCGCCGAACTGCGCATGCTCGTCCGCAAGACGAGCCAATTGAAAAACTTGGAGGGTTTGCCCGGCGAAACCTTCACCGGCGATCTCGCGCAGCCGGCCACGCTGAAAAACGCGTTGCAGGGTTGCGATGCCTTGATGCACGTCGCCGCCGATTATCGGCTCTGGATTCCCGATCCCGACGCGATGTACCGCGCCAATGTCGAGGGCACCCGCGAACTGCTGCGGCTCGCCCGCGAAGCCGGCATTCGCCGCAGTGTCTACACCTCGAGCGTCGCCACGATGCATTTCAGCAACGACGGCTCGGAAACAAACGAAGAGGTCCCCGTTTCCGTCGACGACATGATCGGGCACTACAAGCGCTCGAAGTTTCTCGCCGAACAAGAAGCGCTGTCCGCGGCACGCGCCGGCCAGGAGGTCGTCATCCTGAATCCGACCACGCCGATCGGCACGCACGACACGAAGCCGACGCCGACTGGCCGGATTCTCGTCGATTTTCTCAACCGGCGTTTTCCCGCGTATGTCGACACCGGCCTGAATCTGGTCGACGTCACTGAAGTTGCGCGCACGCACGTCGAATCCCTCACCCGCGGCGAGTCCGGGCGTCGCCACATTCTCGGAGGTGAAAATCTCACGTTGAAACAGCTCCTCGATAAACTCGCGGCGTTGACCGGACTTCCTTCGCCAAAAGTGAGAATTCCCACCGCGGTTGCGGCGGCCTACGCTTTTTTCGATGAAACCATCAATGGCTGGCTGCGCAAAAAAGAGCCTCGCGCGACGCTCGAGGAGGTTCGCATGAGCCGAAAAAAAATGTTTGCCTCCAGCGCGTGCGCCGAACGCGAACTTGGTTTTCGGCGCCTTGCCATCGAGCCCGCTTTGCGCGCTGCGATCGATTGGTATCGGCAAAACGGATACGCGCCAAACGCATGACGAAGATCGCCATCATCGCCGCCCTCGCCGGAGAAGTGCAACCGCTCGTTCGTGGTTGGCGCCACGAAATGAGAGGCGACGTGCCTCTCTGGTTCGAACAACGCGGCGACCAGCACCGCGTGGCGGCGTTCGGCGGAATCGGCGTGGCCGCAGCCGCGCGCGCACTCGCCGCCATCGAGCACGATGGACCGGCGCATCGCATTATTTCCATTGGCTGGACCGGCGCCCTGCGCCACGAACACGCGCCGGGCGAGGCTTTTCGCGTCGCGGCCGTGATCGACGCGGCAACGGGGGAACGTTTCTCCTGCGCATATCAGCGCGGGCCCGACGACGCGCTCGAGCAAATCCCCCTGGTCCTCGCGACGCTGGCGCGCTTCGCCAACCCGCCGGAAAAACGCGAACTGCTCGAAAAGTACGGCGCGGATTTCGTCGACATGGAAGCTGCCGGTCTCGCGCGAATCGCGGCCGCGCGAGGCATTCCTTTCGCCTGCGTGAAAGCCGTGAGCGACGGCCCCGCCGAGCCGTTGCCGGACTTCAGCCGTTTCATCGATGCGCGCGGACAGTTGCAAGTGGCGCGATTCAGCGCCTACGCGCTCACCCGTCCGTGGTACTTGCCGGCCTTGATTCGCCTAGGAAAGCAGAGCAAAAAAGCCGCTCTCAGCCTGAGATCGTCACTGCTTGCTATTTTGGAAAATGTGGCGACTGCAACACCATGACCGAGCCCATCCAGCCTTCGGGAGCTTCATCGTAAGTCGTGCCCATGCCTCTCGTGCGCGAGGAGCGCTCCATTTCCGCAGCCAAGCTGCTCCCCGAAAACGAGGAGCTGGTCGAGCGCGGCTGGGCGTCTCTCCCGACTTCCTATAGGCCGCCGAAAACGACGCCTACCCTCGACCAAGCTCGCGCCTACTGCCGTCAACTCGCGGAGTCGCACTACGAAAATTTCCACGTCGCTTCGTGGTTTTTGCCGAAGCGATTGCGGCCGCACATGCACGCGATCTACGCGTATTGCCGGATCTCCGACGACCTCGGCGACGAGGTGAACGATACGGCGCAAGCCCTCGCGCTGCTGAATTACTGGGGCGGTGAACTCGACGCGTGTTACGAAGGTCGCGTCCGGCACCCGGTGTTCGTTGCGCTGCGCGAAACGATCCTCGCTCTCAATATTCCAAAGGAACCGTTCGCCGATCTCCTCGTCGCCTTTTGCCAGGATCAAACCGTCAAACGTTTTGAGACGATGGACGACGTCCTCGCCTACTGCCGCTATTCGGCAAACCCGGTTGGTCGGCTCGTGCTCCACACCTTTGGCGAAGCCAAGGCGGAAAACTTTTCACTGTCGGACGCGACCTGCACGGCGTTGCAACTCGCGAATTTTTGGCAGGACGTGAAACGCGATTTCGCCATCGGTCGCGTGTACCTGCCGCAGGCCGATATGCGGCGTTTCGGGGTGAGCGATGAAACGATCGCCCGCGGCGCGCCGACTCCGGAATTTCGCGCGTTGCTCCGCCACGAAGTCGATTTCACGCGTGGGCTTTTTGAGCGTGGTTTGCCATTGATCGATCGCGTGCAATCGGAGCTCGCACTCGACCTCGACCTTTTCAGCCGAGGCGGTATGGAAATTCTTTGCGCGATCGAGAAGCAGGACTACGACGTGCTGAGCAGAAGACCCTCCATTTCGAAGAACGTGAAAATCAAACTTCTCCTCGGCGCTCTCGTCGGAAAGTTCATCCCTCGCGCTCGTCGGAACCGAAGCCAGGAAAAAGCGATATGATGCCTCAGACCACCGCCAGCCCCGCTGAATTGGCCGAGGCCTATGCGCTCTGTCGCGCCGTTGCGAAGAGCAAGGCGAAGAATTTTTACTACGCGTTCGTCGCGCTGCCGCCCGCGCGCCGCGACGCGATTTGCGCCATCTATGCGTTCATGCGCAAAGCGGACGATATTGCGGACGATCCGACGCTGCCGCGCGACGAGCGCCGCCGACAACTCGACGAATGGTTTTCCGCCTGGCAGCGCGTGCACGAGGGCGAACCGAGCAACGATCTTGTATTCCTCGCCGTCAGCGACGCCATCGCGCGTTTCGAGATTCCAGTTTCGCTGCTCGAGCAACTCGTCGCCGGCGTTGCGACCGATCTGCGGCCAGCGTCCAACAACGAGCCCGACACCTACGCGACGTTCAAGGACCTCTACGACTACTGCTACCTCGTCGCGTCGGTCGTGGGTTTGGTTTGTATTCATATTTTTGGATACAGCGATCCGAGCGCGGAAAAACTCGCCGAAGAAACGGGCGTCGCTTTTCAGCTCACGAACATCCTGCGCGACGTGGCCGAGGACGCCGGAAATCACCGCGTGTATTTGCCGCTTGAATACCTGAAAGAGCACCAGGTCACCGTCGAATCGCTGCTCAACCGCCCTGCTGGCGCTCCGCCGACGGCTCAGGAGCGCGCCCTGCTCGCATCCATCGGCGAACGCGCGGAAAACTTTTATCGCTCGGCCGAGAAGCTCCTGCCGTTGATCAGCCCCGAAAGCCGGCCGGCTCTCTGGGTGCTGGTCACGATCTACCACGGCCTTCTGAAACGCATTCGCCGCGCCAATTACGACGTGTTTTCGTCGCGCGCGAGTGTGCCGCGCGTGCAGAAACTCGGCATCCTCGCGGTTGGCCAAGCCCGCATGGCGCTGGCTCGCATGCCGCTGCGCCGCGAGAGTCCCTTGAACGGCTAATCGCTCGTGGGCACGTCGACAGTGACCGTCGTCGGTGGCGGCGTGGCGGGCATGAGCGCGGCTTGCGCCCTCGCCGAAGCGGGTTGGCGCGTGCGCCTGATCGAGCGGCGCAACTACCTGGGCGGCCGCGCCGCGTCGTTTTTTCATCCTGGCGTCAGCGAGACCATCGATAATTCCCAGCACGTCGTTTTCGGGTGCTGCACGAACATCCTGGGCTTCTATCAGCGCATCGGGGTGGCAGATCAAATCTACTGGACCGACACGATGACGATGATCGAGCCGGGCGGTCGCCGCAGTAAACTCGGTCCATCCCCGCTGCCCGCGCCGCTTCACGCCCTGCCGCGCTTTCTCGCCGCGCCCGCCTTTTCGCTCAAAGACAAGTTCGCGCTGGCCAGGGCGTTTCAGGCGCTGATCCGGCCCGTGCCGAATGACTCATCCGAGACGTTAGGCGACTGGCTGCGCCGCCACCACCAGACGAAAGGCGCTCTTGAACACTTCTGGAAGCTGGTCATCGCGAGCGCCCTGAATGCGGACATCGAAACCATTGGAATGCCCTACGCCGCAAAGGTGATTCGCGAGCTTTTCCTCGCGTCCGCCACCGCGGGCCGAATGGGCATGAGCCGCGTGCCCCTCAGTGAACTGTACGCTGGGGCAGCGCGTTCGATTCAGCAGCGCGGCGGCGAAATCGTTTACAACACTCGTGTCGAATCCGCGACCTGGGACGATTCAGCGAAACGGTGGTCGATCGCGACATCGCGCAATGGCGCCGCAGCCGAGCCAGTTGTATCCGATTACCTGATACTCGCGGTGCCGTTCGAATCGTTGGGCAAGTTGCTTCCAGCCCTGCCGCCCGCGGACGGAGCCACGAAGCTCGCGGCGCAAATCGAGCGCCATGTCCATTGGCCAATTTGCAGCGTGCATCTCTGGTTCGATCGCGAAATCACAACGCTGCCGCATGCCGTGCTGCTCGATCGCGAAATCCACTGGCTCTACAATAAGAGCCACATTCAGCCGCAGCGAAGGACGGTAGCCGCCGACGCCCAGGCGAATCTGCATTATGTCGAACTCGTTGTGAGCACATCGCGCCGTTTCGCCGCGCTGCCGCAAGCTGAAGCGATTGCGCTCGCGACAAAGGAACTGGCGGAATTTTTCCCGTCGGTGCAGGACGCGCGCTTGATCAAATCCGCCCTGATCAAGGAGCAATTCGCGACCTTCGGCGTGCCTCCGGCTATCGACGACGCCCGCCCAACTCCAATCTCGCCTTGGAGAAATTGCTTTCTCGCCGGCGATTGGACGTCCACCGGCTGGCCCTCGACAATGGAGAGCGCCGCGCGCTCCGGTCACCTCGCCGCCGAAGCCGCAACGCGCGCAGTCGGAGCGCCGCGAAAATTCCTCATCCCCGATCTGAAGCCGCGAGGATTGATGCGGTTTCTTGGCTAGCTGCGGCGTCTTTTTTAGCCGCAAAGGGGCTCAAGAAGGACGCAAAGAGGAGGTGTTCGAAATTTGTTTTTTGGAGCCGCAAAGAGACACAAAGGCGCAAAGAGGATGTTGCGTCGGCTACGTCGCTAGAAATTTCAGTTCCACGACTCGGTTTGGGTATTGGTTTGTAGCTTCAAACCAAAATACCAAACCGCGGCTGAGCGACGGATGACTGAGTCACGTCGGCCTAACAAAAATCCTCTTTGCGTATCTTGTGAGGGTATGTGGTTCAGAAGAAGAACAGAACCGCATGAACAATTAACCGTCCGGGGCATCGTTAGAGCCTGTGGGTGAATGCTAAAACCAACAGGCGGCCAACGG
>DASTWZ010000047.1:0-158209 GCA_035765635.1 Opitutaceae bacterium
TTTTCGCCGATGTCGGCTCTGGGAGCGCTGGCGTCCTCGCCGGCATTTTCTTTCTACTGTCCGCGCCACAAGGCGCGGACGGACTCGATCGCCGCAGTACGTGATCTCGCGTTTGCTGCAATGCCTACGCGATCGCCGACACGCCCGCGCTCGCCAGGCGTTACTTCGCGCGAACCAGCGTCGTCAGGCTCCGCGCGGGGACGCGCAACTCGCCGCTGGCGGCGGACCACGCCGATTCCTTAAACCCTGCGTTCTCCGTCGTGGTGACGATTTTCCAGGCGCTGCCGTTCGAGCCGTTCGAGCCGTTCGAATCATTCGAGCCGTTCGAATCGTTCGAGCCGCTCGCGTCGGCGAGGTTCAATCCGGCGATCTTCACGTCGCGCTCCGGACCGTGATTCAGGATGTGCACGGCGATCGCGCGGTCTTTTTCGAAGGCGCTGATCAGCACGTCGGGTTGGTTGGAGGTCGTGGCGACGACGTGGCTCTTCTTAGGCGTTAGGGCGGCGAATTGTTTCAACAAATAAAATCGCGCCGTCGGCTCGAGAGTCTTGTCGGCCTTCACGTGCACGAAGCCGTAGTCCTCGGTGTACTGCCAAAAGATCAGCGCGGTGGGGCGCGAGTCGCGGAGCAATTCCTGGTACTGCTGCATTTCGCGCAGCCCGTAAGCGTAGCTGTCGAACATCGCGTTGCGATACGAACCGGGATCGACGCCAGCCTCGCCCACCACCAGAGGCAGGCCGAGCCATTCACCAACTTCGCCCCAGGCGCGATACTGCGCCGGCGTGCCATTGCCCCAGCTGTGGAAGGAGACGGCGCCGACGTACTTCATCGCCTCCGGATCGGCGGCGGTCGGCAGCGTGAAGACATGGCTGTCGCGCGGATTCGCGGTGTCGCCGAGCAGGAGTTTTGTTTTCAATCCGAGCGATGCGAAATGCGCGCCGATCGTCTTGATCGCCTCGCGATGGGTCTCGCCGGTGAAGCCGATGTCCACGCCCAGATCGGGTTCGTTGAAGGAAAAATAATCCGGCTCGGCGCCGTAGTTCTTTTTCAAATACATGAGATAGCTTCCGATCAGATCGAGAAACTCCGGCCAGCGCTCCATCGCGATGCGCCGGCCAAACGTCCCAAACGGCTTCTGATTTGGATCGGCGTAGTAGCGCTCCGGCAGGCGCCAGACGCTGATGATCCAGGGAATGTGCATGCCTTGCACGCGCTGCATCAGCTCGAAATCGCGTTTGAGCTGGGGGCCGGGATGGTCGCGCTCGCGATCCCACCAGGACGCCTTCAGTTCGAACCGCGCCCAGGCGAGATTCAGATTCGCCATGGTGTAGTCTGCGACCGGCGTTTCTGTATTGAAACAGTAATTACCGCCGAATCCATCGAATGGATACAGCGGAGCGTTCAGGTTGACGGAGAGTTCAGCGAGCGCGGGGGCGGGGTGGGCGTCGGCTTTGATTGCGAGGCCGATGTCGAGCGTCTCATCCGGCAGCCACGCACCGGCGTGGAGTTGGATCTTAACGCGGTAGACCCGGCGACCTTTGGCGTCCCAATGATCCTCGATGCTGACGGGGCGCGCGTGGTCGAATTTGAGGCCGATGGTCCATTCCTTCGCGATGGCGACGGTCAGCCGGTCAATCGTCTGGCGGTAGAAAACCGGGTCAGCCGGACGCGTTTGCGGAAAGGCCTTTGCCGCGCTGCCGGCCGAGCCGTAGGCGCCGCCCTCGAAGATGTCGCGCGGCAGGTCGATCACGTAATCGAGCGAAACCAGATCGAGCGGAAAACGCCCGTTGGGGGCTGCTGTCGCGACGAGTTGCAGGCCGGCATCGGTTTCGGACCATTTTGCGGTGAACTCCGCCTTGGCGGTCGTCGGAAATGTCGCAGTGCCTTTCCAACTCAGTTCGAGGCCGTCGCGCGTGATCGGCGACCGTTGATCGTGCGGCTGGAGCGGCTCCATCAGACCGCCGGTGAACGTGGCGAAAAGCCCGCCGTGGATGGGCAATTCCGCGCCGCTGCTGATGACGGACGTCAGTTCGCCCGCGCTATCGTAAGTCGCGTGCTCAGCCGAAAAAGCGACGGAGGCGAGGGAGGCGAGGGAGGCGGCAACAATGAGAGGACAGAAGTGGCGAAGGTAAGTCATAGCGTGAGCTCTTTCGTTTTAAGAGGACGGCCTGAAACGGCCGTTGCACGCACGGATCGGTTAACTCATTCGAGCGATGGAGCGAGAGGACGGCATCGCGGGACGTGCGGAACGGAGCAGTGTCGTCGCAATGCAACGGAGCCGCCCGAACGGAGCGCCAGCCTCCGGCCGGCTACCGAAAAAAATGTGTCCCGCTCCGCGGGACGCTAGAAGGGTCTGCCAGACGGTGGCTGGCGCTCCGTTGAACGCTCCGATTCCGCCCTCTCGGCGATTTCGTTCTCTCTAACGAAGCGCGTCGGAACCCGAACGTAAGAGTGAGGGTTAATTGGCCTCGCTGGAGGGTGAACAACACGGTGGGCGCCCGCTTCCTCGGGCGAGGAAGAACTTTTTTGTTCTAATGAATCAGCTTCGTTTTCCCCGTAATTTCGTCTGGGGCGTGGCCACGGCCGCACCTCAGATCGAAGGCGCCGCGTTCGAGGGCGGCAAAGGTCCGTCTATCTGGGACACGTTTTCCCGTCAGCCGGGGCGAGTGTTGAACGGGGACACGCTGGATGCGGGTTGCGATCATTATCACCGCTACAAGGAAGACGTCGCGTTGATGGCCAAGCTGGGCGTGAAAAATTATCGGCTCTCCCTGGCCTGGCCGCGCATCTTTCCGCAAGGTCGCGGCGCGGTGAACCAGCCTGGAATCGATTTCTACAACCGGCTCCTGGATGCGTTGCTGGCCAAGGGAATCACGCCCTGGGTGACGATGTTTCACTGGGACCTGCCGCAGCCGCTCGAAGATGTCGGCGGATGGCGCGTGCGCGCCGTGCCGGACGCGTTTGCCACATATGCCGACACGGTGGTGAAGGCTTTTGGAGATCGCGTGAAAAACTGGATTACGGTGAACGAAATCCTGTGCTTCACGAAACTCGGGTACGGGGTGGGTTCGAAAGCGCCGGGCGCGCGCGAAGACGACGCCGTCGTGAACCAGACATACCACAATGCCCTGCTGGCCCACGGTCATGGCGTCCGCGCGGTGCGCGAGCACGGCGGCCGCGGGGCGCGGGTGGGGTTGACCGATAATCCGTCCGTGCCCGTGCCCGTGACGGCCACGCCGGAGGACATCAAAGCGGCGCAGACCGCGTTCATCGATGACAACATCCGCGTGCTGGATCCGGTTTTCAAAGGCCGCTACAGCTCGAAATATCTGAAGGCTGCGGGCGCCGCCGCCCCGAAATTCCAGAAGGGCGATTTCGATCTGATTTCTCTGCCGACGGATTTTCTCGGGCTAAACCTCTATACCGGTTGTTTCGTGCGCGCCGGAAAGCGCGGCAAATACGAGAAACTGGCTTTCCCGACACATTATCCCCGGGCGGACAGCCCCTGGCTGAATCATCTGCCGCAGGCGATGTATTGGGCGCCGAAGCACATCGCGGACATTTATGGCAAGCGGCCGTTCTACGTGACGGAAAATGGCGCAGGCTATGACGACGCGCCGCCGGAGAACGGCAACGTGATCGATCTGCATCGCCGAGAGTACGTGCGCAATTGCCTCCGCGAATTGCGCGATGCGATTGCCGATGGCGTGCCGGTCAAAGGCTACTTCCTCTGGAGTTTCATGGACAACTACGAGTGGGAGGACGGCTACCAGCGCCGATTCGGAATCGTGTACAACGATTTCGAAACCCAGAAGCGCACGCCAAAGCTGAGCGCGAAGTGGTATGCCACCGTGATGCGCGAGAATAGATTAGTCTAGGAAGACCAAGGCTGACGGGCGTCGGTCACCGGCGTCGCAAGCCTTCCGTGGAATCCGTGGGAAAAATCTTTCCGGATTCAGCCTTCAGCCTTCTTCCTTCAGCCTTCGTATTTTCTTACTGTCCGAGCGATTCGGCGTGGCGCTGCTACGAGTGCCGACTGTTTCGTAACTGCGCCCCGACATTCGACTGATTCGCGGACGTTCTGCGTCTGAATCGGTCGTGTAGGTGGTGGTTCGCAGGTTTCATTGGATATCGATTGGGGATGTCGCATTTGCGGCATCGGGCGCGGCAGGTTGGGGATAATCTGCCGCGCGTCCCCTTCCGAACCTTCGCGAGGGTTTGCCTAAAGGCGCGGGCCGCCAACACTCACTTTCCCCTTATGTTCAAGTTCTACCCAATAGCTGTCATCACTGGTTTGTTTGCGGCTTCGAGCGCGTTTGCGGCGGAGCGTTTGGTCGTCACGGCATCACAGTCGCTGGACATTGCCCGGCCGGCGGAAGTGCTCGTCATTCCCTTCAGCGAAGTGCGCCAGGCTCTGGGCAAAGAGGCCCGCCCCGATCATGTGGTCGTTCGCGATGCCAAAGGGGAAATTCTCCCGTCCCAGGTCTTGAACTTCAACCCGGACAGCGAACCGGGAAAGGAGCAGCTGCTCTTTCAGCACGATTTCAGCGCTGGCGAAAAATCCGCCACCTTCACCATCGAAAAGACCGAGCAGCCCGTTCCGCCGTTTCCGAGCAAGGTTTTTGCCCGCTACGTGCCGGAGCGCTTTGATGATTTTGCCTGGGAAAACGACAAGATGGCGCATCGCGCTTATGGGCCGGCTTTGATGGTCCCCTCCGCCGGCGGCGATCGCATGGTCAGCAGCGGTCTCGATTTCTGGTGCAAGCGCGTCGATTACCCGATCGTCGATCGCTGGTACCTGCGGAGCAAGGGCGAGTACCATCGTGACTCAGGAGAGGGGTTAGACATGTACGACGTGAACTCGGCCCGCGGCTGCGGCGGCACGGGCGTGTGGTCGAACGACCGCCTGTATCCGTCATCGAACTACACGTCGTGGAAGGTCCTGGCCAACGGTCCGATTCGCGCGATCTTCGAACTGAGCTATCCGCTCTGGGATGCGAGCGGCTTCCAGCTTTCCGAGGTGAAACGCTTTACGGTCGATGCGGGCAAGAGCCTCGATTTGATCGAGTCGACTTACACTTTCGCGAGCCATGCCGCCTTTGGCGACAAGACGTTGTCCGTCGCGGCAGGTCTGGCCCGGCACAAGACCAACGGCGCCGTCACGAAGAACGAAGGCGAGCGCTGGCTTTCGTATTGGGAAGATTACGGCAAACATGGCCAGCTCGGCACGGCCGTCGTGCTGGCTCCCGACCAGGATGTGCGTTTCGCGGAAGACACTTTGAATCATTTGGCGATCACCACGCTGCACGAGAACAAGAAGCTCGTTTACTACGCGGGTGGCGGCTGGAGCGAGCGGGGCGAGTTCAAGACGAAGGAAGCGTGGAACGCTTACCTCTCGGCCTTCGCGGCCGGTTTGAAATCTCCCGTGACCTTGGCCTATTCCTCGAAATAATCTCGAGTTTGCCGCCGGCGGGATGACTCATTCCGCCGGTTAGGTGAACCACAGCGCTCTTATTTATGAAACTGCATTATTTTCCCAGTGCCAATGAAACGAACCGTCTTTCGACGGAGGAATTGCGCGAGAATTTCCTGATTGGAGGTTTGTTTCGCAATGGCGAGATCCGCGCGCACTACACCGACCTCGATCGCATGGTCGTCGGCGCCGCCGTGCCGCTGGCTTCTTCGCCCCTGCCGCTGGCGAATTACAAGGAGACCGGCACGGAATTTTTCCTGCAGCGGCGCGAGATCGGCATCCTGAATGTTGGGGCGCCGGGCTTCGTGCATGTCGGCGGGACGAAATACGATCTGGCCGCGCTCGATTGTCTCTACATCGGACTCGGTGAGCGCGATGTGCGGTTCGAGAGCGCGCCGGGCGGTCAGGCTGCTTTTTATTTCATCAGCACGCCGGCTCATGCGAAGCATCCAACTGCGCTGGCGCGGCGCGCGGAGATCAAGGCCGATCCGATCGGCGAAGTCACCAAGGCGAATCGTCGCCGGATTCTGAAGTATATTCATCCTGACGGCATCAAGAGCTGTCAGCTTGTGCTCGGTTTCACGGAGTTCGAGCCGGGCAGCATCTGGAACACGATGCCGCCGCACACGCACAGCCGGCGCACCGAGATCTACATGTATTTCGATCTCGCGGACCAGATGGTCGTGCACCTCATGGGCGAGCCGCATCGCACCCGGCATTTGATCGTGCGTGACCGCGAAGTGGTTCTTTCGCCGGCTTGGTCGATTCACTCCGGCGTCGGCACCAGTTCGTATCGTTTCGTCTGGGCCATGGGCGGCGACAATCAAGTCTTCGCCGACATGGATGCAGCGCCGATCGCAGAACTGCGCTGAGATGCGGAAACCGAAGGCCGGCCGAAAGGAAAAAGGCTGAACGCTGAAACCAGAGGCCTTCTGAGGTAGGGCGTACCGAGTCGGAGGCGACATCAGACACCGTCCCTGGTGAGCCGTGTTTGACGTGGCTCAGCTTGGAGGTTAGGCCATGCGGTTGCGGCTCGCCTGGAGGCTTCGCCCTACCTCTGAGGCCGGCCGGCATTCAGGGCTCGCCGTTATTCTTTCAGCCTTCCGCTTTCAGCCTTCCGCCTTCACCGCGCCGCGGCGGCGCGGGGGGTGTCCAGGGCTTCGCGGACTTTTTTCGCGAGGCCGTCGCGGGTGAAGGGCTTTTCGAGGAAGGGGATCGAGGCTTCACGCACGGCGTGGAGGATGACCGGGTCGTCGACGTAGCCGGACATGAAAAGCACGCGCAGGTCGGGCTTCATCTTGAGCATGCGCTCGGCGAGTTCGCGGCCGCCCATCTGCGGCATCACGATGTCCGTGAGCAAAAGATCGACCGCTGGCGCATGCCCGCCGCCGCAGAATTCGAGGGCTTCGTTGCCCCCGCTCAGCGGATAAACTTGATAGCCGAGCGAACGTAAAATCGCAGCGGTGACGCCGCGAATCGCTTCGTCGTCCTCGACCAGCAAAATCGTTTCCGTGCCAACGCCGGGTTCGTCGTCGAACGTGAAGTCCATGTTCAACGCCGGTGGCTGCACGAGAGGAATCAGCACGCGGAACGTCGTTCCCGCGCCGAGCTTGCTGTCGAATTGGATGCCGCCGCCGTAATGTTTTAGCACGACAGCGCACGTCGCGAGGCCAAGGCCGGTGCCTCGTCCTTTCGGCTTCGTGGTGAAGAACGGTTGGAAGAGTTTCGCCTTCACTTCCTCGCTCATGCCCATGCCGGTGTCGGACACGCTCATCTCCGCGTACGTGCCGGCGGCGAGTTCGATGGCTTCGTCGGGGCGAATCGTGCGAATGCCCGTGCGCAGCGTGAGGCTGCCGCCTTGCGGCATCGCGTCGCGTGCGTTGATCGCGAGATTGATGATGACTTGTTCGATCTGGCTGCGGTCGGCCTGAATGGTGACGGCGTCGGTGTTCGGCAGGATATCGAGCGTGATGTTTTCGCTGAGGAGCGAACGAATCAGGTCCTTCAGATCGCCGAAGACATGATTCAGATCGAGGTATTCGGGCTGGAGAACTTGTTTGCGGCTGAAGGCGAGGAGTTGTCGCACAAGCGCGCTCGCGCGAGCCGTCGCTTTCAAAATTTCCGAAGCCTTCGAGCGAAGCTCCGGGGAGATCGTGGAAAGATCTTCGTGGAGAATGTCGCCATAGCAGCGAATCGCCGTGAGCAGGTTGTTGAAATCGTGCGCGACACCGCCAGCCAGCAAACCGACGGCTTCCATCTTTTGCGACTGGAGGAGCTTTTGTTCGCTTTCCTGCAAGGCGGCTTCGGCGCGCTCGCGTTGGTGAACGGTGCTGAGGATGTTCGCGAGCCCCTGCATGAAATCGACCGCTTCGCGATTGAAGAGGCGATCTTCGTCCGAGAGAGCGCAGAGAAATCCGTACGTGCTCTTCACGCTGCCGACGGGCACGGCCACGCCAGAGCGGATACCGAGGGCGCCGAGTGCCGCGCCGCCGGGGAAATTCCGCGGATCTTCGCTGAGATGAATCGGACGTTCGGCGTCGATGGCGTGAGGGCTCGCGTTGCCCAGCGGAATGTTTGGCTGGGAGAACGAAGGTCCGGCGTACGCCGCGAGCACGAGCGATTGGCTGTCGCCGTCGAGGGCGAGAATGGCGGCGCGATCGATGCGCAGCGTGTCGGAGACGAGACGTGCCGCCTCTTGCGTGAGTTCGGCAAAAGTATGCTGCGCGAGCGCGAAACGGCCGAAGCTCGCGAGAGCGGCCTGCTTGATCGCGCGGTACGCGAGATGCGCTTCGACCTCGTGCTGATCGGTCACGTCAAAACACGAACCGATGAAACCCGCAAAATTGCCGTGCTCATCGTAGCGCGGCGTGCCGTGACTCACGACCCAGCGATAGTGATTGTCGCGGCGGCGCAGCCGATACTCGGTGCGGAACGGAACGCGCGCGTTGAAACTTTCTTCGTAGGCCTGGAGGCAGCGCTCGCAATCCTCCGGATGCAGATTGTCGGTCCAACCGGAGCCGAGTTCCTCGGAAAGTTTTCGCCCGGTGAATTCGAGCCAGGGCTGATTGAAATACACGAATGCCTTCGATGTGTCCGACATCCAGATATACACCGGAGCGGAGTCGGCCATGCGGCGGAAACGGGCTTCGCTTTCGCGGAGCGCGAACTCGGCCCGCTTGAATTCCGTCACGTCGTGTCCGTAGGCGTAGACCTTATTTTCCGAGGGAAACGGCTTCGCGCTCCACTGGATGTAACGGAATCCTTTTTCCTTGTGAACGAGGCGGCATTCGAAACTCGCGGGCGCGGCGGGATGCGCGAAGGGCGCGACTGTCTGCGTGCGCGAGACGAGGGTGCTCCACCACGAATCGAGCGCGTGACGATCGTCGGGATGAACCAGAGTGAAAAGAGGGCGCTCGACCAATTCCGCTTCGCGGAAACCGAGGCGCAACGTCCATGCCGGATTCACGACCTGCAACGTGCCGTCGACGGTGGCCAGACAGAACAAGTCGGGCGTGAGGCGAAAGAGCTGTTCGTGCTCGCGCTGGATTCGCGCGTTTTCCTTGGCGAGACGTTTCCGTTCCAAGGTCGTGCGCAGGATGGCGACGAGCCTTGGTAGCCGGTTTTTCAATACATAATCCGTCGCGCCGCGCTTCATGCATTCGACGGCGGTTTCCTCGTTGAGCGCGTTGGTCAGGATGATGAATGGCGTGTCGGGCGCGTCCTTCATCACGATCTCGAGCGCGTCGAGCGCGTTGAAGCCGATCAGATAATAATCGGAGATGATCAGCTCGGGATTGAAGCCGTGCAGTTCGCGTTGGAACTGCTCGCGCGAGACGGCCTGGCGCAGATCACAGTCGAACTGCACGCGGCGGAACTCCGCTTCGAGCAGCTTGAAATCGATCTCTGAGTCTTCGTTTACGAGGATGCGCGGAGGCATGAATCAAGAAAATGGATACGCGAGATAGGGGAGTTACCTCAAGCGTGCCGCTCGTAAATACGTTGTAATTGTGACGGTGCGGCGGCGGGTGTCGGCGCGGCGAGTTTCGGGCGTTGGCCGAGACTGTGGCGGAGCAGGAGCTGTTCGTTCTCGCGATCGAGATGGAGAATCTGGAGCAGTTTCGCGCGCGACTTCTCGATGATTTCCTTGCGCAGCGGATCGGGGCGCGAAGACGTGGGAGCCGCCGCGCCGGATTTCAGCGACGAGAGACTCGCGTCGAGGCGGGCCAGGAGATCGCGTTTGCGATCGAGAATGGAGGCGTCGGGGACGCGCTGATTCTGTTTCAGGAAGCGATTCTCTTCGAGCGCGAGCTGATAGAGTTCATCGCAGAGTGTTAGATGCGACTGCAGGGTTTCCGTGGGTGTCATGGTCTTTGGATGACGGGGTGGCTGACTCGGGTTTGCCGTCAGGCTGATGCAACTGAGGCGGAGGGAAAATTGTCGAGAGTGTGGCGTCCGTTTTGAACTGCCACTCGAGCTGGCCGAGACGCCACGTCGCCATGTCGGCGAGATCGGTCAGTTCGCCCTTGGGCGCGGCGTCGGATTTCGTGGCGGTCTTTACGCCATCGATGATGGATTGATAGCACTCGCGCGCTTTGTCGAAGCGGCGCAGGCGCTCGTAGCAAAGCCCGGTCTGATACTGAACCGGCAGAGTCCATGTAGGGTCGGTCGAAAGTTGTGCGAGGTTTTGATAGATCGCCATCGCGCTGGCGAAATCGCCCGATTGATAGAATTCGTTGGCCAGCTGGTTGCCGGTCTTGCGCTGCCAATAAGCCCAGCGTTTCGGGTCCTTGTTGGTGATGTGCGCTTCGGCGCGGAGGAGATCGAGCGTGGTGCGGAGGGATTCCTGCGAGCGGCCCTGTTTACGATAGCAGGTCGACAGCAGGTACTTCGCTTCCGGAATATTTTCGTCGTCTGGATACTGTTCGATGAAGGAGACCAGTCCGCTGATGGCCTTGTCGTTTTCGTTCGCGAGGGCGAGGGAGAAGACGGATTTGAAAAAGGCGCGGGCGCGATCTTCGGGAGCGAGATCGAGCAGCTTGAGGCGCGAGAAGAAGCGCGTCGCCTGGGCGTAGTCGCCGATTTGGAAATAAGTTTCGGCGATCTCGAATTGCGCGGTGCGCGCGAGTTGGCGGTACGTGTCCTGGCCGTCTTCGGGCAATTTCAGCGTGGAGTTCAGCACGCTGTAGAAACGGGCGATGGCGCGTTTGTAGGCGCCGAGCGCGCGGACGGTGCGGCCGAGTTCGAGATAGACCATCGGCAATTCAGGATCGCTCGGATAATCTTTGAGGAAACGTTCGTAGACGGCGGTGGCTTTCGTGAAGTCGCCGTTTTTTCGATAGGAACGGGCGAGAGCGAGAAGCGCTTCGTGGTCTTGTTCGGGCGAAGCTTTCTCCACGAGCACCTGCATGAATGCCATCTGGGCGGAGGCGAAATCGTTCTTCTCGAATTTCGCGCGACCGATGCGAAGGAGGCTCGCGATTTCCTCTTCGTTGGCGCCGTGCGCAACCTGTTCGGCTTCGACCGTCGTATTGGGCTGGAGAATTTCGCCTTCGGCGCTCGCGGCGGGAGTCTGAACGGCGGCGCTCTCCGTGTGCTCAGCGTGAGCTGCGTCATCCGCGTGGTCGACCGATTCAGAATGCTCGGCGGGAGCATGCTCCGATGCTTTCGCCACCTGCTCCGTGGCGGGGGCAGAGCTCTCCGTGCTGGCGGCGAGCCGGCAACAGAGGAGCAGACTGAGCAAGGCGACGGCGCGCGGCTGGATCATTTTAGTTGATACGTGGCGGAGCTCTGCGGCTGAGCCGGAGTAGCTGGAGTGAAGGGAACGGAGACGCCGGAGCTCGGAGCCGGGTCGTTGGAGAGTTGAAAGTAAGGCAGGACGTCCTCGGCGCGCAGATCGCGCGGTGTATCATCCGGGAGGATACGTGGAGGCGTGGGGCCGGTGGGCGCGGGCTCTTCTTTCGGCGGGGGGGCGACCTCGTGGGGCGGCTCGACGTGAACGGGCTCCACTTTGGGCGGTGCGACCGGAATGATTTCCGCGACGGGCGCGATTTTCTTTGGGCGCTCGGTGGCGACGGGCGGAGGCGGCGCGAAGCGCAGCGGCACGACGCCGACGGTGGGAAGGTAGAGGAGAGGTTTTTCCTCGCGCGGGACGTCGGTGGCGAGGCGCGACTGGCTCCAGTCGGTATAGACATAGTTCCGGTGCTGCACGCAGACCGCGTGAGCATTCGCGCCCGCGAGGAGAGCGAAGAGGCCGATCGATGTTGCCCGAAATTTTCGGGACCCCTCGACCGTCGGAGATGTGAAGTGAAAAGTCATGATGGTCCTATTCCCTGCGGTTGGGCAGAGACGTCTGATAAGAACCCGCCTCTTTTATCGGCTCATTTGCGTTTTTCTGGAGGGGAAAACCCTAGCGCAAATAGCCGTGTACCAAGCAGTTTTGCCCACGAATCACACGAAGCACACGAAAGGAAGACGGATCGAAACCCTTCGTGTGGTTCGTGTGATTCGTGGGCTACTCTGCCATGAAAAACAAAACCGCGCTCCCTCGAAAGGAAGCGCGGTTCTCGCAGGGGTCGCCCAACGATGTTGAGCGACGAAAGGTTTGGCCGGTTAGGCGACGGCGGCGGGTTGCGCGGCAGGAGCCGGGGCGGACGCGCCCTTGGCGAAGCTCGCCTTGGCGTCCGCGATCGAATCGTGGAACTGCCAATTGCGCGTGTCTTCGAAGCCTTTGCACTCCGACACGATCTGGCTGTTGCCCACCAAGGTGAATTGGAGAGCGAGGTCTTTGCAGGTCGTCATGGCTTGGATGAGAAGCTTGATGACGGCCATGTTCAGGCCCTTCAGCGCGTGCAGGTCGATGACGGCTTTGACGATGCCGCTGTCCACCGCTTCGGCGATCTTCGGCTTGAGGTAATTGAGGACCTCGGCGACGACCGTCTGGCTGGTGTTTTCCGGGAGACGCATCACGAACACATCGCCGTCGACGGCGAAGTAGCGTTGTGACGTGTCGAGATTCATGGCCTTGGCGATCTTCGATTCCAGTTCGGTGATCTCGATCGGCTTCGTCACGATGTAAGAGAAGCCCACTTGCTGCGCCTGTTGCTGCGCATTGGTCTCGGTCTTCACCACGAGGGCGAAGATCGGCGTGTACTTGGTCTTAACGTTCTGACGGATCAGGCGGAAGAGGGTGAACGCCGCTTCATCGGGCAACGAGAGCGAGATGATGACGAGGTCGGGCGTGTTCTTGCTGCAGAAGTCGATCGCTTCACCGGTGGTGTTGACGCCGTGAATCTTCCAGGGCGTGTGCTTCAGACCTTCCTGGATCTGCTGGATGATCGCGGGCTTGTCTTCGACGACGAGGATGGAGGCGGGATCGAAAATGGATTTGGCCTTGGTCGGGCTGTCGGTGAGCGGCTTCAGGTCGATGATGCGTCCGCATTTTTCGACGAGTACTTCTTCCTTGAAGGGCTTCACGATGTAGTCGCGCACGCCGATCTTGGCGATCTTGAGCACATTGTCGCGGCCACCTTCAGCGGTGAGCATGATGACCGGGATGCCTTTGAGCGTCGGGTCGGATTTGACCTTCGTAAGCATTTCCACGCCGTCCATCACGGGCATCGTGATGTCGAGGAGGATGAGATCCGGATTTTCCTTGGCGGCAGCGGCGAGACCCTCGACGCCGTTCGCGGCCTCGACGATTTCGACGTCGAAGGATTTGAAGGCTTTCTTGACGATGATACGGACCGTCTTGGAGTCGTCTACGGTGAGAATTTTATAGCGCATGGCTGAGTGTCTGGAGAGGCGGGTGAGCGGTTTTAAATTAGTCGCCCGACTTCATCAGGAGATCGACCACGAGGCTGTGCGCACCGACATTGAAGCGGTAGATGCGGCGGGTGGCCGAGCTGACGGGCTCGATGGAGAAATTGCTTCCGCGGAGGATCGACGGGATCGTGAGGCGGCAGGGAAAACCTTTGTCGGCGAGCTGATTCTTGAAGGTGCCGACCGTCATGTTCGTGAGTTCGCCGACGGCGTCGTTGACGACTTCGTCACCGGCTTCCTTCAACTCGTCGAGCGTCATGCTGAGCATGTGGCTCGCCATGTCGTTGGCGAAGTCGGCTTCGAGATAGAGATAGATGAGGCCGCTGATGTCGCCGATGAAGCCGACGGTGCCGACGACCTGTTGGCCATTGATCGTGACGGGATGTTCCCAAGGCGTGCCGTCTGCATTCGCAGCGTCGGACGCAGCGCCGAGAGTCGCGGTTTTTCCGAGCATGGTCTTGAAGACATCCTGCACGGCGCGATTGATGGTTTCGCGGAAAACCGCTTCGCTGATCTGGTCAATTGTTGGCATTGGAGAATCGGGTAACGTTGAGCTTCTTGCTCCCGCCTAATATCGGCCGGATTAACGGAGCTTTAGTGGTATTTCTGCGAAGCCCTCGGGTAAACGACCTCTCAACGCTGGGCCAAAGCCGCCGGTCCGGACGTGTTCGTTCCGGCCGACGTATAGAAGATCGCGCATACGCGACCGACGAAATTTCCCGCGGTAACTGCCTCGTTATCGATGGAGGAATTGTTATCGCCGAGCACCAGCCAGCGGGCGCCGTGCTGCTCGTAAAGTCGGTGGATGATCGGCACGCCCGCGGCGTTGCGATAGATGATGATATCGCCGCGGCGCAATTCGGTGAACGCCACGCGCTCGACCGTGACGACGCTGCTTTCATCGAGCGTGGGTTTCATGCTGCCGGTCGGAGCGATTTGAAAAACTTCTCCGCCGACGGTGCGCGCGGTGAGCGTGGCGAGCGTCAGTGCATGATCGCGTGAAACCGACGAGCGCGGCGCGCTGGCCGATTCGGGGACCGACGAGCAGCCGCTAAAAAGCGCCGCGGCGAGCAACGCGCCCGTGGCCGCCAATATGCGAACTGCCGAAAATGTCACCGATCTCATGCATTAAAGATCGGTGCAGCTTAATTGCGATTAAGCTGAAATTACCCAGGAGAACTACCTAGTTTGGCCAATCCTTTTTTTAGCCGCAAAGAGGCGCGAGAAGGACGCAAAGAGGATTTCGGACGGGCTGAGTTCCTCAAACATCCGAATCCCTTAAGCGGATCGAGGTTTGGGTTTGGAGCTACAAACAAGTCCAATCCGCGGCGGAGCAAAGGATGTCTGAGCAGCAGAAGCTTACTTCGATCCTTTTGGTGTATTTTGGCGCCTCTTTGTGGCCAAAAAAAAACTCCGAACCGTTCAACCTTCGACTTCGTCGTCGGTGAAGTCGCCGGAGGCTCGGTATTCCTGGAGCTTGTTGCGCAGGGTGCGGATGCTGATCTTCAGCAATTCGGCGGCGCGGGTGCGGTTGCCGTTCGTGGAACGCAATGCGGCGAGGATGGCTTGTTTCTCGAGTTGATCGAGCGGGATCACGGCGGCGGGAGCCGACGCGTGGCGTGACTCATTTGAGCCGATAGGTTCGGCGATCGCGGTGCTCGCGGGATGCGACGCATCGGTCAGATGACCATTCGAAGCCGCGGGCGAAAGAGCGGGCGTCGATGGCGCTGACGCGACGCGCGCCACGTCTTCGCTGCTCGGCGCATACGAAGGCGCGGGCGTGTTGATCGGCACGATCGGAGCTGGAGTCGAAAGAGGAATCGGCGGCACGGAGGTCGACGCAGCGCCGGGAAAAGGCATCGGAGCCGCGGACGAAATGGTCGTGCCAACAGGAATCGGCGCGCCGACAAGCGAGTGCGCGAGCTGCGGTAGTCCTAAAGCGGATACAGAAACAGGCCGGCCATTTTCCGAGAGGATCACGGCGCGCTCGATCGTGTTTTGCAGTTCGCGCACGTTGCCGGGCCACGGGTAGGAGAGCATCGCCTGCGCGGCTGTGTCGGAAAAGCCGGGAATCTTGATGCCGTGCTTGCGCGCGAAGCGGCGGAGAAATGCCTCCGCGAGAAGAAGGACATCCTCGCGGCGTTCGCGCAGCGGAGGCATCGCGACCGGGAAAACGTTTAACCGATAATATAAATCCGAACGAAACTGACCTTTCTCGACGAACTGCATCAGATCGCGATTGGACGTCGCGAGAATGCGCACGTTGACCTTGATCGTCTTGGTCCCGCCCACGCGCTCGAACTCTCTTTCCTGCAGCACGCGCAGCAGTTTCGCCTGAAGATTCGGCGGAATTTCGCTCACTTCGTCGAGGAGGAGCGTGCCGCGATTGGCGAGCTCGAAGCGACCTTCGCGCCGGTCCGTCGCGCCGGTGAACGCGCCTTTTTCGTGACCGAAAAGTTCGCTCTCGATCAGGTTTTCCGAAAGCGCGGCGCAATTGATTTTGATGTAAGGCTCATTGCGGCGCGGCGAGTGGCGGTAGAGTTCGCGCGCGATCATCTCCTTGCCGGTGCCGTTCTCGCCGGTGATCAAAACCGTCGCATCGGTGGGCGCGACGCGTTCGATCAGCTGCCGCATGCGCGCCATCGTCGGACTGCGCCCTAGCATGTCGCCATCGCCGCCATCCTGCTCGCTGAAGTAGCGGTTGACCTTCACGAGCTGCCGATACGAGTCGGCCTTTTTCAAAATGATTTCGATCTGCCCAGGCGAGAAAGGCTTGATCAGGTAGTCGAACGCGCCGGCGCGCATGCAGTTGACCGCGCTTTCGATCGTGCCGTGGCCCGTCATCATCACGACCAGCGGCCGATCCGGCATGGCACTCACCCGTTCCAAAAACTGTTGGCCGTCACCATCGGGCAGACGGACATCGAGCATGATCAGGTCAAAATTCTCGCGTGCAATCAGGGCCTCGGCTTGAGCGATCGAACTGGCGATCGTGACGGTGAACTTCTTCCGTCGGAACAACTCGTCCAAAACTTTTTGGATGAGGGGTTCATCGTCGAGAACGAGAATTCTTTCTAAAGACATGAGCGCGTCGCAGTGCTGGGGCGGCGAAGATTAAAACCTATTTTCAGAAAGACGCGGGGCAAATGCTAGACTCGCCTTTCAGCCGCTCGTGATTTTTACGGCTCGCGTACAAATATTTGATCCGCGCTCTCATGCGAGAAGGAAGTTTCGTTGGTACACACGCTCGCTGCGGTGTGCGAAACCCCGGCCGACGAACGCGCGACTCAGCTTGCTCCGGGCACGAGGCCGCGGATCTGCTTGATCACTTTTGTCGGAACGTAGGGCTTGGACAAATACGCCACGGGATCGGCAAAGCCGCGTTGGCGGTCGCCGCTGCGGAAGGCGCCGGAAGCGATCAGCAATGGCATGCCGGGAATTTCGCGGCGGATGGTCTCGGCCACTTGCCAGCCGTCGAGAACGGGCAGGCCGATGTCCGTGAAAACGAGCGCGATTTCGTCGCGATGCGCGCGGAAGAGGCGAACCGCTTCGCCACCGTCGCGCGCCCAGAGCACTCGCCAACCGTCCGTCGGCAAAATCTCCAGCCACAGCGCGCCGATGTCCTGTTCGTCCTCGACGAGAAGGATTGTCCGTCGATCGGCTGCAGCGTCGAAATTCTCGGGAAAAGGGGTCGTGGTGAGCTCGGTCTTCACGGAAGCGCGCGGGAAAAGCAGATGTACGGTCGTGCCTTGTCCTGGCGCGCTGTCGACTTCAATCAAGCCGCGGTGCGCGCGCATGATGCCGTAGACAACGGCGAGGCCGAGGCCGCGCATTTCGGGATTTCTGTTTCGCGCAAAAAACGGTTCGAACATGCGCGCGCGCGTCGCCGCATCCATGCCGTGGCCTGTATCCTGAATTGAAATACGCAAAAATGTTTTCTGCTCCGCCGCGGTGCTGCCCGGCGAGAAAAACGCCTGGCGAACTTCCGAGGTGCGGATGACCAGGCGGCCGCCGTCGGGCATCGCTTCGCGCGCGTTTTCGAGAAGCTTTTGAAACGCCTGGATCAACTGATGGTGATCCGCCGTAAGGCCGGAATCGGTCGCGCCGTAAATCTTCTCGATCTCGATATTCTTCGGCCACTCGGCGCAGACGAGGTCGGTCGTCTCGTCGAGCATCGCGTGGATATTCGTCGGCGCGAGTTCGGCGTCCTGATTGTTGGCGAAAAGTTGAAGCTGGCGAACGACGTCCGCGCCGCGACGGCCGGCGTCGATGATCGTGTCGGCGTAATGCGTTATGCGCGCCGGATCGCTCGCGGAATCGCGCAGCAGGCTCGCGTAGCCGAGGATGATCGCGAGCATGTTGTTGAAGTCATGCGCGATGCCGCCGGCGAGCGTGCCGAGGCTTTCCAGGTGGCTGGCTTCGCGCAGGCGCGTTTCCATTTTTCGGCGATCACGAAGATCGGCGAGAATGACGAGGCGCTCGGCTTCGCCGGTCGATGTCAGTGGAACGACCGTGAGCTCGGTCGGCACTGTTTCCCCATTCGCGTCCGTGCAATCGCAGGCGCAAACGGAACCTTGCGCGATCGTGGCGCGAACCAGATCGGTCGGAGGAATCAGCGAGTCGGCGGCGCGGCCGGCGATCTGGCTCGAGCTCAAGGCGAAGACTTGGGCGAAAGCTCGATTGCACTGCATGAACTTTCCGGACGTATCCAACAGCGCGAGGCCGATGGGAACGGCGTCATGGACAGTATCGAGGAGCGAATGCATCGCGCGGAGATTTTCTTCGGCCTGGCGGCGTTTGGTGATGTCGCGCGTGGAGGAAATGACTTCGGACGGGCGGCGCGTTTTCGCATCCGCGTGTGTCTTGCTGGTCGTTTCGGCCCAGACGAATGTGCCCTCTTTGCGGCGCATCCGGTGCACGATGGTGCTCTCGCCGCCCTCGGTGAAAAGGCGGTTGAGATGCTGCTCCATGCGCGAGCGATCGTCGGGATGAACAAAATTTTGCAGCGGCATTCCGATCAGCTCGGACGGCTCGTAGCCGAGCAAGCTGCGGGAGGAAGGGGACGCGAACGAGCAATCGCCGCCGGCGCGGCAAACCGTGATGAGGTCGCGGATATTTTCCGCGAGCAGGCGCAGCTGCGCTTCGCTTTGGTGAAGTGCGTCGTGCACTTCGAGATTTTCGGTCACGTCTGAGATCATGGCGACCCAATGCGTGACAACGTCTTCGTCACCACTGAGTGGATACAGATGAACATCCGCCCAGAAAACAGTTCCATCGCGGCGCGCGGCGGGAAGCGTTTTCCTCCAGGATGTTGTTTCCTGCATCACGCTGTGGAGACGGTCCCATTCGAACTGGCCACCAGGCGGCCGGAGCAGTTGGGCGAGAGGCTTTCCGGTGGCTTGATTGAGTTCCCAACCGGTGAGCCGTGCGAACTCTGGGTTCACATGGGAAACGGGTTGGCCGGCAGCGCGCGCGTCGCAGATGGCCAGCGCCTGGGTAGACTCCGCCACGACGCGAGCGAGTAGCGAATTGAGTCGGGCCGCGCCTTGGGCGGCAGGGTCGAGAGGGCTGGCGGGAGCTGGCACTGGCTGGAGCCTAAAACCATCGACATTCCTGGCCGGAAGAGAAGCTTTCAGTCGCTCGAAAGATGTAAAAAAGTTGAAAAGTTGTGGGCTGTCGTCGGCAACGGCCGATTGCGGAGTTGTCGATGTCCACACCTCCGCGACTGCTTTCGTTTCTCGCTGCGATTGAAGCCGTATTTCAGCTTCATGGCGCGCCTTGCGCGGATCAAAAGCCCGAGCGCTTCGTGAACTTTCAAAAGGGCATCGCGCGAATGACGTTTCGCGATGGAAGTGGCGCGTTGACGCTGCAGAATTTCACGTTGGCGGACGGCCAGATTTGCGTGAAGGCCGAATTCAATTGGGCCAACGCGATTACGCCGGGCAGCGATGCGGTCTATCCGACCGGAAGCAATTTCGATTGGCAGCGTGCCGCCGAGAAAATCGCCGAAGCCTGGCTGGAAGGTCCGGCCGCGAACAATGTCGTGCAGACCCGGGCCAGCGAGCCACTGCCGGCCGCAAGTTGAACTGCGAAGAGGCGGTTTTTCTTTCGGATTTTTTTGGCCGCAAAGAGGCGCGAAAATACGCAAAGAGGATTTTGCGTGGGCGTCGTCGCTCAGACATCCGTGTCTCTGCCGCAGATGTATTTTGGTTTGTAGCTCCAAACCAAACACCTCGATCCGCTTGTTGGATTCGGATGCCTGAGGAACTCAGTGCACCTCAATCCTCTTTGCGTATTTTTCGCGCCTCTTTGCGGCCAAAAAAAAATTCCGAAAAAAACGCGGCGAAGCCGCTTCTTCGCGGCTCAGGCGAAACTGGCGACGCTGCTGGATCGCGTCGTGGCGGCGTAGAAATTCTTCGCGCCGTAGGAGGAGCGCAGAGAGTAGGTGCGCGTCATGGCTTGCGACACGGTGTCGAGCTCGGAACGCACGGCGGCCTTTTTCGCGGCCAAATTCTGGAGGTGCTCGCCCTGGTTTTTGATGAGGAGGGCGACACGTTCCCTATCGGCTGAAGTGAGTCGCGCGACAATGTCGTCGGCGCGGCTGAGGGAAATGATCTCGTCGAACACCGGCTGGGACCGCTCCTGGGCGGCGAGCATGCCGCGGTGATCACCCGCGGCGAGGAGCAGAGCTTGATCGCTCACCAAGGACTCCAATGCGCCGAGCAGTCGGCGCAGGCGGGCGATGGCGGACTCGGCCGCCGGCACGGGAAATGGCTTTTTAAGCAACACCGCGTTGATCGTGGACCTGGGCGCCCTGGCCGCGGAGCATTTCGGCCCAACCGTCGCGGAGCTGACGGACGAGGCCCTGGACTTCGATCACGGGCGCGACCTTTTTCTTCAAATTCGCTTCGAAGAGACGGCGCTGGTAGTAATCGTAGAGGCGGTCGAGATTCTTGGCGTAATCGCCGGCCTCGAAGTTCAAGCTGGCCTGAAGTTCGGCGAGGATGTCCTGCGCCTTGATCAGGTTTGTATTGATTCTTTCGATACGCTTGGGCGTCTCTTCGGAGCTCTCGAGCGCGTCGCGGGCGTGATCCATGAAGCGGAGCGCGCCGTCGTAGAGCATGAGAACGAGCTGGCCTGGGCTGGCTGTCAGAACGGACTGAGATTGATAGGCGCGGGCGTAGCCTTTCGCCAGTGTGGTCATAGAAATTGGGTTTATTCTTGCTCTGTAAGATCGGCTGACTCGGTCATCAGTTTAGCCAAGCTATTGATGATTTCGAGAGGGGGATACTTGATATCGACGGCGAGCGATTTGCCGCGCTCGACGACTTCCGGGCGGATCTCGGGTTGATCTTTCAGAGCTGCGCGCAGCGTATCGGTATTGCTGGCGGAAAGGTTGTCGCCCACGGACTCGGCCGGGGGTTGAGGAAGTGGAATTTGGGGATTGGTTTGCCCCAATCTCTCCGGCCGGTTCGAGCCGGAGAAGTTCGACGTAGGTTGTATCATATTTTTTGTAGGGATGTACGGAGTACGGTCTGCCCTAGACTGAAGCGATACAGGGAACGCCGTTAAGCTATCCGCTCATATCGACGCATCGACCGAGCGGCTTGAGTAAAAAAAGACCGAATATTCCGCCCCTCACTTTTTTCCACGAATCACACGACTCACACCAAACTAAAGCCGAATACAAATTTCCCACGGAATTCACGGAAGGCACGGAAAAGAAATCATTCTTCCGTGTGGTCCGTGTATTCCGTGGGAAAAATTTCTGCGGATTTTTTTTGGTGTGCTTCGTGTGATTCGTGGGAAAAATTTCTTCGAACCTCACCTCGGCGGGAGAGTTTCGAAGGTCGCGTCGGCGGCGTAGGCGCAGAAGCGCGAGGGGTTTTGCAGGACGGTGTGGCTGAGGTCGGCGGGGCCGCGGTCGCTGCCGAGCTTGAAGGCAAAATGGCGCGCGGAATTCGCGACGCTCGGATCGCTGGCGGCAAAAATATTATCGGCCGCCCAGAGAATCGTACCCGTGCTCAGCTCGACGAGCTTCATACGCAGGCCGATCGTCAGCGGAGGATAGGGCGAGTAGGCGGTGACGTCGGTGAAAAGCACGGCGTCCGAACCACTCGTTTTTTTCACTTTCTCGAGGAGATCGTGGGGCAGGGCGTCGGCCGAGCCGAGCGAGGGCTGGCCGATGAGGCTGCGGAGATTGTCGGGCGTCAGGGTGACGACTTCGAAGCGGCCCGTCTGATTGAGCTGCGTGACGACGGCTTCGTTGACGCGATTCACGCTGTCTTCGGTCATCTCGCGAAGTCCGTGCACGGGCAAAACCGTGACGCGGCGGACCAGCGCGGGAAGCCGCGGCGTGTTTACCGTGACATTTCGCGGAGTGAAGAACGGGCCCGATTTCGCGGGATCGGAATGGGGCAACGCAGAGCAGCCGGCGCAGATCAGAACGAGGGCGAGCGGGGTCCGACGAAAGAAATGCATGCGAGGAGCTTAGCCAAGCTGCGCAAAACTCAAGACGACGACGTCGTCGAGAAGGCCTTGGTCAACGCGCTCTGCTGTTGGGAAATCGTCGATTGAGCGGACTCCATTGCGATGAAGCTGTCGGTCAGACGCTGCTTCTCGGCATCGAGCTGGCGCTGGATCGTGGCGATCTGCGCGTCGATGCTGGTGTTGGCGTTGGTCAGATTGTTTTTCTGAACGTTGAGCAGGCCGGTCGAACTCGTGCCCGTGCCGACGATCGTTGTAGCGAAATCGCTGATACGTTTGGCAAAACCGCCGTCGGATTTCGCGAAGAATGAAGCGACGTCGGACGGGTGATCACGCAGCGCGGCGTCGAGCTTCGTGCTGTCTTTGACCGTGAGATTCGAGGTGCCGCTGGCGAAGTCGATGCCGAGACTTTCGAGGCGGGAAATGGTGCCGCTGACGCCGTCGACCGCGGAGAACGCTTTCGAGCGAAAGTTGCGGGCCCAGTCCTGGATCTCGCGATTACCCGAGAGGAGTTCGGCTTTCACCTTGTCCGAGGTCGTCGTGATCTTGGTTTGATCGTCGATGTACTGTTGGACCGCGTTGTAATTCGTGATGAAGGTGTCGATCGCCTTGCGCGCGTTGGTCGGGTCGCCGGCGACGTTGATCGTTTCCGTCGTGGTGGAGTTGGCGGTGACGCTGAGGCCGGGGATGCCGTGTGACGAGACGTCGAAAGTGTTGCTCGCGCTGCTGAGGACCGGGCCGTTGTTGACCGTGTACTGGGCATCGACGCCGAACGTTGTAGTGCCGCCGCGGATACCGAGGGCGTCGAGGAAACCGCCTGCGGCTTCGCTCAGATTGATCGCGGTGTTGCCGGTGCTCTTGTTCGTCAGCGACATCTTGTCGTTGACCGGATCGTAGGCGGCGGTGACGCCGGCGGAGGACGCGTTGATCTTCGAGACGACGGAGGCGAGGGAGTCGGTGTTCGCGTTGTAGGTGATGGCGACCCCGTTGATCGTGAACGAGCCGTTGCCGGAACCGTCGACTGCGGTGATCGCGTTGCGCAGGCCGGCGTTGGCGAGCGGGACGGTTTGCTTGAGGCTGCCGAGCGTGCTCGAGCTGGAGACGGATGTGCTGCCGTTGTTCGTCAGCTTGGCGACGCGGAGGAAATTCGACGTGTCGTTGGCGGCGCCGAGGACGATGTTGGAGGACGACGCGAGGGAAATTTTGTCTGTAGTGGAATCGTAACTACCGGTGACGGCGCCGCCCGTGGCCGTGGAGATTTTGTCGAACACCTGCTGGAGCGAGTCGGTCGTGGCGACGGTCACCTGGGAGCCGTTGACCGTGAACACGCCGGCGGTGACGGCGGTGGCGGTGGACATCGATGCGAGGGTGAGACCGGAAACATCATTCGAACTGGCGATACCGGCGCCGATGTCGCCGGTGCCGACTTGTTGTGTCGCGGTGGCCAGGCGGGAGACGTTGATCGCGTAGGCGCCCTGGGGCGTGGCGGACGAAGCGGCGACGGTCCAGCTCGAGGCGGAGTTGGTGGATTTGGCGGACGTCGCGGAGAAAAGGGAGGAATCGTTGAGCGCGTTCGCCGCGGTTTGGAGTGCGGTGATCTTGGTGTTCAGCTGATCGAACGCAGAGATCTTGCTCGAGTTGGTGGACTTCTCCGTTTGCAGGCGCGTGATCGGCGCCTGTTCGGCCTGCATGATGGAATCGATGAAGGATTTCCAATCGAAGCCGGAAGCGAGACCGGAGAGGCTGAAGTCTGTGGCCATGGGAAATTGCGTTTAAAAGAATGAGACAACGCCATGTATCGGCCCGCGGCCGGGAAAACTTGAGCCGCGACCAAGGACAATCCCGCGGATCTGTTTTCCCACGAATCACACGAAGCACACCAAACGAAATCCGAATACAAATTTCCCACGGAAGACACAGAAGGACACGGAAAGAAATCATGCTTCCGTGTCGTCCGTGTATTCCGTGGGAAAAATGTATGGAGATCTCTTTTCGTGTGCTTCGTGTGATTCGTGGGCGAAAGGTTCGGTGGGTTGTCGCAGCCCTTTATTTAATTTTCTGCAAGACGCGTTAAAGTTTTCGCGGCCGCGGTCCGTATTCATCCCCATGTTGCGATTCAAATCGTGACTGGAGCGGCCCGGCTCCTCCTCCGGCCCGTCGCCACACGGACGTGGTAGTTTAAATCAAGGAAGATCCCATGTCAGTCGTCATTAACACCAACTATTCGGCGACGGTTGCCGCTAACAACCTCAATACGTCGAATGCAATGCTGCAGAAGAGCCTTAACCGTCTCTCCAGCGGCACGAAAATCGTCAATCCATCCGATGATGCGGGTGGTCTCGCTGTCTCGATGAAACTCGCCGCCGCGGCTAAACGCCAGGGCGCAGTTAACACGAACATCGGTAACTCGGTCTCATTCCTGCAGACGCAGGATGGCACGCTCAAAGTCGCCGGCAAAGTGCTCGAGCGCATGAGCGAGCTGAAGACGCTCTATAACGATCCGACCAAGAACACGACGGATCTCGCGAACTACGACTCGGAGTTCACTTCTCTGCAGAAGCAGTTGACCGCCCTTACCTCGGAAAAATTCAACGGCGTGAACCTCTTCGGCACCAGCGGCCTCACGGTCTCGGTCACGGAAGACGGCAGCTCCACGTCCGCGGTCTCCATCGCCGGTCGCGATCTCGCGAGCACCACCACGGGTATCGGCGCGCTCACTGCCTCGGGCATCACGAGCCTCGGTTCCTCGTCCCTCACGCTCCAAACCATTTCTGACGCGATTCAGAACGTCGCCACCTTCCGCGCCACCAACGGTGCTGAACAAAGCCGGTTCTCCTTCGCTTCCGAGTTGCTCACGGTCAACAAGGCCAACCTCGAAGCCGCCACCAGCCGAATCACGGATGTGGACGTCGCCGAGGAATCCACGCAACTCGCGCGCTTCAATACACTGGTTCAAGCCGGTACGGCCATGTTGGCCCAGGCGAACCAAAGCCCGCAAACCGCGTTGAAGCTGCTGCAATAATAAGCAGCTCGCCCTCCGCCGCGCGACGCGCGCTGACGCCAAAACGGCGCGCGCCTCCGGCAGAGTGGAAAACACGCGACAACCGCGGAGGCGTCTTCGCCAAAAGGATCCTCCGTGTCCCGCCGAGTAGCCTCGGTATAACCTAGATTACCACTAAATCAGCCTTCGCAGGGTGACAATTTAGAGCTCCAGCTCTGATCAGCGCGGCCCGCGCTGTTTAAACAAGGGGCCCGTGGCGACGACGGACGTCGCACTCATCAAGGAAAGATACCACTATGTCAGTTGTAATTAATACTAACTACTCGGCGACGGTTGCCGCCAACAACCTCAATACGTCGAACTCGATGCTGCAGAAGAGCCTCAACCGGCTCTCCAGCGGCACGAAGATCGTGAATCCGGCAGACGACGCGGGCGGTCTCGCTGTCTCGATGAAACTCTCCGCTGCGGCTCGCCGCCAAGGCGCGGTTTCTACGAACATCGGTAACAGCACCTCTTACCTGCAGACGCAGGACGGCGCCCTCAAGGTTGCCGGCAAGGTTCTCGACCGTATGAGCGAATTGAAGACGCTCTATAATGACCCGACCAAGAACTCGTCCGACCTGTCCAACTACGACTCAGAGTTCACCTCTCTGCAGAAGCAGTTGACGGCTCTTACCTCGGAAAAGTTCAACGGTGTCGCTCTCTTCGGTACGAGCAGCCTCACGGTTGCCGCTACGGAAGACGGTGGCAGCTCGACCTCGATCACCCTCGCGGGCCGCGATCTTTCGAGCTCCTCGACCGGTATCGGTGCGATCACCGCTTCGGGCATCACGAGCCTCGGTTCGTCCAGCCTGTCGCTCAGCACGATCACCGACGCGATTCAGAACGTCGCCACGATGCGCGCCTCGAACGGTGCGGAACAGAGCCGCCTGTCCTTCGCGAGCGAACTGCTCACGACGAACAAAGCGAACCTCGAAGCCGCCAACAGCCGCATCATGGACGTGGACGTCGCAGAAGAGTCCACGCAACTCGCCCGGTTCAACACCTTGGTTCAAGCTGGTACGGCCATGCTCGCGCAGGCCAACAGCTCTGCCTCCACGGCGTTGCGCCTCCTCCAGTAATACGGAGCGAGTCAGTAGTTAATAGACGTCTGAGAAGTTCTTCCCGAACAACCCCGCCTCTCCCCGTGTATAGCGCACGGCGGAGGGGCGGGGTCTTTTTTTGCGCGCGCGCCGCGCGCAAAAAAAGAAGGATGAATGTAGAAGGAAGAATGCAGAATGGAAGGCGGAAGGCGGAAGACGAAGGCTGAAAGCTGAACGCTGAAGGCTGAAAGGTTTTTGGGCAGGGCGAGACCTCTGGGCGAGCCGCTATCGTGGGAATGTGTTCCTTGATGGAATATTGTTGAGGCGCCTCATGGGTAGGGCGAGGCGTCCCAGCCGAGCCGCGCACGGTGTGGCTCAACCCGAACGTTAGATATTACGATTGCGACTCACCCTGAGGTCTCGCCCTACCCGCTGAAGCTGGTCACGCCTAAATTCATCATTCGTCATTTTTCATTGGCGCGCCGTTCGCTCCGAGCGGTTTTATAATATCTGTGGCCTAGAATAGGCGCAAAAGCATGGAGAGGACTTCGGGTCAGCGACGTTGCTCGCAGTTGGCTCGACATACACGAAGGCGGTGGGCAGCCGTGTTTCCTAACGCGGCTGCCCCGGTTCGTGGAGTGCAGGCATCCCGCCTGCTTGGTCGCGGAATGTAGGCGAGACGCCTGCGCTCCAAAAACCCGCGACCGCGTTTGGAAACACGGCCGCGAATTCGCATCGAGATTTATCGGCTAAGACATCACCGTGGCCAAACGTCTGTGCTTTTGGTCACGGCTCACTGCGCTGCGCCTTTTGTCGCGACAACTTTATTCTAATCGCTGTAAGGCCCTCGCTCGTTCGGAGGTTGGGTAATGAATTTCCCTCAGATTTCAGAGGGATACATGCTCAATTTTCGGCGAGTAATTTAAGTCCATAAAACACGTGGTCGATGCGCCACATCGTGCAACCAATTTCCCGGTTTAGGAGGTGACCGGAATTCGTCCGGACCGCCGGCGAGCGGTGCATTTCAATATGCGAAGAATAATTAGCGGATGCGTTGTTTCTCTTGTGTTCTGCTCAGCGCTTGTCGGCGCTCAGTTTAATCGAACCCCTGCGGGGCTCATCAAAGGAGCTCGTTTAAGTTGGGTAGACAGTTCTTCAATAAAGATGGGGGTTGGTTATGGTGATGAAATGGGAAGCTATTGGGAAGTGGCTCCGACGGACACGATCGTGACGACCGGCTATACTCTTACTTCACTGCCGACTTCAGCTAATGGAGTCTTTGAGTATATCTATATTGATACGGCAAACTCCTCGCTACCGAGTGTCGCGATAAAGAACTCGACCACGGCCCCAGCGTGGAGCGACAGCTTCATGGGCTGGTATGACGGCATCAATCGCTGCATTGGCGTGGTTTGGATAACGCCAGCGGGTACAATCTCACCGTTCGTGTGCCCGGATGACGAAACATATCTCGGCGGAGCAGGTACGATTCTTTCATCAATCAGCACGAGTACGACTTACCCAGTCTGGAACGCGGTGGATTGCACTGCATACGTTCCAGTCAACGCCTATGAACTGAGGCTCGAATTAAACAATTATTGGAACGGCACTGGCACCGCTTGGACTTTTTATAAGATGGGTATTCAGTCCAACAACGGCGGTGCCTATACAAGTAATCACACTGGAACTACAAAGTTCGAGGACGGTGCCGTCGGAGCGACAATTCAAGACTGGTTCGCGTTCAGCCGTGGATCTGCGAAGAAATTGACCTATGTTTCGTGGGGCCCCTCAACTGCTGGTATCGGCTCGTTAATTAGAATGGGCTACCGCATCGAACGTTAGTAATATTTTCTCTGCCCGGAGATTTCTTCGCGCAACCTTCGGGCAGAGCTTTGACTTCTTGACTATAGGTGAGTGGAACAGGCTCAAACTCCATTCGCTTCGTTACCGGCAGCCGCCGGCGTGATGATGAACTGTCCGGAATTACGCCGCGATTGTTGCGGTGCGCTGTAGTGCTTCGGCCAATACGGCGCCGACGGTCTCGTGGCGATTGAAGTGATCGTAGATTCTGGATCTTTCCGCGTCGGGTAGGGCGAGGGCTTGTTCGCAGGCGATCTTGAGTTCGTCCAGATCGCCGTGGGCGTAACGCAGGATCAACTGCTTCTCGGCCAGCTCTTCGAGGCGGCCGCCGTTTGTCGAATCTTCCGAGACGGGCACCATGCCGAGGCAGCCGGACCAGAAGGGGCGATCGGTGTGCGTCATGCCCATCGCCGGCGTGGTGAACTTCCGGCCTTCGGGACAGAGGCTGACTTTATAGCGATTGAGCGAACCGCGGTCGGCAACGGAGACGGAGTGATCGTGAATTGCGACGAAGCGATCCTTGAAGGTTTCGGATAAAAATTCGATCTGCCGTTTGCGGTGATCGGTCAGGCCGAGCTTGGAGCCTAAAAACAAAATCTTTTCTTCCGGCGCTTCGTTGAACGGGACGGAAAACGGAATCAGGTTCGCGACCCAACTGCGATGGATGGTGACGCAGGTTTTCTTGAGCAGCGCCTTGCCCTTCGGATCCAAAGGAAACTCGTCGTGAATCAATAAATCCAAAAACGGCGCGATCTCGTGAAATGCTGTCGTTGTGCGGCTGGATTCATCAAAAGAGTACCAGCCGATTTTATGACCTTGGCGCGAAAGCAAGAGCATTAGTTTTCCGAGTGCTCCAGCGAGTTTATGCGGCGCTTGCCCGTCAAAGATCAGCCAATGTTCTTCGTCCCTAGGCGTTGGCGTTTTCGCCAAGTCGAGCAGCCCGGGAATTCCAGTTACCCGTGCCGGCTTAAAAATTGAATGTGCTGCGTCCATGGCGGAGAAGCACCGCGTGTTCTCTCCGTGCCAGTCGCAGTCGAGCCGCGCCATTGTCAACAAATTGGAATCGGCCGGATCACTGAGTTTATTTGAAAGATTGATCTTTGGGAGGCGCGCCAAAAACGAACTCGTCAGCTCCAGACCTTCAGCCCACGGGGAAAAATGGGTGACGGTGAGAGTGCGGGTCATGGCTTATTTTCTCAGGCGTATTCTGGCAGGCGCGTATGGCGTCAAAACGAAGGTTCAGCGTGGTGCAAGTTAGGCGTTAGGCCGCGTGGAATCGGGCGTGCTCACGCCGAGAGCATTCTTGCGTCAGCCAGTCGTGCTTGATCTTCGCAAAGAGGTCCAGCGAGGTGTCAACGACTTGATCCATGTTGTAGTACTTGTAGGTCGCCAGTCGCCCGGCGAAGTAAACATCGCGCTCGGCCGCGGCGATTGCGGCGTATTCTTGATATTGTTTCTGCGCGGCGCCCGTCGGCATCGGATAATACGCTTCGCCTCCACGTTTATAGTCCGCGGGATATTCGCGCACGATGGTCGTGCCGTCGACCGTTTGACCGGTGATGTGTTTGGTTTCCACGATCCGCGTATAATCAAACTCGTTGGGGTAATTCACCTGCAGCGCCGGCTGCCAGAAGCCTTTGCGACCGGAGATGGACTCGCGCTCCGTAAGCTGATCGGCGCGGAAATGTTCCTGCTCGAAACGCAGTGAACGATAGGGCAGCACGCCGGCACGGTAGTCGTAGAATTCGTCAATCGCGCCCGTATAAATTAGTTTTTTATAGGAAACGGCTTTTGCCACTTCGCGATAGTCAGCGTTGTAGATCAGCTGCGTATTTTTGCAGGCGGCGAACATCCGATCGAACATCCGGGTGTAACCTTCGGACGGCAGCGCCTGAAAACTTTCGCGCAGATAGCGATCGTCGCGATTAGTCCGGATCGGAATTCGCGCGCAAACCGAGGCATCGAGTTCTAACGGACTCTTGCGCCACTGCTTCTCGGTATAGCCTTTGAAAAATAAATTATAGAGCTCCCAGCCCACTTGGGAAACGATGACATCTTCCGAGTTTTGCGGCGTGGCGATCGGGACGCGGACGCGCTCGAGATATTTTTGAAAATCCGCCTCGGTGGACGGTTTGCCGGTCAGCTGCTCGAACGTGTTTAGGTTAATCGGAAACCGCCAATACTTACTCTTCGTCCAGGAAAGGATTTGGTAGTTTGTTGGACGCCACTCGGTGAAGCGACTGAGGTACTCCTGCACGAGCGGCTTATCGGTCCGAAAATAGTGCGGTCCGTACTCGTGGATCAGAACACCATTCTCGTCGTATTTATCATACGCGTTTCCCCCAATATGATTGCGCCGTTCGAGAATTAAACAGGATGCGCCGAGTTCATTCGAAATGCGCTCGGCGAGGGTCAGTCCGGAAAAACCGGCGCCGACGATGAGGAAATCATACTTCATGCCTTCGGCTATTTAGGGATGGTGACGCACGGGTGGCTGCCACCCCATCGGCGCGATCGACCTAAAGTTGAGGACTTCTGTTGAGTGACAGGAAACACGGCTAGGCAAGGAATGCGTTTGGCTCGCGGAAAATTCTGCCGAAACGGCAGGCGGGCTTTGCAAATAAAATGTTAAACAAAATAAATACCGCCCTAACTGTCTAATTGGAAGGGAGAAAAGCTACTAGGGTATGTTCTGGCTTGTTTGCTGCATTCATGCGTCCCGCAACGCCCGCAATTTTATCCAACGCATGAATATCCCACCAGACATCTGCCTCCTCGTGATGGATCACGGCATCGGAGATCACTACATCGTGGCCGGTTTCGCCGCTGCCATTCGGAAAAAGTATGGACTGCGCGTCTGGGTCGCCGGGCGAAAAGATTTATCGTTCGTCGGAGCGCTTTTCCCCGCAGCGGAGCGTTACCTGGAGTGGCCGAAAAATATCAAGGCGGAATCTGTAGGCGGAACATGGATACGCGGCGGGTCCATCTTCTATACCCACTTTCCCCAGCTGGAGCTGATGCGCGCGGTCGGGTACGGAAAGTTTCATTTCCTCGATGCGTATCGTTGCCGCCTCGGTCTTCCAGCCGACGCTAATCTCAGCGCGCCGAAATTGCCCGAGCCGGATGCAGTCTCGCGCTGCGCCGCGCAATTGACGGAAAACGGTTTCAATCCGGGGCGCACCGTCGTGATGAACATCGACGCCCGGACCACGTTGACCACCGGCGTCGAAGTTTCTTTCTGGCAAGGGCTAGGCAATCGACTGCGCGATCAGGGCCTGGAGCCGTTGGTTAACGCTGGCCCGACCACTCGCGTACCTGAAGGTCTGCGGGCCCTCTCGTTTAAGTTGGCTGATTTTCGGGCCATGACTTTGGCTGCTGGCGCGATCTGCACCGTGCGTAGCGGCGCTTCCGATCTCACTTGTGACCTGCCTTGTCCGCGCGTCGTCGTGTACCCAGATGTCAATTACTGGGCGGGACCCATGCTGCAGGGCACGGGCTTCAGCCAGTTCAATCTGCCGGACGCTCCTCTCGAGCACATCGTCACGCCCGAAACCGCCGAGGCTAAGAGCCGTGAGATCGCGACCCAGCTGGCCGGCCGCGTCGCTATAGCTGCTTAACCGAAACTGCTCCCATGAATATCGCTGTCATTGGCGGAGGAATTTCCGGCGTCTCGATCGCGCGCCTTTTGCAAGGCTACGCCCACGTCACGGTTTTTGAAAAGAACCCGCGGATCGGCGGCCTGATCGCCTGTGAAGATCTGCCGACAGGTCTCTACCACAAGTTGGGCGGCCACGTTTTCAACACGAAGTCCCAACAGGTTTCCCACTGGTTCTGGCAGCATTTCGACCGGGAAAACGAATTCCATTATCTGATTCGCAATGCCCAGATTCTGATCGATCAGGCCTACATCAATTACCCGATCGAAAATAACATTTATCAACTCCCCGAGGCACTTTGCGGTAATATCATCGGCGAACTTCTGGCCGGCGCTGGCCGAAACGACAGTGCGACCGCTTCGAAAAATCTCGGCGAATTTTTCCTCAAGACTTTCGGGAAGACGCTCTGCGAAACCTATTTCTTTCCCTACAACGAAAAGATTTGGCGCTGCGATTTGAGCGAGATCGCGCTCGACTGGTTGGAGGGTAAGCTTCCCATGCCGAAGCTGCCGGAGATTCTTTCATCGAATATCCTGCGCAAGCCGGAGAGCGCGATGGTCCATGCGCGATTCTATTATCCGAAGAAGGGCGGTTCTCAGTTTGTCATCGATCGTCTGGCCGAAGGTTTGAATCTGCGCTGCAACACTCCGGTCACGTCGCTAAAGCAGACAGTCGACGGCTTATGGCAGGTGAATGATGAAGCCTGCCGCTACGATCACGTGGTTTACTGTGGCGACGTTCGCCAAATCGATTCGCTCTTGGGCGAAGTCATTCCGCTGAGCAATCCAGCTTCGATCAAGAGCCTGCGCACACGCGGCATCACCAATGTATTTTGCGAGTGCGACCGCACCGATATTTCCTGGCTCTATCTGCCTGGCCGGGAATTCAAGGCTAACCGTATCATCTACACCGGGGGCTTTAGCTCCCAGAATAATTTTGGTGACCGCATGACGTGCGTCGTCGAATTCCTCCACGGTGAATCGATGGACAATATCCAAAATGATATTGCTCGTTTGCCGGGAAATCTGGCCATGCAGTCGATCAATCACGTCCGCGATGCATATATTATTCCGCAGGCAGACACCCGCCAGCGGATCAATGAGCTGAAACAAAACTTCTCCAGCCGACATCTGCACCTGCTCGGTCGATTTGCCGAGTGGGAATATTATAATATCGATAAGTGCATCGAGTCCGCCATCAATCTGCGTGAGACCATCCTGCACGCTTCGGCCGCCACCGCGCCGAAGAAAGTCGCTTAACCCCTATTGTCGCCCATGAATTCCACCGCCGCCAGTTATTTTGAATATCTCCGTCGCTCTAGTTTGGATCTGATTGCTTCGCTTGGACTGCGTTCTGAGCCTCTACCGCTCGAAGCGATCATGCGCGACATCAAACCGAAGATGGATGACATCAAAGCTCATCTGCCCGCCTTCAGCGCGCAATCGAAGCCGCAACATCCTGCCGATCTCGAGCGCAAAGCTGGAGTGGGTTTGAATTCCGTGGGCATGCTGGTCGATCGCCTGACCATTCTTTTCATTCGCGAGTGGTGCCTTTTGAACAAAGGAAAACCAAATCCAGAAAAGGCCCGTACGATCTACGAGCAGCAGACGAAGGATATCATCGTGGCAATCGCCGAAGCTCGGCCAGGTAGTTCCGCGCTGAATACGAAGATCACGAACCTCAAAGGCGAAGCTAACGCAAAGAATTGGGTCGAGGCTTTCTACGGTTTGCTGACGACCAATATTCTGCTTTGGGAGTCCCAGGAAATTTTATACATCCGCGACATCGGCCAGCTGCCCGCTGAAGAGCTGCGTTCATATATTCAGTGGTTCGCTTACGGCAATATGCGACGCAACGAATATATACAGCTCTGCGAAGAGCTCTATTGGCGCGACGCTGCTTAATCTGACGGGCTGCGCCTGAAACGCGGCTCCTTTTATAGGCCGGCTTAAACGAGTTGGTCTTCGAGGTAGCCGTAGCTTCCGAAGTATCCGGGCGCGGCGTCGAGTACATCGCGACGCCATTGTTTGTCTTCCAGCCAGCGCTCATTGTTGCCGCCGCGGAAAAATGTTTTTTCACCAGGCTTTGTCATGCGTTCGAAGGCCGTAGCCCAGTGGACAAATTCTGGTTTCAATTTCGGCGTCACACCGACGAACGCGCAAAATTGAGCGAGGACCGAGGGATCCTTTTTCAGCTCCTCGAACCGAATCAATAAAAGGTTATCCGGGTTCACTCGCTGCATTTCGAAAATGCGGTCATAAAAAGCTCGGTATCCAGCGTAAGCTTCTTTGATCCAAGCGACGCGATCCGTGGCCTGAAGATTCCAGCGATCTTTCGCCGTATGATAGTAACTATAAATTGTCGGGTGTGGGTCGCGAATCATCGCGACGACCGGCCACGAACCAAAGGTTGGCTGTCCGTGAGTACCGTTCGGCTCCGGATTAACGTAGACCGGCTGGTACGGCACGCCATCTTCCCGCAGCTTCATCATATAGAAAGTATGCGGATTTAATTCCTCCGCGCGCTGCCTGGGCTCGGCCTCATGCGCGAACTGATTTGGAAAGAAAACCAGGTCAACCAAGCCTGTCAGGCAGGTGAATAGAAAATGACTGCCGGTCCGAGGAAAACTATAGAAGTCGACCCGCGCGGCCAGCCGGGAGCCAAAGGCGTAAAGATCTTTATCCATGCGGTCTATGCTGTAGGCCGGTCGGCTGTAATTAGCGATGCGCGACCAGAAATGCCTGGCCCGATGTCATGAAAATCTGCGTGAAACGTTTCCCTTGCTCACTTTGCTTGAATTCGTGCAGAGCGAGGCGGGCGCCAATCAAGTTCGGCGTGTGACCTGCATCTTCGCAGATGATAATTCCGCCGGGAGGAATGAGCGGCGCGACTTTCTGCAGTCCAACTTTCACGGCGTCGTATAAATCCACGTCTACATTTGCGACGGCGATTTGTGTAATCGCGGCAGGAAGCTGATCCGTGATGATATTGGCGCGGTGGACTTCCACGTTTCCTGTGCCCGCATCTTGAATACGCTGGGCGACGATGTCGTAGCCTTCCGTCTGATGGGTGCCTTGCCACATCGCGTCCGAAGAGGCCGCCGCCTCGGGATAAGAAAAGCCGTCGAAGGTATCGAAGAAATAGAACCTTCGATCGATTTTCGCAGCCTGGGCGTAGTCCAAAACCATGCATGAGCTGCTTCCGCGAAAGCATCCGATTTCAACGAAGGCGCCCGGAATATCCCGAGTTGTTTCCAGCGCCTGGCAAAGATTGAGAAAATCTTCCGCTGAGCCTGGGTCTTCGAATTTTGCGAAGCGCCCGAGTGACTGCATGAGCAATTGCCGCTCGAGCACTTGGAGGGCCAGGCCGTTTTCGTAAGCATAGCTGCCAACCGGCGCGCCGCCGCACGGGGAGAATTTGAAGCCTCGATTGACAATTTTCTGAATGGCGGGAAGGCCGTCAGAATTGCACTCCACTCCGTAAACGAAGTGAGTCGCTCCTGGCGTGCGTGACTGGAGGAATTCGTCCGTCACCGCGGTTGGAGAGACAAACTTACAGAGCGGCACTTCGAGTTGCACGCCTCCAGTGCGAAGGAGAAACTGATCATCGACCACCGTGACGATTTCGCTGATGGCGCTGTTTGCAGTGAGCACGCCGTAGAGCGCAACGAAGTCGCGCAGAAAAGCCTCTGTGCTGAACTTAAATGGCGTGAGATTGCGAGGGCCGCCAGGGACTAAAATTTGCATCGGCTACGTCGGTCGGAAAATTCTGTAGATCGAAAATAGATCGTTACGCTGCTGACCAAAGCGTTTCGAGCTGAGTCTGAGCGGGAAGGAACGGATGAAAAGGCGCGGGCAGAGCCATGCGTTTCTCCAACGAATTCCAAATCCATGCTCCGGTCGCGGGCATGATAAACGCCTCAGCCGCAGCACTGATGTTGGCGAGAATCCGTGCGCGCGACTCCGGCGCGGTCAGCTCCTGCACGATGCGGTGTGGATTCGGGTGATTGGCTGAAACGACGCGCCCGATATCGAGCTTGTTCACGAAACGACCTGCACAGGTGTCGGGACTGCCCAGCACCAAGATCGGAATGCCACACTGGAGCAAAAACACGATACGCGACGGTAAACTAAGACGCGTCAGCCACTCGTTCTCCTCCGTGCCGTTAAGCTCGCCACTCGGAACCACGACGAACGGGTACGTTGTTAGCCGATCAGCGAGCTCTGGCTCAGCCAAAAAACCCTGGCCAAAAATACCCGCGCGCTCGAACTCAGCTGTGCCGTCTTTGCCGAACCAGTCGGCCTTGAGCCCGGTGCGAGCGAAGAAAGTCGTGAGCTGATTGTATTGGCTCTGCGACCAAACATTACCGACGAACGTGCAGTGGTTGGCCGGGCGCTTCTTTGGCGCCCAGGCATTTTTTCGCAGCAGCGACGCATTGGTCACGACGGGCGGCAGCAGGTCAAAATTTGTTCCGAATTTGAAACCGTAGGTCAGCTGCATCTCAGGGGAAATCGTCAGCTTGAACTCCGACGCATCGAATAGACGGCGAACCAAGGCGTCCTCCACCATCGGCGTGTAAACATTTCGGTCGTCCATCACGTAGGTGCAGAGCGGCGCGCCTGTCACAGACTTTGCGGCGAAGGCGTGAATGAATTCGGCTCGCTCGAAGGGGACCACCACGATTCGGCGAATTTTGAAAGGTGCGAAAAGGCGGCGCAGACGGTTGGCGACTTGAGCTTCGTTGTCCGGTAATGGCGTGGAGACTAAATTAATGCCGCCAACCTGTTCGACGCCGCGGAAACAGGTGCCCATGCGCAGCGTGATCATCTCGCGCGAGTCTTCGAAAAAGCGCCGCAGGAGAACGCCTGCCCCGTGCTTCTGATTGGACTCGGCGCCGGTAATCAAGAGATCGCGCTCCAAGCCAGGCAGAGGAACTTCCGGCAAATAGTACCGCGCGATCTGGAATGCTCGGGTAAACTCCGGCTCGTGCGGCGACTGCTCCGCCGCTCGGCGAAATGCCTGCAACCCGTCTTCTCGCTGACCTGTATTCCAAAGATGGATACCGAGGTCGAACCAGCCCGCGGCGTTGTTCGGTGTGTGCTGAACGGCCTCTCTCCAAAGGTCGGACTTCTCCTGCGTTTTGCCGCCAAGCTGCTTCAACCAAAGGCCGATCATACAGACCTGGGCGATCACATCCGCCTGAGTTGTGATCGCGCGATCGAGCATAAATTCGACGTACTTTTCGGCGTGATCAAACTGGCGAGCATAAATTTTTTGCCAGGTCCCGTTCAGTTGGCGCGCGGCCACTTCGCTTCGCTTTAGCGCTTTTCTCAAGACGAGTGAGGCCAAGCGTGAATCGTTTGGATCAATCTTCTGCAGCGCGGTGGCGTACTTGGTGAAGCTTGTTTCGTCGTGCTTCTCCACCGCTAAGTCAGCGGCGATAAGATAGCCCTCTGGTGAAGTAGGAAACTTCGACATCAACTGCTCGGCGGCAATTTGGGCCTTATCGAAGTCCGCTGTCTCGATCTTGGCCCGTGCGTCTTTTTCCAGATCGAGCGCGGCGCGGAATTGAGCGTTGAAAATCAGTCCTGGAATTTCGGTCGAGGCGACAAATCCCATTGGCGGTGTAGTGCCGTGCTGAATACTGAACCGCGGCAGGCGCTCGATCAACGTCGACAATGCCGCCGGAGCCGACCGGTCGACAAAGGCCAGCGGAGTGGACGCATTTCTGGCGCAGTCCAACAGGGCAGGGAAGTAGCGCAGCGCGGCGTTCAGCTCGTCGAAAGAGATTGCACTGGGCTTCTCTATGAGGGCGAATTCGCCAGGGGCACGGCCGTTCAATGCGATGTTGGCAAAAATGTCTTTGCGAACTTGGCGGCCGAGATGCGAATCGTACCACTCCATCGCGCGAGCGCTGAGGGCGGCTTGAGCTTCTGGCTCACTCAAGAGATTGGTAGCGAGCGTGGCGGCCTCGTCAAATGTCCTGCAGGTCAGCAGAACGCCATTTTCCGCCAAGAGATTGTTCAACCTTCCCGCAGCCGGGCTCGCGCTCGTCACCACCGCCGCGCCTGCGGCGAGGGCGGTGAAGAAATCCGTCGGGACTTCACCCATCTCGGAAAACACCACTGCGACGCCGTTGTGGCCAAGAGTTTCCAAAGCGAAATCACGCTCGTCGCCCAAGGTGACGAGGGATAAATTGCGTTTGCGCAACGCGGCCGTGCTTAGATTGACCGCAGAATAGCGCTGCCAATCACCTTTGGGCACGACCACGCGGTTGAGCCGCGCGGCGGATCTCGCGTAGGGCAGCGCGGCGTGGTCGACAGACGAAAGCAGGCCCGGGCACCAGAGCAGAGATTGGACGCCGGCGGCTCGGAAAAGAGGCTCGTCCACGCAGTCCTCTACTAGAACGACGCGGTCAAACGCTTCCGTTTGCACGTAGGCGAGGACACGACTGAGCCCTTCTCCGGAGTGCATCAGGTTCCCCACGAGCAGAACACGAGGGCCAAAGTTCTTTGGTAAGTTGCGAGCAAACGCGTTTGTCTGCCCATCCACGTAGCATGCGATTAGTTGCGGTTTCTGATCCGCTGGCAGCGCCTGAACCACAGTCGACAAGTCATAATCGTTCACGCCGGTGTACACCGAGTAAGTGCGGCCTTCGAAGGCGCGGCCGATTTGTAGCGGACCACAAAGGATCTGCTCGTCGGCCAGACTGACTTCGGTAAAATGAGCCGGTCGGGAGGTCGAAAAGAGGAGACGCATGTGTAGTGGACGTTTAACTACGACGCTTTCGAAGTCAGAGCTTCTCCGCGCAGCGATTGCAGGACGTTGTGGGTTTCTTCGATCAATTCCGCGTGGCCCGCTTCAGTGGCCAATTCAGCGAGCAGTTCCCAAGCTTCGAGACGTGTGCCATCGAGCTGCAGGCATGCGGAAAGGGCGTCGATCGCTTGTGGGTTCGCCGAGGTGGCGCGAAACGCTTGGGCAATCTCCCACCAAAGATCGGCGGAATGTTCGTTACCTTGCAGCGCTCCGAGAAAATAGCCGATGGCGCGCCCGTGCTGACCCTTGGCCACCAGAGCTCGACCATGGATGTGGCGGGCAACGGACATGCCTGGACGAAAAGCCAAGACCTCGCTGGTCAGTTTGAACGCTTGTTCGGCGTCCCCGGCCTCGAGACAGAGAAGGGCTTTTTCCAACTGCGCGGTTAGGCCGCCGGCCGGCTCTGTTGTCGTGATGGGAGGAAGTTCGGCCGAAAATGCGGCCTCGCCTTGCTCAGCATGAAGTTTCAGCGCCGTTCGGATTAACGCCCCAAATGAGTCACTCCGAGCCAGTCCGTCGGTCAACTGCGGAAACGTCGAGGGTGCCTCGCTTGCCCGGGTCGCAACGGCGCGGTTCAACTCCGCGTCGTGCAACAGAGCCAGCGCACGCTCCATGTATTCAGAACGGGAATACGTTACGCAATCGCCCAATCCAGCAGCTTTCAGCAGTTCAGCGGAGGTGTTCGACCGCGAGGTTTGGCCGCTGCGGGTGACGGGCGCGACGCCGAAGGCAAGCGCGGTGGACAAACCTTCGACATTCGAATTGCCCATTGGGTCGAGGTAGACCGAGGCGAGGCTGAGGGCGGAATGGCGATCGTCGTAGTGAAGAACGATTCGACTCGACTTGATGCCGTGATTAAGCGCGAGGGTGCGGACAAGAAATTCAGCAAGAGATCGGTTCGTCGCTGCAGGCAAAGACCAAATCAACGTCGCTTCCGGCGCCGCACTCAGAATGTCGGCCCAGCTTTGCAGAGTTTCCGACGACATCGCCGTGGCGTCGCCCACCGTGGCTAGGATTGCTTGTGCGTCTTTTAGTCCTAGCGAAATGCGAAGAAGCGAAAGCGCTTCGTCATCCGGCCGAGCGTTCGAACCTGGATCGAAGACCGGACCCGGACCGGATAGATGGGCAACACGTTCTGTCGATTCATCGCGGCTATTTTCCCCGAGCACGCGAAGATCGATGGCCGGCAAGCCTGACGTGACCAATGCCGAGGGCAAGAGGAGGGCGACGCGCGCGATGCGGTAGAAACCGAGATGAATCCACTCGCCAACTTCGAAAGCCAGGTTCGGCACATAGACGGCGACGTCCAAGTCGGCTTCCCGCAGACGTTCGATCGAGTCGCTCAGAGCCCCTTTTAACTCCACGACTTCGGAGGCGGCACTGACGCACTCTTTTTCGAAATCGGTTTCAGTCAGTTTCGGTGTGAAAAGGATGACCTCGAATTGAGCGGGATCGAGGTTTTGGAAATGGGCTAGCGCGGCGCGTGTCTGCGCAGTTGGCAGGATGCCCGCGAAAAGGAAACCGACCCTCAGGCGCTGCGTGGGATCGGTCCGCGGGACAAAAAAGTAGTCGTGGCTTGAGCGATCTGTGCAGGTTCGCGCAATAATTTTTCCCAATGCTATCTCGTGCGCCTTGAGGCTGCTCGCGCTTTGGATCAGGCCGCCGCCAGGGTGAAAACGCATGACCTCGCCAATCGCGTCGCGCACGGCGGCGGAACCGGAATTACGCTCAACCCACGTGGCGAGTGAACTGAGAAAGGTCTCCGTAATGCGAGCAAAGCTTTCTGCCGCATCCGCGTCCGCCGCGCCGATCGGCGCGTTCAGAATCCATCGAGAATAGTGACCCCAAAGCCAAGGAGGAATGCTTTCAAGCGGCGGAAGATTTTTGATCCGCCAAGCCGGCACAAGGAGAGTCGCAGAGATTAGGCCTGGCCAGCCTTGGCTCAATCGCGATTCGGCCGCGGCTAAATCCTCGGGCGTTGATGGCAACAAATTCAGACCGGACTGGTTTACCCGCATGGCCGATTCTAGGATCGAGGTCATGAGAGGTGTGCCACTTTCGTGTCGCTTAAGCTGCAACGTGTAATCGGCGAGCGCGCGCAGCGAAAATCGAGCGTCGTCAGCGGTGGTCGCATCAACGTGGGTGCGGAAGCGGCCCAGGTTATCGCGAAGGCTGATGATGATCTGCTCTGGGTCGTTTAGGGAAAGCGGCATGGAGGGTTCGAGAGGATTTTGCCCTATTCGGTATTTAGTTTGGGTTTGCCAAGCAAGCTATGGGCCAACCATCGCATTGATTCCATATGAACCAAATTAACAACGACTTAAAAAGTTTTCCAATCTGTGGTCGGCGAGCCGGACCGCTGTGTAGGAAAAAAATACCCCAGGCATCTGCCTGACTCTTCGGTGGATTTAAGCGGCGGAAAAACCCGAGCGCCGATGTTTTTGCAGCCAGCAAGAACGGATCATCGCGCCGAAGTTTGCCGCGGCGCTGTCGGTTCCGCCGAATAGAGCCGATGCGCGAAACTCGTCGCGGAGGCCGGCGCGCGTCTGAGCCAAGGCATTGCGATCGCTCGCCAATTTTACTGCCGTCGCGACATAGGCTTGTGCGTTCGGTGCAGACCATTCTGGGTGACCGATGGCTTGAAGGAGCGAAGCGCCGACACGACTCGAATGGCGGTCACCGACCAACGAAATTACGGGAAGCCCCATCCACAATGCTTCACAGGTAGTCGTGGTCCCGTGATAGGGAAACGGATCCAGCGCGACGTCGGCTTCGGCGTAGCAAGCGAGGTGTTCGATTGTGCTGTTGGAAGCCGGGAGAATCGTGACGCGCGCGAGATCCATTCCCGCGGCAGCCAGGCGTTTTTCCACCAAGTCTTTTTTCAAACCCAGGCTCTTCAACAGAAGTCGCGATTCGGGCAAGGCGGCTAATACTTCGTTCCAGAGCCGAAGGGTATACGCGTTAATCTTCGAAAGAGAATTGAAGGAAGCAAAAGTGAAAACGTCGCGCTGAATCGCCGGCAGAGGTACGACGTCGGGCGTGGTGCAGGACGGACGATAGGTCCAGGCACACCGGGGAAAGCGCATCAGCGTTTCCGTGTGCAGCGCCTCAACTGCCGGTTCGGCAGGATCTGCAATAGGGTCGGTAAGGCGGAAATCCATTTCCATTATGCCCGTCGTGTTCGGATAGCCAAGATAGTTGACCTGTGTGGGCGCCAGCCTGCGGGCAAAGAGCGGCAGGCGGTTGTTCCCTGTGTGCCCGGTCAAATCGACAAGCACGTCGAGCTGGTCGGCTCGGATGGTAGTCTCAACAGTCTCCGAGCTTTGGCCGACTAAGTGGCGCCAGGCTGATCCCAGAGCAGCCAATCGCCGGCTCGTCTCGTCGACACAGTAGTGGTCGTGGTAGAGAAAAACATCCACGTTTTCCTGGGCTAGGTTTTCCAGGATCGCTTCGAGAAAATAAGCCACGGAGTGCGTGCGCAGGTCGGGCGAAAGAAAGCCGACTCGCAGCCGCTTGTGTTCGTCGATCGCGTGAAGAACCGAAGAAGGGAGCTTGCTTTTATTTTGTAGGGCTACGCTGGATACGCGTTGTCCATAGCGACGATGTTCCTCGGCTAGTTGTTCGCGGGAAATCGAATCGAAATAGTGGAGCAACATCAGGCGAAGACTGGCTGCTTCCAGATCGTCGGGCTGCCTGCGGCAATGCTCATCGAAATCAGCCAGTGCGTCTTCGGTGCGATGCAGACCTTGCAGGGCCTGCGCGCGGGACGAGCGGGCCTTCGGATTTTTTGGATCGAGTTGAAGGGCACGGGAATGATGTTCAACCGCTTCTTCGCAGCGTCCGAGGAATTGCAGGACGCAGCCAAGCGCAGTCCAGCCGTGGGCAAAATTCGGCTTCAACTTGAGACATTTGCTGTAGGCCTCCGCCGCCTCTTCGAGTTTTCCTCGGCTGACCAGCAGCGCGGCTAAATTCGACCAAGCTTCGAAGCTGTTGGCGTCTTGCGCCACAGAAACCCGCAGCGCTTTGTCCGCTTCTTCGAATTGCCCGAGCTGACCGTAGGCCACACCCAGACACATGGCCGTCGCCGGAGCCTTTGGGCGGAGTTGCAGGGCACGGCGTAGAAGTGTGACGGCTTCAGTCAACTTGTTCAGTTGAAGCGCGGCAGCACCGCCGAGGTGATGCGCATCAAAGTGATTCGGTAGCGCGGCTCGAATCTGCGCGTATCCCGCGGCAGCTTGCGCCAGCTTGCCGGCGTTATGCTGCTGCAGCGCCTGCTGAAGTGCGAGTTGCGCTTTGGCGGGTGACATTGGCAGTCGAATGCTATCGGCGCGCGTGCTGAAGACTTGAGGAAAAGCCCTCAGGAATAACCCGGGCGCCGTATCTTGTTCGACCTAAACTTCCGCGCTGTGGGGCCGATTTATCTCCAACCCTTGTTGCGTGAGCGTCACGGATGACGAAAGCACGTCCGGGGGCAATCATCGCCAATTTTTTCCATGCCGACTGCCAGTCCAATTCCAACCCGCCCGTATTCCGATGCCGAGGTCACCAAGCGGATCGATGCGTGCCCCAAGTTGGCTTCATTGCAGAGCATCAACCGCGCTCTCGCAGGCCTCGTAAATTCGGAGCAGAGCTACAATTCGCAGATCGCCGAAATCATCCGCCGCGACCCTTCGCTCACCGCGCGCCTGCTGCGCATGGTCAACTCCGTCTACTTCGGCCTCACCGCAAAGGTGAACAACATCGAAGAGGCTGTATTCTATTTGGGACTACGCCAGATCCGCGAACTCTCGATGGCCACGCCCGTCATCGAAGAGCTCGAGAAAATCAATCGCTCGACGGTCCGCCTGCCGTGGAAAGATCTCTGGAAACACTCCATCGGCTCCGCGATCATGACCCGCGAAATTCTCGCGACCACCACGCTGCTGATCGACGACGATACCGACTACATCATCGGCCTCCTCCATAACGTCGGCAAAGTCGTCATGGCTTCGGCGTTCCCGCAGGAATTCGCCCGCATCGTCGGCACGAAGTTCGCCTCGCCCGGCGAAGTTTGCGCGCTCGAGCGCGAACTCATCGGCTGGGACCACGCGCGCATCGGCGGCTATTATCTGCAGCGCCACCAACTTTCCGCGGAGATCACGGACGCGGTCTACTATCACAACGACCCGGACGCGGCTCCAGATCATTCGTTCTTCGCCGCGGCCGTTCAGGTCGCCGATCAACTCGTGCGCTTCGCCGGCATTCCCGGCGGCTTCGAGGAGGTCGCGCCGATTCCGGACGACGCCTGGCTCGAGCTGCCGGGCTGGAGAATTCTTTACGGTACAGGTGAGAAAGAAACCCGCATCGCTCGTGCGGCGCTTTCCAACAGCGTGCAGCGTCTCCCGACGGTGCTAAGCGGTCTGGTCTAAGCCAAACACAGGCAACGGGGCTTTCTCACCTGTCCTGTCCTTGCGCTTCTCTCACCATGTCGAACCGGCGAGCCCTTCCGACTTCCGCGTCGTCCGCGGCCGCTGCGTCTGAAGAGGCGCTGCTGGTCCTGGATTCGCGTCGCCGGATTCAGCAAATCACGCCGCGCGCCGCCGCGCTTTTCTCGGAAAAACCCGCCGCTCTGATCGGCAGGGTCTTCGACGAGCTTGGCTCACTGGAGACGATAGGTGTGACCGTTCGCGAGCAGCCCGTCTTCCGCAAAACGAAGAAGGCGTCGCTCACCATCGTCACGCTGCGGATGCTCGACTACAACTCGGGCCAGTACGATCACCTGGTCGCGCCATGGTCGAACAGCGTCGAACTCGTCATCGTGCGCAGCACGGAAGGCCGGATCCTCGCGGTCAACGAAGCCTTCGCCCGCAAGTTCGGCGTGCCTCGCCCCAATTGGGCCGGCCGCGATCCTTCCTCGCTGATTCACCCGGATGATGTCGCGGACTGGACCGCGATCATGACGCGTTTGCAGCGTCCGCCGTATCGCATTTCACCGGAGCACCGCTGGAACACCGCCCAGGGCTGGCGCTGGCTGGCCTGGGAGGACTGCGCCGTGCGCGATGAAGAGGGAAACATCATTGGTTATCGCGGCGTCGGGCGTGACGTGACGAAGCGCCGCCTCGCCGAGGAGCACTTTTTCAAGTTGGCCAAGGCCGTCGAACAATCTCCGTTCTCCATCGTGATGACGACGCCCGATGGCCGCGTGCAGTATGTGAATCCCAAATACACGCACACGACGGGCTACACCCTCGAAGAGATTTTCGAGAAAGGCATTCCCGTTTTGCGCGAGGGGCATCCGTCGAACGAATCGTTTCTCGAGTTCGAGCAAACCGTCGCGGCCGGCGAGCGCTGGTCTGGCGAAATGTGCACGCGCACGAAAAGCGGTAATCTCCTCTGGGAATTCGTGCAGGTTTCGCCGATTCGAAACAATGCCGACGAAGTGACGCACCTGCTCTGCGTCCGCGAAGACATTACCGAGCGCAAGAAACTGGAGGAGCAACTCCGCCAGGCGCAGAAGATGGAAAGCCTCGGCACGCTGGCCGGTGGCATCGCGCATGATTTCAACAACGTCCTCGCGATCATCAACGGCTTCGTCGAGATCGCCATCAACCGCACGCCGGCCGACGATCCGCAGCTGCGTTATCTGCGGGAAATTCACGGAGCGTCGCAGCGCGCGGTAGGACTCGTGCGGCAGATTCTCACGTTCAGCCGCAAGACGGACGTTTCGTTCCGCCCCGTTTCGCTCAATCAGCATATTCAGGAACTCGGACGGATGTGCGCGGAAACGTTTCCGCGGACCGTCTCGTTCAACATCGATCTGGACGAATCCCTGCCGGCGATCGCCGCCGATCCGAATCAACTGCAGCAGGTGATCATGAACCTCTGCGTCAACGCACGCGACGCGATGACCGGTGGGGGCCGCATTTCAATTCGGACCTGCCGCGTGATGGGCAGCGAGATTGCGAAGCTCGGCGCCGATGCGGCGCAGCCGTACGTTTGTATCCGCGTCAGTGATACAGGTTGCGGCATGCCGCCGCATGTGCGCGCGCGAATTTTCGAGCCGTTTTTCACCACCAAGCAGAACAGCGGAGGCACCGGCCTCGGGCTGTCGGTGGTTTACGGAATCGTGTTGAACCACCGCGGTTTTCTCGAGGTGGACAGCGTCGAAGGCGCGGGCAGCACCTTCAACATCTACCTTCCGATGGAGGAAATGAAGGCGGCGGTGCGCACGCAGGATGCGGGCAAGAAGCTGCTCGGCGATATTCCGCCGGGCCGTGAAACGATTTTGATCGTCGAGGATGAAGCGAGTCTGCGCGAACTGTTGCGCACCGTCCTCGAACCGCGCGGCTACAAAGTGCTGACCGCAGCCGATGGGGCGCAGGCGATCGACATGTTGCTGCGCGAGCCTGCGAACATCGATGCGGTGTTGTTGGATTTGAATTTGCCGGAGCTGAACGGCGTGGATGTCTATCGCACCCTTCGCCGCATTCGTCCGGAGACGAAAGTCCTGATCGTGAGCGGAAACATAACGCCCGAAGTGCGCCGCGATCTTAACGGCCTTGGCCAGCAGGAGTTTCTCCCGAAGCCCTACCAGCTCGATGAGCTCGGCCGCCGCCTGCGCTCGATCCTGGGCCCGCTGGCGGAGTCAGCGGCGTGACAATTCGGACAGTTGCCCACGAATCACACGAAGCACACGAAGGTTCGATCTTCGAACCTCGATCCATTTCCCACGGAAAACACGGAGGGCACGGAAAGGAATGAAAACCAATCCTCGGGAGCGAGGAGATGTTTTATGACTTCTCTACTAAAAATCTAAGGGACCGTGATCCGGATTCGGACGCCGGATTTTTCTTCCGTGCTTTCCGTGTATTCCGTGGGAAATTCCGGGGTTTGTTTGTTTCGTGTCCTTCGTGTGATTCGTGGGCACCAAATGCTTTGGCGAAAACGCTGCATCTGCGGTTTTTACCTCAATTCCGTCGCGCGCCTGCCGATGTGGCTGTTGGCCATGTTTGCGCTCATGACACATCCTTCGTCGCATGCTGACGGGACTGCTCGGAAAGAGCGTTCCAGAGCTGCGTTCCGAGCCGAGCGCCCGGCCGCGGCATCATGAGCGAGCTCTCCGATCGGATCGAACAGCTCTTCACGCCCGAGTCGCTCGCGGCGCTGAATCGCGATGGCTCTGCCCTCACCGAAAAAGAGATTCTTTCGCCACTTTTTACGCGGGGTGATCGCTGGATGAAGTTCTTCATCGGCGCGCACTTTGTGTTCGCGCTGCTTCTCGCGCCGGTGGCCGGCACCTGGATTCTAACCGCCACGATTGCGCCACTGGCCGTGATCCTTTTCGCCGCGATGCTTTGGTGGAAACCGGGTTCGCTGGCCACACGCTGCGTCGCCGGAATTTCGCTGCAGATGCTGATCGCGCTGCACGTTCTCCAGGTCGACGGCGCGAGCGAAATGCATTTTCTGTTCTTCAGCGCGATGACGATGATGATCGTCTACGCGGACTGGGTCGCCCTGATCCCCGCGGTCCTCTGCGTCGTCGTGGAGCATCTGGTTTTCGCCGCCCTGCAGTCGCGTGGCGCGCCGATTCTGTTCTTCGAGTCCGACAATCTCGATGTCAGACGCATCGTTTTCTTCCTCGGAATTTTCATCGTTCAAGTCGGGATGATCGGCTTCTGGGGCTGGCTCAATCGCCGCCACATGATCGCGGATCAACGAGGGCGCCAGCGCTTGACGGAACAGCAGCGTGAACTCGAGCAGCAGCTGGAGCGCGTGCGCCGTTCCGAATCGCTGCTGCAGTCGAGCGGACAGGTTTTGCTGGAGACGCAGAGCAAGATGGCGAAGGAGATTCGCGAGCGCCGGAAGACGGAGGAGACCTTGCTCCTGGCAAAAGAGGAAGTCGAAGCGACCAATCAACAGCTTCAGGTTTCCATCGCGCGCGCGAACGAACTGGCCCTGTCGGCCGAGGTGGCGAATCAGGCGAAGTCGGCGTTTCTCGCCGTGATGAGCCATGAAATCCGCACACCGTTGAATGGCGTGATCGGCATGACGGAGCTGTTGCTCGACACCTCTTTGAGCGCCCAGCAGCGCGATGGCCTCGAGACGATACGGAGCTCGGGCAACGGCTTGCTCGTCATCCTCAATGACATTCTGGACTTCTCGAAAATCGAATCGGGCAAACTCGAGTTCGAGCGTGTGGTGATCAACGTGCGCCGCAACATCGAGGAAATTGTCGCGCTCTTCTCGATGCGAGCGCAGGCGAAGGGCCTGCGCCTGACCAGCTCCGTGCAAGCGGATGTGCCGGCCTTCGTCTACGGCGACACGACGCGCATTCGTCAGATTCTTTCGAACCTCGTGAGCAACGCGCTGAAGTTCACCGAACACGGCGAAGTTTCGCTCCAAGTGACCTGCACCGATGCCGGTGTAACCAGTTCCCGGATACAGTTCGCCGTGAAGGACACGGGCATGGGCATTCCGCCGGACAAGCAGGTCTTGCTCTTCCAGCCGTTCACCCAGGCGGATCTTTCAACCTCACGAAAATTCGGCGGCACGGGCCTCGGCCTCGCGATCTGCAAGCGCCTCGCTCAATTGATGGGCGGCGATGCGTGGCTCGAGAGCACGGTCGGTCTTGGTTCGACGTTTTATTTCACGATTCTTGCCGAAAAAGCCGCACCGCCGGCGCCGAAGCCAACTGCGCGGACCGCTCCGCCGGTGGCGCTATCGAGTGTTGGAGCCGCGCCGTTCAAGATCCTGCTCGTCGAGGACAACGTGGTGAACCAGAAGGTCGCGCTCGCCATGCTGCGCAAGCACGGCCAGTCGGCCGATGTCGCGAGCGATGGCGTGGAAGGCGTCGCGAAAGTGCGCGCGGGAAATTACGATGTCGTTTTGATGGACTGGCACATGCCGGAGATGAACGGCCTGGAAGCCACGGCGATGATTCGGCGCGAAATCGCGACGGAGCGTCAGCCCTGGATCATCGGGTTGACTGCGAACGCGATGATCGGTGACCGCGAGAAATGTCTGGCCGCAGGCATGGACGATTATCTGACGAAGCCGCTCCGCGGCGACGACCTGCTCGCCGCGCTGAGCCGCGTGCAGCCACGCAGTGCTGCGGGAGCGCGGTGAGGCATGGTGGTGCGGTGCGACATTTGTTTTTTTTGGCCGCAAAGAGGCGCGAAAATGCGCAAAGAGGATTTTTGGCGGGTGACGTCGCTCAGACATCCTGAACCTCGCCGCGGACTTTGTGATGTTTGTTGCTTCGAACCTTCGAATTCTCAGCGCCCTCGAATTCAGACGGTTTGGAACTCCAAACCAAAGACCGATTCCCATCTGGGACGAGGATGTCTGAGAGACGTTCTCGAACCAAAAATCCTCTTTGCGCCTTTTGTGCCTCTTCGCGGCCAAAAAAATTCCGCGTCGCTACTGCCTACGCCGAAAACGCAAACAGCCGCCTGGGACGAACCCTGGGCGGCTGCGGGCGGGGCGCGATTGCTCGCGCGTCAAATTGGTCAGACGTTTCGGGCGATATGTTCCACCGTTTCTGGAGAAACAACGCGGTCGATGTCCAAGAGCGTTTTCACCGAGCCCTTGATCTTGGCCATGCCAAGGATGTAGCCGGTGTCGATCTTCGTGCCGAAATCCGGGGTGGCTTCGATCTCGTTGCCGTTCAGATTCACGACTTCCTCGACACTGTCGACGATCAGACCCATCTGCACGGTCTGGGATGAGGGCAGCTTGACCTGGACGACGACGATGCACGTGCGGTCCGCAAAGATGGCCTTGAGGCCGAACTTCACGCGCAGATCGATGATCGGGATGACGCGGCCGCGCAGGTTGATCACGCCCTTGACGAATTCCGGCATCTGCGGAACCGGCGTGATTTTCTGCATGCGGATGATTTCGCGAACCTTGAGGACGGCGACGCCGTACGACTCGTTTTCGAGAGCGACGGTCAAATATTTGCCGGAATGTGGGGCAGCGGAAACAGCGGGAGCGGCGAGGGAACTCATGTAAATGGTGTGTGCGAGCGGAAACTGGACCTAGATGTGTTCGGCTGTTCCGCCCGCGGCTTTAGGGTTTATTTGCCCACGAATCACACGAACCACACGAAGCAGAATACATTTTCACACGAATCACACTAAGGCGGAATACATTTTCCCACGGAAGGCACGGAAGACACGGAAGTAAGGGAGACTGGTCCTACGTCTCCGCCTCGTTTGAGAAACGCAACTACTCCGGGAGCGAATTCCCTTTCCGTGCCGTCCGTGCTTTCCGTGGGAAAATTCCGTCAAAAAAGTTCACGGCTCCTTTCGTGTTCTTCGTGTGATTCGTGGGCCATAAGGATTGGATCCGTGGGTGGAATTTCCCGGCAAACTGCCGACTGAAACTGATTAAGTTTCATTCTGGGGGGCCGAACTAAGGGAGAAGCTTCTTCTTCCACCTATTTCCCGCGGTATGTCTCTTTCTCCAGACGCATTTTCAGTTCTCGACGACACGATCAATCGGCTCGCGGGCGAATCGATCCTCGCTCAGGTCGGTCGAGACGACGGCCTCATCCCCTCGTACAGTTTGCTCAGCGAACTCTGCGAACTCACGGCCGCGCATCCCGAACTTTCCGGCTCCGTCACCGCAGTGCGCACCGAACTCGAGAAACTTCTCGATACGGCGAAACCCTTCGATGACGCGACGCTCGGCATGCTGAAGAAGCTGATCAATTGGCTGCCGAAGGCCATCGCCGCTCTCCGCGACGGAAAACCTGTCGCGAGCCTCAATGGCAACGCCGACGCCAAGCCAGCCGTGAGCGCCGCGCCCGCCGAGTCCGCTCCCGTTTCGGCTTCGACAAATGCCGCGCCCGAGTCCGCCTCTGCCACCGAGGCAGCCGCCGATTCAACGGCCTCCGCCGCAGCTCCCGAAGTCGACGACGGCCTCGCCGCCTTCGATCAGGTGCTCGATCTCAACATGGCCGAAAATGGCGAGTTGCTCGGCGAATTCCACGCCGAAGCCGTCGACCACCTCGCCCAAATCGAAGCCGCGCTCCTCTCGCTCGACGAAAAGCCGGACGATCCCGAGGCGCTGAATTCCATTTTCCGTTCGTTCCACACGATCAAAGGCGTCTCCGGCTTCCTCCACCTCACGCCGATGCACACGCTGACGCACGAGGTGGAATCGCTCCTCGACCTTGCGCGCAATCGCAAGCTCACGCTCAACGGCGCGATGATCACGGACATCCTGAAAAGCCGCGACGCCGTCTCCGCGATGGTCGGCCAGATCACGGTCGCACTTCAGGAAGGCAAACTTCCCGACAGTGTCATTCCGGTCAGCCAACTGATCCGCGCCGTGAAACGCCATGCCGCGGGTGACGCCGCTCCTGCGCCTGCGCCGAAAGCGGAAGTCTCCGCCGCAAAACCTGCCGCGGTCGCCGCGCCTGCGCCCGGCCTCGCGCCCGTCGTCAATTTTCCAACTCCCGCCGCCGAAGCGCCCAAAGCGAAGACCGAAGTCAAAGCCGCGGGCGGTGAGGTCAAAGCGCAAGGCGCCTCGAGCACCATTCGCGTCAACACCGAGAAGCTCGACTCCTTGATGGATGTCGTCGGCGAACTCGTGATCGTGCAGAGCCAGCTCGCGGAATCCTCGCGCGTCCTGGGCATCGAAGATACCGGCCTCCAGCGCAACATCAGCCAGTTCGGCCGGCTCACGAAAGAGCTGCAGCACACCGCGATGTCGCTGCGCATGATTCCGGTGAAACCGACGTTCCAGAAAATGGAGCGTTTGGCCCGCGACCTCTCGCGCGATTTCGGCAAGAAGGTCAATTTCCACGTCAGCGGTGAAGACACCGAACTCGATCGCACGGTCGTCGAGGACATCGGCGATCCTCTGGTCCACATGGTGCGCAACTCGCTCGACCACGGTCTCGAGATGCCCGCCGATCGCGTGGCCAACGGCAAACCGGAAGCCGGCAACGTCGGCCTCAAGGCTTACCACGAAGGCGGCGCCATCGTGATCGAGCTGAGCGACGACGGTCGCGGCATCGACCCGGACAAGATTCTGGCGAAGGCCCGCAAACAAAATCTCATCAACGAAAACCTGCAGCTGAGCAAAGAGGAGATTCTGAATCTGATTTTCCTCCCCGGCTTCTCCACGGCGGAAAAAGTCACCGCGGTCTCCGGTCGCGGCGTCGGCATGGACGTCGTGAAGCGCAATATCGAAAAGCTGCGCGGCAAAATCGAAATCACTTCGGAAATCGGCAAGGGCTCGACCTTCCGCATCAAGCTGCCGCTCACCATGGCGATCATCGACGGACTCGTCGTGCGCGTGGGCGAGGATCGCTTCATTCTGCCGAGCACCTCCGTGCAAATGGCGCTCCGCCCCGAGCGCGACGCGCTTTCGACGGTGCATGGGCGCGGCGAAGTCCTCGATCATCGCGGCCGCATTCTCCCGATTCATCGTCTGCACCGCCGTTTCGAAATTCCCAACGCGATCGAAAATCCGTGCGAGGGCATCATTGTCATCGTCGAGAACAACGGCCGCGCCAGCGCGCTGCTGGTCGACGACATGGTCACGAAACAGGAAGTCGTGATCAAGAGCCTCGGTGGATTCCTCCAGCACGTCGCCGGTGTATCCGGTGGAGCAATACTGGGTGATGGCAGCATCGCGCTGATTTTGGATCCGAGTTCCCTCTTCGCCGCGGCGTAATCCGTTTTCCATGTCGACTACCCCGACCTTCACCGAAGTTTGCGAGAAGGCTCTGCGTCTGCCCTGTTCGCCGGCTTTGCTGCCGCGGCTGATGGGGGTATTGGCGAAGGAAGACGCGACGATCGACGAACTCGAGTCGGTCATCATGATCGACCCGGCGCTCGCGAGTTCGACGTTGCGCCTGGCCAACTCGGCGTATTTCGCCGCGGGCACGGGAGAGGTTGAAGATTTGAGCCAGGCGCTGATGCGTCTGGGCCAGAGCGAAGTTTACAAGCTCGCCGCGCTCTCCGTCGCGAGCCGTTGGATGAACCAAAAGGTCGATGGCTACCGCTGGGAGCCTGGAGATTTTTGTCGTCTGTCGCTCGTCACCGCGGTCGCCGCGGAGACGCTGGCCGAGCAGAGCGGTCGCGTGGATCCGAAGACGGCGTACACCGCCGGCCTCGTGCACGAGATCGGAAAACTCGCCGTGGCGTATGCGTGTGCGGACAAGTTCGCCGAGATTCGCAAAGAGCAGGCCGCGCAGTCCTGTGCCTGGCTCGTCGCTGAGAAGAAAATCCTGGGTTTCAATCATGCGGAAGTCGGCGCCGAGCTATTGAAGCGCTGGACGTTTCCGGCGTCGCTCATCGCGGTCGGCACGTACAATCCGCCGCATGCGTCGGACCCGGCGGAGCATTTGCCGCTGCTGTCGCACGTACATGCCGCGAAGTATATCGCGGTAACGATCGGCGCGGGCGCCGCGGAGGACGGATTTCTGTTCGAACTGAACTCTCAACTCCTCATCGAGTGGGGGTTCACACCTGAAATTTTGGAAGCGAGCATTCCGGATGTATTGGAAAAAGCCGGGAAGCTGCTTCGCGAAAAACTTACGCACGGCGCTCTCAGCTTTTGAAGCGATGAGCTAAGTGGTGTTGTGCGTTACTGAGGGCGGCCGTTGGCCGGCTAGCTGGCGGCCGCTCTCTTCAACTTTTTCCCCATTTTCCTGATTTAAATTTAATCAAAGTCCAAGGCGGCGAGCCGCGACGACCGACCTTCCTAAACCATGGCTGGCGCACCGACAATCTCAGCACTCTTTTCCCAACGCGTCGTGATCGGCGTAGGGGACATGGCGGTCTCGAACAACGAGACCGTGACCCTGAGCACGTACGCGCTTGGCTCGTGCGTGGGCATCGTGGCGTACGACCCGAGCGCTCACGCCGGCGGCATTCTTCACATCATGCTGCCCGACGGCAGTATTTCGCCGGACAAAGCGGCCAAGCAACCTGCCATGTTCGCGAATACGGGCATGCCGATGTTGTTCAAGAGCCTCACCGGTGTTCGGGCGGACGCGTCGAGGTTGCGGATTTTCCTGGCCGGTGGCGCGAGCGTGTTGAACGGCGCGGACCCTTTTAAGATCGGCGAGCGGAACAGCGTCGCGGTGCAGCGTTACCTGAAAGCGAACAACCTGAACGTTGTCGGCCAAGACTTGGGCGGCAGCGTGAATCGCACCGTGCACCTGGAGATCGGGACGGGCCAGGTGACGTTGAAGCTGCCGGATCGGACGGAGAAGTTTAGTATCGTGTGAGTCCGCGGCTGCGCCGCCGTAGAAGGGTTGGCAGGCGGGACGCCTGCGCTCCACGAGCCGCCTCAGCGCAAAATCTCGCGGTTTTTAGGCCACGCCGCGCTCGCTTTTTCGATTAAAGTGGTACAACTTCGAGCCGTTAGAAGTGATGGCGCCAAGTGATGCTGGCGCCGAGCGCTCGGTGAAAGCCGAGCGTCATATTGCAGGTGTTGTGGTCAGCCCGGCCTGGTGCGAAAGCCCAGGCCGGGCGCTTTTTTTTGCGGCGCGGGTATGGGCCCGGAGAGGGCTTACGGCGCGGGCCCCGCGCCTAATGATGAATGTAGAAGGCAGAATGAAGAATGCGGAAAACCCTCCGCCATTCTGCATTCTGCCTTCTTAATTCTTACTTTGTCTTACGAATACACCAACAACCGCTGACTGATCGGGTCGATCAGGTTGTGATTCTTGATCTTCGAGATCATCGCGTTGCTCAGGGTCTGGCCTTCGCCGACTAGGAGGAGGCCGTGTGGGCTGTATAGGCCGTTCGCCAAAATCATGCCCGGCTCCAGCTCGTCCAATAGAATTTCCTTCACCTGCCGCGGGAGCTGCAGGAGGTGCGTCACTTTCAAGAACAACCGCACCGCCTCCGGATCCAGCGCTTTGCCGGATTCGGCGACGACGTTCTCGATCGCTTGATCGCGCGAGAGGCCGGATTCGACGAACCACACCGCGACGGCCAGGCAGCGCGCCGTCCACGGAATCGCCATGCCGCTCAAACCATCCGGATAACCGGCGCCATCCCAGCGCTCGTGGTGCGCGCGGATCGTTTCACCCACCGCCGCACGACTATCGACGAACGACGCCAAGGTCTGGCTGTAAATGGGATGACTGTGCAGCGTCGACAGCTCGCGCTCGCTCAGACGGTGCGGCGCGGAGCGGAAATTTCGCAGCAACTCGCGACCGACGCCGATCAAGCCGAGTTCGCACAACCACGCGCTCGTCGTGAGAACATGACGCTCGTCATCATTGAAGTGCTCCGTGTTCGCCATCTTCTTGGCGATCTCGACCATGGCCTTCGTCTGGCCGCCGAGCAGCGGATCGTACGTCGTGAGAATGCGCGCGCACAGATCGAGCGAGTGCTCGTAGCTCTGGGCGAGATCGCGATTCACGCGGTCGAGTTCCACCTTCTGCGCCTCGAGGTTTTTCACCTGCGAAGCCAGTGCGGCGTTGGCGATCTTGAGCTGCTCGTTCAGCCGCGTCGTCTCAGTCGTGAGCAGATCGTTTTTCACGATCAGCTCGTAGCGATGAATCGCGTTCTTGACCGTCGTGGTCAGCTCTTCGCGCAGCCAGGGCTTCGCCACAAAACGGAAAATCTCACCCTTGTTGATCGCGTCGACGATCGTCGGCAGCGACAGGACCGCGGTGATCAAGATGCGCGATGAAAGCGGCCGCAGCTTCTTGCTCTCGATCAGAAAATCCAGGCCCATCATCTCGGGCATGCGCTGGTCCGAAATGATCACGGCAAACTCGCGATCGCGCAAAATCTCCAGCGCCTTGGACGCGCTCGTCGTGGCGACGACGTGATATTTCTCGCGCTCGAGGGTTTCCTTCAACGCGGCCAGCACGATCGGCTCGTCATCGACGATCAGCAGGGACGCGGCGGAACTAGAGTCACTCGTAATCATGTCAGGCGGAGCAGCTTGACCAGGGAATCGACCGCATCCGCGTCACGTATGCCAGGCGAAAGCACAAGGTCAACCTGAGTCCTCAGCGCGGTCGGCACGTCTTCGATGCGCGCCGTGGAAGCGAGCAAAACGATTGGCAGGCCGGGATGATCGCGGCGAATTTCCGCGAAGAACATCCGCTCCTGATTCGGGTGCTTGCTCTGGCGGACGAGCAGCACATCGAGCCGCACGCCTTCCTGCCGCAGAATTTTTCGCGCATGCTCGGGCGTCGAAACGCCGCGCACGTCCCAAAGTCGTTGGCGCAACGCATCGGTTAGGGGCGCTTCCTCGTGCCCATCCACGTCGAGCAACAGCGTGCGAACGCGTTTGCCTGAGGCGACGGGCAACGGCGTCGTCGTCCCCGCCAGCACCGACAGATCGGCGAGCGGCAGGAGCAAAACGATTTCCGTGCTGCGGCCGGTCATGCTGCGCACCGCGATCTGACCCCCGTGCGCTTCCGCGAAGAGCCGCGCATTATAAAGGCCGAGGCCCGCGCCGCGGTTGCCGGTTTTGGTCGAGAAGAAAGGGTCGAAAATTCGCGCGAGATGAGCGGGCGCGATGCCCGCGCCATTGTCGGCAAAAACCATTTCGATCATCGGCACCGTCGGCGAAATGAGCCGCGGCACGGTATCGACGAGCGGTGTATCCCCTGGACCAATACGCCGGAGCAGAATCCTAATCTCGCCGGGTGTCGCTCGCATCGCGTCGCGCGAGTTCGTCGTCAGATTGACCAGCACCTGGCGAAACGCGGTTTCGTCGATACACACCGGCCAATCGCCCGCGGAGAGCGGCGGCGTGATGTGCGCGCCGCGAGGCAAAATGATTTTCAACAGGTCAACCTGATCGCGGATGATCTTCGCCAGGTTGCCGTAGGTCCGGTCGCCAGACGGTTCGCGGCTCAACTCGATGATGCGGCCGACGAGGCGCTGCGCATTGCCGGCATTTTCCTGGATCAACGAGAGCCCGTCGCGCAACGGATGATTTTCCGCGAGCGTCGAGTGGTAGAGTTCGCTCAAGGAAATGATCCCCGTCATCACGTTGCTGAAATCGTCGAGCAGGCCGCTGGTCAGCGCGGAGAGATTTTCTTTCCAGGCCCGCGTCGTCAGTTCGTGCTCCGCGATTTTCTGGCGAGTGATGTCGAGCCACACGCCTTCGTAGCCGAGCAACAAACCGCTGGCCGAGCGCACCGGCGAACGCACATCGAGCACGTAGAGGCAGGCGTGCGTCTGCGGATTGACCACGCGATAAACCAAGCTGAACGGTTTCGTCGCCTTGGCGTTGCGATCGAGTTCCTGATAATAGGAACGCTCGTCGCCGGGATGAATCAGACGCAGCAGACTCTGGCTGTCGCGCGTAAGGACGGAGCCGTCGACCCCGAGAAGCGATTCGCAACCTGCGCCGACAAACACGAACGAGAGATCGGCGCGCTGATGAAACGCCACGCCGGGCAAATGCGCGAGATAGTGCTCGAGGCGGCTCTCGACGCTGCGAAGGCGGAGAAAAAGTTTCGTGAAGCTCGCCGAATCGGGCGTCAGATCGCCGAGCCCGGTTTCGCGCAATTGTTCCTCCGGCGCGAGCTCGGGCGCGAGCGTGACGAAGAGCAAATTCTCATGGCGCAGGCGGCGCAGCGCCAGCACCACGCCGGCGACTCCGGGCGTGGCCTCGGGAAGAAAAATCGGTGTATCGGATTCGCTGATACGCTCGGGCAGGTGCGCGTTCCAGTCGGGCCGCGTGGCGCAGAGCAGGCTGCGCAGCGATTGACCGACCAGGTCGACGCGTTGAAAGAACCAATGCGGCGTGCCGCTGAGTTTGTGCGACACGATGGTGTCGTCCATCCGCAGCACGAACTGCGCGCATTCCGGAGGTGTCGTGCGCGCCGTGGCGGCGGGGACACCTGACCAGGCATTGCGCGCGGCGCCGGCATGACTGCGCTGGGCGCTGGGCCAGGCTGCAGCGCGAGCGGGCAGAGGATCGTCTTTGAAATGACTCGTGAGAAAGGGTTCAGACACCGGCATTGGAAATGAGCGACGCCTTGGCGCTCGGAGGAGGATTGGACGCTGCGTGAACAATAAAATCTGCGATCTGGTCGAGCGGCAGCTGGCGTTGCGCTCCGCCCATTTCCCAGGCGACCTTCGGCATGCCGTAGACCACGCTGGTCTCCTCGTCCTGGGCGAATGTCACCGCCCCTTTTTCCCGCAGACGCAACAAGCCTTCCGCGCCGTCCTTGCCCATGCCCGTCAGAATGCCGCCGATGGCGTTTTGTCCGGCGATATCGACCGCCGACTTGAACATCACGTCCACGGCGGGACGCTGGTGCCAGACCATCGGGCCATCGGCGACGCGCACGCGGTAGGTTTGACCCGTCCACTGCAGCATCATGTGGAAATTTCCCGGAGCCACGAGCGCGAGGCCGGGCACGAGCAGATCGCCGTCCATCGCTTCGCGCACATCGAAGGCGCACACGCCATTCAGGCGTTCCGCGAAGGCGCGCGAGAAATGCGCAGGGATGTGCTGCACGATCGCGATCGGCGGCAGGTTATCGGGCAGAAGTTGAAGGACTTCGCGCAACGCTTCCGTGCCACCCGTCGAGGCGCCGAGCACGATCAGCCGGCGCATGGGATCGTAGGGCACGCTCGCCGAGATGCTCGGGCGAAAAGGCGGACGGCTCACGCCTGGAGTCGAACCCGAGTTGGCGGGCGCCAGGGTGGGGCGCGGCGGCAGCGAGACACGCGGCGTCGACAGTGGCGTATTTGACTCGTTAGAAAAATTCGTGCGGGCCCGGCCGATGAGGGGCGCGGGATCGATGCCTTTTTGAAAAGGCGGACGCGTCGGGGCAGGGCGGCGGATTTTCGCCACGGCCGCGGCCTTGATTTTCGTGATCAGCTGCGGACCGAGATCGCCGAAGGAATACGAGCCGCCCGGTTTTCCGAGCACGTCCACCGCGCCGAGGCGCAGCGCTTCGATCGCGTGCGACGAACCCGTCTTCGTCAGCGAGCTCATGATGATCACCGGGAGCGGACGCTCCTGCATGATGATCTTCAAAAATGTGATGCCGTCCATGCGCGGCATTTCGATGTCGAGCGTGAGCACGTCCGGTTTGAGCTGCACGATCTTGTCGCGCGCCAGATATGGATCGATCGCGGTGCCGACCACTTCGATCTCGGGATCGGCGGCGAGAGCCTCAGTGACCAATTTGCGCACGACGGCCGAGTCGTCGATGACGAGCACGCGGATTCTACGGTGAAGCATGGGGATTTTGGATTAGCGCGCCGGCTTGCGGTAAATGGCGGGCTTCACCGTTTCGAGTGTCTGCTTGAGGCCGCTCAGACTTTCGGAGTGACCCACAAAAAGATAGCCGCCTGGCACGAGGCGCTGCACGAGGCGCGCGATCAACTCCTCCTGCGTCTTGCGATCGAAGTAGATCATGACGTTGCGGCAGAAAATCAGGTGAAACGGCTCGGTGAAAGGCGGGGCGCCTTCGAGCAGATTCAATTGGCGAAAGGTCACCCCGTTCTGGATGTGCTGCTTCACGCGGTAGTTTCCGTCCTGCGGACCGAAACCTTTTTGGAAGTGCGCGCGCAGCGCCGGCTTCGGCACTTTGCTGACCGCTTCCTCGCGGTAAACTCCGACGCGCGCCCGCTGGAGAATCTTGTGCGAAATATCAGTCGCCTCGATGCGCCACGGCCACTTCGGCGCTGAGCCAAAGGTTTCCGCCAGGCTGATCGCGATGGAATAAGGCTCCTCGCCCGAGGCGCAGGCTGCGCTCCAGACATTGAACGATTGCCATTTCTCGCGGACGCGCCGCTCGGTCATTTCCGGAATGATGACGCGGGTGAGAAAGTCGAAGTGTTCGATCTCGCGGAAGAAGAACGTGTAATTCGTCGAGATCGCATCGATGAGGTGAGAGAGCTCCTCCGTGTCGCCCTGCCCCTGCAGATAGCGGCAGTAGTCGCTGATCGAGGTGATCTTCGTTTCGCGCAGCCGTTTGCCCAAACGCGCGGAGACGAGTTCCTTTTTATCGGGACCCAGATTGATCCGGCTATGGCTGTAAACGAGTTCGCGGATGAATTGATAGTCGCTGTCCCTCATAGTCGGGGTAAGCGAGTCTATCGGCGCATTCGCCCGCTAATGAAGAAGGTTCGAACCTGGAGAGGCCCACGAATCACACGAAGCACACGAATCGAACCGCTGAATATTTCCCACGGAATGCACGGAAAACACGGAGGAAATTCAAAATCCGAACTTGGTTTAGGTATTTTCCGTGGTTTCGGGGCTTTCCGTGGGAAATAAGTTTTCTGGTTTGGTGTGTTTCGTGTGATTCGTGGGCCACTCCTGCTCGGCTAGGCAAAATATTCCGCGGGCCTAAACCGCCGGTCGGGCATTTTTCCCGGAACGATCTGGGGTGAACCCCCTGAAATTTTTAATCGCCGGAAAAACAGCGGGTTGCGAAGGCGTTTTCCGAGCTGGCACGCGCATCGCTAAATGCGGGGCCAATGGTCGATCCCATTTTCCAATCTGATAACACCTACCAGCTCGCGCGCAAAATGCTCGATGCCTCGGTGCTGCGTCAGAATGCGATCGCTTCGAACATCGCCAACGCCGAAACGCCGGGCTACCGCCGCGTCGAGGTGAACACCGATTTCGCGACGCAACTGCGCGCCAAGCTGGAAAGCGGCACGAAAGATTTCGCGGCCGACACCGCCGACATCAAGCCCTCCCTCGTCGAAGACCGTCACTCCCGCTCCGTCCGCCCCGATGGCAACAACGTCGAGATCGAGCGCGAGATGCTCGATATGAACAAGAACACGGTCGAGTACGATTACCTAACCGAAGTGGTGAGCCGCAACCTGAAGCAGCTCAAACTCGCCATCACGGGCCGCGCTTAACCTCACGCGCTCAGCCTTCCGCCTTTTTCCTTCAGCCTTCGCTTTCATGAACCTCATCTCCGGCATCGATGTCACCGCCAGCGCGCTCAACGCGCAGAAGACCCGCCTCGACATCGTCGCGCAAAACATCGCCAACGCGCAAACCACGCGCGGCCCGGACGGACTTCCCTACCAGCGCAAGATCGTCTCCTTCGAAACCGAGTTGATCCGCCAGACCGGCACCTCGGCCGACAGCAAGCCGACGCAAAGCGTCCGGGTTTCCAGTATCCAAGCCGACCCTACGCCGGGCACGCGCGTTTACGACCCGCAGCATCCCGACGCGTCGAAGGACGGCTACGTCACGATGCCGAACGTCAACATGGCCTACGAAATGGTCGACCTGATGACGGCCTCCCGCGCTTACGAAGCCAATCTCAGCGTCGTGAAAAACGCCCGTCAGATGGCACTCAAGGCTCTCGACATCGGCAAGTAATCTCCGCGCTCCCCGGTCAAAATTCTCCTTCTCATGGCTCTCATCAGTTCCATCGGCGCTTACCAAAATCCCCTGCTGAGCGGTTTGCAGCCCACGCGCACCGACTCGCCCACGGGCCCGGTCAAGCTGCCCGGCATCTCCACCGGCGGAACGACGGGCGCGCAGCCCGGCGGCTTCGGCAAGATGGTCGAGAATCTCATCTCGAGCGTCGACTCCAAGCAGAACGAGGCGGCCTCGCTGACCAAGGACGTGCTGCTCGGCAAAAATGACCAGCTGCATCAGTCGATGATCGCGATGCAGGAGGCCGGCACCGCTTTTCAACTCATGGTCGAAGTCCGCAACAAGGTCGTCGAGTCGTATCAGGAACTGATGCGCATGCAGGCCTAACCGCTGAGTTGTACCACCCCATTTTCGCGTTCACCGCTCGATGAAAAACGTCGCCCAATCTCTGCTCGGTCTCTGGAAAGAACTCGGCCTCAACCAACGCGTCTCGCTCGTCATCGCGGCACTCGTGGTCACGGCCGGTCTCGTCGCGCTCGTCCTCTGGTCGCAGCGCCCGGACATGCAGCTGCTCTACGGCCGCCTCTCCGAAAAGGACGCCGCCGCCATCATCAGCCAGCTCCAGTCGCAGAACATTCCGCACAAGGTGACCAACGGCGGCAGCACGGTCTACGTCGCTTCCGATCAGGTTTACCGCATGCGCATGGAGCTCGCCTCCAAGGGCCTGCCCACCGGCGACGGCGTCGGTTTTGAAATTTTCGACAAGGGCCAGTTCGGCCTCAGCGACTTCGTCCAGCGCACGAATTACCTCCGCGCTCTCCAGGGCGAACTCGCCCGCACCATTTCCCAGCTCGAAGGCGTGCGCAGCGCGCGCGTCATGATCGTTCAGCCGGAAAATCGCCTCCTGCTCACGGACCAGAATCTCAAGCCAACCGCCTCCGTTTTCGTCGAGCTCGCCACGCCGCGCATGGAGATGGATGCGGTCAACTCCATCCGCCACCTCGTGGCCAACGCCGTGCAGGGCCTTCAGCCCGATCAGGTCGCAGTGGTCGATCAGCGCGGCCGTGTATTGTCGGAAGAACTACGCCAGGACCCGACGCTCGGCACCGCCTCGAGCCAGATGAAGTACCGCGCGCAGGTTGAAGATTATTTCGCGAAGAAGGTGGAAAGCATGCTCATCCCGGTCGTCGGCGCGAACAACGCCATCGTCCGCGTCTCCGCCGAAATCGACACCGAGGCGACCACGCTCGTGCAGGAAAAATTCGATCCGGAAGGCCAGGTCGTCCGCAGCCAGACCACGGTCGAGGATACCAGCAACACGACGGAAACGCGCCCCGGCGGCGGCGTCGGCATCTCCGCCAACACGCCCGACAAAGGCGGCGAAGGCACGGCCGACGCGACGAAGAATGCCGCGACGCCGACCCGCCCCTCCAATGTCACGGACTCGACGCGCAAGAACCGCACGACCTCTTACGAAATTGGCCGCAGCGTCACGAATGTCACCCGCCAGCCGGGCACGGTGAAGAGTTTGACCGCCTCTGTTTTCCTCGCCGAACGCGGCGTGGGCGCCGACGGCAAACCTCTCAAACGCACTCCGGAAGAATTGGCCGCTCTGCGCCAGATCGTGATCAACGCGCTCGGCCTGAAAGCCGCGCCAGGACAATCGGTCGACTCGCTCGTGAGTCTGCAGGAAATGGCGTTCCAGACGGAGCCGATTTCCCAGGAGATTCAAAAGATTCAGAAGGAAACCCGCGTCCAGGGCTGGCTCGAAACCGGCAGCCGCTACATCGGCGTGGTGATCGCCGCGATGGTCCTCTTCGTCTTCTGGAAGATGATGAAGAAGCAGAAGGTCGAACCCGTTCCGATGGAGCTTCTGGCCGAGGCCCCCGACGCGACGAAACGCGCCTTGCAGACCAACGGCACGCTCTCGCCCGAGATGCTCAACGAATTGATCCGCGCGAAACCCGCCAACATCGGCACCGCGCTGCGCGACTGGGTCGCGGTGAAGAAGAACTGACGCCATGCCTCTCAGCACCGAACCCGATTATTCGAAACTCTCGCGGCAGCAGAAGCTCGCGATCTTCCTGGTCGTGATCGGCCCGCAAGCCGCCGCCGAAGTGCTGCGCAATTTCGACGACTCCGAGATCGAAATGCTCTGCCGCGAAATGGCGCAGTATCCGATGGTCTCGGACGCCCTCCGTCAAAAAGCGCTGGAAGAATTTTCCCCCATCATCGGCGAGAGCGTCACCTCCACTCTCGGCGGTTTGGACTATGCGCGCCGCACGCTTGAGATCGCACGCGGCGACTATAAAGCCGGCACGATCATCGGCCGCCTCGGACCCGCGGGCACCGCGGTCGAGGTCATCAAGGAAATTTCCGAAATGGAAGGCCGCCAGATCTACAACCTGATCAAGAACGAGCAGCCTCAGACGATCTCGTTTGTGCTCTCGTATCTCGACGGTTCGAAGTCCGCGCAGATTTTCGGTCTGCTCAGCCCGGACCTCCGCGAAGAAGTCGTCGAGCGCCTCGGCACGATCGATTCCACCTCGCTCGATCTGGTCAGCAAGATCGTGCGCAACCTGAGCAAGCATTTCGACAACAAGGTCCGCCCGACCTACCACCGCTCCGGCGGCGTGCGCGCAGTGGCGGATCTGCTCAACGGCATCGACAAGGAAACGTCGAAAAATCTTTTGGCCCGCCTCGAAGAGCGCAACGCCAACCTCGGCGCCGCCATTCGCAAGAAGATGTTCTCGTTCGAAGATCTCGGACGCCTCGCGGCGGCGGATCTGCAACGCGTCCTCCGCGAAGTCGATTCGGCCAATCTCGCGACGTCGATGAAGTCGGCCTCCGAAGCCCTCAAGGAAAAGATCTACGAATCCATTTCCAAGCGCGCCGCGGAAAGCCTGCGCGACGAAATCGGCATGCTCGGTCCGGTGCGCCTCAAGGACGTCGAAATCGCCCAGGATGCCATCATCCAGGTGGTCCGCCGTCTCGAAGAAGAAGGCTCCATCTCGCTCGACGGCGGCAACGACAGCGCCGTCGTTCAATAAACCTAACTTCTCAAATGATCCGCCATCTCGTCGCTTTCGATCGGCCTCTCATCGCGGTCTCCGTGCCTGGGCAGGCTTCGAAAATGTACAGCGAAACCGAAGTCGCTGCCATCCGCGCTCGTGCCTACGAGGAAGGCTCGGACGCGGCGCGCGCGTTCGCGAGCCAGCAGCTCGTCGAGTTTCGCGCGGAAGTGCAGTCGCTGCAGGAAGGGCTTTTTCAAAAACTTTCGAATGCGGAGACCGATCTCTTTGGTCAACTGCGCGACACGCTCCCGTCGCTCGCCGTGGAACTCGCGCGCCGTTTGCTCGCCGGTTTCGAACCGAGCGCGGAGCAGATCCAGCGCCTTTGCGAGGAAACGCTCGCGCAACTTTATCCCGAGCGCGACGGCCTCGAGCTCTTCCTCGCCCCGCGGGACGTGACGTTGCTCGAAGATATTTCCCCCGCGTGGAAAAACCGTTTTCCCGGATTGAAGATCACGCCCGACGCGACGCTGGGCTCCGGCGATTGCCAAGTGCGCAGCCGCTTCGGCCTGACCGACGCCCGCCGCCAAGCCAAACTAGAAGCGCTCTCGCGCGAACTCCTGAGCGCTTGAAAGGCAAATGATGAATGCAGAAGGCAGAATGCAGAATGCCAAACCCTCCGAGGTAGGGCGAGGCCTCCGGACGAGCCGCTCACCGCGCCGTCACGCAAACAACATTTATATTTTCGACAACGCCCAACGCGGCTCGTCCAGAGGCCTCGCCCTACCCACTGAGGTCGAAACCACCATTCTACATTCTTCCTTCTTCATTCATCCTTTGCCTTCCCTCGCCCTACCCACTGAGGCCGGAACGGTGATTGCGGTTAACTTCCGAACTGAGCCACTCCCCGCGGCCTGACGGCTTCCGCCATTCTGCATTCTTCCTTCTTAATTCATCCTTCGCCTTAATGAATTCCGTTGTCCCCATGATCGATGCCCTTCGCTCGCAGGTTCGAGCGATGCCGGCGGCGCGCCGTTTGGGACGCGTCACGGGTGTGACGGGGCTGATCATCGAATCGGAAGGCCCGAATGTCGGTCTCGGCGAACTCTGCCAGCTCCGCTCGGATCGCGATAATTTTTCCGTCATGGCCGAGGTTGTCGGTTTCCGCGGCGAACGCGTGTTGCTCATGCCGCTCGGCGAAACCGCCGGCCTGCACGCGGGCTGCGAGGTCGCCGCCTGCGACCGCCCGCCGCTGCCCCTCATCGGCGACCATCTGCTCGGCCGCGTAATCGATCCGCTCGGCAAGCCTTACGATGGTCTCGGCATGCTGCCCGCCTCGCGCTCCGAGGGCAACGGCCGCCCGCCGCACCCACTGCGCCGCCAGCGCATCAAATCTCCTTTCATCACCGGTATCCGCGCCATCGATACGTTTATCCCGTTCGGCCGCGGCCAACGTCTCGGTCTCTTCGCCGGCTCCGGCGTGGGTAAGTCGACGCTCATGGGCATGATCGCCCGCGGCGCCGAAGCCGATGTCGTGGTCATCGCGCTGGTCGGTGAACGTGGTCGAGAAGTGCGCGAATTCATCGAGAAGGATCTCGGTCCGGAAGGCATGGCCCGCAGCGTCGTGGTCGTCGCCACCAGCGACACGCCCGCGCCGCTCCGCCTGCGCGCCGCCACCACCGCGACCGCAATCGCCGAAGCTTATCGCGACGCGGGCAAGAATGTCTTGCTCCTGATGGACTCGGTCACGCGCTTCGCCATGGCGCAACGCGAGATCGGTCTCGCCGTCGGCGAACCGCCCGCCACCCGCGGTTACACGCCTTCCGTTTTCGCTTTGCTCCCGCGCCTGCTCGAACGCACCGGCGCCGGCGAAGTCGGCGCGATCACCGCGCTCTACACCGTGCTCGTCGAGGGCGATGACATGAACGAACCCGTGGCCGACGCCGTGCGCGGTATCCTTGACGGACACATCGTCATGTCGCGCGCCTTGGCTCACGCGAATCATTATCCCGCGATCGACGTGCTCGAAAGCATCAGCCGTCTCACGCGCGACGTCTGCACGCCTGAGGAAGTCGAAGTCGCGGCGCGCGGTCGCGAACACCTCGCGATCTATCGCCGCAACGAAGATCTTGTCACGATCGGCGCCTATCAGAAGGGCACGAATCCGGAGCTCGACAAAGCCGTCGCGCTGAACGCGCCGCTGAAAAAATTCCTCCGCCAATCCGTCCACGAGCGCGTGCCGCGCGCCGAGAGCTTTGGCAATCTCCAGAAAATCGTCGCATGAAGAAGTTTCGCTTTCCTCTCCGCACGGTCGCGACGGTCCGCAATCTCGCCGAACTCCGCGCTCGTGAACGTTTCTCCGCCGCCGTCCAGGTTTTCATGGAAGCGGAAGCGAAACTGAAGGCCATTCGCGCCCGCCTCGCCGAGTTCGAACAACTCCTCGTTTCGCGTCGCGGTCAGTCTTTTCGCCCGGCCGAAGAGGCGGGTTTCCTCGAGGCGTTGCGCCAGGAAACCGTGCTCGCGACCAAGACCGAAGCGGAAGTTTCCACCGCGCGTCAGGCGCTCGAAGCCGCGCGCCAGGCCTGGCTCGAGTCGCGTCGCGACGTTCGCGTCATTGAAAATCTCGAAACCAAGGCGCGCCAGACGCATGCCCGCGAGGTCGAGCGTGAAAATCAGGCCGCCCTCGACGATCGCACCAATGCCGTCGTCGCCCGCGCCGCCTCCCACGCCGCCTCCCAAAATCTGTCATGAGCAAGATCGCGAGTAATCCAATCATCGTCATGGCGCTGGGGCTCGTTCTCGGCGTCGGCACGGGCGTCGGCTGGTTCTGGAAAATCGCGGTGCCGCTGGTCAAACACGCCCGCGAGGCGCGCGCGAAGACGGTTCACGCTAACCGCCCCGATGCGCCATGGGATTTCTGGACGCTGGAGATCGACGATCTTTCGAACGAGTTGAAAGACTCGAAAGCCGCGCTGAAGAAGCGCGAAGAAGAACTCGCCGCTCGCGAAAGCCGTTTCGATGCGGAGAAGGCCGAGCTCGCGAAACAGCGCCAGGAACTCGAAGCGCTCCGCACGGAAATCGGCACGCAAATGATCGAGATCCAGGCCGACGAGCTGAAGAACCTGAAGTCGCTCGCCTCCATCTACAGCAATCTCACGCCCAAGGCCACGCTCGCGATTTTCAAGGAGATGGATGACCGCCAGGTCGTGAAGCTCCTCTCGTTGATGAAGACCGACGTCGTGAGTCCGCTCTTCGAGGAGATGGGCAAGCAGGCCGCGGCCGATCCGGTGTTCGCGAAACGCGCCGCCGTTCTCTCTGAAAAACTTCGCCTCTACAAAGCGGCCAAGACCGCCAGCACGCCTTAGAATTTTTTAATACCGATTTAGGCCCACGAATCACACGAACCACACGAATTCGATCCTCAGAATTTTCCCACGGAATACACCGAAGGCGCGGAATGAAAACTTCCCCTTTCCGTGCCATCCGTGTGTTCCGTGGGAAATATTCAGAACGTGTTTCGTGTGGTTCGTGTGATTCGCGGGCCAAAAATCGTCCCAATTCCCACTCGTACCACGGATGGCACGAGCAATTTTTGCCCAAGGAAGGGCGATTCGCTCCCATGTCTCCGTGTTCCTCCAATTCCAGCATGCCTGCTCCTGTATCGGATTTCCCGATACAAGCGGCCCCCGTGTCCACGTCCGGCGCGCCTGACTCGACGGCCGCGGACAGCAGCACGTTTTCCGAAGTCTTTTCCCAGGTCGACAGACATCCGGCGGCCACCGACGCGGATGATGATGAGGCGCCAAAGTCGAAGACCGACGATCGCAAGCCGACCGACGATCAAGTCGCTGCGGCGCTCGCGATGATGGCGCAGGCGCCCGCTGCTCCGCAGACTCCGCCCGCCAATGGCAACGCCGTGAATGGCGACGAGGTTCAGTCGAGCTGCCCGAGCGGCTCCGCCCTCGGCAACACGAGCATGCGCCAGTTGCTCACCCAAGTCCCCGGCACGTTCCCGACGTCTCCTGACGCTCAGGGGTCGGCGACCGGCGCGGCCGATGCGAACGCGAGCGCGACTCGAGTTCCCGGCACCTTCCCCCCTTCGAACTCCGCGACCACCGCAAATTCAGCCGCGGCCAACAGCCGTTTCGTTTCGGCTTTTCAAAAAGTAGCCGCTGCCGCCGCTCCTGTGGCGACTCCAACCGCCGCGGACGCCTCGGCGACCGCGACCGAAATGACCGGCGCCGCTTCCGCCAACCAGGTCGCGCAAGCAGCCCAAACGGCCGGTGCCGCTCTCGCCACCTCCGCCGCCACGGCCACCGTGGCGACCGCCGACGCAGCAAAATCGTCGGCTGACGCCGCCGCTGCTCTCGCTGTGTCCTCCGATTCTTCTGCCGCGGCCGCCGCCACGACCTCGGCAAACTCTGCCAGCACGACAGCGCCTGCGACTACGGCAGTTCCAGGCACCCAGCCAAACGGCGCGACATCCACGGCGACCGATAATGCCGCCTCCGCTGCGGCCGCTGCGCAGAGCCAGGCCGCCGACAGCGCCGCCGCCGATGCGACGGCCTCCGCGACCGCGAATGCCAATGCAGCCGCAAACACCGCGGCGAACGCCTCCGCAACTGCCGGCAATCCCACAGTCGGCACCACTCGCTCGATGAATCTTTTGGGCGCTCGCGCGGTTCAGGAAAAATTTGCCGATGGCAGCCTCAGACAGTCGCTTGCTGGGGATAAGACCTTAGACCTTGCCGGGAAAAACAAGGCTTTAACTGCGTCTGATGAGGCACTTAGCACAAAGTCCGAACGAGTTGGCACGAGCGCTGCAAACTGGGGCAAAAACATGAGTACCGAACTGCGCAATTCTGCCGCCCTGCCGCTCGCCGAACTTACGGCGACGCAGCTTCGCGCCGGTAGTGTTGCCGCGGATACAAGCGATTCGTCCTCCGCGGCCGCCGTGCAGGTTTCTCATGCGAGCGACCTGGTCCACGAGATCCGCCAGATCGCCGACGGCGTCGCCTCGATCGAGCGCAATTCCGTCGAGGTCAAATTCAAGGTCGGCGACAACGAACGCCTCTCCGTCCGCGTCGAATATCGCGACGGCACGGTGCACACCACCTTCAAGACCGATTCCGACGAACTCCGCGCCGCGATTTCCAGCGAGTGGAAGAATCAGTCCGGCTCGAACGGCGGCAACGCCGAGCAGCGCGGCTACAAGTTCGCCGACCCGCTTTTCAATTCCTCGAGTTTCTCCGGTTCAAATGCCGGCGGAGATTCTTCCCGTCAGCAACGCTCCGCCGAGCAATCGACTTCGTTCGAGCGCTCCCTGGGGTTCAGTTCTTCGCGTAGTGCCGCTTCCACTACAACGAAGAGTGTTCCGGCTCCCGCCACGACGCTTCCGCAGCAGACGCCGGGTCGCCTCCACGCCATCGCCTAACGATTCCAAACATGTCTACCACGCCGATCACGAGCACGAACTCGACACCCTCGAATGCCGCCGATGCGAAAACCAGCGCGCGCATTCCGCAGAAGGAACTCGGGCAGGATGACTTTCTGAAGCTCCTCACGGTCCAGCTTTCCAAGCAGGATCCAATGAAGCCCATGGAAGACACCGCCTTCATCGCTCAAATGGCCCAGTTTTCCACGCTCCAGCAGACCCAGGCGATGTCCGAAAACATCGCGAAAATGAGCGCCACCAGCGATCTCGCCTCGGCGAGCGCGATGATCGGCCGCTCCGTCACCTTCGTGACCGACAAGGACGGCGGCACCACGACCGGCACGGTCACGGGCCTCGATTCTTCGGATGGCACCATGCGTCTCGAAGTGGGGGACACGTCTTACCCCATCTCGAATGTCGTGCGCGTCGAAAACGCCGTCACCGCTCCCGCTGCCTAATTTCCAGAAAACAAACCTACATCTACCCACAGCTTCAACTTCTCACAGTCATGTCACTTATCGGTACCCTCACTTCCGGCGTCAGTTCGCTGAACGCCTTCACGAAATCTCTCGAAACGATCGGCAACAACATCGCGAACGTGAACACGACGGGCTTCAAGGGCTCGCGCGTCAGCTTTTCCGACAGCTTTTCCAACACGCTGCGCGGTTCCACGCCGGCCAGCGGCGTGGCCTCCAACTTGACCGCCGAGCAGGTCGGTACCGGTGTCCGCATCTCGCACGTCGAGGCCCAGTTCACCCAGGGTTCGTTGACCACGACCGGCTTGAACACCGACCTCGGCATTTCCGGCAACGGTTTCTTCGTCGTGAGAAACCCGGTCGACGGTAACCAATACGTCACGCGCGCCGGTGATTTTCGTACGGACAGCAACGGCTACATCGTCACCGCTCAGGGTTATCGCCTCCAGGGCTTGATTGGCGGCACCACCTCGGCTGCTCCCGCGACGCTCGGCGATATCAAACTCGGCACGCCTCCCTCCGGCACGGAGTTGTCCTCCTTCAGCTTCGACCGACTGGGCAACCTCGTCGAATTCTACTCGGACGGCAGCTCGACGACGACGAACAAGGTTCTCCTCCAGAATTTCTCCGACTCGACCGCGCTGGTGAAGTACGGCGACAACCTTTTCACCGGCATGGCCGCGGCGGGTCCGATCGGCGGCCTCACGCTGAGCGCCTCGAACAACAGCGCCGGCGCGAGCGGCCTCGGCTACATCGAAGGCGGCACGCTCGAACTCTCGAACGTGGATTTGACCGACGAGTTCGCCAACATGATCACGACGCAGCGCTCCTTCCAGGCCGCTTCGCGTCTGATCACGACCTCCGACGAAGTCCTCCAGGAAATCGTCAATTTGAAACGCTAACGTCTAAACTGAGCCACGCAGGTTTTGCGTGGCTCCCTGAATTTTCGCATCGTCAATGGCCGCCGCCAAAACAGAAGCACCGCCGCCCGCCGCAGCCGCGAAGGGCAAAGAAGATCCTGCTGCCGCAGCCGCGGCCAGCACCGCATCCGCGCCGGCCAAGGGCAAGGGCATCGCCGCGTTCATCCCCTTGATCGCCGTCGTGGTTCTCGCTCCGGTGCTCAGCTTTGCCGTCGTCCAATTCGTCATGCTGCCGCAGTTGAAGAAGCAGCTCGCGCTGCCGGCCGAAGCTTCGCTCGGCAAGGACGCGGGCGCTGAAGAAGGCCATGCCGAAGCCGCTAAAGAAGAAAAGGGCGGCAAGGAAGGCAAAGAAGGCAAGGGCGGCAAAAAAGAAGGCGGCGCCAGCAACACCTACGAGTTCGCCAATGTCGTCGTGAACCTTTCCGGCACGATGGGCACGCGCTATTTGAAAACGACCTTCCTCGTCACTGGCGAAGACAAGAATCTGCGCGGCACGTTCGAGGGCAAGAAGCCGCAGCTGCTCGATGTCACGCTGAATGTTCTTTCCGCGCTTTCGCTTTCCGATCTCGAGGAAGCCGGCGCTAAAAATCTCATTCGCGAAAAACTGATCGTGGCTTACAATCAGGCCATCGGAAAGAAGACGGTCGAACAGATCTATTTCTCCGACTTCGTCGTTCAGTAATATTTTTTCGGATACACGCCCCGCGCACCTGCCATGGCTGACGACAACAAATCCCCGATGTCCGACGTTCTCGACCAGAGCGAGATCGATAGACTGTTGTCGGAGGCGATCGCGCCAGCCAAGCAGCAGATCTTCCGCGCCGACGGAAAACGCGTCGATGGCACGGACGCGCCGAAGATCGAGACCTACGATTTTCGCAATCCGGTCTTCCTGACCGAGGTGGAACTCCGCCGGCTGCGCCTGCTGCACGAAGATTTCATCCGCTATCTGCAAGCACGTCTGTCGCTCTTCCTGCGCATGGAATTCGCGCTGAAGATGTCGAAGCTGACGACGTTGACCTACCAGAAGTTTGCCGACGGATTGCCGAATCCGACGCACGTTTGTCTTTTCAAAGCCGAGCCGATGCTTGGTGTCGGCATTCTCGACATCAATCCGCGCCTCGCGCTCACGTTGGTCGACCGCATGCTCGGCGGCCGCGGGCACTCGGTGAAGTTGGAGCGCTATCTGACCGAGATCGAAATCGCGCTGCTGGAGGACATCATCATGATCGTCCTCGAAGAATGGTGCCATCAGTGGAAGCACGAGAAGGAGTTGCACCCCACCGTTCTCGGCCACGAAAACAACGGCCGTTTTCTGCAAACCTCTCCGAAGGACGCGATCATGCTAGGCCTCACGATCGAGGCGAATTTCGGCGATTGCTCTGAAGCGATCCAGATCGGCGTGCCGTATTACACGATCGAGCCGATGGTGAAGACCATGCAGGCGCGTCGTCAGAAAGACTCCACGCCCGGCGCCGTCAGCCTGAAGGCGGAGTGGAAGCCAGTTTACGAGCGCATCAGCATTCCGGCGCGCGCCGAGTGGAGTGCGTTTGAACTTTCCCTGCGTGAGATCACGCAGCTTCGCGTCGGCGACGTCATCGAAATGCCGGCCAACATCGTCGAAGAAACCCGCGTGGCCTTGAATGGCTCTCCCAAATTTGTCGGCACGGTCGGACTCGACAGCGACCGCGTCGCCGTAAAGTTAACTCGCAAAATTTCGGCCGAAGAACTCGCGGAACCGAAACCTACCCATGGAAGATAAAACTCTCGATCTCGTTCTCGACGTAAAAGTCAAAGTCACGGTCCAACTCGGCTCGTGCCAGCTGCCCATGCGAGAAGTGCTCGAACTCGCTCCGGGCGCGGTCATCCAGCTGTCGCAGCACGCGAGTGATCCGGTTGGTTTGTACGTGAACGACAAATTGATCGCTTATGGCGAAGTCGTGGTTGTGGAAGACAGCTTCGGTATTAAGATTACCGAACTCGTTGGCTCGCGGGCGGGCTGACGGTTAAAGACGGCGCCGACTAGCCGCGGCGAAGTTTTCCCCACCCCAATCGCTTCATGAAATTTCTCCCCTTTACCAGCGTCACCCGCTGGCTGCTAGTGGTAATCGGCTGCGTCGTTTTGGCGACGGCGCAGCCGATGAGTGCAGACGAAAATTCTCCGGCCGCTCCGGCCCGTAGTGCCAGCGGCACTACAAAAACCGAGGACTCAGGCCGTAGTGCTTCGGGCACTACACCCGAGAAGACACCCGCGCCGACCGTCACGCTGCCCGATACGACTCCCGGTACCGCCGCGACGCCTGCGCCCAGCGTCACGCCTTCGCCGGCTCCTGCCGCCGCCCCTGCGAACGCTGGCAAAATCATTTATCCGAAAGCCGCCGATACCGATCCGGATCGCACGATCGACGGAAAAACCACCGGTTCTTCGTCCCGCTCTTATTTGCTCGTGGTCGCATTTCTGCTCGCGGGCGCCGGCGCCTGGGTGCTGATGCAAAAGCGGCGCGGCGTCTCCGTTGTCACGCGCGGTCCGCGCAAACTGAACGTCGACGAAACGCGCCCGCTCGGAAATCGCCAGTACCTCGTCGTCGCGAGTTACGAGGACAAAAAATTTCTTCTCGGCGTCACCGCCGGCCAAATCCAGATGCTGGCCAAGCTCGACGAAGGGGAGGGGGAGCCGTGAAACCGTTTCACACCGCCAGTTCGAACGCGGTTCAACTGAGGATGACGGACGCAACCGCTCAGTCGCAGACGGCCAAGACGGCCGACTCCGCTTGCGGCTCAATTTTTGACCCGGCCGGCGCAAGTACGCGCGAACCGCACCGTCGAGACCGCATGCGGGGCATTTCAGCGTTCAGCTTTCTTTCCACATCTATTCTCTGCGCTCTGGTCTTTTCGTTTTTTCTTTTTGCCAGCTCGGACGTCGCCCGCGCGCAGGCGAACAACCCGCCTCCGCCGACCGTTACATTGCCCGTGGCGCCAGTCGCTCCGGCGATTCCCGCGGCCAACGCTCCGGCCGGTAGTGCCGCCAGCACTACACCGGCGAACGCGCAGCCTTTTCGCCTGAACATCGGCCTCGAGGGCACGAATCGCCCCGGCGACGTGAGCGTCGCGATCCAGATCGTGATCGTGATGACGCTGCTCACGTTGGCGCCGTCGATGGTGATCCTGATGACGAGCTTCACCCGCATCGTCATCGTGCTCGGCTTCGTGCGCACTGCGCTCGGCGTGCCGGCCGCGCCCTCGAATCAGATCATCATTGGTCTATCGCTTTTCCTTACGTTTTTCCTGATGGGTCCGGTAGTCGACCGCGTGAACAACGAAGCGATTCAGCCGTACATGGCCGGATCCATCACGTCGTCCGTCGCCTTCGATCGCGCCTCCGTGCCGTTGAAGGATTTTATGCTGAAGCAGACGCGCACGCGCGATCTGGAGTTCTTTCTGGAACTCGGCCGCTTCGGTCCGACGTCGGTGAACGACCTGCCGATGCGCGTGGTTATTCCGGCGTTCGTGATCAGCGAACTGCAGACCGCGTTTCAGATGGGTTTCCTGCTTTTCCTGCCCTTTCTGGTCATCGATTTTCTCGTGTCCTCCGTCCTGATGGCACTCGGCATGATGATGATGCCGCCCACCGTGGTGGCGCTTCCGTTTAAACTCCTGCTCTTCGTCCTGGTCGACGGCTGGCACCTCGTGGTGAAGAGCCTGGTGCAGAGTTTCACGCTGTGAAGAATCGGCCGTCAGACACTGCTTGCAACGGAGCGCCGGCCTCCGGCCGGAATATCTTTAAGTCAGTCCCGCTTCGCGGGACGCTAGATAGGTCTGCCGGCCGGAGGCCGGCGCTCCGTTGCAAGCCGCCGACGTCGAGAAAGCGGCGCTCCGTCGCCCGCCGCCGACGTCGAGAAAACGGCTCTCTTGCGTCTTCACCTGCACCTCTAACCGCCGAAATGAGCCACGCTTCGTTTCGGAAAACGCCTTAATACCATGACGCCAGAGATGGCCATCGACCTCTTCAAGAATCTTATCCTCTTCGCGCTCTACATGGTCGCGCCGTTCCTGATCGTCACGATCGTGGTCGGTCTCCTCACGAGCATGGCGCAATCGGTCACGAGTATTCAGGAAGCCACTCTGACCTTCGCGCCGAAGCTCATCGCGCTCGGTGGCCTCTGTATCTTTCTCGGGCCGTGGGTGCTCCGCTCACTCAGCGAATTCGCCATTCGCATGCTCACCCAAATGGGAACGATGGGACACTGACTGACGCCTGCGCGGAGCGCAGGCTAAGGAAGAATGAAGAATGCAGAATGTAGAATGAGCTGACGGCGTCGCCACCATGCCCGTTGACGTTCTTTACGCCTGGATGATGGTTTTCCTTCGCGGGATCGGGATCATTCTGCTGCTCCCGACGCTGGGCAGCCGGCCGCTGCCGGTGACGCTACGCGTGGCGATTTCCGCTCTGCTGGCGACCTTGCTCTATGGCCTCGTGCCGCACGTGGCGGAACTGCCCGGCGGAAACGCCGGATTGATTCTGGCCGCCGTGGCGGAAGTCGCCCTTGGCGTCGTGATGGGTTTCATCGGTCGATTGGTTTTCTCGGCCGTCGACATGGCAGGCCGCGTGATCACCGGTGAAATCGGCTTGATGGGCGCGCCCGGGACGGATGCCCCTGTGCCCGCATCCGAACCGTTGGCGGCGTTTTATTCCACGTTTGCCGGGGTAATGTTTTTCCTGCTCGGCGGACATCTCGGCGCGCTCGCCGCCTTTGCGCGCAGCTTCGAACTCGCGCCGGCTGGCGCCGCGGCGTTCAGCCCGATGGCCAGCGAGCACATCGTGAAAGCGACAGGTCACGTTATCGAACTCGGCTTCCGCATCGCCGCGCCGTTCATGGCGCTGAATTTTCTCATCACGCTCGGATTCTCCGTCCTTGGCCGCGCCGTGCCACGCATGAACGTCTTCGTTCTCAGCTACCCCGTGCGCTCCCTGGTCGGCCTAGGCCTCCTCGCTGGTTCCGGCGCCTTGGTCGCCCGCTATCTCGGCCCAGAACTCAACGACATGCCGTTCCAAATCCTTGAAATGGTTGCGAAAGTTTAGCCGCGAAACGGAGGTGTTTTTTTTAGCCGCGAAGAGGCTCAAGATGCGCAAAGAGGATCAGAGCGGGCGATGTCGTTCAGACATTCTCATCCCGAAGGTCGATCAATGTTTGTTTGGGGGTCCAAACCGCCTGAATTTTAAGGTGGATCGGAAATTTGAAGGTTTGGAGCAACAAACATAACCAAGCCCGCAGCATGGTTCAGGATGCCTGAGCCGCGTCGCTTGCCCCAAATCCTCTTTGCGCATCTTGAGCCTTTTTGTGGCTAAAAAAAACTAACCGTCGCCTGCCACCCGCCCTGTGGCCTATCGGCAATCTTTGCCTGAGGAAGACTCCCCGCCAGCTCTCTAGGCACGTTCCCTCGCTTGGCAATGGCCCTCATAGGAAATAACAGGGAATAACAGGCTGTCCCAAAGGCACTTGTGGCCAAAGCAGCGGCCCTGGCATCAGCCCTGCATTCCCGCGGCTGCCCACATGGCCGACGAAGACAAAGAGTCAAAAACAGAGCAAGCGACAGGGAAGCGTATAAACGACGCTATCCTGAAGGGACAATTCCCGAAGTCGCCCGAGATCACTCTCGTTTTCACGCTCGTCGCCGCACTGGCGATTTTCTCGTTCACCGCCTCGACCGCGGCGCGCGAGGTCGGCGGCCTCACGGAACATATCTTCACCCAGCTCGGCACGATCCGGCTCCGGCTCGATGCGATGCCGACCGAACTCAGCGACGTCCCGATCGTCATCGCGAAAGTTCTCGGCCCCATCATCGGCACCATCGTCCTGGCCGTGCTCCTGGCGGGCGGTTTGCAGAGCGGCTTCAATTTCACCCCCGAGGTCCTAGGCCTGCATTGGGGCGCGATGAATCCGATGAACGGTTTCAAGAAGGTGATCTCGAAGGACGCCTTCATCCACGCCGGCATCGATGCGCTCAAAATGACCGCGATCGGGCTCACGCTTTGGACCGTCGCGAAAGGTCTCCTGGACGATCCCATTTTCACCGCGCCGGTCGAGGCCGCCTACCTCGGAATTTATCTTCACCGCACTTTCACCGCTTTCCTCAGCCAGCTCATCCTCGCCCTCGGTGTCATCGCCGCGGTGAGTTACTGGTACGCCATCATGAAGAGCAAAAAGGACATGATGATGACGAAGCAGGAGGTGAAGGATGAGCACAAGCAGTCGGAAGGCGATGGTCGCGTCAAAGGCGTGATGCGCCGCATGGCCAGACGCCTTCTTCAGAAGCAGATGTTGAAACAGGTTCCGATGGCCGACGTGATCGTGACGAACCCGACCCACTACGCCGTCGCCCTCCGCTACGAACGCGGCATCGACCAGGCCCCCATCGTCCTCGCTAAGGGCGAAAATCAATTTGCGCGCCGCATCAAGGCCCTCGCGGCCGAACACGGCGTTCCGATGGTCGAAAACCGACCCGTGGCCCGCATGCTCTATGCCCTCGGCCGCGTCGACGAACCGATCCCGAGCGAACTCTACCAGGCCGTCGCCGAGATCCTGGCGTTCGTCTATCGCACGCACCGCTACTACTTCTACCGCCTCCGTGCCCGCCGCAACGAAGCGGCCGCCGCGGAAAAAACGTCGACCGGGAAAACCGAAACTGACGAGCGCCGCGCGGCGTAACTCGGACGTTAACCATTTTATTCATCGATGAGCGCCACTGCCGCCGCTGCCCCTGCCTCCGCCGCCAACTCCACCGCGAAAGCCTCCGCATCACCGCTGGGCAAGGTGCTGAAGCGCGCGGACCTGATCTTCACCGGCGCCCTTTTCGGCACGGTCATGCTGCTGATCATGCCGGTCCCGCCCTTCGTGCTGGACGTGCTGCTCGCGCTGAGCATCGGCCTTTCACTGCTCGTCCTGCTCGTCATCGTGTACGTCAAGGATCCTCCGGAATTCTCGGGCTTTCCCACGATCCTGCTGGGCCTGACGCTCTATCGACTCGCGCTGAATATATGTTCGACCCGCCTGATTCTCACAAAGGGACACGCGGGCAACATCATCGAGTCCTTCGGTCACTTCGTCATCCAGGGCAACTACATCGTCGGCTTCGTTGTATTCGTTATCCTGATACTCATCAACTTCGTGGTCATCACGAAGGGCGCCGGTCGTATCGCCGAGGTTAGCGCGCGTTTCACCTTGGACGCGTTGCCCGGCAAACAAATGGCCATCGATGCCGAGTTGAATGCCGGCATCATCGATGAAGTCACCGCCACCACGCGCCGCGTGAAGGTGCAGAAGGAAGCCGATTTCTACGGCTCGATGGATGGCGCCAGCAAGTTCGTGCGCGGCGACGCCGTCGCAGGCATCCTCATTACATTGGTCAACGTCATCGGCGGTTTCGCCATCGGCGTTTTCCAGATGGATCTGTCGCTCGCCGAGTCGCTGCAGAAATTCACGCTGCTCTCGATCGGTGACGGCCTCGTGGCTCAAGTCCCGGCGTTAATCCTGTCGGTCGCGGCTGGCTTGCTCGTCACCCGCGCCTCGGAAAACACTAATCTAGGTACGCAGATCAGCCGCCAGCTCGTGCGTTATCCGCGCGCGCTTGCCATCGCGGCGGGAATGCTCGCGGTGTTCGGGTTGATCCCCGGCATGCCGATGTTTCCATTTTTCTTCCTCGGCAGTCTCGCAGGCTATGTTGCCTGGGCGCTGAAGAAGCAGCAGAACGAAGCCGGCGAAATCGAAATCCTCGCGCCTGAACACGCCGACAAAGGCGCAAAAGGCGGCAAGAAAGACGCCGCCGCGAATGGCAAAGATGCCGCCGCGCAAACCCCCGCGAAAGCCGGCACCGACGAGCTGCGCAAGCTGATCGACATGGACGTGTTTGCCATCGAGATCGGCTACGGCCTACTCCCGCTCGCCGACGTTTCGAAGGGCGGCGATCTCCTCTCGCGCGTCACTGGCGTGCGCAAGACGCTCGCTCGCGAAAAAGGTATTTTGGTCCCGCCGGTTTCGGTGCGCGACAATCTCGAACTCGAATCCAACGATTACCGTTTCCTCCTCCGCGGCAAAGCGGTCGCTCGCGGCACCGTGATGGCCGGACGCTGGATGGCAATGAATGTATCCGGAAGCACAGTACGCCTGCGCGGCGTGCCGACGCGCGAACCGGTTTTCAATCTCGAGGCGACCTGGATCGCCGAGGAAGAAAAGAAGACGGCCGAGCTGAACGGCTACACCGTGGTCGATCCGGCTTCCGTGATGATCACGCATTTGTCCGAGACGCTGAAGACCTCCGCGCACCTGTTGCTCGGACGCCAGGACGTGCAGACCTTGATCGATCACGTGAAGGAAACGCATCCTGCTCTCGTCGCCGAGTTGCTGCCGGATCTCGTCAATCTCGGCATCATTCAGCGCGTGCTGCAGAATCTGCTCCGCGAGAACGTTTCCATCGTCAACCTGCCGCTCGTCCTCGAATGCATCGGCGACTTCGCATCGGTCACGAAGAATCCCGACGACCTCAGCGAATTGGTCCGCCGCCGTCTCGGCTTGTATTTTGTTCCTGAATACGAGTGCCGCCCTGGCGTGGTCAAAGCGCTCACGCTCGATCCGCGGCTGGAACAGTTCGTCGCGACGAAAGTGCACCGCACGCCGAGCGAGGTCGGCCTCGCCCTCGATCCCGCGACCGGACATCACATTTTGAATGAACTGAATCAGCGCTCCGCGGAACTCGTGCAGCAAGGCCTCCCCGCGGCGCTCGTTGTCTCCACGGAAATCCGGTTGCCGCTCAAACGCTTCTTCGAGCCCTCGCTCCCGCGCTTGGTCGTGCTGTCCTTCCAGGAGCTTCCGCCCGCGATCGAAATCGAAAACGCCGGCTTCATTCCGATGCCCGGCCACCTGCATCGGCAAATTGCGGCGCCCGCGCCGGCCGCCGTCGCCGCCTGAGCCGTTTGCCCGATCGCCAGAACTGACGAACTTTTTCCATGAGCGAAACCGCCGCCACACCCAAGCCAGGCGCCACCTATAAATTCGTCGTCCGCACGGCGGATGAAGCGGTGCAGACCATCCGTGAGCGGCTCGGACCGAACGCGAAAGTGCTATCGGTTCGTCAGCTCGGCGGACAAGGACTCGGCGGCCTTTTCGGAAAGCCGAAGCTCGAGGTCATCGCGCAAGTGGAAGAGGCGCCCGCGGTGGCGACTCCGGCGCCGCTCGGCGCGCTTGGCGTGAGCGCGGAAACGGCTGCGCCCGCGAATTTTTCCGATCAGTTGGAAGCGGCAGGCGGAGGTTTGCCGCCGTCGAGCGAACAAGTTTTGAGCCGCGAAGAAACCGCGGCGTTGGGCGGCGCGGCCGCGGGACGCCGGGATGTGACCACGCGTTTGCCGGAGCTGCTGCGCAAATCGGGATTTTCCGAGATGATGCTCTCGCGCCTGCAGAACACGACGGCGTTTTCGAATGCTGCGAAAATCCCGCTGCACCGCGCGATCGTCGAAGTGGGGCAGGAACTGCGCCGCCAGCTTGGCGCGCGCCGCAAAAAGCTGTTGCCCGCGCGTAGTGCTTTTTTGGGTACACCGGGCGTCGGTCGCACGACGGCTCTCTGCAAGTGGCTCGCCAAGGAAGTTTTCACGCACCAGCGCGCCGGCCGCGTTTTGAAAGCGGAGTTCGATCGGCCGAATCCGGCCGAAGGTCTCGCGGTGTTTTGCGAGGCGCTCGGATTGAGCCTGGAATATTATTCGCCAGACAGCGAAGGAGCAGCGTCGACCGTGGGCGGGGCAGGGGAGTTTTTATATGCGGATTTGCCTGGGCTGTCGCTGCGCTCGCCGGCGGAGAATGCGGATATCGCGAAATTTTTGGAGCGGGAGAAGTTTGCCGGGCGCGTTCTCGTGCTGAATGCGGCGTATGATCTTTCGATGCTGCGCCGTGGCTATTCGGCAGGTGTGGATCTTGGCAGCACGCACGTTGTTTTCACTCACCTCGACGAGGTGGAGCATTGGGGCAAGCTGTGGGATTTTCTCCTCGATGGAGAACTCACCCCGCTGTTTCTAGCGACCGGTCCCAGTTTGACCGGCGACTGCGAAGAAGACGCCGGCACCGCCGTGCTGAGGAAAACGATTCCGGGGGCGTGAGAAGAGGAAGGCTGAAAAACGAAGGCTGAAGAACTGAAGAAGGCTGAAGGCTGAGAGGCGAAGACTGAAACCCGAAGCTGAACGCTGAAACTAAAGAGCCGAACTGAAACCGAGGCCTGAAGCTGAAAACTAGGAATTGAAGACCGGGAAAACTGAACGGCTGAGAACTGAATCGCTGAGAACTGAAAGACTGAGAACTGAAAACGGAGAACTGAAGAACGGCTTCATCGCACCTCCCGCTGTTCCGATCACATTTATTACCAACCCATTTTCGATTAGCCCATGCGCGCGATTTTTCTTTTAGGCGGTTTTGTCGGTTTTCTGCTTTCGGCGGCGACGAGTTTTTACTGTGGCCGTTCTGGCAACCGCGTGTTGCTCGACGGCGCTGTGGGCTGCCTGGCGGGCGGCATGTTATTCCGCTGGTTCTGGTCAAAGCTGACGCTCGCCCTCGCCGATGCGGTCCGCACCAAACGCGCCGCCCAGAGGGCGATGGAAGAAGCCGCCGCCGCCGCAAAAGCGACCCCGGTGATTCCTACGAAAGCGCGGTAAATCGCCACCAAGCGGAGACTTGCGAGCGGTATTTGGAGCGCAGGCGTCCCGCCTGCCAACCCTTCTACCGCGGCGCAGCCGCGCACTTTCGGCTCGGAAACCAGCGGCTCGCGTGCGCGAGCCCCCGTTAGGCCGACAGCGCGTCGCCCTATAGAGTCCGCCGCTCCGCGGCAGCCCCATCGATGCCGGCAAGATGCCAGCGCTCCCAGAGCCTTCTGCGCCTTGGAAAGGCGCACTCGGCGGTCGGATGCCGGGGATCGGCCGAGCGTCGGCGTTCTCGCCGATGTCGGCCCACTGGGAGCGCTGGCGTCCACGCCGGCATTGACGTCGAGCGCAAGCGAGACGCCCGCGCTCCGCGCTCCGCGAAGCCGGCCCACCGGCACTGCCCGCCGCATCCGCCAACCGCCGGCTGCACTTTTTCCTAAGCCTACTGAGATTTGTGCCGTAACAAGGGCTGTGGACAAAGCTATCGGCTCCGATCGCGACCGCGGGGCGCGGCGCCGTGCGTGGTCCTATTTTCCTCCTGTCCGCTGGCTGCGTTAGGCAAAGTTTGCCGCGAGTGAGTTGCCTTACGGTCACCTCGGGAGGAAATCACGAGCATTGGCAGATAATATCTCTGCAATCGGCTCATTAACTGCAAGTTACGAGAGCACTCGATGACTTGGCATCAGACATGCGAACTAGCCTCTCATGCTAACTGCCACTCATCGCAACGACTGCTCCGCTAGTGCGGTTTTGGTTCGCGCCTGAGGACAGACCCACTCCCCGACCCTCGACCACTGAATATGAAACACGCATCGTCTGCCGCCCTCGTTCAGGATTCCGCTCAAGCGCCTCTTCCCGCTCCCGCCGCCGCCTGGCGCGTTTATCAAGGAGCTCAGTCACAGAGCTTCGATGAAAAGGAGCTGATCGAGCGGTATCTGCCGCTGGTGCGCAACGTCGTTGACCGGATCAAGTTGAACCTCCCGCCGCACGTCGATGTGGAAGATCTCTACAGCGTGGGCGTGACCGGCCTCATCGCCGCGGTTCGCAAATACGATCCGGAGCAGGGCCACACGTTTGCCGGTTACGCCACGACGCGTATTCGCGGTGCGATTTTGGATGAACTCCGCCGCCTCGACTGGTGCCCGCGCCGCGCTCGCGCCAAGGCGAAGAAGTTGAAGGAGTCGATCAACGAGCTCGAACAGAAGCTCGGCCGCGCCGCGACAGAAGAGGAAGTTCGCATCAATCTCGGCCTCTCTCACAAGGAGTACGCCAAGTGGATGGAAGAGGCCAAGCCGGTGTGCTTCGTCGCGATCGACCAGACCGCGGAGAACGACGAGTCTGAGGGCGCTTCGCTCCATGAGCTCATCGCCGACGAGTCCGACGTTTCGGTTCGCGATCGCATGGAGAAAGAAGAGCTGATGCAGCTCGTCGCCCAACGCATTTCCGAACTCCCTGAGATTCCGAAGAAGATTTTGGCGATGTATTATTTCGAAAACATGCGCCTCGCGGAAATCGCCGCTGTTTTCAATCTGACCGAGTCCCGCATTTGCCAGATCCACGCCCAAACCGTGATCGGCCTCCGCGCCTACATCACGCGCATGCGCAGCCGCTGATCTTACGGACCGCGAGGCGGTCCTAAGGAAGAAGTAAGAAGTAAGAATGAAGAATGCCGGAAGTCGGAAGCGGAAGCCGAAGACTGAATGCTGAAGGGCTGAAGGCTGAAAAATTAACGGCATGCTGAAGGCCTGAGGGTTGAACTACGGGCCATCGTTTCCCGGGGATTCCTCTCCGAAACATTCTACATTCTTACTTCTACATTCTTCCTTAGCGGCGCGGCGTAATAAACCTTTTACAGGCAGGGGACTAAAGCGCGCGCCGCTCTGAGCCGTTTGGGGTGAAACACCTGGTACATACATGTTGATTCTTGTTGGAGCTTTTATCGTGTTAGCCGCGACCCTCGGAGGGTTTATGCTCGCAGGCGGCAACCCGCTCGTGCTGCTCCACGTTTCTGAATTCGTGGTCATCTTGGGCGTCGCGCTCGGCGTGTTGATCATCGCGAGCCCCGGCCACGTCATCAAAGAGATCATCCACAAGACGAAGGATGCGATGTTTGGAAAGGCGCCGAGTCGCGCGACCTACATCGAGCTTCTCAAGATGCTTTACGAAATTTTCATGGTGGGTCGCCGCAACGGTCTGATCGCGCTCGAAGAGCACGTGATGAATCCGGGCAACAGTTCCATTTTCAAAAAATACCCGAGCTTCACCGGCACGCCGGAAAAAATGCAGTTTCTGCTCAACGGCCTGAAGCCCGTGATCGACGGCAAAATCAAGCCCGACCAGCTCGAGAGTTTGATGAACGCCGAACTCGACGCAAAAGCCGAGGAAGCCGACCACCCGGTCCATCTCATGCAGCTCGTCGGTGATTCCCTGCCCGGCATCGGCATCGTCGCGGCGGTGCTCGGCATCATCAACACCATGGCCGCTATCGCCGATGGTCCCGAAGTCGTCGGTGAACGCGTCGCTGCGGCGCTGACCGGCACGCTCCTCGGAATTTTCGTGGCGTACGGTTTCGTGAACCCGCTGGCCAATCGCGTGAAATTCAACAACGCGAGCGATCAAATGTATTTCAAATGTATCCTCGCGGCGGTCTCCGGCTTCGCCAAGGGCCTCGCGCCCTTGACCGCCGTGGAAGTCGCCCGTCGCTCTCTCGACAGCGGCGTCCAACCCGCCGCCGACGAACTCGAAAGCATGCTCAAGAGCATGCCGTCGCCGGGGAAGTAACGGCATCGGAGATGCCTAATGCAGAATGAAGAAGGAAGAATGCAGAATGAAAACCAGCGCGGCTCATCTCGGGCGTTAAAGCCACAGTTCGTATTCTTCATTCTTACTTCTTCATTCATCCTTCGTCTTCCCCATGGCTAAGAAAAAAGCAGCCGCACATCACGGTGGGGCTTGGAAGGTGGCTTACGCGGACTTTGTCACCGCGATGATGGCGCTTTTCATGGTGCTTTGGATTTCCGCGCAGGATCAGAAAATCCTCATCTCCACGTCGCGCTATTTTCAGAGTCCGTTCAATTCGCCGATGGACGCTTCGTCCGGTATCCTTCCTTTCGATACAAACAAGCCGACCAATCCCCAGGGCGAAGACTCCGGACAGGACCGCACGCTGACCAGCGCGCGGGAAGTGGACATGCAGTTTCTGAATTCGCTCGCGAAAGATTTCTTCCGTCTCCTCCACGTCGACGAGGACCTCGCCGACAAGCCCATCGACATCCAAGTGACGAGTGATGGTCTCCGGGTGACGCTCTATGATCGCGCGCGCCGGCCGCTCTTCGTGGAAAACACCGCGGAGTTTACCGAGTGGGGCAAATTCGTGATGCAGAGTCTGGCCTGGCTCATCGACCGCCATCAATTTCGCGTCGTGATCGAGGGCCACACGCGCGAAGGGCTCGTCATGCCGAAGCCGGAATACACTGCCTGGGAATTGTCCGCCGACCGCGCGAACGCCTCGCGCCGCGCGCTGACCTTTTACGCTGTGGACAATTCGTTGATCGAACGCGTCACCGGTTTTGCCGACACGCGCCCGATTCCTTTTCAACCGCCGACGTCGGAAGCCAATCAACGCGTCACGCTGAGCCTCACGATGCGCAAGCGGAACGACAAATCGGACAAAGCCGCACAACAGACCACGGCGATGAAACTGGAAAACGCCGCGAAAGCCGCGCTGGCTGCCACGTCCAAATCGCACTCGACGCCTCACGAACCCGCGCCCAAGGGCACGGTGCTCGCCGGCGATCATTGATTTTTATATGAAACCATTTCTCACCGGCCGCCGCCAAGTATCCGCTCCGGCACTACAGTCCATCACCGGCGGAGGACCCAAGGATGCGCAGATTCGCCCGGGCGCGCACGATCACTCGCATGGGGCCGGCGCGGGCGCCCAGCGCCCGAATCCCTCGGTCGAGTGTGTGAAGCAGGGCGACAAGATTGTTCGATTGATCGTCACCTGCGGCTGCGGCGAGCGCATCGAGATCGACTGCATGTATCCAGCGGGCGGGTGAGATGGTCCCCGAGACGCTCTCGAGCGCTCTCTTTTATACCGCAAATGCCCCGCCGCTCCCTCGCGGAGGAAACAAATCCATGGTAGTGTGCGTCACACTTGGTGAACATACCTACCATGAAAGCAAAGATACCACTCCTCTTGATTGCCCTTGTGGCGGCTGCTCCCCTGAGCCGCGCGGCGGACACGTCGGACGACAAGTCCGCTGGTCGCGTCGAAGTTAATTTCGATCATCCCGACAAGTTTCGCGACGTGAAAGATTCGTCGATGGGGGACAACGAGAGCAGCTCCTACCTCGGCCTTTTCCGCGAGTACCTGCAATCGAATGCGCCGCGTTATCTGGCCGACGGCCAGAAGCTGACCGTGACGTTTACCGACATCGACATGGCCGGCGAATATGAGCCGTGGCGCGGCGGCACGCGCTCCGACGTGCGCATCGTGAAGTCGATCTATATTCCGCGTCTGAAATTCGATTATCGAGTCACCGACGCGAGCGGCGCGGTCGTGAAGGAAGGTCAGGCCAACCTCAGCGACCTGAACTTCCAACAGAACATATCGAACGTGATCGATAACTCCGATCCGCTGCGCTACGAGAAGCGCCTGCTCAGCGATTGGATGCGGTCCGAACTTGGTCGTCCCGCGAAGAAGAAATAGTTGAACAAATCTTCCAGCTCGATCGCTCCTGAACGGCTGCCGCCGCACTCGGCCGTCTCAGGAGCCGATCTGACCGAGCGAATCGACAAGTGGCTTTGGGCGGTGCGCGTTTTCAAAACACGCAGCCTCGCGACCGACGCCTGCCGCGCGGGCAGCGTCGAAGTCAATGGCCAGCCTGCCAAGCCCGCGCGCGACGTCCGCTCCGGTGAAACCATCACCGTCCGACAAGGCTTGGTCTTCCGCACCTTTCGAGTCCTTGGCATTCCCAAGAGCCGCGTCGGCCCGAAACTCGTGGCCGCGTTTTCGGAAGACAAAACGCCGCCGGAGGAATTCGCGAAAGCGCGGGAGCGCTCAGTGCAACAAGTTCTTGCGCGCGAAAAGGGGAGCGGCCGGCCAACCAAGAAAGAGCGCCGCGATCTCGAGCAACTCTTCGGATAGCGCCAGCCGATTGCTTATTATAGCGCGACCCGGAGATTCTCCTTAGCGAGCGATCGGGATCGTGAGCAGCGTACGACCAAGAAGTTGCGTGTATGGTCCGTATACATTTCTCTTGCGTTCAGGATAAGTTAGGCTGTTGTACACCGCACTCGTTAGAGAAAGTTAGATGACAGGCACTGGTGAGTCGTTGGGTGAGTTCAGATTCTCACATGATGATTTCGAAACCCGATGGTCGGGAACGGACTGGAAGCTACGCTGGATCTACGAAATCAATACATGGGTAACTCCAAACTCTACGTAGGCAACATGTCGTTCAAAACTTCCGAGGACGAGCTCCGCTCGGCTTTCGGTCAGTTCGGTACGGTGTCCGACGTTTACATCGCGATGGACAAAATGACGAATCGCCCGCGTGGTTTTGCTTTCGTTACGATGGGCACGCCTGAAGAGGCGAAGGTCGCTGCAGAAAAGATGAACGGTACCGATCTTGGTGGCCGTGCTCTCACGGTCAACGAAGCTCGTCCGAAGGAAGAAGGCGCCGGCGGCGGTGGCCGTTCATTCGGCGGCGGCGGCGAACGTCGTGGCTTCGGTGGCGGCGGCGGCGAACGTCGCGGCGGTTTCGGTGGCGGACGTGGTGGCGATCGCCGCTACTAAGTCGAACCCGACTCCAAATACTTTCGAGGACGAAGCTTCGGCTTCGTCCTTTTTTTTGGATTTTTTGCCCACGAATCACACGAATCACACGAAAGGCGGTCTGATTTTTCCCACGGAATACACGCAAGGCACGGAAGAATCAGAAAACGCCAGCAATTCTGATTTTATTCCGTGTAGTCCGTGTATTCCGTGGGAAAATTGTTTTTCCGTTTCGCGTGCTTCGTGTGATTCGTGGGAAAAATAGATCGATCTCTTCGGTGTGATTCGTGTGATTCGTGTGCGACAATTCCATGGATCATTTCGCAGGTTAGAGAATGGCCACGCCGATCGAGAAGCACATCGCGAAACTAAGCGCGTGCCGGAAATGTCCGGCGATGCACAAGCCGGTCGTGGTCGGAAGGCCCGTGCTGAGCCGAGCCATTTTGGTGGGCCAGGCGCCGGGTGACAAAGAGCCGATCATGGGCCGGCCCTTCGCTTGGACCGCCGGGAAAACACTTTTCAAATGGTTCAACTCCGTCCTCGGCTGGACGGAGGATCAAACGCGCGATCGCCTCTACTTCGCCGCGGTCTGTCGCTGTTTTCCCGGAAAGAATCCCACTGGCGGAGACCGCGTGCCGAATCCCGAGGAGATCGCGAATTGCAGCGCGTGGCTCGATCGCGAGTTCGAGTTGCTGCAACCGGAGCTGGTCATTCCCGTGGGCAAACTCGCCATCGGGCAATTTCTTCCTCTCGCCCCGCTCACGGATCTAATCGGAAAAACTTTCACGACGACGCGGCATGGACGGACGATCGACGTCATTCCGTTGCCGCATCCGTCGGGCGCATCGCCGTGGCATCGGATCGAACCGGGAATGACGCTGCTGCGCCGCGCGCTGAAGCTGATCGCGGTACATCCCGCGATCGCCGCGGCTTCGGCGAATTCGGAAGTAGAAATTAAAAAGTCCGCTTGTGCCGGGGAACGCCGTTCCTAAATCATTCGGCATGCGTATCACCCGTCTGCTCTTCCTCGCGCTGATCGCCTTTTTCCCGCTGATTGCGCACGCGCAACGCGAGCGGTTGCCCGCCGAGGATTTGGAGATCGTGGAGAAGACGTGGCCGAACGCGAAAAAGAGTTCGACCAGCCTGCGCACCGTGATTCTCAAGGAAGGGACGGGGGACACCGCCAAGCCAGGCCAATTCGTGGACGTGCTCTACACTGGAAAATTGCTCAACGGAAAAGTCTTCGACGAAGCTCACGATCCGGCGCATCCGTTTTCGTTTCGGCTCGGCCGCGGTTTCGTCATCGAGGGTTGGGACGAAGGTCTTCAACAGATGCGCAAGGGCGAAAAAGCCATCCTGATCGTTCCGTACGAGCTCGGCTACGGCTCGCGTGGCGATCCCCCGAAAATCCCGCGGCGCGCGACGCTCGTTTTCGAAATCGAGCTGCTGAACATCCGCAACGAGTGATTGGCGGGCATTTTTTTTTGCCGACGAATCACACGAACGACACGAAAGATTCGAACCGGTTTTCCCACGGAATGCACGGAAAACACGGAGGGTAAGGCAAAGGAAGAATGAAGAAGGATGAATGAAGAATGACTGAAGTTCATTTCGTTCATTTCTTACTTTCCGTGTATTCTGTGTATTCCGCGGGAGATGTTTTCTTAATTCGTGTGGTTCGTGTGATTCGTGGGTAAATTGGCTGTGTCTTTAGGCGGGAATGCGTTTTCGTGAGCGCACCTGCATGCAACGGTTTTTTCGACCGCTGGTTTACCTGGTCATTCCCACGGCCGCGTTTCTCACGTTTCTAATCCAGCCGATTGTCGGCAAGGAACTCATGCCGCGCTACGGCGGCACGGCGGGAACGTGGATGACCGTCTCGCTGTTTTTTCAAACGTCATTGCTGGGTGGATACGCGCTCGCCGCCTGGCTTTTGAAACAGCGCCGCACTCGCGCACATGCGTTCGTACTCGGGCTCGCCGCGCTCTCGCCAATCGTGGCGAAGTTGCCGCCATGGGATTTTGCGGGCTGGGCCGAGTGGCCGGGCATCCTCGCGGGGCTCACACTGTCGCTTCTGCCCACGCTGCTGCTCACGACGAGCATCGGGATTGTAGTGCAGGGTTGGATACGCGATCGCCATGGCGAAGTGCCGTACGCGCTCTACGGCATTTCCAATTTGGGCAGTCTGCTGGCGCTGCTCATTTATCCTTTCAAAATCGAGCCATTCTTCGGGCTGGGCGTTCAAGTGCGGATCGTGCACGGCTTGCTCTGGCTGCTGTCTCTCGGCGTCGCCTGCATCGTCTGGCTCGAGCGTCGCAACGCGGCAGATCTCGGCCTTGCCGCAAGCTCGGGCGAGACCGCCGAATCGGAATCGATCGGGCGCGCGAAGCTCGCCGGCTGGATCGTCATCGGCTTCTCGACGTGCACGCTCATGCTCGGCGGTGTGCGGGTGTTGAGCGCCGAGATCGGTTCGAATCCGCTTTCCTGGCTCATTCCGCTTGGCGCCTACTTGCTCAGTTTCACCGTGACGTTTTCCGGTTGGTGGCGGCGCTCGCTCACGCTCGGCACTTTAATCGCCCTGGCATTCGCTCTCTTCGGCTATATGTCGACGAAGGGTTTCAGCAGCAGCGTGCTGAGTTATTGGCCTCGCTTCTGGCTGATCGCGATGATCATCACGGGTTCGCTCGCCGGACATGGCTTGCTCTATGAGCTGCGCCCACAACATCGGTTCACCGCGTTTTATCTTAGTGTCGCGATTGCGGGAGCCCTCGCCGGGCTTTTCGCCAGCGTCGGCGCGCCGCTCGTTTTCGATCGCAATTTCGAGTTCTCCGGGGCGGCCTTTCTCATCGTGATCATCGTCGGCGGAACGTTGATCGCCCGCCGCGGATGGATGGAACGCACGGCTTTCGTGCTGCTCGCGATCGGGCCGGCGGCGTGGCTGGGCTTGGACAAGATTCTCGCGGACCACCGCTTGCTCGTGACCAAGATGACGTATCTACGAAACTACTACAGTTCGATCGTGCTGACGGATACGCCAGCTTTCATCACCGCGAGCAACGAAACCACCATGCACGGCGCGCAGCTCCACGATCCCGCGCACACTCGAGTGCCCACCACGTACTACACGCGGGGCAGCGGCGGCGGGATGGTGATCCAGGCGCTGCAGAAAAAATATCCGGCGATACGCATCGGCGTGATCGGTCTCGGCACCGGGACACTCGCCGCGTATCCGCGGGCCCAGGACGAAATTATTTTTTGGGATATCAACCCGCTCGCGGTCCGCGTCGCTCGCGACTATTTCACGTTCTTGAAAGAATGTCCGGGAAAGGTCGACGTGCGGGTGGTCGATGGACGGATCGGCGTGCGCAATGCTCCTGAGCGGCTCGACTTGCTCGTGGTCGACGCGTTTTCCGGCGACTACATTCCGCTGCACCTGCTCACGCGCGAAGCGTTGCAGGAGTACGTTGCTCGCGTGGGCGACGGCATCGTGTTGTTTCACGTTTCCAATCGCTACACCGATTTGGTGCCGGCAATCGCGACGAGTGCTCGCCGGCTCGGACTTCACGTTCGCTGCGTTTACGCGTCGCCCAACGACAACGTGGCCAAGTCCGAACAAGCCGCCCGCACCAGATATGTCCTGGTGTATCCAAAATCTCGTGACGACGAAGTCGACGGCTGGATCATGAATCAGCTGAACAGTCCTGATTACATTTATCAGATTTCGTTTCCCGACGAGTCTCACGTCGTCGATTGGACCGACGACAAGCATGCGATCGTCGACGTGCTGACTGCAAAATAGCGAAGCCCGCTTGCGGCCTAATCCAGCTGGAAAATTTTTCGTTTGAGGGCGACGACTACGGCTTGGGTGCGATCGGCCACCTGCAGCTTCGCGAGGATATTGGTCACGTGAATTTTCACGGTGCCTTCGACGATGTGCAGCTCTGCGGCGATTTCCTTGTTGCTGCGACCTTTCGCGACCAGATGGAGAACTTCGACCTCGCGCGGCGAAAGTTGGGATTGGACGCGGTCGGCAAGTCGTTTGGAAATTTCCGCCGGAATATATTGCGCGCCGGAGCAGACGGTGCGGATCGCCTCGAGCAACTGGTCGAGATGCATTCCCTTTATCACGTAGCCGGCGGCGCCGGCCTGCACCGCGCGCGCAATGTCGTCGCCTGCGCCGTAATTGCTCAGGACGAGGATGCGCACGGCGCCGAACTCCTGGCGGAGCTGCCCGATAAACTCGACGCCGTCGACCTTGGGCATGCGCAGGTCGAGTATGACGAGGTCGGGGCGGTGCTCGCGAAACGCCTTCATGCCTTCGTCCGCATCCTCGGCCTCGGCCACGACCTGCATGTCTGGTTCCGCCCCGATGGCGGAAACGAGCCCCATGCGCATGAGGATATGGTCGTCGACCAGCATGATTCTGAGCTTTGCCATAAAAATCCTATATCGTTGCAGGGGGCGGTTGCGGGAACGGCACGAAAATTTCGACCTGCGATCCACCGCCCAGGTTGCTGTTGATCGTCAGGCGCCCGTTTATCTTTTTGGCGCGGCTGCGCAGGCTGCGGAGTCCGAAGTGTCCGACCCGCGCGGCGAGCACGTTCTCGGTGGAGAAGCCGACGCCGTTGTCGCTGACTGAAAGCGAGACGGATTCCGCGCTGAACGAGAGCCGCACCTTGATCGACGTGGCGGAGGCATGCTTGACCGCGTTGGTCATCGCTTCCTGTCCGATTCGCAGCAGATGGTGCTCCACCTCCGACGAAAGGCTGGCGGGCGTTCCCTCCACGTTGATTTCGATCCGCGGATTTCCCTGGCTGACCTGCTGCGCGATCTGCGTGAGTGCGGTGCCGAGATCGGATTCTTCGAGAATCGGCGACTGCAGATTCCAGACCGCATGGTGCACCTCGGCGCGGCTGAAGGAGACCATGTTTTTCGCCAGCCCGAGACCTTCTTTCACTTCGGGACTGCAGTTCGGGATTTTAGCCGTCGCATCGAGCTGCAGCAGCACGCCGCTGAAGCCCTGCTCAAGGCTGTCGTGAATCTCGCCCGCGAGACGGTTTCGCTCGGCGAGCGTGGCTGAAATCTGAATCTCCTCCTTCAACTTGCGCTCGGCAGCGGCGAGCTCGCGCGTGCGCTGCACGACGCGTCGGCGCAAGATGTGTATCCAAACTGCGGTTACAAGCAGACCGGCCGCCAGCGCGCCGATGACGAGCAGCGCGCGCTGCAGATGCCACCAGGACGGGCGCCGCAGGATCGCAAGGTCGCTTTCGCTCCGCAGCAGAAGGCGGAAGGGCGCGAGTGAGCTGCCATGATTCGAGCGGCTGAGCCACTCCGCCATGTCGGTGTCGGGAGAATACACGCCCGTCGCCTCGACCTCCGTTCCCTCTGGCAGCGCCGCGAGTGAGCCGGCGCGTCGCTCGAGGAACGCGCGGAAGTTTCGCTCTCCGGCCTGGAGCTCGACGCTCTGTCCTGTATCCGTGCTGCTGGTACGCAGCACCCGGCCGGTCACGCGCACGAGAGTCGCACTGCCTGCCGGCGCATCGAGATTTTCGAGCACGACGGGTGACGGATCTGCGATCGTGGCCGTATTGCGATTCGTTTTTTGGACGATCGGCTCGGTCAACGTGATCGAGTTGCCCAAGCTCTTTTCGGGAAACCCGATCGCTTCGACTTGATCGCCAGGCCGAAACTGCGCCAGCGCCGCGGCCTTGATCGACGCACCCACCGCTCCGTCCTGCAGAATGAGCAGACTGGCGGAGCTGTACGTGACGATGCCGCCCGTGCGCACGCGGTGCGAAGGCCGGCTGCTGAGATCCGCGGCAAGCAGTTCACGGATGCTTCGGAAAGGAAGCGTCGCCAAGTCGGCCGGCGGGCGCTCCAAGGTTTCGATCGAGGCCGCAGAGGGCACGAGGATCAATTGCTGCGTGCCACCGCCGGGGTACGCTACCGCGCCGCGAAGCCGCACGGTGCTGTCGATGCGGCGGCTCCATTCGGCCTGATTCACGCCATCGGCCCAAGCCGAGAAGAAGCCGCTTTGGTTCCGGATCAGCGCGACATTGTCTTCGTTGGCCGCGTAGACGACTCCGTCGGTTTCGATCCATTGGCCCTCTCCTTTGCGCGGCAAAAGATACTCGGTCGGATGCTGCACGGGTTTCGGCATCACACCGCGTCCCAGCGGAATGATTTTGTCGGCGCGAAACGTTCGTGGCCTCGCGCTGTATTCGGGATCGGTTTCGATCGCGATGTAGTCACCGACCTTGGGCGCGACAAAATCGAGGGGCGGCTCCACGCCGAGCAGGAGCGCGCCGCTCCTGTCTTGAACGCTCAAGTAGTGGATGCGATTGACCAGCGCGGAAAACGTAACCACCGCCTCGAGACGAAATGCGTCAGGAAACTGGGCCGGCTCCATCTCGACGACACTGCGCACCGAGAGGGTGGGCCGATCCTTTTTTTGTTCGCTGGCTTTTTCCGACTCATCGGGAACAGCGCGGAAAAACGCGTCGCGAATGCGCGCGTCTTTTTGCGACGAGTCCAAGTAGCCGACCGCCTCCACATGCTGGCCGGCTTTCGCGACGGTGCGCTGTTCCGTAGCCAGCCGAACCGTGGCATGCCTCCGCACGAGTTTCATCCAATACGGCAGCGGCATCACGCTGTTTCCCGCCGTACTCGCGCGACTGCCAGCCGCGCTGCCTCTCCACTGCATGCTCGGGCCGGTCGAGCCGATCGCCACCAAGTCGACGAAGGGCGAGTTGTCCTGCAGATTCTCGCGGAACATCACTCCGCCCTTCGCCCCTGAAGTCGGCGCCTGCAGTTCCGTGATCCGCGCGACGATCTCGCCATCCCCTTCGAGCGTTTGGAAGACGTAGCGGAACTGATCGGAGGAGCTCCAGATTTCGCCTCCGCTGCCGGCGATCTTGAACGTCGCTCCGTCGCCCACGAATTCCTTGGGCGGGGCGCCCTCGCCGATTTCCACGCTTCGCAGCTTGCTCGAAAGCCCACGCACCTCGTCGAAGGTGGCGATCGCGAGCTTGTCGTAACTGTGCGACGAAACGGCGAGCCCGACATGAACCGTGTTCGGCATCGGCACCTCGATCCTACGGCCGATCTGCTGCCAGTGCTGGCCATCGGCAGAGATGTAGCCTTCGAAATAGCCCTGGTCTCGAAGCTCGATAAACTTCCCCGGCTCTTGCGCCACGACGGTTCCGCTGAGCCGAATCAGTTGGCCGTCGCTCTGGGCGTATTTGGGCGAGGCGAGATCGGAAAGATTGACCTTTTCAATTTCCGCCCAGTCCTTGGCCGGGGCCACGATCGCGATCGACTCGGCGGAGGGAACGCGCAAGGCGCCCGCGACGGTCTGGCCGTTCTCATCCATTTCGCCTTCGCACACGCCGGCGATCCGGATGGCGGAGTTATTCAGGTGCGCGAACTCATCTCCCCGCCAGTGCTGAATCTGAACCTTGAGGCGCTTGTCGCCATCGGCGAGCTCGAGCGCGAGGCCATCTCCCACGCGTGAAACATAAGAGACCGTTCCGACGATTTCGGCCCAGCGAAAATTTTTCTCCCTGCTCAAGGCCTCGCCAATCCCGATCTTGATCGGAGCCGGCGCCCCGGCGTGACCGATCACGGCAACGCGCGGATAGTTCAGGCCGAAAATAGACGTGCGTGCATACTGCTCCCCAATCGAGAACGTATATCTCGCGCCTGAGTTGAACCAATATTCGCGCAACACTCCGTTGGCGGGGACCGAAGCTGCGGCGTCCTCTTTCCAGGGCGTGAGATATTTGGCAGCGATCGCGGACTTCGCCACGCCGGGACCTTCCCACGCGACGCTGAGGTGATCGTTCCCGCCGTTCTGCACGTGCCAGCTCTCGATGAAATAACGTTTGCCGGCTTCGAGGTGAACGGGCTCCGACTGCTGCGCGGGGAAAAACGACCACTCCCGCGGCTCGGTCCATCCAGGATTGAAAGCGATGACTTTTGCTCGAGACGGCTCATCGCTCGAACTCAGCCAGAGGTCGCCGGAGTCGTCGCCCGCGATCCAGAATGTATATTCACCCGAAGTCGGAGGGACGACGAAGCCCCGCGTCCGGTCGAAATAGTTGAACTGCCCTTTTGGGGGAAAATCGAAGTCGTGCGGATATTCCCGCTCGGAAGGATAAAAGGGAAATTGAGGCAACACCGGCGCGCTCGGCAAAACCGCGCTGGCGTCGATCACGACCCGCACACCTGCTTCCAGGCCGGCGAGAAACGAACCGGTCTGCAGCCCGATCGCGCCACTCTCGTCCTGGAAAACAATCAGGCCCCGACTCGGATCGGTCCAGGTCACCACGCCTTCGAGATGCGCGGGCGGCGGACGATGCACGTCCCAGTTGGCGACGGCCAGAATTTCGGCGGCGCTGTGCAACGCGCGCGGAGTTTGGCCTGGTTCGGACGTCTCGGCCGCGTCCAGTCGCAGCATCGCGGGTTCGAGGAGCAGGAGTCCCAATAGAATTGCCGGCGCGAGGAAAACACGGGCCGCGAAGCAACGGAATGACATCGAAAGTCTCACTGGAATTGACTGCGATCTGAGTCAGTTTGGCGAAGGAAGCGTGCTCGCGTGGAGAGGGTGGGGCAAGACGCACGAAACTCGCGAGGCGAGGGAGTGCGGCGGGATTTTCATTGAATTGAATGCAAAAGAAAAAAGGGTGCCGGGAATGGCTCCCGACACCCTTCACGAAACCTGAGCTTCCTATTCCCCCAACGGGCTTAGAAGTACAGGCTGTTAGTCAACGACCAGGTCATACCTTCTTGAATACGTTGAGCGGCCGGAGTGCCGTCGGGCTCAACGCTGATCGGAGTGAGGTGAACGTTTTCACCCACATTCCGAAGATTGGCTTGGATCCGCCATTTGACCTTGGAGGTCAGCTTGCGCTCGTAGCCGACCCAGAGGTCGGTGTGGTATTCAACGTCGCCGTAGAGCGGCTTGTTCACGTCGAGCTTCACATTGTTCGGATCGAGCACGGTCGGCGCCTTGGAGAGGCCGTAGCCGAGAATCGCGCGATCCTGCCAGCGGAACGCGCCGCCGAAGTTGAAGCCTTTCAACATGCCGTGACCGAAGCTGTAGTTGCCGACCGCGTTGAAGGCCCAGGGGTGCACTTCGGGCGCGGACTGGCCGTCCTGTTCGCGCTGGAAGAGATAGGCCGAGTAGATGTTGTCGTTGAAGTTCTGGCGCATGGTGCCGCTGTCGCCAGCCCACCATTGGCGCAGATCTCCGGCCGGACCCGCGAGGCGGGTGTGGATTTCCTCGATGTAGCTGACCAGGGCCGCGCTCAGATTGGTGCGGCTCGCCGTCGTCTTCGAAGCGTTGAAGGTCAGGTCGAGACCGTTGATCGGCTTGGCGTTCAGCTCGAACTCGACGCCCTTCGACTCGGTGTCGATGGTGCCGGTCGGATAAAGGCCGCGGATCTTGCCTGCGCCCGCAGGTTGAATGCCGCCCGGACCGCTCGAGGCGCTCCAGCCGCTGCCGATGAAGTTCGAGGCCGGTTGACCCCAGTCACCCGACGCGGCTGCAGCTTTGATGTTGGCCACGTTGATCGGCAGACCGTAGGCGTCGAAGAACGACTGGGCTGGCATGTGCGCGATCCAATCGAGCGCCGCCGCTTTTTCCTGAGCGTCGATCGTGGCAGCGCCAGGCGAGCGCGGAAAACCGCCATAGGGCTGGACGGACTCGCCCAGATCGTGATTGGCCCAATCCCAGTACCAAGCGGCGTCATTCGCGTGGCCGCTCAGACCGATCAAGTCAGCCACGGCCGAAGCTGTACCCCAGGCCTGTGAACCCCAGAGATAGTACGATTGCGAACCGAGGGTGGAAACCGCCGGGTCGCCGGAGAGGTTGGCGTCGGAAACGGTCGTCTTGTAAAACGTCGTCTTCAGGCTGACACGTCCATCGAGGGCCGAAACCACGATGCCGTACTCCTTGGTTTTGCCACGGGAGTTCGGAATGCGCGTACCGGAGAAGTCGACGCGGTTTTCCGCGCGGAAGTTGGACGACTGATCGTAGGTCAGGCTGATGTCGGAACCCCAGGGCAGTCTCTTTTGGATGAAACGCGGCGTGTGCAGCACGACGCCGGCGCTATGACTGACGCCTTCGCTCTCGTCGCTGATGTCATCCGAGTAGGCGAAGTCTTGGTCGACCACGCCGTTGGAGTCGGCTTTGCCGGTCGCGCTGTAGGTCTTCACCTTGTCTTTGCGATAGCCGATCACTGGCACGATGGTGTCATCCCAGAGGTAGCCCTGCCAGGTGATGCCGGTGGAGCGGATCGTGTTCTTGACCTTGCTGCCCTCGAAGTAGAGCTGATCGCGATCGCCCTTGTCGGCGTTCAGGATCGTGACCGGCATGGTTTTCCAACCGCCGTAGTTCGCGGGGTTTTCCGACTGCGTGGAATCGCTGGCAGTCCAGGGGTTGCTCCAGGTGGCGCTGGGATCGACGTAAGTCGGGTCCGCTGGATTCGTGGACGGCACCCAGTGCGAGTCGAAGAAGCGCACTGTCGTCTGGCCCGACGGGGACTGGATTGCGCTGATGTTGCTGATGTTCGCGCCTGACGCAGAGGTGCGGCTGGCGAGACTTGGACTGAGATAGGTCACCCAATCGACCTGGCGGAAACCCTGCGTGATGTTGGCCGACTCGTTGTTGTACGTCGCCCAATTCGCATCGGTGCCATAGCGCAGGAAGCTGCGGTTATCCTGCCGGCGCGTGTCGCTCGAGTAGACCGCATTGAAGAGATGCCGTCCGAGAATGTCGGTCAGCAGCGACTTTTGCAGGAAATCCGTCGCGCGGATTTCGCCGAAACCGGTGACGCGGAAATCCTCGCGCTTGTTGAAGCTCTCCGTGTTGCCGTAGTGACCGCTGTTGCCGACGTAGGCGCGACCGTAGTCCGGATTTGCCACGCCGCCCCACGAATAGACATCGGGGCCTTCGGTCACGTTGGAGCGAATATCGATCGAGATCGTCGGCGCGTCGCCGTAATTCGTTTCCTGGCTGTTGTGATAGGACTGCCGATCGTAGGCGAATTCGAAGGCCAGGCGGTTGTTCAGGAAGCTTTGCGAAACATTCAGGCTATACGCCGTGAAACCTTCCAGCTCCTGCTTGTTCGGGCCATCGATCAACTTGTTATAGAAGTCGAAGATCGATGAATCCGTCAGCGTCTTGTCCTTGTAATAATTCTTGGTCGCGCCGGGGAACGGATCAGGCAGGCCGAGCGCTTGGGCGCGGCGTGAGGCGTTGATCGTGTATTGATTGTAATTATTGATCCCGACCGAATTCGCGAAGGGGATGCCATCGATCGCCTTGTCAACCGAACCCGTTTTCGAGATGCCCCAGGAGGTACTCGGCTTGGATTGTTGGATGATATAGGCGTTTTCGGCGTTGGCGTTGAACCAGAACACCGGGTCGGAGCTGCCGAGACGGGCCATGCCGCCACTCGTCCACGGACTCCACACAGCGGCGCCACCGACCATGTCACGCGGACCGTCAGCGCTGCTGCCATTGTTGGCCGTGGCTTGGTAGTTCCACGGATCGTAGGAACCGCGATTGATCACGGGTTCGCTCGAGTCGTTCGGGTTGGTCGACTTGCTATAGAAGTACGGCGTGATGGCGTCATAGGGCGCGAGCGCGCGCGGGCGGTTTGCCTTGATATTACCGCGCTCGTAGTTGGCGCGAATCGACGTGTGCGCGGAATCGCCGAAGAGCTTCGGGTCAAACTTGATCGTGCCGAAGACGCGCTTGTCGTGATTGTAGGCAGGGTCCTGGCGATATTGGGCCTGGTCGTCCATCGCGGCGATGCGAAGGGCGAGCACGTCTTTCAGGATGACGTAGTTCGCGTCGAGCGATTCGCGGAGGCTGCCGAAATTATCGATCCGGCTTTCCACCTTGCCGCTGTTCTTGCGCAACTCCGCAGTGATGGTCTGGGTGTTGACGATACCGGCGGGACTGCCGACGCCGAAGAGAATGGAATTCGGTCCGCGCTGCAGGTCGACGCGGTCGACATTATAGGAGTCCCACGGAATATCGGTGAGGAAATAATCGCGCGTGCTGTCGGCGGAATCGAGGCCGCGAACTCGCGTGTTCTGATTGGGGCGAAGCAGCGCGGAGTTTTCCTTCACGCCGTTGCCGCTGCCCAAGCCGCCGAAGTTGCCGCCGAGGCCGCCGACTTCGGTGTTCGTCGTGTAGACGAGCAGGTCTTGCTGATTGCGAGCTCCGGTGTCGGAGAGAAACTTCGACGTCACTACAGAGATGGAGGATGCCACGTCGCGCAGGTCAGTGCGAACGCGGGTGCCGGCCAGGGTCGTGGTGGCTTGGTAGCCCGTGTCTTCGGAAGCCTCGATCACGAAAGGCGAGAGCACGATGGACTCGTCTTCGGATGTGCTTGCGGGGGTGCTTGGAGTTGGCGCGGTTTGGGCCGCTGCGGACGAATACCCTGCGGCGAACAGCGCCGCAGTGGTAAACAGGCGAAGATGAATCGGGGTCAGCCGATTTCTTCCGGTTTTGCTTTGGTTATTCATGGTGGGTTTGTTCGGGCCAAGGCGGGGATATGCCTTGGAAATGCCCAGGCCGCGGAGTCAGGCAGCGCGGACTGAACCTGATCGTGCATCGCAAATCACACGTCACGCTGTCGTCGCCGCTCGCGGCGCAGATCACGCGTTGCTGCGTCGGCTTTCGAGCCGGGCGCAATGGGGGGTGTAGTTCCGAGCATCGGTCTCAGGGGGGAATGCCACCAGAGGCTCGCTAGAAGCCCTTGGCGCGCCCGCGAGAAAACGATTCGCCCGCCGGACGCTCAAACATCCGAAAGCAATATCCTCAATATGACTTTCTTCATATCGACGGCCCGGCGCGCGCCGTAATCAAAGACAAGCCCCACCGATCTTTTTCCCACGAATCACACGAAGCACACGAAACTGATCGATCCCTTTTTCCCACGGAAAGCACGGAAAACTCGGAAACACAGAGGGCTTCTTCGCTTCCGTGTCCTCCGTGCTTTCCGTGGGAAAGATATTTCGAAATTCGTGTGCTTCGTGTGATTCGTGGGGAAAATCCGTCTTCAGAATCCTCGCGGATGTCGTGGGGCGCTTGCGCGGCCGCTCAGACCTTTTTCTTCAAAACGAAATTCTGGTTTCCGTAATGGAGATAGTCCGCCCAATCCACTGTGCCGCTCTGTTCCCTGATCGCGCGGCGGGCGGCGAGCAGGGCTTCGCCGACAGTCGCGCCGCGCAAGAGGGCGGGATAAAATGTCGTGGCGAAAACCACCGCGGGTTGATCGCCCACCGACCAATACGTGCCGACATAATTGCTCACGCCTCCGCGCAAAAACGCCTCGGCGAGGCCGGCGGTTTTCTCCACGGCTTTCGTCAGCGCAGAATCTGGCGGCACCGTCGGTTTCGATTTCTTCGTGGCCTTTGATTTTTTCGCCGCGCGCAGCTCTTTCGGAATCGCGCGCACCCGGCCGGATTCGCATGCGTTGAACACGACGAGATTGGGAAGATTGCCGAGGCCGGAAAGATCGGCGCCGCTCAAAATATCTCCGCCGTGGCAAAGAATCCCGCTGCGCGACGGAACGGCGGGATCGAAGTACGCGTGGCCCGCGTAGTGGACAATATCATACAGTCCTGACCGGAAATCCTGGATCAATGTCGAGCGCGTGGCTTCCGCGCCAGCCCGGGTCGTGAGTTCGATCGACGAGTCCGCGGCAAAAAGTTTTTGCACGCGCTTTCCTTCTTCCTCCGCGCCATCGAGCGACATGCTTTCGCCGCGGTTGGGGTTCATCACCAGGAGAATTTTCATCTTCGCGGTCTGGCGTCGCGACTCCAGCCACTTGGCGATCGAAAGATTGTCCGCGAGATAACGCCGGCTCAGTCCGGCTTCGAGCACGGGAAAATGCCCGTCGATCGCGAGGAGTTCCCACGGGATTTTCGCCGAAGCGGAGTCATGCACGACGACCAGCGGGCGATCCCGCAGCGTTGGCAGCACGGCCACGATTTCATCGGCAACCATCTGCGTGCCGAGCTCTGCGCCGAGCGCGGGCATGTCGTCCGGCGTGAAACTCGTCGTGCCGAGTACGCTCAACTCTCGCGACAGCTCTTCGGGTTTAATCACTTTTTGTCCGGTGATCACCGTCGCCTTGGCGCCGGCGGTCAGGAGTGAAGAGCGAAACGCCAGACCGTTCTTGGTTTCGCCTTCCTGGCGCACGATCAGGTAGGCCGGCTCGACCGCCACGACGGACACACCGCGATCCGGTTCGCTCGCGCGCGTCAGCGTCGCCGGCAGGACTTTCGTTTCGAACTCCACCTCCACGTCGTTGAACAAATCTGTTCCAGACAGGCGCAGCAGCTCTGCTTCGGCTTGCCGGCATTTTTCCGGATCGCGAATGCAGAACGTCACGCGACGCACCGCCTGCGCGGCGTCGCTGTCGCGCACCGCTTTGATGAAACCCTCCAGCATGTAGCGCAGCGAATCGACGGGTTCCACGCCCGTGCCTGTGCCCATCAGCACGGTGGCGAAGTCCTCGACATTCGTGCGGATCATCATGCGTATCGTATTTTCGGATACGAGTTGGAGGATTTCGAAATTGAAGCGATCGAAGGGGCCCAGTCCGGCGAAGACGACGAGATCGGTTTGGATGGGGTGGCGTCCCGTCGGCAAGATGAACAGCTCTCCCACGCCGCCGGAAAACATCCGCCGGTTGACGCATTCCGCGATCGCTCCATCGAGGCGCTGATCGACGGCCAGGGCGGCTCCGCCAGGCGCGACTTCGCTGAAAAGTCCCAGGACAATCGCGCGCGCGTTCACTTCCGTGATGTCGCCTTCCGCGACACAAATTTCCAGGCGCTTGAGCCGACGCCGTCCGACCACGACTTGATTCAGCTCGATCGGCCGCGCGATGGCGAAGGGCGCAGCCATCGTGTTCGCCGCCGCTGCCGCAGCGGTTGGCGCTTTGTCCCTCGATTCCGCCGAAAGCAGGGGATCGAGCAGATTTCGAAACTCGCGACTGCTTACCTCGCCGCGCCGTTTTTGATCGGGCAGGGCGGCGCGCAATTCGCTGTCGCTCACCGTCCGCCGAATCGGCAGCGCGCGATCGACAGGCCACTCCTTGGGCAATTGCTCCGTGGCGCCGGTGTTCAACAGATCGATCACCGCGCGAGCGACGACGGCATTGTTGGCCAGGCTGCCGTGCGATTCTTCGACATACCACGTCGGGGCGCCTTCCAACTGAGCGTTGGCGAGGGGCACCGTGCCGTCGCCGGCATTGGTCTCGGTGTAGGCGAACTCTCCGGCGACGGCATCGAGATCGGTCACGGTTTTTTCCCCGACGCCCGCGATCAGGAAAAAGCGTTCATCCGCCGGCGCGAGCAGGCTCTGCGTCTTGCGCGCGCGACTCAGTAGTTTCGGATCGAATACAGCGCCGTCCTTGGGCCACTGCGCGGCATCGAAGAGATCGAATTTTGAAAATCTCTCTGGTGGCGGCAGCAGTTGGTACGTGCTCGGAAATGTATTGAAAGCTTGGGTACAGAGATCTTCCGCGCTGTGCAGCGGATCGAGAATCGCGAGTTTGCGGATGCTGGGCAACGTGCCGCGGATCGCCTGCGTGGCGACGAATGCGCCGTTGTTCGGCGTGCCGAGCATCACGAGCTTGGTGATGCGGTCCGTGCCGAGCTTGAGCGCCGCGCGGGTGACCAGTCCGCCCATGCTGTGGGCTACGATGGAGACCTCTCGCGACTCTTCCTTTTTCAAATCCGCCACGAGTTTTGCGCCGAGATCCTCCACGCTTCGCCGCCAGTCGTAGCCCCAGAAATCCGCGTTGAAGCCGGCCGCGCGCAGGCGAAGCTTCATCTTCATATAATAAAGGTGCAGCGGGTCGAGCGGGACCAGGTTCGATTGACCGGTCGTGAGCGACAACTTCACCAGGTTGCCCAACACGATATCGCGCGGATCGAGCCAGAAGACATCGTCGCCGCCGAACATGCTCGCTCCGGGCGCGCCCAATTTCGTTCCCATGATGCCGGGCAGGAGCAGCACGCGCGGCCCGCCGCGCACCGACCGGCTCGCCGCCTGCCGTGTCAAGGCCAGCAACTCCGCATACTGTTCCTCGCCGAAGTACGCTTCGAGCGCGGCGACCCGCGTGCCGGCGAGCAGGGCTTTCTCGATGCTGCTCGTGCTCAGTCTGTATCCAGAAATTGGATCGCCAGTGGGCATCACGTCGCCGACGTGGGCCGTGTCCGTCACCGCGCGCGCCGAGGAATGTCGCCCGGCGCGTTTGGGGTGGGTTCGCGAAGCGGACGATTTGTGGGCAGCAGAACGGGATCGGCGCTTTTTCATTTTGTGCGAAAAAATTGTAAGGCTCGGAAACGCGGCTCTCTCGATTGAACGTCCTTCTTCCGCGGCATCAATCAGTTAACGCGCGAAAGTCAGGCGTATCCACCGGAACCATACAGGAATACCTGTTATATAAATACCAAGCAGGCTGGGGTATATCACACGATTTTTCAGCAGTTCGCCTCAAGTTCCGCAAATCGTGGGCCGATTACATGGACCTGAATCGCTTCCCCATGAGATTTCTGTCACGAACACTATCGCTCCTATTGGCTGTAATCGCGTTCAGCGCCGTCCTTCGCGCTGATGACACCATCTACACGAAAGTAGATGAGAACCCGGTTCCGATCAAAACTCCGCCGCCGAAGTATCCCGACTCGATGAAACGCGAGGGATCCTCGGGTGTTGTCGCCGTCGTCATCGTGATCGATGAGAAGGGCAACATCGACACCTGCACGGTCGCGAAGTCCTCCCATCCCGACTTCGACAAGCCGGCGCTCGACGCCGTGCGCAACTGGAAGTTCAAGCCTGCGAAGAAGGACGGCAATGCGGTCAAAGTCCGCGTGACGATCCCGCTGCGCTTCAACATCGACGAGTCCTAACCTTCTTCGTTTCCCGAACCCTTAGCCGTGAAATTTCCAGTCCTTACCCGCACCATTGGCCAGAAGATCATCTCTGGCTTCGCCCTCGTCATCCTCCTTTTTGTGATCGTGGCCGCGATCGCGTTTTTCGCGTTCCGCTCCGCGGGCAAGGGTTTGACGCAGTACTCCGCCAGCACGGCTGAGACAAATGTCGCCAGCAATCTCGAGAGCTCGATGTTGCTGCTCCGCATGAGCGCGAACGAGTTTCTCGCCACCAACAGCGACGACAGCGCAGCCCGCTTCAGTCAGAACGTGAAGAGCGTCGATGCCGCCATGGCCAAAGCGCTTGCGATCACGACCGATCCGGTTCGCGCGAAGGATCTCGCCGACGCCAAGAAGCTGCTCGCCGAATACCAAGCCGCTTTTCAAAAGACGGTCGATTCTCTCCATCAGCGCCAGCAGGACATCTCGTCCACGCTGCAGCCGCGCGAAAAAGCGATCAGCGCTGCTTTGAAAGGCATGCTCGTGGCAGCCCGCCAAAGCGGCGATCAAGCCGCCTCTTTCAAGACCTCGAGCGCTCTCCAGGGTTTCTTCGAAGGGCTCGCCGCAGTTAACAGTTATCTTCTGACCGGCGAGGACGACTACGGCGCCAAGGTCCGCGAATCTTTTGCCGCTGTGCAGAAGCAGGTCGCCTCCATCGAAAAGGATCTCAAGGAAGCTGAAGCGCTCGACGCCAGCCTCGCCGATCCGGCCAAGGCCAAGCTGCTCAAGGAAATTCGCGACAACGCCAACGCGTATCTCGAGTGCTTCGAAAAAGTCTACGCCGTTTCCGAAGCCCGCGACGCCATCGTCAAAAATGACCTCGAGCGTATCGCTCCTCTTTTCACCCAGAAAATTTCCAATGTCCGCAGCAAGCTCCGCGACCTGCAGGATGAGATCGACAACGGCGCCGTCGCGACCCGCAAACTCAGCGAGCGTCTGGTGCAGGCTTCCTCCATCGGTGGCATCCTCATCGGCATCGTGTTTGCCTGGATCATCGTCCGCAGCGTGACGCGTCCGATCAATGCGCTGACGAAGCGCCTGATCGGTGGCGCTGAACACACCTCTGCGGCCGCAGCTCAAGTCACGTCCGCCAGCCAGACCATGGCCGATGGTTCTTCCCGCCAGGCCGCGTCGCTCGAAGAGAGCTCCGCTTCCCTCGAGGAAATGGCCGGCATGACCCGCAAGAACGCGGAGAACGCCCAGTCTGCCAAAGCCCTCGCCAATCAAACTCGCGCTGCGGCCGATGCCGGCGCCGAGGACATGAAAGAGATGAAGGCCGCGATGAGCGCCATCCAGGCTTCCAGCTCCGAAATTTCCAAGATCATCAAGACGATCGACGAGATCGCGTTCCAAACCAATTTGCTCGCGCTCAACGCCGCGGTCGAAGCCGCTCGCGCCGGTGAAGCCGGTCTCGGTTTCGCGGTCGTCGCCGACGAAGTCCGCTCTCTCGCCCAACGCTCCGTGCAAGCCGCTCGTGAAACCGCGCAGAAGATTTCCGACGCGACCGCCAAGAGCGAACAGGGTGGCAAGATTTCCGAAAAGGTGGCCAAGAGCCTCGACGAAATCACCGCGAAAGCCCGCCAGGTCGATGAACTGATCGCCGAGATCGCCGTCGCCTCGCAGGAGCAGAGCCAGGGCATCGATCAAGTCACTCGCGCCGTCTCCGATATGGACAGCGTCACTCAGGCGAACGCCGCCACCGCTCAACAGACGAGCGCCGCGGCGACCGAACTGAGCAACCAAGCTGTCCAGCTCAAGGGCGTGATCGACGAACTCACCGCGATGGTTCACGGCACGAACGGCAAAAAAGAAGCCGCCGCCGACGAAGCCGAAGCGGAAAATGAAAAGCCGGCTGCTCAAGTTCCCGAGCGCCGTGCCGAAAAACCAGCTCGTCAGATCGTTCGCAAACACGCGACTCCGGCCGCCAACGGCAACAATGGCCGCCACGTCGCGAAGAGCGAATCGAACGCGATTCCGAATCGCAACGGCCATGCCGTGACGTCCGCTGACGACAAATTCTTCAAGGATGTCTAACCAACATTCAGGTCCAACTCAGGGTTGAGATAACCGGCCGAGACGAAAGTTTCGGCCGGTTTCTTTTTGGGGGTTGCGGAAAGGTTTTTTCCCACGAATCACACGAAAGGCACGAAACCGAACCGCTGAACTTTTCCCACGGAAGGCACGGAAAGCACGGAAACACGAACAACAATCCATCGGGAAAAACATGGTTCGGCTCTTCTGATTTTTCCGTGATTTCCGTGTTTTCCGTGGGAAAATTGCTCGGCCGGCATTGTGTGATGCGCTGGAAAAAGATTTGGTTTTTTCGCGGGTTTCGTGCGATGCGTCAGCGCCAATGACTCCGCTCGCATTGGTCGTTCTCGCAGCAGGCATGGGTTCCCGTTACGGCGGGTTGAAACAGCTCGATCCGGTGGGACCCAGCGGAGAGACGATGCTGGATTACTCGGTTTACGACGCGCTGCGCGCCGGGTTTTCCAAGGTGGTTTTCGTGATTCGCCGCGATTTCGAAAAAGCCTTTCGGGAAACCATCGCCGCGAAATACACGGGCAGAGTCGCGGTCGATTACGTTTTCCAATCGTTGGGCGAGCTGCCCGCCTCATTCGCAGTCCCGGCCGGCCGCGAGAAACCGTGGGGCACCGGCCATGCGACGTGGTGTGCGCGCGCTGCGGTGAAAGAGCCGTTCGCCGTGATCAACGCGGACGATTTTTACGGCGCCGAATCCTACCGCGCCCTTGCCAGGTTTCTCGAGCGCGCCGCGCCGAACGAGGCGGCGATGGTCGGTTTCCGGCTGAAGAACACGCTGTCCGAATCCGGCGCCGTTTCGCGTGGTATTTGTCAGACAGATACGGCGGGAAAATTGCTTAGCGTGACGGAGCGCACGGGCATTTTGCCGGAGCAGGTGGGCGAGGGCCGGGAATTCAGTCCGGACACGCTCGTCTCGATGAATTGCTGGGGATTCACCCCGGCGCTGTTTCGAGCGCTGGAGGAGGAATTCGCCGGATTTCTAACGCGTGAGCTGAGTCAGCCGGCGACCGCAGCCAAAGCCGAGTTTTATTTGCCGGCCGCCATTTCCAATTTGATCGTCCGCGGCCGTCTCGTCGCGGATGTTCTCCCGAGCGAAAGCTCGTGGTTTGGCGTGACCTACAAGGACGACAAACCGCGCGTCGTCGCATCGATCAGGACGCTGATTTCGGCCGGCCTTTATCCGGAGAATCTTTGGGCCTGAGGCCAAGTTTCGATATTATCGTTTGCCCCAGAGCGTCGGTTGCCTGCATCTCCGTCGTTTTCTGCGGACTATGTCCGCCGTTGAAACCTGGCTTTCCGAGGGCATACCGATTCTCATGCGTTTCATTTCACGGTTTCTAACGTCCGCGTTGAGTCTTGGAATTCTGGGCAGCGCAGCGGCGGCGCCGGCGACCGCCCCGAAGCCGTTCACCATCGACAGCGTGATGCAGAGTTTGAAGAAAACGTATCCGCACGCGACGCGGGTGGCCGACACGCTGCCTGCCGGGGTGGCGGCGAAGGAAAACGTGACGTTTGCCGAGCGCACGACCGGCGCGCTGCAGCTCGATCTGTATCGCCCAACCGGATACAAGTCGTTTCCCGCGGTGTTGATCGTGCACGGCGGGGGCTGGATCGCAGGGGATCGAACCATGGAGCGGCCGTTCGCCAAGCAACTCGCGGCGCTCGGGTAGGTTGCGGTCCCCGTTTCGTATCGTTTGGGAGAACCGGGCCGGTTTCCCGCGCCGATTTATGATTTGAAAGAGGCGGTGCGCTGGTTGCGCGCCCACGCCGACGAATACCATGTCGACGCGAAGCGTGTCGGAATTATTGGCGGCTCGGCCGGGGGCACGCTGGCGACATTTGTCGGCGTGACCAATGGCATGGCGGAATTCGAGGGTCCAGGCGGCGGGCTCGGTCAATCAAGCGAGGTGCAGGTCGTGGTGGATATCGATGGTTCGGTCAATTTCATGGACAACCGCTTGATCGAATCATCCGAAACCAAGCCGAGTCCGTATTGGGAGTACGTTCACGGAATCTATAGCCAGAATCGGGCGACCTGGCTGGCGGCGTCGCCGTTGTATTATGTTTCAAAGGGCAGCGCGCCGACGCTCTTCATCAAGAGCACGGCGAAACAACCCATTCTGGCGGGCAGAGAAGACATGCAGAAGCGCCTCGAGATTCTCGGCATCGATACCGGCATGGTCCAGATTCCGAACACGCCACACCCGTTTTGGCTGGTGCATCCCTGGTTCGAAAAAGTCCTCGCCGACACGGATGAATTTCTGGCGAAACATTTGAAGTAGAGCCGTAAAGTACTGGGCGGATGTCCGATGATGGCGTCGTGAGATTCTGAATACCTTTTGGGCCGCAAAGAGGCATAGCGCGGCGAAGCCGCAACCAAAGGCGCAGGGTTTTGCCACGGTGAGTTTTTTAGCCGCAAAAAGGCTCAAGATACGCAAAGAGGATTTTTGTTAGGCCGACGCGGCTCAGACATTTGCCGCTCGGAAGCGGTCTGGTATTTTGGTTGGGAGTTACAAACCAATACCCCGACCCCACGGAGCGCCGGCCTCCCGGCCGGCAACTTAACGGATCGCCGACTCAGAATCCTCTTTGCGTTTTTTTGCGCCTCCTTGCGGCTAAATCCGAACGTTCCGCCGAACGTCTTTACAGGCGGCGGGGTTCTTTACAGAAACCTGCAACTCTTCGGAGGCCGGGCGTGTTCTGCGCATGAACGATGTTTCCCCAGTGCAAACCCAACCCGCCGGGCTGATGACCCCGGTCGATTTCACGACGTTTATGCGCAACTATCAGGACATGGTCTACACCACGGCCGTGCGACTCCTGGGAAACGGGTCGCAGGCGGAAGATATTTCGCAAGAGGTTTTCCTCAAAGCGTATGAGCGTTTCGACATGCTGCACTCGAACCCCTCAGCGGGCGGCTGGCTGAAGACCGTCGCGACCAACCTGTCGCTCAACCACTTGCAACGTTACCGCAAGCGCTGGAGTTTTTTTTCCGAGCTGGTCCGTTCATCGACCGACGATCCCGACCCTGAACCGGTGGAGTTTTCCGCGCCCGAGACGTTGCTGGCCGGCATCGACTCGCACGAGCGCCGCGCTTGGGTGGAGGAAGCCTTGGCCAAGCTCCCGGACCATCAACGCGTTCCTTTGATTCTCTACCATTTTGAAGACCTGCCCTACGACGAGATCGCGAAACGCCTCGGCATCTCGTTGGCCAAGGTAAAAACCGACATCCTGCGCGCCCGCGCCGCCCTCGCTCAAATCCTGGCGCGCAGCGGCACGTCCCACGAAAAATTTTCCGCTTAAGCCATGCAACCCGATCCCCTCGAAAAACTCATCCACCAAACCCTGCGCTCCCTGCCAGATCAGAAGGCGCCGAGTTCGCTGGAAGCGCGCGTGCTCGCCGAGATCGCGCGCCGTCAGGGGCGGAGCGCGCGGGTGCGTTCGTGGTCGACCTGGCCCGTGCCGCTGCGGCTGGCGTTCCTGCTGCTCTCCGCGGGCGCTGGGGGTCTGTTGATCACCGCCTGCGTGCTTCTTTTCAAAGGCGGTCCGCAAGCGGTCTTCGCCATCCTCGGCGCGAATCCGCTGCAGGGGATCATGAACTTCGGCGTCACCGCCCGTGCAACCGTGCAGGCCTGCGGAGACCTGGTGCATCTCATCCCGCCGCTGTGGTTGTACGTCGGGCTCGCGGCTTTCGTCTCCGTTTACGGCGCGCTCTTCGGCATCGGAGCCACGGCTTATCGAACCCTTTGGAAAACGCGCTAGTTCGGCCCGCCTCAACTTTATGAAAATGTTTCGTTCCATCCTCTTCAACCTGCTCGTCCTCGCCTGGTGTGTCGGACCGGGCGCCAGCCCGTCGCTCATCGCCGACGAAAGCAGCCCTGCTGCCAGCCAGCGCGATGAACCGGCAAGTTCCGAAGAAGCTTCGTCCGCGCCGGCAACGGAACCCACGCCAGCAACCGAACCTGCGCCATCAACCGAAGCCTCGCCGACGGCGCCGACCCCGATCCCTGCGCCTCCGCCGATGCGCGTGCACGACGTTTCAGCGCCGCACGTTTCCGTTTTCGGAAATTCTCGCTCCGATCCAGGCGAAACAACCGAGGCGGTCGTGACCGTCTTTGGAAACTCAGAAGCCGAAGGGCCGGTCGAAGGTTCGGTCGTATCGGTCTTCGGCAACAGTCGTGCCCACGAAAACGTGGCCGAGGCGGTCGTTGCGGTTTTCGGCAACTCGACGGCCGAAAAAGACGTGGGTGAAAACGTCGTCGCTGTCTTCGGCAACACGCGAGTCGACGGCCACGTCGGCGGAAAAGTGGTTTCCATTTTTGGCACGGTCGAACTCGGGCCCAAGGCGGTCGTCGAGGAAGAGGTCGTTTGCATGTTCGGGTCCGTTGAGCGCGACGCCGGCGCGGTGGTGCACGGGCGCGTGAACTCGGTGCACAGCTTCGGTGCGCGCCGCATGCATGGAGCGACGCACTTTCTTCAGGACACGATTTTCCGCGGACGCCTGCTTTATTTCTCGCCGCACGCCATTCTCCCGTGGGCCATCGCGATTGGATTCCTGGCGTTCTACGTGTTGCTCGCGCTCGCGTTCAGCAACGGCGTGACGCGCTGCGCCGAGACGCTCGAGCAGCGACCGGGCCGGACGATTCTCGCGGCGTTGCTGGCGCTGCTGCTGACGCCGGTGCTGATGATCTTGTTTGTAGTCCTGCTGCTCACTGTCGTTGGGCCATTTGTCTTGGCACTGGCGCTGGTGATCGGACACCTGTTCGGCAAGGCCGCGGTGATGGCGTTCATCGGCCGGCGCTTTGTGAAACGTCCTGGCCCTCTCGGGGCGGCGCTCGCCGTTTTCCTCGGCGGGCTCGTCGTGATGGCGATCTACACGATTCCATTCATCGGCGTGCTCTTCTGGAAAATCAGCTCCGTCCTCGGCTTCGGCATGGTGCTGTACACGATGATTCTGACGAACCGCCGCAACCGCGAGCAGCTCGGCGGAAGTCCGGTGACTGCCGGCGTGGGTTTGCCCGCGAATGGCGCTGGGCCAGCCGCAGGTGCAATGGGCGCGACAGCGATGGGCGGAGCCGCGATGGCTGCCGCAGCGATGCCCGCCCGCGCTTCCGTGCCGCCGACCACCTCTAACGTGTCGAATGAGTCACCGAATTTTCCCGCGTCCGCCGCAAGCACATCGGGTTCGGGCGCGGCGACGGCTTCGCCAGATCCGCTGATACCGCCGGTTCCTCCGCCGCCGTCAATTCCCTCCGCACCGCCCGCGACGCCGCTCGCCTCTTCAATGGCGTCGTCATCGGGCGCGGTTCCACCGCCGCCGCCGCCACCACCTATTCCGCCGGTGTCGCCACCGCCGATCCCACCCGTTCCGCCCACGCCGCCGCTTCCGCGGCATGGGCTAGGTTTCTCACCGGATTTCGATTTCCGCGCGATGCAGCGGGCCGGCTTCTGGCTGCGCGTGGCGGCCGCGGGGCTCGATATCGTCTTGGTCGCCGTGATCTGTGTGATGCTTCATCTCGGTGAATTTTTCCTCCCGGTGTACGCGGCTTATTGTCTCGTGATGTGGGCGCTGAAGAGCACGACGATCGGAGGCATTGTCTGCGGGCTGCGCCTCGTGCGCCTCGACGGCCGCAAGATCGATTGGACAATCGCGCTGGTGCGCGTGCTCGGAGCGTTCCTCTCCGCCGCTGTCGTGTTTCTTGGCTTCATCTGGGTCTCTTTCGACGAAGACGCCCAGTCCTGGCACGATCGCATCGCCGGCACCACAATCGTCCGCGTGCCCAAGGGCATCTCGTTGGTGTGATCGTGGATTTTCCCCACGAATCACACGAAGAACACGAAATCAGAAAACGATCAGATCAGATTAGCCGCGAAGAGGCTCAAGAAGGACGCAAAGAGGATTCGGAGTCGGCGACGTCGCTAGCAACTACTGCTCGAGGACGCGGTTGGGGTATTGGTTTGTAATTCCAAACCACAATGCCCGACCGCGGCCGAGAGACGAATATCTGAGCCGCGTCGGCTTAAGAAAAATCCTCTTTGCGTTTTTCTTGAGCCTCTTCGCGGCTAAAAAAAATCACTCGCCGCGCTCTGGCGGCGTGAATCCTCGGCGCAGGGTGTTTTCGCTGATCACTCGGGTGACGATGAAATTCCGCAGGTAACTGCGACCGCCGGCCTTGGTCCCGCCGCCGCTCATGCGATATCCGCCAAATGGATGCCGCTCGACCAGGGCTCCGGTGATGCCGCGGTTCAGATAGATGTTTCCCGCTTCGAGTTCGCGACGCGCGCGCTCCAGAGTGCTCGGGCTGCGCGAGAAAACGCCCGCCGTCAGGGCATACTCGCTGTCGTTCGCCCAGGCGAAAGCCTGATTCAAATCGCGCGCCGTCATCACGGCGAGGACTGGCCCAAAAATTTCCGTCTGCGCCAGAAATGATCCCGGCGTCACGTTCGTGAAAATCGTCGGTGGCACGAAATAACCGCCACGGCTCGCCAACCCCGGAGGCAACTGCGCCTGAAACGCCAGGCGCGCCTCCGCTTTCCCGCGCTCGATCGCTTCGAGGATCTTGTTCTGCGCATCGGCGTCGATCACCGGCCCGACGATTGTCGCGGCTTCGCGCGGGTCGCCGATGCGGAGCGATTCCGCCGCGGCGACGAGCCGTTCGACAAATGCGTCCGAGATGTCGGCGTGCACGATCAGGCGCGACAACGCCGAACATTTTTGCCCGGCGAATCCAAAAGCTGAATACAGCACCGCCGGAATCGCTTCATCCCAATCCGCGTCGGCATCGACGATCAGGCAGTTTTTCCCACCCATTTCGCAGACCGCATGTTTCAACATTTTCTGCCCCGGCTGCGTTCGCCCGGCCGCGGCCCAGATCTTCAGGCCTACTTCGCGCGAGCCAGTGAAGGCGATGGTGTCGACCCCGGCGTGCTCGACGAGATAAGCGCCGACGTCCTCTCCAAAACCCATGATCAAGTTCGCGACGCCGGCGGGCAGCCCGGCCTCCGTGAGAATCTCGACGAAGGCGCTGGCGATGATCGATGTTTGCTCAGCTGGCTTGATTACGACGGCGTTGCCGGTCACCAGCGCGGCAACCGTCATCCCACAGAGAATCGCCAAGGGGAAATTCCACGGCGCAATCACCACGGCGACGCCGCGCGGCTTCGCGATCTCAACGTTGTGTTCACCCGGCGTCGGTTGCGTGGCCTGGGGGCGACCAAGTTCGAGCGCTTCCTGAGCGTAGTAACGGCAGAAGTCGATCGCCTCGCTGATGTCCGCGTCGGCTTCGATCCAAGGTTTTCCGGCTTCGACGATTTCCATCGCGGAGAGCATGAAACGTCGCGCTTCGAGCAGATCGGCCACGCGTTCGAGCCAGGCCGCGCGCTCCTCCTGCCCGCGTTTTTCCCAGGCCGGCTGCGCGCGCCTCGCCGCTTGCACCGCCGCTTCCGCATCGAAGACGGTGGCGCGCACCCAGCGGCCAACCCATTCCGAGGGCTGCGCAGGATTGACCGACGCGACGAGTTCGCGGCTGTCAGCAACGGGTTTTCCATCGATGATAAGCGGGCAGTCTATCGGAATCCGCACCGCCAGTGTGGCCAGCGCGGCTTCGAGCTTTTCGCGCGGCTCCGCTCGCGAAAAATCCGAATTGGGGGCGTTGCGGAAAACGTGAGCGTCCGCGGACGGCGCGCCGCGCGAATCAGCTGATTCTCGCTCGGGTGGCAGGCTCGCTGCCGATGGAGTTTCGCGCTTGGCTCCCGCGGCGCCCAGTTTGCCGACCGGATTGGCCAACAACTCCGTCGGTCCCGCCTCGCCGAGGTTTCGCGCCCGAAGAAAACTTTCGTTGCTCGTGTTTTCGAGGAGCCGCCTCACGAGATACGCCATGCCGGGGAGAAGTTCGCCGATGGGGCAGTATTCACGAACTCGATACCCGGCGCCGAGCAGCGCCGTTTTCAGGTCGTCGGCCATTCCGTACAGCGCCTGGAATTCGAAACTTCGCGGAACCAGCTCGAGGTTCTTCGCCTCGACGATCGCTCTGGCGCAACTCCGCACGTTATGAGTGGCAAACGCGGCCGCGACGATGTCGTGCGCTTCGAGCAAAACCCGGGTGAGTTTTTCGAAGTTGGCGTCGGTCTCCGCTTTTTGCGACCAGACCGGCACGGGCCAGTTGCGCTGTTGCGCCATGACGTATTCGTAATCCCAATACGCACCCTTGACCAGGCGCACGGTGATCGGCCGGCGTCGGCCTCGCGCCCAAGCGATGAGCGAGTGGAGATCCGCTTCGGTGTCCCGCAGATAGGCTTGCAGGGCGATACCTGCCGCCGGCGCTTCGGCAAATTCGTCCTCCTCCAAAATCGAGCGGAAGAGCTGCAGCGTCACATCCTTCAGGCGATAGCTCTCCATGTCGAAATTGACCAGCGCGCCGACATCGCTTGCGCGGCAAAGAATGGGACGGAGCCGCTCCTTCAGCTTCTGCACGGAGCCCGCCGGATCCGTGGGATTCAGCTCCGGAGAAAGCGCGGAAATTTTCACCGACAGATTCACGCGCGGCAAAACGCCCTGGGCGTTCTGGTCGCTGAATCCGGTCTCCGGCATTTCCGCGAACGTCGCGGCTGCGGTATTCAGAATCTGGATATTTCGATCGAGAAAAGCGCTGGCTTCCGCCTCGCTCACCACGGTTTCGCCGAGCAAATCGATGCTCGTGGCCAGGCCGCGCGCTGCGTTCGCACGAAGACGTTTCACCAAATCCTCCGGGGTGACGCCCGCGACGAATTCGCGCGCCATCGAAGCGACTTGCGCCGTCACGGCTTTTGCGACGACGCCGGGCGCCAGCTTCGAGGCGAGCATGCCAACCTTCAGCGCGGGGTGCAGCGCGACGTCGCGCTGGCCGAGGTACTCCTGCAGGTGCCGCGCGACCTCCGCGGGGGATTGCAGGCTCGGCAGGACGTCGACGAAACGAAAGAGCTGCGCCTTGAACACGGGGTCGCGCATCGACCATTCCATCAGGCGCCCGTAGGCGCCGCGTTTCGAGAAGAGCGCCGGCGTCGGCGCATTGAGCATGCGTGCCAACAGATCGCCCGCGATGTCGTGGAGGGCGGCTTCCGTCAAAGGATCGTCCGGGAGAAAATTCCTCTCGTGTGTCGACGCGCTCGTTGAAGGAACAATCATCCACCCAACGTAGCGCGGAAACGTTGAAAGCAAAATCGTCCCGCGCAGGGCCGCGTGGCGTTGGTGAGATGATCGCCCATGAATCACACAAAGCACACGAATTCAGAAAATCATTTCCCACGGAAGGCACGGGAGCAGAATGGTTTTATTCGGCGTCGTCGGAGTATTCCGTGGGAAATATTCAGTGGTTCAATTTCGTGTGCTTCGTGTGATTCTTGGGCGACATTCCTTCGGGCTTCGTTTTCTCCTCGGGCTTGACCGCCGGCCGGGCCGAGTCAGTCACTTCTAGCCATGGCAACTCCGCTTGTTGGCATCATCATGGGCAGCACTTCGGATTGGGCGACGATGGAGCACGCCGCGGCGACGCTCGATTTGCTCGGCGTGGCGTACGAGAAGAACGTCGTCAGCGCGCACCGCACGCCGGACAAGATGTATGACTACGCGAAGTCGGCGGAGCAGCGCGGATTGAAAGTGATCATCGCCGGAGCTGGCGGCGCCGCGCATCTGCCGGGCATGACCGCTTCGATGACGAGCTTGCCGGTGTTGGGCGTGCCGGTGGAGTCGCACAGTTTGAAAGGCATGGATTCGCTGCTCTCGATCGTGCAGATGCCGGGCGGGATTCCTGTCGCGACCTTCGCGATCGGAAAACCCGGCGCGATCAACGCCGCGCTTTTCGCCGCCGCCATCGTGGCGCACGCCGACGAAAAAGTGAAAGCCGCCCTGAAGAAATTCCGCGCCGACCAGACCGCGAAGGTCAACGAAGCGAAGCTGCCGTAGTTTTCTTCCCACGAATCACGAACGACACGAAATCCATTTCCTGATTTTTCCCACGGAATGTACGGAAGACACGAAATGAAGACCCTCCCTTTCCGTGCCATCCGTGTATTCCGTGGGAAAATGGTATTCTGATTTCGTGAGGTTCGTGTGATTCGTGGGCAAAAACCTGGCTTGTTTCCGCCGTGGGGCTGGGCGTGAATCTTCGGTTTCTCATGCTAGCTCCTGGAAAGACGATAGGCGTACTCGGTGGTGGTCAGCTTGGCCGCATGTTTGCTCATGCGGCGGAACGGCTTGGTTATCGCGTGCACATTTACGAGCCGGCGGAGGATTCGCCGGCCGGTGAAGTCGCCGCGCGCGAAATCAACGCGCCCTACACCGACCGCGAGGCGCTCAAGCACTTCGTCAAAGGGTGCGACGTCGTGACCTACGAGTTCGAAAACATTCCGGTCGAACCGCTCTGGGATGTCGAAAAGATCGCCAACCTCCAACCGCATTGGAGTGTTCTCGAAGTTTGCCAGAATCGGATGCGGGAAAAAAACTGGCTGCGCAAAAACGGGTTTCCGCACGTGCCGTTCACCGAAGTGGAAGCGGGCGATGATTTGCATGCGGGCATTCGCCGCATTGGCCCGCCGTGCGTCGTGAAGACCGCGGATTTTGGCTACGACGGCAAAGGCCAGATCAAGGTCACTGACGCCGCGTCAGCCGACAAAGCCGTGGCGGCATTCACGAAGCAGCGCGCTGTCGTCGAGAAATTCATCGATTTCAAATGCGAGCTGTCGGTCATCGTCGCGCGCACTGCCCGCGGCGAAGTGCGCACATTTCCCGTCGCGGAAAACATTCACACGAAGCACATCCTCGATTTCTCGATCGTGCCGGCGCGCATTTCCGAATCGATCCGCGTCGAAGTGGAAAATCTGGGCCGGGCGATCGCGGAGAAGATGGAGTTGGTGGGGCTGCTCGCGGTGGAAATTTTTCTCACCGATCGTGGCGAGGTGTTGGTCAACGAACTCGCTCCGCGTCCGCACAACTCGGGGCACTACACGATGGACGCGTGCGTCACCTCGCAATTCGAGCAGCACGTGCGCGCGGTCTGCGGTCTGCCTCTCGGCGACGTGACGCTGAAGTCGCCCGCCGTGATGGTGAATATTCTGGGCGACGCGTGGAAGTGGCAGGATGGCCGGCTCGTCGGCGACCCGCATTGGAACGTTCTCCTCGAAGCGCCGCGCACGAACCTGCATCTCTACGGAAAACGTGAGCCGAGGATCGGCCGAAAGATGGGACATTTCACCGTCGCTGCCGAATCTCCCGACGCAGCGCTGGAAACCGCCCGCCGCCTGAAAGCGAAGTTGTAGGGCAAGAGATAGAGATAACGCCCTGCGGTCGACGGCGCTCCCGACGGTGAGAACAACGGAGATCCTGCGGGGCGCCTGACGGTGCGTCCACGGGAGAGCCCTGCGGAACTCCCGACGGTGCGAACAGCGGAGACCCTGCGGAGTTCCCGACGGTGTGAACAACGGAGCGTCCAACGGAGCCACCAGTGAAGAGCCTAACGGGGCGACTAGCGGAGCGCCCAACGGAGCGCCGGCCTCCCGGCCGGCCAACCCTTTTAATGCGGCGCAGCCGCGCACTCGACTGCGCGAGAAGTAAAAAGCGGCTCGCGTTCGCGAGCTGCCTAAAGAATGCCGGCGAGGACGCCAGCGCTCCCAGTCGCAAGCGTGCTTCCCTCGCATTTTTGTTTGCGCTCCCAGTGCCTCCTGCGCCTTGGAAAGGCGCACTCCGGCGGCCGAGCGTCTCGCCGACTGCCGGGATATCGGCCGAGTGTCGGCGTCTCGGCGATGTCGGCACGGCGAGCGCAATCAACACGCTTGCGACTGGGAGCGCTGGCGTCCTCGCCGGCATTTCTCCCCTACAGTCCGCGCCACAGGCGCGGACGGACTCGATTGGCAAAAGAGCGCCCCGTCACCGCGGAGGCGGCGCTCGAAACCCCTGCCGCCCTTCGAGAAATCTCTGCACTTCCTCGGGCGTATCTAAATCCACCGCGAGCTCGGGTCGCTCGACCGCGACCACGCGGTCAGCGTGACGCCGCAGAATTTTCTGCGCTCCTTCTGCCACATCCAGCGCGAGCAACTCAGGAAAATAAGCCCGCGGAAAAAAAGCCGGCGCGCCGATCACTCCGCCATAACGCGCCGCCGCTAACGTTCCTCGAATCCCAACGCCCTCGCCCCTGTTACCGCCGACCTCGACCTCCACCCCGACCCCGCCCGCGGCATCCGCAATCGCGTCGATCGCCTCCGCGGACAAATTGGGCTGGTCCGCCAGGAGAACAATCGCGCCGACCAGCGACGCGGAGTACATATCCAAGGTTTGGATACCGAGCCGAATCGATGAACCGATCCCGTCGGCCCAGCTTTTGTTCACGGCAAACAGCAGCGGCAACTTCGCCAGGTCCATCTGGATCAGCGGCGCGGCGTTGCCCAACACCACCACGACGGGCCACGCTTTCGACGCCAGCGCGGCATTCGCGGCGCGACGCGCCAGCGACACACCTTCGATCGGCAGCAGTTGCTTCGGCCGGCCCATGCGCGTCGAGCCCCCGGCTGCGAGAATCACCGCCCCGAACGAATGCACCGTCGCCTCAGCCATGGATCGGGCGCGTGCGTTCGCGCAGAGGACGGCCATCGCGCTTGTTGAGCGATGCCTCGATTTCCGCGATAATCGACAACGCCACTTGCTCCGGCGAAGTGGATCCAAGATCGAGGCCCACCGGCGCGCGCAGGCGTGCGCGCATCGCCGCATCGATGGTCAAGCCCTGGGCCTCGAGATCGCCGAGAATCTTTTCCGCACGCTTTTTGGGTCCCAACAAACCCACGTACGGCGCGCGCGATCGAAGCACTGCGGAGAGAAGAGGAACATCATAACGGTAGTGATGAGTCATGACCACGGCCGCGGACCAGCGGTCAATCGACGACACATCCGGAAATTCCGTCCGATACAAGACGACTTCGTCCGCCGATGGAAAACGTTCCTGCGTGGCAAACGCCGGTCGTGGATCAAACACCCGAACGATCCAGCCGAGTTCTTTCGCAACCCGGCAGAGCGGCTGGGCGTCGTCACCCGCGCCGAAGATATTCAGACAAAACGGCGGCGGCAGGTACTCGAATAAAACTTGCACGCGCTCTGCGCCGATTGTCGTGCTGGCGTACTGGTTCGCCTGCGCCTCCAGCGTCCGCTTCGCCAAGCTCTCGGGCGAAAATTGCGAATTGCCGCCGCCTCCGATTGCGAGACGCGGACTGACTTCGTTAGTTGCAGTGTTGTCATTCGCAGCAACCTCCGGTGCAGCAACCAATGTTTCGACGCCCTGCAAGGCCTCGCTGAATATCGTTCCGCTTTCCGAGTACAAACCCACAGCGCGAGCCACCGAGGAAGCTTCGTCGCCGAAAGCCGTCGCGAGCACCGCCGCCTGGCGCGCACGCCAGAGACTTTTCAACTCGGCAAAATGTAGCGGAACTCCGGATACACGTTCCAACGTCAGATGAACGATGCCGTGGCACCCGAGACCGACTCCCCAGACCAGATCGTTTTCATCCGTCGTGTCGTAGACGACCACTTGTGGTTTGCCCGTCTCGTACACTGTCTTCGCTTTCAGCAGCAAATCCTCCTCGAGACAGCCGCCGCTGATCGATCCGATGCGTGGTTCGTCTGGCCGCCAGTAGAGTCGTGCGCCGACACGCCGGTAGGAAGAGCCTTCCGTTTTCACCAGCGTCGCGAGCACGGCATCGCGTCCGAGGTTGTTTTCTGCCGCGCGAAGAATGTTTTGGAGTTCCTTCAAGCCACGATATTTCCCACGAATCACACGAAGGACACAAAATCAGAATACCAATTTCCCCACGGAATACACGGACGTCACGGAAAGGGAGGATTTTTGTTCCGTGTTTTCGGTGTATTCCGTGGCAAAAATGGTTCGGTCATTTCGTGGTTTTCGTGTGATTCGTGGGCAGACCATTCCAGCGCGACTGCGCCCTGGATTTCGCGGATCTCGGGCAGGCCGCGGCTCGGGGCTGGTTGGCCCAATTTGAACGCGCTTCGCACATGTTTCAAACGCACGACGCCGTTCGTGAGCTCGATGTCCCGCACTTTCACTTCGCCCAGTCCGCGCAGCACGATGCGCAGCGGCAGGGCGGGATTTGCTACGGAAACGACGAAGTCCCGCACGATGTTGGCGCGTTTCGCGGCGGTCGCGGCCTGGAATTCGATGGTGTAGCGCGCAGCGAGTTCGCGCCATCCGCCCTCTGTGGTCTGTTCCTCAATCGAAACGCGCTGCAGCGCCGGAGCGAAGTTCACGATTTTCGCGCGAATCTGCCACGCACCGAAAACCGGCGATGCCGTCCAGATCGCCGCGGAATCAGCCTTTGCAGCCGCGAGCCACTCACGCCACGTGGCATTCCGCTCGGCATCGCGAGCGAGGATCGCGCCGTTCTTCGAAGCGGATCGCGCGCCGCGGCTCAGCTTCCACATCACCTCAGCGGCGACCCGCCCGCGTGCGATCCGTTGCTCGAACGCACGGGAGGCTCCGAGCAAACGCTCGATCGTGCGGAACTCCCCCGAGCGATCGCCAATCGACGCAGCGGACCGCAGATGCGCCACGCCTGCCGCGGCTTCGGCGAGAAAGGCGTCGCGCTCGGCGAGATAGGCGCGAAAATACAAACTTTCCCGCAGCGCTTTCGGAGTGTTCGGCGCGCTCTTCTGCGCGAGGCGCGCAAAGTATGCGGCTTCCTTGCGCCGGGCTTTATGGGTTGCTCCGTCCACGCCGTCCCAGCGGTCGTTTGCCTCCCATTTCGCGTATCCGGCAAAAGGATACTCGTCGGAAGCTGCCGCATAACGCGCGAAATGAGTCGCGCCGCGCTGCCCATAAAGTCGCGCAAATCCATCGCGCAGCATGGCCGCGTCGCTCAACGGCGAGTTGCCCCGACGGCTCTCGTGATTCCCGCGTTTTCGCGTGCCCGCCCTGCTCGCATCGAGCCAGAGCGATGCCGCGGCGGCGTCGACCACAGTGGGCATTTCCAACGCGAGGCGATAGGCTTCCCACGACGTTACGAGCATGCCGGCCGCGCCGACGCGGTGGCAACGCTCCCACCAATTGCGAATGTTGGCCAGACGATCCTGAAAGATAGGCAGCGGCTCGTAACGAAAAGCGCCATTCATCGGGCAGCCCCAATACTCGATGCCTTGCGCGCGCAGCGGCTTGGCCAGGTCGACCTCCGCGAAGTTGAACAGCTCCACCTTCGGATGGCGGCGAAACGGATAATAGTACCAATCGTAGGCGATGATGTCCCGCGGCAGGCTCGGGATGGCTTCCGGAATGAAGTTGAGCATGTCCGCCCACATCCCGAGGCGCAGGCCGCGCGCCTGGGCGAGACGGTGCAGCCGCTGCACGTATTGGGAAAAATGATACGCGAGTCCGTGCTCGGCGATTTCCGCGCGGCAGCGCGGGCATTTGCCGAGATTGAACGACTCGTCGAGGCCGACATGCACTTTTCCCGCCGTGCAAAATGGCGCCATGTCGCCGAGTAATTTATCCGCGACCTCCAGCGTGCGCGGATGCAGCGGACAAATCTGGCCTGCGTCGAGTGGATGATCGTCAGCGCTGCGCAGTTCGTTCAAATCGCGCAGTCCAGGCGTCTTGATCAGATATTGCGTGTGACCGAGGAGATTGATGATCGGCACGACGCCGATGCCGACCTTCGTGGCGCGCGCCACCAGTCGTTGCAGCTGCGCGTAAGAGTAGGCATCGGCTCGCGCGATGTCGGGAAAACTTGGATACGCGACGGCGTCCTCTAGGTGTAGATAGAGTTCTTCATAACCCCATTCGGCGTAGCGCGGAAGCAGTTCGAGCAGGACGTCGAGCCGCTCGGTCTGCCGGCCGATGTCCCATTGAAACGCGCGCCGCAGCCGCCTCATCTCAACGCCTGCAGCACGGTGCTGCTCGTGAGGATCTCGGGCAGCACGATGGGTTCTGTGCTGTCGGGTTTGTAGATGAGATTGAACGGCACGGCGCTGCGGTTCCATTTGGCCAACTCGGCGGTGATCTTCGGATCGCGATTGGTCCAGTCACCCTTGAGCGTGGCGATCTTTTTGTCGCGGAAAACTTTTTTCACTTCGGAAGAGGTGAACACGAGTTTCTTGTTGGTCTGGCAGGTGGCGCACCAGCGCGCCGTGAAGTCCACGTAGATGATGCGTTTCTCCGCGCGGAGTTTTGCCACCGCTTCTGCGCTCCACGGCTCCCAGACAATATCGGTCGGCGATGCTTCGCGCGGCCAGCCGACAAAGACGCCGAAGGCGAGGAAGACGATTCCGGCGATCACGCCGAAGCGGACGCGACCCGGTTTCGCCCCCGGCGCGGTGTAGCGTCCGTAGATCCAGGCGGCGAGCGCCACGAGCGTCAGACCGAAGAGCACGTAGAGCAGCGCGTAGTCGTCATTCTTAGTCTGGCCCGCGAGCACCCAAACCAGCGCCGCTACCGTCGCGTAGAGCGGGAACGCCATGACTTGCTTGAATGTTTCCATCCAAGCGCCGGGGCGGGGGAGGAGTTTTACCGCCTGCGGAAAAATCGAGAGGAGGAGGTAGGGCAGCGAGAGGCCGATCGCGATGGCCGTGAAAACGGCGAAGGATTCCGCGGTCGGCATCGCGAGCGCGGCGCCCAGCGCCGGCGCCAGGAAAGGCGCGCTGCAGGGCGTCGCGACCACCGTCGCCAGGATTCCCGTGAAAAAAGAACCGGCGTAGCCGCTCTTCGATTGCAGGCCGGAGCCGACCGCGGTCGCGCTCAAGCCAACTTCAAAAAGTCCGCTCATGCTCAGCGCAAAAATCAGCAGGACGACGGCGAGCACGAAGACAAAAACGGGAGATTGGAGTTGAAAGCCCCAACCGAGTTGCGAGCCGCCAGCGCGGAGAACCGCGAGCAGCCCCGCGAGCGCCCAGAACGAAACCAGCACGCCGCCGGTGAAGGCGAGACCGTGGGCCGTGACTTTGCTGCGATCCGCGCCGGCTTGATTGACGAAGCCGAGAATCTTGATCCCGAGCACCGGGAAAACGCAGGGCATCAAATTCAAAATGAGTCCGCCCACGAACGCCAAGGCCAGGACGCCGATCGAGAGACTTTGGACGACGGCTCCGGCGCTCGCGCCATTCGCCGGCGCGCTGGATGATGCGGAGCTGCCTGCGTTCGACGCGCCCGGAGTGCTGCCGGTGTTGCCCGGAGCCGCACCGTTTGTCCCGGCGGTCGAGTTTGCTCCGACACCGCTCAACGGCACGTCGATCGAGATGCCTTGCAGCGGATCCTGGGAGGAGACCACGCCGACGAGTTTCGTGGTCGCCGCGTCGGCGGTGTCGGAAATCGGAAGCGTCAACGTGTATCCATTTTCTGAAGACTGGACGTTCTGCTCCTCGTCGTACTGCACGAAGCCATCCTGCGAAAAGAAGTGCGGCTGCTTCAATTTGGGCGCGGCGTCGCTCTTGGCCTTCAGATGGAGAACGACCTTTTTGTCCTGCTTGGCCGCGGTGATTTCAAAAGCGTCGGCCGCTTTTGGCATTGGCAACGCTTCTATGCGTCGGTGCCACTCCTCGTTGAATTTCGGTTCGTCGGCGGAGACTGGCAGCGTGAGTTCGACGTTGGCGTCGCCCGGCATGCACACATCGGAGCACATCAGCCACTCGGCTTTGGCGCGCAGTGTGACGGACTCGCCCGGTTTTGCGTCCTTGCTCGGCGTAATCGTGAGGGGAAGCAGCGCTTCGTTTTCGTAGCCGTTGCCCACGACATTGCCGGTGCGATCGTGCAGCACGACGGGCGTCGGCCACCGGAAATCTCCTGCGCTCCAGCCGGCCGGCAGAGTCCACTTGAGCGATGTCGGATAGCCGGTGCCAGGGTTTACCCAATACGTGTGCCAGTGAGGTTCGTGCTCGAGGCGCAGGGCCACGACGAAAGGTTTGCCTGGCTGGACCGAGGTCACTTCGGAAACGAGGCTCGCTTTGACGTGTTGTTCGTTAGCGGCGAACGAACTCACGACGAGAGCGAAGAAGACCACGAACAGACGAGAGAGCATGGGCGGCATAGGAGGCATATAACTCAGCACGTAATCAGAGGCAAAACGGTCAAAAAATATTCCGTAACACATACGCGCGGCGTATGGAGAAGGCTGAAAAGGCGAAGGCTGAAGACGAAGACGAAGACGAAGACGGAGACGAAAACGGAGACAGAGACGGAAAGCTGACAATTCAGCCTTCAGCTTTCAGCCTTCAGCCTTCAGCCTTTGTCTTCCCGAGATGTAGGCGAGGAGGAGGGTGTAGAAGCAGAGGACCAGATTGAACATCGGGATCTGCAGCGTGCTGGGCAGCGAATAGACCACGCAGACGGTTGGTATCCACACGCCCATGTTGGAGATCAAATTCGGCACCGCTCGTCGCACATACCAGCGCGGGCGGCGCAAGTCGTTCAACGTCTCGCGCCAGTCATAATGCGACTCGATCAAGACGTAGATGAACACCACGAAAGGCACGGCCCAGATCGGGCAATAGATGAACTGATCCAGTATCATCTTTGTCACTACAGTGCCGACGGTGACGTTCGTGCCCACGGTGTGCGCGAGAAAGCGATACCAGAGGTCGACCTCGACGCCCTTGTAGGCCCAGAGCGCGATCAGTCCGAGATTTTGTTTCCAGTCGAAACGTCCGCGCGTTTCCGGTTGCAGCGCGAGGTAAAGACAGGGAAGCACGCCGCCAAAAAGCGCTGTGGCGGCGATGCTGTAGAGAAAGCCCGTCCGCGCCTTGAATTCGCTGAGCTGCTCCATCAGATGGCGCGACGCTGGATGGAAATAATAGAGCAGCCCGATGACGACCGCGACGGCCTGCAAGGCCAAGCCCGGCAACACGTGAGCCCGCGCGCCGCGCAGGCCGACTTTCCACGGAGCCTCTTCTTCGGCTACAGGTGTCATGCGAAATTCCGCGAGAGGATTGACGGGGCCGTTTTCCGAGCGAGAGGAAAAGCGCCGAAGCGGAGCGAGCACGCGATTCGGCGAAAGTGCGTCGCCTCCGATCGAGTCCGCCGCTCCGCGGCAGCCCGGTAGGTGCCGGCAAGATGCCAGCGCTCCCAGAGCCTCCTGCGCCTTGGAAAGGCGCACTACGGCGGTAGGGCGTCGGGGTATTGGCCGAGCATCGGCGTTCTCGCCGAGGTCGGCCACTGGGAGCGCTGGCGTCCTCGCCGGCATTTTTTTAAAGTCCGCGCCTCGAGCGCGGACGGACTCGGATTGCGCGAAAGCGCGTCGCCTCCCATCGAGTCCGCCGCTTCGCGGCAGCCCAATAGGTGCCGGCAAGATGCCAGCGCTCCCAGAGCCTCTGCGCCTTGGAAAGGCGCACTCGGCGGTAGAGCGTCGGGGTATTGGCCGAGCGTCGGCGTTCTCGCCGATGTTGGCCCACTGGGAGCGCTGGCGTCCTCGCCGGCATTAGCCTCCGCACGTCCCCAGCCTTGCTTGCCGAAGCGTTGATCGTTCCAGTTTTCAGCGTCGAAGCCGATGCCTGAGCTTGCCCCACATCTTCGCGACGCCGAGCAACGCGCCCAACAATCCGCGGCCCTCGTGGCCCGCGGCATCGGCCTTAACCTCGTGCTCGCGATCGTGAAGATCGCCGGCGGCATTTTCGGACACACCTACGCGCTGATCGCCGACGGCGTGGAGTCGCTGCTGGACATTCTCTCCTCGGGCCTCGCCTGGGCCGGGTTGCGCATGGCCGCGCGCCCGCCCGACGCCGATCATCCTTACGGCCACGGCAAAGCCGAATCGATCGCGGCGCTGCTCGTCTCGATCGTGATCTTTGGCGTCGCGATCTGGATCGCGCGCGACGCCATCCACGAAATCCTCACGCCGCATCACGGCCCGCATTGGGGAACGCTGCCGCTGCTCGCGGCCGTCATCTGCGTGAAAATCTATTTCTCGAGAAAGCTCGGCACTTTCGGCACCGAGGCGAACAGCACGGTCGTCGGCATCGAGGCGGGACATCACTACTCGGACGCGCTCACCTCCGCCGCGGCATTCATCGGCATCAGCATCGCCCTGGTCGGCGGAAAAGGCTTCGAGGCCGCGGATGACTGGGCGGCGCTCGCCGCCTGTGTGATCATCATGTCGAATGGCGTCGGCTTTTTTCGCCAAGCGGTAAGCGACATGATGGACACCGCGGTGCCCTTCGCCGTCGAGGTCGACGTGCGCAAACTCGCGAGTTCGGTCCCTGGCGTGCTCGGCATCGACAAACTCCGCGTGCGCAAAAGCGGCCTGAGCCACCTGGTCGACATACACGTCGAAGTGGACGGCGAGCTATCCGTGAAACGCGGTCACGACATTGCGGGAGCGGTGAAGCACCGTCTGCTCGGTTCCCCGTTGCACATCGTCGATGTCCTCGTCCACATCGAGCCTGCCCCCGAACGATCCGCCCAATGAGCCTGGCCCTGACACGCGATTTTCGGCAATCAGCCCGCGCGCTTCGGCGAACCCCCGCGTTCACCTTCGCCGTCATCATGACCCTGGCGCTCTGCCTGGATCCCAACATCGCGATCCTCGCGATGATCGATCGCATCGTCGTTCGTCCGCTTTCCTTTCCTCACGGGGAGCAACTCGTTCAAATCACGAATGCCGCGGAGAAAAACGGCGGCCAGACGATCGGTTCAGGTTTTCCGCAGTGGATCGATTTCAAGGCCAACGCAGGACTGTTCAGCGGCTTCGCTCTCACCCGTTCACTGGGTTTCACCGTCGGCGATAGTGATGGCATACCGCAGCGGTTGATCGGCTCCCAGGTCAGCGCGAATTTCTTCGACGTGCTCGGCATTCGTCCGCTGCTGGGCAATTTCTTCGCGCCGGAGGATGAGGGGGAGATATCGGCCCGCGTCCTCGTGCTGACCCAGTCGTATTGGGAATCTCAATACAATGCGGACCCGAAGGTGATTGGAACAAAGGTTTACGGCGGAGGCGATTCGTACACCATCATTGGCGTCGCCCCGCGGTCAGTGGAGGCTTTGGACGCGCAAGCGAAATTGTTTTTCCTGCAGAATTTCGAACCCCGTCGCCTTCGGCCTGGCGCGCGCTATTGGGGCGGCACGCTGCTGATCGGCCGCCTTAAGGAAAACGTCGCGCCGACGGCTGCGCTCTCGCAACTCACCGCGCTCGAGGAAACTTTCCGTCGCGACGTGGCCTCACCGCAACTCCGCGCGGAGTTGGACCGTGAAGGCTATGGGCTGCGGATGGCGCCGCTGACCGGTGCGCGACCGACCACTTTACCTAAGCAGCTTTGGATGCTGCAGGCCGGCGCGGCGTTGTTGCTGGTCATCGGCTGCGTGAACGCCGCGAACCTGCTTCTGGCGCGCGCCAATGCTCGACGGCCCGAGTACGCGGTGCGCCACGCGCTCGGCGCCGGCCGCGGCACATTGTTTCGCCAAATCTGGACGGAGAGCGCCTGGCTGACGATAACCGGCGCAGCGCTGGGATTGCTCGGAGCCTGGGGCCTGCTGGCCGCGGTGAATCATTTTCTGCCCGCCATCGCGCCAACCATCCCGTCCGTTCATCTCTCCTGGATGGTCGTGGGCCTCGCGTGCGCCGCGGCGCTCGTGATTTCGCTCGCGATCGGCGTGATTCCGGCGCTTTGGCTGCACTTCCTGCGGCCAACGCTAGTGAACTCGCGCACGGAAACGGCGGCGCGCTGGTCGCGGCATCTCGTGGGCGGACTCGTTGCCGCGCAGACGGCACTCGCACTCGTGCTTCTCTTCGGCGCCGGACTGCTGATTCACAGCTTTGTGAAAGTCATGGCGGTCGATCCTGGTTTCGATCCTTCGCGAATCATGCAGGGGCGCATTGCGCTCCATGGCTACGATGGTGTGGCGGCGAACGCCGCGGTGCAGTCGCGCATCCTCGCGGCCATGCGGGAAATCCCAGGGGTGGAGAAAGTCTGTTTCGTCACCGACATGGGGATGGCACCGAGTTTCCGCAGCTATCCTTTCCTGTTCAGGCGGGCCGAGATGATGACCGAGGAGAATGCTCCGAAGGCTCATGTCGAGGGCGTCACGACGGATTACTTTTCGACCATGGGCATGCGCGTGCTGCAGGGCGAAATATTCCGCGACACCGATGATCCTCCGATCCGTCGTAGTGTTGTCGTGGATACAGAATTCGTGAAGCGTTATCTGCACGGCGGCAATGCCGTCGGTGTCGAGATGTCGGTCGGAGCCGTGGCCCCGCCGGACGGAGAGTGGCCGCATATCATCGGCGTGGTATCCGCGGTGAAGGTCAGCGGTCCGGAAGGGGATAATACGCCTTTCGTTTATATTCCGGTGAAGCAACAGCTCGGCGGAGGCGTGACCATGTTGATTCGGACCGCGCGCTCCCTGACGGACGTCATGAGGGATGTGCGGTTGAAGCTGCGTGAAATCGACCCGCGTTTGCCGCTGTACACGACCGGCACCTTCGAGCAAGCGATCGACGATCTGCTCGTTTATCGGCGCGCGATGATGTTGCTCCTCGGCGCGTTTGCCTTCCTCGCCTTGAGCCTGTCGGGCATCGGTGTTTACGGGATGCTCTCGTACGATGTGACCCAGCGCACGCGGGAGATCGGAATTCGCAACGCGATCGGTGCAACGCGCGCGCAAATTTTGCGGCTTATCATGAAACAGGGACTGCGGATTGCCTGCGCTGGGCTGACGATCGGAATCGTGGTGGCCCTTTATTTTGGGCGCTTTCTGCAGAGCCAGCTCTTCGAGTTGAACAGCTACGATCCGCGGACCTTTGCCGCAGTGGCCGTACTTTTGGTGACCGTCAGCGCCCTCGCGTGTTGGTTACCCGCTCGAAAAGCCGCCAAGGTCGATCCTTCCGTAGCCCTCCGCGCCGAGTAAAGAAGCAGGACTTGGTCAACTGCCGGCGCAACGTCAGCTTTTGACCTTTTAGCCTCCAACCTCCGTCCGACGCTTCCCCTTCCGCCTTTCAGCTTTTCAGCCTTCGCCTTCCGCTACTTGCTTCCGCCCTTCAAACGATTCTTCAACTCGTTGAGGGCTTCCTGGGTTTCAGCGACGGCGACTTGGGCTTGCTCGGCGGTGAGGCCGGCGAAATTGAGCGTTTCGGGAGTCAGTTCCCATTGACGGAGTTCGGCTTGGATGCCTTTGCCGAGCTCGTTCGTCATCCAGCACGCGACATGGAGCATGGCGCCCATGCGGCCGGTTTCCTCGGTCGGCTTGTAGTGATCACGCACGCCGGTGCAGACCGCGGGAGACATTTTCCATTCTTCCAAAATCATGGCGCCGGCTTCGTTGCTCGTAATCGCGGCCCACGCGCGTTCCCATTTCGGCAGATCGAGGGTCTCGCTTTCCGGGCAGGCGACACCGGGCTGCTCGACTTGCAGGAGGAGATCCAGAACCAGTTTCCCAACTGGACGAAGCATGCCGATGGTGTACGCCTCGGCATCGTCTTCACCGACGGCTCGGGCCACTCGCTCCATCGAAAGCGCCGTCACGACGGCGTTTTCCCAAACTTGCTCGGCGGAAAGATGATAAACGGGCAGGCCGCCCTGGAAAATTTGTTCGCTGATCGCGACGCCGACGATGCGATGCATCTCGCGAAAACCGACGCGGTTGATCGCCTCGTCGAGCGACTTCACGGGCTGGTCGCCGCGAAAGAACACGCTGTTGCTCAGGCGAATGACGCGCGCGGTCAGCCCCGAGTCCACCGAGACCAGTTTCACGATGGAATCCAGGTCGGAGTTGATGTCGTTCAACAACCTGCCCAAGCGTCCGAAGATATGCGGCGTGGTCGGGAGCTTTCGGGCCAAACGCAGAATCGTTTCGCGGACGGCCGATTCGCTGGTGAGTGACGACATAAAAAGGTAACTAAGGTGGTGCACCCACTATCGGCTGCCGCCGGCCGAAGTTGAGGGGTTTTCCAACCGCATGGGATTGAAAATTTCCTGTAAACCGCCGCGTGCTTCCGGGGGCAACGCTCCTCTCGGGCCGTTCCGACGCCGAGTTGCGCCTTTCGAGGCGCAAGAGGCTCTGGGAGCGCTGGCCTCCGGCCGGCATCGATTGGGCTGCCGCGAAGCGACGGACTTGATGCTCGCCGTGCGCTTTTGCGATCGAGTGCGTCCGCGCTTGTGGCGCGGACTGTAGAAAGAAAATGCCGGCGAGGACGCCAGCGCTCCCAGAGCCGACATCGGCGAAAACGCCGACGCTCGGCAAATACCCCACGGATTGACCGCCCGAACGCGATCCGCACGCTGCGTCGCGTGGGCGCAAAAATTCTCATCATCGAGGACGAGCCGGCGATCGCCGACACGCTGCTTTATGCCCTGAAAACGGATGGCTTCGAACCGTACTGGTGCGCCACGGGCACCGCCGGACTCGGCGCGCTGCAGCAACAACAGGACTTCGCCCTCGTCGTACTCGATATCGGCCTCCCGGACGGCAACGGCTTCGAGTTCTGCCGCTCCATCCGCAACACCTCGAGCATCCCGATCTTTTTCCTCACGGCGCGCAGCAGCGAAATCGACCGTGTGGTCGGACTCGAAATCGGCGGCGACGATTATCTCGTGAAACCCTTCAGCCCGCGCGAGCTGACCGCGAGGGTCAAAGCCATCCTGCGGCGCGGTCCCTTGAACGCCGGTCCCGCCGCTGGCGCGGGTCCGGTTGCTGCGGCTGGCGCGTTCACCTCTCCGACGTCGACGTCTGCGAGAACGGCTGCGCCGAAATCCATGCAGGCGGAGCCAGTCCCCACTTTCGCTGTGGATGAGCAGCGTTGCCGCATCACGTTTCGCGGGCGCCCGCTCGAACTCACGCGCTACGAATATCGTTTGCTTCGCACGCTTGTTGCGCAACCAGGCCGGGTCTTCTCGCGCGACCAGTTGATGAGCGCCGCCTGGGAGGAGCCGGGCGCGAGTCTGGATCGCACGGTCGATGCTCACATTAAGCTCGTTCGTTCAAAACTCCGCGCCGTCGATCCAGATTCTGAATACATCCAGACTCACCGCGGCCTGGGTTATTCCGTTCGGGAAACATGAGCGCGCGCGAGCTCCGCTGTTTTTTTTTATTGCCCGCGAAATCACACGAAGCACACGAAGGCGAATTTCGAATCAATGGCCCAAGGGGTACGGAAATCCTTTGCTGAATTCGTGTCCTTGGCATCCTTCGTGTGATTCGTGGGCCTATCCCGTGACGATCCGCACTCGAATTTTTCTCGTTTATCTCCTGCTGGTCGGCGGCGGCCTCTACTACATGGTCCATTGGATCCTCGGTGGCGTGCGCCCGCGCTATCTCGAGTCGATGGAGGAGTCGCTGGTCGACGCCGCGACGTTGCTCGCCTCCGCAGTCGAGACGCGCGGCGTCAGCCATGGCGCAATCGACCCGGCGGAAGTCAGGCAACTTTTCAACGAAGCTTATCTCCGCCAGTTCTCCGCGCAGGTCTACAGTATCCAAAAAACGAATATCGATCTCCGCGTGTACGTGACCGACGACAGCGGCAAAGTCGTTTACGATTCCGACGGCGGGCGCGATGAGGGCGCGGACTACTCGCACTGGAACGACGTGCGCCTCACCTTGGCCGGAAAATATGGTGCGCGCGCGACGCGAACCAATCCGGCCGACGAAAACTCGCTCGTGATTCACGTCGCCGCGCCGATTCGCGCCGGCGAGCGGATCGTGGGCGTGCTTTCCCTCGGAAAACCGACGAAAAACATCAACGAACTCGTGGGCGCGGCGCAGCGCCGCATCATCTGGGCCGGCGCGCTTGGCGGGGGATTGATCGTGCTGACAGGCTTCACGTTTTCCGTCTGGCTGACCACGCCGATCGAGCGCTTGACCGCGTATGCCCGAGCCGTGCGCGATGGAAAACCCGCGACTCTGCCGCGCATCGCCGGGCGCGAGGTCGGTCAACTCCGACAGGCGTTCGAGGAAATGCGCGAGGCTCTCGAGGGAAAGAAATACGTCGAGCGCTACACGCAGGCGTTGACCCACGAAATCAAAGCGCCGCTCTCGGCGGTGCGTGGCGCCGCGGAATTGCTGAGCGAGGACATGGAGCCGGCGCAGAGACAGAAATTTTTGCTCAACATTCGGACGCAGTCCGAGCGCATCCAGCACATCATCGATCAACTGCTGCAACTCTCGGCGTTGGAGGCGCGACGCGGTTTGGGACCGACGCAATCGTTCGATATTTCCGCGGCGCTGGAGGACGTCTTGAAAACCCTAACGCCTCTCATGCACCAGAGAGAGATCGACGTTCAGGTGCGTGCCGCGAAAAATCTCACGCTCAACGGCGAGCGTTTTCTCGTCAGCCTCGCGCTCACGAATCTGTTGAAGAACGCGATCGAATTTTCGCCGCAAGGATCGGTGCTCAGCGTGAGCTTGCAGTCCGAGCGGCAAGGCGTGGCGTTTGTCGTCGAGGACAATGGCCCGGGCATTCCGGATTTTGCGCGGGAGCGGATTTTCGATCGGTTCTATTCCTTGCCGCGCCCCGCGACCGGCGCGAAAAGCACCGGTCTCGGCCTGAGTTTCGTCCAGGAAATCGCGCATCTTCACCACGGCGCCATCGATGTCGCCAACCGCGAAACCGGCGGCTGCCGCGCGAAACTCTGGCTGCCGGTCGGGTAGCGGCGTTTTGGTTTTTTGGCCGCAAAAAGTCGCTGTGAATGAGCGGCCGCGTTCGGAAACGCGCTGTGCCCGCGACTAGCTTAGCAGAGCGCCCGGCAACGGAGGCTCGCAACGGAGCGCCGGCCTCCGGCCGGCCAACCCTAAAAGAGTCCCGCTTCGCGGGACGCTAGATAGATTTGCCGGCCGGAGGCCGGCGCTCCGTTGCAAGCCTTTCCTTGCAGGCGTTCCCTCTACCTTCCGGCACCTTCTCCTCTTTGCGTTTTTTATTGCGCCTCTTCGCGGCTCAAAAAAATCGATTGGTGATTTCATCCAGTTTTCATCCTCGCTTCATGATCGCTTCATGTTGCGACGGCAGAGTGGGGCAATGGACCCACACTCGTATGTTCGCTCGCGATACTTGCCACGCGCTTTTGCTGTAGCGCTTTTCTGGATACTTTTCTCGATTTCGTTCACGCCGCTTCGCGCGGCCGAAGCCGAGCCAGCCGCCGACAAGACGCTTTCTCCGTATTTTTGGGTGAAACCCACCGCCGGCGAAACCGACGCCACCGTCGCGACTCATGCCGACCCGTTGCCGCTCAAAGCGACGAAGATCGAAGCGACGATCGCCGGCATTTTTGCGGACGTGAAAGTCACGCAACGTTACGCGAACGCGGGCGCCGTGCCGCTCGAAGCCGTTTATATATTTCCGGGTTCGACGCGCGCGGCGGTGCACGGCCTGACCCTCCAGATCGGTGACCGGCGGCTCGAAGCGAAAACCAAGGAGCGCGAACAGGCGCGTCAAACCTACGAGGCCGCCAAAGCCAAAGGGCAAACCGCCAGCCTGCTGGAGCAGCATCGGCCCAATGTTTTTCAGATAAACGTCGCCAACATCCAGCCGGGCGACGACGTGATCGTCGAACTTCGCTACACGGAACTCCTGATTCCAGAAGCGGGTGTGTACCAATTTGTCTACCCCGGAGTCGTCGGCCCCCGCTATTCGAACAAACCGGCAGGCGGTGCGCCGCCATCGGAAAAGTGGGTCGAGAATCCTTATCTGAAAAAAGGTGAAACGGACCCCGCGCAATTTTCTCTCTCGGTGAAACTCAGCTCGGGCGTTCCCCTGCGCGACGTGCAGTGTCGCTCGCATGCGGCGCACGTGGAGTATCAAGCTGCGAATCAGGCGTGTATCGAGATATCGGATACGAATGCCGCGAATCGCGATTTCATCCTGGATTATCGTCTGGCGGGTCCCGCGGTTCAGTCCGGCGTGATGCTCGGCAGCGGGCTCGAGGAAAATTTCTTTTTGCTCACGGTTCAACCGCCAGCGCGGGTAAAGCCGGCGCAAATTCCGCCGCGAGAATTCGATTTCGTCATCGATGTTTCCGGTTCGATGAACGGCTTTCCGCTCGATACCGCGCGCAAGCTGGTCGACCACTTGCTCACGTCGCTGCGGCCGATCGACTCGTTCAATCTCCTGCTGTTTGCCGGCGGCGATCAGACATTCGCGCCTGCTGCGGTAAAGGCGACGCCCGAGAATGTCGCTGCCGCGCTCGCGTTTCTCGAGCGGCAAAATGGCGGCGGCGCGACCGAACTCTGCCCGGCGCTGAAACACGCCTTCGCGCTGAAGCCCGCCGAAGAAATTTCGCGGACATTTCTCGTCATCACCGACGGCTACGTCGACGTCGAACCCGAGGCGTTCGAACTCGTGCGCAACAATCTTGGCCGGGCGAATCTCTTCGCTTTCGGCATCGGCAGCTCCGTGAACCGCCACCTCATCGAAGGCCTGGCGCGATGCGGCCAAGGCGAGCCGTTTATCGTGACGGATCCCGCCATGGCCGAGGCGACGGCGCAACGGCTGCAGGACTACATCAGCACGCCGGTGCTCGCGCACGTGCGGGTGAAATTCGAGGGGTTCGATGTTTACGACCTGCAGCCTCGGGCGACGCCGGACCTCCTTGCGGAGCGGCCGCTGATCGTTTTCGGAAAATGGCATGGCGCTGCTTCGGGCAAGATCGTGATCGATGGAATTGGCGGGAGTGGGCCCTACCATTCGGAGCACGATGTGGCGTCGGCGGTTCACCTGGAAACGGGAGATGGCCTCGCGCGTCTGTGGGCGCGTGCGCGAGTGGCGGAGCTCAGCGATTTCAATGAGTTGAAACCCTCTGACGACACCAAGGCGCAGATCACGAATCTGGGTCTGAAATACAATCTGCTGACGAAGTACACGTCCTTCATTGCGGTGGACCAGGTCATCCGCCGCACCGGCCCGAGCCTCGAGACGATCAAGCAGCCGGTGCCGTTGCCGGCAGGCGTGGAAAACTCCGCGGTGGGCGGTTCGGTCGCCGCCGCGCCGGAGCCGAGTGAAATGGGCATGATCGCGGTCGTGGCGATTCTGCTCCTGGTCGGTTGTCGTTACGTGGCCCGCCGGAAAACGGCATAGTCCTCTGGGAACGCTGTGCCTCGTCGCCGGCATTTGTCTACAGGCTGTGCCGCACGGCGCGGACGGACTCGATCGCAAAGTGCATCGCCCCCCGTCGAGTCCGCCGCTTCGCGGCAGCCCAATAGGTGCCGGCAAGATGCCAGCGCTCCCAGAGCCTCCTGCGCCATGGAAGGCGCACTCGGCGGGCGAGCGCCGGGTGTTGGCCGAGCGTCGGCGTCTCGCCGACGTCGGCCACTGGGAGCGCTGGCGTCCTCGCCGGCATTTTTCTCCGGTCCGCGCCGCAGGGCGCGGACGGACTCGATCGGCAAAGTGCGTCGCGGTCATCGAGTCCGCCGCTTCGCGGCAGCCTAATAGGTGCCGGCAAGATGCCAGCGCTCCCAGAGCCTCCAGCGCCCTGGAAGGCGCACACGGCGGACGAGTGCCGGGTATTGGCCGAGCGTCGGCGTTCTCGCCGATGTCGGCCACTGGGAGCGCTGGCGTCCTCGCCGGCATTTTTCTCCGGCCCGCGCCGCACGGCGCGGACGGACTCGATTAGGCATTCCGCGCGGCGCGCAAACGAAGAAGTAAGAACGCAGAATGATGAATGTGAGCATGACTAGTCTCGAACCGACGTTTCGCAGGTTTCGCGACGTCGCGCTTCGGCGCTGGGTTCTCACGGTCGTGGCGCTCTGTCTCGGCCGTGAGGTGTTTGCGTGGTATTGGGCCCGCGCGCTGGATGGCTCAGACGAGCCGTTAGGTGTGCTCGCCCTCGTCGCGGCAATCCTGCTGGCGCCGCGCAAGGGCTGGGGCGAAACGCTATCCCTCGAGCGTGCGAGTTGGGCGGGCGCCCTGCTGTTGACGTTTTTGCTTTCGGGCGGTGCCTGGCCGATTTTGTTGCGCGCACTTGTCTGGGTTATGGCGCTTGCGGTCTTAGTGGCGCCGCACGGGCGAAAGTTGGCCTGGGGCACGCTCTGTGTGCTGTCGCTGCCGTGGCTCGCGACCGTGCAGTTTTTCCTCGGGTATCCGCTGCGCGTAGCGATCACATGGGTGGCGGCGGCTGGGTTGAATGTGTTTGGGCTCGGTGTGCACGCGGAAGCCACGGTGCTCATGGCGCAAGGGGAGCGCGTGCTGATCGATGCGCCCTGCAGTGGAATTCAGATGGGGTGGACTCTGGCGTTTTTCGCGGCCGTTTTGGCGAACGTAGGGAGCTTCGGCGCGCGAGAGACGTGGCGGCTCCTGCGCTGGGCGAGCGCATTGGTTTTCGCCGCGAATACCCTGCGCGCGATGGCATTGTTCCTGTTGGAAATCCGATTCCACGTATCCGAAGAGTGGGTACACAACGCCGTCGGCCTCGCCTGCTTCGCCTTCGCCGGCGCCGGCCTGCTGGCAGTGGGAAGGCGAAGGCGGAAGGAAGAAGGCAGAAGGCTGAAGAAATGCGGTGCCTCCGAGGGTAAGCCGTCCTGCGCTTGTGCTAATAACAAAGACAGAATGCAGAATGTAGAACGGCCATTCGGCTCAGTCCAAAAACGGCCGACCTCCGAGGGTAGGGCGAGACCTCAGGGCGAGCCGAACGCCGAATCCGCGTCCGACTCCGTCCACCAACCTCATCTCTCCGAGGTAGGGCGAGGCGTCTCAGCCGAGCCGCGAGCGCCGGGTCTAACGTGCGACATGAGCCACTCAGCACGCGCTGGCCTATGGCGCTGGCTTGGTCTCTGCGTGATCGCCGCGGCGGTGTTAACGCTGGCATTCGCCGCTTGGCAGAATCCGCGTCGCTATTTCGGTCCGCGTCGGAATTCGAGGTCTCCGGTGGAGACCACTGCTCCGGGCGAACATAAACGCGCCGCCGATCGGGGAACCACTACGCCGGCATCGACCTTTCCCGGTTGGGATGCCGGTCCCCTGCCGCCGGATTGCGTGCAGATTCCGCTGGGCGAGCGCGACGCACGTTTTGTGCGCGGCTTTCCGGGGCGTATCGCGGCGTTTTCCGATGGCGAGAGGCAGTTCATCGCGCGCTGGGTGGCGCAGCCCACGCGAAAGCTCCATTCGTCGAGCGACTGCCTGCGCGGCTCGGGATACAAGATCACGCCGGGTCCCGCACACCGCGACGCGCTTGGCCGGCTTTGGTCGTCATTTGGCGCGGTGCGCGGGACCGAGCGTCTCCACGTCGAGGAACGGATCGAAGATACAACAGGCCAGGCGTGGACGGATGTGTCGGCCTGGTACTGGTCCGCGCTGCTCCAGAAATCACCCGGTCCCTGGTGGGCCGTCACCGTGGTGACGCCTGTGGGGTGAGCCTCGCGGGTTGGACGACCTGACTGGAATTAACCACACGCCAACTCGCAGTCCGGCTTGCAACGGAGCGCCAGCCTGCCGGCTGGCATTTCGAAGGACCCGCCCCGATTCGCGGGGCACTGCGCCGATCGAGTCCGTCCGCGCCTTGCGGCGCGGACTTTAGGTAGGTTGGCAGGCGAGACGCCTGCGCTCCGAATACCCGGTGCTCCGAATACCCCGCGCCCGCGTTTAGAAACGAGGTCGCTCAGGTGTGCAACCGCGTTTCCGAACGCGGCTGCACCGGTTCGCGGAGCGCAGGCGTCTCGCCTGCAACCCTCCTATTGCGGCACCAGCCGCGGACTCGATTCGCCGCGAAGCGACAGACTGCGCCCACGCCCCCGTCCAGCCCCTCCCATTGCCCACAGTTGACGTATCTTCCGGGGAGCGACAATTTTCCGCGCACCATGGCAGGAAGCGCCACATCCATTGCGAGCGACCCGGTTAAGCAGTTTTCCGTTTTCGCGGAAAATCGTGTTGGGCGCTTGTACGACCTCTCTGCGCTCCTCCGCACCTACAACGTGCACATCATGGCGATCACCACGCTTGATACGACGGACAGCACGATTGTCCGCATGATCGTCGACGATCCCGACAAGGCGAGGGAGCTGATGATCAACAACGATTTTGCCTATTCCGAGTGCGACGTTCTGGCCGTCGAAATCAACGACGAGGGCGATCTGAAGCCGGTGCTGGCCGCGCTTTTCGAAGCGGAGATCAACATCCACTACATCTACAGCTTCATAAAACGCCCGGAGGGAAAGTCCGCTTTCGCCCTCAACATCGAGGACGCCGATGTCGCCATGCAGTCGCTCGCGACGCACGGCTTCAAGGTTCTGACCCAACACGACATCTCGCGTTGAAATCGGCCGGCTGGGGCTTCGATCGAGACCACCCAGCCAAGCCCAGAACCGTGGGCAAACCGGATAATCCAATACGCTTTCCTTGCGGGGGTGCTCCGTAAGCCACCGCTGCCCTATTTTTCGTGGGCAAGTGATTGGCAAAAGCCGGTTTTGACAAGCCTTTGACACGAGCGGCCGAGTGAAGGTGCCGATGCTGCCGTGAATGTTTTTTCCGTCATCGCAACGGCTCGGGGACCACTCCTCTGGCAAAGCTCCTGCGCCGCCCATTCTCTGGCAGCGCAGCGTCTCGATTGGCGGAGCTTTGATTGCCTCCGCAGGGGTCGTTTCCTGCGTCTACCCGACGGAACATCCGCTCGGGCTGGCCTTCGGCATGACCTGCGCCGGCCTGGGACTTGCCGTCATGGCCGCCGGAAACTTGCTCATCCGGAGCATCAAGCAGGAACGCCGCATCGAGCAGCTCGAAAGCAGCGAACTCGTGCGTCGCGCCATGTTCGAAAACGCCGCCCTCGCCGTCCTGGCCTGCGATGAGCGTGGCGTAATTCGAGACGTTAACGCCGCGGCCGAAAAACTCCTGGGCTACGAGGCCGCGGAATTGGTTGGCAAACAGCGCGCCACAAAATTTTTCAACAAGAGCGAACTCGACCAGGAAATCGCCACGTTGCGCCGCGACACCGCGCATCCGGTCATCGACGCGGTCGAGGCCACCCGTCTCCGTCTCGAGTCCGCCACGCTCACGCCCGATCGCGAGTGGACTCTCGTGCGCAAGGACGGCTCGCAATTTCCCGCGCATGTAACCACTTCGGCACTACAAAATCGCCGCGGTCGTTTCGGCGGTTCCATCTACATCATTCGCGATGTCAGCGCGGAGCGCGCCGCCAGACTGGCCGCGGAACGCGAGCGCCAGCGCTTCGAGGAATTTTTCAACGACGCTCCGGCCGCCATCGCGCTGCTCGATCGCGAACTGCGCTATCTCGCCACCAGCCGCCGCTGGTCGACCGACCTCAACCTCGCCGAGACGCCACTCACCGGCCGACTCCACTTCGATATTTTCTCCAATTTGTCCCGTCACTGGCGCGACATCTATCGGCAGGCTCTTGCTGGCTCGGTCGAGCGCGGCGACGGCGACCTGATGGCGTTGCCCGATGGGCGCGAAGAATATGTCCGCTGGGAATGCCGCCCGTGGCTGCAGACCGATGGGCAGATCGGCGGCATCGCCGTCTTTCTCGAAATTCTCACGGCGAAGCGCCTGCAGATGAAGTTGAACGACAGCGAGGCGAACCTCTCCGCGGCGCAGGCGCTCGCGCATATCGGCAGTTGGGAGTTCGAGGTCGAGAACGGGAAACTGACCTGGTCCTCCGAGATGAAACGTATCCACGGTTTGAGGACAAACGTCGCGATGTCGTTCGAGCAGGCCATCGCGTTTCACACGGTCGAATCCCGCCCGGTGATCCTGGAGGCCTTCGAGCGCGCGATGCGTGATGGCTCGGGCTGGGACCTGGAGCTGCAAATCGATTTGAACCCGCGGCAGCGCGCCTGGATTCGCTCGATCGGCCAAGTCGAAAAACGTGGCAATAAAATCGTGCGGCTTCTCGGCACGGTGCAGGATATTTCCGCGCGGAAAAAAGCCGACATGGAACTCATGGCGGCGAAGGACGAAGCACTCCGCGCGGCCAAGGCGAAAGCGGATTTTCTCGCGACGATGAGTCACGAAATCCGCACGCCGCTCAATGCGGTCATCGGGATGTCCGGCCTGCTCATGACCACGCCGCTCGACTCGGAGCAGCGCGAGTACGTCAGCACCGTGAAGTCGGCGAGCGACAACTTGCTCGAGCTGATCAACGACATGCTGGATTTTTCGAAAGCGGAGTCGGGCAAACTCGAACTCGAGACGCAGCCGTTCAGCCTGCAGGCCTGCGTCGAGTCCGCGCTCGATCTTGTTGCTTCGCGCGCCGCCGAGAAAAACCTCGAGCTCGCCTTCTGGATCGATCCGAACGTGCCGGGAATTCTCGCCGGCGATGTCACGCGCCTGCGGCAAATCATGGCGAACCTGCTGAGCAACGCCGTGAAGTTCACGATGCAAGGAGAAGTTTTTCTTTCGATCAACCTGCTGCAAGGCGCCGTCCCGATGCTGCGGTTCACCGTTCGCGACACCGGCATCGGAATTCCTGAAAATCGCCTGGACCGGTTGTTTCAATCTTTCAGTCAGGTCGACGCATCCACTTCTCGGATACACGGCGGCACAGGACTCGGCCTCGCGATCAGCCGGCGCCTGGTTGAACTCATGGGTGGAAAAATTTGGGCGGAGAGTCAGGTTGGCCGCGGTTCGATTTTTCAGTTCGAAATGCCATTGCCCGCGGGCGAAACCACACCCGAACTCGCCGAGGAAAATCCGTTGCAGGGTCGCCGGTTCCTCGTGGTCGACGACAATGCTTCGAGCCGCGAACTGATTCAGCTCCATCTCGAAAATTGGGGCGCTCGCGCCGTCGCCGTGCCTTCTGGGATGGCCGCTTTGGCGCTGGTCAAGCAGGGCGAAAAATTCGACGCCGCCATCATCGATCGTCTGATGCCCGCGATGGATGGAATTCAGCTGACGCGCCAACTGCGCGGTCTGCCGGAAGGCTTGGAACTGCCGGTGATCTTGATGACGACGCTCGGCGCTTCGACCATCGCGGCGGAATTCGGCGCGTTTTCCGGCGTGCTGACGAAACCGGTGAAGCCTCATCAACTGTTGCGATTGCTCTCGCGAATCTTCGCAGCGGAGCGTCGCGCGGATTCGTTGACGGCCGCGCCTATGGCTGTGATGTCGGCGAAACTGGCGAACGCCCGGATCCTTTTGGTCGAGGACAACTCCGCCAATCAGCGCGTGCAAAATCTGTTTCTCGAACGCATGGGTGTTCGCGCGGAAATTGTCCGCGATGGACGCGAGGCACTGGCCGCGCTGGAGCAGCAGGAGTTCGATGTCGTGCTGATGGATTTGCAGCTGCCGCACCTGGATGGCGCGGCGGCGACACGAAGAATCCGGAGCGATTTTCCCGCTGATCGGCAGCCGACGATTATTGCGATGACCGCGAGCGCGCTGCCGCAGGATCGCGAAAAATGCCTCGAAGCCGGCGTGGACGATTTCCTGTTGAAGCCTGTAAGGCCGGAGCAACTCCAAAGCCGTCTCGAACACTGGCTCGACGTCCGCCGAAAAAAATCCGCGGAATCGGGCGAGATCCAGTTCGGCGTCGCCTAGTTATTTGGCCCACGAATCATACGAAGCACACGAACGCGGTCTACACGCTGCGGTTCTGTCAGACGGAAAAACACGGAAATCACGGAAGCTCAAACCGACGAAGATTTCGGAGTCTGAATTCCATTCCGTGTATTCCGTGCCTTTCCGTGGGTAAATCAGCGGATCGATCTAGTGTCGTTCGTGTGATTCGTGGGCAAAAATCCACACATCTTAGTTCGCGCTGACTTCGACCTGGCCGGTGCTGCGGGACTTTAATTTGTCCTCGTCATCGCCGACCTGAAGCCGGAGTTCGCTTTCGATGACATAGGGAACGGTTTGACCGAGCATGCTCCGGAAGACGTCGGGCTTCTCGATGTCGAGCGCGAGAGTCTGATTCGTGTGGTTCAGCTGAAGCAGACCGACCGGCTCTTTGCTCCTGGCCGTGCCGACGTATTGGCCATTCAAATACAGTTTATGCTTCGACGAATCGACCGCGAAGCTGGTGACGTTTTCGTTCACGTAGCGCACGACCATCGTCGCGGAGGTGTCCGACTTCGGATGCAATTCGAGCACGTTCACCGTGATGGAGACGAGCTTCACGCCCGTGCCGCAGCCGCTGAGGCAGAACAACGCGAAAAGAAAAGGGAGCAAAGCCAGCAGGGTCTTTTTCATAGGAGCGTCGAATGAAACGGTCCACTCGGACGTCGGCAAGACTCGGACGCTGCCGAAACTGCGGCGCAGGGTCTACGGGATGCGAATCGTCGTTCCGACCGTGAGATTGTTCGGATCGCGAATGACTCCGCGGTTTGCTTCGAGAATCTGCGTCCACTTCTCGCTCGAGCCATAATATCGGCGGGCGATTTTCGTGAGCGTGTCGCCGTCGGCGATCGTGTGGGTCCGCGCGGCCGGAGTGGGTGTGGGCGTCGGGATGCGAGTCGAAACAGACTGCGCTGCCGCACTCCCCGGCCGTGTCGGAGCGGAGAGCGTCGCGCCGGCAGGCGCGGAAGGTCGGGCCGGCGGCGTTGCTGCGCCCGAGGTCGAAAGCGGTGAGGTACCGGCGAGTGCAACGCGGTCTCGGAGCTGGGCGTTTTCGTTGGCGAGCGCGGCGATCTGATTCTGCGACTGGCGAACCTGCTCGCGCAACGCGACCACTTGCGCGGCGGCCTCCTGATTGGCTGCGGCCTGGGCCTGGGCATCGCTTGCTTGCGTATTCACGGTTTGGAGACGTGTCGCGAGCTGCGCGCGCTCTTCATCGATATTCGCGAGCGCTTTCTGCAGGCGGTCCACTTCGTCATCCTTCATTTGATAGGTGCGAAGCGCGGCGTCCAATTTCGCCTGTGTCTCGGCCAACTCCTTGTGCAGCGCTGCGGTATCCTCGGTGGTCGCCGCACTGGTTTCCGCAGTGGTTCCACTGGTTTCCGCCGGAGACCCCGTGGGCTGGGCTGCCGCGGCAACGGGTTCCGCTACGGTCGGCGCCGTGACGGTGGCGGGTCCAGGAACGCTCGCGGCGACGGATGTCGCGGCGGCGGCCGAGGCCGTGGCAGCAGCGGCGGCTTTTTCCGCCAGGGCGAGCCGATCGGCGAGCGCGGCACGCTCGTTGTTCGCGGCGGCCAGATCGGCCTCGGCTTTCTTGAGCCGGTCCTGGGTGGTGGCCAGTTCGCTGGCGGCATTGGCCGACGAAGCAGCGGAGGCGAGTTGCTGTTTCAGCGAGTCACGCTCCTGGGCGAGCGCCTCGCTTTGCTGCTTGATTGCGTCGCGTTCCTGAGTGGCTTTGGCCAGAGCTTCGCTGGAGGAGGAAATCTGCTTCTGCGCATCCTGGAGTTCGACGCGCAATGCGGCGACCTGCTGGTCGGCGGATTTTCCGGCGTCCTGGATGGCGTGCTGGCGCTCTGCTTTCTCGCGGGCCAGAGCCTGTTCGCCGGCGGCAACGGCGCGGCGGGCGTCGCTCAATTCAGCCTGCAGACGCGTGACTTCGGCGGGCGCGGCTTGCGGTGTGGATTTTGCGGATACCAGTTCGCGCCGCAGCTGCTCCCGTTCCTGGGTGGCATGCGCTAGATTTTCTTCGGACGCTTTCAGCTTCGCCTGGAGCTCGGCGATCGTGTGCTGGCTGGCTTCGTTTTGTTTGGCGACGGTTTCGCGTTCGCCATCGATGTTGGCCAGAGACTTTTGCAGGTCGTTGACCTGCTTTTGCTGCAAGTCGTAGGAGCGCAGGGCGGCTTCGAGTTTCGTCTGCGTTTCTTCGAGCTGTTTTTCCTGAGCGGCGTTTGCGTCGCCCTTGCTCTGTGTCGCCGCGGCGAGATCGGCTTTCGCTTTCTCGAGTTCGGCCTGCAGCGTGGCGTTGGCCTGTTTCGCCGTATTCAGTTCGTCAATACTCGCCATGGCCTCGCGGAGCTGTGATTCGGCGGCCTGGAGCTTGTTGTTGGCGATCGTGAGTTGGGCGTTGAGATTGTCCTTTGGCGCTTGTTCGGCGGCGGCGAGTTTTTGCTGCAGGTCGGCGCGCTCTTTTTCGGCGCTGGCGCTGTTGGCGCGAAGCTTGGTCAGCTCGTCGTTCGCCGCGGCGAGGTTCGCATTCAGTTGGGCGAGGCTCGCGGTCAATTGGGTCTTTTCTTGCGTCAGTTGCGCCGTGGCAGAGTTCGCTTGCGCGCCGGCCTGGCTGGCTTTGGCGAGATTGGCTTTGAGTTCGTCGTTCTCTTTCCAGGCGTTGGAAAGTTCCGTGCTCATCTTCTTCAACTCCGCCTGGAGGGAAGCGACTTCGGCTGCATTTGTGGCGACGGGTTGCGCGGCAGCGTCGTTGGGCGCGGCAGCGATGACGGGCGAAGGAGAGCCGATGATCGGGGAGGCGGCGGAGCTGACGATGGGCGCGGGGCTGGCGATTGGACTCGCGAGCGTCGGCGCAGGCGTCGCAGTCGGCGCGGCGGCGACGCCTCTTTTCCTCGCGGCGAGTTCGGTCCGGCGCGTGTCGAGGCGGCGTTTGCCTTCGTTGATTTGCTCCGGCGTGAGTTGAGATTGAAGCAGCACGAGCGCGCGGCCGGTGGCTCCATTGTCCGCCGCCAAATTCAGCCAGACGTAGGCCTCGACCGGATCGGACATCGGATCGTTCGTCGCGGCGTAGATCATGCCGAGATTGTACTGCGCCACCGCGTTCCCGGCTTCGGCTTTCGCTTTCAGGGAGGCGACTTCTTCGGGCGAAATCGCCAGCAGAGGTCCGGCGGTTAGGGCGGCGCCGAGGACGCCGCGGACAAAAAGACGACGGAGAGTGCGAGGAGTGTTCATGCCGTGGCAGAGCGGAGGTTGGGGACGACCTGGGGGTTTTTCAAAGCGACAATTTCGAAAACTCGTTGAAAGAGCCAGAGTTTGCCGCGCCAAGCCAGCCCGCCTGAACGGGCGAAACGCCTTAGTGGGCCCAAGCTTTGGTCCGCTCGACCGCGCGTTTCCAGTCTGTATGCAAATTCTTCATACGCGCCGCCGGCGCCTGCGGCCGAAACGCGCGCTGCTGTTCCCAGAGCTCGGCGATCTCGGCGCGATTTTTCCAGAAACCGACCGCCAACCCGGCGAGGTACGCCGCGCCCAGCGCCGTCGTTTCGGTCGTGCGCGGGCGAATCACCGGCTTGCGCAACAAGTCGCTCTGAAACTGAAGCAGATCCTCGTTCACGGTCGCGCCGCCATCGACGCGCAGTTCACGGAGCTTCAATCCCGCGTCCGCCTCCATTGCGCCGAGGAGATCAGCCACTTGAAAACCGATGCTCTCGACGGCGGCTCGCGCCAGGTGGGCGCCAGTCGTGCCGCGCGTCAGCCCGAAAATCGCGCCCCGCGCTGTCGCGTCCCAGTGCGGCGCACCGAGCCCGGTGAACGCCGGGACAAAGAAGACGCCGCCGTTGTCCGGGACCTTGCGCGAGAGCGGCTCGATGTCCGACGAACGCGCGATCAGACCAAGACCGTCGCGCAGCCACTGGACCACGGCGCCGCCGATGAACACGCTGCCCTCCAGCGCGAACTCCGTGCGGTCTCCGATTTTCCAGGCTAGCGTCGTGAGCAACTGGTTCCTCGAGGAGACCGGCTTCGTGCCGGTGTTCAGCAAAAGAAAGCAGCCGGTCCCGTACGTGTTCTTGGCCATGCCGGGTTTGAAACAGGCCTGGCCGAAAAGCGCGGCGTGCTGGTCTCCTGCGATGCCCGCGATTGGGAGGCCGTTGAGCGCGGGCACAGTCGAGATCGTGCCGAAGGCCTCGCTGCAGGACCGAATCGCGGGCAGCAACGCTGCGGGCACGCGCAGCAATTTCAACAAGTCCGCATCCCATGCGCCGGTGTGAATATTGTAGAGAAGGGTGCGCGAGGCGTTCGTCGCGTCCGTCGCGTGGACCGCGCCGCCGGTGAGCTGCCAGAGCAGCCAGGTATCCACCGTGCCGAAGGCGAGCTCGCCGCGCTCGGCCCGCTTGCGCGCGCCCTTCACGTGATCAAGGAGCCAGGTGATCTTCGTTCCGGAAAAATAGGGATCGATCAGCAGTCCGGATTTCTTGCGGAAGATTTTTTCGTGGCCTGCCGCCTTGAGTTTCGCGCAATGCTCGGCCGTTCGCCGGTCCTGCCAGACGATGGCCGGCGCGATGGGTTTTCCGGTCGCGCGATCCCAGATCAGCGTGGTCTCGCGCTGATTGGTCAGGCCAACCGCTGCAATGTCGCTCGCGGTGAGGTTCGCCTCGGCCACCGCCGCGATCGCCACGCGCCGAGTGGTCTCCCAAAGATCCTGCGGATTATGCTCCACCCACCCGGGGCGCGGATAATATTGCGGAAATTCCTGCTGCGCTTGGGCGCGCACGCGGCCGGCGTTATCGAAAACCAGCGCGCGGCTCGAGGTGGTGCCTTGGTCCAGGGCAAGGATGTAGGGCATGATCTGGAGCGACGTTATGACGGGTGCTTTTCATCGCGCAACCCCGTCGTCCTTCCTTCGCGGACCTCAAGCGGCGCTGGTTCCGCGCAGAGTGCCGAGGGAACCACCTTTGACGTATTGCGGTAGAATCAGCGTCTTGCGGGGCATGATGGCTTCGCCGCTGATCACCTGCATGATGGGGCGCAGCAACTTCTTCGCGAAGGCATTTGGACTGACCGAGTAGCGGCCTGGGGTTGGCACCAGGGCGCTGAGAAACGGTTCGTCGTCGCGCGAGATGACCGAGACGTCCCGCGGCACACGCAGCCCGCGTTGGGCGAGCACGCTGATGACCGTGAGATAACTGGCGGCGTTCGAAACGAGCAGAGCGGTGGGAGGCTGGGAGATTTCGAGGAGACGGTTGAGCGCGCGACTCAGGCTGGCCGGCGAATATTCGTGGTGGACTACAAGGGGGACCGCGTCGCTGTGGGGCGATTCCCGGACGCCGGCAATGAAACCGGCCTCGCTCTCGGCATCGCCCGCCCGGCCCGTGCGACCATTGAGCAACGCGACGCGGCGATGGCCCGCGCTCAAGAGCACGCCAGCGGCGTGGCGGCAGAGCGCGTAGTGATCGAGGTCCGCCTGCGGCAGATCCACACCGGGATGGCATGACCCCGCGAGGACGCAGCGAATTCGCTTCTCGGGAAACCAGCGCTGCGTGGCCTCGGTGGCGTTGGCCAAAAGCCAGCAGGCCGCGGGCGATTGGGAGACCAGTCGCGCGAGCGCGTTTTCCGGATGCCGCGAAAAATATTTTTGTCCGTCGAAGGCGCGAAGACGAATGCCCTTTTCGCCGAGCAGCGTTTTCAGATGGTTGACCCAAAGCGAGGTGTACGGGCGCATCTGTTCGAGCGGCTCCGGGGTAAGCAGTGCGACGATGGAAGCGTCCTGATGCGAAGACGCGGAGGTCCTCTTGCCGCGCGGCACGATGCGGTTGCCCAAGCCGTGCTCGGAGGAGATCAGGCCTTCGCCGCGCAGTTGAACGAGTGCCTTGCGCAGCGTTTTCCGGCTGACTTGCAGCGTGCTCGTGAGTGCGCGCTCGCCCGGAAGCCATTCTGTCCAGGCGCCGCGATCGATTTCGTCGCGCAGGAGACCGGCGACTTGATTGGGGAGGGAATTGAATCTTTGGGGTAAAGACATAGACTCAGACAAGTTCATTTTCCACGGCCTTGTCGATCGGAAGTTCGACAACCTGCCCCGCGCTCTCGAGCGCCTCGCGAACGCCGGCATAGCCGAGCTCCTGGGTTGGAGCGTTTTCCTGCAATGCCTGGGCCGCGATGATGGCGGCGGATTGGCCGAGGGCCATGAAGACGGGTTCCATGCGGATCGAGCCGTACGCGATGTGCGAGGCGGATACGCAGGTCGGCACGACGAGGTTTTCGCATTCGCCTCGCCGCGGGAGCAGAGCGCGGAAGGAAATCGGGTAGGGTTTGAAGCCGGCGGCTTGGACGTCGCCCTCATTCCAGACGCGGCCTTCGCGCACGAGGCGCCGGCAATTGTGCGAATCCATGCCGTAAGCGCCAAACGCGATCGGATCTTCGACTCGCCGGGTGCCTCGGCAGTCATGTTCCGTCATCACGTAATCGCCGAGCATGCGGCGCGCCTCGCGGACATACAACGCGTGCGGCCAGCCTTCTGTTTCGACGAATTCGTCCCTGGCGAGCCCCCACTCTCCATAGGCGTTGCGCAGGTCGGCGGGGACCTCCGGATCGTTCGCGAGAAACCACTGCAAGCCTTTCTGGTATGTGACGTGCGCCTGAAAAAGCCTCTCGCGTTCGGCGAACGTGGCTCGAGGCCACCGATGATTACGTCCGATGAAATCGGTTGATACGGCGCCGTGGTTGTTCGTGTCGGTCTTGCCGCCGCGAATGGAATCGAACTTGGCGAAGACATCGCGCCAACCGGTGCGGAAGTAGCGCGCCAGCAGTTCGTATTCAGCCTGATCATACTGGAGCGGTCGTTCGAACGCGCGGCGGTTGTCCGCGACGTTGGTCAGGCACATGCGAAAGTTGTACGCCTGGATGCGCTCATCACCGCGGCCTGGCGCGTAATCATCCACCGCCTCGATCCCCGGCAGGAGACCACTGCCGGGCGCGCCCTCGACGCGCCAGGGATCGACGGGCGCGTTGAACTGATGGGTCTGCCGGATGACCATGCCGTTGATCGTCTCGCCGTAGACCGCGTTGTCCTCGCGGCCGACGCGATGGCTCACGCCGGCGGCGGCGAGCAGATCGCCCTCGTAAGTCGCATCGATGAAAACACGGGCGCGCACCACGAGACCGCTGAGCAGGCGGATGGCTTCGATGCGCCGCCCTTGGAGTCGCACAGATTCGAGATACTCGCGGCGGTAAACCGGAATCTCGTGCTCGCGTAGCCAGTTTTCGAATACGCGCTCGGCGACGTGCGGCTCGAAGCGCCATTCCTCCGCCTCGCCGTAGTGCCGGCCAACCGCGTGGTAGAACTCACGGGCCAGCCCGCCGAGAGAATCCTTGTTGCCGAAATCCGTCAGGCCCAGTCCGGAGGCGGAGAGGCCGCCGACGTGATTGCTGTTTTCCAGCACGGCCACGTTGAGTCCGTCGCGACGCGCCTGCACGGCCGCGGTGATGCCGCCCGACGTGCCTCCATAGACGCAGAGATCGACGTCGAGCGTATCGCGAGCGTGGTCGTTCCCATGTGGAGCAAAGTAGTGAAGACGCGTGGCCAGAGGGTTCATTTTATAAAGGAGCTCCACTGGACTCTTTTTGTAACCAGTGGACGAGAGGTTTCTTTTGGAGACCAGTGCGGCGCGGGGGACCCGCGCCGAAGGAAGAATGAAGAAGTAAGAATGCAGAATGGGAACGGCGAAGGCTGAAGGCTGAAAACTGAAGGAGGTGCCGCGGCGCCGATTTTTCCAGCGGTGTCGCCCGCTCCAAGTTCAGCGGTGGGGTGATTAACGTCATGCGGACGGGCCGGCATCGTTCGTCCGATGCCCGCGGTCTTCCCATTCTGCATTCTCACTTCTTCATTCTTACTTCGTCTTCCGCAACCTTGGGTCGTTTGGCTCGTCAGGCGCGGTTATAATCCACCTAGACTTTCCACGCATGTTACCAACTCGCGACCACGCCTCTTCCTCGTTTTGCCGGTCAAAACGCGGACGGAGCCTGCTTTGTATGAAATACCGCCGCTTTTTTCCTCTGCTCGCCTCGAGCACGGTTGGGTTGGCTCTCGTCGCAGGGTGCGGCAAAGCCCAGAAACATGCGCGGGGACCGCAGGCGGTGCCGGTGCAAACCGCTCAGGCGCAAAAGCTCGACGTTCCGATTACTTCGATCGCGATCGGCAGCGTTCAGGCTCTCCGCACGGTGGCAGTCAAATCCCAGGTCGATGGCGTCATCGCCAAGATCAACTTTGCCGAAGGCGACGAAGTGAACGCCGGAGACCTCCTGGTCACCATCGACCCGCGGCCTTTCGAAAACATGCTGCGCAGCGCCGAGGCGACGCTGGCGAACGTGAAGGCGCAACTGGCTCAGGCGGAGGCCGACGCGCAGCGCTACCAGAATCTCGATCAACAGGCCGTCGTATCCAAAGAAGAACTACTGCAATATCAGACCAAGGCGGAGTCCGCGCGAGCCGCGGTCCAGTCGCAGGAAGCCATCGTGCAGAACGCGAAACTCCAGTTGAGCTACACGGAAATTCGCGCGCCGATTTCCGGTCGCACCGGCCAGTTGAGCCTGCACGAGGGAGCCTTGATCAAGGCAAACGACGCCTCTCAATCGATCGTCACGATCAACCAGCTCGCTCCCATCTCGGTCGCATACTCCGTTCCCGAGGCGACGTTGGCTGATATTCGCGAGGCCATCAGCCGCGGCAGCGTTCGAGTGCAATTTGTCCCGCATTCTGGCACGCTCAACCCGAGTCCGGTCGAAGGAAAACTTCAATTTATCGACAACACCGTCGATCCGACCACGGGCACGATCGTGTTGAAGGCGCTGGTCGAGAACAAGGATCGCCGGCTCTGGCCGGGTGAGTTCGTCGATGTGACAACCTACATCGGAGAACAAAAGGGCGCCGTCGTCGTGCCCTCCGCCGCCGTCCAAGTCGGCCAGAGCGGCAGCCAGGTCTTCGTGGTGAAGCCCGATCAGACAGTGGAGCTTCGCGAAGTGAAAACAGGACGGCCGTTCGGAACGCGGACAGTCGTGAGCGGGGTGAATGCCGGCGATGTCGTGGTGACCGACGGCCAGCTCCGTCTTTCGCCCGGAGCGAAGGTGGAAATCAAACCGCTGAGCGATTCAAACAGCGAGGTCGCCAAGGCTGGAGACGGCGCGCAGTCCACCTCGCCCGTCGAACCCAAATCATAATCGCCGCACGCAATGAATCTTCCCGAGCTTTGCATTCGCCGGCCCGTGATGACGACGCTGCTCACGGCGGCGCTCTGTATCTTTGGCGCGATGGCCTATCGGCTCCTGCCAGTCAGCGACCTGCCCAATGTCGATTTTCCGACGATCGTCGTTTCGGCGAGCCTGCCCGGCGCTACGCCGGAAACAATGGCCTCGGCCGTCGCCACGCCGCTCGAGCAGCAGCTCTCGACCATCGCCGGCATCGATCAGATGAGTTCGATCAGCACGCTCGGCAGCACGCAGATTACGCTGCAGTTCGCGCTCGAGCGAAACATCGACGGCGCAGCGCAGGACGTACAGGCGGCGATCGCGGCGGTGCAGCGCCGACTGCCGCAGGAAATGCCGGCGCCGCCTTCGTTCCGGAAAACAAATCCCGCGGACCAACCCATTCTCTATCTCTCGCTCAGCTCGCCTTCGCTGCCTTTGTCTCAGGTTGATGAATACGCCGAGACGATGCTCTCGCAGCGTATCTCGACGATCGAAGGTGTTTCCCAAGTGCTGGTCTACGGCGCGCAAAAATACGCGGTGCGCGTCCGCCTGGATCCGCGATTGCTCGCCGCGCGCGGCATCACGCTCGACGAAGTTCAGACGGCGCTCGCGGCGCACAACGTCAATTTGCCGACCGGACAACTCGACGGACCGCACCAGGCGTTGACGGTCGTCGCGACGGGCCAGCTCGATCAGGCGAAGGATTTTCGGAACATCATCGTCGCCTACCGAAACGGCGCGCCGGTGCGCTTGAGCGAACTCGCGGAAGTGATCGACAGCGTGCAGGACAACCGCGTCGCGAGCTGGTATTATCTGAATGGCAAAGGCAATCGCGCCATCGTGCTCGCGGTGCAGCGTCAACCCGGCGAAAACACCGTCGAGGTGGTCAATCGCGTGCGCGCCGTGCTCCCGGCTTTCCAGGCGCAGCTCCCGCCGTCCGTGCACCTGGAAATCCTCCGCGATAAATCCATCGCGGTGCGCGAGTCCGTTCACGATGTGCAATTCACCTTGGGGCTCTCCATCGGCCTGGTGATCCTGGTGATTTTCCTCTTTCTGCGCGCGCTCTCCGCGACGGTCATCCCAAGCATCGCAATTCCGATGGCGCTGTTGGGCACGTTCATCGTGATGTACCTCTGCGACTACACGCTGGATAACTTGTCGCTTCTTGCGCTCACGTTGTCCGTCGGCTTCGTCGTCGACGATGCGATCGTGATGTTGGAAAACATCGTTCGCTACATCGAACAGGGCATGAGCGTGCGCGAGGCCGCGCTCAAGGGGTCAAAGGAAATTGGCTTCACCATCATTTCGATGACGATCTCGCTCGTCGCGGTGTTCCTTCCGCTGATGTTCATGGGCGGCATATTGGGGCGCCTGCTCCACGAGTTCGCGGTGACGATCACTGCGTCGATTTTGGTCTCCGGCATCGTCTCGCTCACGCTCACGCCGATGCTGTGCAGCCGGTTCTTGAAGGAGAATGTCGGCCATTCACAGAAGAAGCACAATCGGCTCTATGATCTGACCGAGCGCGTCTTCGACGGAATGTTACACGCCTATGAACGCACGCTGAAAATCTGCCTGCGTCATCGCGGATTCACCGTCGGTGTCGCTGTGTTGATGGCGCTGCTCTCCGTCTACTTGTTCAAGATCGCGCCGAAAGGTTTCATTCCGACCGACGACCAGGGCGTGGTGATGGTGCAGGTCGAGGCCGCGCAAGATATTTCGTTTAGCGAGATGTATCGTCACCAGGTCGCGGTCGGCGATCTGATCGCGAAAAATCCCGCCGTCGAAGCGATGCAGTCATCGATGGGCGCGGGCGGTTCATCCACCACAGCAAACGCCGGCCGCGTCATGGTTCGCCTGAAAGACCGGCGCGAACGTCCACCCGCGTCTGTAGTGGTGCAGGAACTACGTGAGGAACTCGCCGTGATTCCGGGCGTGAAAGTGTACCCGCAGGTTCCGCCCACGGTGCGAATCGGCGGCATTCAGTCGCGCTCTCTTTATCAAGTCTCGTTCGTCGGCGCGGACCTCAAGGAATTGTACAAGGTCGCCCAGGATATGGAGTCGAAGATTCGCGCACTGCCGGAGGTCGTCGACGTGAATTCCGATCTGCAGATTTCCAATCCACAGGTTCGCGTCGACATCCAGCGCGATCGCGCGGCGACGCTCGGGATCACGCCGGAGCAAATCGAGGACGCGCTCTACAGCGCCTTCGGCACGCGCCAGGTTTCGACGCTCTACACGCAGACGAATCAGTACTACGTGATCATGGAAGTCGCACCGGAGTTCAGCAGCGATCCGCAGAGTCTCTCGTTGATTTATCTTCGCTCGCGCGGTGGAAAACTCGTCCCGCTTGACGCCGTCGCGAAGCTCACGCGCGACGTCGGCCCACTCAGCGTGAATCACCTTGGCCAGGTGCCGGCCGTCACGGTGTCCTTCAACTTGAAGCCGGGAATTTCGCTCGGCCAGGCGACGGAAAAGATCGAGGAGATCGCCCGGCGCGAACTGCCGCAGACGATCACATATAGCTTCGTTGGTTCGGCGCAGGCCTTCGCCGCGTCGACCAAAGGCATCGGGCTGCTGCTCGCGACCGCGGTGCTCGTGATTTATATCGTGTTGGGAATTCTCTATGAAGATTTCATTCACCCGCTGACGATTTTGTCCGGCCTGCCGGCGGCGAGTTTCGGCGCGCTCTTCACGCTGTGGGCGTTTCACGAAGAGCTGAACATCATGGGCTACGTTGGCATCATCCTGTTGATCGGTATCGTGAAGAAGAACGCGATCATGATGATCGATTTCGCGCTCAGTATGCGCGGAACGGATACAGCCGCCGTCCAGGCGGCCGACGCCGCCGAGAAGGCGATCTTCCAAGCCTGCCTGGTTCGCTTCCGCCCGATCATGATGACGACCTTCGCGGCCTTGGCCGGCGCCATTCCGATCGCGCTCGGCCTCGGTGCGGGCGCCGAATCTCGCCGGCCGCTGGGGTTGGCGATTGTCGGCGGGCTGGCGGTTTCCCAGGTTTTGACGCTCTATATAACTCCCGTGATCTATATCTACTTGGATCACTTGACGAGCCGCCGAAAAATGAAGCGGAAAAATGTGCAAGTCGTTGCTCCAGAGGTTCCGGTCGAGGTGGGGTAAGTTGCGGAAACCTTGCAGTACGCACCCTGTCGTACACATTGATTCTTCCGCTATGAAAACGCCTCTTTTCTTGTGTCTTGCAGCGCTGCTTTGCGCGTCAGTTTCCCGGGCTGAACTTTTCCGTCCCGAGACCGTTAACGGAGCCGTCATTGGCGGTGTGGCCGGCGCAATTATCGGCAACAATTCCGGCCACGGAAATGCCGTGCGCGGCGCGGTGATCGGAGGCTTGGCGGGCGGTCTGATCGGCAGCGCGGTGGCCGACAGCCATGACCATCGTCGTGGGTACTATTCGCCGCGTCGCGATTATGGAAATGTCCGCATCGGCGTCGGCGTGGGCTATGGCTCGCCGTATTGGGGCCATCGCTACGCGTATCGCGGCGGCTATCATCGGTATCCATATAGCCGATACGGCTTTGGTCATGGCCGCGGCTACTGGGCTCCGTACACTTCGATTTACTACAGCGCTCCTCTGTATTCGTCGTACGCATACGATGATTATTATGTGACAGAGGCGGCGCCTCGCACCGTCGCGGTGCCGGTTCCGTCCACGCCCGCTCCGCAGATCACTTATCAACCAAGTGCTGCGCCGCAGACCTCGAACGCCCAGCCCACGACCACGCAGAATGCGTCGGTCATCAATAATTATTACAACAGCGGAACGAACAACTCCGCGATGAGTTCGGCCAACAGCCTCTACGGGCGCTGAGCGCTTTTTGATTTTTTTCCGCCGCTGTTCACGAACGTGACAGCGGCAATTCTTTTCCAACACCAATGAACACAAACCTTCCTCGTTATCTTGTTCTTTGCGGCGCGACGGCTGCGGCATTTTTGTCCGGCTGCGCGAACCAAGGCGTGCAAAACCCGTCGGGCGTTCCGGTCACGGAAATGCGCCCGGAGGAGCGCGGCTTCGTCGCCGGCACCGGCGTCGAATCGCAAGACTTGGTCACCGTCACGGACAAGATGGCGCGCAGCATTCTGAGCATTCCGCAGATCACGCAGGCGAAAGGCACGCCGCGCATCGTCCTCGACCCGGTGATCAACGAAACCCGTTTTCCCGTGAACAAGGACATTTTCCTCACGCGAATTCGCACGCAGCTGAACTCGAAAGCCATGGGCCGCGTGCTCTTCCTCGCGCGTGATCGCATGGCCGCCCTCGAGAAGGAACAGGAGTTGAAGAAGAGCGGCGCGGTGACTGCGAGCAGCGACCCGAACGTCGTCGAGTTCAAAGGCGCGGACTTTTTCCTGACGGGTAAACTCCAGGGCATGTCGACGCGCACGAGCCAGGGCGTGAGCGATTATATTCTCTACAGCTTCCAGCTCATCGATGCGCGCACCAGCGACATCATTTGGGAAGACTCGGCCGAAATCAAAAAGCAGGGCCTCGAAGACGCCGCCTACCGCTAAACTCAGGCAACTCGGCGACACCCCACATGTCGCTAGATCCGACACCATGAACAAAGCCGTATTTTTCTTCGTCTCTGCCGCCGGGCTCGCCGGCCTCGCTGGCTGCCAATCGGAACCGGGTCCGTTCCTTCCGCAGGATACCACCAAGTACACCATCGAAAACACGGAGAAATTCGTGCTGATGGACAAACGCGTGCAGTACTCCGTGACGTGCACGGGTCTGCAGGAACGCATCACGCCCGAGGGTCGTCTCGAGGTCGTGGCCAATGTCAAGAATCGCGAGAACCGTCGCATCCAGGTCCAGATCAGCTGCGCCTTCAAAGACGATCAGAACTTCAGCCTGAACGACGAAACGCCTTGGCAAACCTTGATCCTCGGGGAAAACGCCACCGAGTCCGTGCGCTTCACCGCGATGACGCCGCAAGCGAAGAAGTACACGATTCGCGTGCGCGAAGCGCGCTGACCTGTATCGAAAACTTCAATACGCCGGCCGCGGCCGCTTGCCCTGACCGATTCGTCGCCGGCGTCTTCTTCCAATGAAACTCTCTCTCTTGTTTTTCCCGATCGCCGTGGCGAGTTCCATCGCCGCGGTTGCGGAGACCGAAAAGGTCCAAGATCCCGTTCCAGTTACCACCGCGCCGTCGTCGCCTTCGCCCTCTCCCGCGCCAGCGGTGAGCAGTGTCCCGCAGCCGACCACTCAGGCGCCGGTCGCCAACGGCTACGAGTACGAGCAACGTCTCTATGGCCCGAATGCTGCGACCATCGTCGCGCCAGAAAAGGCCAACGAGATCGTGCAGAACTTTCGCAGCGCGTATGAAAAACTCGGAAAGCCGCGGATCGTTTTCTACGTGAATCGCGATCTCGTGGACGAAGCGTCCGGACTGAAGCTCACCGGTCGCAAGGAGAAGACCGAGAGCAGCGTCTCTTCGCGCAAGAATTCCTTCGAGGCCGACGCCAACGCGGCCAAGTCGAATGGCGCGAATCCTCAAACACAGGTCAACGTCGCTGTCGGCGGCGGCAATGCCGGTGGCAATGTCGACAGCGCGCCGGGTCGCGGCAGTTCCGAATCGCGCAGCACGACGGTCACGGGCGAAAACACTTACAGCTCAGCCGATCGCGCCGCGCCCACGCTCACGGAAAAGTTGACCACTCGCGAAATCGAAACGCTTTTCGGCCGTCCCTTCCGTGCGGCCGGCGCGAAATTGGCCGATCAGAAAACGGCGAGTTCTCTTCTCGCGGATTTGCCGATGGACCAATTGACGGTCTCGACCAGCGATGCCGCGCGGCGTGATCGCGAGGCGCTGCAAAAGATCGCGGATGTCGCGATCGAGATCCTGGTTTCCAGTCGCAACGTGAAGACCGTCGCGGTTTCCGGCGACAAGACGACGAGCGTCCCCGATATTCAGGTCACGGCGATCCGTCTCTCGGACGCGGCCGTCCTAGGTCAGGCGAGCGCGTCGGACATCTTGGGCAGGGATCAGGCGGCTGCGAAGCTGGCCAGCGAGTTCGGCGCCCGCGATATCACGGAGGCTACCGCGTTGGCGCTGATGGAAGATATCACTCAGGGGACCAAGTAATTTGATCTGTAAGCCGCGACCGCGGCATTTGACCGCGGTCCATGCGCCGCCGCATTGTTTCAGTGCGAGCGGCGTCTTTCATTCGATGTTTTTGCAGCAAACGTTCCTTTCCCACTCATCGAGCCGCCTCCGGCTCACGTCTTTCGCCGCGGCTGCCGGCCTGGCCGCGCTGCTGCTTTCGGGCTGCGCGACCGAGCCGACCGCCGCGTACGTGCCGATCACGGGCGACGCGCTGGTCGACTACAATGCGCAGCTCGCCGTCGCGAAACCGAAGGACAAAGTGCTTTGGGAATATCGAATCGGCGGCGTGGCGTTGCGCCGCGAAAACTGGGAGGAAGCGCGCACGAAGTTGGACGATGCGATCGGCCAGGCTGCAGCGAATTTTGGAAACGTGAACGCCGAAGCGGCGCGCTCTCGCCGGATGTTTCACAGCGAGTCGGACAAGCCCTTCATCGGTGAGCCGTATGAGCGAATCATGGCGGATTTTTATCGCGGCGTGATTTATTGGCGGGATGGAGAGCCGGACAATGCGCGCGCGCTTTTCCGCACGGCGCAACTCGTGGATAGCGACACAGTCGACAAGACTTACGCGGGCGACTGGGTGCTGCTGGACTATCTCGATGGACTGGCCTCGGCGAAGCTGGGCGGAGATGGCTCCGATGCACTGGCCCGCGCGCGCGCCAACGCGAAAGCACAGCATCTGGCGACTCCGCCGGATTATGATTTGAAGGCGAATGTCATGGTGTTCGTCGAATACGGCCAGGGGCCGAAGAAGTATGCAGGCGGTGAATACGGTGAACAGTTGCGCTTTCTCACCGAGCAATCGCGCGTCGTTTCGGCCACGCTCGAAGTCGACGGTCGCAAGGTGAAGCTCCCGCCGTATGAGAACATCAATTATCAGGCGACGACCCGCGGCGGCCGGCAGATGGATCACATCCTCGGCAACAAGGCCGTGTTCAAACAAGGGGCCAACACCGTGGGAGATGTCGCGCTGGCCGGCGCGATCGGCACCGCGCAATTTGGCCGCGGAAAAGACGCGGATACTGCTGCGCTCGGATTGGCCGCGGTCGGTTTGATCAGCAAACTCGCCTCGTCGGCCACGACGCCTGCCGCGGACATTCGCTGCTGGGACAACATTCCGCAGTATCTGAGCTTCGGCGAATTGCGCCTCCCGCCGGGCGATCACCCCGCGACGCTGACGTTTCACGATGCCAGCGGAAGCGTCGTCGGATTGTTGACGCAACAGTTCACCATCACCGTCCCGCAACCCTCGAGCGCCATCGGTTCCGGCCCAGGCGACACCGTGATCTTCCGCAGCGCCGTGGCCCACTGAAGGCGAAGGCTGAAGGAAGAAGGCTGAAGGCTGAAGGAGGAAGGCTGAAAGCTGAATGATTAACGCCTGCGTGACCGGTCTCCGGGGTAGGGCGAGACCTCAGGGCGAGCCGCCATTGTGAAGATGTGTTCCTTGATGAATATGGACCAAGTGGCTCATGGGTAGATGCCATGAAGCCGACAAGCGGAGCAAGAGGCTCCAACTTGTCGGCCTATGATAAACACTAACGTTGAAAAGCTACTCGGGCGACTGCTCGGGTCAAAGTCAGAAACGATCAAGGTAGGATGTGACATCCACGCTC
>DASTWZ010000048.1:0-19849 GCA_035765635.1 Opitutaceae bacterium
ACACATGCACCTTCCTCCCTCCTTTGATCAACCCACGTACTATCATAATCAGTTGCTCTCGCCTCATCATCTGTGGCCTCAGTGGCCGCGCCTCGTCCACCTGAATCGAAACCGCCAGCTCTCGAGCGTGGATGTCACATCATACCTTGATAGTTTCTGACTTTGACCCGAGCAGTCGCCCGAGTACCTTTTCAACGTTAGTGTTTATCATAGGCCGACAAGTTGGAGCCTCTTGCTCCGCTTGTCGGCTTCATGGCATCTACCCCCTGAGGCGATTCGTTTTGGAAGCGTCAGCCTTCAGCTTTCCTCATTCAGCCTTCAGCCTTCTTCTTCCTTCCGCCTTCCTCATTCCGCTTTCGCCTGCAAACGCGCGTTGCGCCGCTGCCAGGCGCGTTGCCAATCGCGGCGGTCTTCGACCCAGCGAAATTCGGTCAACGTGATCTGCGGATTCTGCGGCAAGCCGAGTTCGTTGCGCTGCAGCAGCGCGACGAGATGACTGCACGCATGACGTCCCACCAGGTACGAATCCTGATCGATGCCGCGCGAGCGGGCATCGGCGTGATGAATGTTGAGATTCACGTAACAAATTTTCGTAGACGCGGCGCGGCCCGTCGCACGTTCGTACTCCTGGGGAAAATCGCAGCCCGCGCTGATCACCGCGTCGGGCCGATTGTCCTGCACCCAGGCGCGAATATTCCCCTGCCCCGCCACCGACGTATCGTGAATCGGCAATCGCGCCTTTTCCGGCAGGCGATGTTGAAACAACAGGAAGGCCGACTGCCAGAGGTGCAGCACCTTCGTGTCGTCACTCAAATTCAGACAGAGACCGATGCGCTTGAATCCTTCCGCGGCGAGTTTCTCCGTGGCCATCAGCATCGCGCGATAATAGTCCGTGGTCGTGCGATCGACGAGTGGCCGAGTCAGCGAATAGCCGCATGCCACCGTGGCGAAATGCGGCCAGTCGATATCCAGCGAGGCGTTCGGGTCACGAAATGCGCTGACCACCAAACCGCGGATGCCGCGATTGCGCAGCACCCGGCTGAGATTGGCCGGCGTCATGCCCGCTGCGCGCAGATGGAAAATCTCCATGCGATAGCCGAGCTCGCTGGCCCGATCGGACGCGCCCAGGTAGTAGTCCGCCTGTGAATACGAGCGCCACTCCTCGAGCTGTGCGTTGTCGCTGAGAAAGCCGAGCGTCTCCTGATAGCTCACGGCCTTGTTGTTCCGAAGAATCCACATCAAACGCGAAAGATGCGGATCGGGTTTGTACCCCAAACGCTTCGCCACGGCCTGAATCTTGCGCCGCGTCGCCGCGCCGATCCGAGGATGATTGCGCAAACCCATCGAGGCCGCGGTGAGCGACACGCCCGCGGCTCGAGCAACCTGAAGCAACGTGGAACGGGACTTGGAATTCGCCATGCGCTGAACGCTTCAGCAACTGCCACCAGTCCGCGAGCAGTTTTTGCCCACGAATCACACGAGGCACACTAACGAATTCAGAATCTTCCCACGGAATGCACGGAAAACACGGAAGAAGAAACGGTGCTCAACAATCATCCGACGGATTCGAATTTATCGAAGGACTGAATTCATAAACCAGGCAGCAATTCAGCAGTTTGAACCCTTCCGTGCATTCCGTGCATTCCGTGGGAGAATTCCGAATTCCGAATCGGTTTAGTGTGCTTCGTGTGATTCGTGGGCAAATTCCGAATCAGTGAACGGCCTTCTTTAACGTGTGGCTCAGGAGCCACGCGTAGAGTCGAGGGTTTTGGTAGGTTCGCGTCCAGGAATCGTGCTTCACACCAGGGTAAACGGTGAACTTCGGCTTGCCTCCATGCTTGCGCAGCGCGCTCACCATCTCGCGGGTGTACTCGATCGGGACGACGTCGTCCTTTGTGCCGTGAAACGTCCAAATCGGCAGGTGCACGATGCGTTCGGCCAACAATGGAAGCCCTCGGCCGCACACGGGTACGATCGCCGCAAAGCGACGCGGGAAATCCATCGCGAGCTGCCACGTGCCAAAACCGCCCATGCTCAGACCGGTCACGTAAACACGATTTTTATCCACTCGATACGTTGCCTCCACTTCATCAAGCACGGCAGCCAGGGTCTCGCTCGACCACCACCCCCCGGCAGGACATTGCGGCGAAACTACGATGAAGGGAAAGTCCGGCTGCGATTCCACGATCTTGGCGACGCCGTGCGTTTTCACTCGGGCAAGATCACTGCCGCGTTCACCCGCGCCGTGGAGGAAAAGAATCAACGGCCAGCGTTTTCCTCGCGGCTGATAATCGCTCGGCAGATGCAGCAGGTAGCCGCACCTGATCGTCTTGGTGATCTTTCGCGAAAGAAGTTTCGTGGTCTGGCTCATCGAGAAAGGGATTGTTTCGCCCGGATCGCCCAGCGCGTGGGGCTCAGTTCATCGTCGAGCGACAACGGCATTTCGCCGCGCCAGCGAATCATCGCAATGTATCCGTCGAGATACTCGAAACTCGGCGCCGTTTGCTCGATCGGACCGTGATCCTCGCCGCCCACGACGAGACGCGTGAGTTGTCCGCCGCGGCTCGACTCCACAAACCCGCGTTCGCCGATGATGCGCAGACTCTCGTAGCCCCAAACTCCAGTTCCGCGAGGATTCAGGTAATTCGCCGTGATCGAGGCGAGGCCGCCGCTCGCGAGTTCGAGCGCGAGCACCGCAGCGATGCGGAGGTCTCCTTTGGGGACCGGATTCCCCGCGGTGGTTTCCTTGGCATGAATGGAAACCACGCGCTCTCCGGCCACATGTTCGACGAAACGAAGCGCATGCACCGCGCACTGCCGAATCAGCCCGCCATCGACGTCTTCATCCTGCGGGCGGCCGTCGTGATAGGGATATGATTTTTCCGCGATGACCTGGACGACCCGTCCGATGCGACCGGCGCGAACGATTTCGCGCATCTGGAGATACGGTTGGGAAAACGCCGTCCCGGCCATTTCACGAAAATGGCGTCCGTTCTCCTGCGCCGCCCGGAGAATCGCGTCGAGCGACGGCTCGTCGAAAGCGCAGGGCTTTTCGGCGTAGACGTGCTTGCCGGCACGCAACGAGCGGATCGCATCGCCGGCTTGATCGCAGCGTCGCGGAGAGCACAGGGAAACCAGCTCAACGCGCGGGTCAGAGAGCAGTTCCTCCAAGCCGCCGTAAGCGCGCACGTCGCTCCGCCCAGCGACGAGAAACGCAGGCAAACCGTCTTTCGGAAACCCGGCATAGCCGACGAGCCGGGTGGTCCCCTCGCGCTCGGCCAGAAGCCCGTGGATCTGGTGTCCATTCGCCCCGTAAAGAGCGACGTTCACGGGAGGAACGCCCGAACCGCTAGCGCCTGCGTCACCGATCACTGGATACATACTCGGCCTTTCCCGACGCGTCGGCGCGCTTCATCGCTTCGATCACTTTGATCGCGTCGACAATTTCCTCGATCGGCATTTCGACAGCCCGGCGGCCGGTGATTGCATCGTGAAACGTTTCCCATTCGTAGCTCCCCGAAACTTCGTCGGAAAACCACTCTTCGTAAACAACGCGCTTTTTTTCTTTCGCGGCGACCAACGTCAGTCGTGAAGACTTCTCCGCTTCGCCGTAATTCACTGGGAATACATTTCGATAAATCGTGCCGTTTTCGAAATTCAGCGTGAGCGCGTTGGCATAGTGCTGGCCGTTGTCCACGCAGAAACTCGCGTGCACGCTCCCGATGGCGCCACTCGCAAAAAGCAGACCGAGCTGAGCGTTGTCAGCCGTCGGACGGCCAGTGAAAAGGCGGCTCGCGAACATGTTCACCGCCTGCACAGGCCCGAATAGTCGCACCAGATCATTGATCGAATAGATGCCGAGTCGAAAAATCGGCGCCGCTGGACAGAGCGCGGGATCGTCCAGCCACCGACCGTCGGCCGCCTCCCGATAAGACACGAGCATTTCGGCGCGGCAGCTCACTGGACGACCCAACGCATGCTCCTCCTGCCAGCGGCGGATCTGCGCCAGATACCGCGGCGGCTCCGCCGATGGGGAATTCACGTGAATCGTGCGCCGGAGGACTCTCGCCTCCTCGAGGACGTCGCGCGCGGCGCGTGGATCGAGTTCAAACGGCTTGGTCGTCATAACGTCCTTGCCGCAGCGGATGATCTTGCGAAGCAAGTCCGCCCGTCCCACAGGCCCAGTGAAAAGCCCAATCGTTGGAATCGTTTCGTCCGCAAGGAGCGCGTCGATCGAGGTGTACCCTTTCACCCCAAGTTTCACGCTAAACGCCGCGACCTTCGCCTCGTCGACATCACAAACCGCTGCGATCCGGAATCGCTCGCGATCCGGCCCCGCCAGTAGCGTTTCCGCCACAAAGCTCCCCCAGCCCAGCCCCACGAAAGCAATTGGCATCGGCACGTCGTGACTCATATCAGGCGTTAGACATTTCGCCGCAGCGGATCGCCGAGCGACAGCTTTCCTTCGAGCGCCTGCTGCAATTGAACTAATCCATAAACGAGAAAGCCGACTCCATCCGCGGCTTCGTAATAGGGTTTCGCCGGATGCCCGCGGAAAATTCGTCCGGTGAAGAGAAGATCGATCGCCTGCCGCGCGTAGGCCTCGGCAGTCTCGAGGAATCCTCGATCTCCTGTCACGACCGCGAGTTCACCAAAAAACGAAATCACCATTCCGTAGTGCTGAGCATACGTGCCACCTCGAGCGCGCAGAGCCTTCTCTTCCGCGCGATAAAGTTCAGCCCAACGCCGCGTGACGGCTCGAAGCCGCGGATCACCCGTGAGCGCCAAGGCATGCACGCAGGTCATCGCGGTCTCCTGCGGATACTCGTAGCCAAGAACGTAGGCCGGCCACAAATCGAGTTCTCCTCGTGGAGCCCAGCACGCATACGGCACGTCGCGCGATGGCGTGTTTGGCGGGATCGGCACGCGCGGGCCGAGCACTGGCGTGCCATCGAGATTCAATTGGCCCCACGGCCGCTCCACGCCGCGCCACTGGAATTCCGAGATGGCTTGAAGTTCCGCCAGTGCCAGATCGAGCAACTCCCGGTCCTCGCTCAACGCCGCCGCCGCCAGAAGCCGTCCGCACCAAAGGCCGGAAATGGACGAGTCCGTGCTCTCCGCATCGAAGCGATCCTCCCATTCCGCCTGGTTCGGAATCAGATTGGTCCTGGGATTCCGCGCCGCCCAGTGCACGCGCGCCGCGCGCCGCGCCCGATCGAGCCAGCACGGCGCCTGTGTCACCCGGTGCATGAATGCGAACGCGGCGATGAACTCCCCTCCGGTCATCGCGAAGGAGCATCCGGCCCCGTGCTCCGGATGCCGCCCAAACTGCGCGGTCTCGTGATTGAAGTGCCATTGCCAGATCTGCTCGATCTCGCGCTCGATCACCGCGGGGTGACAGGTATGCAGAAGAGACCAGTACGGCATCCACGCGTGAATTTCATGGTAATGCCCTTCCAGAAATTTCACCGCGTCGTCGTAGGCGTCGACGAAGTTGTGTGGGCCCCACTCGATCAGCCCGGTCTGTGAATCGACAAAATGCTCGAGGTAATAGGTCGCATAGGACCGCGCCGCGGCCAGGTAGCGCGCGTTCCCAGTCAGCTCGCTCGCGCCCTCCGCGGCGCGCAGCATCGCCTGATCGAGAAAGAGGTTCCCTCCTCCCGGCGCGCGGCGGCCGCGGCGTTGCACGCGGATATCCTCGTCGAGCGCAAGAGGGTCGCGCGGACAGCCCAACGTCTCTACATCGAGGATCGACATCCAGATCGGCGAATGCACCAGCCCATAGCGATCGGTCCCGCGTTCGATCAACGTATCCAGCGTCGCGCAGACCGGCCCGAGGTAGGATTCGCGAAGCCGGGAGGACTCACTCGGCGCTGAACGGTTCAGCATTTCCGTATTCATCGTGAAGAGATGGCGGGAAACGGGGCGACGTACGCCTTCGGGCCGCCATGGCGGCGCCACTCGCGATAGACCAGGCCCATCGGCACGAGCGAGAACGTGAACCAGGACAGCGACCAAACAAAAATCATCCGATAGTTTCCGCCCACCAGATCAATGAATCGGCCCGCCAAAAAATTACCGGCGATGATGCTGCCGTAGCCGAAGACGTTCAGGCTCGAGGAGAACTGGCCGAACTTCTCGACCGGAAACAAATGCATCGTCAGCGCGTTGAAGCCGAGATTCCAACCGACGCTGGGGACCATTGCGACCAGCACGGAGTAGACCAGCCATGAGTTTCGATCCTGGGCTACAAAATAGCCCAGTGCCCAGGCCAGGGCGAGAGACGCGAGCGAAATCATCGCGACGCGCATCGGCGCGATGCGGTCGCAAAGGTATCCCACGGGAACATAGGTCAGCGCGGAACCGAGCGCGCCCCAGGCGAAGACCTTTCCGATATCGTCCATCGAAAGTTCGAGCGTGTTGCGCGCGAACAACGTCACGAACGGACCCGCGCACGTCGAAGCCGCGGTGACCATGGCGTACATGATCAAATAATTTCGATAGAGCGGGACCGACAGACTCTCGCGAAAATACGCGACGAAGGATTTCGCCACACCGGCGCTTTTTTCCTGCGCGGGCGGCGGCAGATACTGCCCCTCTTTCACGCGCCAGCACATCAAGAGAAACGCCGCCAAATAAGTCAGACCGATTCCCGCGCACAGCGCCTCGCGATGCTCCAGAATATGCGGAAACAGGTACCACGAAAAAACAAAGGTTCCCACCGTTCCGACCACGCGAAACAGCGCGAGGAAACGCGCCATCAATTCGGGCGGCACGACATCGCGCAACAGGCACTGATAAATGTTTACCAGAACCATGTTGAAAAAATGATAACCGACCACGAACGCCGAGAGGAGCGCCAGCGTCACCGCCGAGACCGACAGACTCACCGGCAATTTTGCGAGGGCGGCATGCAGCCACGCGCCGATTTCCGAGGAGAATCCGATCAACACCAGCGCTCCGACCGCGCAAGGTGTTGACCAAAACAAGAACGGAATGCGGCGGCCCCAGCGCCCGCGATGGCGATCGCTCGCCATGCTGATGTTCGGAAGAAAAAGCACGTTCACCACCCCGCCCACGCTGCCCGCCATCACGCCGATCATGGTATTCGAGGCCTGCAAATCCTTCATGTAGAGCGGCAGGAATTTCCCGAAGATCGACTCGAAGATCGTGAAACAAAAATCGCCCCACAACAGCCAGAGAAAGAGAACGACGACTCCGCCCAGCGTGTAGCGCAACGTGCCGACGCGATAGATTTTGCCCGCCTTCGGATCGGCCGCGGGAAAGGATTCAACGCTGGAGTCGGCGCTCATCATGACAAGCTAGCGGCGCGCCGAGGTGCGGTCGATGAGCTGATTGACCGGAGTGATGGCGACATCGAGGCGCCCGAGCACGGTGGTGGTATAGCAAATGAACCGGTCTCCAAGACAGAAGCGGGGATGGGGATGGCTGTGATATGCGACCCACGGCAGCGGTGATGGCAGGCTCGAGACGATGTTGATTTCCTTTTCCGTAACCGTGTCGAAAAACGCGACACGCCACTTGCCGCTCTCCGGATTTATGTCGCCAACGAGGAACCTGTCCGAGCGGTCCGCATGCGAATGGGTATGGCCATTCGGCCAAACGAGTATGCGCTCTCCGGTCGTGAGATTCACCTTCGCCGTGCCAGCGTGATAATCGACAAACCAAACGTGGCGGCCATCGGCGCTCCACCATTCATGGCCGCGCAATGACGAAGGCAGAGGCGCGTGCGGCAAAATCGCCTCGGCTTTCGCGCCGCGCCGCAAGAGCCAGAGTCGGTCGCGCGTCTGCCCTTCGCGGCCCGTGGCCGGATCGGTCCATCCATCCTGCGCGATGAGCATCAGCTCCGGATCGACCGGACTGAACTGCGCGTGATTGTGGCAAAGATCGAAAGTCTGCCACAGGCGGAATTCGCCGCCGTCGATCGAGAGGTCGCCCGCAAACCATTCGTTCCCGATCTGCGCGTCGACCGCGAAGCGCTTGCCGTCTGCGGAACGACTGAGATGCGTTGCGATGCGCAACGGACGACGCCGGCGCGCGAGTTCCGCGGGGAACTGCCCGATTTTTCGCGCAACATCATCGCGCCGCACGCCGCGCTTCCAAAACTCGAGACCCGTCGTCCAATAGACTTCGCCGGTCTGCGGATCGACGAAGGGCGACGCATCGGAAAACTGCGTTTCAGGAAAATGCTGCACGATCTGCTCGGCCAGATCGATCACCGCGAGTTGGCGCCCGTAGTACGCGTCTCCACCCGGTGGATACGCGCAATAAAACCAGAGATACCGGCCATCTCCGGAAAATCCGGAGTTGGTGAAATAGAACGATTGCTGAATCGGCGCGATGCGACGCGTCAGAATGAAACTTTCCACCCCCGATTCGGGATCGATCCAGCGCTCGAACAACGCGCTGCAGCCGAACGCCGGTGAAAATGTGCCGCTTCCCGCGGACGTTTTGGTCAAAGTCATGAATGGATCTCCCTGGAAATAATCTCCTCCGCCGCGGTGGTCTCCCGCGCAGACCAGTGCGCCCCGCCCGCACCGCCCGTGGTCTCCTTGTGCAGCAACCACGAACGTATGGCGCCGCCTTCAAGGCGACCCAAGGCGAGGGCTTCGCCGAGAATGAGCACGCTCGCCGAAACGGACCGCCGGCTGAGGTTCTGCGCGCGGAGCACCCAGCTGCCCGGCTCTGTGCGCGCGGGCAAGAACGCGAGCAGCTGAAGGCCGGCGCTCAATTTCAAAACGCTGGCTGAGCGCGGCATTTTTCCCGCGTGGGCCGTGACGATTTGAATCAGCGGCGGTGCTTCGAGGCGTTGCGCGAGCGCGGCCGGATCGGCGCCGAGATCGGCCAGAGCGAATTGAAAAACATGCTCGCCCAAATCCGTGTACGGACGCCAGGCGTTGGGAGCACGAGATCCCACGTCCGCTGATGCGCGCTCATTCGCCGCATAGCGACTGCTCCGCAACACCGTGGCGCTGAACCGGCGCGCTGTGCTGTCGAAATTATAAATGGCATCGCTCGCGAAAATGAAACCATTCGCCGCCCGATCCACTTTGACCCAGCGGCCGCCCGGCACTTCGCCGCATGGCGCGCGCCGAATCGTTCCACCCGGCACCTCGAACTCGGCTTCACCTCCTGCGGAAAACTCGAGCTTCAGGCGAGCAGCTTTTTGCGACCAGAACACACGCGACCGCACCACCACCGCCGGATCGTCGCGATGAAGCAGAATCGTGAGTTCGAGCCACGAACCATCTGCTTCGAATTTCACGGCCAGCGCCGCGCGTTCGGGTCCGCGCTCGAGACAATCCAACGCCGTAATCTTCCAGACGCGTGTGACGTGATTGATATGCTCGGCCTCGACTTCTCCGTCGTGCCCGCCCCACGACCCCCACGGGTCGTCGATGGTCAGCACGCGCAGGTTAAGCGGTGGTTTGGCCGCGCGGGCGAAGGCGACGTTCGAGCGTCCCGGCGAAGCCGAAATCCGCCAGTGCTGGTTCGAAATGCGGCCGCGGCGTATTTGGATGTCGGATACGATGGCTTTCGTGCTCGCAGCCGCGGCTGGTTCCCAACCCGCGGTGATGATGCGCCAGCCAAACGCCGGAATCTTCAATCGCGTGACAAAGCGTTTCCGCCACGGCACGTCGGACGCGAAGTCGTGTTCGGTCGCGATAGTCTGAAAACGCAGCGCCTTGCCTCGGTCGTCGCGCACTGCGAGAGGCACGGCTTCGGTTTTATTTCGAAACGCGTCGATCGGCCGATAATCCAGCGGCACCTCGAACTCCACGGGACCATCGAAATCCACTGCTCGCGAATTCCAAACGAGGAGAGGCACGACGGTGGGATGATCCTCTTCCGCGGGCGGAACACGCGTGTCGATGCGCGCCGCCAAGGCGTTGAGCGCATTCAACTCCGCGCGCTGCGTCTGATGCGCCGCCAGGCCGATCCAGGCGTGCTGATCGATGAACGCGCGCTCGATCGATGTACCCGGCAGTACGTCGTGAAACGTATTGAAGAGCACCGCGTCCCACGCCTCGCGGAGTCCGACGACGTCCGCGTCGCACGCCGGCAAGGCACTCGAGCGCGAATCTACGGTCGATTCTGCCGCCGCGGTCGCGACGTCATCCGCCTCGATCGCCAGCGCCACGGCAGCGCTGATCCGCTCCGCGCGCAGCAAGCGATTTTCCGTGCGTCGATAGGCGAACTTGAACGACGCCATCGACGCGTAGCACCCGCGCAGCGCGAAGTTCAGCTCGCCGCGGAAGGTTTTTAAATTCTCCGACTCCCTCGCGAGCGACGCGAAGAAACGATGCAGCGTGGAGAACTCGACATCGACCTCCGGGTGTCGATCGCGCCAGCGCAACACGGTCTCGATTTGAGCGCGAGAGGGGCCGCCGCCGTGGTTTCCGAGGCCGAAGAAAATCGCGACGTTCTGCAGTCCCCAGCGCGGCGCTTCCGCTTTGTAGCGATCGAGACGCTCCGGCAGCTCCGTGCGCGTCGAACCGTACCATCCCACCGGCATGCGCCACGCGAGCACCTTCGAGCCGGCCGCGCCCTCCCACCAGAAGGCTGGGCCGGGCAATTTCAAGTCGGACTCGAACGGACGGGAAAACGCGAAGCTCTGCATGCCCGCCGCAGCATAAATTTCCGGCCAGCCTGCACTGTGCCCGAAAGAGTCCGGTGCCCAAGCGACGGTCGGTCGCACGCCAAGGCTTTTGGAAAAGTAACCGAGGCCCCGCGTAAACTGCCGAAGCAAAACCTCCGTTGCTGGCAAATTTGTGTCTGGCTGAACGAAATTTCCGCCGACCACATCCCATTTTCCCGCGGAAATTGCGGCGCGGATTCGCGCGAATGTTTCCGGATCGTGACGCTCGATATGCTTGTAGACGGACGCTTCCCCCCGAACAAACGTCAGTTCCGGATAGCGCTCCATCAGATCGAGCACGGCGCGACAGGTGGCGAGCCCCTCGTTCAATCCCTCTCTCCAGTCCCAAAGCCAGACGGGATCGAGATGGGCATTGGCGATGAGATGAAAACGAAGCCGGGGCATGGATTCGCCGTGTTTTCATCATGACGCCGCGCATCGGCAATTCACCGCGTGGTGAAGCGTTCAGCACATTTCAGCAAAATTTAGAGCGTATAAAGATGAACTGTAGCCGCGAAAGACACAGCGAGGCGAAGCCTCAGGGTTTCGATCACGACTATTTTTTTAACCGCAAGGAGGCGCAAAAAGCGCAAAGAGGATTTCGGATTTGCGACGTCACTCGCAATAGCTCCTCCACAAAGCGGTTGGGGTATTGGTTTGTAGCTCCAAACCAAAATGCCACACCGCTTCCGAGCGACGAATGTCTGAGCCGCGTCGGCCCAACAAAAATCCTCTTTGTGTATCTTGAGCCTCTTTGCGGTTAAAAAAACTCACCGTGGCTAAACCCTGCGTCTTTGGTCGCGGCTAGCCGCGCCCTCGGTCGAACGCGCCGCAGTTCTTGCGCCGGACTCAGGCTCTGGCGTACTGCGCCGGCGGCTTCAGTCGATCGGCATGGCCCAAGGCTTTTGCTGCGTGCCAAGGAAAATTCGGATCACGCAGCGACTGGCGCGCGAGCAGCACCAAGTCGGCCTTGCCCTCGCGGATGATCTCATCGGCCTGTTTCGGCTCGGTGATCAGTCCCACCGCCGCCGTGGCGATCTGCGCCTCGCGGCGCACACGTTCGGCAAAGGGAACCTGGTAGCCCGGACCGATCGGGATTTTCGCATGGGGAGAGGAGCCGCCCGAACTGCAATCGATCAAGTCGACGCCCTCGCCTTTCAGAACTTTGGCCAACGCGATGGTCTCCTCGATAGTCCAGCCGCCTTCCACCCAGTCCGTGCAGGACAAGCGTACGGTGAGCGGCAGATTTTCCGGCCAGACCGCGCGCACTTTGCGAGTGGTTTCCACGAGAAACCGGATCCGGTTGTCGAAGCTGCCGCCGTAGCGGTCAGTGCGCCGATTGGAGAGCGGCGAAAGAAACTCGTTGATCAAGTAGCCATGAGCGCCGTGCAACTCGAGCCACTGGTATCCAACGGCGACCGCGCGCTTGGTGGCCTCGGCGAAGTCGTTTTGCACGCGCGCGATGTCCTCGAGCGTGATTTCCTTTGGCACCTTGTCGAGGTCGCCACCGAACGCGACAGCGCTCGGCGCGATCGTCGGCCAGCCACCTTCGCTATCGGTCAGATGAGCGCCGCCTTCCCAAGGACGAGCCGCGCTGGCCTTCCGTCCGGCATGGGCCAATTGGATACCCGCCACGGCGCCATGCGCTTTCACGAAACGATTGATGCGCGCCAGCGGCTCCATGTGTTTCTCCGCCCAGAGGCCCGCGTCACCGAGACTGATCCGACCTTCCGGCGAAACCGCCGTGGCCTCCGCGACGACCAATCCGGCCCCGCCGGTGGCGCGCGAGCCAAGATGCACCAGATGCCAGTCGGTCGCCGCGCCATCCTCCGAAGAATACATGCACATCGGTGAAACACCGATGCGATTGCGGAGCGTGACAGACTTGATCGTGAGCGGATCAAAAAGGTGCGGCATAATCGCGGAAGCAAACGTCGACGCGGCAGATCGCAACCTGCAGGCGGCGAATCTCCATAGCGCGGCGGAGCCGCAACCAAACCAATTTTCCCACGAATCACACGAAGCACACCAAATGACCAAACCATTTTCCCACGGAATACACGGAGGGCACGGAAACAAAAATACCCTCCGTGTATTCCGTGCGAAATTTTTGAATTCGTGTGCTTCGTGTGATTCGTGGGGAAAATCCGTTGTTCAAAATCCTCGCGGAATTGTGCGATTCTGCGGGACAGCAGCGCAAAATTCGCAAAGAGGATTTTTCTTAGGCCGACGCAGCTCGGATATTCGCAAAGCTGACGGGCCGACGAGTTCAATTGCTCGCGTCCAGTCGCGGGCGAAGGTCTTTGAGGTCGGGATCTTCGAGGGCAGCGTCGCGCCAGCTGGTGTCCATCGACACGGCGCGTTTTAGTCGACGTTCGGCTTCGTCTTGGTTGCCGAGAAGACAGGCGTAGCACGCGAGATTGTAGTGAAGCAGTCCTGAATTTTGCCCGTAGCGCTTTTCCGCGCGCCATAAAACGTCCTGGGCCTCTTCGACACGTTGCAGCTCGCGCAGAGCATAGGCCCAGGCGATCCAGGCGCGCTCACCGGCGGGGCGTTTCTCGCACACGCCACGCGCGGCGCGCACGACGCGTTTCCAGGATTTCAATTCCATCCACACGTCGACCCACACCTCCTGCACGTCGACGTTCTTTTGTTCCTCCTCCGCGATCGCCGCCAGTTCGTCTCTCGCCTGCCGGGCCAACCCGAGCGCCAGATATCCGCGCGCGTATTCAAGTCTCCGATACGTGGCAATCACGGTGCGGGAATTAGGACGATGCCGCGGCCCGGGGCAACGCTTCGCTAATGAAGAATTAAGAAGGCAGAGCGATGAATGCCGGCATGACCTGCGGTCTGAAGGTAGGGCGAGACCTCTGGGCGAGCCGTTACTCCGGAAATATGTTCCTTGATGAAATATAGTTCAGGCGCCTCATGGGTAGGGCGAGCCGTCCCTGGCGAGCCGCGTTGAGCGTGGCTTAACCCGGAGGTTAGGCCGAACGGTTGCGGCTCGCGAGGGACCGCTCGCCCTACCCCCGGAGGCAAAATGTTCATAGATTGAGCCAGATAAAGGCGACGGTTGCGGCTCGCCCTGAGGTCTCGCCCTACCTCGGAGGCCGTCCATTTATGATTGGAATCAGGCGCGGATCCAGTGTTGCGGCTGCGCCTCGCTATGCCTCTTTGCGTCCGGAAAACTAATTGTCGAAAACCACCCGGTCGGCGCGCGTGTAGACGTTGAAGCGGTCATTGCGGGTGAAGCCGATCAGCGTGATGTCCGCGGCGTGGGCCAGGCTGACCGCAGCAGAAGACGGCGCTCCGACGGCGACAATCAGCGCGGCTCCGGCTGCGGCGGATTTTTGCACCAGCTCGAAGCTCGCGCGACCACTCAAGACCAACATGCATCCAGAAAGCGGATACGCCCCGAGCAGCGCCGCGCCAAAGACCTTGTCCACCGCATTGTGCCGTCCCACGTCCTCGTGACAGAGAAGTAACTTTCCCGTCACATCCGCCAGCGCCGCGGCATGCGTTCCACCTGTCTTTGCGAACACGCTTTGACGCTCTCGCAGTTTTTTCGGCAGCGCGATCATCGTGCGTGTATCCAGTCTTACCCTACGCGGTGAAACAGTCTCCTCCGCGCCTTCCCTCGCGGGTTTCACCGGCAGTCCCTGCAAAGTCGCCCGACCGCACAGGCCGCAGGCCGAGGTCGTCGTGACCGCGCGCGACACGCGGCTGAGATCATTTCGCGGCGGAGCGCGCAGCAACACCCGGATCGTGTCGATGTCTTCGCCCGCTGCGTTCTTTTCGAGAGAAAGAATATCCTGCACCTCCGCCTGCGCCGTGATCACGCCCTCGCCCAACAAAAAGCCGACGGCCAGCTCACGATCGTTACCCGGCGTCCGCATCGTGATGCCGAGCGGCTTGATCAACTCCGTGCCCGCTCGCGTATAGGAAATCTCGATACAGAGCGCCGCTTCGATCGCGATGTCTTCGCTTCGCGAGACCGGGCCGTCCGTGGCCGACCAATGCAGACTGGGGACATTTTGAATGGACACCGCAGGTGCGGCTTCGTCCGAGAGAGAGCGGGAACGTTCTTCGGGAATCATCACGGGCAGCTGGACGTGCAAAACCTGCTCACGTTAGACCACACAGCAAGCTCGCCCCGGCCAGCTTTTCGATTTCGTTTAAGGCATGTCCTCGACCCCTTCCTCTGATCGCTCGCAAGAGAGCCGCTCCGCTGAAATTCCCATCGAGATCGAAGGCCTCAAACAGCGCGATCCGTACAAAGTGGCCGCCGGATTGAAGGCGATCGAAGAGGTCGTGGAGTACGGCATTCGCCACGCCGGCCTGAAGAATACGATGCGCACGTTTCACAAGTTGAATCAGGCGGATGGCTTCGACTGCCAAAGCTGCGCGTGGCCCAATCCCGACAAGGAACGCAGCTTCGCCGAATTCTGCGAAAATGGCTTCAAGGCGGTGACCTACGAGGCGACGACCAAGGTGCTCACTCGCGATTTTTTTCGCGAACATTCCGTCGCCGATCTCGCGCAGAAAACCGATTTCTGGCTCGGCGGCCAGGGACGCATTCCCGAGCCCTACGTGCTTCGGGCGGGCGCGACGCACTACGAACCGATCGCGTGGGACAACGCGTTTCAACTCATCGCGGACGAATTGAAAGCTCTGGCCTCGCCCCACGAGGCGGTCTTCTACACCTCGGGCCGAACCAGCAACGAGACGGCATTCCTCTTTCAACTCTTCGTGCGCGCCTTCGGGACAAACAATCTGCCCGACTGTTCGAACATGTGCCACGAGTCCACCAGCGTCGCGCTCCCTCCGATGATCGGCATCGGTAAAGGCTGCGTGAAGCTGACCGACTTCGAACTCGCCGACGCGATCTTCATCATCGGCCAGAATCCGGGGACAAACCATCCGCGCATGCTCACTCACCTGCAGCACGCCAAGGAACGCGGTTGCAAAATCGTATCCATAAATCCCCTACCAGAGGCTGGGCTTTTCCAATTTCGCAACCCGCAAGACCTGCTTCATCCCACGAAGATCCCGCGTTTTTTCCTCGGCAAAGCGACGCAACTCACCGACCTCTGGCTGCCGGTCACGATCAATGGCGACATGGCCGTGGTGCAGGGTTTGATGAAGGAAATGCTCGAAGCCGAAGATCGAAATCCCGGCAGCGTGTTCGACCACGATTTCATCAAACACCACACTCACGGATATGAGGACTTGATCGCGCAACTGCGCGCGACGACGTGGGAGCAGATTGTGCAGGACAGCGGATTGCGCAGGGAACAGATCCGCGAAGCGGCGCAGATCGCAATGACCTCGCACCGCATCATCGTCTGCTGGTGCATGGGTTTGACCCAACACAAGAACGCCGTGGCGACGATCCAGGACGTCGTAAATTTCCTGCTGTTGCGCGGCAACATCGGCCGGCCCGGATCAGGGCCATGCCCCGTGCGCGGCCACTCGAATGTTCAGGGCGATCGCACCATGGGCATTTGGGACAAACCGAAGAAGGAGTTTCTCGATAAGCTCGGCGCGGAATTCAACTTCGAGCCGCCGCGCGAAAACGGCTTCGACACTGTCGACGCGATCAAGGCGATGCACGAAGGCCGCGCGAAAGTGTTCTTCGCGATGGGCGGCAATTTCCTCGGCGCGCCGTCCGACACGGAATTCACCGCGAAGGCGCTGCAAAACTGCCGCCTGACGGCACATGTTTCGATCAAGCTCAACCGCTCTCATGCCATCCCCGGAAAGACTGCGCTGATCCTGCCCTGCCTCGGCCGCACGGAGATCGACGAGCAAGCCAGCGGACCTCAATTCATGACCGTGGAGGACAGCATGGGCGTGATCAATTCGACGCGCGGAAATCTAAAACCGGTTTCACCGACGCTGCTGAGCGAACCCGCGATCGTGGCAGGAATCGCCAAGCGCGTGCTCGGCCCGACGACGCCGATCGACTGGGACAAATTTGTCGGCAATTACGATCTCATCCGCGACAAGATCGAGGCGGTCGTGCCCGGTTTCCCGGCGTACAACGATCGAATCCGGGAAGGCACGTTCTATCTGCCGAATCCGCCGCGCGACGAGCGCCGTTTCGCGACGCCGAACAAGAAGGCGAATTTCATTCCGCATCCGTTGACCCGCATCGCGTTCGAGCCGGGCAAACTTCTTCTAACGTCTGTACGGAGCCACGACCAATTCAATACGTCGATCTACGGCCTGGATGACCGCTATCGTGGTGTCTACAACGGCCGCCGCGTGCTCTTCATCAACGAAGAAGACATGAAGGAGCTCGGCGTCGTTCAAGGGCAGCTGGTCGATCTCACGAGCGAATATGGCGGCGAGAAGCGGCGCGCCGAAAGTTTCATGATCGCGCCCTACAACGTGCCGCGTCGCTGTGTCGCCACCTATTTTCCCGAAGCCAATGTGCTCGTGCCGATCGATTCCACGGCCGAGCAGAGTAATACGCCCACATCGAAATCCATTCTCATCACGATCACGCCGTCAGCGCAGCAAGCGACCCGCGATTGGATTCGTGCATGAATCTTCGCGTCAAATTGAACTCTGCCGACCTTCCAGAGTCACATGGCGACGGCGGCCCCTCGCCCGTGGATTTTGATCAAGGTTTCTCGCACACCACACACCAGCAGCCCGACGCGACCATTGAAATCTGTGACGCCGCACATCGCGTCACAGGTCAACTTGCGCCCACGCCTCAGTCAGCTTCCCGCTGACCTGGCTGCGATCGCGCTCGTACTCTGGAGTTTTCCGCGGTTCGCGGGTCTGCCTTCATTTCCTCTTCTGATCTTGATCGCTGCGGCCGCGGTTTGGGTCGCGCGGAGTTTGATTCGGCTGCCCGCCGCCGCAAATCGCTGGTGGTTGAGTCCGCTGGCCGAAGGCACGGCCGACTTCGCCGCCGTGCTCGCGATCGCGGTCGTCACAAAAGTTCTCGCGCCCCAGCTTTCCCAGGCGCAGGCATGCGCGCTGGCCTCGGCTTTGGCGCTGTCGTTTTTGACGCGAGCTATTGGCTTCACGCTGTTGGGCCGCTGGGCCAGCCGGCGCTTTCTCGAATCGGTGCGCTGGGCCTGCGTGCTGTTCGCCGGCATGTATTCGATTTTTCCCTACGCGATAGGCAGTCAGGTCGGCGCGGGCGATGCTTATCATTATTCGCTGATGGTTTCCGACTTCATCACGCAACTGCGGGCCGGCGTATTTCCCGTTTTCGTGGGGCAGTCGGAATACGCCTTCAACGGCGGAATCCACACGCTCCGCACTGCGCCCTACTTCGTCCATTTCGCGGGCTTGCTCGATCTCGCATCGTTTCACGCGTTGTCGTTCGTCGCGCTGACCAATCTGACCATCGTGCTCTCCGCTGTGGGCGGAGCGGTCAACGCGTACATGGCGCTGCGTTTGTATTATCCGACGCGTCTTTGGAGCGCCGCGATTCTGTCCGCGCTCTATGTCCTCTCGCCGGCAATTCTGGCGCCGCTTTACGAGGGCGACATGATTGCGACGTTCATGACGGTCCCATTCTTGCCGTGGTGGGCGTTGAGTCTGGCCTGTCTCGTCGATCAATCGTACCGGCGCCGGGGATGGCTGCTCCAAAGCGTGAGTCTCGCCGCACTCTGGTGGGCGCATCCGCCGATTGCGATGTGGGCGACGGCGGTGTCCGGCTTGATTTGGATCGGCTCGATCCTCTTTCGCAGCGGCCGCATTGGCCAAACGATCGGCGCGATCACCTCCGCGCTGCTTTGTGCCGTGCTTTGCGGTTACGTTTTTGTATCGGTGTTTTCACTACACCTTCCGAGCGCCGAGAATCCTGGCGCCGCCGCCGCGCTCATCTCGAATATATCGACGAACTGGAAGGCGAATTTCCGACCTCTTGACGTCACCGGTGTCGGCTTGTTGGGAGACATCCAGCTCGGCTACAGCCTGCTCGTGCTCGCGGCGGCCGGGCTGCTCTGCGCGCGGGGTCGCGCTTCCATCACTGCGCTCGCGGTGGTTTTCGCGGGGCTCCTTGTAGTGCTTTTGCCAATACCGTTCGTCACGGCCGAATTCTGGCGGCGACTCCCGGCTTCGGTGCTGGAAATCACCAACGCCTGGGCTGGCCAACGGCTCTATCCCATCCTGGCCGCGCTCGCTACGTTTCTAGGTTTGGCTGCGACGAATCGCATCTCGAACGCCGGCAAACGCTGGCGGCTCGCCTCGGCGCTGGTTGTGCTTGCGGCGCTGTTTTGGAGCGTCGATGAAGTGCGAAAACTCCATCAGCGCGGCCTGGGCGTCGCGTTGGCCCAAGATCAGTCGGACCTGCGTCACCGTCCGGAAAACGTCACGCTCACGCGTTCGTCGTATCAACTGTTCGGCACGTTCAACAAATATTTCTCGCACGCCCGCACCGAGCCATTTTTGGAGACGCGACTCCTCGATCCAACAACCCAAGTGCCGTTTGCCGACGGTGGGACTGCCCTCACGCCCTCGACGCCGAGCGCGCCACTCGCGCTGGAGTTCGTGCAGACAGAAACGGGCGTCTCGGACGCGGCATTTCTCATCGAACCGCACAGCACCTATCTTCTGCACTTCGACTTTCTGGGAAACGAAGTCGCTGGCACGCTGCAGATCAGGAGTCGGACATTGTTGCGCGAGTATGCGCTTCCCGTTTCGGGAATGGAAAAAGCATTCGGATCAAACGATGGAGGGAGCCGCATCGTCTCCGCGGAAAACCGGTCTGACGCGCCCGATCAGGTCAGGGTCATATTGTTGTCCAAGGCTGCAGGAAAAAACCCAGGCGAACCGCTTGCGCGCTGCGCCGTGGAACGGATCGACGATACCCCCCGCAGGCTACGCGTGACGTCGCTCGTCCCGTTTCAGGTCACGGTCGATTCATCGCGGCCTGCGCTGCTCGAAACGCCACGGGTTTTCGTGCCTGGCTACCGCGCCACGGTGAATGGCCATCCCGAGAATATCGTGGTGACGGAAAACAAACTCACCGCCGTCGCGATACCCGCTGGCCGGAACGAAGTTCGCCTGGACTACAAAGCGAGCCCGTGGCTTTCGACGGCGTATTTCAGCGCAATCAGCGTCTGGGCGCTGCTCGTGCTGGGCACGATGTGCCTGCCGTTACGCGCCGCGTACGCGGCGCTAAGGAAGAAGGAAGAAGTAAGAATGCAGAATGATCGAACC
>DASTWZ010000049.1:0-83015 GCA_035765635.1 Opitutaceae bacterium
ATGCCGGCAAGATGCCAGCGCTCCCAGAGCCTTCTGCGCCTTGAAAAGGCGCACTCGGCGGGCCGAGCGTCGGCGTCGCGCCGATGTCGGCCACTGGGAGCGCTGGCGTCCACGCCGGCATTTTTCTTCTCTACTGTCCGCGCCCGAGGCGCGGACGGACTCGATTAGAAAACCGCGGCGCCGCGTTGGAGTCCGCCCCACTTCGTGGGGCATTAGATGGGTTTGCCGCCCAGAGGCCGGCGCTCCGTTAAAGGCATTGGGTTTGGTTTGCCGCTCGACGAATGGCGCTTCGCTACGGGCGCTCGATCGTGTTTGCCGCGCGACTTCGCGCTAACGTACCGCCCCCTGACTTCAGCCCAGCGTCAAATCTGCTGCAGCAGCCGCAGGACGGCTTCGGGCGATTTGTTCGCTTGCGCGAGCATCGCGGTGGACGCTTCCGAAAGGGCCTGGAATTTCGACAGGCGCGTCGACTCTTCAGCGACGTCGACGTCGTTGATGTCGGAAAGACTCTTCGTCATGTTTTCGCCGCGCTTGGTCAGGCTCGCGCCAGCGAGCTCGAAACGGCGTTCCACGGCGCCCAGCGTGCTTCGCGTGTCGGCGAGTTGACTGATGCTCGTGTTGATCGTGTCCGTCGCCGTCGCATCCGTGACACTCAGCGTGTAGTTTCCGGCGCTGTCTTGCTGGATCAAAGAAAGCATGCCGCCGGTGCGAAGATTCGTGCCGGGGATCGTGATGACGTTCTGTGGGTCCTCTCCGGTCGAGACCGGCGTGCCGGCCGCGTTCGGGCCGAAGACAACGATGCCATTGAACGTGCCCATCGGACTCGTAATCGAGGTCGTGCCGCCGATCTCGGCCGTCGTGCCGCCAATCGTGACGCGCAACTGATCCTGAATCTTCGTGAACTCGGTTTGATAAAGCGCGATATCGCCGCCGTTCTTCATCACGTCCTTCGCCAGGACGGAAAGTTCGGACATGCGCGTGACCATTTCGCCCATGCTGTTGAGCATGCCGTCGGCCGACTGAATGTACGACGTGGCATTCTGCACGTTCGTAGTGGCGGCCTGGATACGCTTGTTCTGCGCGGAAATTTTTGCGGCGAGCCCCACGGCCTGCGGGTCGTCGGAAGGATTGTTAATCCGCGAGCCGGAGCTCAGGCGTGCGAGCGTCTGCGTGAGCAAACCTTGCACACGATCAAGGTAGCGCGCGTCGGTGTAGGTGTCGGTCTTGACGCTCATGTTGACGAGGCGGCGGGGGGCGGCTGCGGAGCGGCGCCTGGGGCGGGCTTGGCGCCGGCGGGCTGGCGCGCGAGTTTGGGCAACGAGAGCGTTTGACCGCTGGCCGGCTTGATGGCGGCGGCCTGATTGCTCGCGGCGATTTCCGTCATCACTTCCTTGCGGAAAACGGGAATATCCCGCGGAGCCGAGACGCCAATCTTCACCACATCGCCGTCGATGCGCGTGATCTTGATCTCGATGTTTCCACCGATGACGATGGATTCGTTGATTCTGCGAGTGAGGACCAGCATGACGTTTGGGCTTAGCTGGATTCTCCCACCAGCCGGTGATACGCGCTGTACTTGAAATAGTTCGCGAGGATGCACTGCTTCGCGACGCCCGTGCGGCGATTGATGATCACCGGACCGGCCAAATTCACCGTCGCGTCCGCCGGGTTGTTGTTTCGCAAAGTCACGATGTTGAGCACGCTCGCATCCGTCGAATCCTGGATGCCGAGAAATTCCGCGTCTTCATCGAAAAGTTCCAGCTCGTAATCCGCGATGAGGCCGGTCGGCTCGAGCACCAGAAAGTTCAACGGCTCGGGACCGCTCAGCTTCATCCAGAGGAACGGCTCCTGGTCCGGCACCTGAACGATCTCGAAAGATTTGTGCTGCGGCAGCCCGACCAAGCCCTGCGGCAGCGAATAACGCTGCGCCGTCTGCTGGGAGAGTTCGGAAGTGGAAAGGTCGGGACTGACTTTCATGCGTGAGGGGCGGGGGCGATCGGAAAAATCAACGTGCTCCAGTCGGAGATCATTTCAAATAGTCCAACAAGGACATCTGGAGAATTTTGCTAGCGGACGAGAGTGCGGCTTCGTACGCGTTCGAGGTCTGGCTGAGTTTCACCACGGTGGAAGCCATGTCGGCGTCGGCCTCGTCGGAAACGAGTTTGTCCAGCTGATCCGAGCGGGACTGCTCCTGCTTCTGATTGATTTCGATGCGCAGCTGGATCGCCCCGTGTTCGCTGAGCGAATTCACCAACATGTTTTCCGACGTGATCAGATTCGGCTGCGTCGCGCTAACCGTCGTAGCTGAGCCACTGTTTAGCGCATCGCGCAGCGACACGAGATTGTTGATGAAATCGGTAATGCCCGTGTTCGTCGCGTTTGTAGTGCCCGGAGCAATACTGGAAACGTCGGACAACTTCACGGAGGCCTGGCCGGTGTCGCCGGCGTAGGCGACGCTGGTAACATTGCCTGCGGCATCGCGCGTGGCATTGACCGGAGCCGTGGTGACGGCGGTGCCGGAGAAGAGATAGTCGTTGCGGAACTTGGAATTTCCCAGCTGCACGGCTTGCTCGATGAGCTGGTTCACTTCCTTCGCGTAAGCTTGATAAGCATCGGGGCTGGAGGCGCCGGCGCCGAGCGTCGCGAGTTCACCCGCGCGATCGGAGATGCTTTTGATGTCCTGCAATCCCGCATACGAAGCCTGAGACACTTCCATCGCGCGCGACGCGTTTTGAACGTACTGCGTGTTCTGCGCTTTTTCCGTATTCAAGCCGAGCAGACGACCCACAGCGGCAGGATCATCCTCGGGCTGCACGATGCGCTGACCCGTCGCGACCTGGCTCTGCAAGCGCGACTGACGGTCGCTCAGTTTCTGAATCTGAGCGATCAGGGCCTCTGAAGTCGTGTTGGTGGCGATACGCATGGGGAAAACGAAGGAAGAATGAAGAAGGAAGAATGCAGAATGTCGGAGGGAAGAAGGGTGAAGGCGGACCGCTGAACGAAGTTTCTCGGGCGTAGGTAAATTCTGGATACTTTGGAGTGCTTGGTTCGATTCAGCTTTCAGCCATTCTGCATTCTTACTTCTTCATTCTTCCTTTGCCTTTAATCTGGGGTTTTTTGCCTAGGACGAAAGTTCTTCCGGGCTCATCGGCCCAAATTCACAACATCTTGAAGAAGTTCGCTCATGACCTGGACCACGCGGGATGACGCTTGGAAGGCGCGCTGGAATTTCATCATGTCCGCGAGCTCTTCGTCCATGGAGACGCCGCTCACGCCGTCGCGCTGGCTCTTCACCAACGTCGCGATGTTCGTCTGGTCGGTGACTTGGAGGTTGGCGCTGGCCAGAGACTGGCCGATGCGGCTGACCGTCGTGGAAAACGACTGGGAGAACGTGCCATCGATCGCATCGCCGGAGGCGGTAGAGAAGTTCTTATTGGCCAAGTCAGCCACGGCCTGCGCGATGGCGTTGTCGCCCGCGGCGCCGTTCGACGAGCGAATATTACTCGCGGCCAAACCTGTGCGGAGAGAAATCGTGCCGGCCGTCTGATTCGCGCTGTCGAAGAAATCTTCGCCGGAAATCGAGGTGGGATTGTAGGCCGCGTTGACCGAGACGACCAACTGCTTGGCCAGCGCGTCGAGATTGTCGCGGAGATCTTTCACGCCGGTGTCGCGCGCGGTCAGGTTTCCGAGAATCGATCCGCCTTTCAACACAACCGCAGTCGAGGGGCTGCCGCCAGAAACGGTCGAACCGCTCAGCGTGAGGCCGGTGACGGTGGTCTGCGTCACGAGTGTAATGGGATTTCCACTACCGTCGCGAACGAAGACATCGATCTGGCTCGGGTTGCTCGAGTTTGGCTGGGTTTCGATGGAAATCTTTTTCGCCAACAACTCGACCTGGGCTTGGCGCTGGTCGCGCAGGTCGACGGCGCTGCCGGGATTGGCGATTTCGAAGCGGCCGATCTCGGTGTTCAGGTCGGCGATGTTTTGGAGAAGCTTGTTCGCGTCGTCGATGTCGCTCTGGGTCTGATTGGTCAGATCCGTCTGCAGTTGGTCGAGACGTGTATCCGTTGTTTGGAGACGGTCGACGAGGATGCCGGCGTTTTGGACGAGCGTTTCCTTTTGACCCGGATCGGTCGGACGCGCGGCGAGGCTGCTGAAGCTGCTGAAAAGATTGTCCAAGGCTTCGGCGATGCCGCTGCCGGAGCCGGAATATGCGCTGGTGTTGGCCGCGCCGCTGCTGTCCACGGACTGGCCGAGCCCCGCCTGGGCTTTGGTGTAGGCCGCTTGTTCGGCCTCGTAGGTGGATTGGAGCGAGGATTCGCGCACGACCTGGCGGTCGAGCAACTCATCGCGCAGCTGCTGAATCGACTTGGCTTCGAGGCCGAGCGATTGAGCGCCGAGGGAGGTCATCACGGTGCCGCGATCACCGAGCACGACGCGCTGGCGGGCGTAGGACTCGTTGTTGACGTTGGCCAGATTCTTGCCCGCGGTCTCGAGCGAACGGGACTGCGCGTTGAGCGCTTTGACACTATTTCCTAGTGCGCCAAATAGACCGGACATACGTTGAAAAAATTGAGGTTGAGCCGCGCGTTAACCCGCGGCCTGCCAGACGGGAACGCCGACGTTGGCCAGCGGAATGGATCCGCGGCTCGAATAAGTTTTCGCAAAGGCCTCCGGGCGCAGCGTGCGCACCGCTTCTTCGTAGGCCTCGACCGTGCGGGAGAGAAGAATCTGATTTTGGCGCGCGTCGCGGCGCACGCGGTGAATGAGATGATTGATTTCACCGATGAGCGCCTGGATGAGCGGCTGCACGTCGGCGGGAAAATAGGGAAGGAGATGGCGCAAGCTCGAGTTGGCGGGCTGCTTGTTTTCGAAGGCGAATTTGCGAATCGCTTCTTCGCGCAGATCGCGGGTCGACTGCGCCACTCGCGCCTGATCTTCGATCTCGCTGGCGAGTTCGACGACGGCGTTGGCGTCGCGGCGGAGCAGATTGCTCTGCTGTTCCTCGAAAAGGCCGAGGAGCGCGCCGTATTCCTGCAGTTCGTTGCGCAGGCGTTCAGTGATGATGTGCCAGGATGTGCTCACGTGGAATGGGAGAGATTATTTTTTGGCTGCACCGTCCGCGGGTTGATGCGCGGCAGTAGCGGGTGAAAGTTGTTTCTCGAGCATCTTTGCCCAGCCGAGGCCGCCGCCTTGGGCGAGGCTGTTGGCCATGACATCGGTGAGCATGTAGCCGTACACGCCGCCACCGCTGCTGCTGGCTCCGCCGCCGCCCATGGCGCCGCCGGACATGACGGGTTCGATGGTGGGAGCGAGAAGCTGGCGAAGGATGATGGCTTCGAATTGCGACGCGGCCTTCTTCACCTCCGCTGGCGTGGGCGTCTTCGCCGCGCCGGATTTCGTGTTCGTTTCCTTCGTCAACGACTGCCGATCAGCCGCGAGCTGCGCCGCGGTCGGATTCGCCGACGAGGATGCGGACGCGAGGAGTGCGGCCTTGACCGTGGCTTGGGAAGAGAGCGCGTCGACGTTCATGTTAGTTGATCACGAGCTCGGCTTGCAGCGCGCCGGAGCGTTTGAGCGCTTGGAAAATCGACATCATCTCGCGAGTGGAAACACCGAGAGCGTTCAACGCATTCGCCAGGCGATCGATCGTCGGCGCTTCGTTGATCACCGTGAAGCCGCCCTTGATTTCCGTGACGTTGGTTTGCGTGCTCGGCGTGACGACCGTCTGGCCGCCGGTGCTGAGCGGGTTGGGCTGGGAAACCGCCAGGTTCGAACTGACCGTGATGGTCAGCGAGCCGTGGCTGATCGCGACTTGAGAAATGCGAACGGTGGACGTGGCAACGATCGTGCCGGTGCGCTCGTTGATCACGATGCGCGCCTGCGTGTCGGGATTCACGTCGATCGTGCCGAGCTCGGCGAGGAAATCGACCTGCTTGCCGATGAAGTAACTCGGGATCTTGACGGAAATCGTTGCAGCGTCCTTCGCCGCGGCTGAATCGGGAAACGCGGTGTTGATCGCCTGCGCCATGCGCGAGGCCGACGTGAAGTCGGGGTTGTGTAGTTGAAGTGTCACTACACCGTCCTTGACGATGCTGGCGCTGATCTCGCGTTCGACGATCGCGCCGTTGGAAATTTGTCCGACGGTCGGATGGTTTTTCTGCACCGTCGCGCCGCCGCCGCCACCGGAGCCGCCGAGAAATCCGCCGACCGCGATGGGGCCCTGGGCGACGGCGTAGACGCGACCATCGGCCGCGAGCAAAGGAGTTTGGAGGAGCACGCCGCCCTGCAGGCTCTTGGCGTCGCCCATGGACGCGACCGTCACGTCGATGCGCGTGCCGGGCTTCAGAAATGCGCCGATGTCCGCTGTGATCATCACGACCGCCGCGTTCTTGGATTTGATCTGATCCGATGGAACCGTCAGCCCCTGGCGCTGCAGCGCATTCGCCACCGTGCGCAGCGTCGCGACAGCGTTGCTGTCACCATCGCCCGCCAGACCCACGACGAGACCGTAGCCGACCAGTTGATTATCGCGCCCACCTTCGACGAGGGTGAGGTCCTTTACGCGCGCGGCCTGAGCCGCGGCGCTAAGGATGAATGAAGAAGTAAGAATGCAGAATGTACGGAGGGCGAAGCGGCGGCACCGGGCCGGGGAAGCGATTTGCGAAGCTCGAAAACTAACCAATTTCCCTAACGCGCGAAATGAGTCGCACGGCCGCACCGGAGATTTAGTTCGAAAAAAACTTGTGCTCATCGCGCGCAGGACAGCGTCAAACATCTGAGTGAAATTCTTCATTCTGCATTCTTCCTTCTTCATTAGGCCGCACGTCAGTAAGGCCGTAAGGTGTCATACAGCTTGGTCAGCCACCCTTTCTTCTGGGCGTCGGTCAGGCTGCCTTCGCTGATGAATTCGATGCGGACGTCGGCGATGTTGCTCGAGGCGACGGTGTTGGCGGAGGTGATGTCGTCGGGACGCACCAGGCCGTGGAGCGAGACGTACTGCGTTTCGCCGGAGAACGTCACGACGCGCACGCCTTCGATCACGAGATTGCCGTTGGGCAGGACATCGGTGACGAGGACCGCGGCGCGGGCGCTGAGGCTCTGGGAATTGTTGACCGAGCCGCCGCCGCTGAAATCACTTTTCGCGGCGAGCGCGGTGGAGGGGAGCGCGCCACCCTTGGTGCCGAATTTGCTGACGGCGGGCGGGAAAAGAAACTGCGTCACACCGGCATCAATCGAGGAGTCCTTGCTCGATTTCTTCTGCTGCGAGGAAACCGTCGTGTTCGTTTCGGAAACGACGATGGTCAAAATGTCGCCGCGGCTCTTCGCCTTGCTGTCGGCAAACATCGAGCGTTCCGAATTCGTGGGCGTCGTCCAGAGCGAGTCAGCTTGCGCGGCGCAAACGCCGATCAGGAACAACGCGGAAATGAGCGAGAAGGATTTCATGTCGGTCAGAGGCGGACGATCGCGCGGGACTCGGCGATGACCTGCGCGGTAAATTCTTTTTTCGTGTCGAGATTGCGGACGCGGACGCTTTCGCCGGCAGAACCACTCTCCATCGCGAGCGCCTTCATGTTGATCGTGAGCATTCCGTCCACGGCGCTGATTTCGATGACCTGGCCTTTGCGCACGAGAGCGCGGCGGCTGACGTCATGCCAGGTGAGCAGTCGTCCCGCGGGGATGCTGCGGGCGAACATCAAGTCACCCGTCGGTTCGGAGACCGCGATGGTCTCGCGCTCCTTCAACGTGTCGACGCGGCGGGTGTCGAGTTCGGTCGGATCGAAATTGGAGCCGCGCTCCGGCGAATTGCGCACGACCCAGACGTCGCGAAACAGTTGAGCGCGGACGAAGAGAGACGTTTCGCCGAGGACCTTCGCCCCGCTCGAAAAACGAACGCGCACGAGCAGCGATTGGCTTAGCACCGCAGGCTGATCGAGGATCGTCAGCGTGACCGGACCGACACTGGCATCAAAAGGAGACCAGGCGCGCCCGAACTCGAGCTGGAGTTCGCCGTTGACGCGGTAGTGGTCGGAAAGTTCGCGGGTCAGATCGGCCAGGAGATTTTCCGGCGTGTAGACGGATGCTTCCGGCTTCGCGTCGATCTTGGCGGCGGCCTCGGACGCGGCCTTGGCTTCGGACGACGTGTTGGCCGGCTCGACGTTCTGTAGGGCTGGCGTGGATACAGCCGCGGTGGCGTCGGCCGTGGAAGCTCCGTTCGCCTGGATGGCGAGCAGCGAAGCGAGAAGAGCGAGTGTGATGCGCGCTTTCATCAGCGTTTCATGTTGGCGATGTTCTGCAGCATCTCATCCGAGGTCTGGATCGATTTGCTGTTAATTTCGTAGGCGCGCTGGGCGACGATCAGGTTCACCATCTCTTCGACGATGTTGACGTTCGACGTCTCGATGTAGCCCTGCAGCGTTGTGCCGAAACCCGCTTCGCCGGGCGTGCCGGTCTCGGGCGTGCCGCTCGCGGCGGTTTCGGAATAGAGATTTCCACCGAGGCTCTTCAAACCGCTCGGGTTCGCGAAGCGCGTCAGTGTGAGCTTGAAAGTCTGGTTGCCGCTCGGGCCGCCGTAAGTGACGGAGCCATCTTCCGCGACGGTGATTTCCGTGGTGCCGGCGGGAACCGGTTGGAAGCCGCTGAGGACGGGAAGACCATCGTTGGTCGTGATCTGACCGGTCGGAGCGATCTTGAACGTGCCATCGCGCGTGTAGGCGAGCGTGCCATCGGGTTTCTGCACTTCGAAAAAGCCGTCGCCCTGGATGGCGATGTCCATCTTCTCGCCGGTCTGGGTCATCTGGCCCTGCGTGAAAACCTTCGACGTCGAAGCGACGCGGGACCCGTTACCGACTTCCACGCCGGTGGGGATGACGTTGCCGCCGCCAGCGTCCGCGCCGGATTGGCGGGGCTTCTGGTAGAGCAGATCTTGAAACTCGATTTTGGAGCGCTTGAAGCCTGGCGTGTTCACGTTCGCCAGATTGTTGGCGATCGTATTGAGGTTGAGTTGCTGCGCCTCCATTCCCGTGGCGGCAGAGTAGAGCGAGAGGTTCATAGGTGGAGGGGATTAACCGAGTGTTTCTAAAGTGCGTTGCATCGTCTGATCGCGGCTGCTGATCAGCTTCTGATTGGCCTCGTAAGCGCGGGAGATTTGGACGAGCGAAACCATTTCGCGCAGCGGCGTGACGTTGCTGTTTTCGAGATATCCTTGGAGGACCATCGGGCGATCGACGCCGATGACTTCCTGGTCCTTCGCGGGCGTGAACTGGCCACCGCCGAGCGGGTTCAGGTCGTGAACATTCTCGAAGCGGAAGACGCCGATTTTGCCGATCTGGTTGTCACCCTGTTTGACCGTTCCGTCGTCGGAGATGACCGGGTCGCCGCCTTCGGGCTGGAGCGTGATGGGAGAGCCCTGATCCGAAAGAATGGCATTTCCATCTTTGTTGATGAGGGTGTGATCCGGGCTGAGATGGAGTTCACCGGCGCGGGTGAACACCTGATCGCCCGCCGGAGTTTGAACTTTGAAAAATCCCTCGCCTTGGATGGCGACGTCGAGCGGACGCCCCGTCGGCTGCGTCTCACCCGCTTGGAAATTCACCCCGTAGCTCGCCTTGGGCAACACGCCCGATTGGCTGATGCCGTCCTTGCCATCGCCATCGTTGATCTCGCCCATCTCCGTGCCGGAGAATTCGACGGTGCGTTTCTTGAAGCCGCTGACCTGGCTGGCCGTGATGTTTTGAGTAACGGCGTCCTGCCACCGCTCGAGAGCGGTAAGCGAAGCAGCGCTTTGATAGAGGCCGATATTCATTCTGGGGGTTAGCCCTTAGCAATGCAGATGCCAGCTTCATTACTCGTTGTGATATCGCGTCTACCGCGAGCATCTGCGGTTCAGGCAAGTTTTGCCCGCGAGAGGGATTCACCCCGCGAGGCAGGATTTGCCGACCGACGAAAACTCGACGCAACTTACTGCGGCGCGATGCGTCTCTCGCACCACGTCCGGGTAAACGTTATCGGCACAAAGTGAGCCCGTCCCAGTCCTTGACCGAGTGTCCCGCGAATCTACCGTGAAAGCTCCAGCCCCCATGACCAAGCTCATGCCCGCAAAATCTTTTTTCGCCGCTGCCGCGTTCGCCTCGCTCTTCACCCTTGGCGCTTCCTCTCTGCGCGCGGAAGGCGTGAATACGCGGTCGCCTTTCATGTCGGACAGCGGAGCCACCACGGCCGCGCCGACGGAGAATGCGCCTCTGGAGTTGCGCGGTATCGTCACGACGAAAAGCGGCCCGCTTTTCGGGCTATACGATCCGACGAAGAAGCAAAGCGTCTGGGCGGGATTGAACGAGCAGGGATCCGATTTCACCGTTCGCTCGTACGATGCGAACAACGATATCGTCACGGTCGATTATCAGGGCCGAACGCTCAACCTTCCGCTGAAGGCGGCGAAAGTTGAGTCGCTCGGTGCGATTCCAAATCCCGCTCTCGTCGGAAATATGAATCGTCCCGGCCAACCGCCGTCGCCGGCTTTGACGGCGTCACCGCAGGACGAAGCGCGCCGGCTCGAAGGCGTGGCCGCCGAGGTGCGCCGCCGCCGCATGATGCGCCAGGCCGCTGCGCAGCAGAATGGCGCGGGGCCGCAGCCTCAGCAGCGCAACGGCGTTCCGGGACAGGGTCGGTAAGCGACGGCTATCGGCGGAAGCGCGTCGTTGACGTCGAGTCCGTCGAGTCCGTCGAGTCCGCCGCTTCGCGGCAGCCTGATCGGTGCCGGCAAGATGCCAGCGCTCCCAGAGCCTCCTGCGCCTTGCAAGGCGCAGCTCGGCTGCACGCGCCTTGGAAGGCGCAGCTCGGCCGAACGAGCGTTGGGTAGTCGCCGAGCGCCGGGGTATCGGCCGAGCGTCGGCGTCTCGCCGATGTCGGCCACTGGGAGCGCTGGCGTCCTCGCCGGCATTCTTCGGTTGCGCTTCGCGGCAGCGTCCTTCCCCGCAGACACCGAGGGGAACCCAAACTCCGCGTTGATTTTCGCGCATTTAGGGCAATTCGTGAGGGGATGCCGACGTCACCCCCGCCCCCATCGCCATCGAACGCGGTGCTGATTCGCCGGATGTTTCAGCTGGCCTGGCGTTACCGGGCGCGCTGCGTGCAGGTTCTGGGACTCCAATTGGTCCTCCTCACGCTCGGTCTGAGCGGCCTCAGCCTCACCGGCGTCGGGATCGATTATTTGAAAGCGGTCGTGGCGAACCACGGCACCCACGACTTGCACGGCTCGACCCACGTTCTCGGCTATCAAATCGTTTGGCCGGCCGAGGTCGCGCCGCTGCACGTGATGCTCGCGATGGGCGGCGCCATTCTCAGCTTCGCGCTCGTTCGCGCGATCCTGAATTACTTTTACACCATCGCGATCAACCGCCTCGTGCAGCAACAGCTGGTCGTTCATCTGCGCGGCGAAATTTACGAGAAACTGCAGCAGCTCAGCTTCCGCTTTTACGACGCCAACACCACCGGGTCGATCATCACGCGGGTCACGCAAGACGTGCAGAACGTCCGGCAATTCGTCGATCAAGTGCTGATCCAGAGCGTGATCATGTTCGTTTCGCTCGTCGTCTATCTCGTCTACATGCTCTCGCTCAGCGTCGGCCTGACGCTCGCCTGCCTCGCGACCACACCTCTGCTCTGGTGGATGGCGGCAAATTTCTCCCGCCGCATTCAGCCTGCCTACGCGCAAAACCGCGTCTTGGTCGAACGCATGGTGCAGAACCTCACGGAGAGCGTGCAGGGCATCCAGGTGACCAAGGCGTTTGGGCGCGAACCGGAAGACCGCGAAAAATTTCGGGCCTCAAACCAGCTGGTCTACGATCAACAGCGCAGCATTTTTTGGAAAATCAGCTTCTTTTCTCCGAGCGTGGGGTTTCTGACGCGGGTCAACGTCATGGTGCTGCTGGGCTACGGAGGGTACCTCGTCATTAACGGCCAGCTTCCCTTCGGCACCGGTCTCGTCGTGTTCGCCGGCCTGCTCGAACAATTCTCCGGCCAGGTGAACCAGGTCGCGACGATCGCGAACAGCGTGCAGCAATCGCTCATCGGCGCCCGTCGCGTTTTCGAAATTCTCGACGCCCCCATCGAGGTCTCGACCAAGCCGAGCGCCCGGCGCCAGCCGCGGCTCAACGGAGCGGTTAGATTTGAAAATGTTTCCTTTCGCTACGAGGCCGACGCGAATCCTGTCGTGCGCGACATCAACCTCGACGTTAAAGCCGGCCAGGTCGTCGCGATCCTCGGCGCCACGGGAGCGGGCAAGAGCGCGCTGATGAGTTTGATCCCGCGTTTCTTCGACGTGAGCAGCGGCTGTCTTTCGATCGACGGCATCGACGTGCGCGATCTGCACCTCGACGATTTGCGCCGCAACATCGGGCTCGTTTTTCAAGAGAGTTTTCTCTTCAGCAACACCGTCGCCGCGAACATCGCGTTCGGTCATCCGAAGGCGTCTCGCGCGCAAATCGAAAAGGCCGCGAAGATCGCCTCCGCCCACGACTTCATCATGGCCCTGCCGCAGGGTTACGACACGGTGCTGAGCGAAAGCGGCACCAGTCTCTCGGGCGGCCAGCGCCAGCGTCTCGCCATCGCGCGCGCTGTTTTGCTCGAGCCGGCGATTCTGCTCCTCGACGATCCGACGGCGGCGATCGATTCGCGCACCGAGCACGAAATTTTCGAGGCTTTGGAAAACGCGATCACCGGCCGCACGACGTTCATCGTCGCGCATCGTCTCAGCACGCTGCGCCGGGCGGACTTCGTCATCGTCATGGAAAATGGCCGCATCGTGCAGCGCGGCACGCACGAGGAACTGATGGCTGTGCCGGGCCCGTACCTGCGCGTGGCCGATCTTCAACTCGTCGACCGCCAGGAACTGCAGGAACTCACCCGCGTCGGGGACAACGCGAAATGAAACCAAACACTCCGATAAGCGCGGCCACGCGCCCCGACCCGCTGAATCCTCCGGCGTCGCCCGATGGAAAAGAGCTCACGCTCGTGCGCCGGTTGCGCGAGGAAGACGACAACGAGGCCAACCAGATTCCGCTGCAGTGGAATCTCGTGTCACGACTTCTTGGATACACGAGAGACCAGCGGGCGAAGCGCAATCTGCTGCTCGTCCTCACCGTGTTTCGCTCCGCGCAATTACCCGCGCTGGTTTTTCTCAGCAGCAAAATCATCACCGGCCCGATCGATCGCCACGAGATGGGCCTGCTCTGGTGGGGCATTCTCGCGTACTTCGTTTTGGCGGTCCTGACGGACGTGCTGTTTCACTTCCGCCAGCGCTTCGCCTTGGAAATCGGCGAGCACGTCGTGCAAAGGCTGCGCGCGGAAATTTTCGATCACCTGCAGCGCATGCCGATGAGTTTTTTCCATCGGATGAAGCTCGGGCGCATCATCAGCCGCGTGACGTCCGACGTCGAAACCGTGCGCCTCGGCATTCAGGATTCGTTCTTCGTCAGCATCGTGCAGTCCGGCCAGATGATCTTCGCGGCGATCGCCATGGCCGCGACGGATTGGCGGCTGTTTCTCGTTGTCGCCGGCATGGCGCCGATCCTGTGGTATCTGAATTATCATTTCCGCAGTAAATTCAGCCGCGATTCGCGCGCCGCGCAGGAGAGTTTCAGCAGGGTCACTGCGACGCTCGCCGAATCCGTCAACGGCATCCGTGTCACACAGGGATTCGTGCGCCAGGAAACCAATGCCGGTCTCTTCCGGCGCCTTCTCTTCGATCACTCGCGCTACAATGTCGCGCTGGCCCGCAGCTCCGCGGTCCTCATTCCGCTCCTCGAGTTGAACAGCCAATTCTTCGTCGCCGTCCTGCTCGTCTTCGGCGGCTGGCGCGTCCTCGGCGGCAGCATGCAGATCGACGTGCTCGTGCTGTTTTTTTTCGTCGCGAATCAGTTCTTCGCGCCGCTCACCATCCTCGGCACGATGTACAATCAAGCGCTCGTTGCGATGGCCAGCGCGGAGCGGATCTTCCGTCTGCTCGACACGAAACCCGACTGGGTCGACGAACCCACCGCCACGCCGCTGCCCGACCTGCGCGTTTCACGAACCATGTCTGCGCTCGGCGCGCGCGTGGAATTCAAGGATGTCGAATTCGCCTACGAAAAAGATCGGCCGGTGCTGCAGAAAATTTCGTTTCTCGCCACGCCCGGTCAGATGATCGCGTTGGTCGGCCACACCGGCAGCGGCAAGACCTCCATCATAAATCTCATTTCGAAATTCTATCTTCCCACGGGCGGCGAGGTGCTGATCGATGGACGAGAAGTGCGCACAATCACCAGCGCTTCGCTGCATCACCAGATGGGCATGGTCACGCAGAACAATTTTCTCTTCAGCGGAAGTGTCATGGACAACATTCGCTACGGTCGACCGAGCGCGACGGACGAGGAGGTCATCAAGGCCGCGCGCGAACTCGATTGCCTCGATGTTTTCGAAGCGCTGCCACAAGGCCTGCTCACCGAAACCGGCGAGCGCGGCGGCGGCCTCTCCGTCGGTCAGCGCCAACTCGTGTGCTTCACTCGCGCGCTGCTCGCCGATCCGCGCATCTTGATTTTGGACGAGGCGACGAGCGCGATCGATGCTGTAACAGAATTTCGGATACAAAAATCACTCACGAAATTGCTGCAGGGCCGCACGAGTTTCGTCGTCGCGCACCGTCTGAGCACGATTCGCCACGCGGATTCCGTCTTGGTTTTGGAGCACGGAAAGCTCGTGGAACAGGGCACGCACGCGCAACTTTTGGCGTTGCAGGGCAACTACGCGGCGCTTTATCGGCAGTTTGTCCAGGTCGATGACGCGGCGTGAACGCTCACCAACAACAAGCGTTTTCCCTCTGAAAACGGGTGATTTTCCCTCGTAAATATCATTGCATTCAAGTCGCGCTCCTCTAGACCCGCATTCCGTTATGGCTAAAAAATCTGCTCGTAAACCCAACGCAGCCTTCCTCAAACCGGTTCAGCCAGACGACGCTCTCGCGGCGATCGTTGGTTCGAAACCCCTCCCCCGTACGGAGCTCACCAAGAAGCTCTGGGACTATATCAAGAAGAACGGACTTCAGGACAAGAAGGTCCGCACTCAAATCAACTCGGACGAGAAGCTGAAGCCCGTCCTCAACAACAAGAAGTCGGTAAGCATGTTCGAGCTGACCAAGCTGGTCTCCGAACACCTCGTTAAGTAAGTTACCCATTCCCTTTTTTGCCGCCGCCGATTCGATTCGGCGGCGGCTTTTTTTTGTGCCGATTCGTGGAGCTCCCCACGAATCACACGAAGGTCACGAAAGCGGACCCTCTGCAATTTCCCGCGGAATACACCGAAAACACGGAAGGTATTTTAGTTTCCGTGTCTTCCGTGCATTCCGTGGGAAAATGGATCGATGGATCGGTAGTCCGATCGTTTCGTGTCCTTCGTGTGATTCGTGGGAAAATTCCGGGGGGGTGTTAGAGAAGACGGGAAACGGCATTGCGCGGAGCACAGGCTCCGTTTTGCTTCGCCGAACCCCTGGACCGAATGCTTCCCCCGACGATCAACTCGCGCTTGTCTGGTGCCTGGTTGTTGGTGTTCGTCCTCGGCATCGCGTCAGGCGGAGTCGCTTTCAAGCACGCGCGGGAAAACAAGCTCGCGGACTTGCGAGCCGCGGCGGGCCGCGCCGCCGCGACATTCGAACCCAGCGCCGTCGCGGCCCTGGAGGGCAAGCCGACCGACGTTGCCTTGCCGCGCTTCGCTGAAGTGCAAAAGAGCCTTCGCCAAATCGCCGCGGCTCAGAGCGGCGTTCATTCCGCGCATCTCCTCCGGATCGATGCCACCGGCTCGATCGAACGCATCGCCTCGGCTGACGCATTTTCGCCCCAAGCTTTCGAGGTCGCACCTGACGTCCCCGCCCCTCTCGACAGTCTGCGTGCGCTCCACCGATCGCCCACACCACCAATCGTGGGCGTCGATTTTCCTGTCACCGGACGCGGCGTTTCCTGGGCGGTGAGTTACGCCTCGATCGGCGGACCTCATCGCGCTGCGAAGGGCGATGTTTCGGACGTGCTCGCCGTATTCTCGGAAGCGAACGTCCTGCGCGCCCCGTCCTTCGACGCCGCGGCCCATGCGGCGGTGTATGCGTGGCTCCTTTTTGGCATCCCGCTGGCCCTCCTCTCGCTGCGGCGAAAACAATCCAGCCACGAAGCCATCGTGCAAAAACTCGCCGAGGCCGTGGAGCAAAGTCAGTCCGGCATCATGATCGTGCGCCCGGATGGGCGAATCGAATTCGCCAACGCCGGCCTCTGTCGGCAGCTCCAATACGACGCGCCGGAGTTGATCGGCCGCTCCTGCCGCGAGCTGCAGGACACGCCGAGCCCGAAGACGTTTTTCGATCGCATGCTGGAGGGGACACGCGACGGACTTTCCTGGGAAGGCGACTGGATCGCTCGGAAAAAAAACGGGACAACGTATTCCGTGCGCAGCGTGATCACGCCGGTCTACAACGCCCGCCGCGAACATCTCGGGTTCATCGCCGTGGTGACGGACATGACCGCGCAACAACGCGAACAGGCGAAGTTGCTCGAGGCGAAAAACGCCGCCGAAACCGCGGACCGCGCGAAAGGCCATTTTCTCGCCACGATGAGTCACGAGGTGCGCACGCCGGTGCACGGTATTGTCGGTTTCACTACATTGCTCCTCGAGACGCAGCTCACATCGGAGCAGCGGGACTATGTTCAGACCATCCGCACCAGTGCCAATGCCTTGGTCCAGCTCACCGGAGACATTCTCGATTTCTCGCGCGGCGAATCCGGCACGCTTCAACTCGAGTCGATGGCCTGCGATTTGCGCGCGACCATCGAGGACGCGCTCGACATGTTCGCCGGGACCGCCGCGGAAAAACAGCTCGAGCTGCTGCACCTCGTCGAGCGCGACGTGCCTTCCCAAGTCATTCTCGATGGCGGTCGCGTTCGCCAGGTGCTCGTCAATTTGATCAACAACGCGATCAAGTTCACGCCGGGCGGCGAGGTGGAGGTGCGGCTGCGCGTGCTGTCCGGCAAATCCACCTCGATCGCGCCCTTCGATCTTCTGCAGGGCGCCGGACAGATGGTCGCGGAATTCGATGATGGCAGCCTGACCTTCGAATTTTCTGTGCGCGACACGGGCATCGGCATCGTGCCCGAGGATCGGCCGAAGCTTTTTCAACCGTTCTCGCAACTCGACACGTCCTCCGTGCGACGCTTCGGCGGAGCCGGTCTCGGCCTGGCCATTTCGCGCAATCTCGTGCGGCTCATGTCAGGCGATATTTGGCTGACCAGCGAGCGCGGCAAAGGCACGACATTCACGTTCACCGTGCGCGGCCGTCCGGCGCCGGAGTCGGACGTGACGGTTTCGCCTTTTGCGGACTTGAGCGGACTCAAGGTCAGCCTGGTGCAGCTTTCCCCTAACCTCACAAATGAGCTAACGGAAGTGCTGCAAAGCTCGGGCGTGCAGGTCGTCTCGCACTCGATGTTCGAGATCAATGCAAACGCGACGGACATGGTGATCGTCGAGTGCGCCGCAATCGACGCCGAAGCCGCCGCGAAAGCCCTGCGCGCCAATTGGCGTACCGAGCGAATGATCGGCTTGGTCAACGTCAACCTCGGTGCCGCCGCGCGCCAAGCCCTGCGCCCGCACTTCGGCAGCCTCTTGAACAAACCCGTCCACCACCGCGCGCTGCTCGATCTGCTCCTGCGCGTGAAGCGCTGATTTTTTTAGCCGCGAAGAGGAGTTTTTTTTAGCCGCAAAGAGGCACAAAATGCGCAAGAGTGTTTTTGGTTTTCGGAGGGATTCGGTCACGGGATTCCCGCCAATATTCTGGAAGATTTGGGCTCCAAACCGGCGGATCTGTTGAGCTGAGACGCCGGGAATCCGAAGGTTTGAATTCCAAACAAAATTCCCAGTCCATATCTTGGCCTAGGATGTCTGAGTGCCTCCGAAAACCTAGACCCTTCTTGTGTATTCTGCGCCTCCTTGCGGCTAAAAAAATAACCTCAAATACGCCTCAAGCCCACGCCTTTTCGCGGCCCCGGCTCAGATGCGGTCGTTCAGCGCTTGTTCGATCTGGCCGCAGGCGACTTTGAGAACCTCGAGGCGGGCGAAGCGTTTGTCGTTCGCGGGAATCAGATGCCAGGGACAGCCGCGTTCCGTAAGCGCGAGCATGTCGCCCACGGCGACTTCGTAGGCATCCCATTTGGCGCGATTGCGCCAATCCTCGTCATTGATCTTGTGGCGCTTGTACGGCGTTTTCTCCCGCGCGCGAAAACGCTTCAGCTGCTCCTCCTTCGTGATCTGTAACCACAATTTCACTACAATGGTGCCGTGCTTCGTCAGCTGTTCCTCGAAGTCATTGATTTCTGAATACGCACGCTGCCATTCGTCCGGCCGCGCGAAGTTTTCCACGCGCTCCACCAGAATGCGTCCGTACCAGGAGCGATCGAATATCGCCGCGATGCCGTCCCGCGGAATCTGTCGCCAGAAACGCCAGAGATAATGATGCGCCTTTTCCTCGTCCGTCGGTTTTCCCACCGGAATCACCCGGAAGTCGCGCGCATCGATCGCGCTGGTTAACCTCCGAATTGCGCCACCTTTCCCCGCCGCGTCCCAGCCCTCGAAAACAAAAATGATCGAGCGCCTCGTCTGAAAAGCCTCCTGCGTCAGCCGGTGCAGTTTGCCGAGCCATTTCTCGCGGCGCACATCGTATTCGCCCTCCGAGAGGCTCTGATCGAGAGGCAGTTTCCGCAGCCGGCGCAAGCCGCTCGCGCGCAGCGGCCGAACTTTGGCCGTGGCACGTTTGCGCCGGCGGGTCGCTTTCAATTTGGCGAGGTGCGCGCGAAAACGTTCCACCAAAAGTTCCGCCACCGCCAGGTCACGCGAGCGCTCCTGCGCCGCATCGATCTCGGTCCAGCGCGCATCGGGCTGATTTGTCCGCGTCCGCAACTCCTCGGCGAACCGATTCAACCGATCGTAATGTCGGTGTTGTTTCCAATGGTCCGCCGTCACGCGCCACGCTGTGTCTTCATCGTCCTCGAGTTCGCGCAGCCGCTCCTGCTGATTCGATTTCGAGAGGTGCAGCCAGACTTTGACGATCAACGTCCCGTCTGCGCTGAGCAATTTTTCGAAGTGCCGGATGTTCGCGAGCTCGCTTTCGAAGTGTTCCTGCGCGCGCTCGCCGTGCGCTTCGCTGCGAAGCGCTTCCGTGTACCACGATTCGGCGTAAATGCCGATGCGCCCGGCGCTCGGCAGCGTGCGCCAGAAACGCCACATCCAGGGACGCTCGCGTTCCTCGTCGGTCGGTTTGTTGAACGCGATGGTTTCGACGCCGCGCGGATCGAGCCAGCCGCTCAGGGTGTTGATCACGTCTCCGCGACCCGCGCCCTCCACGCCGGCGAGCACGAGCAGCACGGTGAAGCCGCATTCCTTCAACTGAACCTGCAGCTGCACCAATTCCTCGCGCAACCGGGGCAAGCGCGCTTCGTAGACTTTTTTTGAAACGTGTGGGGTGGACGGCCGCGTCGCCATGCGTGCCTCACTGTGCCGCTCGATCAAGCGCTGTCCAGAGCGGCGAGAATTTCAGGCCCGCCTCGTGTGTGACAAAACGGTGTCGGTCCGCGACCGCCTCCTCGAACTATCCGTTGGGCAGAGTCAGCGACGGCGTGAAACGATTCGGCGCAGGACGCCGGGTCGAGACCATCCCGTTTGGATTTACGGTGATCGCCGCGCCGCGCTGTGCGTCGTCGAGCCAGCGCATGTTCGAGCGCATGTAGGCGTCGGCCGCCTCCTGGCCGAGTGTTGTGCGCAGCTGATTGCGCGTTTGCGTCACGAGATTGTTCAACGCTGCGCGCCGCTGGTCATCATTCATCGTCGGGTCGCTCGTGATGCGTTGCGCGCTCGCGATGGTTTGGTCGCGCGTGGTGAACGCCTGATCGACCGCGGTCGTCGGCAAATTGAAGCGCCGGGCCGCGGCGTTCAACGCCTGGTAGTCCGGATTGTGACTCCGCATGTATTCGTTGTAGCGCTCGTCTCCGAGCGCGGCACGGATCTGGTCATTCATCGCCTGTTGCGCGTCGCTGAACGATTGCCCGTTCACGGGCGTCCCGGTCCCGCTTGCTTTGGCTCGATCGTCGAGCGCTTTTTGCGCCGCATAGATCGCTTTGTATTCGGCTTCGGTCGCGTCGAAATTGCGCAGCTCTCCGCGCACGCGATTCGCGGTCGGCGACGTGCGGAGTTCATACTCCTGCATTTCCTCGGGCGTGAGGAGCGCGGCAATGTCCTTGCGCCGCTCGCTCTCGATATACGCCATTTTCTCGTCATCGGCCGGAACGCGGAAGCCATTCGTTTCGAGCATGAGCTTGTTCCGCAACTCATCGTAGTCGGCGTCGAGCGAACGAAGCTTCGCCGCTTTTTCGGCGCCGAGAAAACTGTAGCGATTTTGCCGCGCATCGAGCGGGTCGGGTCCGAGCAAGGCTTCGAGTTCGCGATCGGCTTGGTGCGTCGCGTTGAAGAATTGTTCGCGCTGTTGCGCCGTCAGATTTGCGAAAGAAAACATGCCAGGCTGCATGCTGAGATAGGAGTTCCCGGAATGCTGGGCCGTTGAGAAACTTTTCTGCAGGTTGAGCACGGGCCGATAGACGATCGCGCGCACCATCGACCGCACGACATCGTCGGCAAAACCGAGAGCGCGCAACTGATCGCGCACGGCCGCTGGGTCGTTGTTTTTGAGCGCCGTGGTCAGCTTCGTCACCGCGGCGGCATGCGCCTGTTCCTCAGGCGTCAGCGCTATGGGCTTGGGTTGATTTGTTTCGACGTGCGCGGCGGTCGCGCTGGCCGATTGTTTTTGTTGATAAAGCAGAGTCGCAGCCAGGGCGATGTTGGCGAAAAGCGAGACGACGCAGATGAGGCGCAGGAGTTTCATCGGGGTGGAATGCGCAGGATGAAAGTGACGTTTCGCGCGGGAGTCCACGCCGGGTTTCCAAACGCCACCGTCTCATGCGAAAGAAAACGCGGCGGAGGGAATCGGTCGAAAAACACGAAATAGATACAGCGTATTCCGTGGAAAATTTGTGCGATTGGATTTCGTGCGTTTGATGTGACGCGTGGGCAATCAACTTCCCCGCGCACAACTTACGAACGAATGATCACGGTGAGTCCGAGTCGGCGGCGGCAGGCGCTAATGATGCTCGTTTTGGCCACCCTTTTTTGGGGGCTGAGTTTCCCGTTGATCAAAGCCACGGCGCTGACGCACCAGCGGCTGTTGCCGGCGGACTCGACATGGTTTGTCACCGCTTGGTCGGTCGGACCGCGCTTCCTCATCGCCGCGGTGTTGATGCTGATTTTTCAGGGAAAGCTGCTGCCCACGATGGTCTGGTCCGAATGGAAACAGGGCCTGGGGCTGGGCCTGTTTGCCGCTACTGGGATGCTCTTTCAGACCGACGGGCTGCAATTCACCGCGGCGTCGACCTCAGCTTTCCTCACGCAATTTTATGCGATCTTGATCCCGATCTTCGTCGCGATGAAAGCGCGCCGCCTGCCGCCCTGGACGGTGTGGTTGAGCTCTTCCCTCGTCCTGGTCGGGGTGGCGGTCCTTGGTCATTTCAATGTGCGCACGCTGCGATTTGGCCGCGGCGAGTTCGAGACCCTGGTCAGCTCGGTTTTCTTCATGGGTCAGATTCTTTGGCTGGAGCGAAAACAATTTTCGGGAAATCGAATGCTGCCGGTGACGCTGGTCATGTTTGCCGTCGAGGCGGTGTTCTTCCTGGTCTTCGGATTTTTCACCGCGGCGCAGCCGGGCGATTTGCTCGCCACGTGGCAGTCTCCGCCGTGGCTCATTTCGACGGTTATACTCTCGCTGGCCTGCACCATGACGCCGCTGCTCATCATGAATATTTTTCAGCCGCGCATCACCGCGACCGAAGCGGGATTGATCTACTGCGTGGAGCCGATCTTTGGCTCAACCTTCGCGTTATTCTTGCCCGCGTTGTTGTCTGCCTGGTGCCAGGTCCAGTACGCCAACGAAACGCCGACGGCGAATCTCCTGATCGGCGGCGGCTTGATCACCACCGCCAACGTCATCATCCAGCTCAAACCACTCCCGCCGGACCCGGTTTGAAAGGCGAAGGCTGAAGGAAGGCGAAGGCTGAAGGCTGAAGGAAGGCCCAAACAACTGGAACGGGCTCAGTGGGTGGATGAAGACCCAAACTGCTGGAACAGGCTCAGGAGGTAGGGCGAAGCCTCCAGGCGAGCCGTGACCGTGTGACCTAACCTCCAAGTTGAGCCACGCCAAACGCGGCTCATCCTGAGGCCTCGCCCTACCCACTGAGGTTGGCCAGGTGCCTATTCATCGTTCTGCATTCCGCAGAATGCTCGGCTTTGTTTCGTGTCCCTTCGTGTGATTCGTGGGCAACAAAACAAAACCGTCGCCGGCACTACTTGCGCTTGGCGGCGATGACCTGCTCAAGCTTCAGGATGTCTGCGGCGAAGGTGCGGATGCCTTCGGCGGTTTTTTCCGTGGCCATGGCATCTTCGTTCAGCGCGAGACGGAACGCCTTCTCGTCGAAATGCACCTGCTTCAAATTCAATGAAGACGCATTCTTCGGATCGAGCTTCCGCACGATCGGCTCGTTCGAGCTCTTGAGTTCGCCGAGCAGCGAGGGCGAGATCGTGAGCAGATCGCAACCGGCGAGCTCGAGGATCTCGCCCTTGTTGCGGAAACTCGCGCCCATCACCTCCGTGGCGTAGCCGAATTTCTTGTAGTAGTTGTAGATTTCCGTGACGGATTTCACGCCCGGATCCTCGGCGCCGACGTAATCCTTGCCGGTGCTCTTCTTGTACCAATCGAGAATGCGGCCGACGAACGGGGAGATGAGCTTCACGCCCGCGTCTGCGCACGCCACCGCCTGCGGGAACGAGAAGAGCAGCGTGAGATTGCAGTTGATGCCTTCCTTCTGAAGGCGCTCTGCGGCTCGGATGCCTTCCCAGGTGGACGCGACCTTGATCAGCACGCGTTCGCGAGCGATGCCGGCTTTTTGGTAGAGGGAAATGACTTCGCGGGCTTTCGCGATCGTGCCCTCCGTGTCGAACGACAGACGCGCGTCGACTTCCGTGGAGACGCGACCGGGAACCACCTTGAGAATCTCGACGCCAAACGCGACGAGCAGTCGATCGATCACATGGCCAACCGATTCGGAGGAAGGCGAATCTTTGACCGCGGCGTCGACGAGGTGGGCGTAGCCGGGCATGCCCGCGGCTTTGAGAATAAGGCTGGGATTCGTCGTCGCATCGCGCGGCGTGAATTCCTTGAGCGTGTTGAAGTCACCCGTGTCGGCGACGACGGTGGTGAACTTTTTGAGCTGATCGAGTTGGGAGGTCTGAGTGTCCGTTGCGAGCATGATGCGATAACGTTGAGACTGCGGTTGGAGAAAGAGTTAGTTTATCTTGGCGCCGGGTTGGCGCAAACGGTTTTGCAGCCAGCGAAGGCCGCCCGCCTCGTCGTTGAATGCGCCGTCGAGCTGAGCTTCGAACGCTTCGTTCAGCACAGGTTTGAACGCCGGGCCTGGCTTCAACCCGAACTGGAGCAGGTGGCGTCCGAGAATGATCGGCTTCGGGGCACGGCTGTCGATTTCGAGTTTGTTCGCATGCTGGCGCAGGCGCTCGATCCGTTGCAGTGTCTCTTCGGAATGCAGCGGAGGCCGGCCGTCGTGATCGGCCCGCATCACGAGGCAGAGCTCGTCGATGGAGGCGGGCGCGAGCCGACGCGCGAGGCGCCGCACCGCCGTATCCGTGAAATCACTACTGCTGCCGCCCTGGTGATGCGCGAGATGGTTGGTGACCAGCGGCCGCACGCGTTCGATCAGATCGTGCGGCGAACCAATTCGCCGCAGAAACGTCTCGGCCAGCGGCGCGCCAGCGGCTTCGTGGCCGGGGCTGAGCCAGCGCATTTGTCCGCGGCGCTCGCCGTAAACCGTCGTGGTGGCTTTGCCGAAATCGTGAGCGAGCACGGCGAAACTCAGCAGCCGGCGCTCGCCCGCGTCGGCTTTTTTCCATTCGGACAATTTGACCAGCGCATCGAGACAATGGCCCGTGTGGGTGAACACGTCGCCTTCGGGGTGCCACTCCGCATCCTGTAGTGTTCCTTTCAATACAGCGATCTCCGGAAAATGCCGCAGCCAATCCGTTTCATCGAGCACGGCCAGCCCGCGGGAGGGCTTCACGGCTTTTTCCGCCCACTTGGCCCACTCGCCCCAGACGCGTTCGACCGGCAACTCGGCGTACGTATTCGAAATGCTGCGACACAGCGCCGCTGTTTCCGGCGCCACGGTGAAGTCGAAGCGCGCGGCGAATTGAAAGGCGCGCAGAACGCGCAGCGGATCCTCGACGAAGGCCGCGCTCGTGTGGCGCAGGATGCCGGCCTCCAAATCGCGTTGGCCGCCGTGCGGATCGATCAGCGCCTCGTCGAACGGATCGTAGGCGATCGCGTTGATCGTGAAATCGCGCCGCGCCGCGGCCTCAGCCTCGCTCAGACTCGGCTCCGGCTCGACGGCGAAACCACGGTGGCCAGCGCCCGTCTTCGATTCGCGCCGCGGCAGGCTGAAATCGTATTCCGTGCCGGCGACGCGCAACTTGATCACGCCGAAGCTGCGCCCGACGATGTCCGTGCTGCCGAAAGGCGAAAGCGCGCGGTGTAGTTGTTCGAAGGATACGCCCGGTACTTCCACGTCGAAGTCCTTCGGACGATCTCCGAGCAGCCAGTCCCGCACACAGCCGCCGACGAGGCGGGGGCGCCCGATCGCGCGAAGCGCGCGCAGCACCTCGAGCAGGGCAGGGGGGACCTCGAGGTTGCCGGCCGGCCGGGTCATTCTGCGAGCGAACTCATCCGGTTTCGCCCGTGGAGTCCGACAAACAGCCAGCCAGCCAAAAAACTCAGACCGCCAAAAGGCGTGATGAAGCCGGTCCACCGTGGACCGCCGAGCGCCAGCGCATAGAGCGAGCCGGAGAACAACAGTATCCCAAAGAGCCAGGCGCCCACCGCCCGACCGAGCCAGGGGCTGCCCGCGCGTGACTCATTTGCCAAAGTTAGGGACGCGGCGAAAATCGCGACTGCGTGGACCAGATGGTAGAGCACCGCCTTGTCCCAAACAGACGTCATGGCCGCGGCTGCCAGCCGCTCTTTCAGGGCATGCGCGCCGAAAGCGCCCAAGGCGACGGCCGTGAATCCGGCCAGCGCGGAAAAAATGAAGGCGGAGCGAGAGCTCATGCAGAAAGGCTTTGCCGGAACGGTGCGTGCCTTTTTCGGTCAGGGAAAGCCTACGCTATGAAAAAGATCGTCGTCTTCTTGGCCGCATTAGCCGCAACGCTCGCCGCGCGAGCCCAAGACCAGCGCAGCACGTATTCGGTCACAGCGGATTTCACCTACACCTCAGACTATGTTTTCCGCGGAATCCGGCAGACGGACGACGCGATCCAGCCTTCGGTCGAAGTCGCTTACGACGACTTTTACGTGGGCTTTTGGACGAATCAGCCGATCAAGCGCCACCAGGACGACGAACTCGATTTCTACGGCGGCTATAAATACAAGCTCACGCCGGATCTCTCCGTCGAAGCCGTCGGGACCTATTATTGGTATCCCGAGGCGAAGGGTGGGTTGACCAAATATTCCTACGAAGGCGGCGTCGGCGCCACGTACACGCTGCGCGGTATCAGCACGAGCGTGTATTATTATCATGATTTCAAGCTGCGCGCCGAGACCGTGCAGGGCTCGATCGGCTACAGTTTCCCGCTCGAAGCGATTGGCGCCTCTCTCGATTTCAGCCTGACCGCCGGCACCATGAGTGCACGCGATTGGCTGCCGAACTCAGGGGCTCGCGTGCGCGAGTCGTACAACTACTATGGCGTCGACGTCTCGGTGCCTTACAAGTTGAGCGACAAAGCCACCGTCACGATCGGCGGTCACTGGGCGAAAAACCAGAACCTGCCGGACGCGTTTGATGATAATACCATTTGGTGGACCGCCGGTCTGACGGTCGGGTTCTGAGCTGGACATTTTTGCCGCTTCGACCTTCTTCCCCCGCTCCTGGGAACGGAGCGGGTTTTTTGTGGAAATGCGTGTTGACAGCCTCCTCTTAAACCCTAGCTGTTGGCCTCTTTTCCTTTCATGAAAACGTATCTCGCCAAAAAGGAGACGGTCCAACCCAAGTGGTATCTCATCGATGCCGAGGGTTTGGTGCTCGGTCGTCTCGCCGTGAAGGCCGCCAATGTCATCCGGGGCCGCAACAAGGCTACCTACACCCCTCACGTCGACACTGGCGATTACGTTGTGATCATCAACGCCGACAAAGTCGTTCTCACCGGCAAGAAGGAAGAGAAGAACGAGTACATGTTCTTCTCCGGCTTCGTCGGTGGTGAAAGCCACCGCTCGCTTCAGTTGATGCGCGAGCGTCATCCCGAATTTATCATCAAGCACGCCGTCAAGGGCATGCTCCCGAAGAACCGCCTCGCTGCCAAGATGTTGACGAAGCTCCGCGTTTTCCGCGGCGCGACGCACACGCACGAAGCGCAAAACCCTGAAAAGATCTCCCTCTGAGTCCATGAGCGCTGATAAAGCTGTCTTCACCGGCACCGGCCGTCGCAAAACTTCCACCGCTCGCGTTCGTATTTTCGAGGGCAGCGGCAAACTGACGGTCAATGACCGTGAGTTCGAAGAATATTTCTCGCACGAGAATTTCGCCAAGCAGGCCTACGCTCCGCTCCTCACGGTCGAGCTTCGCGACAAGATCGACGTCGTGGCCAATGTCGGTGGTGGCGGCGTTGCCGGCCAGGCTGGCGCGGTCGCTCACGGCATCGCTCGCGCGCTGCAGAAGCACAATCCTGAGCTCCGCGCTGCGTTGAAGAAGGCCGGACACCTGATGCGCGATCCGCGCGCCAAGGAACGTAAAAAGCCCGGTCAACCCGGCGCTCGCAAGCGCTTCCAGTTCTCCAAGCGTTAATCGATTCGTCACTTCGAATTTTCGAAAACCGCTCTCCAACTGGAGGGCGGTTTTTTTATGCCTGTTGTCTGAGAGATTTGTAAATGCGACTGGCGTCCAGCCACGGCTCGCGAAAACTTAAGCCTCTATGAAAGTCGGTGTTATCGGTGCTTCCGGTTATTCTGGTGAACTGCTCGTTCGGCTTTTGCTCGCGCACCCGAACGTCACCCTCGCTGCCGTGACCTCGCGCTCGCAAGCGGGCAAACCGCTCAGCCAGGTCATCCCGGCACTGCGTGGCGCCGATAAGGGATTGAAATTTATCGACTCCGACGCCGCTGCGCTCGCGGCGAGCGATATCGATCTTTTCTTCCTCGCGCTCCCGCATGGGGCCGCCGCGGATTTCGCGAAGGTGCTCGTTCCCGCCGGCAAGCGGGTCATCGATCTCAGCGCCGACTTTCGTATCAGCGATCTGGCGACGTACGAAAAATACTACGGCAAACATCACGCGCCGGAGCTGTTGAAGGATGCGCGTTTCGTCTTGCCGGAGTACACGCCGGAAAAGTGGAAAACGGAAGCCAAGCTCGTCGCCTCGCCGGGCTGCTATCCGACCAGCATTCTCCTGCCCTTGCTGCCGCTGCTCAAAGCCGGCGTGATCTCGCGCGAGCATATCGTGGTCAACTCCTACAGCGGCGTGAGTGGCGCCGGCCGGAAGGTCGACGAGATGTACCTCTACGTCGAGCGCGCCGAAAGCGTGAAAGCCTACGGCTTGGTGAAACATCGCCACCTCGCCGAAGTGGAAGAGCAACTGAAGCTCGGGACCGGCGCGCCCGTCGTCGTGCAATTCAATCCGCACCTCGCGCCGATGCGCCGCGGCATCGCCACGACCATCACCGTGCCGTCTCTCACCGAATCGACGGATGCCGCTTATGCCGCGTGGCAAAAAGCGTATTCAGGAAATCCCTACGTGCAGATCCTGCCCGCCGGCGAAACGCCTGACACCGCACACGTCGTCGGCACCAATCGCGTCGACATGTCCGCCACGTACGATCCGCGGACCAAGAACCTCATCATCACCTCTGTCGTGGACAACCTGATGAAAGGCGCCAGCGGCCAAGCCGTGCAGATCATGAATCGCTGGTTCGGGTTCGCGGAGACCGCCGGGCTGAACTAGCTTTTTTGCCCACGAATCACACGAAGGACACGAAATCAGAATAACTTTTTCCCACGGAACACACGGAAGGCACGGAAACACAGAAATACCTTCCGTGTGGTCCGTGTTTTCCGTGGGAAATTTAGAGGTTCGGTTTCGTGTCCTTCGTGTGATTCGTGGGAAAAAGGTCTTTGGCTGTGGTTTCTTGCGGGCGGCTAGCTGCGATAGTCAGCGTTTTCGCTCACGTATTCGTGGGTGAGATCTCCGCCGAGGACGATGCAGCTTTCTTTGCCAGTGCCGAGGTCGACGCGGATTTCCACTGAACGTTCGTGCGGCGGATAATCGATCGGCGGCGTGAACACGCCCTCCTTCGGCGGGGCGCTTTGATAAAGCTCCGCGTTCTTCAAGTGCGCCGTCAGCGCTTTCTCCTTGGCCGGATCCAGTCGGAAAACGCCGCCCGAAAAAATTTCGATCCCGCCGAGTTCGACGCGCAGTTTCGAAAGGTCGATCGGCGTCGCGCTGCTTCCCGCGTATTTGCCGATTGCCTGAATGAGGCGACCGACATTCGCGTCGTTGCCCGCCACGGCGCATTTGAAGAGCGGCGCGTTGACGATGGTTTTGGCGAGGGCCCGCGCGAGTTCGCGGCTCGGCGAATTTTCCACGTTCACGCGGATAACGTGACGCACGCCCTCGCCATTGCGCACCACATCTTCCGCCAGATCGGCGCAAACGCGCGTGAGCGCATTTTCGAAAGCGGCATGATCGGGGCACGCCACGCGCGAGGATGAAATCAGCGCGACTGTGTCGGACGTGCTCGTGTCCGTGTCGATGCTGATGGTGTTGAACGAACGATCCACCGCGCGCACCAGCATTGCCCGCAGGGCTTCACGCGGAATCGAGAGGTCGGTCAAAATATAAACCAGCATCGTCGCCAAATTCGGCTCGATCATGCCGGCGCCCTTGGCGATGCCGACAATGCGGCCCGCGCCGACCGCGGCGTATCGGATCTTCGGATACAGGTCCGTGGTCACAATGCCTTCGGCTGCGGGAAGAATGGACTCGCCTTTCAATGCTGACGCAGCCTGCGGCAGCGCTTTGACGATGTCGTCGGCCGGCAGCGACCAACCGATCACTCCCGTCGAACTCGGCAGCACTTCGTCGGGGCGAATCTTCAAATGGCGCGCAACTTCGCCGCAGATGCGCTCCGCGGTCTCGACGCCGCCCGGGGCGCAGACGTTGGAAATTTTGTTGTTCACGATGATCGCGCCGAGCGCCGGACCTTCCAAGCGGCGGCGACCGACGATGATTGGCGCTCCAGGCATCGCGTTCTTCGTGAAGACTGCGGCAAAATCTTTCGTCGGCTGGTCGAGCGCGATGAGCGTGAGCGTCATCTTCGCCGGTTTCGGCGCCTCGCGCGGCACAAACTCGAAGCGTGCTGTGCCCACGCGAAAACCGGCGGGCAGTTGTGCCTGTTGCGAGAGCCATGCGCGATGTTCGTCGCGCGTGGAAAAGATCAGCTGTGTGCTTGCCACGATTGAGAACTGAAAGCCCGCGCCCCGCGAGTGAAGGAGAATTTTCCGGAGAAATCGCCCACGAATCACACGAAGCACGCCAAATGCCCCAACCATTTTTCCACGGAAAACACAGAAAACCCGGAATAGAATTTTTTGTCTCCGTGCCTTCCGTGTATTCCGTGGGAAAATGGTATTCTGATTTCGTGTTCTTCGTGTGATTCGTGGGCCAAAAAAATCCACGCGAAAGCGGACAATCCTCGCTTTCCCGTGGTGAACCGCCCGCGGCAACTTTAAGCGAAAATGTGGTTCGCCCTTCGAAATTTTTATGGAAATGCGCGAAGTGAGTGAGATAAGCATTCACCACCGAAACTCGTGAGCGCTCCTTCTCGTATTCAAAATCACTCGGCGGTGAGTCGCGTGAGTCTCCGTCGATGAACGTTGCTGAAATTACCGCGAAAGCGAAGGTCCTGCTCGAAGCGTTGCCCTACATCCAAGATTTCCACGGCTCCACGTTTGTCGTGAAGTACGGAGGCAGCTTCATGGATGATCCGGATCCCGTGACGCGCTCCCGCGTCGCGTACGACATCGCGTTTCTCGCAGCTGTCGGCATCAACGTCGTGGTCGTGCACGGCGGCGGCAAGGCGATCACGCGCGCGATGGAGACTTCCGGCCTCACCGCAAAATTCGTCAACGGCCTGCGCGTGACCGACGAGGCTACGATCGGCGTCGTGAAAAAAACGCTCGATGAGATCGTCAACAAAGACGTCTGCGATGCGATCAGCTCGGCGAACGCGAAGCCCAAGGGACTTCCGGGCGACACGGTTTTGGTCTGCCAAAAACTGACGACCGACGACGACGGGAACGCGGTGGATCTCGGCTTTGTTGGCGAGGTCACCGAGGTGAAAGTGAAGTTGATCAAAAAGGAAATCGCCGAGGGTTTTGTCCCTGTGATTTCTCCCGTCGCCGAGGGTTACGACAGCAAGCCCTACAACGTGAATGCCGACTTGGTTGCTGGCCGCGTCGCCAGCGCGCTCCGTGCACGTCGGTTGGTCTACATGAGCGACGTTCCCGGTTTGCTCTCCGCTCCGCCTGATCCAGCGTCGCTCATCTCGACGTTGAAGATCAGCCAAGTCGACGACCTCAAAAAGAAGGGCGTGATCGACAAAGGCATGCGCCCGAAAGTCGCCAGCGCCATCCGCGCGCTGCAAGAAGGCGTGCAGCGCGTCCACTTCATCGACGGCCGCCTCGCGCACAGCCTGCTCCTGGAAATTTTCACGGACAAAGGCACCGGCACGGAAATCGTGCACGGTTGAGCGACGACGTCCAAACCGGGGCCGCGAAGAGGCACAAAAGTCGCAAAGAGGATTCTCGGTCGGCGACGTCGTTCGAAACTTCTACGCTCAATGCGGTTCGAGGTGTGTTTGTAGCTCCAAACCAAAATACCAGCCCCAGCCGGGCTGCGAATGTGTGAGCTGTGCCGTCGAAGCTGAAGGTTCCGAACAATAAACCAAACCGCCGCGCATCCGAGTTGAGAATGTCCGAGCCGCGTCGCCCAACGAAATTCCTCTTTGCGCATTTTGAGCCTTTTTGCGGCCAAAAAAGACACGTCGTCGCTCGCGGCATGAACGCAGCCGCGCCAAAAAACGTTTTTCACTGTACTCGTTGCGCCGCGACTAAACTTGAACGAACGCTTGTGCTCCGGCGGCTCGAATCAGAAAACGCCATCGTAAACACTCTTCGATGAACCAAACGATCCTTCGCACCAGCACGGCTGATTTGTACGACGCGCATGTCATGAAAAACTATGCGCGCGCCGCTCTCACCCTCGTGCGCGGACGCGGCGCACTCGTCTGGGACGACCAAGGCAAGCAATACCTCGACTTCACGTCCGGCATCGCAGTGAGCGCGATTGGCCACTGTCACCCGCATTGGGTTTCCGCGGTGCAGCGGCAGGCCGCCGAGCTGATTCACACGAGCAATCTTTTCAGAAATCCCAATCAAGCCGAATTGGCCCGGCGCCTTGTGCAGCGCGCGGGACCGGGCCGGGTTTTCTTTTGCAACAGTGGCGCCGAAGCGAACGAAGCCTTGATCAAACTTTCCCGCCTGCACGGCCTGCGCAAAGCCGGTGGGGAAGAAGGCAAAGTCTACAAAGTCATCACGGCAAAGAGCGCGTTTCACGGCCGCACTTTCGGCGGCATGAGCGCGACTCCGCAGGAGAAAATCCAAAAAGGTTTTCGTCCGCTCGTGCCGGGCTTCAGCTACGGCGAACTGAACAATCTGCAGAGCTTCGCCGATCTGATCGACGAGCAGACCGCCGCGATCTTCGTCGAGACGATCCAGGGCGAGGGCGGTATCCACGCCTGCACTACAGAATTTCTGGTCGGCCTGCGCGCGCTCTGTAATCAGCACAACCTTTTGCTGATGGTCGACGAGGTGCAGTGCGGGATCGGGCGCACGGGAAAGTTTTTCGCGTTCGAAGACGCCGGCATTCAGCCCGACGCGATCGGCATGGCGAAGGGATTGGGCGGCGGCTTTCCCATCGGCGCGATCTGGGTTCGCGAGAATGTGGCCGATCTTTTCAATCCAGGATCACACGGCTCGACTTTCGGTGGCACGCCGCTCGCCTGCGCCGCGGCCCTCGCCGTGCTCGATGTGATCGAGCGCGAGCACTTGTTGGAAAAAGTCACCTTCAACAGCCCGGTCTGGCTCACTGAGCTCGCGAAACTCTGCACGGAATTTCCCACGCAACTCCTGGCCGTCCGCGGTCGCGGTTATCTCGTCGGCCTGCAGCTCGCGAGTGATCCGGCGCCGTACGTCGCCGCGCTGCGCGAGGCCGGCTTGCTCGCGCCCACCGCTGGCGGGAATGTCATCCGCCTTCTGCCGCCGCTCACTGCAACCGCCGAAGAGCTGGCTCAAAGCGTCGCGCTGCTGCGGAAGGTTTTTTCCGCAAAAGTGTAACGCGGAACGCCGTTTTTCTCTGGTGCCGCTGAAAAGCGTCACCTAAAACACCCGGTTTTCCATGAAACACTTCCTGAAAGAAACCGACTTCAAGCCCCACGAAGTGGCTGAAGTGTTCGCGCTGGCCGACAGCCTGAAAAAGGGCCGCGGGCGCCATACCCCACCGGTTTTACAGCATCAGACGTGGGCGTTGATTTTCTCAAAATCGAGCACGCGGACGCGCGTTTCTTTCGAGGTCGGCGTGCATGAGCTCGGCGGCAATCCGCTGTTTCTCAATCGCAACGATATCCAGCTCGGCCGCGGTGAATCGATCGAAGACACTGCGAAGGTCCTCTCGCGTTTCGTCCATGGCTTGATCGTCCGCACGTTCGAGCATGCCGAGGTCGAGCGCTTGGCTCGCGCCGGCACGATCCCGGTGATCAACGCGCTCACGGATTTTCTCCATCCCTGCCAGATCTACGCCGATGCCTTCACGCTGGCGGAACGTTGGGGCAAGGGCGGCGATCTCCTCGGCTCACTCAAGGGCCGCAAGATCGCGTTTCTCGGCGACACCGCCTGCAACATGGCGAACTCCTGGATTCTCGGCGCGAATCTGTTCGGCATGAAGATCTCACTCGCCGGCCCGGAAGGCTTCGAGCCGTCGCCGGAGTTCAACAGTTTCCTCGCGAAAGAAGGTTTCGCCGGGAAATACACCTTCACGCACGACGCCCACGAAGCCGTGCAGGATGCCGATGTGGTCTACACCGACGTCTGGGTCAGCATGGGCAAGGAAGAGGAAGCGGCTGAGCGCATTCGCACGATGTCGCCGTATGCGGTGAACAAGAAGCTTTTCGCCGAAGCCAAAAAAGACGCGTTCTTCATGCATTGTTTGCCGGCGTATCCCGGCAAGGAAGTGACGCAGGACGTGTTGGATAATCCGCGCTCGATCATCTTCGACCAGGCCGAGAATCGCCTCCACGTGCAGAAAGCCATCATGGCCGTGCTCGGCAAGCAGCCGCGCGTCTGAGCCGAATCTTTTTCCCCACGAATCACACGAAGCACACGAAATAACCGAGCCATTTTCCCACGGAATACACGGAAATCACTGAAAGACGGGGATGGGTTCAAAGTTTGAAGTAACCGCGATTCCCAAACGCGGGAGTTCGGCAACCCACACCCAGCGTTTGGAAAACGCGGCTACACCAAGCCCGCTTCCGTGCTTTCCGTGTATTCTGTGGGAAATCTTCGAAACCAATTTCGTGTGTTTCGTGTGATTCGTGGGCAAAGACCTCCTCAAAAATTTCGCTATGAAAATCGTTCTCGCTTACTCCGGTGGCCTCGACACCTCCGTGATCGTCAAATGGCTGAAGGAAACTTACGACGCTGAGATCATCACTTTCGCGGCCGACATCGGTCAGGAAGAGGAGCTCAAGGGTCTGCCGCAGAAGGCCAAGAAGACGGGCGCGTCCAAGCACTACACGCTCGATCTCGTCGAGGAGTTCGCCCGCGATTTCATTTACCCGATGATTCGCGCGAACGCGATTTACGAGAGCCAATACTATCTTGGCACCTCGATCGCGCGTCCGCTAATCGCCAAGGCCCAGCTCGACATCGCACGTAAGGAAAAAGCGGATACAGTGGCTCACGGCGCGACCGGCAAAGGCAACGATCAGTGCCGTTTCGAACTCACCTACGCCGCGATGGCGCCTGAACTCACGGTGCTCGCTCCGTGGAAGATCGATGCGTTCCGCGAACTTTTCCCGGGCCGCGCCGAGATGATCGCGTACTGCCAGGAGCACAAGATCCCGGTCGAGGCCTCGCTGAAGAAGCCGTATTCGATGGATCGCAACCTCCTCCACATTTCGTACGAGGCGGGCATTCTCGAGGATCCGTGGTTCGACCCGACCACGCCGGAGAACAAGGGCATGTTCAAACTCTCCGTCTCGCCGGAAGACGCCCCGGATAAGGCGGAGTACGTGGAACTCGATTTCGTGAAGGGCGACTGCGTCGCGGTGAACGGCAAAAAACTTTCGCCCGCCGGCGTGTTGAAGACGCTGAACAAACTCGGCGGCAAACACGGCATCGGCCGGGTCGATCTCGTGGAAAATCGCTTCGTCGGCATGAAGAGCCGCGGTGTCTACGAGACTCCGGGCGGCACGATTTTGATGCATGCTCATCGGCAGATCGAGACGCTGACGATGGACCGCGAGGTCATGCACATCCGCGACTCGCTCATCCCGAAGTACGCGGAACTGGTTTACTACGGCTTCTGGTTCGCGCCGGAACGCGAAGCGCTTCAGGCGCTCGTCGACGAAACGCAGAAATTCGTCACCGGCACGGTTCGTCTGAAGCTCTACAAGGGCAACATCATCACGTGTGGCCGCAAATCGAAGTATTCGATGTACGACCCACACGTCGCCTCGATGGAAGGCGTAAAGAGCAGCTACAACCAGAACGACGCCACCGGTTTCATCCGGCTGAATGGCCTCCGTCTCCGCGCGCGCTATGCCGCGCAAGGCGGCCCTGTAGTGGGAAAGTAACTACGGCCGGGCGCGCCACGGTGAACGAGCGGTTTGCGGATTGAGGCGGATTGCCGGTCGAGGCGTTCGACGATCGAGTCCGTCCGCGCCCAGTGGCGCGGACTGTAGAAAGAAAATGCCGGCGAGGACGCCAGCGCTCCCAGTGGCCGACATCGGCGAGACGCCGACGCTCGGCCAATACCCAGGCACTCGGCGACTAACCAAGTGCTCCGCCGGCCGAGCTGCGCCTTTCCAAGGCGCAGGAGGCTCTGGGAGCGCTGGCGTCCTCGCCGGCATTTTCGGGCCGTCGTCCGCGCTCCGAGCGCTCGCGTACTAGCCGGCATTCAGCAATGGAGCGCCGGCCTCCCGGCCGGCTACCCTAAAACAGCGTCCCGCGACGCGGGACACACTTTTCGAAAAGCCGGCCAGCGGCCGGCGCTCCGCTACTCGGCTAGTCTGCAACGCGATAGCCGAGCCACGTGACCGCAACGCCAGCCGCTCGCGGCGAAAAAAACCGCCGCGCAAATGCCTCAGGCTTCCAGCTTCTTCAGCGCGGCGAGCACGTCGTCGGCCTGCTCCTTCGTTTTCGCGTGCAGGTCGAGCCAGACGATCTTGCCGTTCTTGTCGATCAGGTAGGCCTGCCGCGCCGCGTGCTTCGTGCCATCTTGGCCGAAGGCGTGCATGATCTTCTCGTCCGTGTCGGCGAGAAGCGTGAAGGGCAGTTGGTACTTGTCCTTGAAGGCTTTTTGGGCCGCGACGTCATCGGTGCTGACGCCGATTACGCGAACGCCTTTTTGCGTGAGAACTTCGTACGAGTCCCGCAGCGAGCAACCTTGAGCGGTACAGCCCGGCGTGTCGGCTTTGGGATAGAAATAAACCAGGGTGTAACCCTTCTTGTACACGTCACCCAGATCGAGCGAATCGCCCGTCTCCGTGGTGCCGCTGATAATCGGCGCGGCATCGCCAACCTTCAACGCTGCCGCATTAGAGTGAGAGAACATGGCGAGGAAAACTCCGAACAATATACTTAGGCGGGAGAGCATACCGAAATTGAATTCCGCTGCGGCCCATTCGCAAGACCCCGTCCGCTCGAAAGCGTAACACTATATTGTTTGAATGACGATTTCGCGCCAGATCGCCGGCCATGCGAGCGTCGGTGATGTGTTGCCCACGAATCACACGAACTGCACGAAAGTAACAAAAGCCCTCGCTGAAGTGGAGGCGTGGCTCTTGTTGTCCGTGTCGTCTCAGCCCGCCCGCTTCGTCCGATTCGTGTGCTTCGTGTGATTCGTGGGTAAAACAAAAATTACCTCATCAATCCTCACCAATTATCGCTGCGAAACGGCGCGGCTGGCAGCCCCGCGCCATTGTACAAATTCGCGTCCGGCGCATTGAACCACGCGTACCTGACCGCCACCGGCTCGCGTACTTGCGGAGTGGATACAATCAGCGTGTCGCGATCGATCCTCGCCGCGGCGGGATAGAAACGCCGGTCCGCGCCCGCGATTTGCAGCGACTGCAGCGGCTTGTCCCGCGCCGTCAGACCCGTGCCGGCATGCGCGAAACGGACGCGCATCGCATTTCCTTCGCGCAGCGCGCTCAAAAATTGCGGCCCCGATGCATCCACATGTGCGCCGTACAGCTGCGAACGCGCGATCAGCGCCAGACGCCGCGCAACCTCTTGCTTGTTCTTCGGATGGATGTCGTTCGCGTCTCCAATATCGATCGCGACGGCCTGGCCGGTCGCCGGCAACGCGAGTGCCTTCGCCTGCTCTTCACGCAAAACTGCCCAAGTGAGCCCGAACGGATCGCCATTTTTGAAATTGGGAAGCTGCACCCAGTAGAAAGGCAGCTCTCCCTGACCAAAATGCTGCCGCCACGAGCGAATCATCGCGGTGAACAGGGCGCCGTATTCTCCCGGGTTGTAGAAGTTCGACTCGCCTTGATACCAAAGAATGCCGCGTATCGAAAAAGGCACTGCAGGGTTGATCATCGCGTTGAACAGCGACGACGGCGCCATGGTGGGGCCGTTTGCCGGAGGCGCCGCAGGCCGTGGCTTCGCCGCTTTGTTGTTCTTGAATTTTCCAGCAGCCTCGTCCGCCTGCCATTCGGCCAACGCTGCATCATAGGCGGCCTTTTGCGGCAGCCACTCGGTTTGCATGCGCTTCCAGTTGTCCGCGACCGCCGCGAAGCGGGGTTCGGACGAAAGCGCAGCCGAACTCATCCAGCACTCGATCTGCGTGCCGCCCCAGGTGCAGTTGATCAGGCCCACCGGCACCGCAATGCGCGGCTGAATGTCACGCGCGAAAAAATATCCCACGGCCGTGAATTCGCCGACGGTCGTGGGGGAGCAGACTTCCCAGACGCCCTGCATCGTTTCGATCGGCGTGTCGGATTTTGCCCGCGCCACTTTGAAATGCCGGATCAATGCATTGTTCGCTCCCGCGATTTCCTGCGCGGCGTTATCCGCGCGGCGGACGGGAAATTCCATGTTGGATTGCCCGCTGCAAAGCCAGACATCGCCGACCAGCACGTCTTGAAGACGAACTTCGTTCTTTCCGCGCACGACCAGCTCCGCACCCAAACCCGACGCTTGTAGTGGCGAAAGGACTACAACCCATCGCCCGTTCGCGTCCGCCGTCGATCCCACGGTCTCTTGCGCAAACGTGACCTCGACGTGCTCGCCGGCCTCGGCGTTGCCCCAGATCGGCACTGGCTTGTCGCGCTGGAGCACAACATGATCGCTGAACAGGGGCGCAAGTGTGATGTCCGCGAAGGCCGTGACGGCGAGCAAAGGAAGGAGCAGAAACTTTCGCATCGCTCGCAAAATGCGCCGCACCCCGCGAGGCGCAATGGGATTTGCCAGCGGCGCGGCGGCCGCGTTGCGTGGCTGCACATGCCCATACTCCAGAACGCGACAGTGATCGTGACCGGCGCATCATCCGGCATCGGTGAAGCGACGGTGCGGAGATTGTTTCACGCTGGCGCCAACGTCGTGTTGTTCGCCCGCCGCGCGGAACGCATGGCGAAACTGGTCGCCGAGATCGAAGGGGAGAGCGTACCTGGTCGACAGCGTGTAGCCACTGAACAACTACACGCCGCTCCGACTGAAACGCGGGACGGCATTGGCCAGAACTACAGCCCCGGCGGAAAATCTGGACGCACGTTGGTGGTCGAGGGCGACATCACGCAGGAGGCGGATCGCCGACGACTCGTCTCCGAGACGTTGGCGCGTTTCGGCCGAATCGACGGCTTGATCAACAACGCGGGCTACGGCCAGCGCGGGCCGATCGAGCGCGTGCCACTCGACGCGATTCGCCGAAATTTCGAGACCAATGTTTTTGGTCTTCTCGGCCTCACCCAACTCGTTGCCCCGACCATGCGGCAGCAACGCGCCGGCCGGATCATCAACATCAGTTCCGTCGCCGGAAAAATCGCGCGGCCGATGTCGTCGATCTATGACGCGACGAAGCACGCGATCGAGGCGTTTTCTGACGGCCTGCGCGGCGAGCTCAAACCCTTTGGCGTGCAACTCGTCGTGATTCGCCCCGGTTACATCGTGACCGAGTTCATCGACGCCGCGAACAAAGCGTCCATCGATCTCGCCGAGAATCCCGGGCCCTACGCTCCCTACGTGGAAACGTTTCGTGGCGGTGCGCGAAAACTCCGCAAGCTCGCCGGCCAGCCCGACGACGTCGCCCGCGCGATCGAACGCGCGCTGACCGCCGCGTATCCAAAGCCGCACTACGTCGTCCCCGGCCACGCGAAACTATTCCTGTTCGCCAAATGGATTCTCCCCACGCGCCTGATGGACCATATCGTGCGGCTCAGATCAGACGTTAGGTAAGCAGCGTCGGATTTTTTTAGCCGCAAAGAGGCGCGAAAATGCGCAAAGAGGATTCTTCCATTCGGGGCAATTCAGGCATCCGTGACCTGAAAGCGGTCTGTATTTTGGTTTGGAGCTACAAACCAATACCGTGACCGCGTTTTGGAGTAGATTTTACGAGCGACGTGGACGACCCCAAATCCTCTTTGCGTATTTTGCACTGCTGTCCTTCAGAATCGCACGATTCCGCGAGGATTTTTTGGTGCGAATGGATGCCGGCCTCCGAGGTAGGGCGAGCGGTCTCTCGCGAGCCGCAACCGTGTGGACTAACCTCCAGGTTGAGCCACGGTTAAAAGCGGCTCGCGAGGGACCGCTCGCCCTACCCACTGAGTCTGGCCATGCTTACATTCATCATTCTGCATTCTTACTTCTTCCTTAGCGCGCCGCGCGCGTGATCTTTGGTTGCGGCTCCGCCGCGCTGTGCCTCTTTGCGGCCAAAAAAATAACCGTGTGGCTAAACCCCTTCCTCCGGCGGAAGCGCGTCCTCGATCGAAACATCCGCCTCTCCGCCTTCTTGCGGCTCGGAGCGATGCAGAAACTCATACAACTCCGCAGCCAACTTCGGGCCGAAGCCTTCGACTTCTCGAATCTGTTCTTCGCTCGCTGCGCGCAAGCGATCGATGTCACCGAAGCGCTCCATCAACGCGGCGCGGCGCACGTCGCCCAAGCCCACGAAATCATCGAGGACCGACTCGCGAATTTTCTTCGACCGTAACTTCGCGTTGTACGTGTTCGCGAAGCGGTGCGCCTCGTCACGCAGGCGCTGCAGCAACTGCAGCCCAGGATGGTTCAACGGCAGATTCAGCGGCGCGCGTTCGTCGGGGAAAATGATCGTCTCATGCTTCTTCGCCAAGCCGATCATCGGCGGCGGCGTGAGTCCCGCGGCGATAAACGCTTTCAGCGCCGCGCCGATTTGCCCGCGACCGCCGTCGATCACGACGAGATCGGGAAACGGTTTTCCTTCCTCGCTCAAGCGTCGATAACGCCGTCCCACGACTTCCTCCATGGCGCGAAAATCATCGTTGCCCACGAAGCTTTTGATCTGAAAACGCCGATAGTTGTTCTTGTCCGGCCGCCCCTGGGTGAAGTGCACCATCGAGGCCACGACGAACGTTCCCGAGATGTGGGAAATGTCGAAGCACTCCATGTGCTCTGGCGGTTTCTCCATGGCGAGCGCTTCGCGCAACGCATTCACCGCGGGCAAATCCGCGGTCAGGATCGGTTGCTCGCGCTCGAACCGCCGCGTTTTCGCGAGGGTTTTTTCCAATGCGATCACGACGTCCCGCAGCTCCGCAGCTTTCTCGAATTCTTGTTTTTCCGCGGCCGTGCTCATCTCGGCGCGCAAGGTTTCGAGCCACTCGCGCGATTTTCCTTCGAGAAAGCCGCACGCGTCCTCCACGCGATGCCGGTACTGCTCGACCGTCACTTCATTCGGAAAGCCGTAGAGCTCCTGGCGCACGTCGTCGTAGAGTTGCCAACGTCCGTCCGGTAACATCTGCGGATTCGCGTCGCCGAGCAGGATCCCGTACTGGCGGCGCATCTGCGCGAGCGTTTTTCGCAACAAACCCGAATGCGCGAACGGCCCGAAATAGCGCGAGGCATCGTCTTTTTTGAAACGAGTCAGACGAAAGCGCGGCAACTGTTCGCGCAGATCCACGCGCACGAGCAGGAAACGTTTGTCGTCCGTAAAGTCCGTGTTGTAGCGCGGCTTCCATTGTTTGATCAGGCGGCCTTCGAGAAGCAACGCCTCGGGCTCGGATTTCACCTCGATCGTGTCGAAATCGGTGATCAGATCGATCAACGCGCGGATTTTCGGGTGCAGCGTCGAAAGCGGGCGCGAGGGCTGGAAATAAGACGAAACCCGCTTCTTCAGACTCTTCGCTTTTCCTACATAAATGATTCGCCCGAGCCGATCTTTCATCATGTACACGCCAGGCTTCTCGGGCAGCCGCCTGACCTTCTCCTTCAACGTCAACGGCTCGCTGCGATCTGGCTCGGTGGCTGGCATTTTCCGCAGATTAACCTAATTTTCGTTTCCGCAAGTATGGTTTCACCCGCCACGGTTTTCCCGTCGTTGAATAAACGTTTCGAGCTTCTCACGTTGGGTGATGAGTTGCTCATCGGCCTGACGACGAACTCGCACCTCACGTTCATTGGCGGGCATCTCAGCCGCCGGGGCGTTTCGCTGCAGCGCAACGTCACTGTCACCGACGATGCCGAAAAAATCGCGAGGCAGTTTTCCGATAGCTGGAGCCAGGCGGACGTGGTGATCACGACGGGAGGCCTCGGGCCGACTTGCGATGATCGCACGCGCGAAGCCGTGGCCGAAGTGCTGGGCCAGAAGCTTGTTTTCGATCCGCTCATCGAAAAGGTCATCGCTGATCGCTTCGCGCGCCTCGGCCGCAAGATGACGGAAAACAATCTTCGGCAAGCCTATCGCTTCGAGCGTTGCGACGTGCTGCTCAACGCGAACGGCACCGCGCCCGGCCTTTGGGTCGAACAGGACGGCAAGATTCTGTGCATGTTGCCGGGTCCGCCGAACGAGTTGAACCCGATGTTCGTCGAGCAGGTGATCCCTCGGCTCGCCGCCATGGGTTATCTCATGGATCGCGAGGCCTACGTCCAGATCCGGACGATAGGCGTCGGCGAATCCATGCTCGAGTCGAAGCTCCAGCCCATTTTTGAGCCTTTTGGGGACGCGCTTTCGATCGCGTTTTGCGCGCATCAGTCCCAAGTGGATTGTCGAATCAGTTCGCCGAGCGGCGCCCTGAAGCTTTTTCAACTCGAGGAAATTGCCATTGAGTGCGCGCGGGTGCTCGGCGAAGATTTCATGTGCTTCGGGCACGATTCACTCTCGAAGGTGACGGCGGAGATTCTCCGTTCGCAGGAGAAGATGCTCGCGATTGCCGAGACGGCCACGGGCGGGCTGCTGGCGAATTGCTTCACGGAAATTTCGGGCGCGACGAAGATTTTCGCAGGGGGCTGTGTCTGTTGCAGCAACGGTTCCATTATGGAACTCCTCGATGTGCCGGAATGCCTGCTGGCGCAGCATGGAGCGGTGAGCGCGGAGACGGCGGTCGCGATGGCGACGGGGGCGGCCGAGCGGCTTGGTGCGGATTACGCGCTGGCCGTGACCGGGTATTGCGGTCCGTGCAGCGGCACCGCCGAGAATCCCATCGGGACAATTTATATCGCGCTGTATACGCCGCACGGCGTGTGGTCGAAGAAACTCAGTTATCCTGGTCCGCGCGCCACGGTGAAAGTCCGCGCGGTGAACGCCGCGCTGGATTGGCTGCGCCGCGATCTTCTCCGCAGCCACAGCCCTGTATCCGTAAAAGAACGACAGATCGGCCCGCAATAATGCGTGCGCTTCGATCAAACCTGTAGCCGCAAAGAGGCACAGCGCGGCGGAGCCGCATCAAAGCAATTTTTCCCACGAATCACACGAAGCACACGAATTCAGAAAATTGTTTCCCACGGAAAACACGGAATAGAATTCGGAATCCGAATTCTGAGGTCTGAGCCCGTCCGTGTTTTCCGTGTATTCCGTGGGGAAAAGGTTTGGTCGTTTCGTGTGCTTCGTGTGATTCGTGGGAAAAATAGGTTTGGTGCGGCTCCGATGCCCTGCGGCTTTTTGTGGCCACAATATACTTTTATATATTCAGTGCGCCTCGCCCGCCGCGTTACCCAACCATGTTGTCGATCACCGACGAGAAGTTTGCCGCAGCCGCCGAGAAATTGCCGTCCACTCCGCGGATTTTCGAGCGAATCAACGTGGCGCTGCGCAATCCCGATGTGGAGATCGAGGATCTCGCGCGTATCCTAAAATTGGATGCAGCGCTCAGTGCGCGGCTCTTGCGTGTCGCCAACAGTGCCGCCGCGGGCGGCAGCGCTCCGGCGGTCGACCTCGCCGAAGCGATTCAGCGCACCGGTTTCAGGGAAGTGTTTCGCGTCGTGGGCGTCGCGATGACGGCCCAGCTCTACGTTTCCGGTCTGCCGATGTATGGCGTCGGCGGAACTGAATTGTGGGAAAACTCCGTCGCGACCGCCCTGGCCATGGAGAAACTCGCCGCGGTCGCGGGTGAGGATGTGCGATTAGGCTACACGCTCGGCCTGCTCAGATCGGTGGGCCGGTTGCTCCTCCAACGTTTGGCCGCAGGGCAGGTTTGCGCGCCTCTCGCCGGCCGGAAGGAAACGGGCGCGCTTGTTCTCGCCTGGGAAACCGACACCTTCGGTTTCACCAGCGCCGCCGCCACTCGCAGGTTATTCAAGCTCTGGAAATTTTCCGCAGACCTCGGCGGTCCCGTGGAGCATCACCTCCAGCCCGAGGCGGATCCTGCTCGGGCGCGCCTGACTGCGCTCCTGCATGTGGCCGGTTACATCGCGAACGCGCTCGGACACGGATTGGTGATCGAAAACGAGCTTTGGTCACTCACGCCGCAGATTCTCGCGCAAGCCGGTTTGTCCGCCGCGGAGGCCGAGGCCTGCCAGGTTTCGATCGCGGAGGAACTCGCGCGGATGACGAGCGAAGGAATGCCGGAGTGAGCGCGCGAGCCGCTCTCAGCCGAGCAGGTTGCGCAGCGCGGTGAGATATTTCTGCTGCGTGCCGCGGATCACTTCCGCGGGAACGTGAGGCGCGGGCGGCTTCTGGTCCCATTTGATGGCCAGCAGGTGATCGCGGACAAACTGCTTGTCGTAGCTCGGAGGCGACTGATTTGGAGCGTAGCTCTCGCGCGGCCAATAACGTGACGAGTCGGGCGTGAGAATCTCGTCGATCAGGTAGAGTTTTCCACCGGCGTCGGTGCCGAATTCGAATTTTGTATCCGCCAGGATCATACCGGCGTTTTTCGCGCGGTCGTGGCCGCGCCGATAGAGTTCGAGGCTGGCTGCCTTGACCTCCTGGTACAACGCAGCGCCCACCACGGCCTCGCCTTGCGCGTCATTGATCGGTTCGTCGTGCGCTCCTTTGGGGGCCTTGGTCGTCGGCGTGAAAATCGGATTGGGCAGCCGGTCGGCCTGACGCAGGCCCGGGGGGAGGGGAATGCCGCAGACCTCGCCGGTTTTTTGGTAGGAGGCCCAGCCGCTGCCTGCGAGGTACCCGCGCACGACGCATTCGATTGCCAGCGGCTTCAACTTTTTCACGACCATGCTGCGCAACTGAACATCGCGCGTCAGCTTGTATTTGTTGGCCAGAATATCCGCTTGGTTCGGCAGCAAATGATTCGGCAAAACATCGTGCACCTGGCTGAACCACCAAAGGCTCATTTGATTCAGGATGATGCCCTTTCCAGGAATGCCGTCCGGCAGAATGACATCGAAGGCCGAGAGACGGTCGGTCGCGACGATCAGCAGCGCGTCGCCGAGGTCGAAAATCTCGCGCACTTTTCCGGAGGCGATCTTGGGAAACGGCAAAGTTTCAATCTGAGTGACAGCCTCGCGGGGCAGGGCGGCGGTGATCTCGGAGAACGTCATATCTCATCCGATTTCGGAAGAATGCGCGAAATGGGCGAGACGGAAGTGCGGGCGAAAACGCACGTGTTGATCGGCGCGAAAACTTTTTTCCGACAATTGTCGAACTGGCGATGGCCGGCGCGTCGGTGGGTTGAAGCCGCGAATTTCTTCGAGGCTCAACCAACCAAAAATAAGGAAACGACCATGAAAACGCTACAACCTCGCATGAAGGCCCCCGCAGCCGTTCTCGCCGATATCATGCCACCAATCCAAGCGCTGCTCGCAGCGACCTACAAAGGCGGCGTGTCGCCGCAAACCCTCGCGCTCGTTCATCTGCGCGTCAGCCAGATCAATGGCTGCAGTTCGTGCGTGGATGGAGGCGCGCGGCTCGCGAAGAAGGCGGGAGAAACCGACGATCGCCTGTTCGCGGTCAGCGCCTGGCGCGACGCTCCGTATTTCACGGAAGCCGAGCGCGCGGCGATGGAGCTGGCGGAATCGGTCACGCGCTTGAGCGATCGCCCTGACCCGGTGCCGGACGAGGTTTGGGATCGCGCGGCGAAGCACTACGACGAAGCGGGATTGGCGACGTTGCTTCTCTCGATCGGAATCACGAATCTCTTCAACCGCTTCAACATTCCCACGCGTCAGGTGGCGGGGGACAACGAGTGGAGCAAGGGTTGAACGCCCTTCGGCGCGTGACTCATCTTAAACGTTAGAAATTCTTTTCACCCATGAAATACGCACTGCTTGTTCACCAATCTCAGGAAAGTTTTGTGCAACGCGATCCCGCCGCCACAGCGGCGGCGGGCCGGGCTTATGGTGAGGCCTTGATCGCCGCCGGAGTCTTCGTGGCCGGAGCGGGACTGGACTCTCCGCAAGTCGCCACGACCGTTTCTGTCCGCGATGGCAAACGTCACGTGCAGGACGGACCCTCGGCGGAGACGAAGGAGTTTCTCGCCGGGTTGGCCATCATCGACGTGCCGAATCTCGACGTCGCGCTGGAGTGGGCGGCGCGACATCCGGCGGCAAGCCGCGCGAAGATCGAAGTTCGGCCGTTGCTCGGCTCGCTTTTCGCAACGGCGCCCAAGGCCTGATGGAATGAGCGAAGCGGCCGCGCACACTGCGATCGAGGCGTTGATTCGCGAGTCGTATGGACGGCTCGTGGCGTATTTGGCCGCGCGTTCGGGCGACATCGCTGGCGCGGAGGATGCGTTGAGCGATGCCTTGGTCGCGGCGTTGCAGCGGTGGCCGATCGACGGTGTGCCTTTCAAGCCGGAGGCCTGGCTGCTTCAAGTCGCGCGCAACCGGCGCATCGATGCGGCGCGGCGACGGAAAGTGCGCGAGGAATTCGCACCAATCGTTCGACAGCTCACGGAAGAAGCGCAAGGCGTGGCGATGAATCAGCAATCCTTTCCGGACGAGAGATTGAAGCTCCTCTTCGTGTGCGGGCATCCGGCGATCGATCCTGCGGCGCGCACGCCCTTGATGCTGCAGACCGTCCTCGGACTCGACGCGGCGCGCATCGCGTCGGCGTTTCTGAGTTCGCCTGAAGCGATGAGCCAGCGCTTGGTCCGGGCAAAAACGAAAATCCGCGACAGCGTGATTCCTTTTTCGGTGCCAGAGCCGACCGAGTGGCCGGAGCGAGTGGAGTTCGTGCTCGATGCAATTTACGCCGCGTACACGACCGGTTGGGACAGTATCAACGAAGCGGATACAACGCGTCGTTCGCTCGCTGCCGAGGCCATTCAGCTCGGTCGAACTCTCGTGCAACTGATGCCCGAGGAGCCCGAAGCCCGCGGCCTGCTTGCGCTCATGTTGCACTGCGAAGCCCGCAGTGCCGCGCGCACGACTGCGGCCGGAGAATTCGTTCCTCTCGACCGGCAGGATACCACGCGTTGGGAGCGTTCGATGATGGCAGAGGCGGAAGAGCAGTTGAGACTCGCGGCAGCTGACGCGACGCGGGACGGGCGACGAATGGGTGAGGGGAGAGGAAGGGAAATGCGTTTCGGGCGGTATCAATTGGAAGCGGCGATCCAATCGATCCATGCGCATCGGGCCGAAACGGGCGTGATCGACTGGGCGCAGATCGCGTTGTTGTACGAAGGACTTGTTCGCATCGCGCCGCGCATTGGTTTGCTCGTCGGCCGTGCGGTGGCGTTGGTCGAGGCCGTAAGTCCGGAGCGAGGTCTGGCGGCTCTGGACGAGATCTCCGACCAGCGAGTGACCACCTATCAACCCTACTGGGCCGCGCGCGCCCACATCTTGTCACGTCTCGGCCGAAACGAAGAGGCCCAGTCCGCTTTCGAGCGAGCCTCCAGCCTCACCGAAGACCCTGCGTTGAAAAACCACCTCCTCCGACGCGCCGCAGAAATCGCCGAGAAGCGGTGAGTGGCTGAGCGCTTCAAAATACCTTTAGCCGCAAAGATGCGCGAAAATAACGCAAAGAGGATTTGGGTCGGCGACGTTCGATCGCAATTTCTGCTCCAGAACACGGTTGGAGTATTGGTTTGGAGCTCCAAACCAAAATACCAGACCGCTTATAGGTCACGGATGTCTGAATTGGGTCGAACGAGTAATAGCCTCTTTGCGTTTTTTTGCGCCTTCTTGCGGCTAAAAAAATCACCGCGATTCGGCAAGGAACCCGAGGCCTCGAGCGAACTCTGCGTTGCCACGGATCGGCGGCGCGATGTGGTGAAGGCACATCATGAGAGGCGCAGGTGGATTCAAAAAAGACGACTCGGTGCTGAATCACAAAATGGCGCCCGGCACCCTTCGCCGGGTGATGCAATTTGGACGGCCTTACTACGGAATTCTCAGCGTCTTTCTTTTTCTCGTCGCGTTGGATTCGGCGGCGGGGTTGATCAATCCGCTGATCTACCGGGAGCTGATCAATCGCGGTATCCTCACCGGCAATACAAAGCTCGTCCTGGAATTGGCGTTTGCGGCGGCGGGCGTGGCGGTGATCGATTCCGCTCTGACCTTTGTGCAGCGCACAATGGCGACGAAGATCGGCCTCGAAATCGTCTTTGACCTCCGGAAAAAAGTTTTCGCGCACGTCCAGCAAATGTCGGTGGCGTTTTTCAGCCGCACGCGCACCGGCGCGATGGTCAGCCGCCTGAACAGCGACGTCTCGGGCGTGAACGACGCCTTCACCGACATCTTGTCCACCGCGGTTGGCAATCTGCTGACCGTCACGCTCGTGTTGACGACGATGTTTGTTCTGTCGTGGCGGTTGACCCTGGCGAGCTTGCTGCTGATTCCCGCGTTCGTTTTGCCGGCCCGTTTTGTGGGAGGGAAAATGCGCAGACTAACCCGCGAGGCTTACGATCGCACGGCGGAGATGAACAACTTGATGATTGAGCGCTTCAACGTCGGCGGCGCGTTGCTCGCGAAAATTTTCGGACGGCCCCAAGAGGACCTGGCGCTTTTCGCCGAGCGTGCGGCGCTCCTGCGCGAGACGCGTTTCCGCGCGTCTAACTGCGCGCGGCTTCTCTACATCGGACTCGCGTTGATGGCGGCGCTCGCCGTCGCGGTCGTTTATGGGTGGGGTGGCACATTGGCGGCGGAAGGAGCGCTCGACGTGGGAACCTTGATTGCGCTCGTTTCGTATTTGCTGCGCTTGTACGGGCCGTTGACCGCGCTCGGAAATTTGCAGGTCGATGTGCTCACCACGTTGGTCTCTTTCGAACGCGTTTTCGAAGTGCTCGATCTGAAGCCGCTCGTCGCGGAGAAGGCCGATGCTCAACCGATACCCGCGGGGCCGGTGCGGTTGGAGTTTGATCGGGTGACCTTCCGTTACCCGACGGCCAAGGAAGTCTCGCTGGCCTCGCTGGAGTCCGTGGCGGTGCTAAGTCCGTTTCCCGAGAACACGATCTTGCACGATGTGAGTTTCGTGGCGGAGCCAGGGCAGATGATTGCGCTTGTCGGGCCCTCTGGCGCCGGGAAGAGCACGCTCGCGCAGCTGGCGGCGCGACTTTACGACCCGCGCTCGGGCGCGGTGCGGATGAATGGCGTCGATTTGCGCGACGTAACCATAAAGTCGATACAAGAGACGGTCGGCATGGTGATGCAGGACGCGCATCTCTTTCACGACACCTTGCGGGCGAACTTGCTTTACGCGCGGCCCGACGCGAGCGAGGCGGAGTTGAAGGCGGCGCTGCGCGACGCGCAGATTTTGTCGGCGGTGGAAGCGCTGCCGCAGGGCCTCGACACTGTGATTGGTGAACGCGGCCATCGTCTGTCTGGTGGTGAGCGGCAGCGTGTGGCGATCGCGCGGCTGCTTTTGAAAGCGCCCCCCTTCGTGATTCTGGATGAGGCGACGGCGCATCTCGATTCTGAGTCGGAGCGGGCGATTCAGATCGCTTTTCGCACGGCGCTGGCGGGCCGAACCTCGCTCGTCATCGCGCATCGTCTGTCGACGGTGCAGTCCGCCGCCCAGATCTTGGTCTTGGAAAAAGGCCGCATCGTGCAACGCGGCCGCCACGAGGAGTTGCTGGATGCAGGCGGACTCTACGCGCAGCTCTACCGGACGCAGTTCGCCGGTGCTGTGAATCGGTAGGGAAACGAATCGGTATGAGATAGCCGTCCGGTGTCGGAAGGGGGGGGCGAGACGAAGACGAAATGATGTCGAAACGAGACTGATGCGCCTCTTGAAATCTCGTCCCAAAAAAGTGCTTGCGCGCGTTTTGGTCCACCCTACGTTCAGCCCCTTTCCGCGGTTAGTCCCCATCGTCTAGCCCGGTTAGGACACCACCCTTTCACGGTGAGAACCGGGGTTCGAATCCCCGTGGGGACGCCAACTTTAGAGGCCCACAATTCCCAGTGAGTTGCGGGCTTTTGTTTTCACTAAAGGGCAGGGACTAAGAATGGAGCTAAGAATAAGCGCGGCGAAATTCGACGATGCACTTGGATGGCGTGGTCTGCGCTAATTACGATGATCCCTGCATCAGCTCTTGCATGTCGAAGACCAGATCGTCGTCGCGATCAAACGCCGTCTCGATCGCCCATGAGTTAAGGTCCGTTTTCGTCATTCCGTGCACGCATGCCAGCTCTCGAAAATATGCGTTTCGGCTATCCCACAGTGATCGTGCGCGATCGTCCCACTCACAGAACCGTATCAGCGGGTCGTCAGGCGTGTTGGAAGGACCTTCGCTAAACGTGATGCCGTTGAGGCGAAGAATCGCGTAAGCTTGCACACTCACGTCGCTCCACTCACGCGGCCTGCACCGCAGAGGGCGCGACAATGCCTTAAGTGGCTGTGCAGCGGCTTGAGCGGCTGCCGGGCCAAAGCGCAGGAGTGGCGTCACATCGCCGTCGTGCAGGCACCGAAATACGGTCGACACCATCGCAAACTCAGGAACCCCGGCAAGGGCATCCTCCATGAATTTCAGGTCATCCGGGTGGGCGATATAGACGAGCCTGGAGGTTAGAAAACGCAGCCGGTAAAGCGATCGTTTGCGCTCAAATCCATCCAATTGATTGAACCGCGATAGGAGATTTTGTGCATCTGAGAAATATTGCTTCCGTAAAGCTAAACACTCCGCAACTACGGGCAGCATTGCGAGGCTTCGCGTTTTCCTTCGAAACCAGCGTCGCTTTAGGAGCGTGGCGGTCCGCGTGAGATACGACCGCTCCTGTTCCACCTCAGAGTAGTCGAGAGGCCGGATCCGGATCCCGTGTTCTTGAAACTGAGCACGGAGATACTCTCTTACGTCCGGATAGAGCATCAGCATTTGTTTCATCTGACCGACGAAGCTCTTCCAAGACGGCCCTGCGACATCGTCGAAATCAGCCTCACTCTTCACCCATTCTGCAGCTGGCACTTCGAGCCGCTTCTTCGAATTGAGCGTCAATCCTCTTACCTCGAGGAGCCGCTCAAGATGATGCTCGAGTGCGATAGCCATTTGAGATGGAGCAACGATTGCCACGTCATCAACATAGCGGAAGTAACATCCCGGAGCGCGTGTGGACATCTCGTTATCGATCGCGCGAAAAACCAGATTGCCGAGCATGTGGCTGAACATCGGGCCGGTCAGAACGGCGCCGTCCGTCTTGGCCCGCTCATAGTCAGCGAGTATTTTGCTCCCGAGGGTGCGGTAAGTCGTCCCGAGATTCGCCGCTTCGCACGCGGTGAGCCAGGCGGCGCGGGCCACCTCACCCGTTATGGAGGGATAGAATCGCCTCACGTCGGTATGAATCACAACGGCGGTGGGATTCCCGCGACAGGCGGCCGCAATCGCTTTGTGTCGATCGATGAATCCTCGGAAATAGGGACGAAAAATGCCATTCACCTCATTCCCTGACGAGAGCTCGTAGCTGAAGACACTCGGATGAGGTCCGAAGGGACCGCCGGCTGCCGCGCAGGCGGCGAGAAGCGCGGCCTCGGCAAGAGTCTCGTGGGGCGGCGGGAGCAGCAGTTCGCGGAATGTCAGCTCACCATCGGCCCCTATTTCCTTGAAGGTTGAAATGGGATGGTAGCATCCCGCCGATCGCTCCATTACTAAAGCCGTGGCGATGTCATTACCCCAAACGTCGCGTTGGGCGCTGCGGTTGCGCAAATGCTGCCGCAATCCGACATAAGTAAGAATGTCGCGGCGACGATATTGGTGCACCGCACGCGCAGCGAGAATGCCGGGTGTGCTCATCCCGGGTATCTCGTCATCCTCATCAGCGACAGGCGAACATTGTAGCGAGTTCCTGTGCGAAGCGGGTGCTCGAAACGCGCGTCAGAGCACAGCGGTTGACTCGATTGCTCCGTGGAGGCTTGACGAAAGAACGTAGCGACTTTTGCGAGCAGCCCTTTGAACAAGCGGGGCCACATCGATTTCATGGCTGCATTGGTTTGGGGTTCAATCCAAGCGACAGTCGAGCGCCGCACCGCTGCCCAACGAAACATCTCCGCGAGTCGCTCCCGGGCTGCGTTCAGTCGCGTGCTTTCGTGGAGAAAACCAGAGAAGTTCGCCGTAAGCATAAAATGATCACGGCAATCTGGCGAATGCACCATCCAGGCATGGAGAAGCTCGGTCGTGCTGATTTCGTCCATCAGGTCCCAAATTCGGAAAGAGGGATGCACGAAAATTGCCTGTTCGCGCAGGCCTTGATCCATGAGCTGCAACAGGCGATCTGCGTAATTGAGGGCATGCGGTGAAATATCGCCACCCACCAGAAAAACATCTAGCGGCAGAGCGGGAATCACCTCTTGACGGCGTAATTCCGCAATGGTGGCGAGCAACGCGGCGCTCGCCGCCCCGGACCCACAAGGCGCGTCCAAAAGGCCCACACGGCCGCCAGCAAAAGAGCGCAGAAAAAGATTCGAGGACTCCGCGAGTTGGTCCTTAGGGTCGAGTATGGCCAGCTTTAGACGGGCGCATGAACCGCTGAACGCAGTCGCGAAATGTTGGGCTGTCGCGGCGGCAGATTCGCCGCCGGTTTCGCCGTCGTGCGTCGCCGTCATCGCCAACGACAGGTTGTTGGTCGATTCCAAAACGCCACGGTAGGCCGTGCTCAGCATGGACGGAAAAAATAATGTTGAGCCAGCCGCGTCGAACATCGTGGCTGGGATCTCTGATGGGGCGATTACCCGACGAAGCGTGGACATTCCAAGCACCAACGTCAGCTGATCGACGGCGGTGTCGACATGATCGATGTCAAAGTCTTCCTGATAGGCAATCCTGCGACCGCGGCCGTCACCTCGATCGGATTAATCTGGCAGCCAAGATTCCCACCGCCCAAAGCCATCCATATCCTGAGAGAAATACGCCGACGGACGTCGTTCATGAAGTTTTCTTCATCTTGCAGTTCGCCTGCCCTGAACGAAGCATCAAATGCGTGCAGTTGGGCACGGCGCTGCCGCGAACGTCGAGTGCCTAAAATACTATCGTTAAGACCGGTGTGTCTTAATTATCGTAGTGGACGCTCTGACTTTGTCGCCCGGGCCGGCATCAGCAGATAGCTTTCACCTCGCCACCACATCTCACTGTCCTATGGTCGAAGGCTCCGGCTCTTCAGGTGAGGGAATCTGCTGCTTCCTCGGGGGTTGGACGTGGACGCGAATGTTTTCTGATACGTACGTATATATCTCGCAAGTAACTCGGATGCCAATCGGCGCCGCGGATGCATATCGTTGCGGACGATAAACCAAGGGGTGACCATGAACGAAGCCGATACCTGCCGCACTTTTGTCGTCCCCAAGCTCCAGGCCTCCGGCTGGGAAGCGGCCCCGTGTAGCATCGCCGAGCAACGCACCTTCACCAATCCGAAGGGGCGAGTTCGCATCGTCGGCGGCAAGATCGTCCGCGGCAAACCCAAGCGGGCGGACTACATCCTTCGCTATCGAAATGATTTTCCCATAGCGGTCGTTGAGGCAAAGCCGGACTACAAAACTCCCAGCGCAGGCCTCCAGCAGGCCAAGGACTACGCCATCTTGCTTGGTCTGAAGTTCGCTTTTTCAACCAACGGAACGGGTATCGTCGAATTCGATTTCACCACGGGTATCGAAAAATCTGTCGATGCGTTCCCGTCACCCCAGGAACTCTGGGCTCGTTTGCGTGCAGAGACTCCGTTGCCCACCGCCGCGCAGGATAAGCTCGTCGTTCCCAACCACCCCGATCCGGAGCGTCCACCGCGCTATTACCAGCAGATCGCGATCAATCGCGCATTGGAAGCCATCCTGCGTGGCCGACAGCGCATTCTTATCACGATGGCGACGGGCACGGGCAAAACCGTGGTCGCCTTCCAGCTCTGCTACAAGCTTTGGCAAGCTCGTTGGAATCGTGCTGGTGATCCTGTCCGCCGGCCGAAGATTCTCTTTCTCGCCGACCGCAACATCCTCGTTGATGATCCGAAGGACAAGACCTTCGTCCCTTTCGGGGAAGCCCGCCACAAGATCGAAAACGGTGAGGTGGTGAAGAGTCGCGAGATGTATTTCGCGACCTATCAATCCATCGCAGAGGACGAGCGTCGGCCGGGACTCTATCGGGAGTTTGCGCCTGATTTCTTCGACTTGATCATTGTCGATGAGTGTCACCGCGGCAGCGCAAAAGAGTCGTCCTCGTGGCGCGAGATTCTCGAATATTTCCAGCCTGCAGTTCAGCTCGGCATGACCGCGACGCCACTGCGCAAAGACAACAAAGCTACATACCGGTATTTCGGGAACCCAATCTATCAATACAGCCTCCGTCAGGGGTTGGCGGATGGCTTTCTCGCGCCTTATCGCGTTCACCGTGTCGTCACTGCTGCCGATGCTACTGGGTGGCGTCCCACAAAGGGTGAATTGGACAAACTTGGACGCGAGATCCCTGACGAGGAATATCATACCGCCGATTTCGAAAAGCGCCTTTCGCTGCGCCCGCGTTCCGAAGCCATTGCGAAGCACCTGACCGATTTCCTCAAGCAGACGAACCGTTTCGACAAGACTATCGTCTTCTGCGTGGACCAGGAGCACGCAGAGGAGATGCGTCAGCTGCTCAATAACCTGAACGCTGATCTCGTTAAAACGTATCCCGACTACGTGTGTCGTGTCACCTCAGACGAGGGCGATATAGGCAAGGGCCACTTGAGCCGCTTTCAGGAGCTGGAGACGCAGACGCCGGTTATCTTGACTACCTCGCAGCTTCTCAGCACCGGCGTGGATGCGCCCCTGGTGAAGAATGTGGTGCTGATTCGGATCATCGGAACAATGACGGAGTTTAAGCAGATCATTGGAAGAGGCACGCGCATGCGCGAGGACTACGGGAAACTTTTCTTCAACATTCTCGACTACACCGGGACGGCCACCCGCCACTTCGCCGATAAAGAGTTCGACGGCGATCCCGAGTTAATCTCCGAAACAAAGATCGACGAAAACGGCGCCGCCGTAGAGACGACCGTGGTCGATTCAGGTCCAACCTCGGTCGACGACGACGATGTGCCTACGCAATCCGAGGGTGAGGGCGGTGTCGCTGAGGAAGCGGGCTCTTCTGTCATTGTCGACCCGCCCGAGCCGCCGGCTCAACCTCGGAAATTCTACGTTGAGAAAGGCAGCGTCGCGGTCGTCACCCATGCGACCCAGGACCTGGACTCCGAAGGGAAAAAGCTCCGCGTCACCGAGCTTCGCGACTACACTCGTGATACGGTCCGCGCACTGTTTCCGGACGCCGCCGCGCTTCGTCACGACTGGTCAAATCCAGACCGGCGCGCCGAGACAATTGACGCGCTGCGCGAGCACGGCATCGACGCGGATGAGGTCGCCGTCGCCCTCGGTCAGCCGCAGTCGGACCCCTTTGACGTCCTTTGCAATCTGGCATGGAACGCGCCCGTGCTCACGCGTGCCGAGCGAGCCGCTCGCGTCCGCTCGCAGAAGTCCGATTTCTTCGCCTCGTTTGGCGATGCTGCTCGTCAGATCCTCGACACATTGCTCGCGAAGTATGCCGACCACGGCCCGGCTGAATTCTCCATTCCGGATTCGCTGAAGGTCCCGCCACTCTCCGATCTTGGTAACGTGCCGGAAATCATCTCTCGCTTTGGCGATGCCGACCAGTTCCGCACGGCTATCGCGGAACTCCAAAAACATCTCTACGCCGCCTGATCGTTGCCTGCTCCCATTCTCATGCCCAAGTCCGCCTCTGCTGCCGTCGAAAAGAAACCGCGTTCGAAGAAAGACTCTCCGACCCTCACCACAGCCCAGCGCCTCAGCGCGCTCATCAAGTCTGCGCGCCAGATCATGCGCAAAGACAAAGGGCTAAACGGTGACCTCGACCGGCTTCCGCTCTTTACATGGATTCTCTTTCTGAAGTTCCTCGACGATATGGAGCTCGCCGGCGAGCAGGAGGCGAAGCTCGCCGGCAAGAAATACACCCCTGTCATCACGGCGCCTTACCGCTGGCGCGACTGGGCAGCACAGCCGGAGGGCATCACGGGACCGGAGTTGCTCAAGTTCATTTCCCAGGACGAAACCACGCGCCCCGACGGCACCAAAGGACCCGGACTCTTTGCCTACCTGCGCGGCCTCTCGTCCGAATCCGGCAAGGCGCGGCCTGACGTCATCGCCAACGTGTTCAAAGGCGTGAGCAACCGGATGGAATCCGGCTACCTCCTGCGCGATGTCATCAATAAAGTTTCCGGCATCCACTTCACCGCCAGTGAGGAGATGCACACCCTCAGCCGGCTCTACGAAAACATGCTGCGCGAAATGCGCGATGCCGCGGGAGACAGCGGTGAGTTCTACACGCCTCGCCCGGTAGTTAAGTTCATGGTAGATGTTACGAAGCCCCGCCTCGGGGAGACCGTGCTCGACCCGGCCTGCGGCACAGGCGGTTTTCTCGTCGAAGCCTACGACCACCTCGCGGCCGTGTGCAAATCCGTCTCAGATCGCCGGGTCTTGCAGCGCGAGACCTTGCACGGCCAGGAGGCCAAGCCACTCCCCTACATGCTCGTGCAGATGAACCTCCTCCTGCACGGTCTTGAATATCCGAATATCAAATACGGAAACACGCTTGCCCAAAAGGTCACCGAGATCGGTGATGCCGACCGGGTGGACGTCATCCTTACCAATCCGCCCTTCGGCGGCGAAGAGGAGCGTGGTATCCTCAACAATTTCCCCGCCGACAAGCAGACCGCCGAAACAGCGCTGCTCTTCCTTCAATACATCATGCGAAAACTCCGCCGCCCTGTGCGCGGACAGGCTCCCGGCCGTGCCGCCGTCGTCGTGCCCAACGGCACGCTTTTCGGCGATGGCGTGTGTGCCCGCATTAAGGAAGAACTGCTAAAGGACTTCAACCTGCACACGATCGTCCGCCTTCCCGAGGGCACGTTTGCGCCTTACACGGATATCCCGGCAAATATCCTTTTCTTCGATCGCTCGGCTCCGACGAAAACCATCTGGTATTATCAAGTCGCACTGCCGGAGGGTCGGAAAAAATACACGAAGACCATGCCTATGCAGATTGATGACATGGCCGCATGTAAGAAGTGGTTCACCGCCGCCAAGCGCGAGGCGAATGAGCGAGCGTGGGTAGTGGATTTCGGCGCACTCCGCGATAACGCCGTTGCGGCCGCGAAGCCGCACTGGGAAGCAGCTACCGCCGCCGCCGAACGTATTCGAAAACTGGAGCGTGAGGTGGTCTCGATCGAGGATCAGCTCAAGGAAGCGCCGGAGGCGAAGCGAGCCAAGCTGCGCGAACAGCTCGCGAGCGTCGAAGCCGATACAGTGGCCGAGCGCAAACGCCAGGCCGATGAACAGGCCGCAGGCGATGGACTCTACTGGCCGATCTACAATCTCGACGCCAAGAACCCTAACAGCGCTGAGGCGCTCGACCACGTTCCACCGCATGAACTCGTCGCCGACATCATCGCGAAGGAGCGAGAAATCCTGCGCCTCATGGAAGAGATTAAAACCGAGGTGGAGGCCCTCGCATGAAGCCGGGGTGGACTGAGGTTGCACTGGGTGAGGTGCTTGAACCGGTGACACGGACGGAACGCGTGATGCCGGACGAAGAATACCGACTTCTCGGCGTTCGTTTGGAAGGAAATGGCGCTTTCCATCGCGAGACGAAATTGGGGAGTGAAATCTCGGCTACTTATCTCGATCGCGTTAAAGCAGGAGATTTCATCTATAGCCGTCTATTTGCGTGGCGCGGAGCGTTCTCGCTGATCGATGAAAAACTCGATGACGGCTACGTTTCCAACGAATTCCCTATTTTTGCACCACGACGCTCGGCTCAGGTCGATTTACGATTCATCTTTCATTGGTTTCGTCAGCCATGCGTTTGGAAACGAGTAGAAGCAGACTGCCAAGGTAGCACGCCTACTACGCGCAACCGTTACAACGAGGACTTTTTCAATCAACTTCGAATCCCCCTCCCGCCGCTCGCTGCGCAGCAACGCCTCACCGCTCGGCTCGATGCCATCGAGACCCGCCTCACTCGCCTCCAGCAGCTCCGGGAAGAAACACGGCTCAAGCGAGAAGCGCTCACGACCAGCCTTCATCTCGCGATATCGAAGAATCGCGTGGTGCGCCTCAGTCAGCTTTTCGAACTCGCCGAAGAACAATGTGGCGTGGTGCCGGCAGGATCGTATCCCCAAGTAGGAATCCGCAGTTTCGGTCTGGGTCTATTTAAGAAGGCTCCGGTTGCTGGAACCGCCACCACCTACCGCTCATTCAACGTTCTACGCCCCGGCATGTTCGTCATGAGCCAAGTCAAGGGATGGGAAGGCGCAATTGGCGTCTGCAGCGCGGAGTTCGACGGGTGGTTCGTTTCACCTGAGTATCGCACCTTTTCTTGCATTCAAGGTGAGTGCAATCCCGCCTACCTGTCGCATTTGGTGATCACTCCTTGGTTTCGCGATCAACTTGCCTCAGCAACCCGCGGCGTCGGTGCCCGACGCGAGCGAATTCGCCCGGAGATGCTTCTCGGCTTGGAGATGCCTTTTCCACCCATCGAAAAACAGAACGAAGCGGCAAAGGCACTGAACCAACTTCGAACCAGCCAGGAAATGAGTGATAAAACTATCGCGGCCGACGACGCCTTAATGCCGTCACTCTTCGACCAAATTTTCAACGGTTAATCCCATGGCCAAAGCCGAAGCGACTGTGGACGAGTTAGTCAGCATGATCGAGCGTGGCGAATTGCGCTTGCCCGAGATGCAGCGCCGCTATGTGTGGCGATCCACCCGCGTCCGCGACTTGCTCGACTCGCTCTACCGTGGCTACCCGTCGGGCGCGATTCTCCTGTGGGAAACCGACGATTCTGTGCCTCTCCAGGATTTCGCCGTGCCGCAGCAGGCGGCAGCATTCCAAACTAAGCGCCTCTTGCTCGACGGCCAGCAACGCCTGACTTCGCTCTCTGCGGTCGTTCGCGGTCAGCCGGTGACGGTGCGCGGCCGCAAACGTCCCATCGAACTGCTCTTCAATCTGGAACACCCTGACCAGCTCGCCGTCGTGACCGAGGTGGACGAAGATGGCGGCGACGAAGAGGAAGAGAACGAGCTCGATCTGGAAGCCCCGGACTCAACCGACGATGAACTCCAAAAACGTTTTGACGACCTGGCGTTCGTCGTCGCCACGCGAAAATTGGAGCAGCTCTCCCACTGGGTAAAAGTCAGCGATGTTTTCAAGACCGATGAGGATGCACCCTTTCTCGAACGCGCGGGCATCGAGAAGGTCAGTGATCCGCGCTTTAAGAAATACAGCCAGCGCCTCGCCCGCCTACGCGGCATCAAGAAATACATCTACCGCATGGATGTATTGGAGCGCAGCCTTGGCTACGACGAGGTGACGGAAATTTTCGTCCGTGTGAATTCTCTTGGAGCTAAGCTCCGCAGCTCCGATCTTGCTCTCGCGCAGATCACCGCCCGCTGGCGCGGCTCGTTGAAAGTATTTCAGACATTTCAGGACAGTTGTGCCAAAGCGGGCTTCGATCTCGATCTTGGTATTCATCTCAAAAACCTCGTCACCTTCGCCACTGGCCAATCGCGCTTCCTTACCGTTGGCGGTCTGCCGTTGGAAGCACTGCAATCGGGCTGGAAAGAAGCGGTCAAGGGCATGGAGTTCGCGCTCAATTTCCTGAAGCATAATGTCGGCATCGACAGCCCGGCGTTGCTCGCCTCGCCCTTCCTCATCGTCGCTCTCGGCTACTACGGTCACAAACGAGACTACCAAATCAGCCCAACCGAGGAAGCGCAGCTGCGCTATTGGGTGCTTGTGGCCAATGCAAAGGGCCGCTACTCACGAGGATCGAGCGAGACATTCCTTGATCAGGATCTCGCAGCGCTGCGTCATGGTGGGGGCACGGCTGAGCTATTAGAAAGGCTTCGCACTCAGGTCGGCCGATTGGATTTCTCAACGCAGGAGCTGGATGGCCGTAGTCAACGTAGCGCGATATTCAAGACGATGTTCCTCGCCTTCCGCGCCGCTGGGGCGAAGGACTGGCGCTCAAATCTCACTATCGCTCTCGATCATAATGGAACGCAGCACCGATTGCAGTTCCATCATATCTTCCCCAAGTCGTATTTGAAGAATACCTACAATTCGCGCGAAGCCGACGATATTGCGAATCTCGCGTTTATCGGCGGCAAGACCAATCGGGGGATTAGCGACAAGGCTCCGGCTGACTATTTGCCTCCTTTGTTGGAAAAGGTGGGCGCGGAATCGTTTCATGCCCAATGCATCCCCACCAGCTCCGATCTGCTTGCTCTGGATCGCTACAAGGAGTTTCTGGCCCTTCGCCGTCAGCTCGTCGTGGCCCGGTTGAATGAATTCCTCCGACAGCCGACGCTCGACTAGGCGTCACCTGTTGCACACCGTTCTACCACTCTTATGGCTTCTGCGGACCAAGTTCGTGCTCTGATGCAGAGTCACTTCGACGGTGACCAGGGACGCTTCATGTCCATCGCCATGCAGGTCGCGGCCGGCGAAGCGCGCAAGGGGCATACAGAATTCTCCGACGAGTTGCGGCGCATGATCGAGAAGGCAAAGGAGCGTCTTGTGCCTCGGCAGACGGTTGGTGAAACCATCCCCTTCGCCGCCGCACGCGGTGAATTGGGTGAACTCTTTGCCGTCTTTCACCCCCAGACGAAGCTCGCGGATATGGTCTTGCCCAAGGCCATGCAGGCGCGCATGGAGCGCATCGTCGGCGAACATCGGCAAATGGCCATGCTGCGCGGCCACAATCTGCATCCGCGCCAGAAGCTGCTCCTCGCCGGCCCACCCGGTTGCGGAAAGACCATGACCGCTCACGCACTCGCCGGCGAATTGGGGTTGCCATTGTTCGTCGTGCGCCTCGACGCGCTGATGACGAAATTTCTGGGAGAAACGGCCGCGAAGCTCCGCCTGATCTTCGACTCAATGGAAAAAGTGCGCGCCGTATATCTCTTCGACGAGTTCGATTCGATCGGCACCGAGCGCGGAAGCGCCAGCGATGTAGGAGAGATGCGACGCGTCCTCAACAGTTTCCTCATGCTGCTGGAGTCCTACCGTGGGAACAGCTTGGTCATCGCGGCTACCAATCACGGTCACGCGTTGGACCAAGCCTTGTTTCGCCGCTTCGACGACCTGCTCGCCTTCGCATTGCCGAGCAAAGAACTCCTCACTGAAACGGTTCGGCGCCGGCTCGCTCTGTGCCCGGTCAAGGCTAGCGTTGCTCTCGCGAAAGTCGCAAAGATTGCGGAGGGATTGAGCTATGCCGAGGTCGTCAGGGCCTGCGACGAAGCTATAAAATCCCTTCTTCTCGAGGGACGGGCCGATCTAAAGACAGCCGATTTGCTTGCTGCGCTGGAGGAGCGCCGCGCTTTTCTTACGCGACCTGCGCTCTAAACCATGCCCGGCGAAAACGAACGCAATCTTCCCCACGTTTTTGTCAGTGGCAGAGTCGAAGGAATCGGGTTTACCAATCCCAACATAGGTGGACAGCGCGGCCCGTCTTTTCCTCCCCGGGACCGAGCACAACACGCGGCTAAGCTGCTCCGCCAACTGGAGACACTGAGGCAGACCGATGCCGCGGAACGTCAGGCCCGCACCGCGCGAGGTCTGCCGACTGAATATGGTATCGTCGTCGAGTTCGCATCCGGCTCTGGTTTCAAACTCGAAACAGGTAGGCTTGAGCGGCGCAGCCAAGGAATTGAACTCCTGAACATACGCGAGCACTCCGTCGTCCAACCGGACGGGGCGACGCGCATCGAAGAGTTCGCCTTGGTGCGCATCCCTCCAGGCAAGTTGGAGACCTTCGAGGCGCTCGTTTCCCAATATCGCGATGAGTTCACGAAACCCGGAGGAGACACACCCCGGCATCAGCCGCTCGTTGCCTCGATAGAGGAAATCCGGCACGCCGCGTTCGAGGCTTTTTGGACTGCACCAACCGACATCCCGCAAGCCGGGCAGAACGTGCCATGGGAAGCTTGGCTGCGCGCTGGGGAATCCGAGGACGAGCGCGCGGCGATTCTGGCGCGGTTTCGTGCCGCAGCCCAAGTGGCGGGCGTTCGCCTCATCGGGCGCCCGCTCAACCTTCCGGAATCCACCATTCACCTTATCCACGCCACCCGTGAGCAACTTCAAGGTTCGGTCGAATTGCTGGACTGTTTGACTGAATTGCGCGCGCCGGCTGTCGGTGTGGCTGAATTTGACGAGATGGCGCCCGAGGAGCAACGGGCATTTATCGAGGCGACCGCAGCACAGCTCGTCGCGCAGTCTGCGAGTGCGCCAGCGGTCTGCCTGCTCGATACCGGGTTGAATCACGCTCACCCCTTGCTCGCAGCGGTCGTGGCGCCCAACGGTCTACACACCTACCTGCCGGCTTGGGGTACTGACGATCGCCACCAATACGGGAATGGCCACGGCACTCAGATGGCCGGCTTGGCTGCATTCGGCGACCTTACCGAGCCGCTTCTATCCACTGTTCCGGTTGTCGCTACGCACTGGTTGGAGTCGGGCAAGATACTTAATGACGCCGATCCCCAGCCGCGGGACGAGTGGGGCAATATCGTGCGAGACACCATCGCCGCGGTGGAACAAGCAGCCCCGCAGCGCAGGCGCGTGTTCGCGCAGCAGGTCACCGCTTGGAATACTTGTTTTGACGGGCGCCCCACCGCATGGTCAGCCGCAACGGATCAGCTCTGCGCCGCACGCGGGGAAGACCCTGTCGTGCCGCGTTTGATTATCCTGAGCGCGGGAAACAATCACTGCGCTCAGGCCAGCGACTATCCTGCGAAAAACCGCGATTGGTCGGTGCAGGACCCGGCGCAGGCGTGGAATGTTGTCACAGTCGGCGCCTGCACCGCTAAAGACGTGATTCGCGATCCAAGTTTTTCGGGAAAACCAGTTGTTGCGATCCGCGGAGCACTCGCCCCCATGTCCACGACTTCTTGCTCATGGGACAAGGAATGGCCGGTGAAACCGGACGTCGTTTTCGAAGGCGGCAATCGTTATATCGAGAACGATCAAACGGTTTGGGATCACGCGGACCTCAAACTACTGACCACCAATGCAGCCTTTGCGCAGAGACTATTGACCACCGCAGACGGCACGAGCGCATCCTCCGCGCAAACCGCTCGTTTAGGCGCGATCATCCAAAAGGAATATCCCAATGCATGGCCGGAGACCATCCGGGCTCTCCTCATTCACAGTGCGGAATGGACAGACGGCATGGTAGCTGGGCGCGATCTTTCTCGGAAATCGGACGTCATGGATTTAATGAGGCACTGCGGGCACGGGCAGCCGAGCTTGCTGCGCGCATTGAGAACTGCGCGAAGTGCCGTGACCTTGGTCGTCGAGGATGAGTTTCAACCGTTCAAGAAAGAAGGCTCGGTCTTCAAGACGAATGAAATGCGGTTTCATAATCTACCTTGGCCGAAGGACGCCTTGGAAGCGCTGGGCGCAGCACACGTCGAGATGCGCGTTACGCTTTCTTATTTCATTGAGCCTAATCCGGGTACGCGGCTTACCACGGAGCGTTATCGCTACGGCTCCTGCCATCTGCGATTTGAAGTCCAGCGGCCGCTGGAGAGTGAGCAAGCGTTTCGTGAGCGCATCAATCGGTCGGATCGCATCGATCCCGATGACTACGAAAGCAGCGGTGACGCCGAGACGAACGAATGGCTCGTCGGGCCGAAGGCTAGAAGCCGAGGCTCAATCCACCAGGACACTTGGCGAGGAACGGCGGCCCAATTGGGAAGCAAGTCGCGAATAGCGGTATATCCAGTAACCGGTTGGTGGCGATTGCGTCCACATCTCCGACGATACGAGAACCGAATTCGTTACTCCTTAGTGGTCTCGATTCGCGCCCCCGAACAGACCGCGGACCTCTATACTCCCATCGTTCAGCAGGTCGCCACCCCGGTCCCGATCAATATTACGACAGAATAAGTTCGCATTTTGAGCAGTTGGTCGTTTCAGCGGGCCTGAGCGATTATTCTGACGAAATACTCCGCCCCTGCTGCTGGTACTGCCGAATCGTTGCTGATTGCGCCAGCTCCCGTCGCGCTTGCGCCCGCTTCAGCAGATCTTCCGCCGCGTTTCGGCGGCCCGATTCCACAAACTCTTTCACCTCGTGCTTCGTGCGAATGTGATCGGCGGGCCCCATTTCTTTCACCTTCAGTTTTTCCGAGATGAAACGTACAGGGTCTTCCTCGGCGCGCCAGGAGATCAGGTCCTCCGGAGTTGGATAGGAATGGTCGTTCGGGTTCATTTCGGGATCGGAAATGCGGTTTTCGGTAAGTGATCAGACCGGACGGAGCCGGACTTTGCGGTAGCCGTTGGTGCAGTGGCGCACGACGGCGGTGTGATCGGGAAGGCTCCGAAACTCGTGGGGTTTGATTCGGAACTCCTCGACTCGCTGGTAGGTGTAGGCCGTGTGATCTGCGTTCACGGTGCGAGTGGCGCGTTCAACGTAATGGCGCCCCAGCGCATTAGCGCAACGCAATGCGTCGGCTTCTGACGCTGCACGGTACATGAAGAGATTCTTCAGGTTGAGCGCGAGGACTTCGGCTTGGTCCTTGGTTTGGGGAGGGATCAAGGACTCAAACGCTTGCGCCGAAATGATCAGCGTGAGCCAGCAATCGCGCAGCCGGTCCACGACGTTGAAGTCGCTGGTGCCGTCGTAACTCGCTGTGATTGCGGTCTGAAATTCGTCGCCCATGTAGAACAGCTGGTTGAGTGCGTAACGCTCCCATGGCGGCAACGCATAGCGGCGCAGCGCGTGACGGTAGAGGAGCAGCTTCATCACGGTGAAGATGTATTGGCGCTCTGTCGTGTAGTCCTGCGGCACATCGACGCAGAAGATTTTACCTTTATCCACGTCGGCGATGCTGCACGTATCCGGTTCATCGCTACTAAATATTTCAGCGACTTCCGGCGTGCCGAGGTATTCCAGATAGTTTTGAGACGTGCCGATTTCGCCGGCGCGCTGCTCCTTCGCCTCGTGCTTCAGGTAGGTTTGCTCTAAAACTTCAGCGAGGCGGATACGCCGGAGCGTTGGCTCTTGCTCCGTCAGTTTGGCGAGCGCCCCTTCCAATTCTTTCTGCGACGTGAGCAGCGCGTAGGCATTGGTGGGAGTCGGCCGACGACCGATATCACTCAACAATTCAAGCGCGCGTCCGATGTGCGCTGCGCCTTTGATTTTGAAGAAACTTTTTTCGTCTTTCGGATTCAGAGCCGCCGCTGTGTCGACCAGGATACGCGCACGCGTCGTGAACGGCAGCCGTTCATCACCTGTTACGTTGAGCCGGTGACGAAATTCTCCAACGGGTTCACCCGGTGCGCGTGGACGCAAACGGATGAGGTCTTGCTCGCGACCGCATTTCTTCGCGAGCCATTCGAGGAAGAACCATTCGTCGCCTTTGTTCGCCATCACAATTCCACCGAGGCGCGGATTGCGCTGCATCAGCGCCGTGAGGAGCGCATTCATGCCTGTCGTCTTTCCCGAGCCAGTGTCGCCGGTGAAGAAGAAGTGCCGGTTCACCTTATCGCGCGTCCAACGAAAGCGCGCGAACGCGAGCGCGATTTCCCAACGATCCGCGACGATGTTGCCGCGTGGATCGCGTACGAACCGATTTCGGTCTGCAAAAAAGAACAGCGCGCACGCGATGCAGCACACGCAGATCGCGCTCGGAAGCTGCCATTTTTCCGGCAGGCGAAAGCTCCCGAAAACGCCGCTCGCGGCGACTACGAGCGCGAGCACGAACGCGACGGGAGCTTTCAATCCGGGCTCGTTTCGACGCACATTTCGGAGCACGAACCACGTGGCAATCGCGAGCGCCACCGCTGCAATTGTGAACGCGAGAACGGTGATCGCGTGCGGATGGATGAGCCAATCGCGCACGTTCAGCGATGGAATTTTCAATCCGCTTTTCATTGTTCGCGTGCCTTATTCAATCCACCCGAGCGTTCCGTCCAGCGTGCTCGCCTACCGAAATAGGGGTAGGCGCTTCAGGTGCGTCTGGACGGGCCGATTTCCTCGACACGAAGTGTTGAGGGTTTTGCGTCTGACATAAACAAAGCGGAGGTGGCGCTCGAAAACCATTACGGCTGGTTGCGCGATCAACCCGAAGAAGGAGCTGCAGACCTACCACTTTAGGGGGAGCCACTCTACCCCGGATTCGGCAGGAGCGCGGCGTTGAGGATGAACACGTCTCACGCGTTGCTGCTCGGCATGATCACAGTGGGTGTCATCCGAAACGGCGAGCGCTACCTTTCCCATCATCTCCGGAAGAACGACTACTGGGCCGAAGGCGAAAAGGAAGTGCGTGGCGAGTGGATCGGGCAAGGCGCGAAACGACTCGGACTCGCGGGCGAAGTGGAAGCGAAGCCGTTTGAGGCGCTGCGCCGAAACCGACATCCCCAAACGAACGAAAAGCTCACCACCGGTGAAGCGAAGAAGCGGATGGCGCTTTTCGATATTCAAATTTCGGCGCCGAAGGACGTGAGCGTGCTCGCGATGGTCGGCGGTGACGAGCGCGTGCGTGCCGCGTTCTATGACGCGGCGAAAATCGCACTCGCGGAGATGGAGCACTTCGCCGCGGTTCGCGAGAGACGCGGCGAGGCGCGAACGAGCGAAGCGTTTCGTCTGACCGAAAACTTCGTCGGCGCGCTCTTCCTGCACGACACGAGCCGCGACCTTGATCCACAGCTCCACGTTCATGCGGTGCTCGCGAACGCGACCTGGGATCCGGAGCGTTCGCAATGGCTCGCGCTGCAGCACGCCGAGATGATGCGGGCTTCGGGCTACGTGCGACAGGTGTTCTATCGAGAACTGGCCAAGCGCCTTCATGCACTTGGGTACGAGACCTACGAGATGAATTCAAAAGGCTTCTCGATTCGGGGTGTCGAGCATCTGCGCTCGCGCTACTCGAAGCGCTCTCGCCGTGTGCAGCAGCTCACCGACGATTTCGCGGCGAAGAAAGGACGACGGCCAACGAAGCGTGAGATCGAGGTGTTCGTTCGCGAATCACGCGGCGACAAATTGACCGAGGTGAGCACACCCGGGGTGCGTGCAGCGCAACGTGCACAGCTATCCGAAGACGAGCAGCGCTCTCTCGATGAGCTGGTGAACCGCGCGAAGCAGCAGGCCCCGCGCAATCGCGTTTCCGTCGGCGAGACACGCGCGGTATTGGAAGCAGCACTACGCCACGTTTACGAGCGCGAGAGCGTTGTACGCGAAGGCGCAGTGCTTAACGCGGCGCTCGAGCTACATCCCAACTTCGACCAGTGGCGGGACTTGCGCGCCGCGTTGGAGGCGCATCCGGCCGCTATCCGCAGCCACGGCGAGATGACGCTCTTGCCGATCACGATGGAGGAAGCGGACACCGCGAGGCGTGTTCGTTTAGGCCGCGCTACGCGTTTTCCACTCGGCGATCCGGCCACGTTGTCACCAAAGCTCACGCCGGGACAACGCCACGCCGCCACCGCATTGCTCCGCAGCGAGGACTTCGTGAGCATTCTCGTTGGCGACGCGGGCACCGGCAAAACGACCGTGCTGAAAGCAATCGAGACAGCGCACCTCACGGTCGGCGGAAAACAGTTCATGCCGCTCGCGCCGACAACACGAGCGCGCGAGGCCTTGGCCGAGGCCGGCTTTGCGGAGGCCGATACGGTGCAACGATTCCTCGTGAGCGAGGAGATGCAGGCGCAGGCGGCGCGACGCGTCATTCTCGTGGACGAAGCAGGACTGCTTTCGACGCAGCAGCTCGACGAACTGACGCGTATCGCGGAGGGCGTCCGAGCACGGCTGCTCCTCGTCGGGGATACAAAGCAGCACTACAGCGTCCAGCGTGGTGATGCGCTGCGGAATCTCACGCGGCACACCGAGGTTCCGGTGGTGCGCCTGGCAGAGGTGCTGCGTCAGCGAACCGATGCGGATCGGCGGTTTAGTCGGATGCTCGCCTCGGGCGACGTTGTCGACGCGTTCTACTACGCGGAGCGGCAACGTATGATCGTGGAAACCGGTGACGACGAGGCGCTGTACACTCGGGCCGCCGAGCACTACGCCCGCAATCTCGTCGACGGCGTGGAAACGCTCGTCGTCGTCCCTTTCTGGGAAGAAATCGAGCGCTTCAACCACCATGCACGACCGGCGCTCCGTCGCGCGGGTTTGCTCGGCGAAAGCGAAGTCGTACGCGAAGCGGTGAAACCTCTCGCGTGGAGCGAAGAGCAGAAGATACATTGGGACCAATATAACGTCGGCGATCGGTTGCTCTTCGTTCGCAACACGCGTTTCCTCAAACGCGGCACCGCGGCGGAGGTGACCGAAATCCTCCCGGATGGGCTGCGCGTGCGCGACGCGAGAGGTCGTACCTCGAAGATCACGCGAAAACAGCGCGGTACCTACGATGTGGGCCGTGTTGAAAAACTCCCCATCGCTGCGGGTGATCGCATCCTGATGCGCGGTCGGGAGGACACGCAGGAGTTTTCCAACGGCGACATCAAGGAGGTGGCGCGCGTCGATCCCGCGAAAGACGAAATCGTCCTAAGCGATGGGCGGAGACTACCGCGCGATTTTCACGCTTGGACCTATGCGCACGCGCTCACTTCGTATCGCGCCCAGGGCAGCACTGCTGAGGAATCAATCCTCGTGCTCGGCGAAGTCGCGGAGCGCGCACTGATGCGGCGCCAATTCTACGTCGGCAATACGCGGTTTCGCGGAGCACACCGCATCTACGTGTCGCATCGCGATGCGATCCTCGATCGGCTGGCTCGCCCTGATCCAGGGCGTGAACTCGCGACGGAGTTTCTTTCGCGCCATCGGCTCTCAAGGGCGGAGCTTATCTCCCGCCGGAGACTGCCACGCGCTCGCGAGCGGCTCCGTCTCGTGATGCGGCACCTTGCGGAACAATGGCGCCGTATGCGCGAAGCACTTTCTCACAAACAGGAGGTTTAGACCATGGAGCGGCTCGCCTTCAAAAAACCACGACAACACTTCGACACCGCGACGCATCCAAGTCGCGTGACATTCGACGACGGAAAGACAGAGCGAAGTTTCCCTTGGATCAGCTGCGGCGAGGCTACGCGTGAAAGCGCAGAGCCGAATGTCATCCGATTCGATGTGGGCGAATGGATTGTATTGTTACGTGGATACAATCTCGGCCCCCTCTTCGTCGCTATCGAGGAGCAGACACTCCTGCGAGTGCGTGCGCATCCAGAGCTGGCGCAAAATGGCGAACGTGACACGGACTGCTTCGTGACGGATATTCGATTTACCCGAGCGTTGACGCTCGGAATGCCCACGAAGCGCAAAAACTCGCCGCAGCTTGAGCTCGGACTCGGCTGATTTCCGATGGAGATCGTTCGCAAATTTCATCTACCCCTTTTTCGGTAGGCGCCGGCTCTTGTCGGAAATCATTCCGCTCATTTTTTCTCCGGCTCGACGCGGCGATCCTGCTCCGAAATCGAGCGCGATGGCAGCGAGGGAAACGGCCCCCGAAATGCGCCGGCGCAAAAAGGAGAAATCATGAAAGAGATACTCGTTGTGACGCCCTGGTTGGCGTTCGTTTGCGGCGCGGTGATGATTGGAAAAGCACTGCGCCTGTTCGAGGTTCGTCCGGGGATGGTGCAAAACGGACGGAAACGTCTGGTCGCATTGCTCGCGTTCGCGCTCGCAGTGCCAACTCTCGGCTACGCACAAGTCGACCTGAAGACGTCTGTCGAATCCGGCAACGCGATCATCATGTACCTGTGCGGCGTTTTCGCCGCCGTGGGTATCGTGACCGCGGGCGTTTCGATGATGGCCGGTCGACCGACGATCGCGAAGTGGGCTTTCGCTGGTGCCATGGTTTCGGGACTCGGCTTCGCCGTAGTCAAAACGATGTGGAGCAACTTCGGCCTCACTCCGGCCGACGTAAGCACCTTCACGCCGTGATCCCGTGGAGCGCGCGGTTCTCTCCGCCGCGCGCTTCTTTCCGCGAAATCTTATCACACATTCACCATGAGCACGGTCGTCCTGAACGAACACGACGCGAACCAAGGCGCCCAATCGAAGGGCGAGTTCCTCGGCATGACCGGGAATTCAGCCTGGTATCTGCTCGGCTCAGCCGGCGCGACCGTGCTGATGGTGATCGTGCTTTGGGGAGTGTTCGAGGTGCCGCTGCTGCTCTGCATGTTGGTGGGGCTATGCCTGTGCCTCCTCTCAGTGCTGTATGTCTTCACGCTGAAGAACAACAAACCGGAGCACTACGATACCGACTTCTTCGAGGCGGCTCTCGTCGAAGCCGGTGTCTCTGGACTAGCGTTCGGACCTCGCGCGGGGTCGCGTCGACCGCCGAATCCATTTTCCACCAATCTGGAAATGGCTGAGCGTGCGCCGGAGCCCCAGCTGCGGGAAAATCGGGCAACGCGAAGCACGAACCGCGGCGGAGGGAGCACGCGTCAGATCCTAACCAACGGTGCAGTCGCGAGCGACCCGCAGAAAGAACCAAAAGGCACCGCAAGGCAGAAGAAAGATGAACCGGAGCCGATGGTGCCGTTGCGCAGTTACGAAAAACTCCAGAACGAGCTGGAGATGACGCAGGAGCAATTAGCCGACGTGCTCGCGGAGCACGAGGAGGTCTGAACATGCGCCTCGAACCTGTAGACGGATTTTTTGGGGAAAACGTGATCGTTTTCGAGGGACTGCGCCGCGGTGGATACATTTCACGCGGATTCGAGGTGACCGCGCCGGACCTGGAGAACGCCGATCCCGTTCACCACAACGCCTTCGAGTCCGACCTCGTTGCACTACTGACGGTGCTGAAGCCCGGTCAGCGGATGCAGGTGCAGTGGACCGTGAATAGCGACTACCGCGCCGAGCTGACAAAGTATCGCGATGCGACAAATGCGCTCGCGACGAATGAGTGGACGAAGCGGCAGCGAAACGAGCGATTCGTCCGGTACTGGCGCATGATGGAGGAAGGTCTCCTCCGCCGCGAAAAACTTCGTCTGTATTTCACAATGCCCGTCGATGGTGACGCATTCGGCGCAAAACGCGGACGGCTATCGACGAGCGCGCTGCTCAGCGCGTACCAGGAGGAATTCAATCAGATCGGGCAATTTCTCCAGGCATTGATCGGCGGCAGCGGCGGCAGCGTGCGGCCGATGAACGACGCCGATCATTTTCTCCACTATCTCGAATTTCTGAATCCGTCGCTGTACGAGCAGAAGATTTCCGATCCGCTCGAGTTTTTCGACCCAGAGCGGACAATTCAGGAAAACTGCTGGAACGGTCAGTGCCGTCCCCTCGAAAAACCCGACACCGGATTTTACCACGACGGCTATTACCACGGCATGCTTGTCATGAAGTCGCTGCCGAAACGCACGCGGCCGAGCATGGCCTATCTGCTCACCAAGCTCGGATTCCGCGAATACGCGATCACCGTGAACCTCGATCCCATCGACGTGGAGCAATTGATCGAGAAAGAGCAGAAGGAATTGAATCGCGTCGAAGGCGACTACGAGAGCCAGCGAAAAGTGAAGCTGCTGGCCGCGATGCGAACGAAGGCAGCGAAGATCGCCCGCTACTCGAACGGCGACAGTTCACCGTATCGCATTCAATACATCATTCGGGCCTGGGACAAATCGCGGGAGGACCTGCGTTCGAAACTCACCGCGCTTAGGGCCGCCATTGGAAACATGGAGCGCGCGCAAGCGTACGAGCCGGCGCTCGAAACATCGGCTCGCAACTTTTTCTACTCTTCGTGGCCAGGCTGGTCGTTCAGTAGGTACGACGCGCTTTTCCACGACTACGATGACGCGCTCGTCGCGGATATTCTGCCGTTCTCGTCAACACCTGTCGGTCATCTCGACGGTGCGGAATTCATCTTCGACGGAGTGAACGGAAATCTCGTCGGTGGCCGCACGTTTTGCGGTGAGGGCAACAATCTCACGCCCCAGAACGCCGTCATCCTCGGCACGACCGGTTCCGGCAAGAGCGTCAACGCGATCGATATTCTGACGCAGACCGAGCTCTACTTCGCCTACACGGTAATTGTCGACGAGGGCTGCTCGTACAACATTTACACCAAGACCGTCGATCCCAAGGCGGAGCCCATCATCGTCCAGGCGAACGGCCGCTTGACGATGAACTACCTCGATACGCGCGGACTGCCGCTCAGCGGACTCCACCTCAGCGCCGCTGCGGCGTTGCCGATGCTGATGGTGGGGCTTTCGAAGGATGAGGATAAAAACAAGCTGCGGCAGGCGCTGCTCTCGAACGCGATTGGCCGATTGTATGACGATTTCGCGCGTTGGTATTCCAACCGGAATCCGGACAAGTGGGCCAATATCGCTCGGCGCGCGTGTGCGCTCGCGGCGTATCGTGCGCAACGCATGGGACCACAGGCAACGGACGTCGATGCGTTCGTGGAGTTCGGGGAGTGGGAACAGGCGCACGCGGACGAAGCCCAGGCGTTTCTCGACGGATTTTCCGAAGAAGAAGTCACCCGGTTCGCCAAGGACCCAGCGAGCGCGCAGCACCTACGCAATCTCGCATTCGCGTATTTCACGCCGGCGGATTATCCGCAGCACGGACATCTCCAGGAACTGCTCGCCGCTGAGGCGTCGGGACCGCAGGCGGAAGAGATGCGCTATCTCGCGACGCTCCTCGAGCCGTGGAGCTCAAATGGCGCTTACGGTGAGCTCTTCGACGGCGTGTCGAACATCGATCTCACCGGTCGCATCGCGCACTTCGAGTTGAGCTACATCCCGGAGTCCGCGGAAGAGTTGAAGGCAGCCGCGGCATTCCTCATCGCAAACTACACCCGCGCGCACATGATGCGCTTGCCGCGGGCGCTGCGGAAACGAAATCTCTTCGGCGAGGTCGCACGTTTCTCGCTCGTGCCTTCGGGACGCAAGGTGATCCGCGAAGCGTACCAACAGTTGCGGAAATACAACGTCTGGAACCTGGCGGAGGTTCAGAACTATGAGGCGTTCCGCACGTCGGATATTCGCGGCCCCGTGCTGGGCAATAGCCGTATTCTGTTTCTGCTTCGGCAGAGCGATCGTTCGGACGTGGAGGACTTGAGCCGCGACTTCCCGATTCCCGATGCAGTGAAGGACTCTGTCCTCACTCATCCCGAGCCCGAGAAACTCGTCGGTCAGAAGTATTCACAATTTACCTACTATCACACGGACCAGCGGAGGCCGCTGATCGTGACGATGCGCAACATCGCGTCGCGCGAAATGTTGTACTGCGCGTCCAGCTCGGGCGCGCACTACGATCAGCGCGCGAAGGAACTGAAAGATCATGACAACATCGTGGAGGGCATTATCGCCCATGCTTGAGAGGAGGAACTATGAAATCGCGTCAGGAAATGTGGATCGAGGCGCGCCGGTTGGAGGAGATCGGCCGTCAAACGTTGGAAGATCGTCGCCGTGGCAGCGCCTCTGAGGTTGCGCTGGCCGCAAGTGTTCAGCCGGTGGTGCTGTATTCGTTCGTGGAAAGCGTGGTGCGCATCAACGCGGCGTCCGAGTACGAGGGACCGCTCACTCACCGAATGCTTCGACGGGTCGAGTTTTCGGAAAGCGATCCCGAAGGCCCGTACCAACTCGTCGAAGAGGAAATCGTCACGTCCGAAGACGGGCAACTCGTGCATCACTACGAGCCCGCGACGCTCTTCTCGAGCGACGATCCTTTTGACGTTCTTTCTGCTGGCTACCAGCGCCAGGACGAAGATCGCCTTCGCGAACGCCTCGAGCCGGTAATTGATCGCTTGGAAGCGAACACGTTTCCAGAGCCGGTGACCAGCGAGGCGATTGCTGAAGTTGAGCGGCTCGTCTCCGATTTGGCCCTTTCACCTGTGGCAAAACTGCGGATGAAAGTGGATACGGTCGCGTTTCTCGAGGGATCGCTCGAAGCCGGCGACTTCATCGCGCGTACCGTGGCTCGTCAGGACTGTTATCAGCCCGAGCAGACGATGACGGTGGGTCAACGCGTCTGCGAAAGAATCGAGGTCACGTGATAATTTCGGAGGACGTGCCATGAAATGGATACTCGAATCGCTTTCGATGATGTACCCCTCGATCATCGGCTTCCTTGTGGTGGTGATCGTGCTGCTGTTGAACGCGGGCTGCACGGCGGCAGGCGGACAATCAGCATCCCAAACACGCTCATTCATTACCACCGCAGCGACGACAGCCACGGGGGCTTACGTCGGCGCGAAGGAAAGCGAGCACAACAAGGCCCGAGGCGCAGCAGTGGGAGCCGCGGCGGGCTTCGTGGTTGGAGAGACAATCAATTTCTTCAGCAACAAAGCCCAGCGTGAGGCGTATCTCGCGGGTTACGAAAAGGGCCAATCGAACGCGATCAAGCAGCAGTACTGGATCGCCCGCGAGAATCAGCGCGCCCACGTCGACGACGGCTACGAGGAATCGTTTTATCAAATCGAAGTCCCGCAGAGCGATCGCGACGGCGTTCGGCGTGAGCCAACGACACGCGTGATCCGTGTCGTGCTTCCCAAGGAAAGGAGTGGATCATGAAACGCTGCGTTGCCGTCACCCTGCTCGCCATTGCTGCCGCCGCGAAGAGCCAGGCGCAATGGGCCGTCATCGATGTCGCGAACCTGAGCCAGAGCGTCACCAACTACGCAGCGATGATCGAGCAGATCGCCAAACAGGCGGAGCAGATCAGCAACCAGGTTCAGCAGATTAAGCAGATGGAAGATCAACTCCAGCGGCAGGGAAAGATGTCGGATTTTAAGTCCCTCATCGGCTTCCCGGAATTGAAGGTCGATCTCACCCTGCCCACCAAGGTAAGGACATGGGCAGAGAGCCTCAGCACCGTCGATGGCGTTGGACTTTTTGGTGACACCCGCGGAGGAATTTTCAAACCGATCACGATCGATTTTCCGGACTTCGATGGCGTGGCGATTGCGCGTGATCCCGCCGTTTTCAAATCCGCGCACGAAATCACCACCAAGGTCGACAACTTCAAGGAGGTGCAGGCGGACGTATATTCCCGGCGCGAAGCGTTGAAGAAGGCGATCGCGTCAACGAGCGAGGCATTGCAGGCGGCCGAAACCGAAGCGGAAGAAAAAAAGTTGGAAGCCGTCCTGAACGCACAGTATGGTCAACTCGCTGCGCTTGACTCGGAGGTGTCGCTCAGCGCGGCGGAGATTCAGGCAAAAACGGCAGAGGCAAACGCGATGGAGACGGCGCAGGACAAGGCAGACGCGGAGGCGCGGGCGAAACTCGCGCAGCAGGAGGCGAAGAAGATTACCTCTACGTTTAAGCCGAGCTACGATTCCATCCTGCGTTATGTCAGGCAGGAATCATTTAAACCGTAAGCGGAAACGGCGGCGGATACCAGATGTCTGAACGATCCATTTTCTTATGAGCACAATAGGGAGATTCTTGCTGGTGGCATTGATCATCGGAGCTGCGGGATGCTCAGATAAAGCAGCCGCCGAACGGAAAGCACGAGGGGACGCGGACGCGAAAGCTCGGGCCGACGCAGCTCGAAAGGAAATGGAACGGCTGCCGGAAACGTTCAAGCCGCGCTATAACAAAAAGCTCGAACCGAACGCGCCGGCGACAGTGGAGCCAGAAAAGAAAACCACGGAAGGCAGCACAAAGTAGAAGGGGCATATCATGGCCACGCCACCCGGGAGTATTTTACCGAGCTCTTATTTCGACGGGCTTTCTCAGCTTTGGGGCGCGTGTGCTTACATCGCGAGCGCGATCGTGGCTGCCGGTTTTGTGTTCAGCACCGCTGCAACGAGACGCGACCCTGTCTCGCTAATCAGACTTATCATCCGGGTGTTTATTATAGCGCTGTCGATCGCGTTCCTTCGCGAATGGCTCATGCGCTTGAACGATGTGGTAAACGCATTTGGCGACTATATGGGAATCGATCCTTCCAAGGTGGACGACCGGTTCATCAAGTTCATCTCAGGAACATCGCCTTCTTCACCAAATAAGAGCGTTTGGGATGTCATTTGGGACACTGGCTCCGTAGGAACGGCGATAAGTTACGCGCTCCTTTGGTTGTTCGGATGGTTGTCATGGGGAGTTGAATACATCGTCAAACTTGTTGGCGACATCCTCCTTTCGGCAGGATGGTCGCTCAGTCCACTCTTTCTCTCCTTCTTTATGATTCGGCCCATGACCAGTGTTGCGCTGCGCTATGTCATGGGCCTTGTCGCGCTAGTTTGTTGGCCATTTGGCTGGGTACTGGCGTCCGTCGTTACGAATGCAATGCTCGATGCCGCGGCGACCGCAAGCTTGGTTCCTGTTGTATTGCCGAGTTCGGCATCAATCGCGCCCGCACTGACTGTGCTGCTTATTGGAGCGTGGATGTTAGTGAGTTCGGCCCTCGCCCCATTCGTCACGACCAAAGTGTTGTTGATGGGAATCAATCCGGTGAGTGCATTCGCGCAAGGCGCCGCGGGTGTCGGCCACGCAGTGATCGCCGGAGCATTTGGTGGCGCAGCCACCGCAATGACCGGTGGCGCATCCGCAGCTGGGGTTATCGCTTCAGCCGCGGTCGGTGCAATGGCTTCCGGAGCTGAATCCGCAGCGCGAGGCGGAGGCTCGGCTCGCACGACTGGAACAATCACATCAGGTCTTTCAGGACTGTATGGCGCCGCGTACGGGCGAAGGCAGGCCGCTACAACTCGCGACATCGCGGCCTCGTTTCAACGAATGGCGAGCGCCGCAGAGGCGATTTACGAAGGCGGCCGGGAACAACGAGAGGTCTTCCACGAAGTGAGGCGCCGGATGAACCGGCAACGAACCGAACGCGACGCTCAGCCGCACACCGATAACCCAAACGAGGTTGCACTCCTCATCGAACAAAATGCTCGGAAGTAATCAAAAACGTATGACGGAATCGCTCGAGAGCATTGCCCGCTCGAGTCGCCGTCTTGCCAACGCGATGGAAGGTATTGTCGAAACGGAGCGTGAGCGAGCGGGATTCCTTCGCTGGCTCCTTAGCCTTTTCGACGAGCCCCAATCGAAAATGCGGACTCAAACTCGTCGATACGGCGACGGCGGAGGGATGGGCGATGAACGAGAGCCCCGGCCCATTTCACCCAGTGGTCCGAGCGGGATGCCCGCACTCCCGGAAGGTTCGCGCCCCTGCATCAACGTCACTCCACCGAAACAAGAGAAGACAGGGAGGAAATGGTTATGGTAGCTAACTCCAGTAGTGCTGCATCAACTACCGCACGGCTTCCCGAGCGTTTTGGCCAGCCGAAGTCATCGATCATCGACATCTTCACGCGGAAGCGCCGTGAATCGCTGATCTGGTTTCTGATCGCGGCGGCGGCGTGGATTTGGTCCGCGTGGGATCGGCACAACTTAATCGAACAGCTCACGCGGAAACGCGAAGTGATCGTGCTCGATAGTCTCGGCACCTACTACGTTTCACCGGTTGTCGACATCCAGCACGCGAAGGACCTTCACGCGCTTCAGACGAAGCTCGCGTGCAAGGCGCTGTTCGAGCGCAACCCCGAAGGGATGGATCACCCTGAGTTGTTCAAGCAACTGTTCCTGCGGGACGCGGCTGAGAAAGCGATGGCGGTGATTAATCAGACGAAAGCCGAATTCCAGGCGAAATCGCTGCACCAAAAAGTGGAGACGGGAACGCCAGAGGTCATTTCCTCTCGCGAGAACGCATTTTTCACGTCCGCGGATGTCCAACTCATTCGCGTCGGTTCCTACAAGAACGCACCGCTCACGGAGGTGCTCCGCTACCGCGTGAAGTTCAAGTTCCTTGTGAATCCGGACCTCACCCGTAACGGACGCTTCCCGACCGCGGTCGCGGCATTTCAGGTCGAGCCTATCGAGAAATCATGAGTGAGGTGCATTATGTGGCGGTTGGTGGCGGTGTTTGTTTGCGTGGGATCGGTGGCGCTGGGTCATCCGGTATCCGAGTATTCACTCGATCCCTACAAAGCGGTTGACCTTCCGATTTCGCGGGAGGTGACGACGATCACGCTGCCGGCGCCGATCACGGCCGTCGTCGCAGCGGATATGCTCATCGACAACGGGCGAACAGGAGGCGCGGACGTCGAGGAAGGAGCGCCCCTGCGCTTCCATGTGACGCACGCTCCAGGATCCAATTTCGTCCTCGTGCGAAGCTTGCAGCCGAATGCCGCAGGTCGCCTAACGATCATTTTTGAAAATTCGGCGTACGTGCTGCAGTTGCACTCAGTTCCGAGTGATTCGATCGCGAGTGCGATCTTCACGCGCCCGAAGAACAGCGCCGCGGTGAAACTTGCTCAGATCCCCGAGCCTGTGAAATTCACACCGCGCATTGGCCTGAGCCTGCTCGATCGCGCCCGTGCCTATCCGGTGCTCGCGCAATCGCTGCCCAAGGCGGTGGAAGGCGTCACGCGTCGCGAGCAACACCGCAAAATCGAGCTGCCCGATCTGGATGTCGAAATTCAGGAAGTGTATCGCTTCACGCGAGAGGACGCGGTCGTGTTTCTGCTCTCGCTGCACAACAAGACCGACGCTGCGCTAGACATCGCGCCGAGCACTTTCGCGGCGCGCGTCGGCGACGAGAAATTTCATCAGGCGATCGCGAACGGTCCGCGATCACTCGCACCGGGAGAAACCGCCGAAGCCGAATTTGCCATCGTGGGATTGCCCGACGGCACCCGCAACGATTTGAGCGCGGACAACGCCTTCACGATCCTCGTGAATACTTCACGCCGCGCCGTGGCAGGAACCGTTGCGGTGAAGGAGGAACAGAAATCATGAACCCGCGAAAGCTTTGGGAGTTTCTCACGAGTAAATTCGGCCTGTTTCTCGTGTTTCTCGCCGTGCTGTTCACCGGCCTCTGGATTTACGGTTCTCGCCAGGCCGAGGCAAAGCGCGTGGCGAAGCTCAGTGCTCAACCGGGAAAACAGGTGAAGCTCGGCCAGGTCCGAGTCCCGCTAGAGAAGGGCTTGGAAAACGGGCTGCCGCAGCAAGTGGAAGCACGTTCGGTTTCGGCCGAAGATGGTCCGGCCAACGACGGGAAACTGGTGCCATTTCGCCCGCCGACCACGCCGGTGAATTCGCCGGCTGCACCTGCCGGTCCTGCACAGCAACCGGTCGCGGAGAAAAAAGCTCCCGAGAAACCAAAGAAGGTTCACCACGCTTCACTCCTCGCTGCCTACACGCCACTAGAGCCACTGCCAAATCCCCCGGCCGCGCCGCCGGAGCGGTTCGTTCCGTACGGCACATTGATGAAGTGCAAGCTCGTGAACACCGTCGACAGCGCGAACATTGAAACGCCCGTTATCGCCATTCTCGTCGAGGACATTTGGCAAAACGGCCATCGCGTGATTCCGGCGAACACGCTTGTACACGGCACCGCCAGAGCGGGACGAATTCGCGACCGCATCAATGCATCGGGAACCTGGCGCTTCGTTTGGCAGGACGGCCGCGAACTCTCGTTCACCGGAGTCGCACTCGATCGCGAGTACGACCAGGACATCGAGGGCTACGGGATCACAGACGGCTCGGCTGGATTGAAGGGCCGGCTGATGATGACGGACGACTATCAGGAACTGAAGATGCTGGCGTCGGCCGCGCTCAGCGGATTCGCCCGCGGCACGCAGGATCGGACGCAAACGGCGCTCGGTACGACGATCACAGGCTCCGTTTCGAGCGGCGTTCGTGAAGGCGTCGCGAACGTGTTCGATGTCTACGCGCAGCGCACGCTCCGCGACATCGAGGAGAACGGCTATTACGTGCGAGTCCCCGCGGGGAAGGAATTTTACGTGTACGTCCTGGAGACTGTGAATCCCGACAAAGCAAAGATCGCCGGTACCGTCGCGAGCGGCACATCGGGAGTTCACCAGGACGTAACCCAACCTGCGGAAACCGCTCTTTCGCGTCCGGTCAAAGGCGCGGAAACGAAAGGATAATCATGCGCCCCGTGATTGTTCTCTTGATCGTAGGCCTGGCGGGATGTGCGACCTCCCAACGCCCCGTTGCTGTTACCGGGCAATCGAGCGCGCCGGCTCAGAGCCAATCGAATCTCGACCGCGCGACCGTGGCTCGGGTGACGCGATACGAGTTGGGAGATTACCGCTACCCGCGGAACGGTGAAGCGAACGAGAACTCAGTCCTTCGCACGACTCGCGTGCCGGCGAAGACGGGCGTCCGCGACAGCGAGGTAAACGTTTCCCCAAGTTATGATCCGCTACCGCCGAGCGCGGAACTCACCGCTGAACTCTCCGCACAACGCGAAATCACAAGGCAGATCCGCGAAATGAAGTCCGCAATCGCAGCGGCGGAGCTGAAAGCAAAGGAGCAATACGGAGCACTCGTGGAGCACACGGAAGCGGTCATAAAGCTTCGCCAGCAACTCGAGGCGGAACGTGCCCGGTTGCGCGAATTGGAATTTCAGTTGAAGGAGCAGCGGCCGACGCCAGCGGCTCCGGTCATTGCGTCCAGTCCGGCCTCAACCTCAACCGAAGGCGTCAAATGGTAGGAGGGTTATGTTGTCAGAGGCCGTGCGAGAGAAGCTCCGGACGTTGCCGGAGCGATTGAAGGAGCTGATTGTCGGACAGGACGCCGCAGTCGAGATGGTCTCGGCTCGCCTCTTGCATGGCGAACTGGGGCTCACGACACCTGGACGCCCGAAGGCGAGTTTTCTGTTTCTGGGCCCAACCGGTGTTGGAAAGACGGAGCTGACGCAGCAATTCACGACCGAACTCTTCGGCCCTGACAAACTGGTGCGGCTCGATATGTCGGAATACCAGACGCGCGAAAGTCTGGCGCTTCTGCTAGGCACTTCGCGTGACGAGCCGGGACGCATCGCGGAGGGCTACGATGCGTGCGGCGGAGCTGGCACGTTGCTTTTCGACGAAATCGAGAAGGCGCACAGTCGTGTATTGGATGTCTTGCTACAACTACTCGACGCCGCACGGCTCACGACGGGTGCGAATCGCGTGCTCGATTTTTCCAACTGGTATTGCGTGCTCACGAGCAACATCGGCGCGCCGCGAATCATGGCGATGCGCAAATCCAAATATGAAACGATGGAGCGGCTCGTGCGGCAGGATGCGCAGCGCGAACTCCGTCCCGAAATTTTCGCGCGCGTAACCGCCATCGCCGTCTTCGACAAGCTCAGCTATGACACGCAGTGCCGCATTGCCGCCGCGATGGTGCGCAAGGAGGTCGCTATGAAATCGGCGCTTGGTTATGCAATTTCCGCCGATCCGAGCGTCGTCGATGTGGTGATCAAGCGCGGGTACGACGACCGCTTAGGGGCACGCCCCATGCGCGATGCGGCCGAGCTTCTCGTGCGCAACGCAATCACCGAACATTTGCTGGCCGGAGGTTCCGGTAGCGGGCAATTAGTCCCCCATCCAGGAGGAACGAAATTGGAAATTCAGCCAACGACGCGGCTCGCCGCGTAAGCACTTTATGGATACTGCTTCGATCGATGCATCTCTACGCGTGGTGGTTCTCAAATGGGACCGCCTCTACGGCGACTTCATTTGTCGGCAGATACTGGCGCTCTGGCCAAAGGCAGAGGTGAAGGTGTTTCAGCGTGGCTTCGATGCGCTGAATTCCATCCAGCAATCCATGCCCGATCTTTTTGTGACGGGGGTGAAAATCGAAGACATGGACGGCCTGGAGCATCTCGAACCATTCGTGGATAAAAAACTGCCGATCCTTATCGTAACTTCTCGGGCCGACATGCGGACTTTTCGCATGTTGGCATCGCTACGCTACGATGGAATTTATGACGCATTAACCGAAGGATTGGACAACTTGCCTGCGGCGCTGACCGCCGTAATGGAGCGTCAACACTATCTGAGTCCGACCGTGGTGAAGCATATCAAGCATCGACAGTCAGTAACGCTCGACGCCTTAACCGAAACGGAGCAGGTGGTGCTTTCCGTAATTGGGGACGGCTCGGACGACCAGGTTGCATCAGAGCGATTGGGCATGTCGCGGCAAACCATGAAAACCCACCGCAAGACTATCATGCGAAAACTGCGTCTGCATCACAAAGGTGAGCTCATGCTGTACGCTCTTCAGCAGGGCTACGTGTTCGTCACGCCGAGGGGAGTTTTTCGTCCAGGATTTGAGCGCCGCATTCAAGGGCCTAGGCGGCGGATTTCAGCTGTGGAGGGCCAGTCTAGATCGCGGACCCCGAAAGTGGTGGCTTACCCGTCGCAGGCGCAGGTTCGTTCGCAAAAGCTGGAGCGGCCGGCCTGAAGCCGGCCGCGTCGGCGAGATTCACTCCGTGTGCGTTTCGGCTTTCTGCTCTGCGAGCTGCTCGAAGATGAACGAGTGTGCGTCGTTCGCGAGCTTTGCGATCAACGGCAGGTCATCCCGGCCGAAGCTGTCGGCATCGTGGAGTTTCTTGTCCTGCCCCATGTAGGTGCGGGCGAAGGTGACGTTGTAGAATTTGCGGTTGTCGGCCTCGTTTTCCCAAACCGCGGCCTTGATGCGGCCGAGGCGGAAGGTTTTCACCGGGAGCGTGGAAGCGTTCTTGTTTTGCGGAGCGGCGGGAGCGGTTTTCGTGGGCATATAGTTCCGTTTTGTTTTTGAGGAGCGGGATTGCTCTCTCGCCCCGAGGCGGAGGGGCCGGGTGGAACGAGGCGCCGGTGCGGTGGATTCCTTCCAAGGGGGACCGCAACGGCGCCGGCCGCGCGCGGCGTTCCATCTGGAGGGACCGCCAGAGAGAGCAAGAACCCTCCGGAAAAAGGAACGTTCCGCTTTGCGGAATTGGCGGAGAAATCGCTCCGTGTATCCGCAAAAAATCCGCCTCCGTTCGCCCGGCATCAAATTGAACCGTCACGGCGCGGCGGTCGCGAAAACGCGACCGGCACATTGAGCCACTGCTTCTGCGAGGCAGGACGAGTTGATGTCGACATGACGGATTACTGAACGTTTGATCGGCGCGACCGGACATCTTGGAAACGCGCAAGGGCGGGGCATGAAGGACGACACTGATTTCACCCGGATACGAATTCCAGATTGATGATTCAATCCGCACAAAAAAGAACCGCGGCGTTTAAACCGCGGCTGAAAATCACGTAGCAATGGCGCTGCGCTTATGTCGGCAGTTCGAAGTGTTCCCGCACTCGATTTTCGTCCGTGAAATCGAAGCGCTGAGCGAGATAGTCCGTGAGAACTCCGACCACGAGTTCTGCCGGCACCCTATCGAGACCGCGCAATACGAGCTGAAGATCGGCAGGCATGCCCGCGAACAAGCTCAGGAGAAACATGGCCACGCCTTTTTCGCTAAGCGTGCGTGGAGTGTTCAGCGGACCCGGCTTTGCAAACGCGAGCGCCTCCTCGAGTCGCTCGCGGGGATCGTGTGCCCGGCCAAGGAACCACTGCGCATTCGGATCGCCCGCCAGCTCAAATGCGGACTTCAGATAGTTGTAGTCGAACTCGCCATGGCCGAACGCGAGCAACACGGCGCAAAGGTCTTTACGCAGCGGCCAATCTAGCGCCATGAGGTCTGACACATCAGCAAGCGCGGAGCCTCCGGTATAGAGCGAGAGCAGGATCGAGCGGATGCGGAGTGCCTGGCCGTTGTCGTGGCCGACGACGGCTGCAGCGAGTCGCGCAAGGGCGGGCTTTGCGGCTTCAACGGCCGCATCGCTTTCGCGTGCCGCGGTGCGGACCGCCGCGATAAATTCGCGCAGTGCGTCGTCGCGCGAGGTGGTCTCGTCGATGGATTC
>DASTWZ010000050.1:0-179231 GCA_035765635.1 Opitutaceae bacterium
CATCCTACCTTGATCGTTTCTGACTTTGACCCGAGCAGTCGCCCGAGTACCTTTTCAACGTTAGTGTTTATCATAGGCCGACAAGTTGGAGCCTCTTGCTCCGCTTGTCGGCTTCATGGCATCTACCCACTGAGGCTGGCCGTGCTTACATTCTTCATTCTGCGTTCTTACTTCTTCCTTAGCGCGCCGCGGGCGTAGTCTTTGGTTGCAGCTTCGCCGCGCTATGCCTCTTTGCGGCTAAAAAATAGTCGTGATCGAAACCCTGATACTCGGCTGGCCCGCCGCACCGCGTTGCTGGACGAATCGGCATTTCTGCGCACCTTTCTTGATGCAACTGCTCGGGATTCATCATCTCACGGCCGTCACGGCCGACGTGTCGCGCAACCATGTGTTTTACACGCAGACCCTCGGGCTGCGGCTGGTGAAGAAGTCTGTCAATCAGGACGACGTTTCGGCGTACCACTTGTTTTATGCGGACGGATTGGCGTCGCCCGGAAGCGATTTGACGTTCTTCGATTGGCCGGTGCCGAATGAGCGCCGAGGCACGCGCAGCATCGTTCGAACAGGTTTGCGCGTGGCGAACGAAGCCACCCTGCGCTGGTGGGTGCAGCATTTCGAACGAGTCGGCGTGAAGACCCAGGCTGTGGCCGAGCGCGATGGGCGGCTTACCTTGGACTTCGAAGATTTCGAAGGGCAGCGCTTAGCCCTCGTCGTCGACGAGACCGGCGCCGCGGCGCATCCGTGGGAAAAGAGTCCGATTCCCAAGGAGCATCAGATCCTCGGTCTCGGGCCGATCACCTTGAGTGTGCCCGAGCTTTCATCGACGGAGCATGTGCTGCTCGCGGTCTTGAACATGAAGCGCGTTCGCCAATACGAGTCCCGCTCGAGCGTCGGCGACAAGACGTCGCAGGTGTATGTCTTTCAAATGAACCAGGGCGGACCTTTCGCGGAACTGCACGTCATGGTCGAACCGCACTTGCCGATCGCGCGACAGGGCGCGGGCGGCGTGCACCACGTGGCGCTTCGCACCCCGAATGCCGAGGAATACGAGAAATGGATCGAGCGCCTGTCGGAGCTCGGCATGTCGTCGAGCGGACCGGTTAACCGCTACTATTTCCAAAGCCTGTACTTCCGGGAGCCGAATGGGATTCTGTTCGAAATCGCGACGGACGGCCCGGGTTTTGCCGTCGACGAGCCCCTGGAAACGCTTGGTGAGCGCCTCGCGCTTCCGCCGTTTCTCGAGGGGCGGCGGGGCGAGATCGAGCGCGGCCTCAAGCCGTTGTCGACGCCGGTGAGTTGAGTGAAAGCGGAGAGACTTGGCTGGCCTTGGCGTTAACAACGTGTCAGGCGAGTATCCGATGGGCTGCTCCGGCAAAACCATCGGAACTGAAAAGGCGAGCGACGAGATACTTTTCGTGGCCGGCCGAGTCTAACCCTCCATGAAGCGTTTTACCCTTTTGACTGCGATTTTCGCGACGCTCGTCAGCTTCGCTTTGGCCCAACCTGTTTCCACTTCGAATATCGATCGCGAAAACTTCGCCGATCACAGCGCGCAGGAACTCCGGCAACTGCGCAGCCAGGTCGATGCCGCTGCTCGCGCCGCGCCGCAAACGGCGCAGGCCCGCTTTGCCCAAGTCTATGACGCCGTCGCGGCCGCCGAGGACGCGCTCGCGCAGGTCAAATCCGCGACCGAGCTGGACCTGAACAAGCGCCGCGCCGAGTACGAAGCCGCTCGCACGAATGCCGTCCGCATCTGGAACGAGTTCAAGATCGCGGCGCGAAGCGAGGCCGCGGCCAACCCAGCGAATCATTAAACTGTTGCCGAGAAAGGCACAGCGAGGCGAAGCCTCAGGGTTTCGATCACGACCATTTTTTAGCCGCAAAAAGGCATAGCGCGGCGAAGCTGCAACCAAAGACTACGCCCGCGGCGCGCTAAGGAAGAAGTAAGAATGCAGAATGAAGAATGTAAGCATGGCCAGCCCCAGTGGGTAGGGCGAGCGGTCCCTCGCGAGCCGCAACCGTGTGAACTAACCTCCGGGTTGAGCCACTCGTCAAAGCGGCTCGCGAGGGACCGTGTCTGATGTCGCCTTCGGCTCGGTACGCCCTACCTCGGAAGCCGGCATCCATTTGCAAAAAATCCTCGCGGAATTGAGCGAGTCAGCAGGACAGCAGTTCAAGATACACAAGAGGATATTTATTAGGCCGACGCGGCTCAGAGATTCTTTGCCTGGCGGCGGGCTGGTCTTCTGATTTGGAGTTACAAACCAAGACCCCAACCGCGTTGTGGAGCGGCCATTGCGAGCGACCTCGCAAACCCGAAATCCTCTTTGCGCTTTTTGCGCCTCTTTGCGGCTACAGTTTTTTTTGAAACCGCTCTAGCGAGCTTCGGCGATGGCTGACTCGACCGCCGCCATGAGCTCCGCGGCGCGTTGATCGAGGAGATGTTTTCCTTCCGTTCCGATGTCGCGCGGCTTCGTGTCGACCACCGTGATATTTCCGACGACGCGTCCGAGTTTGTTGCGCAATGGCACCGTTCCGTAGAAGCGAATGCCGCGCTCGGTGAGAGGATTGTACGACGAGAGATTTTTGTCCTTCGTGATGTCCTCCACAACGTAGAGTTCGTCGGTCGAATGCGGAGGCGCGATGAATTGAGGCTCCTCCGCGTTGACATTGGTCACGTCCGCTTCGTGGCTCGAAAAGTTTTTCCAAAAGCCTTTGTCGGTCGCGGAAATCGAGATTAGGGAAAGCGGCACGCTGAAACGTTGGGCGAGGTCGCGACTGACCACATCGAAGTATTCTCCCGGCTCGCGATCGCGCAGGTTCAAAGGCGGGCAGTACGCTTCGCTCCCGTCTTGCGCGGATGCCTCGGCGGCTTTGTTGGCGACGGCGATCTGAGGATCCGATTTGCTCGCGGCGCTCTCGTGCACCAAGCGCTCGATCTGTCGAACGGCGTCGCTCAAGTGGGCGACGATGGCATCCGGGGTAGGCCGGCGCAGGCGGGCTTTGATGTCCTCGAAGTTCATCTCCCGGTCCCACACGCCGACGAGCAGCTTCACGTTCGGGCAACCCTCGCGAATTCGACGGCAGAGTTGGCGCGTGCCGAGCAACGCGGCTGGCGGAAGCGCGGAGATGAATGCGACCTGGATGTCGTGTTGTTTAATCCATTGGACCGAATCTTCCGGGTGAACCGTGACCGGCACGACCTCGGTCTCGATGCCGCGGACGCGCAGCAAGTGCTGCAGCATGAGCGCGACAACTTCGTCGGCGTCGTCGCGCGCCGGCATGCCGAAGACGATCGGCGTGGCGGTGCGTTCGTCATCGGTGAGCGACGCTGGCGCGGACGCCGAAGCGCTGGCGTTCTCGTCTTCGTCGCCTTTCCCGCGCGACTTTGGAAACGTGTCGCGTTCGAGGCTGTCGATCAGTTCGCGGCTGGCGTCGAAAATAAAACGTTGGCGCACTTCGGCGAGCGAACCGCTGTGGCGATCGCGTTCCGACATCAGTAGTGCTGGAACGAATACAGCGTCATAAAATTCGTCGAGTGAGCGCGCCTCGATGTAGTCGTGAGCGATCTCCGCCATTTCGTCCGAGTCCATCGAGAGCATGCGCTGATAAAAACGCGCCGACGGTTCGAGCACTGGCTCGCTGCCGAGGAGGACGCTGATGAAGCGAAGGCCCGGCACGTATTTTCCGAGCACCATGATGCAGACCGTCAGAGGCGTGGAGAGAAACAAACCCGGCGTCCCCCAGAGCCAGGTCCAGAACACGGCGGCGATGAGCAGCGCGAGATTCGAGATGCCCGTGCCCTTTCCGTAGAGCCATGGCTCGATGAAATTCGGCGTGACGATTTCCATCAGCACGAAGATCCCGAGGACGTAGAACATTTTTGCCCAGCCCGGCTCGACCGCGGCCGCGAGAACCACGGGAAACACCGCCGCGATCCATGGCCCCAGGAAGGGAATGAACCGCAGCAATGTGGCGACGACGCCCCACAACAACGCGTGGGGAATTCCGATCAAATAGAGTCCGAGGCCGATGGGGATTCCGTAGCAAATGTTCACCGTCAACTGCATCAGCAGGTAGCGCGTGACGCGTTGCGCCGCATCGTCGAGCGCTTCGGTGGCGAGATTCAGTTTTCCGGATGAAATGACTTTGATGAAGCGGTCGCGCAGGTCTTCGCGCTGAAAGAGCATCGTGATGACGAAGACGGCGACGACGATGGCCGTGCCGATCGGGCGCACCAGGGATCCGAGCAAAGCCTGCAACGCTTCGGCCCGGGAGGTCGCGCGATGCGTGACCTCGACGGCAACGGGCTTGGCTTGTTTTTGCCCCTCCGATTTTGGCGGGGCGACCGGCGGTGGCTCGACCGTGGGATTTTCGATGTCGCGTCTGACCTTGTTGAGCAGATCGCTGAAGCGCGTGACGGAGTCGGGATCCGGTTGGGTTTTGATGCGGGCGATCTTGAGCCGGATGTTGACCTCGTAGTTGGGCAACTCGGTCATGAGACTCGCCACTTGGTTGACGATGAAGAAGGCCACGCCGGCCAGAATCGCCGCGGCGATCGTCACGGTGGTGAGAATGGCGACGGCCTTGGGCATCCCCCAGCGCGTGAGGCGCACGACGAAAGGCGTGAGCAGGAAAGTGAGCAGGATCGTGAGCGCGATCGGGATGAGGACTTCCTCGCCGATCTTCATCACGGCCATGGCGAGAACGAAGCTCGCGAACGTGACGAAGCCGGTGAAGCGCGCGTTATTGGTCGTCAGCTTTACGGGTGGAAGGTCGGGCACGTTGAAATCCCGGAAGAGTGCGGGAAAAAGTTGCTGGAGAAGCGAGGCTGGAGAAACGAAGCGACAGGAGGAAGCCGGTGGCGAAACGAAGCATCCGGGCGGACCGACATGAAGCTGTCCAGTTCCTAGGGGAACGACCGCTGCTGCGCTGCCTGCTTTCTCCAATGCTGGCGCGGTAGAGCCGCGCCTTTCCGTTCGCGGTCGTATCGAGTCCGCGGCTGGCGCCGCAATAAATAGGTTGGCAGGCGAGACGCCCGCGCTCCACGAACCCACGCTCGCGTGAGTCAGGAGATCCAGCTCAGGCAACGCCGGTCCGCCGACTCCCGCAAACGGAGCGCCCGCCAACGGAACGCCAGGCAACCGAACGCCAGCCAACGGAACGCCAGGCCAACGGAACGCCAGGCAACGGAACGCCAGCCCAGGGAGCGCCAGGCAACGAAGCGCCAGCAACGGAGCGCCAGCCTCCCGGCTGGCCAACCTATTCCTCTGCGCGAAGCGCGCTGTCGGCTTGCCCAGTCGAAGCCGCAGGCATGCAACGAGTCCGTCTACGTGCTGCGCACTTCGACGGGACAGTCTTCGTCCGCGCTTCGCTTGGCGAAGACTGGCGAAGACTGGCGGAGAGAGGGGGATTCGAACCCCCGGTACGGTTTTACCCGTACAACGGTTTAGCAAACCGTCCCTTTCGGCCACTCAGGCATCTCTCCGGAAGAATCGGGACACCCAAACTTCGCCCACCCCGGAGCGCAAGGAATTTTCTCGGCAGAAACGGGAAGGCGCAACGCCACTTGCCGCACCGGGGCAAGCCGACAGCGCGCTTCGCGCGGGAATAGGTTGGCCGGCCGGGAGGCCGGCGCTCCGTTTGCGTCTTCGATTTACCCCACCGTTTCGCCTCTCCGATCTGCCTCCCCGATTTGCCCCACCGTTTCGCCTCTCCGTTTCGCTCCACCGTTTTGCCTCTCCTCTTTGCCCTGTTTTGCCTCTCTGATTTGCATCTCCTTTTTGCCTCTCCGCTTTTCGTCCTCTTTCCGTCCTCGAAATTTGAGTTGGTTCGAAGGGCGAGAGGAAGCGTTCACGCGAAACTTCGCCGCTTCCATCCATGCGATTGAGTAAAACAATCTTTGCGGGAAAAATTCCTTTTCGCCCAATTGGGGAACGTGGATACGGCTGCACGAATCCCACCCCCTTCTTTGCGCCCGCTGCATAAATCTTTCCGCCTCGCCCGTGCCGGCTGGTCGCGGGGCGCGGCGATGTTTTCTCCTGGAGCCTGGCTGATTTTGAGCGGCGCGGTTGCGTCGTCTTTGGTCTTTTTGCTTTGGCCGGCGCCGGCGCGCAGCGGTCGCGCTTTTTGGATTTTCAGTCCGCCAAACGTGAAGCTCTACGAGGCGGCGCTCGACAACTGGAACGCCCAACATCCACGCCCTGCCGAGCAGACCCACCTCGCACTGATTCATTATCAAGCTCTCGAGCGGCGGCTGGTTGCGGCCTTCACTTCCGATGCGCCTGTCGCGGACCTGGTCGAAACAGAAGGCCTCCTCATGGCGCGTTTGTTTGGAGGTCCAGTCGAGGACGTCGGCTTTGTCGATTTGACGGATCGAATCCGTGCCGAGGGACTGAACGACGCGATTGTTCCGGCGGCCTTCAGTCAGTGGACCACCCGCGGCCACATCTTCGGTCTGCCGCATGATTTGAATCCGTGCCTCCTCGCGTACCGCGCCGATATCGTCGAGGCGGCCGGAATCGATGTCGGGCAAATCGAAACGTGGAACGACTTCCGTCGTGTATTGGCTCCGCTGATACAGGATTTCGACGGCGATGGGCGGCCCGATCGGTTTCTTCTCAACTTCTGGGAAAGCCAGCGCGATTTGGCGGACGCGCTCTTGCTCCAGGCCGGCGGCGAACTCTTCGATCAAAACGATCAGCTGACGCTGGCCAGCGAAGCCAACGCGCGCACGCTCGCCGCGCTCGTGGGCTGGCTCGCGGGTCCCGAACGGTTTTGCGTCGATGCGCCGGAGTTCACCGCGGGCGGCGACCGGATGCGGCTCGATGGCACGGTGATCGCCTCGGTTCTGCCGGACTGGCAGGCCGGCACCTGGAAAAACTACATCCCGGGCCTGGCCGGCAAAGTGAAGCTCATGCCGCTGCCCGCGTGGACTCGCGGCGGACTTCGCACGACGGTGTGGGGCGGCACCGCAGTGGGAATCGCGAAGGCGGCGCCCAATGTTGAGCTGAGCTGGAAACTCGCGAAGCACCTGTACCTTTCGCCCCAAATCGCGGAGCAACTCTTCCGCACGACGTGCATTCTCTCGCCGGTCAAAGCGCACTGGGAGCTTCCGGTTTATCATCAGCCCGACGCTTATTTTTCCGGCCAGCGCATTGGTGAAATGTTCATCGCTCAGGCGCCACATGTGCCCGCGCGGCGCTCGTCGCCGTATCGCCAACTCGCGATGGAACGCGTCACCTCCGCACTCATCGCGTTAAAGGCCTACGCCGTCGCGCACGATCGTTTCGACAGCGCATTCCTGCTGCCGGAGGCGCGGCGACTCCTCGCCGAACAGCAGCAGGACCTGGCCGCGCGCATCGCGCGCAACGTGCTCTACCGACTTCCGTGACCATGCGCGCTTTCGATCGCAGGACTTGGATTCCGTGGATGTTCAGCGCGCCGTTTCTCGTGCTCTTTGCCACGTTCACCGTCTGGCCGCTGTTGCAGTCGTTGCTCCTTTCCGTGCAGCAGACGTTCGGCCCGAAGCGCACAGTTTTCATCGGATTGAGTAATTTCGCGTTCATCCTGCGCGATCCGCTTTTCTGGCAAGCGCTGGGCAACACCGCGATCTACACGCTGGGCGCCGTCTGTATCCAAATTTCCACTTCATTGATGCTCGCGCTGCTGCTGAACCGGCCGGGTCTGCGCGGGCGCAGCTTTTTTCGTCTCGTCTTTTTCGCGCCGTCCCTGGTTGGCCTGGTCTTCGTCGGCGTGCTCTTCACGCTGCTGTTTCAAAAGCGCACCGGTCTGATCAACTCCGGCCTGCACGCGATCATTCCGGCGTGGGACCCGGAATTCGCCTGGACCGACAATCATGTGATGGCATCGCTGCTCCTCGCCTCCACGTGGCTCTACGCGGGTTTCAACATGATCTATTTTCTCGCGGCGCTGCAGAACGTCAGCCGCGAGCAACTCGAGGCGGCCGATCTCGATGGCGCCGGCGCGTGGGGCCGCTTCTGGCACGTTGTGCTGCCCGAGATTCGACCGGTGCTTTCGTTTGTCACCCTCCTCTCGGTCATCGGCAGCTTCCAACTTTTCGAACTGCCTTGGGTGCTGCTCAACAACAGCGCAGGACCGGCCAATCGCGGACTCACCGTCGTGATGTATCTTTATCAAACCGGTTTCCTGGTTGGCGACCTGGGCTATGCGAGTGCCATTGGCTGGGTGCTCGGCTTGATTCTCGTCCTGGCCGCGCTGGCCCAGACGCGGCTCGCGCGCAACGAGGAAACCTGAACGCAAATTCGCCGCCCCGTTTCTCGTGCACGCTTCCAATCGTCGATTTTCCCTCCTGCCGATTTATCTCACGCTTTCGCTTTTCGCCGCGCTCACCTTGCTGCCATTCGCGTGGATGGTCGCGGCGGCGCTGAAAAGTCAGGACGATTTTTTCACTTCGATCTTTCTTCCGCCGGGAAGCGGACCATTCGGCGTGGGTTGGGAACGGCTGACCTTGGCGAACTTCGCGCGACTCTTCACCGAGTTTCCCGTCGGCCGCGCCATGCTGAATTCGATTTTCTTCTCCACGGTGACGAGTGCTCTCGCGACCGCGGCCTGTGCGATGGGCGGTTACGCGCTGGCGAAATTTTCTTTCAAGGGCCGGGCCCTCCTCACTGGCGCTGTGCTTGGCGCCCTGATCGTGCCGACGTCGCTGCTCATCGCGCCGACCTACAAGCTGCTCTGGCAACTCGGCCTGCTGAACTCTTACGCCGGCCTGATTCTGCCCGCGATCGCGCCGGCCTTCGGCGTGTTTTTATTTCGCCAAGCGATGCTCAATTCGGTCCCGCGCGAATTGCTCGAAGCGGCGCGGATCGACGGCTGCGGCGAGCTCAGAATTTTCTTCACCGTCGTCGTTCCCCTGATCCGACCGATGATCGGCGCGTTCATGCTCATCACGTTTCTCGGCGCCTGGAACAATTTCATCGGCCCGCAGATCGTGCTGCAGGATGCCGAGGCGTTTCCGCTCTCCGTCGCGATCAACAATCTGCGCGGCCTCCACGGCACCGACTACGGCCTGATCATGGCGGGCACATTGCTCTCCATCGCGCCGGTGATGTGCTTGTTTCTTCTCCTGCAGAAAGAGTTCATCGCCGGTCTCACCTCCGGGGCGGTCAAAGGCTGACGCGGCGCAACAGGATGAGCCAGTCGTCGGACTCGTCCGCGGGCGGTGTGCCGAGCCGGGCATAGTCGCCTGCAGTGACGCTCGAGACTTTCGCGCCATCGGCTTCCTCTCCGGTGCGTGGGTTGAACCATTTGACAGTAAAGTCGCCTCGGGCGGCGCGCAGATCGATGGTCGCGGGTCCGCCATACGGAAGGTACACGAGATAAAGCTCGCCAGGCTTGGCCAGGCAGAAGCGTGACTCGGCGGAGATCGCATTGCCGAGCAGCGCGTCGGCGCTGGCCATTTCCCAAAATGGAATCTTCTGACGGCGGAAAAATTCGAGGGCGACGTGCGCGTAGGTCCAGCTCTGGTCGCGGCTGCGGAAATCCTCCGCGTCGAGATCGTGCTGCGGCAGCTGATATCCGAAATAATACTCCACGCCGGAACCGCCCGCCATGAGGTTCCCCCAGAGAACCAGTTTGCGAATGTCGTGCAGCGTATAACTCCGCCGCGGATCGCGCGCGACACCGTCGAAGCCCTTGTATCCAAAATCTGGAGGCACGCCGTAGGCCCAATGCCCTTGTTCGTCGTTGGCCACCACCCAGGGCCGGCCGGCGCGAGCGGATTCCTCGAGCCAGTGCAGGGTCCACTGATGTGTCTCCATCCAATCGACTTGCAGGGAAGCGCCCGTCAGGACCGACTGCGCGCCGAGGAGCGGCCGGTAAACGCGATCGTATTCGTGCGTGAAGGTGTGGACGACGAGGTTGACCGGATAGCCGTGCAACTCGCGGATGTAGTGAGCCATCGCGCGCTGCTCTTCGGGGCTTTGCGTGTTCTCCTCCCCGAGATTCCAGGTCAGGGCCAGCAGGTATCCGTAACGCGCGATCAACTCGCGCAAATAAAGCCGCCGTTCTGGTCCGAGCGCGCCGCCGTCGAGGGACTCGGGGACGATTTGCGGACGTCGCTCGGGCCCCACGCGGTCGTCGTCGATTTCGTTTTCCTGAAGTTTGAAATGCAGATGCAGGCCCAGTCTCTGTGCGTGCTCGAAAACGATGCCCCACTGGTCCAGCTTGGAGCAGTCGTAGTGGAGCTTGTCGTTGCGCGAGACGAAGGGCCAAACGCTGTCTCCGTCGCCGCCCGCGTTGTACGTGAGAAACGAAATCGAATTCACGCCCTTCGCTGCGAGATAGTTCAACGCGCCGATCAAGCCCTTGCCGCGTCCGCCATGCCACGTCGGGTCGCCCTCGCGCCAGTCGCGCACGTGCGGTTGCCAGGTTTTTAGCGGCGCTTCTTTTCGACCGCCGGTTGTGTCGTCAAAATCTGAATACGCCAGCAGCGTCTCGGGCGAGTCGGCCCCGGCTTTGAGGAAATATTCGCCGGAGCCGGCGAAGCGCAGATAGCGCCCGCCGACATATTCTACCCGGCCGCGCGCGGCGAAATCACGGACCGGCGATGCCGCGCCGGTGGACGAGGTCGATGAGCGGCCGATCTGAGACGCGGACGCTGCATCGGGTGCCGAAGCCACGACGAAGGAACCACTGAGGCCGTCAAAAGCTTCGACTGAACGTCCGCCGCGCTCGTCCATCGCGACGCCTGGTCCGGCGAGAAAACGCACGCGGTAGTTCCATTTTCCCGTGTGTTCCGGCGAGAAGAGAACGCGCCAGACGTTGCCCGACGTGGCGGAGGTTTCGGCGGCGCGTCCATCCGCGGCGAAATAACCGGGGATGGTGTGCGTGGCGCCAGTCGAAGGGTGAACAAAGGTGACGTCGAAGCGGTAGTCGGTGAACGGATTCACCGCGTCGCCGGTTTCCTGCGCGGAAGGGCCGGCGAGTTCGAGCGTGACCTTGTGCCACAGCAGCGGAGCGGCGGGCAGGATGTGTAGTGTAATCGTGGATACGGACGCGACCGGTTGGCCGCTTCCGCTCGCCGGGGCAGCTGCGGCATGGGACGTTTCGAAACCGATGCAGCCAGTGACGGCGACAACGGAAAAGAGACGTCGAACGGCGCGCGTGCGCGAGGCGAGGGGAGCGGCGCGAAAGAACAACGATACACGCATGCGTTAGAATCGCGCGCCGATCGACAACGTGAACTCACGAGGCGCGCCCCACGACCAGCGGTCGGCGCGATAGAAGTTGTCGAAGAGATTGCGCACGTTGAGCTGCGGATGGTACGTGACGCGGCCGATCTTCACGTTGCAGCCGACGCCGGCCTCGAAAACCCAGTAAGCCTCCATCGCGAGCGCGTTGGGCACAGACTCGGAGTAGCGCACGGAATTGTAGCGTCCGCCGAAGGTCACGGAGACGTCGCGGGCGCGGAGGATTTCGCCGAAATTCTGTTTCAGCATGAAACTGAAAATGTGTTTCGGCGCCTGTTCGAGAGGCAGTCCGACGCGCGCCGGATTCTGTGGATCGGTTTTCACATACGCATCGGTGTAAGCATAGTTGAGCAGCACCTGGAGTTTTTCGCGCGGGACGGCCATGAGGCTGGCCTCAAAACCGGTGCTGCGCTCCACGCCGGATTGATCGTAAGCGACGTATTGCGTGCCGTCGGTTGGGTCGATGGCGATGACGCTGCGCAGAATGCCTTCCTTCTCGAGTTCGAAGACCGTCATCGTTCCGGCGAGTTTGCCGTCGTAGAGTTCACTCTTCACGCCGATGTCCCAGCCCTTTCCGGCGACCGGCTTGGGAATGTAATACTCGCCCTTCGAGTTGCGCTGTTGGCTCAGGTAGAGCGGATAGAATGCTTCGGAGTAGAGTCCGTAAAACGAAAGCCTGTGGATCGGTTTGTAGATGACGCCGGCCTGCGGGGTCGAGTCATGGAGGCCGATCGCGCTCTTGGATTTGCTGATGCCATCGTAGCCGCGCTGCTTCACTTGGTCCCAGCGCATGCCGACCAGCGTGTGGATGTGGTCATCCCACATCGTGAGCTGGTTGGTGAAATAGTAAGCCTGCGTGTTGAGCAGCGAATTCGATCCGCTGTTCAAACTTGGACGAAAGTCGTAGGGCCACACCGCGGTCCAGGTATTCCACGTGCTCGGGTCGTTGAGATCCCAATTGGGAGGCTGCTTGGTCGGGTCGTTGTTGCCCTGTTTCACTTGGTACCAGTCGTCCTGCTTGTACTCGTAGCCGAAGAGATTTTTCACTTCGACGCCCGCGAGGCGGAACGTGTTGTCTAGGTCGGCCTGGAGCCATTTCTCGATGCCAGCCGGGGCGGAGTAGTTGCTCGTGCGCGCGATCATGCTGTAGCTCGGACCGGAAATGCCGTTGGCGCCGGTGCGGTCGGTGTAGGACCAGCGGTGCGACTGCGCGGCGGCGAGGCGAAGCGAGAAGTTGTCGTTGAACGTGTGGAGAAATTCCGTCGTGAAGACGTCGAAAATCTCGTCGTTGTACGTGCCCGGTCCGTAGAGATTGAAATGGATTCCGACGTTGTCGGCCCAGGGCAGGGTGCGGATGTCGAGCGAAGGATTTGACGCTGGATAAGGCAGCACGCCGCGGAAGCCATCGACGCGCCGCGCGGAGCCCTCGTACTCCACGGTCCACTGCGTCTTCGGATCGATCCACCACGTGAGCACCGGATTGATGAGCTGCGTGCGGTTGTGGAGGTAATCGATCCAGCTCTGCGAATCCTGGTAGGAGCCGAGCAAGCGGAAGCCGAGTTTGTTCGGGATGAGCGGCTGGTTCACGTCGATCTCGGCGCGATAAAATTCGTAGCTGCCGAACTGCAGGTTCACGCTCGACGAGGCCTGCTTCGTTGGCCGCTTCGTGACGTAGTTGATCACTCCGCCTGGCTCGATCTGGCCATAGAGCAGTGAATTGGGGCCGCGGAGGATTTCGACGCGTTCGATGTTTCCCGCGGGTGCCATGCGGAGGCGGCGGAACCCGTTGCGCAGAGGCAGGCCGCCCTGCATGCCGCGCATCGTGAAATTGGTGTTGTCGCCGACGAATGAATCCTGGCCCGCGCCCTGGACGACGCCGGAAGAGTAAACCGCGATGTCAACGAGATCGCGGGCGGCGATGTCGTTGATGAATTCGCGATTGAGCACCTGCATGCTGAGCGGGAGATCGATCAGCGCGGTGTTCGTCCGCGTGCCGGTGATGGCGTTGGCGGCGTAATAGCCGCGGTCGTGCTCGGAGCTCACGACGAAGGCGGGCAAATTGATCGTGTCTTCGCCGCCCGCGGCTGTGCCGGAGCCGTCGGCCGGCGCGGCGATTTGCGCCGACGCCGTGAGCGCGCCGAGGCAGGGTCCGGCGAGCGCGACGGCTCGGCGGAACGTTCTACGGAAAAGGAAATGGGGTTTCATGTTTATACGCGGCTTCGGTGTGTTGGGGTTTTTTTAGGCGTGCGAAAATTCGCCCGCTTTTCTCCCGAAAGAAACGCCGTCGATATTCAACCGCATGAGTCGAACGCGCCCTCATGCGCTTGAATGACGACGCCGTTTCCGCGCGCGGTCGATCCGGGCTTGGTGCGGCCATGCAGACGTTTCCACGGCCGGGTTCGCCCGCCGCGCCCGAACCCGCATCTTCAATCATGACCACTGACACGCCCTCATTCCGCGGCGGCGTGCGGCGCCTTCATCTTCGCCCCGCCTGGTCCGGGCCGCGCACGGCTTTTCGCCACACGTGGGAAAGCGTGTTGAACGTCGATCAGTTTCGCTGGCTCGTCCGCCGGGACATGCAGGAGCAGCTCGAACTCGCGCGGCGCGAACTCGGCGCGCGTCATGTGCGCGCGGTCGGCATGTTCGACGACGAGATGCGCGTCTATTGTTCGAGCCCGGCGGCGTTCATGGGCTACGCGCCGCAGGGACCGAGGACGAATTGGCAGATTGTCGACTACGCCATGGATTCGCTGCTCGAGCGCGGACTTCAGCCGATGTTTACCACATCGTTCGTGCCGAGCGCGCTGGCGGGTGGGGCGAGCACGGTTTTCTCGACCAAGGCCCACACCAGTCCGCCGAAAGATTGGCGCGCCTGGGAGGCGTTGGTGCGCGAAGGGGTGAGCCACGCGATCGAGCGCTATTCGGCGGAGGTCGTGCGCGGCTGGTACTTCGAAGTGTGGAATGAGCCCAACCTTGCGGGCTGGTTTTGGGGCGGGACACGCGAGGATTTTTTTCGGCTGTGGCAAGTCACCCACGCGGCGATCAAGTCCGTCGATTCTGTGCTGCGCGTTGGCGGTCCGTCGTGCGCGCGCGGCGAATGGATGGAGCAACTGCTCGAATTTGGCGACGCGCAGGATTGCCGGCCGGACTACGTGATCGGCCACATTTACAACAACGACAGCCCCGCCGAAAAAGCGCTCGCGCCCTTCGAAGGCGCGCAGATCGCGCGCAACAGCACCTCGCCAGACCACGCGATTCAAGTGATGCGCCGACAGCGGGCGCGCCTCGCCGCGCTGGGCTTCACCGGTGAATTGCATTGGAACGAATGGGGCCGCTCTTTTCACGGCGTCGATCCTCATCGCGAAACTCCCGACGAGGCCGCGTTCATCGTGCGTTTGCTCGCGGAGGTTTCGCAGGAAGCCGATGCGTTTGCCTACTGGTGCTTGAGCGATATCTACGACCAAGTGGGTTATGGGCGGGAGGCGTTTCACGGGGGCTACGGCCTGCTCAGCCTGCAAGGTTTGCGCAAGCCGGCATACCACGCTTTTCAATTGCTCAGCCGCCTCGGCGAGGAGCGCGTCGCCGTGGCGGGAGATGGAATCGATTCCTTCGTGAACGCGATCGCGACGCCTGGCCGCGACGGAAAATATCGCGTCCTGATCTACGCTTACGAGGAGAATGCCGCACCGCGCCGCACCGCGATTGAGGTCGCGGTCGAGTTGCCGTCGTCGAGCACGAACGCCGCGCTCTATCGCATCGATTCGATGGAAAACAATGTCGTTGCCCAATGGCGAAACCTCGGCGCGCCCAATTATCTTTCCCGCGAACAGACCCGCGAGCTTCGTGCGCAAAACGAACTCCGGCCTTCGCCGCGCGCGGTGCGGATCGAACATCACGAGCAGCGGTGCACCGCGCATTTCACGATGGAAGCGCCCGGTGTCGCGTTGCTCGAGATCGATGTCGCGCGGCGAACATGAACCGAGTTTTCCCAAAAAAATTCGTCTGGGGCGTGGCGGCCGCGGCGCCGCAAATCGAGGGCGCGACGCGGGAAGACGGCAAAGGCGAGTCGGTCTGGGATCATTTCGCGCGGCAACCCGGCCGTATTCACAACGGGGATACACTCGACGTCGCGTGCGATCATTACCATCGCTACCAGTCCGATTTCGCGCTCATGCGGAAACTCGGCGTGAGACACTACCGCCTATCCCTGGCCTGGCCGCGGATTTTTCCGGGCGGGAGTGGCACGATCAATCGGAAGGGCCTGGACTTCTATGATCGGCTTCTCGATGCGTTGCTGGAGGAAGGCATCACGCCGTGGGTGACGATGTTTCACTGGGATTTGCCGCAGGCGCTGGAGGACGCCGGAGGATGGAGAGTGCGCGAAACGCCCGAGGCTTTCGCGCGTTATGCGGACACGATCGTGCGCGCTTACGGCGACCGCGTGAAGCGGTGGATCACGTTGAACGAAATGCGTTGTTTCACCGTGCTGGCCTATGGCGACACGCTGCGTCCGCCGGGCGTGATCGAGCCTCCGCAGATCGTCAACCAAACGTACCATCACGCTCTCCTCGCTCACGGCGAAGGTGTGCGCGCGGTGCGGGAACACGGTGGCCGCGGCGCGCAAGTCGGTTTGACCGACGACTCGATCGTTCCCGTGCCGGTGACAGAAACGCCGGAAAACATCGCGGCGGCGGAGCGCGCTTTTTCGACGCTGAACCTTCGCTCCATCGATCCGATTTTCCGCGGCGGCTATTCGGCCGAGTATTTCAAGCTGACGGGTCGAGATCGCGCGCGCGTTCGCCGCGGTGATTTTGAAATCATTTCTCAGCCAACCGATTTCTTCGGGCTGAACATCTACACGGGTGTGTTCGTCCGTGCCGGCGCGCGCGGTCGAGCGGAGCAGATTCCGTTTCCCCAAAATTATCCTGCGGCGGATGCGGCCTGGCTGCGGCTCGTGCCGCAGGCGATGTATTGGGGGCCGAGACACGCGCGATCGGTTTACGGCGTGAAACAAATCTACATCACGGAAAGCGGCGCCGGCTACGACGATGTGCCGACGGAAAAAGGTGAAATTCTCGATCTGCATCGTCGCGAATACGTGCGCCAATGTCTCGCTGAGCTGCATCGCGCCATCGGCGACGGCGCGCCCGTGCGTGGCTATTTCCTGTGGTCCTTCATGGATAATTTCGAGTGGCTCGACGGTTACGCGCGCCGCTTCGGCCTCTGCTACACGGACTACGCAACGCAGCAACGCACGCCAAAACTGAGCGCCCACTGGTACTCCGCCGTGATGCGACTCAATCGGCTCGTGTGAAAACCGTTTAGCCGCGAAAAGGCATAGCGCGGCGAAGCCGCAACCAAAGATTACGCCCGCGGCGCGCTAAGGACGAAGTAAGAATGCAGAATGAAGAATGTAAGCATGGCCAGCCTCAGTGGGTAGGGCGAAGCCTCCAGGCGAGCCGCTTTTACGCGTGGCTCAACCTGGAGGTTAGTCTCTACGGTTGCGGCTCGCGAGGGACCGCTCGCCCTACCTCGGAAGCCGGCATCCATTTGCAAAAAAACCTCGCGGAATTGGGCGATTCAGCACGACAACAGTGCAAGAGGCGCAAAGAGGATTTTGGGCCGGCAGAGTCGCTGGAGAATTCTGATCCCCGATGCGGTTTGAGTCTTTGGCTTGTAACTCCAAACCAAAGACCAGACCGCGGCCGAGCTACGAATATCTGAGCCGCGTCGATCTGAGTAATTTCCTCTTTGCGCTTTTTGAGCCTTTTTTGCGGCCAAAAAAAGATCCACCGCAATCAAAGCCCCGCAGCTTACTTGTGGCTCTCGGCCAACTCCTGCTGCGCCGGCTCCTCTCGCACTGCGAGGCGCAGCCGCGAATTGAGCAGCTGAAAAGCGCGGCCGCGGAACACGATGACGTCGGCGCTTTCGGCGGCGACGAAAGTAGAATCCCAGTTTCCCGCGGAGTCCGTCCAGGTCTGATCGATCACTGTATCCGCCGGAACACTACTGGGCGCGCCTCCGTTGTCCTGGCGCGTCAGGGAGCCGCGGCTGACAAAGAAGATGCCGCGACACTTGTCTCCCTGCTGCACGAGCACCTCGCCCGCCTCGAGGTGAATCGAGCGCAGCAGGTCCTCCGGCGGCGGAAGCACCACGGACGTATCGCGCCGGAAAAAAAGTTCGAAGGTCCAATCCGTCATCACGCGCAATTTGCGCAGCAGGCCGGGCAACTTCGCCAGGTAAACCGTGCGCCAGACAAACCACGCGATGAAGCCGCTGAACCGGAAGCCGAACATCTCCGCCACGGCCGCGCGCTCACCGACGGTGGCGAGCTGGCCGAGATAACGGTACGTGAAGGGCTTCAAGGGCTGGCCTCTCATCGCGCGGATGATGTTTTGCCCGAGCTGGCGCCCTTGCCGCAGCGCGAACTGCGCGGTGGGCGGCGATTGTTTCATCGAGCCTTTGTCGTCCCAGGGCACATCCGCGCAATCGCCGACGGCCCAGAGTTCGGTTTGCCCCGGCACTTGCATCGTCCGCTCGACCGTGAGTCGGCCCTTTTGCGTGGCGGCACCGACTTGTTTGGCGACATTGAGCACGATCGGATTCGGCGCGTTGCCGATACTCGAGACGACGGTGTGCGCCTCGATGAAAGAACCGTCGCTCAAAATTACTTTCTGCGTGGTCACCTCCGTCACCCGCACGCCGAGGCGCATTTCCATCCCGCGTTTTTCGAGCACGCACTGCGCGTAGTCGCCGAGCCGTTCACCGATTTCTTCGAGCAAATGCGCGCGACTGTGCACGAGCACGACGCGCAGCGGATGAGGGCGCAGGTTCGCGTACATTTCCTTTGCCTCGTGCAGCAAGTCGAGGAGCTGGCCCGCCGTTTCGACGCCGGTGTAGCCGCCGCCGACGATCACGAAGGTCAACAACCGCCGCCGCGCCTCGGGATCTTCGATGAGGTTGGCCTCCTCGAGACGATTGATCACCGCCGAACGCAAGCGCAGGGCGTCCGCCACCGTCTTCATGGGCCAACCGTAGTCCGCCATGCCCGGAACCCGGCTCAGATCCGTCACGCTGCCGAGAGCGAGGACCAGATGCTTGAACTCGAGGGTGTGATTGCGCGTGAACCGGCCGCCATCGAGCGTGAGTTGCCGCTTCGCCCAATCGATGTGCTGGACGTTTCCCTGCAGCACATTCACGTGCCGGCAAAAACTCCGGAGGGGATTCACGACGTCGAGCGGGGTGAGCGCGGAGCCTGCGACCTCGGCCAGCATCGGCTGAAATATGAGCACGTTGCGCTCGGAAATGAGGGCCACCCGTTGCCAGCCGGATTCGCCCAGTGCCTTGCCCAAAGTGCGCGCGCAATAGGCTCCCGCGAAACCGCCACCGACAATCACGACGTCGAATTTCATCGGGCACTCTGCCCACTGACCGGCAGCTCGCAACTGCGGCCGAGCAGTTTGCGCGCGGCGGCAAATCGCGCACGCTGTGGCGCATGAATTCTCCCCGCCCCGTTGTCCTGCTGGCCACCGCGCTCGCGCTCTGGAGCGTCGTCGCGCTTGGGTGCTCGAGCGCCTATTACAACACGATGGAAAAATTCGGCGTCGCCAAACGCCAGATCCTGGTCGATCGCGTGGCCGACGCCCGCAAGTCGCAGGAAGCCGCCAAAGAGCAATTCACCAGCGCGCTGGATAAGTTCATCGAGGTGACGAAGGTCGACACGGGCGACCTGAAGACCAAGTACGACCAGCTGAATCGCGAGTACACCCGCAGCGACGATCGGGCCAAGGAAGTGCGCGCCCGCATCGCTTCGGTCGAGGACGTGGCCGACGCGCTCTTTCGCGAATGGAAAAAGGAGTTGAAGGACTACAGCGACCAGAACCTCCGACGCGAAAGTGAACGCGAGTACGACCTCACGCGCCGCCGCTACGAGGAGTTGCTCGACACGATGCAGACCGCCGCGAAGCGCATGGACCCCATCCTGAGCAAATTCCACGACCAAGTACTCTTCGTGAAACACAATCTGAACGCCCGAGCGATCGCCGGCCTCAGCACCACCAGCCAAGGCCTGCAGGAAGACATCTCCCGCCTCATCGCCGACATGGAGCGCTCCATCAAAGACGCCGACGAGTTCATCCAGACGATGAAAGAAGACAAATGATGAATGAAGAAGGATGAGTGCAGAATGGGGAAGGCCTACGCTGGCTGTGTAGAGAGAGAAGACTTCCCGGTCTTTCCATTCCGCATTCTAACTTCTTCATTCTTCCTTTGCCTTGCTTGCAGCCTGCAATCGACCGGGGGAAAACGATGCGTTTTGCAATTGTGCGGCTGCCGTTGGCGGCGGCTGTTCACCGGGCGGCGCGCCATTTTACCTAGGGCGGGCGCTTTCTTGGAGAAGTTGGAACGGCCTGAGCTAAACGGGAGGCAACCTCTCGAAGTCATGCAACCCAGCGCTGTTTTCGCTTCCGCTAACTCCCGCCTCCACGCCGACGTCATGGCCATCCGCCTCACCAAAGCCGGCGTGGCCACCTCGAAAATCTCGGCAATTTACCCAGAACGGCTGAAGCCCAACTGCGCGGATTGCTGGCTGAAAGGTCGCAAGACCGCCAAGCTCTTCGGCCACGAAAACGAAACCTTCGTCGCCGCCGGCCCTCTCGCCGCTGCCGTCTCACTCGAATCCGAGGCCGATCTCGTCCGCACGCTGCACGCGGCCGGGCTCTCGCTCGAAGACGCGCACGCCAGCGTCGAACGGCTCGGAAAAGATCAGATTCTGATCAGCGCCGAGGTTGCCACCGAGGAGGAACTCTCCGTCGCGTGGCACATGTTTTGTGAATTGCAGGCCGATGATATCGCCATCGCTGCGACCAAAAAAACTCCGCGCGCCACTCCGGCTCGGGGTTGGACGAAGACGGCGCCTCAGCGCAAGCGCCCCAAGCACACCGCCGCGCCGAGTCTCGCCATGGCGATCGGTGCGAATGGATGATGAGGGCGCGTCATGTTGGAGGTCCTTGCCACTGTCCTTCTCATCGCCTGGCTGCTCTGCCTGATGGCCGCATACACCTTCGGCGGCGCAGTGCACCTGCTGCTCGCCTTGGCGCTGATTTTCATCGCGATCCGACTGATTCGTCGGCCGAAGGACATGCACACGCACGACGTCTCGCGGCGGTGACTCCCGGCGTTGGTTTGACTTCGCCTCGGATCGGAGCCCCCTAGCAAACGGGCTCCGTTGCCTGTGTTTCCCGGCTTCCGATGCGACCAATCCATCCACGCATCTACACCCATCTCGTCACGCTCTGGCTCGCCATGTCCGCGGGCGGGATCGTGCTCGGGATCGTCGTGTGGAAACGGCTCAATCAAAGCCTCGACGCCTCACTCCGCGGCGCGACGTTTCGTATCGCGCTGCAAAATATCGACCGCAGTCTCGAGCGCGCACGCGCCTCGGCGCTGTCCTATTGTATTACCGGAGCGGATACAGACCTGGCCTTCTTCCGCGCGGACGAGGCGGAATTCAACTCGCGCTTCAACGATCTCGCGCAAGCCGCGCTGCAAAACCGGCGGCTGCAGCAGGACATCATCGACCTGCGCGCCGTATCCGCTGCTCAACTACAAGCGCTCGATCGCCAGGTCGCGTCCCGGCGCGAGGGCAATTCTGCCGCCACGAGCGCCGTCGCCGTGGCCGGACCGATCGATGAGAGCCGCGAACTGATGCAGCGTTCGCGCGAAATCTTCACGCGCCTCGAACACTACCCGCAGGATTTGCTCGCAACCCATTCGACGGCGGCGCGCTTCGAACTGCAGCGCGCATTGTCCACCACCCTTGCCGCCGGCCTCTTTGGTTTGGGCGCAGGCGTGCTCGCTTTTTATCTGTCGCGGGTCGCGTTGCGCCAAGAGACGCAGAAACGCGAGCTCTCCGAACTCGCGCTGCGGGCCGAGCGCGCGTCGCAGGACAAGAGCACGTTTCTCGCGAACATGAGCCACGAAATTCGCACGCCGATGAACGCCATTCTTGGCTTCAGCGAGTTGCTCGCCGCGGAGCTTCCGCCGGGAGGTCGAAGCCGTGTTCATGCGCGCTCCATTTACGACGCCGCGCGCTCACTCCTGCAGTTGATCAACGACATTCTCGATCTCTCGAAAATCGAAGCGTCGATGCTCGAGCTTCATCTCGAGGCGGCAGACGTGCGGGACGTTGCCACCTTGCTTCAAACCGTCTTCGCCCAACAAGCCACCCGCAAGGGTCTGCGTTTCGACGTGATCGTCGCGCCCAATTTGCCGCATGGCTTGATGATCGATCGCTCCCGCCTGCGGCAAATCCTGGTCAACCTCGTCGCAAACGCGGTGAAGTTCACGGAACACGGCGGCATCCGCGTGCAATTGCGCTGGGAACGCGACGACCCCGCGAGCAACAGCGGCACGTTGCTTTTCGAGGTGACCGATACCGGCGTGGGCATCCCGCCGGAAAAACGCGCGGAGATTTTTCAGCCGTTCGTGCAAGTGGACACGCGTCGCCCGATCGAGCAGCAGGGCACAGGCCTCGGCTTGAGCATCGTGCTCCGCCTCGTCGAGCGCATGGGCGGCACCGTCCAAGTCGACAGCGAAATCGGCCAGGGATCCACTTTTCGGATACGCATTCCCGACGTCGCGATTTCCGAGCGTCCGCCCGCGCCGGAAGCGAATGCCGCCGACGAGGTCGTCGACTTCAACGATCTCGCGCCGGTCGACATTCTGGTCGTCGACGACAATTCGGTTAACCGCGATCTGTTGCGCAGCATTTTCGACGGCACACATCACACCGTGCGCTTCGCCACAAATGGCCGTGAAGCGGTAGACAGCGTGAGCGCGGCGAAGCCACAAATCGTCCTGATGGATATCCGCATGCCAGTGATGGATGGCCAAACCGCCCTCGCGGAGATTCGAAAAATTCCGGGCGCCGACACGCTGCCAATCATCGCCGTGACAGCCTCGAGCATGGTCGAGGACGAGAGCCGCCTGCGCGGAACCTTTGCGGGGTATCTGCGAAAACCGTTCACCCGGACGATGCTGTTCAAACAAATGGCCGCGTTCCTCCCGCGGCGCGCGTCCGGCCCGCGGGCCTTGCCGGCCTTGCGTACTCAGGAAGCGGCGCAGCCCGCGCTCTGGCCCGAACTCGTGGCGCAGCTCCGGCGTCTTGAACGCACAGAATGGCCGAAGGTGCGCGACAGCGGCGCGATCACGGAAATCAAGGACTTCGCGCACACCCTGAACGTATTGGGCCGAACCAAAGCATGCCCTCGACTCGCCGAATTTGCGGAGATGCTGCAGACCGACGCCGATGCGTACGCCATCGTCAGGCTGGAGGATCGCTTGACTCATTTCCCGGCGTTAATCGATGAGATCGAAGCGGCGATGAAACCGGTCGCCTCCGATGCGCGAACCAGCACTGTAGGGAAATGATGGATACGAAGTCAGCCCGCATTCTCGTGGTGGACGATCAGGAGGCGAACGTGCGCGTCGTCGGCAATATTCTCGGCGCGCTGGGCTTCACCATCGTCCCCGCGACCAGCGGCGAGCAAGCGCTGCGTCGCGTCGCCGCCAAAGCGCCCGACCTGGTTCTGCTCGATGTGTTGATGCCGGACATGGACGGCTTCGAAGTCTGCCGCCAGATCACCGAGCGAACGGCCGGCCTGGAAATCCCAATCATCTTCTTGTCCGCGGCTGATGACAAACAGCTCATCGTGCGAGCGCTCGAAGGCGGCGGCGTGGATTATGTGACGAAGCCGTTCAACCCCGCCGAATTGATTTCACGCGTCCGCACGCATCTCGCGCTGAAGGCGGCGCGCGACAGCCTGCGCCAGCTCGCCGAGGACAAGGACGAGTTGCTCGGCATCCTCACGCACGATTTGAAAAACCATCTCGGCGGCATGCAGATGACCGCGCAATTGCTCCACGACCGCGCGGGCAAGGCCGACGACAAGATGCTCACGCGCATGTCGGGCAACATTCTCACGAGCACCGGCCAGATGCTGGCCTTCGTGAAACAATTTCTGGCCAACGCTTCGGCCGACCGCGGCCTCGCCATGAATATGGAGTGCGTCTGCCTGGCCAGCCTCGCCTCGAAGGTCACTCGCCAGTACGCCAATGCCGCGCAGCAAAAAGAGATTCGGCTGAACCTCGATGCGCCGGAAGGCAGCGCCTTCGTGCGGGCAGATCGCGCGGCCCTGGAACAAGTGCTCGATAACCTCATCTCGAATGCCGTGAAGTTTTCTCCTCCACAAAAAAATGTCTGGGTGCGCGTCGAGCCGGCGGACGACGCGTTTCAATGCGTGATTCGCGACGAAGGCCCCGGCTTCACGGAGGAGGACAAGCGCTCGATGTTCGTGCGTTATCGCCGCCTGAGCGCCAGGCCGACCGGTGGAGAGCCGTCGACTGGCCTCGGCCTGAGCATCGCGCGCAAGTTGCTCGACGCGATGGATGGCTCGATCGTTTGCGAAAGTGAAAACGGAAGCGGCGCAGCGTTCATTGTGCGTTTGCCCGCCGAATCTGCAGCCCCTCGGAACGCATGAATTTTCTGGTAATCGACGACGACCGCGTTTTCCGCGAGGCAACCTGCCTCCTGATCGAGGACGAGGGACACTACGCGGAGAGCGCCGCCAATAGCGAAGTCGCGCTGTCGTGTCTGCGTGAGGACTCATTCGACGCGGCCTTGCTCGACCTGAATCTCGGGCGCGAAAACGGCCTGACGCTGCTGCCACAGATTTTGAAAGCGCGGCCGAATCTGCCCGTGGTGATGTTTTCCGCGCAAGGCTCGGTGAAGACAGCCGTGCAAGCGCTGCACCTGGGCGCGGTGGATTTTTTGGAGAAGCCTTTTACGCGAGAGCAGTTTCACGCCGTGATCGCGCGTCTGCAGCGCTTCACCCAGATGGGTCGCCAGATCGAACAGCTCAAGCAGGAGGTCGAAGAGAAACAGGCGAACGCGATCGAGCCGATGTTCGACTTCGACACACCGGCGATGAAGAAGGTGATGGACGTGCTCGTGCGCGCCGCAAAGACGCCCGCCTCGGTGCTCATTCTCGGCGAAAGCGGCACCGGCAAGAGTGTAGCGGCGCGAGCACTACACGACCACAGTTTGCTGGCGGACAAACCGTTCGTGACCGTGAGCTGTCCGTCGCTTTCCCGCGAGTTGCTCGAAAGCCAGCTCTTCGGCCATGTGCGCGGCGCGTTCACCGGCGCGATGAAAGACACCTGGGGCAAAGTGAAAGCCGCGGCGGGCGGCACGCTGTTTCTCGATGAGATCGGCGATTTGCCGCTGGAGATTCAGCCGAAGCTCCTGCGCCTCCTGCAGGAGCGCGAATACGAACGCGTCGGCGAAACGGTCACGCGGAAGGCCGACGTGCGCATCGTGGCCGCCACGAATCGCGACCTGAAACAACGCGTGGCGGACGGAGCATTTCGCGAAGATCTTTTCTATCGGCTGAACGTGATCACGGTGGAAATGCCGCCGTTGCGCGCGCGATCGAACGATCTGCTGAAATTCGCCGAGCACTACATGAAGCATTTCGCCGGGCAGATCGGTCGGACGCTGACCGGCTTCACGCCGGACGCGGCCAACGCGCTGCTGCTCTACGGCTGGCCGGGAAATCTCCGTGAGCTGCGCAACGCGATCGAACGTTCCGCAATCCTGGCGCAAGGCCCGCAAATCGCAGCGGCCGATTTGCCTTCGAACGTCCGCGGCGACGGCGACGGAAAAATCGCCCTTGGAGAAGACGGTCCCCGCATCGGCGCGCCACTCTCCTTAGATCAAATCGAAGAAGCCCACATCCGAGGCGTCCTCAGCCACGCCCCCAGCCTAATCGAAGCCGCCCAAACCCTCGGCATCGACCAAGCCACCCTCTACCGCAAAAGAAAAAAATACGGCATGGCGTAGCCCAGGAAGGCTTCAAATTTTTGCCCACGAATCACACGAAGGGCACGAAAATCGATCCACGGAAAATTTCTCCCACGGAAAACACATAAACGAATTCCGAATTTCACTTCCGTGTTTTCCGTGCATTCCGTGGGAAACACTTCTGTGGATCGACGTTTGAGTTTCGTGCCCTTCGTGTGATTCGTGGGCAAAAAAAATCACCGGACGAAAACCTTCGGTGGGGAATACGCGCTAAAGTAAGGGCCGGTGCGACTGAAGAGCAGACGCCAACGCATCGATGGACTGGCGAGTTCGTGGAACCAGTGCGGGACTTCGCCGCGGTCGTTTAATGGAGTGAAACGCAGAATGCGGTGACGGCCGTTGGCGTGACAAAATACCGCGGTGAACTTCGGGAGTTTGCGCAGTTGATAGGGTTCGACGAAGTGCGCGACTTCTTCGGTGAACGAAGAGCTGCGGCGTCCGTCTCCATCTCTTGAATACGTGCGCTTTCGCCGCAGGCCTTTGCCGATGAATTTTGCGGACTCTTCCGCACAATCCTCGTCCGCCGCCTGCAGAATGATGCGGTTGCGCAAGTTTCCCAGGATCGGGTTCGCCTGCTCCTTGCCTCCGAGCGCCTTTTCGATCTGCCCCCGAAACTGCGTGGAAATCACGGTCGTGACGCCGTACTGGCGCAGGATGTCCACGTCTCCGTCGACCGGCAGAATGAAGCGCTGCGCCTCATCCTGCCAGATCACCATCAGATTATAGGCGCGCTCATTCGGCCTGCGTGATCGCGCATGCGCATAAGCCAGCACTTTCAGCAGCGCGCAAATATAGCGGCGCTCGATCGCGTAGTGCTGCGGCAATGACACGCAAAGTATCTTGCCTTCATCCACCGCGCCGATGCTGAACGTCTGGTCCTCCGCTCCGAAGACTTCGTGCAGCGCATCATCCGCGAACCAGCGCAGGTAATTCGTGATCGTGCCCTTCACGCCTTCGAGCTGCTCCGGCGCGCGCACGCCCCAGTAACGTTTCGCAAAATGCTCGAGCGCCTCGACCAGGACCGCCGGAGGAGTCACGCCGCGAAAATCCGGCACGAGCGCGGCCTCGGCATCCGCGACCAGCAGAGGCACACGCTGCCGCAGCAGATGCTCGAAATCATCCTGGCTCGTGAGAATCCGATACACATCCCGCAACGTGGGCGCGACCCACTCTCCCGCCGGCACGGCCAGCGCTCGCTGCCACTCACGGAGGCCGCGAAACAAATCGATCGCCGCGCCGATGTGCAGCCCCGCCTGCGTCTTGAAAAATCCTTTGTCCTCCTTCCCCGCAGCCACGGCCTCCGCGACCATCAGAATTGCATCGACGTATTGCGACGTTCGCACGCGTTCGTCGCCCAGCAGATTCATGCGAAATTTCGGCGGCGTCTTCGCGCTGGACGGACTCGCGCGTATCCGCAATTCCACGACATCCCGCCCACGTCCATAACGCCCGAGCAACGGCACGACCTCGTCGACGAAAAAACTCTTCTCGTCGATGAACAAGCCGCCCCAGCTTTTCTGCGAGCGACAGAGCAGATGCATCAGCAGCTTCAACGCTTCTGTTTTCCCACTCCCCGTCGCCCCCGAAATATACCAACCGCGACAAAAATCGTCGCGCGTCCACGCCAAATCCGCGATGCGAAGCACCGGTCCCGCTCCCGAAGTTTTCATCCTTCGAGACCACTTCGGAAGACGGATTCGTTGTCAATGTTTCAATACTACGCTTGTGCCACGCAGCCCGTGCCGCCGAATTGCCTGCTTCACGAAGCCGGAACTTGCGCCGAGAAACGCGGCCCTGAAACTGAGCCTTCAGCTCAGCTCTGCCGCCATGTGGAAAAAAGTCTTTCTCGTCTTCATCGCGTTGTTCATCGCCGCTCAATTCATTCGCACGCCGAAGAACGAGGGTCTGCCGATGATGGGCAACGACCTCTTTCAATTGCACTCGGCGCCGGTCGCGGTGCGCAGCGCGATTCAGAATTCGTGCTATGACTGCCACTCGAATCACACGCGTTACCCCTGGTATGCCGAGATCCAGCCGGTCTCATGGTGGCTCGGCCAGCACGTCACCGAGGGCAAAGAGCACCTGAATTTTTCCGAGTTCGGTCATCTCGAGCCACGCCGTGCCGCGAGAAAGCTCGAAGACTCGATCGAGCAAATCGAAGACGACGCCATGCCTCTCCCTTCCTATCTCTGGCAGCACCGCAGCGCCCGCCTGACCGACGACCAGAAAAAAGCCGTCAACGAGTGGCTCGAAAACCTGGAACTCTCCCTCCGCCCCGAAGGCGAAAAAGCCGAGTAGGTCGGACCTTTTTTTAGCCGCAAAGAGGCGCGATAAGGACGCAAAGAGGATTTTAGGTCGGCGACGTTGTTGGCATCTTCTACACCAGAAATCGGTTGGTGTATTGGTTTGTAACTCCAAACCAAAATACCAGACCGCGGCCGAGCGAGGAATGTCTGAGTCGCGTAGGCTTAACAAAAATCCTCTTCGCGATTTTTTTGAGCCTCTTTGCGGCTAAAAAAAAGCCGCGAAACATTCCCTCAATCAAAGCCGCGGGACAACAGTTCGCGGAGTTCGCCGATCACCACGTCGAGCTCGCACTGCAGCGCCAAGATTTCGGCGTGAAACGAGTCGATCGCTTTCGCGGCCATCAGCGACTCGCTTCGACAGTAGTCCGCCGCGAGCGCCGCGTCTTCCAGGAGCACGCGAGACCGCTTCAGCCACGCGATGCACAAGCCGCATTCGTCGACGGACGGTGGCCAGGTGCGCCCATCGAGCGCACCGGCCAGTTTCCCGCCCGCTTTCGTGACTGACCGCACCAGACTCATCACAGGACCCGACTCCGCGCGCGCTCGGGCGCTTTTCCGATCGACCTCCGCCATTATCCGCAGGGTCAACGCCCGAGCGCGCAAAACCAATGGATGACGGCTTTCCAATTCCTCGTGGAGCTCCGCGGCATCGGCAAACGCCGCATCCGCTTCGATGATCAGTTCATTCGTCCACTTAGCCGTCCGCGGCGGCAACTCCTCGGCATTTCCGTCAGCCGATTCCGCTTCGGAGCGCCGCCGCTCCAACTCCTCCTCCAAAATCGATTCCAAATCCGCCTCCGACCCAGCCTCGTCGATCCGCTCCATCAAGCGGTCCGTCAGCCGATCCGAATCCGCGATCAACTCGTCCGCCTCTTCTTCGGTCAGCGGCGGTTCGTTGCGCCAGGTTTCATCCCCATCATCCTCCAACTCGAATTCCGGCGCGTACGATTCTTCGGGCGGCTCGATCACCACTTCGGACTCCGGAGCCTCCGTCGTCAAAAAGCCCAGCTCCTGGATAAATTGATCCACGGCTTGATGGTTCGCCAGACGGTTCAGCTTCTCCTCCTCCGCCGACATTTCCCACCACGCGTCGTCCGCCATCGTCAGTTGATAATCCGCCGACTCGATCAGCACCGTCCCATTCGCCACGCTGTGCCACTCGAAATACACGCCATTGCCCCAGTGCCACGGAAACGACTTCTTTTCCGAATGACTCCGCGCGATTTCCTCGAGCGGAATTTCCGGCACGCGCACGCGCCGCGACGCAGTGATCTCGCCCACGATTCCCACCTGCTCGGAAACGAAGATCTGCTCGATTCCGAGTTTCGGACGCGGATTGACGAACGTCAGGCGCCGGCCAGCCAAATCACGACATGCGTTCCCACGCAGCTTCAGTTCGACCGGATCTTTCCGGCCCAGAAACCAAAGCCTGCCTGTAGTCTCTCCGCGGATACGATTGTCGATTTCTCCTCGGACGACGTATGTTTCGATACGCCAAGCCATGCCGCGGAAGCTAATGCAAGGCACGACTCTCGCGAGTGATTTGTGGTCAACATCATCGCGTTCAGGCCAATCCTCCACGACCGTCTCAGGGGTGTCCTCGTAGGGTACTCTCCTCAGAGAAACCTGCGCCTCAGGTCAGCGGTTAGGCCGCGCCGTCGAAATTCTGCAGCAGGTCGGCGTAAATTTTCGCGGTCAAAACGAGGTCCTTGAGCCGCGCCCGCTCGTCGAGGGCATGGTAATTCTGCCCTCCCGGACCATAGCCCAACGTCGGAATCTTCAGGTGGTGCGAGAAGAAGTGCATGTCGTTGAATCCCGCCGCGACATTGAAGAGCGCGGGCTTCCGGCGCGCCTGTGACACCGCAGCCGCCATCGCGCCGAAGAAAGGATCCGACGGCTCGCTGTAACACGGATGGTTTTCCGAGATCTTGTTCACCGTGATCCGGCAGCCTTCGATCTGGCGCGCAGCCTTCGCCAGGAAACCGCGGAGCTCACTCTCGGCCCGCGCCGCCGATTCGATAGCCAGGACGCGACGATCGATCGTGAAACGCGCCTCGGCCGGCACAGTGTTGATCTTCGCCCCCGGCCCTTGGGTGAACACGCCGCCAATATTCAGCGTCGGCACCATCGTGATCCCCTCCGGCGTCTTGAACGTGCGTTGCGAGAGCTGCCGTTTGTGTTCCTCCAATGCGAGAACCAGTGCGGCCATCTTCTCCAGGGCATTGACTCCTTCCTCGGGCTTGGAGCCGTGCGCCGCCTTGCCGTGGACGACCACCTCCAGCCAGACCACGCCATTGTGGCCGCAACACACCGCGTCGTTTTCGCCACCTTCCATCACGATGGCGTAATCCGGATCGATCGGCGCGTGCTGAACCAGCCAACCGGCGCCGAGCGCAGAATCGGTTTCCTCGTCGGCGGTAAACGAAACCTCGATATTCATCCGCGGGGAAACACGCACCGCACGCAATGCCTTCAGCGCCAGCAAAAGACTGGCGATCGAGCCCTTCATGTCACCGGTCCCGCGCCCGTAAATCCAACCCCTCTCGCGGGCTCCGCTGAACGGGCTGCCGTGCCTCCAGTTGCCCGACACCGGCACCACGTCGTAGTGGGCGTTGAAGTGAATGGTTTTCCGGGCGCCCTCGACCTTCCATTTGCCCAGGACATTGAAGCGGGGAAACGCATGCTGCTCCTTCGGCAGAAGCTTCTTTTGCAAGGCCGGTTTCGGCGAAAGCCGGGTGGCATCGAAGCCAATCGCCTGCAGCTCCTTCACCAGCACACGCGTGATCTGGTCATAGTCAGCGCCGGGAGGATTGACTGTCTCGATTCGCACCAACCGTTGCAGGAGCCGAGCGAGATCGTCGGCGTGGGCTTCGAGATATTTCGCGACAGACATGAGCAAGGAAGAAGCGAATCGCGGCCCCGCCGGATCACAATTCATCAATCCGAAAAATGTTAAATTCCCCTTCTCCTTACGCAACAAACAGCTGGGCGGCGCTGTAGTGGATTCCCCGTTTTTGCAAGCCACTGCTTAATTCGCCATGGATTGAGGGCTTCCACGACGTTACATCCCGTTGTCACATGTCCCTCGCCGATCTACGTCGCGATTACAGTTTGGCCGGCTTGGTCGAGAAAGACCTGGCCAAGGATCCGTTTCGCCAATTCGAAAAATGGTTTCAGGAAGCAGAGGCCGCGAAGATTCCGGAACCGAACGCGATGATCTGCTCGCTGGCGACGCGCGAGGGCGCCCCGTCTTCCCGTATCGTTTTGCTCAAGGGTTTCGACGGCCGCGGATTTATTTTCTTCACGAACTACGAAAGCCGGAAAGCCCGCGAGCTCGCGCAGAACCCTCGCGCGTCGCTGCTCTTTCCGTGGATCGAGTTGGAACGCCAGGTCATCATCGAAGGACCTGTAACCAAAGTGTCGCGCGAGGAATCTGACGCTTACTTCCACAGTCGGCCGCGCCCGAGCCAACTCGGCGCCTGGGTCTCGCAACAAAGTTCGATCATTCCGAGTCGGGATACGCTCGAGGAATCCATGAAACAGATTGAGCAAAAGTATGCCGGGCAGGAGGTGCCGCTCCCGCCGCAGTGGGGCGGCTATCGCGTCGCCGCGGAAACGGTCGAGTTCTGGCAAGGCCGCCGCAGCCGGCTGCACGATCGCTTGCGCTACCGTCGCGAGAAGAACGAGTGGATCATCGAGCGCCTGGCGCCCTAAACCTTTTCACGTCGTGCGGTACCTTCATTCCACGCCTCCCTTCGCGATCCTGCCGGACTCGCGTGATGCGCGGATCCGCCCGCCGCCCGCTCCGCTTTTGGCTGCCGCGGTGCACGCGCAGAGCGAAGGCCTCGTCATCATGGGGCGTCGCTGGACGCGCTCCGGTCTGAAGATCATTTTTGCCAACGAAAGCTTCTGCGCCACGACCGGTTTCACTGAAGCTGAACTCCGCAAACGCGGCCATGGTTTCCTCCATTCGGAAAAGAACAACCTGGCCCGCCTCAAACGCTGGGTCTCCAAACTCACGGCTGGCGAACTCTTCAACGGCGAGGGTTATCTCACACGCAAAGATGGCGCCCAGCTCTACGCGGCGTGGAACTACAGTCCCGTCTCGGACGAACACGGCAACGTCACCCACATCGTCGCGACCTACCGCGATCTCACGGAGAAACGGAAATTGCAGGAGGCGCTGATCCACTCGCAGCGCCTCGATGCCGTGGGCCGGCTCGCGGGCGGCGTCGCACATGATTTCAACAACCTGCTTTCCGTGATCAACGGCTACTGCGAGATCATGGGCGCGAAAAACTCCGTCCGCCGCCAAGCCTCGCACGAACTGGAGGAGATTCATCAAGCCAGCCAGAAAGCCGCGACGCTCGTGCGGCAATTGCTGGCGTTCAGCCGCCGCCAGGCGATGAACCCGAAGGTCATCAGCCTCAATCAGCTCGTTCACGATAACATCGAAATTCTCGGGCGATTGCTGAAGCCGAAGAAGTCGCTGGAATTCCATCTCGACGCCGAACACATGAACGTGCGCGTCGACCCCGCGCAGCTTCAACAGGTCCTGCTCAATCTCACGATCAACGCCCGCGACGCCTTGGCCGATGGCGGCAAGGTGACCATCACCACCGCGCTGCGCGACGTGACGCCCGACATGGAACGGCGACCGCCAGAAATGACTCCGGGGCGTTACGTACTTCTTTCCGTTTCCGACAATGGCATCGGAATGGACGAGTCGACCCGCGCTCATCTTTTCGAACCGTTCTTCACCACAAAAGAGCACGGCAAAGGCACCGGACTCGGCTTGGCGCTGGTTTACGGAGTCGTGCAACAGAGCGGCGGATTTATTTTCGTGCACAGCGAGCCGGGCAAGGGCTCCACGTTTGAAATTTTCCTGCCCGAAATTCGCGAGCCCGCGCAGACCAGCGGAACCGCGTTGCCCTCGCTGCCCTCCACTCGCGGGCGCGAAACGATCATGGTCGTCGAGGAGGACGATGTCGTCCGCAAGATGGTCGCGGGCATCTTGACGACCGACGGCTATCACGTGCTGGCGGAAGCCTCGGCCGAGGAGGCGATACATGCCGTGCGCCGCGGTCAGGCGAAAATCGATTTGCTGATCGCACAAATTGGCGCAGCTCCGGGCAGCGAAGGCGAGCGGCTGGTCCGGTCCTTGGCCGACCTCCACCCTGGCGTGCGCGTGCTCGCGACCTGCAACCCAGAGTGCGCGCCGCTGACGTTTCTGCCTTCCGAATCGCACGCCTGCTTGGCCAAGCCTTTTACCTTGAGCGCGCTGATGAAAGCGACGCGCGCGTTGTTGGACAATTCGTCGATTCGCGAATCGCTTCCGCCACACGGACCGACCTAACGTCGGGGCATGTTGCTGTATTTGATTCGGCATGCCGATGCCGTGAGCTTCCAAGAAGACCCTAATCGGCCTCTGAGTTTGCGTGGAGTGGACGAAGTGCGACGCGTCGCGGAATTTTTTGCGAAGAACGGCGCGCTTAAGCCTGCGGAGATCTGGCACAGCCCGCTGCAACGCGCGCGTGAGACCGCTCAACACATCGCGAGCGGCACGAACTTCAGCGGTCCGGTGCGCGAAATCGACGGCATCATCCCAGAAGATGATCCGAATGTAATCATTCAACGCTTGGAAAAATCACGCGGCCTGCCGGCTGTAGCCGTGGTCGGTCACGAGCCGCACCTGAGTTCCGTCGCCACGCGACTGCTTTATCCAAACTCAGACAAAGAAATCTTTTTCGAAATCGGTAAATGTTCCGTGCTGGCCTTCGAAGGTCAAAGCGACAGCCCCAAAATCCCTCTGCGCTGGACCAACCTCTGGCACGTCACGACCGCCCTGCTGCCCGTGACCGAAGCGGGTTTTAAGGCGTGAGTGTTCGCCCACGAATTACACAAAGAACACGAAATGAATAGACTTTTCCCGACGGAATACACGGAACGCACGGAAGGGAAATTGGACTCGAACTTCAGAAATTCGGATTCTGAATTCGTCTCCGTGCGTTCCGTGCATCCCGTGGGAAAATGGTTTTATGATTTCGTGTCGTTCGTGTGATTCGTGGACGAAATTTTGCTGAGTTAATCTGATGCGCTTTGCGGTTCTTCCGACGCGCCACGGCGGTGCGGCTGAAAATATGGCGGCGGATTTCATGCTGCTGGAGCGGTATCCAGATTCTGGAGACGTGCGCTTCCGCCACTACGGCTGGTTCCGTCCGGCATTCACTTTCGGCTACAGCCAGAAGATCGAGTTCGTCCGCGCGCAGCTGCCACCGAACGAAGAACGCGTCGAGCTCTGCCGGCGCCCAACCGGCGGCGGTGTGGTCGACCACCGCGAAGATTGGACCTACAGCCTTGTCATCCCGCGCGGCCATCCCATGGAAGAGCTGCGAGCCATCGAATCCTACCGCCAAATACACAACGCGCTCGCCGACGCTTTCAACGAGCTCGGACAACCGGCCGCGCTCCAGGACCGTTGCGAGCCCAAACCCGCCGGTGAAAAATGTGGTCCTGGCGTGTGTTTTGTCCGGCCGGAACTTTACGACGTCATCGTTCCAACGACAGGCGCGAAAATTGCCGGGGCCGCGCAGAAACGAAACAAACGCGGCCTGCTTTTCCAGGGTTCAATTTCTCGCGGGGCCGTCGCTAACGAATTCGATTGGGACGCCTTCAAAGATGCGTTCGTCCAACATCTGGGCACCACCCTGAAACTCGAGCCGCAGGAAGCCGGCTGGCCCGACTGGTCCGACGACGAACTCACCGCCCTCACCGAGCAATACGCCACCCCCGAGTGGAACGAGTTCCGCTAGCGGCGAAGACTGAACCAAAGCCAAGCCCGCGAACCCTTTTCCCACGAATCACACGAAGCACACGAATTCAGAAAATTTCCCACGGAAAGCACGGAAGGCACGGAAACAAAAATAGCTTCCGTGCCCTCCGTGTCTTCCGTGGGTAATCGGTATTATGATTTCGTGTCTTTCGTGTGATTCGTGGGAAAAATGGATTTCTTTCGGCCTTACTCGATGCGGCCTTCGTCGAAATCGATCAGGTCGGGCACGCTCTTGATTTCGCCGGCGCGATCGGCGCAGCCCATTTTGGTCAGGGCTTCCAATAAAAATTCCTGACCGGCTGGCGTCATTCCTTTCTGAACCAGCTCGCGGTTCCATTTCGCGACACGCAGATCGGGGGGCAAAATTTCCTTCAAGCGCCGGTCGATCTCCGCGTCATCGGAAGATTCGTGAACGATTTTCTCCACCGCGGCCGGCTCGATCCCTAGGTGCAGGCAAAGAAATCGGTCGATGCCGCGCTTGTAGTTCTTCGCGTAGCTCGCCGGCAGCGCACCGTGTTGCTTGGTGTATTTGCACTTCGCGATGAAGCGCGGCAGATACAGCAAGCCCGTCGCCGCATGCGGCAAATACGGCGAAGGCAAACACGTCAGCACCTCCCCCGACGAACCGGGAATGGGTTTGGATTTCAAAGGATGAACAGTCGCGTTTCTCGTGCGATCAGAGCGCGGAGATGAACTCCGCAATTGCGTCTCGGGCGCGACGCGCAGAGGTGGGCGAATACACAAGGCGCGCGGTGGGATGGGTGCCCGCTTCGGGATTATCGAAGGCATGATGCGTCTGAGTATAGAGTTCGAAGCGCACCTGGTTTCCCGCGTCATCCATCTCCCTGACCACGTCAGCGATCGTGGACATTGGAGACACCTGATCCTGAGTTCCCTGCAAAACCAGCACAGGTGCGCGAATGCGAGTGTCCATTCCCGGAGCTGCGGTCTTTAGCAATGCGGTGCATAAAATAATCCCAGCCACCTCGGCGCCGCTCCGTGCGTAATCAAGCGCCACCATGCCGCCGGCACTGAAGCCCAGGCACACCACAGGCGTGTTCGCAGGAATTTCCTTTTTCAATCGTTCCACGCACGCAGCAAGGCTCTCCACGCCTTCCTTCCTCTGCTCGATAAGGCGCGCCACCATTGGGCCCACCTGCTCTGGGCGTTCGGGGTTAAAGCCGTCGCCATACAAGTCTGCGATCACGACGGCGCAGCCGAGACCAATCAGGTGAGACGCATGCTCGCGTGCCAGTCGACTTTGACCGCGCCAATCGGGCAGCAACACAACAGCCGCCTTGGGTTGGAGCGTCGGCGCTTTCAAGAGAAGCCCGCAGTAGTTCCGAGCACCCACGGCGTATGGCATTTTCGATTCGGTGATATCGTGCATGTATTTCCTTTTCGGATACGAATTTCTCGAAGCGCGTGCAACCACCAGTGAACGTGAGTTTAACCTCTCCTACCGGCCCGTTACGCTCGTTGGCGACGATGAGTTTTGCCGAATGAGCTACAACTTGAAAGTCAGTGCCGGCGCGGACGGACTCGATTGGCAAAAAGCGCTTTTCCACTCATTGAGTCCGCCGCTTCGCGGCAGCCTAGAAGGTGCCGGCCGGAGGCCAGCGCTCCCAGAGCCTCCTGCGCCTTGGAAGGCGCAGCTCGGCGGACAAGACCCCGAGGATTCGCCGAGCGTCGGCGCCCTCGCCGACGTCGGCCACTGGGAGCGCTGGCGTCCTCGCCGGCATCTTATTTAATTTATAGTCCGCGCCCACAAGGCGCGGACGGACTCCTCATCTCCTCAGTTCCAGCACCTCACCGCCTCACGGCAGATCCGTCGTGCCCATCAAATACCGGTCGCACTCGCGCGCGGCGCCGCGACCTTCGTTGATAGCCCAGACGACCAGGCTCTGACCGCGGCGGCAATCGCCGGCGGCAAAGATGCCCTTGATGCTCGTGTTGTACTTCTCGTGCTCGGCCTTGATGTTGCTGCGAGCGTCGCGCTCGATGCCGAGCTCGTCCAACAGCGGCTGTTCCGGCCCGAGGAAACCCATGGCCAGCAGCGCCAGTTGCGCCGGGCGTGTCTGCTCCGTACCGGGCACTTCCTGCGGAACGAACTGACCTTTTTCGTTCTTCGCCCAGGTGATCTGCACCGTCACGATCTCCTTCAGAGCGCCATTCTCGTCGCCCACAAATTTCTTCACGGTGGTGAGATAAACACGCGGATCGGCGCCCTGCTTCGCAGCGGCTTCTTCCTGGCCGTAATCCATGCGGTAAACCTTCGGCCACTCCGGCCAGGGATTGTCCGCGGCCCGATCCATTGGCGGCTTCGGCAAAATTTCGATCTGCGTCACGCTGCGGCAGCCCTGACGCATTGACGAACCGACGCAGTCTGTGCCCGTGTCGCCACCACCGATGACGATCACGTCTTTCCCGGCTGCGCTGATCGCGACCTTCGTCGGGTCACCGCCGAGAACTGCCTTCGTGTTGGCGGTGAGATACTCCATGGCGAAGTGCACGCCCTTGAGATTGCGGCCCTCGATCGGAAGATCGCGCGGCTTCGTCGCGCCGGTGCAGATGACCGTCGCGTCAAATTCCTTGAGGAAAATCTGCGGCTCGACGTTTTCGCCGACATTCGCGTTGCAGAGGAACTTCACGCCCTCGTCCTGCAGGAGCTTGATGCGGCGCAGCACGACTTCCTGTTTGTCCAACTTCATGTTCGGAATGCCGTACATGAGGAGACCTCCCGGGCGATCGGCGCGTTCATAAACGGTCACCAGATGCCCCGCGGCGTTGAGCTGCGCTGCAGCCGAGAGACCGGCCGGGCCCGAACCGATGACGGCGACGCGTTTTCCTGTGCGCGTCTTCGGCGGAACGGGATTTACCCAGCCCTCTTCAAAGCCCTTCTCGATGATCGCGTACTCGATGTTCTTGATCGTGACAGGCGGGGAGCTGAGGCCCAGGACGCACGAGCCTTCGCAGGGCGCAGGACAAACGCGGCCGGTGAAGTCCGGGAAATTGTTCGTCTTGTGCAGGCGATCGAGCGCTTCGTGCCAGAGGCCGCGATAAACGAGATCGTTCCACTCCGGGATCAGATTGTGGATCGGGCAACCCGACGCCATGCCGCTGATCAATTTGCCCGTGTGACAGAACGGGACGCCGCAATCCATGCAGCGGGCACCCTGGGTGCGGAGTTTCTTCTCCTCCATGTGGTGGTGAAACTCTTTCCAATCGCGCACGCGCTCTTTTGGCGGACGGTCGACGGGAAGTTCGCGCAGGTACTCGATGAATCCGGTTGGTTTGCCCATAGGGAAGAAGAAGGCTGAAGGCGGAAGGCTGAAACGTTTTGAACGACCTGACGGCTCCAGGAATTTTTGGAAGGTGAGTTGTGGTTTGGTTGTAGAGGCCGGAGGAAGACTTGGGCTTTTTCAGCCCTTCAGCCTTCCTCCTTCAGCCTTTTCCTCAGTTTCCTCCGACGCGTGAGGTGTCGCGGGCGTTTTCTTCAAAGGCCGCCATGATCGCTTCATCACCGGTCAGACCTTGGTCGTGCGTGCGTTTGATGCTCGCGAGCATGCGCTTGTAGTCCTTCGGCATGATCTTGACGAAGCGCGGGACGAGTTCGTCGAAACGCGCCAACACGTCCTGACCGCGTTCGCTCTTCGTGAACGCGACGTGGTTCTCGATCAGCTTGCGGAGCTCCGCGGTCTCTTCCGGCGTATCGACTTTTTCAATACCGACCATCGACTTGTTCACGTTGCCCGAGAAATCGCCGCGCTCGTCGAGCACGTACGCGACTCCGCCAGACATGCCGGCGGCGAAATTGCGTCCCGTCGGACCGAGCACGACAACGCGCCCGCCAGTCATGTACTCACAACCGTGGTCGCCCACGGCTTCCACGACCGCGTGCACGCCCGAATTGCGCACCGCGAAACGTTCGCCGGCCATGCCCGCGATGTAGATTTCACCCGCGGTGGCGCCATAGAGCGCAACGTTGCCGACGATGATGTTTTCCGCCGCGCGGAAGGTTGAACCCGGAGGCGGAAAGACCGCGATCTTTCCACCCGAGAGACCCTTACCGACGTAGTCGTTCGCATCGCCTTCGAGCAGGAACGTCATGCCCTTGGGCATGAACGCGCCGAAGCTCTGGCCAGCCGAACCCTTGAACGTGATGCGAATCGTGTCTTCCGGAAGACCGGCAGCGCCCCACTTCTTGGAGACTTCGCTACCCGTGATCGTGCCAACGACACGGTGGACGTTCTTGATCGGCAATTCCGCGATGACCTTCTCCTTGTTCTCGATCGCTGGTTTGCAGAGATCGAGCAGCGTCGTGAGGTCGATCGACTTATCGAGACCATGATCCTGCGTCATCTGGCAGAATTGGCCGATATCGGGACCGACATCCGGCTGATAAAGGATATTGCCGAAGTCCAGGCCTTTTGCCTTCCAGTGTTCGACGGCGGCCTTCGCCTCGAGACGATCCACCTTGCCGATCATTTCTTCGATCGTGCGGAAACCGAGCTGCGCCATGATCTGGCGAACTTCTTCCGCGATGAAACGCATGAAGTTGACCACGTGCTCCGGCTTGCCGGTGTACAGCGCGCGAAGCTTCGGATCCTGCGTGGCGATTCCGGTCGGACAGGTGTTCAGATGGCAAACGCGCATCATGATGCAGCCCGTGGCCACGAGCGGCCCCGTCGCGAAACCGAATTCTTCGGCGCCGAGCAGAGCCGCCATCACGACGTCGCGACCGGTCTTCAATTGTCCGTCCGTCTCGACCGCGATGCGGCTGCGGAGATTGTTCAGAACGAGCGTCTGGTGGGTCTCGGCGAGACCGAGTTCCCAGGGCAGACCCGCGTGCTTGATCGAGGTCTGCGGCGACGCGCCCGTGCCGCCGTCGTGACCGGCGATGAGCACGACATCTGCGTGCGCTTTCGCGACGCCTGCGGCGATCGTGCCGACGCCGACTTCGGCGACGAGCTTCACGCTGATGCGCGCGTGGCGATTCGCGTTCTTCAAGTCGTGAATCAGCTCGGCCAAATCTTCGATCGAGTAGATGTCGTGGTGCGGCGGCGGGGAAATAAGTCCCACGCCCGCGGTTGTGTGACGCGTTTTCGCGACCCAAGGATAAACCTTGGTGCCGGGCAATTGGCCGCCTTCGCCGGGCTTCGCGCCCTGCGCCATCTTGATTTGAATTTCTTTCGCGCTGACCAGGTATTCGCTCGTGACGCCGAAACGGCCCGAAGCGACTTGCTTGATCGCGGAATTCTTCGAATCGCCGTTGGGCAGCGGCGCGAAACGATCCGGATCTTCGCCGCCTTCGCCGGTGTTCGACTTGCCGCCGAGACGGTTCATCGCGATCGCGAGCGTTTCATGCGCTTCCTTGCTGATCGAGCCGTACGACATCGCCCCGGTCTTGAAGCGCTTGACGATCGCGTCCACCGGCTCGACTTCATCGATCGAGATCGGCGTGGCCGCCTTGAAATCCATCAAGCCGCGCAGCGTGCAGAGATTCCGCGACTGCTCGTCGATGAGTTTCGAATACTCCTTGAACGTCGCGAAGCTGCCGGTGCGAACCGCCTTCTGCAGCTTGTGAATCGTTTCGGGATTGAACAGGTGGTACTCGCCATCGTCACGCCATTGATACTGTCCGCCGACCGGCAGGACGTGGCCGTTGACCTGGCGATCCGGATATGCCGCACGGTGGCGCGCGAGAACTTCCTGCGCGATGACATCGAGGCCGATGCCGCCGACGCGTGACGGCGTCCAAGTGAAGTAGTGATCGACGACATCCTGGCGGAGACCGACGGCTTCGAAGACCTGAGCGCCGCGGTAACTCTGGATCGAGGAAATGCCCATCTTGGACATGACTTTGATCACGCCCTTGCTGGCGGCCTTCACGAAGTTCTTGCAGGCCGTCTTGTGATCCACGTTCAGCAGGAGCTGATCCTGAATCATGCCATCGATCGTCTCGAAGGCGACGTACGGATTGATCGCGCTGCAACCATAGCCGATGAGCAGCGAGAAGTGATGCACTTCGCGCGCTTCGCCGGTCTCGAGGACCAAGCTGATGCGGGTGCGCAGACCTTCGCGGATCAGATAGTGGTGCAAGCTCGCGACGGCGAGGAGCGCCGGAATGGCGGCGAAATCCTTCGTCACACCGCGATCGCTGAGAATCAGAACCGAGACTTCGTCGTCTTCGATCAGGCGGCGCGCGATGACGCACATTTCTTCAACGGCTTTTGCCAAGCCGCGTTCGCCACGCGTGACGCGGAAGAGCGTGGGAATGACGCCGACCTTGAAGCCCGGGCGATCGAGTCGGCGAATTTTCGCGAACTCTTCGTTGGTCAACACCGGCCACTTCAGCTCGACGCGGCGGCAATCGACCGGGCCCGGGTGCAGCAGATTTCCCTCGGAGCCGAGGCGGGTTTCGGCAGACGTGATGATTTCTTCGCGGATACAATCGATCGGCGGATTCGTGACCTGCGCGAACAACTGTTTGAAATAATCGTAGAGCAGGCGCGGCTTGTTCGACAGCACCGCGAGCGGCGCGTCGTTGCCCATCGAGCCGGTGGCTTCGACGCCATCGCGCGCCATCGGCGCGATCAGGAGACGCTGATCTTCGAACGTGTAGCCGAACGCGATCTGGCGCTGCAGCAGCGTGTCGTGGTCCGGCTGCGCGACGGCGGGGGCGTCGGGCAAATCTTCGAGATGAACGAGATTCTGGTCGAGCCATACGCGGTACGGGCGCTCCGTCGCGAGCTGGTTCTTGATCTCTTCGTCTTCGACGATGCGGCCCTGTTCTGTATCCACCAAAAACATACGGCCGGGCTGCAGGCGTCCCTTGAGGAGGACGTTTTCCGGCGGGACATCGAGCACGCCGGCTTCAGAAGCCATGATGACCTTGTCGTCCTTCGTGACGTAATAGCGCGAGGGGCGCAGGCCGTTGCGGTCGAGTACGGCGCCGATGATCTTGCCATCGGTGAACGAAATACAGGCCGGGCCATCCCACGGCTCCATCAAGCACGAGTGGTATTGATAGAACGCCTTGCGCTCATCGTTCATGCTCTCGTGGTTCGACCACGGTTCGGGGATCATCATCATCACCGCGTGGGGCAGCGAACGTCCGGCGAGCACGAGAAGTTCGAGTGTGTTGTCGAACATCGCCGAGTCGGAACCGTTCGGGTTGATGACCGGCAAAACCTTTTTGATGTCGTCGCCAAACGCTTCGGAGACGAAGTGCGCTTCGCGGGCGTGCATCCAATTCACGTTGCCGCGCAGCGTGTTGATTTCGCCGTTGTGCGCGATGTAGCGGTACGGATGAGCGCGATCCCAGCTCGGGAACGTGTTCGTCGAAAAACGCGAGTGAACCAGCGCGAGCGCGGTGGTCATCGACGGGTTGCGCAGATCGGTGAAGTAGCTGGCGAGCTGCGTCGTCAGCAACATGCCTTTGTACACGATCGTGCGGCATGAGAGGCTCGGCAGGTAAAGAAGCTCGCTGCCATCCATGCCTTCGGCGCGGATCTCGTTATAGATGCGCTTGCGGATGATGTAGAGCTTGCGCTCAAAGGAAAGGTCGTCGGTCAGCGACGCGTCCTTGCCGACGAAGATCTGCCGCATGTGCGGCTCGGCCGACTTGGCCGTTTCGCCGAGCGAAGAATTGTCGGTGGGAACGGTGCGCCAGCCGAGGAAGCGTTGACCCTCCGACTGCACGATGTGCTCGATGCGCTCTTCGATGCGGCGGCGCTTCGTGGCGTTCTTGCCCATGAAGACCAGACCGGTGCCGTATTCGCCGGCGGCCGGCAGCGTGAAGCGGAGGCGTTTGCAGGCTTCGACGAGGAATTGATGCGGGATCTGAATCAGCACGCCTGCGCCGTCACCGGTGTTTGGCTCCGAGCCGGCAGCGCCGCGGTGATCCAGATTTTCCAAAATTTGGATGCCCTGCTTGAGGATGTCGTGCGACTTGCGGCCCTTCATGTCCACGATGAAGCCGACGCCGCATGCGTCATGCTCGAACCAAGGATCATAGAGACCCTGTTTAGCGGGAACACCCGGCCTGCTGAAGCGGACCTTCTTGTCCGACTTCGAAGTGGATTGCTTGGAGGATTGCGGCGTTGGGTTCACGGGAATGTTGGCGTGGTGTTAACGGACGTGACAAAAACTGTAGCGCTCAAGGACGGAACAAAATTGTGCGGCGGCAGACGTGAAGGGTTGCGACTATCAAGGACTCGTGGCGGAAGTACAAAGAAAACCTCGGTGTTAGTGCGTAAAAAAGCCGGCCCTGCATCTTGCGAGAGCCGGCCCTAAGAAATTCAGGAGAACCGCCAGCTCTTAGAAGAAGCGGATCGTTTTGGGGGCCATTCGTGCGTGCTCTTCGTCAGTACAGGGTGCGTTCGTCGGCGCATCGGCATCGACGGCCGTCGGTTTCACCAGATCGTTCGAGAGCAGATAATTTTCCACTTCCTCGCCCGAAACGTCGGCCAGCATCACGCCGTCGACTTCGACACAGGGGGAAAGCGGCTGGCCCGACTTCTGCACCATCTCGGCGTAGTTCGCCCGGTTATTGATGATGTCGATGTCCTCGTACTGAAGATTATATTTGCGCATGATGGCGCGAACGCCGTTGGACCATCCGCAGGAGGGTTTGAGATAGGCTTTGATCTTCATACGAGTAAGCAAACTGCCGACAAAAGTGGCGCAACTAATACGGCGGCTTTTTCGCCAATCAATAGAAAGTTTGGGCTGAAACGAAAAAACTGCTGCCGGGTGGAGTACAGCGCCCGCGAATTTTTTGCCCACGAATCACACGAAGCACACCAAATGACCGAACCATTTTCCCACGGAATTCACGGAAGGCACGGAAGGAATGAGAGACCGAGTTCCAACTCTTCAAGGGTTTCCGTGATTTCCGTGTTAAATGGTTCGGAGATCGAGGATCGATTTAGTGTGCTTCCTGTGATTCGTGGGGAAAAGGCTTGGGAGAACGTCAGCGCCGAACGGCGATGCGCAGGCGCTGCCAGCGCGTCCGGCCGAGATTGAAGCCTTCGACTTCGTGGCTTTCCCACCCGGCCTGGGTCGTACGCATCGAGAGGACGCGCGCCACGTCGGCCGAGCCAGGCGAGAACTTCGTCACCCGCTTGATTCCAAATCGCTCGGCCACGCCGTTCACGAAAAACTTCAGCGGATCAGCTTCTTCCAGAACACTCGCCACCACGAGCGGCCCCGGCGCGGCAATCACCGCTTCAAGCTCCGCCTCGTTCTGCGGGAAAAGCCACTGGCGACCCGAGTAGAAGACGACACTCGGCTCCGAAAATCCCGCGCCGACGCAACGCGCGTCTCCCACGATTCGTTGCGGCCACCCGTCCGACTCCGCAGTCAAGCTGGTCCTGCGCAGGCCCTTCGCCATGGCAATGATCCCAGGCAGCAAAACGCAGGCGGCCACCACGCCCAACAGCGGCCACCGCCGCAGCAGCGCGGTCGCGAATAAAACAAATCCGATCAAGACCAGGAAAACACCCGTCATCGGGCTGCGCAGCGGTTCGATGTTCTCCGGCAAAATCGCGATGCGCACCGCAATGAGAGCGACGACGACGATCACGAAAAAAATCGCCAACACGCTCCAGGCCAACCGCCGAGCGCCGCGCGGCCACTCGGTTCGCGGCAGTGTGATCGCCTGCGCGAGGAGCAAAAACAGCGCGGGAAAGGCCGGTAAAACGTAGTGGGGCAACTGCGTCGCATAGGCGGTGAAGATCAAATACGGCGCCACCAGCCAGCAGATCAGCCAGGCCGTCTGCGCACTCCACGTTCTGCGCGCAATCCACGGCAGAAATCCAATCGCCGCGATCCAGGGAAACAAGCTGACCGGCGCCGTTCCCAGATAGAAAAACGGCGAATAGCCGCGTCCATTGAAACGATCCCACCCGCGCTGCACGACGTGCTCCCCCATCCCGACTTTCCAAAATCGCCCTTCGGTCACCACCAGCGCAGGAATGCCCCACGACGCCATGATGAGCAGCGTCAATCCGAGGCCGGGCAGAATCGCCAGATTTCTCCACGGCAACGGGTGCCGCCGCCAAAGCACGAACCGGAAAAGCAGCAGCGCCAGCCCCGGCACCGCGAATACGATCGGACCTTTGGCCAGAAAACCGAAGCCGAGCGACAAATAGAACGCCCACCACCAGCCATTGCGGAAAAAAGGTTTCGCCGCCTGCGCCGCGACAGCAGAGGGCGTGTGCATCGCCTGCACAGCCGCGACATCCCCGCCCGCGCCAGGGGGCGTCGAGGACGCCGGCGCCGATGTAAATGCCGGCTCCAGCAACTCCTTCAACGCGACGCAGCTAAGGGTCACACACGCGATCATGGGCATGTCCGCCAGCGCGAGCCGCCCGTGGATGAAAATTTGCAAACACGACGCCAACATCGCGCCGGCCCACAATCCCACCGCATCGCCATACCAGCGGCGCCCCACCCACCAGGTGAGCAACACCAGCGCGAGCGTCGCCAGAATCGCATGCACCCGCGCACCGAATTCCGTGAATCCAAAAACTGAATACCCGAAGCGCATCAACCAGTAGGTCAGCACCGGCTTGTCGAAACGGTCATGCCCATTGAAGGTCGGCACGATCCAGTCGTGCCGCTGGATCATCTCGCGGGTCGCCGTCGCAAAACGCGGTTCATCGCGATCGATCAACGGCAGCGTCGACGTGCCCGGCACCAGCAGGAAGAAGACAAGCGCCGTCAACCACCAGGGCGCATAGCGATAATACCAGGGAGAGATCACGATGAGGAACTCGTCCTCTCAATCGCTTAACGCTGTTGCCGCAAGACTCGTTTTGCTGCCGTCCCGAAAAGCAGACCAATCGTCGCGCCGAGACACGCCCCCGCCCAGATGTCCGACGGATAGTGCCTTTCCAAATACCAGCGCGACCACATCACGAGCGCCGCGCCGCACGCGCAAAGAAAACCACTGCGCGGCGCAAGCATGGCGACAGCCACGGTGATTGCGGTGCAATGTGTCGCATGGCCCGAGGGAAACGAAGCGTAATCCCAGCCGAAGTGAAACGGATACACGCCGTCCGGAATCGGCGTCGAAGGCCGCGGCCGTCCGACGAAAATCTTCAGGATGTTCACGGTCAATCCGCCGACCGCGCCGGCGCAAAGACCCGCGACCGCCGCCCAGATCATTTCACGCCGCTTCGCGAAATAACCGATCGCCCCAATCACGATCAGCGCCAGCAGCGGAGCGAAATGCAGCTCGCCGTACCGACTGGCCGCCCGTCCGATGACGAGCCAGTTCTCCTGCTGATTCAACCGCAGCCACGCGTCCAACCGGTGATCGATCGGGCGCAAGAACCACACGACCGCGAGCACCGGAACCAACGCGAGCAGCGCCACGACGGCGCGGCGTTTGAAAACGTCTCCGACTTCGCGGAAAAAACGCCGCCACAATTTCGTATCCGCCGCAGCACTACGCGGCCCGGCAGAACGCGGAGTTTCCGCGCTCATGCCGCTTCCACGAGGTTCGTGGCTTTGTGCCGCGTCTTGATATCGAGCCAGAGATTATAGAGCGCGGTGAACGTCGGGAAAAGATTCGAGAGGATCCCGACGGAATCGTTTTTGCCGAAGATGAAATAGGCCAGCGCGAGCAGACTTCCCACAACGCTCATGTACCAAAACAATCTCGGGATCACGGGCCGCCCCGCCGCGCGCGACGCGAGGAACTGCACGACCCAGCGGCCGCCGAACATGAACACGCCGATATAACCGAGGATTTTCCAGGGGGTCAGGACGAACCCGTGAAACGTGAAAAGAACTTCGTTCATGCGAAAGATGCAGGAAGAGACACGACAAATGACGACAACAGCTCGCCGCCTAACGCGCGGACTGAGTCACGCCCGACGAGCGCGCCGCGGAGGCCGGCGCGCCGATGACACCGGCGGGAAAACGAATCTGCCGCGCCAGCAGCCAGCTGACGCCAAACAAATCGCGGATGCCGCGCAAGGCGCGTCCGCCGATGGTATATTTCGAAACGCCGCGGAGCCGCGGCCGATGATTCACGCCGACTTCGACGATCGAAAGTCCGGCGTTTTTCAACAAGGCCGGCATGTAGCGGTGCATGCCGTTAAAGGGAACGAGGTAGCGCACATGTTCGCGACGCATTGCCTTGAGCGAGCAACCCGTGTCGCGAATCCCGTCGTGCAGGAACCAACGGCGCACGCCGTTTCCGATGCGCGAGGCGACGCGGCGATTCCAGGTGTCCTGGCGATTTTTGCGAAAGCCACAGGCGACGTCCGCGGTTTCGAGCGCTTTGACGAGAATCGGGATGTCCGCCGGATCGTTTTGTCCGTCGCCATCGAGCATCACGCAGATTTCGCCGGAGGCCTGCTGCAATCCCGCGAAGAGCGCGCCGCTCTGCCCGCAGTTTTTGCCGAGCGAAACGAGTTTCACGCCCGCTTCGCCGCGGATTTTTTCCTGCGTGGCGTCCTTGCTGCCGTCATCGACCGCGACGATTTCCGCGTCCGGGCACGCTGCGCGCACCTCGCGGAGGAGTTCGTTGACGTTTTCTTCCTCGTTATAAAACGGGATGACGACCGAGATTTGCATGACCGATCCGAGCAGACCGATCATGCCGCCCCCCTGCAAGCGAGTCTTTCACGAGGGCTGTCCTCGAACGGGAAACGATTTTTGCCTTCGAATCACACGAAGGGCACGAAATCAGAAAATTTCTCCCACAGAAGGCACGGAAAACACGGAAAGAAGAAAGAGCACAACGGATTGTGATCAAAAAAATGTGCCAGCGCTCGGAGCTCTGTGATTTCCGTGCCTTCCGTGTGTTCCGTGGGAATCCGGTTCGAAATCTTCGTGTGATTCGTGTGATTCGTGGGCAAAAAAGTTCCGCTCACGCCGCGGGACGAAGCCCAGCGCTTCCGGCGAGTTGCGCATCGTTGGAGGAAAATTTTCGCGACTTCGTCACGCGTTTCCCAAGCGGGCGCACTCGCCTCTGCATCGAGGCCTTTGCCGCGCCGGAGCTTTCCACCGTGGTTTCGTTCCAGAGGTGCTCCAGCGCACTCTTCAGCGCGAAACGCAGGCGGCGCAGCCGCGCTTTGATCGCGCTGACTGTCGTGCTCTGCCGGCGCGCAATGAGCTGCTGGCAATGCCCTTCGATCACCATCGAAATCAGTTCCTGGTCGCGAGCGGTCAATCGGTCGATCGCCATCCGGACATCGCGCGCCAATTGCGAGCGCCCAAGTTGATCGCCCTCCGCCGCGAGCGCATTCCACTCCTGATCGCTCAGCGGGGTGGTCGCGCGCAAGCGAGCCCGGCGCAGATAATCCCTCGCGCCATTCCGCGTCAGACAAAACAGCCAGGGCTCGAAACTCTCGATCTCGCGCAGTCCCGCCAGTGCGCGAAACATTTTGATAAACACCATCTGGGAAACGTCCTCGACCGCGGGCTGCGGCCCAATGATCGAGCGAACGTAACCCTGCACGCGCAGCCGGTAGTGGCGGACCAATTCGGCCTGCGCGCGCTCGTCTCCCTTCTGCGCGAGTCCGACAAGTTCCAGGTTCACCGCGGAAATTTGGCGTGAATGGTCGAGTGCTTGCGGCATGCGGCCATGACGCCCAAATCGCTCGCTCACCCAATCCATCTGGGATGAAGGCGGGGGAAAACGGTGTGGAGCAGCGTCACGCTCCGCCGACTCCGCCTCGCAGCACGCTCACTGAACTCGGCCCGCGCCCTGCAATCTGTCCTGTAACTCCCTCAAGCCGCGCGTGAGCGAAACCTTCGCTCCAGTTCGCAGCAAGATGACGTGTTCACCGGCGGAGACGGATTGGATTTCGACAATCTGATTCAGATTCACGATGGCCGATCGACTTGCTCGGAAAAACACTTGCTGCGGCAGCTCTTCATCGAGGCTCGACAGCGCCTTTCGCAGAACGTGATTCCCGCTCTTCGTGTGCAGCACGACGTAGTTCGCGGCCGCCTCGACCCAATCGATTTCTTCCGAGCGAACGACGAGGTACCGCTCGTTTATTTTCACGAGGAGCCGCTCCAAATTTCCGCGGGCGACGGGTGCGGTTTTCAGCAAATCGGCGACCGCCGCCTCTTCTTCCATTTTCGGCATCACCTCCTCGAGCGCGCGCGAAAGCGCTTCGTGCAGGCGCTCCGGCGTGAAGGGTTTCAAAAGATAATCCAGCGCGCGCACGGCAAACGCATCGACCGCGTACTCGTCGTACGCCGTGGTGAAAATAGTCCGCGGCAAGATTTCGGACGGCACCGCGCGCAGCACCTGAAAGCCGCTCTCACCGGGCATCTTGATGTCGAGAAACAGCAGCTGCGGACGATGCTCGCCGATTATTTCGATGGCTTCGCGGGCGTTCCTCGCCTCGCCCACGATTTGGACGGCGGGCTCTTTCGCCAACAGCGCTTTCAAGCGATCGCGCGCCGGCTTCTCGTCGTCCACAATCAGCGTTTTCAGCGCGGTCATCACAATTGGCGAAAAGGGATGCTGATTTCGACCTTCGCCCCCGCGCCGGGTTCTTGCGTAAAACGGAAAAGATGCCCCTCGCCGTACAGCTCGGCCAACCGCGCTCGTGTATTTGAAAGTCCAATACCGGTGCTCTTCTCCTGCGCCGGGATTTCCTGCGGCCACACGGTCGAACTCCCCGTGTCCTGCACGAAAAGGTTGAGCTGTTCGCCGCTTTTTTCCGCGCGCACCACGATCCTGCCCTGGCCGTTTTCCGCTTCGACCGCGTGCACCACCGCGTTCTCGATCAAGGGTTGCAGCAGCAATGTAGGCACCGCGGCGGCCAAGGTCGCGTCCGGCACTTCCCACACGACTTTCAACGCGTCGCCAAACCGCACTTGCTGGATCGCCACGTAGCTCTTCGCGAGCGCGATTTCATCCTTTAAACTCACTTCGCGCTTCGTCGAAGCCTGCAACACGCGCCGCAGCAGTTCGCTCAACGCGCAGATCATCGCGTCCGCCGCCGAAGGCTTGTCGTACACCATCGACGAAATCGCGTTCAGCGTGTTGAACAAAAAATGCGGCTGCAGTTGCGCCTGCAGCGCCATCAAACGCGCTTCCGCCAGGCGCGTCTCCGCGGCGAGCGCCTGCTTTTCCCGCAACACGCTCTTGCGTTGATAACCGACGGCATGAGTCACGGCCAAAAGCATCCAGTAAAACGCCACCGAGCCACGACCGCGCGTGAGCAAAAACAAAAATGGCAATCCGCCGATGTGACGTCGGGGCAGCGGTGGAGGAGGTTGACGGATCATGCCGTTTTCGCCGGGCCCGCCTGGCAAAGGCGGTTGCCCCTGATCGAAGCGCGGCGGCGGTGGCACCGATTCACTGCGTGGCGGCCCGAAGTTTCGCCCCTCGACGATGATTTGCTGTCGGTTCGGATTGCGCGTCCCAGATGAACTGGCGGTGACCGTCCCGCCTTCGATTCGCCACCGAAAAGAGAGCGGAGGATTCATGTACATCATTAACCGCCACGAAACCATCCCGAGGGAAACAGAGACCACGAGGCTGAGGACGAGGTGAGCCGGGACGGACCACACCCACGTTTTCTGCTCGATGGGAAGGCGCGCCGAAATCCACATCACGAGCGGCGCCACTGCCAGCCAGGGCAGCCAATCCACGGTGACCACGCGCCACTCGTTCGGACGCTCGATCACGGAGCTGACGGAAGCCTGCAGCACGCAGATCGTGACGATCAGCGCCCAGACGCAACCGATCAGCCAGGCCGGCACATTTCGATTGGGGCGCTTTTCGCTTGAGGGAGATGACATCAAGATGTGGTGGAATCAGCCAGAGGGCGGGGCTGCGCCGCGGATGATCTCGTCCAAAAAAAGGGAGGTCGCGAGCGTCTCGAAATGAAAATAATCCCCTGTGTACCAATACCAAGTACAGACCTTTCACGTCGAACACTCGCGACCAATAACCGCAACCGGACCAGGGCCGCGGAAGTCGAGGTCCGGTCATCACGCAACGATGGCCCGCCGACAAATAATCTGGGATGGACGGCGTATTGGTTGTTCGGACGGCCATCCCAGGCGGGACCAAACGGCGCCTAAGGCGCGCTCTTGCGGCGGAACAGCAGCAACAGCACGATCAGCGCGAGCAGCGCCAACACGATCGTCCAGAGCAGACGCAACGTGCGGCAACTGAAGCAACCTTCGCTGCCGGGGCGACCGCCGCCGTTGTTCCCGTCGCCATCGTCGCCGCGGCCGGGAGGCACGAGCGACACATAGCGCGTTGCTTGGCGCGGAGCGAGTTCCCCACGGTCGTTGTGGCCAATGGCGTTGTAGAAGAATTTGTAGCTGCCGCTTTGGGCGGTTTGCCCGAAGAGATTCGTCCACGTGCCATCGCCCGCGGCGGCGTCGCCATGCGTGCCGTCGTCATAGAGAATGATGCCAGGGGCGACGGTGCCGTCGGGCTTCGTGACGTCGACGGTCACAGAGCCGGTGACGGATGGCCATTGGCGGTCTGAGAGACTCGCCGTCATCGTGATCGTCGCATTCGGCTCATAGGCGCTCGCCGCGACTTGGGCATCGAGCCGGTAGTTCGAGCCGACCGCGGCGCCGAAGCCGATCGGCACGAGGCCATTGTAGCCGTTGAACACCGGATCGCCGCCGGCGGGTGGCGTGTTGCCATGCGTGCCCACGGAAGGTCCGCCGCGCGGTTTCCATTTTCCATTCGGCACGAGGAGCAATTTCCAATCGCCAATGTAGGAGGAGGCCAGCGACAGATCCGGGAAAACGACTTTCAAGATGCGATAGTTTTCGCGCTCGATGATCTGAACCGGGACGCCGCCAACCGAAGCGCCGACGATCATCACGTTGCCGTTGGGATCGAGGAGTTGCAGATCGTAGTAACCGCGCAGCGAAGGCTCATCCATCACGACGAACATCGCGGAAAGATCCGAGCTGCAGACGTGAGCGGTGGAGACGAGCGTGGGATTGTTCGCGGCGAGATCGACGGCGAAAGTCGGATCGACCACGAGCTGCCAATCGAGCGTGTCGACGAGGATCTTGAAATAGAACGTCTGCAGGTCGAAACGCTGCGTGCCCGCGAGATCCCCAGTCACTTGGTGAAACCCATTCGCGCGGTTCGTGATCGATTGCAGTTTGGGCAAATCGAGATCGTTGCCGAGGCCAAGCGAATAGATGCGCAGGCGGTTATCCGCGTTGGTGATATTCGGCAGGACCTGGTTGATGCGCGGATCCACGTTTTCGATGCCGTCAGTCATCACGACCATGACGTGCTTCCGCACTTCGGAGCCAGACGGCTCGAGCGTTTGCGTGCGGAGCATGTCCGCGCCGCGCTGCATGCCGCCGCCGATGCCGGTGCCGTTGTCGGGTTTCAGACGGGCGATGTCGCCGATCGCGGCGGGGTCAAACGCCGTGTTGATCGTGTTGCGATGCGCGGTCGTGAGCAATTGAAGCGGCGCGTACTCGTCGTTCGTGTTGTTGTATTTCACGAGGCCCACGGCGTCGCCGAGACCGCTGCCGGTTTCGGGTCGCAACATATCGGCCCACATCTGGCCGGCTATGCGCAGGGCGCCGATTTTCGAGGTCGGGCCGGCAGAATCCGCCATGCTGCCGCTGCGATCGAGAACCAGAACGCTGTTCACCGGGATCGGCGCGGTTCCAGTGCCGATGAGCGTCACGTCGGTCGGCGGGGGAAGTGACGGATGGTTCGTGCCGTGCACGCGCAACGTCAAATTGTAGGGACCGCCGACGGCCTGCGGATGAAAACGTTGAACGAGAATGCTGGCTGCGCCGCCCGCGGCGATGGTGGTGCCGGTCGGCGTGCTGAGAGACTCCCATTGCGGGCGATCGGGATCGGCGGGATCGGCTTCGCTCACGTCGAAGACCAACGGGGCGTCACCGTCATTGTGGACGATGAGCGGAAGATCGTACGCGAAGCCGAGTTCGACGTCGTGATAATTGAGTACGTTGCCCGAAGGCTCGATGCGAATGACCGGGCGCGGCTCGTGTGCGATGCCGGTGAAGTCGCAACGGAAGGTGGGGTGGTCGGGATCGTTCGAGAATACGTCGATGTGTCCGTTGAACGGCTGGTCCTGAGTGGAGGTCGGCGGCGGGGTGAACCGCACGCGTTCGGCGCGCGTTTGGCCGGCGGGAAGTGGATTGGTACCGGCGGCGGTGACGACCGTGAAAACGCCCGGGGTGGTGTCGTTCGACAAAGCGACCGCGCCCGTGAACTGCAGGTCCTTGCTGCCGGTGTTCTTGAAGATCACGTCGAAATCGACGTGGTCGCCGGTGACGAAATTGGCGCGGATCGGTGAAGGATTGGTGCCGACGAAAGCGATGTTCGGCTCTCGCTTCACTGTGGTGCCGGAGACATTGATGAGCACGTCGGCGACGGTCACGCCAGCCGGGTTGCTATTGGCTTTCACGCGAATAACGCCGCTATGAACCTCCGTCGTCGCGCTGCCGGAAATCGTACCGGCGTTGAAGGCCACCTTCAGAGAAGTCGGCGGAGTACTGCCGGGAGCGTTCGTGATGGTGAAAAACGGCGACGCTCCATCGACGGACGCGGTGACATTGGCGATGTCGAGGTCGCCGCTCTTCGTGATGTTGAACGTCTTGATCTCCGAGCCCGTGGAGGAGTCGTTTTCCAACTCGCTCCCGAAATCATGCGAGTTGGGCGAGGCGGCGATGGACGCGGTGCGGTTGAACGTGACGGTGTAACTGCCGGAGCCCATCGCGAAGGTGCGGATGCTGATGTGATAGGTTCCCGGATTCAGAAACTGCGTTCCGGAAAGCGCGCCGGAAGTGGTAAGGGCAATGTCGGCGTGCGCCGAATCGACCTGAGAAAGAAAGAACGAATCGCCGTTGCAGCCGCCGACGGGATTGTAGGTCGCCTGCCAGGCGATGATCTGCGGCGTGGCGATGCTGAAACTTCCCTCGACGACGGTGGACGGCGACGTCGTGCAGTCCTTCGAAGCCGTGACCGACGAAGCGCCGTGAAGCGACGCGGTCAGCACGGCGAAGGCGATGATGACGAGGTTGAAAAGCAGGAGGTGAGAAAAGCGGCGCAGCGCCGGGCGGCGTACAGCGTCCTCGCGAAGAATGGGGTTGTATTGAACGAGGTGCATAGGACCAGGGGTGGTGTCGGGCTCGCGCGACAGCGGGCCGCTCATCTCATTACTTCCGATTTTGCCGGTCCGACGTTTCCTCCTCCGTGGCCCAGCGTGACCGAGCCGGCGTGAAATAGGTTTTTTCCTAGCCCTGGCAGGTCCCATCTCTTACATGCCCGACGAATGAAAGTCCTAGTCACCGGCGCGGCCGGATTCATCGGCTACCACATCTCGAAGCGCTTGGTGGAAACCCAGCAGTGCGACGTCCTGGGCATCGACAACTTGAACGACTACTATTCGGTCGAGTTGAAACGAGATCGGCTGAAGCAGCTCGAGCCGTTGGAGAAGTTTCGCTTTCTGAAACTCGATTTCAGCGACGCGGAGGCGACCTTGAAACTGTTCGCGCACTACAAGCCGGACTACGTCATCCATCTCGGCGCGCAGGCGGGAGTTCGCTACAGCATCGATAACCCGGCGGCGTACGTGCAAAGCAACATCACGGGCTTCCTCAATGTGCTCGAGTCGTGCCGCGTGCATAAACCGAAGCACCTCGTGTTCGCCTCGTCATCGAGCATCTACGGCGCCGGCGCGCACGTGCCGTTTTCCGAAGACCAAATCACGGATCAGCCGGTTTCTTTTTATGGCGCGACCAAGAAGAGCAACGAGCTCATGGCCTACAGCTACGCTCATCTGCACGGCCTCATGATCACCGGGCTCCGCTTCTTCACCGTGTACGGGCCGTGGGGACGCCCCGATATGTCGCCGATCATTTTTTCCAAAGCGATCACCGAGGGCACGACCCTGAAGCTTTTCAACAAAGGCAAGTCCCTCCGCGATTTCACGTATATCGACGACATCGTCGACGGCGTGTTGCGCGTGTTGCTCTATCCGCCGGTCGTCCGGCCGACGCCTCCTTACCGGGTCTTCAACATCGGCCATCATCGGCCGGTGGAGGTGCGGCTTTTTGTCGAGATGCTCGAATCGCTGCTTGGCAAAGAAGCTAAAATCGAACTTCTCCCGCTGCAGCCCGGCGACATGCCGGAAACCTGCGCCAGCATCGACCGCATCCACGCAGCCGTGGGCTTCGAGCCGAAGGTCTCGCTCGAGGAAGGCCTCGGCCAATTCGTGTCGTGGTTTCGTGAATACTACCGTCACCCTGCCTGATTCCACTTATGGCGAAATCGAAAAATCCTTGCGGCCAAACCGCCGCTTCTCGTCCATCGCCGGCGCGAAAAACGAAGCTTTGGACTGTCGTCGTGATCGCACTCCTGATCGGCGGAACGTTCGCCTACGTGCGTCTGAGGCCAGAACTCGCCCAAGCGCGCGCCGCCGCGGCCGAGGCCGCCAAATCGCCAAAAGCGCAAGTGCGCGATAATCTCGTCCACCTCGGCGCGCTGGCTGACGCCTATTTCGCCAAACACGCCGACGTGAAGTCCGTTGTAGTGAAAGATCTGATACAAGATTCCCCCGGCGCCGCTCTCCCCGCCTCCATCCTCGGCGAGAACTACGAAATCGTCGTCATCCCCCGCGACTGGACTCTGCTGAAAATCTCCCTCCCCGACGGCGGCGACCTCATCGTGCCGAAGCCCTGACCGTTCAACCGGCGTGACCTGAGGCTTTGGTCATCGCGAGGAAAAGTTGATCCACCAACTGGCGCTCATTCTCGAGAGACTTATCCGTCGTGCTACGGAAGAGTTCGTGCAATTCACCGAGCACGCCGAACGCTTTTTCCTGATTGTTCTCCGTATGATGCGCGACCATCGCTTCCTTCAGGGCAACGTATTCACTTACCAGATACCCGCCGCGTAGCAGACCAAGGCTAGCGTTTTCAGCCGCAACAAGCGGAAGATCGAGGTAAGATTTCGTCGCGGAGTTTTTGCCGACCTGAAGATAAGAAAGCTCCACTTTTGCGAGCGACTTTCCCTCCTTGCGAATGCGCGCGGGCAAGTCTTCGCGATCCTGTGCGAAGGCGAGGTAGATCGCGCCTTTCTTTTTGCTCAGAAAAATCGTGTTTACCTGGAAACGAACATCGCGCCCATCATCGCCCACCCATTTCAACATTTCTCCAGGAATTCCATAGACCCCGGCTAAACGCATTCCCGGCACAGGCCGAATAGTCACTTCGAGATCGTAGGCGAGTTCCGTGACGAGAGTGTCGAATTCCTCGTCGAAAACATTTCCAGCGGTCTCAACATCGGGAAAGAAAAACAAATTTCCGCCGCGTACCGTCGCTATTCTTGCAGCTAACTCCGCGCCGAACTGTTCCCCAATCCCAATCGTCGTTTGCCCGATTCCGTCGCGCGAGCCCGCTTCCATCATTCCCATGAAGCCTTCGGGACTCGTGTCGCCCACATTCGGGCGTTCATCGGTGAACTGCATGATTCGCGTCGTGCCGCGAAAGGTCTTTTTGCTCTCCCGTGCTAGCGCGAAGCCAACCTTCAAACCTTCTTCCATGTTCGTCGAACCGGAGATCGCAATGGCGTCAATCGCGTCGTTGATCGCATTGAGGTTTCCCTTCGTTGTCGGCGTCGGATGAAGGAACACGTGAGACCGATCGCCATAGAGCACGATCGAAATCTGGTCGTCAGCGCCAAGGTGGGACACCACTTGATGCAGCGATTGCTTTACCAGTTCAATCGGCGCGCCGTTCATCGAACCTGATTTATCGACGACGGCGACAATGTTGAGGGCGGCGCGATGCCACGCGCCGACTTCCAGCCCTGAGGAAAAACCAAGTTGGGCCAAGAAACAAACCTCGGGTCGGCCTATAACTTTGGCCGATACCGCCTCGCCGTTTAGGATGAGCAGATCCTTGGAGTCGACCGAGGCCCCCTTGAGGGGGAGGTCGTGCTCACTGAACAAGCCTTCCGCCGTGATCGTATTTGGATGCGGAAATTGCCCGGCTTTGACCGCATCGCGAAAATACCGCACATCCTTCGCGCCGCCCGGTGTCGCTCCGAAACGAGTGCCGGCAAGCGTTGAGGTCGCGCTGTAACCGGAGCTTATGTTGGCAGCCTCTACCGTGAAGGGAGACAGCAGGACGACTTCCTCTTTCTCGGATGCGTCCTCCTTCTTCTTTTTTTGATCAGATTCAGCAGAGCTGGAAAGGAGCGATGCGAAAAACAGACCTGCGAGGACCGAAGCCGTCACGCGGCGGCGAGTAATATGTTTCATGATGAGCATGGTTGAGTTTTTTGGGTTAACCAACGCCGCTCATCATAGCCGTCGCCCGTATCCAAGTCGTCATGGCTGGGTAAGACTTTGTCAGAAGTTCGCCTGACGCTTGTATTGAATTACTTAATACACACCGCCCCGCCTCATGACTTCCCCCGAATCTGGAGCCAGCAGGCTCAGTCACTCCGCTCAACCGACGTACTGATAGCCCACGCCGTGCACCGTCTTGATCCAGCGCGGCGGACCGTCGCCCTCGATCTTCTTGCGGATTTGCGCCACGTGCTGGTCCAGTGTTCGCGTCGTGCCAAGATAGTCGATGCCCCAAACTTCGTTCAGCAACAGATCACGCGATAGCACGTCGCCTCTCCGTCGATGGAAAACCTCGAGCAAATGCAATTCCCGAGGCGTGAGCTCGACCGTCGCACCAGCGCGCACGGCGGTGAACCTCTTTCGGTCGACCAAGGTGTCGCCGAAATAAAACGTGTCGCGCGCGATGCTTGTTTGTGGCTGCGCCGCCAGTTGATCCAACCGACGAAAGGCGGAATGCACGCGGGCCAGCAATTCGCGCAAACCGAATGGCTTCGACACATAGTCGTCAGCGCCGAGTTCCAAGCCGAGGACCTTGTCGATCTCTTCCGCTTTCGCTGACAACATGATTACTGGAATGCTGCGATTGCTCTCTCGAATCCTTCGACAGACATCGTAGCCACTCAGCTGGGGCAACATGATGTCGAGCAACACGAGGTCGAAACTCTGTTGATCAAAAATGCGTACTCCCTCGGCTCCATCCGCCGCGCCAACGACCGCGTGTCCGTCAGCAGTGATCGCTTCTATCAGCGCTTCACGGATTGAGGCATCATCTTCCACGATAAGAACCTTACGCTGATGCGTCGGAGTATTCATGAACTGATTGGGGAGTCCGCCTTGCCCATGACGGCCGCCGGCAAGCGCATTTGAAAATGAGCTCCGATGGATGAGGACAACAACACGAGGTCTCCACCCGTTTGCCGAAGCAGACCACGCGCGATGCTTAGTCCCAATCCCACTCCAGGAGATTTGTCCGTTAAAGTCTGCCCCCCTTGTACGAACGGTTCGAAAGCTCGATCGCGAATCGCCTTCGGAACGCCCGGGCCCGTGTCCGACACATCGATAAAAACATTTCCGGCATTTCGACCGACTGAGATGTCCAGCGTCGTGCCGCGGCCCGCATATTTTATCGCATTTTCGATCAAGTTGATAAGCGCTTGCTTCAGCGTTGAACAATCGCTCAACGCCATCAATGGCTCAGTTTGGATGGTTAGGTAGTGAGTGATCCCAGCCGCCGCGATCGCATTAGACATTTCCTCGACAACATCACGGGTGTATCGAGCGATATCGATTGGTTCACGAGCCACGTGCGTCGTTCCGCGCTCAAGCGCATTAAGGACCAACAGACGATCAATTAGTCCTGCAAGCCTTACGCTCTCGGTGCTAATCGTAGCACCAAACTTGATACGTTTGTCGTCTGAGATTTGTCGCTGCGTGAGCAGGTCCGCGTACATTCGGATCGATGTCAAAGGCGTGCGCAATTCGTGCGACACCTGGGAAACGAAGGAGAGCTTGTTTTCAGCGTCACGCGTTTGACGAGCCGTGTAAATTGCGAGGGTCGCGCCGCCACCGACGAATATCGCGAATACCATTAATGCGATGGCACCGGTGAGACGTGCATTGCCTTGTTTGCGGACAAATAGCTCCCCGGGGTCCACCACGAATCGATAGCTCGGAAATCCCGCAATTGGTTCGCCGCGTGTCTCAACGGAAGCAGGCGGTTTACCAGATGCCGAGGGTTCGACGATGAGGCGCGCGAGCTCGGTTCCCGCCAATTCGTTTTGCGTTTGCTGCGCGACGAGCCGCACATCGAGAAAAGCGCCTCGAACAGGTTCGTCGAATCCAGTTTGATACCAAAAAATCCAAGGGGCGGTTGGGTTGTCACGCGCGCCGGCCCAGCCTGCCCAAGGGTCCGCCCGGCGTCCCTCGTGGGCGATGATGTCCAAATTCTCCGCCTGAAATCCCAAGTCTCGCGCCTCAAAGCGCGGATTGTCGATCGTCGAAACACTCTCGGATTCAAAACGATTCCAAACGCCACCGGAATATACCTTCGCGCCGGAATTTGTTGCACGCCAACGGCGAAATTCTGTCCACAACCCCTTCAGCTCCTCCGGCGATGGTGTGCCGGGAAGCTGTTGGCCTTCAAAGATGAAGCCGCGCTTTGGCTCCCAAACAAAAGTGCCCACAATGACCTCATTTGCTTCGTCCCATTGCCGAAGCGATGACTCGAGTCCGTCGACGTGAAAGGAGACCAGATCCGAGAGCGTCGATATTTTAACATCTTCGATGAAAGCGCGCAGGCTCTCAACACCGCGCATACGCTCTTGGGCGAGCACGCGCTTATTCTGCTCGGCGATCTCCGTTTTGGCTGTCTCGTAAAGACGAAAAATCGCGAGACCTGCGACGGCCGCCGCCAAGAAAAAGGTGGTCCAGAGCATGAAAGCCCGAGAACGCGACGGCGCTTTCATCCGTTCAATTATCCGCCTTGTTTTCAGCTGTCGGTGAGTCGAATTGGTTAAACAATCCCGAGCGAAGTACTTTCCGATCAAGCCGATTCATTCCGCGCTTCTGCACTTCGGCGAGATACGTTTCGAGGCGCTTGATGCTCGCGATCGCCTCTTCGTCGTCGACGCGAAAATTCAAACTCAACGCGTCCGCTCGGGCACGTCGGAGAGCCCGTATCGCGCGCCGAAAATCGCCCTTGTCGATTTCCTCAATCGACCGCTCCAAACCCTCGCTGATCACCGTATTCACGGTGGTTCGCAGTACGGCGACATTGGCGGACCGGCGAACCGCCTCAAGGTCTCCGTCGAGCACAACTTGGACGGGCAAAATCGTTTGTTGAGTCGCGCCATTCGACACCTCTATCCAGGAGAGCTTGATCTTCGCCAGTTCAAACGAGCCGCGTCGTGGCCGCATCTTGGCCGAGGTAAGAAGCCGCAAAGTCTGACCCGCGAAAAAGTACGGAATACGATAAGAGACGTTCTGTTCCTTGACGTCTGCTGGTGTCCAACCGTACGTCTCCGCTTTCTCGCAGCCTCGCCCAAAATCGATCGTGAGCACGATATCTCGCGCGACCAATTGCCGCTCAGGGTCGAGTTCGGCCTGAAGCACCTCGGATAACTTCGTCGCGGACTCAACGTACAGAAAACGCCCATTTCCGGCGCGAGCGATTCCGGCTAACAGATCTTCGTTGAATTCCATTCCGACTCCAATCGCCGAGACCGAAATGTTTTCTTTTGCGAACAGTTCCACCAGACGCGAAAAGTCGTCGAATTCTCGGGGGCCTTTTGTCGGTTGCCCGTCACTGATAAGGATCAATTGGTTGACCGTGTTAACTCCCGCATAACGCCTAAGTTGAGCCGCACCCTGGTTTAGCGCGTCGTAAAGTGAAGCTCCACCCACTGGCTCGGTCTGACTTAATAACGCGTCGAAATCTTTCAATTGATCGCGCCGCCTGGCTTCGATCAGCGCCTTCACCTCAGATCCAAAAAGCACGACTGAAACAACATCGCGCTCCGACAGGCTGTTCAATGCGATCGGTATTGCCTGACGAATCGCTTGAATCGGCTCCCCTGCCATCGATCCCGAACGATCGATGACGAACGCGATGTTTCTGATGCTTTTGCTTCGTGCGCGCGGCGACTCGATCGCCGAAGAAAGATTTATCTGCGTGTAGATCAGATTTCCTGCGTCGGCGAGGTAGAGATCGCGATCCGTTACCGCTTCCAGTTTCAACGCTGGTTCCGCACAGCAGGTGATCGCCACAGACAAAGTGAGGAAAAAGAAAACGCGAACCAAACGCATGATTAGCAGCTTACCCGATTCACGGGGCAAAGGGGTCACGGCTGCGTAAATCTTTGTCAACCGGATGTCAGGCCCGCGCGATCATCCGATGATCGCCTAAACGGCGAAACGAATAAGCAGACCGTGCGGGCCCAGATCGCAGCACCGATTGGCACCTGCCAATCAGCAATTACAGCGACGCGTGCGATTCTTTGAGAGTGACTGGAGGCGCTTCGGGTACTTCGTGAACAATCGTGGGGATGATATACCCGATTAAATTGCGCTGCTCGCCCTTATGGTCGACGTGGCGAAACAAACCACCGAGAAGCGGAATTCTCCCCAAGACCGGCACCTGCGTGTCTGCGCTGCTGTTCGAAAGCCCCGTCAATCCGCCAAAGGCCAGCGCCTGGCCTTCTTCGATAGTCGCCGTGAATTCGTACTTCTGACTGTCGACGATCGGATAAAGCACCTGCGGCGTGACTTGGCGGAAGCCGGAAAGCCGGCCCATCTCCAATTTGATCACCAGTCGAATCCGAGGCTTCTCGTTACCTTCGCCGCGAAAACACGTCGGCACCACATTCACCGCAGTGCCGATTCGCTTCACGGAAATGCGATTGGTCGTAGAGCCTAGGCCGCCATCCACCGCTCCAGGAGAAAGCGTGCTCGAATCAAGAAAGGGCTCCTCCTGCCCAACCGAAAACAACGCCTCGTGATTCGAGGTCGTCACGACGAACGGGTTTTCGATCTTTTCGCTCTTCTCGTCCTTCTCCAAAGCATTCAACTGCACCGAAAGTGCTGACGAACTGAGAATGGCCTGCGGCGGCCATCGCTTGTCAGTCAACCGCTGCAACGAAATCTCGTTTTGTGAAGTCGGGACATTGTGATCGCTGAGCGTAATTTTCGGCTGAGCTTCCGAATAATCGATGCCGAGAATCTTTTGAGGATCGCTCGACGTCGCGAAAAAGCGTGCCTCGATCCGAATCTGAATCGGCGGCTGATCCACCTGCCGTACGTATTCAGCGACATGTTCGTGCTGCGAGCGATAGCAGACGACGTAGAGGGCATTCGTCTTCGGCAGATACAAAACCTTCTGCGCCTTCTCCGTGCCTTTCATTTCTGCGGCGATTTTCTGCACGCCTTTTTCGTCCGGCATGCGGCCGTCCAAAGCCACTACGGTCTGCGACGCAAGTGGAGGCAGACCGATCAACTCGCGTACGTCGTCGATGACCTTTTTCGAATCGATCTTGTACACCAAGCCGAACCCCTGACCCTGCGCGCGGCCACCCGACGGCTCGCTGCTTTGACTAAAATCCGATGCCGCCTTTTCGGCGGTTACCGCGTCCAAATTCGCGTGCCGAAACTCGTATGTCTTCGCGATCAGCACGCCCGCGCTTTCCCGCGAGAATAGCCACATGCCGTTCTGAAAGTTCATGCTGAAACGATAACGATCCGCCATGAGCTGCAGCAGCCGCCACGGATTGATGGTGGCGCTCATCGAAATCGTTTCCGGAAAATCCTCCGCGCTCGGCGCGATGTGATTCATGCCGGCGCTCTGCGCCACAATTTTGATCGCACTCGCCAACGTGGCGTCCTCGATGGGGATTTGTACCGCGGGGAGGCTCTCCAAGCGCGCCACCTCTCTCGCCTCGCTTAAATCCGCAGAGGTCGATGAAGGAACAGGCGCCGGATTCGCGACCGTCTGCCGCGCCACCTGCGCGACATCGTCCGTCAGGCGACTCAAGCCGACATCGGCCGCGCTAACACGGAACGCACCGGCCAGAAGCCAGACTGCGGCCAACATTAAAATTCGCCCACCACTTCCCGCCAAATTCAGAACCATAAGAAATAAAAATCTATACTCCGTGTTTTTGTCTATATTTTATTGTTTGGCATTGCGACTTTCGTTTGGAGTCGCATGCCGCCGCACCGCGTCCGCGTTCTGCTGCTTGAGCGTCTTTTCTAGAACAAGCATCGAGGGCATGCCCACCAGCGCGGCCATCAAACCAATCACGACACCCATGACCGCGAGGTTGATCGGCTTCACGACCTTGGGAAGTGCTTCGATCTTTGCGTTGGCTCGTTCGGAGAATTCCGTGGCCAGTCCGCGCAACACGCTTTCCAAATCGCCGAGCTCGCCTCCCGCTTCGATTTTTCCAGCAAGTCGTCGACCCTCCTCGAGTCCCAGACGGCGTCGCTCGGCCAAGAACGCCTTTTCCATATCGAGACCCGACGCGCACCGTGCATACGCAGCCTGAAAAAATTCCTCGATCAAGGCATTGCCCGAAACTTCTCCCGCCAATCGAAAGACCGTTTCCGGGTGTACACCGGCTTTGTGCAACACGGCGAAAAGCGGAAGGCTTCGCGAAAGAGCTACATTCCGCACCAAGGGTCCAATCGCCCAAACCGACGCAATCACCCGCTGGCCCATTCGGCTCCGAAAAAACCCTCGGGCTCCAAACCACGCGAGCAAGCCGCCCACAATCGCGACCGCGGCAGCAACGACGCCGTGGTGATTCACCCAGCGATTTGCGGCGAGCGCCACCCGATATGGCCAGGGAAGATCAAGCCCCAGACCATTGAACATCGCGGCGAAGCTCGGGACGAAATACAGCAACGTGGTCAAGACCAAGACCACCAGCATCGCGGCGGTGATGATCTGATCGAGCATGGTGGATATGAATCGTCGTCCGCGGGACGCTTGCTCGCGCAACGTGACCGCCAGCGAATGGTAGAGCCCGGCACGTTGCTCCGGCGGCAATTCCGTCGCCGCTTCCGCCAAGGCACAGTGCGCGCGGGAAAAAACTTCCGGAAAATCCTCCAGCGCTTCATGGAGCGGCCGTCCGTGGTTCATCCGCCACCTAACCGCTCCTAATACGCCACGCATGCGCGGAGCCGCAACCATCCGTGTCGCGCGCGCCAGTGCCACGCTTTCCGTGCCTCCACCTTTGATCGTGATGCTCAGGTTTTCCCAGAAATCCGCGATTTCGGCTCCTGTGACTTTGCGGCTCGCACCAACTCCATCCCAAAATCCAACCCGAACACGACGCGCGACTTCGTCGGGACTAAGGCCAACGCCGAGATCCGCGCTCTCTTCGAAAGGCGTGTACACAACGCTCGCATAGGGCGGCACAGACGCATCTCCGCGCCGCAGCACCATGAAGGTTCTGACCTGCCACTTTCGCCTCACACTTGGTGCCGCGGCACGAACAGACGATCGAGAGAGAGCCATGGTCGTTGCGTTCATTTCAGTTAAAATTGGCCCACTCGTCCCCCTCCCAGGCGTCCTGCAGCGTCAACGCTTCTTCCACCGTAGTTGCGCCGGTCGCAGCCAATTCCAGCGCGTTCTCGAATACGGTGGGCAGACCGTGAAACGCCATCCAATCCGAATACGCCTGGGACGGCGCCCGCTCTTCAATCAACCGACGCACCGTCGGCACATTGGGTAAAACTTCGATCGCCGCCAAACGACCGCGATAACCGCGATTCCGACAATGGTCGCACTCTACTGTCTTCGCGCTCGGACGAAACAGGGTCGTCGGCACCGCGCAACCATGTGCAGAAAAGAGCGCCTGTTCACGTTGCGTCGGCGCGTACTCTTCGCGGCATTTCGGACAGACCCGACGGATCAGTCGTTGGCAAACAACCAATATCAATGACTCCGCCAACATGTTCGCGTCGGCACCGAGATCGGTCATGCGAATCACCGAGGTCGGACAGGACTTAGTGTGCAGCGAACCGAAAACCAAATGACCCGTCAGCGCCGCGCGCAGGATCGTCTTCGCTGTGTCCTCGTCGCGAATTTCGCCGATAAGGCCGACGTCCGGATCTTGTCGCAAGAAGGCACGATTCAATGCTGCCCACGTGACGTTGCGCCGCGAATTGATCTCTGCCTGATTCGTCCCATCGAGCAGGATCTCGACGGGATTTTCCAGCGTCGTTACATTCAACTCCGCACGATTCAGCACCGACAAAGCCGAAAAGATCGTCGTGGTTTTTCCAGAGCCCGTCGGCCCGCACACGAGGATCAATCCTTCCGGCCGCGAAATCGCTCGATTCATCAAACGCGCTTGGCGCATCGGCATCAAATGCTCGAGCGCCGGGACCGCGCCTTGCCGGGGTAAGAAGCGAAGCGCGATCTTTTGGGTGACGCCGCGAACGGGATAAGCGTTGGCCCGCACTCTCACGCTTTGATTCCGCGACAGAACCTTGGCGATCAGCTCGATTTGAAAACTGCCGTCTACGGGACGGTACTTGTCACTCCCCAACCCCACCTGCGTCATCAGACTGTAAACCATTCCCTCACCTACCGAGGTCGGCACTTCCAATATCTCCTCGAGCAGTCCGTCGATGCGCTGACGAACGCGGGTCGTCGTCGCACCGGGTTCGATGTGGAGATCCGTCGCGCCGTCGCGCAGCGATTTGAAGATCGCCCATTTCCACAGACTCTCCGGCTCGGCCGAGTCGCGGTGGCGCGGGTCGAAACGGCTCCAATCTTTCTCGTCCAAGACGACAAGGCGTTCCTCCGCCTCGATGACATCCGCTTTCGTCGTCCGCGCCGCAGTCTGTCCGGGAAGAACAATTTTGAACGGTGTGTTTGTCCCACTGACTGCTCCAGACGGATTCACCGGAGAAGCGCCCGTCCCTTCGCTTACAGTCGGAGGACGCATCCCCTCCGCGTCCTGCGTTCGAAGGAGCCAATGAATCGTCCAGCCCTGCCCAAGCTCGGCATACAATCGATCTTCGGCTTCAGCCTGCGGCAAGGTGGTCGCAGCGCACCATAGATGCCGATCCAGCTCAGCGACGACCGTGATTTTTTTCCGCAGAGCTTCAGGCAAAAGCTGCTGCGCTGTTTCGGGGCATCGCAGCGGCGCCAATGTTGCCACCGCGCATTGGGCTAAAACAAACCGCACCGCCGCCTCGTATCCGGAATCAAGATACGCCGCGGACCCGGCCGACAGCATTCGCGCGAGCATTGTCGCTTCGTGCGATCTCATCAAAAAATATTCCTGCAGAAATCGCAGTGCGTTCGGACGATCGGTTGGCATCACAACTGTCGGCGGGAATCGTCCAATTCCACTTCCAAATTTTGCCGCGATAGCTTCGCCAAGCACACGCCCCTCAAGCAGCATCGCCACCTTGGACAACTGCCTCTCGTAATCTTCAACTTGCAGGCAAACGGGTTGAAACGTGCCCCACGGCAAGGGAGGCGATCGCAATTCCAAATTCACATGACCCAAGATCAGCACCGGACCAACGGCTCCGATCGGCACCCACGGCATTGCGTCGCTATCGAAGGTCATCGCATTCGCCGCCAGCCACGCCGCGAAAAGCAACACCGCATCTGCATCGATCGTCGACGAGAGCGCCACAGGATAAATGCGATGCGACTCGAACGCCTCAGCCAAGGCGTCGGCCTCGAGCAAATAACCATTCGCCAAGGGCTCTGGCAAAGCGCGGCTCAGAGCGAGCCGCTGATCGCCGCGCCAAACAGGAGAGAGCAATTCGAAATGCTCGCGCACGTCAGTTCCTCCTCATCTTTCCAACGAGCGCCACGCTCGCCTCGACTTGTCCGGGTTGCTGCGGATCGGTCGACGCGACGTTCAAAACGAGACGATCCGCTTCGATGCGCTTCAAGACGACACGGTACTTGGTCAGCAACGGCTCTCGCCCGAGCTTCAACTCGTCCCCCGGTTGAAATACCGCCGTGTCGACCAGAATCAGTTCACGGGGTTGCCGCAAAACGGACCGCAGATGCATCGTTAAGATCGCAGGCACCTTCGTCGCGGGATCATCTTTGTCATGCAGCACCGGTAGCGGCTTTTCTGGTTCGGCTGCGGCAAGAAACGGATTGCGCACGATGCGCACGGCAATCGGCGCCTTCTTTGAAGGTCGCGCCGTTTCAAAATCGAATTCGCCCCGCGACGCTTCAACGGAAACGCGCGCGATCGCCAGGCCGATCGCAATTGTGAACAACGCCTTTGTATTCATTTCCGCGATACAATGCTTTCCGCCGCCGCGAGTGCGGGCCGAGCGTTGGCTGACTCCACCGGATGCAATAAGGTTACGCTCAGTTGCACCGAGTGGCTCGCGTATGCGGAAAGCGCGCACGACTCCACGCGCGCATACGCATATCGCCCTTCGACCGCGCCGAGCCAGGCCAACACGGCGGGCAACGATTCGCCGATAACGTTAAGCGAAACTTGCTGAACCTTGATCGCTCGTCCGGCGACAGCATACGTCCTCGGCTCGCCCGCCACAGTCGCTCCCTCCGAAGTCAGACCAGCCTGCGTGGCCAGCGATGTGAGCGAGGCGCGTATCGTGTTTCCCAAATCACTCGGCGCTGCCACATCGCTGTATGCCCGCCAGGCTTTCGTGAATTCTCTGTAGGCTTGGATTCCCCGTTCCCTCGACTCCCGCTCCGCCTCTGCGGCGTGCCGGCAATTCGAGGCGTGCAACGCCGCCTGAGTGGCCTGCGTGAAAGCTTCGTGTTTCTTCGTGCGAAAAGCAGACGCTGCCAGAAAAACAGCGATCGCCGCGACAAAGAGCAGCAGCAGCGCCACAAAGGTGTTTCGATAATAGCTCATTGGTTAACTCCCGAAACTCGGCATGATCAGATCCCACGCATAGACGACCCCGCCGCGACGCGCGGATGAAGGAACAGGATCGTCACGCCGGCCCACTTCGTATCCCAGCGCGTAGAGGCTGTTTTCGATCGAGCGCAGCGCCTGCCTTTGCGACGACTCGGAGCCAAGCAGTGTGAATTTCAGTTTCGCCTGAGGCAGGCCTTCCGCCGCCTGAACGGAAACCGCGTCGACCGAGACTTCGGTCGGCAAGGTTTGCAAAAACGAATTCAAGAGTGCCTGCGCGTGATAATTGCGATCGATCCAGTCCGCCATTTGATGCGCCCGCAGATCCTCCGCTTTGACCGCGGCGATGTGCTGATTCGCAATCGCAATCGCGCTCTCATCCGCGACACGCAAAGCATCCTGCATTTTCGTGCGCTCGCCTATTTGCCAACCGTCGGCCGCATGCGTCGCCGCGCCACCAATGCATGCAATGCTGAGCGCGATCATTCCGTACACCGCACTCCGCGACCACGTCGGCAACGCACGACGAACCTCCTCCAGTTCCGACCGCATGTCGTGGCGCACTCGCTCGTCGATGACTGCACTCAGCGTTTCCTTTGGTTCCGTTTGCAGGTCGAAGTCCTGCGGAATTTGCGTCGGATCCGACGAGATATTTTCGCCGATAACCAGGGCCACGCCACGCACGTCCCTCGCGTTCCGCGACGCCTGCAGCCGTCGCAAAATCTGCAGCCGAACTTCCGCTGGCGCACGATTCACCACATACGAAATGCCACCTTCGGTGTCGTCGAACGCCCCGTCCCGAACTCCGACAATCAACGCGCTTTGGCCATCAAACGCGACCAATGCCCCCGATGGCGAAGCGTTCTCGTCGGCCAAACGAGCAAGATGCTGCTCGAGCAAACACACGGTGGGAACACGCACCGCCGCAATTTGAAATCCCTGACTGCGTGCCTCTCGTTCGAGTTGTTGCACGATGCCGACGCGAACTCCGGCAACGATCGCTCCTTCCATTGTCGGATGATCAATCGCGACGCGCACGGCATCTTCCGAGAGCCGCTCATCCCCAAACAGCGAGACTGCGTCTCGAACCCGCAACATGCGTTCCACTCCTGGCGGCCCCAGAGAGGCCGAACTGGATGACGAGAGCGTGGCCTGCCATTGCTGCTCTACCAACAACACCAACCACCCGCTCGTTTCTTTGGCTTCCTTGCTCAGATGATCGAGCCACTCAGCGGTCCCACGCCTGAATAGCTCGGAGCGTTTTTCCAGCGCCGTGAGTTTACCTTGCCGATCGAAGATTATCCGCTGCGTCCAAGCCGTAGATGTACCTCCTCCTCCTGCGATCACCAAGCTTCGGCCGGCGAAACGACGGTTGAGCGGAAGCGAGGCGTCGCCCAGATGCGGCGTGTACGCATCGCCATTTAGAAGTTCGAACAAGGGCTGGAGGGGTGAACGCATGATCGATCGGGTCAGATGAGAAGGAGGCCTTCTGTAATTCGATTTTGGATACTTTGCTCGAAAGTGATCATGCCGCGCTCGCGGCCGGTGAGCTGCTCGTTGCGCAGCGCCGTGCTTTGCGCATTCGCAATCATGCTCATCAATTTCGGCACCCGCTTCATCGAAGTCGGCGATTCGCGCAGCGTAAGAATATCGAACACCGGCACCAGGCCCTGGTGGCCGGGCAAGAGCCGCATCGCGACGATCATTTCCAACGCCAGCGACAGGGTCTGCATCGCCGAACTCTTTTGACCGATCGTGACATCCAGCAACGACGCGAACCGCTCCGGCGCCGAGGCCGCGTCGTGCGCGTGAATCGTGGCAAGGACAAGATGTCCGGTCAGTGCGGCCGAGAGGGCCGTCTCGGCCGATGCACGATCGCGCAATTCCTGCACGCCAATGCAGTCCGGATTTTGAATCAAGGCCTCCTCCAACCCCGTCGCATAGTCAGCGACATCGACGCCAATGTAGCGCTGCTGAAACAGCGCGCGCTCCGTGTTGGCGTGCTCGAACTCGATCGGATTTTCCAGCGTGATGTACTTCCCGCCTCGCACCTTCGAACGATTTTGAATGAGCGATGCCATCGTCCAACTCTTGCCCGCGCCGGTCGGACCACAGATCAAAACCAAACCGCCCGATAGTGTATTCACTGTCTGCGGCAGAATCGCAGGCAGCCCCAGCTCTTCCGGATCCAGAATATTTTGCGGCAGAGGGCGGATCGCCAATTCCTCTCCGCGGTGATGGCGCGCCCAAGTGCAGCGAAAGCGCCGGCGCTGAATCTCGATCACTCTGATAAGCGCGCGCAGACGTGGTGGATTCTCCCGCCACGGAGGAACTCCGAGCAACGCGGTAAGCGCCGCATCCCAATCCTCACTCAACCAAGATTGCAGCGAGGTTTGCAAAAAGGTGTTTGAACGAAGGGCTACCTCTCCCGTCGACAGGAGGCTCATGTCCGTCACGTTGCTCTGTTCCGCCGCGCGAATGATCAACGTCATCACGCGCTCGAGCGCCTCCTTGACCTGCTCCAATGTTGTCGGCGACGCGCTCATGGAATCACGAGAACCGACAAGGTTTCGCCCACACTTTCCACGGAACCGACCTGCGGCCGGCCCGCGCGGCGATTGATTCTTTCCAGCAACGGAGCCGAGAAATCCAAGTACCCGAGTTCGTCCGTTGCTCCGAAATAAAACTGCGCAACTCGCTGCGGCGGCTGGAGCTCGAGCGGAACACGCTGAATCGTCCACGATCCATTCAACAAACGAAGTCCCGCCAAATCACTTTCCGGCGCCGCGACTAAAGTCTGACTCTCCTGCCAAAATGAACGGTTCTCCGCCGTGAAAATCGCCCGAGCATTCGTCGAGTGATACGCGACACGGCTGCTGCCAAAGCCCCAGGCAAATGTCGGCGCGACGGAACCCCAACTCGCGCCGAACAACGACCGCACTTCCGCTGGATATGTCAGCGAAGCAATCTCATCCCCCGACTCGATGCGCTCCGCGTCGGCGAGATCAACGGGTACGCTTGCTCCCGACGCGAATTCGGCGGCTCCCATAGCGAAACTCGGTCGGCCAATATCGATCCCATAGACAAAAGGCACGAAGTCGCTCGGTTCGAAAATCTGCGTTCGACCATCAACGTCGACAAACCACTCCATGCGTCCATCGCCGAGATCGACCCCAACATCCGTATCGCCTCCTCGATATTCGGCCCACGTTTGGCCCCGCACTGAATGTGCGAGCTCCACCGCATCTAACGTTGTAGTTGCAACGCCAATACCTGTGTTCTGACGCGGAATCGGCGCGGTCGCGCTTATCCTGACCACGTTCGACGGCGAAGCCGCGGTCGAAGAGATGTTTGTCACATAAGCAGATCCTGCAGTCGGCGGCGGTGCGAAATTCGGCAGTCCGATCAACGTTCCGCTGGCGGGCGACAATCCAGGAGCGGCGATCTTGATCGGCGGCAACGGAGGCAACGGGTCGACGCGCGGTGGCACCACGAGTGCGCTTCGCCCGATCCGAATCCCCGCTGAAACACTGCGCGCCTCAGCCATTTCCTCGAAGCTTTCGTGAATCACCGCAATCTGCGCCGCACCCACGTGCGCAGTGAGCGGGCTGGTGCCGACCTTCCCGCTGATTTGGTCCACCGATTGCGCAACGTCGCTCAGGACATTGGCCGCAACCGGATTGGTACCAGTGGCAATGCTTTCCTCGAGCGCACTTCTCCATGCCCGCTTGCGGCTTTGTTCGCCCATGGCCGAGGCGAGTTCGGAAACCATGCGCAGTCCTCGCACAATCGGAATCACCGCGATTCCAAATACGACGATAGCGACGATCACCTCCTGAATGATGAAGCCACTCCGAGAAAACTGCGTTGGTCTAGAATTCATTCAGAGAAACCGCGAGCTCGTAACCACATGAACCACCCGCGGCGCCAAGAGAGCAGCCGCCGCCGGCATGTTTGAGATTTCAAAATGGTCGGCAATGGTCGCTGCACTGCCACTGCAGCTGAGGTGCCCGACGACGATGCGCTCTGTAGTGGAATCTACACTACAAACCGGATCGCAAAAAACCGCTCCATTGACCGAGGGCACTCCGACGCCTTCAAGTCGGCAGTGATAGCAAATCAGCACAATCGGACGCCGCAGCGCCGACGAAATGACCACGCGCAGTGGATCCTCCGTATCGCGAGCAGGCCCCACCAAAGCGATCAACACCGGGCCCGCAGCGCCGCTTCCGGGATCCGTGTCATTAAGCACCACGCTGCATCCATTCGTGGCGCCCACGATAACCGCGGCATTCTTTACCACGGTTCGCGTCGCATATCTCCCCTCTCCGAAACTGCCAACATCCAACGAGTAGACTTTTCCCGCTTCAGTCCCACCGATCAAAGTCGGATTCGCGGCTGCACTTCCGATCTGCACGAAGTGCGTCGTGCCGGCGTAGTCAGCAAGAGATTGCAGATACTTGCTGGAAAAGAGATATTGATAGGCTTCGGCGAGGGCCGCTGCGTTGCGAAATTCTGCGCTCCTGGTCTCGTTCGCGGACGTATCGGCAATGGCGGCCGGGTCTCGAGATGACACAAGCCCTCGTGGCGCGAGCGCGTCAGGACTGATCCGCGCAGGCCAAGTTGGATGATCCGAGCCCTCACCGATCTCCTCCGGCAAATCGTACAAGCAAACGGGAAAGCGCGTCAGCGGTACGAAGGCGAATCGGCACTCCACCTCCGCATCGTATTTGAGAACGCGCTCCGCCTCGCTGCGCGAGAACTCGAAGCGTATTACCCATGCATCGGATTCCGCGACGGCCGCTCCCAGATACTGCCGCACGCGCGGACCCGAGCTGAGCCAAAGTGCCTTCGATGGTCCGCTCAATGCAGAGGGCGCGCCGCGCCAATCCGGAAACGACAGGGGCATTGCGGGAGCCGCCGCGAATTCGGGCTTCGCAAGCTCAACATCGCCCAACGGAGCAGCAGACAGAATTTCCTCGAGTCGGGTCGAGAACGCGCTCGGGTCACGGCTCAGGCTTTGCCCGAAGCTCGCCTGCGCCGCTTCACGCGCCGCCCTCTCGAGGCGAGAAAGGAAAACCGCATTCTGCTTCGCAGTATCAAAGGCAGCGGCGGTCCTGTTTACCGTAATGCAAGCCGCAGTCTGAACCGCGAGAGTCGCACTCAGAATGATGACCACGACGATCAGCAGCCCGACGATCGCATATCCCTCTCGTCCGGAAGTGATCCTCATCGCGAAACCTCCAAAACGTACGAGAACCGACTGAACGGCGGGACTTCATCCTTGGCGGCCAAAGCACGCGTCCCAGCATAGAGCAAAGGATCGGGACAAACGACAGTGCAGGGTGCCTCCTCCGCGACTTTGCCTTCGAAATACCGAACCCAAAAATGCCTCGCTCCGACAAACTCGACCGAAGCGCTAACTGGCTTTTCTAAAAAAGAATAAGACCAGTTTTCTCCCGATTGGTCGTAAAATGTCGCCGTCCTTCGTCTAAACCCCGTCGTCAGCATACCATCGTTTGTCTCGACAGATTTTCCGCGCACCTGCAGCAACCCCGTGACGACCATCTTGTCCTCCACGGCGCCAATCGTAACGACACTCAAATCGTCAGGATTTTGGGCCTTTTCCCGCGGGCCCAATTTAGTCGCGTATTTTTGGTAAAAGCCGAACGAGTCCAATTCCAACCCGGCTGAAAAATCGTTGATCACCGGAAGTGCGGTTGCCGCCAACGGGGTTGCGCCCAAACGGGACGCACCAATCGGGAGACCGTGATGCTCGCCTCCAAAAACATAAATCGCTTTCGCAGACTGCACGCGTTGCAAGAATGCACTGTGGAGGCGTATTGCTTCTGCGAATACAGAGGGCGAGGGAGCGACGGCGAGTTGCTCTCCATCGATTTCGATCTCCTGGCCGGGAGTGAGTTGCTTCGCCGCGACTACTGTCTTCGTCGCAATCATAACCAACACCCCCGCGAGAACCACGCCAATCATGAGTTCAACCAGGGTGAACGCGAATCGCCGACTTCCATGATGCGATCTGCGAAACTCAGGCCGTTCGGCATCTATCGAGTGGGATTTAATAAGCGAACGCATAGCCGTCCTGCCGCAAAATGGTTTTCGCTCTGAGCGAGCCCGAGAGTTCCATCGTGAACCCGCCTGACATCGCGAGGTAGTCACCCGCCGTGCCCGATAAAAGATTTTCCGCTACCAGCAATTGCAGCCTCGCTTCGTCTCCGTGAGCAGCAGCCCAGCTCGTGGCCGCGGCCGGAATGGTCAGCGCATAGCTTTCACGCGCTGCATTCACCAGCTTCGCGTTTTGCACCGCCGCGTTCTGTAGCGTGGCACGACGCACGCCCGAATATACCGGCACCGCGATGAGCGATAGCATGCCGATCAGCGCCAGCACGACAATGAGCTCGCTTAGCGTATAGCCCCGCGAAGTCCCATGCCGTCGCGCAAAAATTTGCGGACGAGTGAACACGTCTCTTAGGCAACTGCCAGACGATCAATCAGGGATTCACCGTCGGCTTATTCAAAATGGCTTCGAACTTCGGCGCGGTGGTCGCAGATCCCGCGGTGAATTTGTAGGCCGCAGGATTCAATGCCTTTTCCAAAACAATCGTCTGTGCCGCAGCCGCCGCATCAACCGCAGGAATGACGATGCCTGCATGCAACGCATCAATCGCCGCGGTGCCATCGACCCAACCCGTCATATCGACGCCCCCATTGTGGGCTGCCGTCATCAGTTGATTCAGCATGTCGGCATTCTTGATTTTAACGTTATCCGACGCCGCGTTGCGCACGTTGTTGTAAATCGGCAGGGCGATCGCCGCGAGCAGCCCCAGTACGACGATGACGATGATAATTTCGGCCATCGTATAGCCGGACTTTGAACGCAGAACGGAGCGCCCAGAACGGACGCGCAAGGGAAGCAATGCCGAAGAAGCCAATGATGTCATAGGTGTTGTTGTTTCCGGCGGAGAACCGCCGAGTGATGCCATACCCCCGCATCTGTCCGCCACTGACGCTGAAATCCAGCCCTCCGAATTGGCCAACTCCTGCCAACGACAAATCGATGCGATGATTTAAAGTGGTCTTGTCTATGATTTATGTCGATAAAAAAATATGCACATTCGTATAAAATACGCGCGTCAGGAAAATTCCTCCGCCTAGCCAATCGGCAATCGCCTGTGCGCTCGGGCAGTCGTCGCCGGCGACAAGGCCGGTGATTCCCCGGACCCGAGCCGCGCGATTGAAAACCTGCTCCCGCCTACATCCGTAAATACCCTGCCTACGTCGCCGCTTTCGGAATTACTGGATTGGCTTGAACCGCCCGACGCGACCGAAGTCGCAGCCTGCCCAGCCCTCGCCAACACCATCGCTGCCGCGGCGGCTATCACTCCGACCGGACCACCCGCCGCCGCTACGTTCGAAAGTTTTCCAGATGCAGCTGTCATCGATGCTCCTGCCCTTATTGCTGCCGATGAGACAATCCTGCTTTGAATCGAGGAGACATTCACGACAGAGCCACCGGCCATCGTCGGCGGCGCCGGCGCCTGGGCCATTGAGTTCATTGTCCTCGCGAGAGCGGATGCCTCGCTCATCTGCGCCCCGACGAACTCCACGCCTTTGGTCAGCATCGCATTCATCGCCTTGGGAGCCGCCACGGCCGAAACGAGAATCATCGAAGCGCAAATTAAGAGAAAGAATGCTATCACGATGATCATTACCCACGGCATGTTCGACGCGGCCTCCATGACGATTCCCGCCCGTATCACGACCGGCGTATGCGCATCGCTCGCCGTCTCGAGCGTCCGTCGGCACACCTCAATGATCCAAGCCATCAAACTCGAAAGAAGCGAAATCGCTATGCCGTTCCCGATCGCCCAGCCGATCGGCCAAAGCGAAATCGAAATGTACTTCGTGATGAAATTCGCTGATGGCCCTCGCATCGGCGCAAACGACGCGAAGGCGATCATCATCGGCAGAAATACATCCATCGTTTGATGGAGGAATTCACGACCCATCTCGCCAATCGTTATGGCCAACATGCCAAGCAGGAGTGCGATCGCCGGAATAATTATCAGAATCAAAACGACCGCGCGGTTCACAACGCTACGGAACGCACCCGTGATGCTGGACAACGCGTTGGTCATGCTGACCCACGCCTCTTTCATATAGCTCCACGCCATCTTCGTCCAACTGGCATCCTCCTTCATCACCGGGCCGTCCTTGGGCGTCGCCGGCCCAACATTCACGTCCTGTAGCGATTCCATCATGGGCGATTCGCCAGGCAGCAATTGAATCAAGGAATCCCAGCAGGTCGCGATGGCATTTGCGTTCGTGAACTTACTCGATTCTGCCAACGAATCTGCCGCCTGATAAATTTGGTTTCCGATTTTTGGCGCTGCCGCCATCAGCCCGATCGTCAACACGACTGACGCCACCCAGCCCATTGATTCGTCGCTCGTTCGCGCTTTCGCGACGCGTCGGATCGCGCTGATCATTACCGCCGTAATACCGACGAGCGTGAAACAGTTTCTCAGGTACTCGAGCTTGTCCGCCATCTGCGCGAACGGCGCCTTCACATTAAAGAGTTCGAGCAGTTTCAAAATCGCAGCCGGAGCTTGAGTTTGGACCGGTTGCGCCGGCACCTGCGCATGCGCGAAAGTTGCCAGGCTCAACAATATGAGCCCGAAGATTCCCCACCGCCGGGCGCGGCCAAACCGATGCCTATGCGCCTTCATTTGAAGCGCCTACTTCAGCTCCAAAATTTCCAACCCAACATCCGCGGCCCTTTGCGCGCGCGCATACAGTTCGCTCGTCACCTTCTGCGCCTTTTCTGATTCGAGCTCAGCGTCCTTTCTTTTTTCGAGCGCCTGATCGTCTGTTAGATTTTGGAGTTCATCCTGCGCCTGCTTCGTCTGCGCTGCGGCAAAATCCATGCGCTGCTTCGATGCAGCGAGCGTCGCCTGCAACAGCGCGATTTCGGATTGGGTCGTTGCTGCGCTCAGCTGCTGCAAGGTCTGTTCCTGCAGTTCCAGTTCCGTCACATCGACTTTGTGCTGATTCTCCAGAGCCTGCTTCACACGACCACGCATGGCTTTCTCCGAAGCCAGTCCGACGTATCGATCGCGATCCCGCGCGACTTCATTGCCGAATACAGTGACCTTTTCAGGCACGGTCAGGACGTCGCTCGAGACATCAGCCGACGTTTTGGATGCCAGCTTCCAAGTCGAACGGGTCAGGTCCAAGACGTCCTGACCGCGCTTCAACGTGCTCGCCTCCTTAACGAGCGACAGCGCGGGCTTGGCGGTGTTGACGATGTTGCCGGCGAAGTCCTTCGCGTGGCCGACGACATTCACCATCTCCTGCGTCTGTTTCACCTGCTGCTCCGCTTTGGAGATCATCTCCATCCATTTTGGAAGTTCCTCAGAAGCCCAAAGCATTTCCTGAGCGGGATTCGACGCGACGATCACCACGTCACCGACTCCCATAAACGCAAACGCCTTGGTCGCGGCCAGACAACCCAACAGCAGTCCAAATTTCTTCGTGCGCATATTGTATTCGTTATTCGGTTACACTCAAAGTCACGCTGTGCGGTTCGAGCTTTCGCCCGTCGACGGTCACCGTCGGACCGGGGACGACGTAGTGCACGACCTTGCCTGCATCTGCCTCTGAAATCAGCGGCTCGGCCTCGAGCGCTTGGCGCAGAAAGTACTGCCTCTTGATCGCGTCGGCCTGGCCTTGCACATATCCGTCGTCGAACCCCGCTTGGCGGACGTCGCCGTCCTCGCCCATCAACATCCCAGTGGCCAACGCGCCCGCGCCCGCTCCGACGAAGGCCCAGCCGGGTTTCTTGTCGCCAAGACTATAACCGGCGGCCCCTCCAGCCGCGGCTCCAATGCCTGTCGCCACCGCGCGTTTCGTCGTCGTGGGGATGACCGAGCATCCGGTCATCCCCAGTGCGCCAACAACGACTCCCGCCAAAACAATCGTCGTTTTCATTGAGCCACCGTTCTCTTTCTCCCTCTTTTTTGCTGCTCGAGTTTTTCGGCTTCGAGCAAAACGCCCTCGACGGGATCTTCGTACTGCCCCAGCAGCTTCATCCGCTCGTCGAAAAGTTGTCCTGAACTTTCGGATACATACAGCATCTCGCGCGTCGCGAAATTTCGCGCCGTCCCGCAACTGGCGCCGGTCCCCTCCTGCGACCAGATCGCCATTTCAGAGTACCGCGAAGCACCGCTTTGGTATTCAGGAGCTGAATACCCTCGAATCATTTCCTTCACCGCTGCGGAAAGACCCACTGCTGCTCCAAGATCATCCAGGTCGGCACGGTCATTCTGACGAAACACCCAAAACTGTTTCGAATTTCCGAAAATCACGGGGCGCAGCTCGGACTGGGCAAGCTGGCTGTATTGCTGCGTGACCGGCAGAATACGGTAGCTGAACTTTCCCATCTGCGCGTACATCTCGGAAAACAATTCCTTGGCTCCGCCAACGCCGATGTAACGACTCGGCTCTTCGTAGATCCCTTCCTTGCGCCAGGCGCGAGGCAGCGTGATGACGTGCTGTCGAATCACATTTCCCAGCAGATAGAGAGCCGCTTCTTTCAGCTCGCGATTCGCCTCCGGCAACAAACCGAGTTCGAAATGCAAAAGACGCTGCGCGAAGTTTCGATTTCTCACGCCATCGAAAAGGCATCCGTTCGCGCCGTGGCGCGTCCATGCTCGCAAGCGTGAGGCCAGCCTCATCACTTCGCGTTCGTCATGGTGCGACATCGGCGTGTGCTGCATGCTTTCGACCAGCGCCGAGTGGGTCGGAAAGTCCTCCGGCGCGAACATCGAAACCCCAATGTTGCGCACGAATATCGCGCTCTCCGGACGGCGAAGGAAACGCACCAGCTCCTCTTCCTTGAATGCCGCTTTCATTTCCTTGAAGCGGTCCGGTTCTTCACTCTCGAGCTGCCGCAGATCCGACCAGACTTCGAGTGTACCGAGATTCGATGCTGCGCCCAGCCCCTGGCGGTGTTGCTCGATCAACATCGCCCAGCGCGCGGCCTCGAGTTCGCGGCCGGCGTCGCGGTTGCACCAATCGTTCCAGGCTTGGCCGTACAGGCGATTGACGTATTCGCCGTACATCGCCTTCCGATCCACATTCACCTCGGGATCGAGGGCGCGTCCCGCCATCACGCCCAACAATCCGGCAGAGAGCGCAATCTGACTTTGCGAAAGCGGAGCGCCTTGGGTGTCGAAATAGTTGAGCGTGATATCACCGTCTGGATTAAGGACGATCGACTCGCCACCGAGCAGTTTCACCGCAGTCGCGTACGACATGCCCTCTTCGACGATACAGCGGAATTTGTAGAAACAGTCCGTCTGCGAAACATAATCGATGACCTGCGAACTCTTGCCGACACGAGTCGTCCCAATCACGACACCGTGCTGCGGCACACCGTTCGCATACGCACGCAGGCCCACGAGGTTGCCATCGCTTCCGTCGTAAATCGCCTCGCCTTCCTCCATGCACCCGGTGAACGAGGCCGAGAGCGGCACAAGATCCTGCAGAAAACAAACCGTCGGATCAGCGCCGCCGAGCGCAAAGAGATCCCAGTCTCGATAACGGCCTCCCAGCCGGCCTGGCAGACTCTCGAAAAACAGATTCTTCGCCGCCATCGGCTCTTCGGCATGAAAATATCGTGCCCCATTCATGTGCACGATGGCTTCTTTCACCACCATCACCTTCGCCTGCAGGACTTCCAGGTTGGCATCCCAAATTCGAATGATCGGCAGCACGGAGAATGGGCGTGCATAACCGTTCTGCAGCGCCGCGATCTTGCCGCGCTTTTTTTGGGCCATGGTGTCAGCTGACTCTTTTTCGTCCTGCGTGACGTTTCGCTTCAGACGCTTCAGCTCGATCTCCGTCTTCTTCACTTCCGCCTGCGGATTGAGCGGATAACAGTTCAGCGTGTAACTGTAGTTGCCACTCAGCGCGGCTGTTAGCGACCAGATGATTCCGAAATAGGTTTCGAGCGGCCACTGCCGCAGCACGAGCACGGCGTGGTAGAAGCCATCGAATTTGAAATACACCGCGCCCTCCCCGTCGGTCGTGCTGATGCCATTAGCGGGGCAACAGTTCTCCAATACCGTTGCACGAGGATCCGGTTCGCGGTGCCGTGCGGCTCCGACGAGGCGCAGGCTTGGATTCAAGAATGCACGCCAACTTTGGAAGTGCTCCCTGTCGCCCATCACGTCGAGCCGGCACTCCGGCAAGCGCGCCCCAAAACTTTCCAGACGATCGCCGAGCGATTTCGCGACCTGGGCCAAGTAGCTGTCGAATTGCTCGGCGGTTTGGACGCCTTTACGCGGGAGCGTGGATGCTCTCTTTCCAACCCACACCTCCAGTCGCTCGCGCCGGAGACGTCCTTCATCCATCGCACGCTGGTACCGATAAAATCGTTCTTCCCGCACCGCGCGGCACCACCCGCGCGCGCCGTGCTCCACGGTCTTCTTTCGATACGCGTTGAGTTCGTCTTCGTAGTCCGAATCGACCCTCCACTGAAACTGCACCGCTTCATCGGAAGCCAACGTATTCAGCCAGGCGCCAAGACCGGCGTAGTACGACTCGCGCGTGCCTTGGTCCGCTGATTTCAAGTCCGGCACATGCACGCGCGCTCCGCGCGAAAGCACCGTCACCGGACTGAGACTTTCTCCAAAGAAGACCAGATCTTTGGTGAACCATCCGTTTGGCACCTCAGACACGGCGACCTCCGTTCTCTGCCAGACGATGTTCGATTATTTGCCGCGGATCCCTTCTTCGGCACCAACGCTGCGGTTTCAGACCAAAATTTCGTCCGCGTAGGTGTTTTTCGAATACATCGCTCTGGTACGCCGGGGGCTTCGCATGGACAAAGAACTTGATCCACACGGCCGACACGGCCACAGGAACCAATCCCACGCCAATGCGCGTGAAAATAGATCGGCCGGTGAGAGCAAGCACGAGCAGCATCCCGATCAGCGCGCCCCCGACAATATAGAAGGCGACGAGCCCCTCGAGATCCCAACCGAAGACTGACACGATTCCTTTTGAATCAGGCCCAGCGTTCGTCGGCGTGACGCGAATTGGTCGGTGGTCCACGGGAGTTCCTTGCCCTCAGAGAAGTTTCACCCCGAACGCATCCCAGAATCCGGCCAACTTGAAGGCCGCGATCATCAACCACGGAGCGCCAGCAATACCGAAAGCTCCCCAAATCATTCTCATTCCGTCCTCGCCTCGACTCGTTTTTTGGGCGCCTTCGAGACCCACGTACATTGCGACGGCTAGAAACAAGGCGATGATGACCCACAAGCCATACTGCAGCAACGTCTGCATCTCGGAGGGCAGGATCGCGTCCCGCGGCACCATCGGAATTCCGAGCTTCTCGTAGACGCCGACGCCGTTGAAGGCGGCCTGGACCGCCCAAGGAACGCCGGCAATGAGGAAGCCACTCTTGATCTCAGCGAATGCGTCTTCGCCTCGGATCCACTGCTTGAAGCCCATCCCTATCTTGATCATCGCGGTCACAGAACAGCCCGCCAGGACCGCAATAATCGCGAAGCTGATGATGTCCGCGAATTGCGTCGGAAGCGTGATCGATTTCGCCTGCGCCAACAAGGGCTCCACCACCGCCATGTGTAAGCTCATGCGAAAATAGAAATATTATGTTCATGTTGGTGTCAATCTCTTTTTATTAGGCCCCGTTGAAAATCGTTTTTACGGAACGACGAATCGCGCATCTTCGATCTGGAACTTCGGCCTTCCTCGCATAAGTTGCTTAACGCATGAACCCGGGTTCTTCTCCGCTCTGCAAAATCGTCCTGACCGGTCTTGTCGTGGGCTGCGCCCTCCTGATTTCTTCAGGTTGCTCCTCTCCTTCAAAAACCGCGCAGACGGAAACCGGGAGCAAGATGCCCGTGCTAGTCAAAGGCATGAAGGCCGAAGAGGTTCTCCGACTCGTGGGGAAACCTGCGCACATTCGAAAAATGGAAAGCGAACTCCCCGCAGAGGTGTGGGAATACAACCGCCAGTTGCCATCCGTTACATCGCTCAACGGAACGACCACCCAATCAGTGCCCACAGCAAATCCGTTGACGGGCGCGCCTGGGACAATGAGCGGTATCAATTACCGTCCCGAAACCATCGAGCGGGAACAGCACTCAGAGCTTCTGATGGTGAACGGCGAACTCGTGTCCTCCAAGCAGTACATCACCGAAAAGCACAGCTTCAACTGAGCTCAGCCTTTGAGTGCGCCGGCCGTGACGCCTTTCACGAGGTGTTTCTGCAGCAGCAGGTACACGATCAGTATTGGCAAAGTCACTACAACGACGCCGGCGAAAAGACTGCCGTAGTCGTTTCGATACGAGGCGCCGAGGGAGAGATTGGCCAGCCCGAGCGGCAATGTTCGCACCGACGCGTCCGACGAGCCCGAAGTGAACATGAAGGCGAAAAAGTATTCCTTCCAGATTCCGATGAATTGGAAAATCGCCACCGTGATCAATCCGGGCTTCGCCAGCGGCAACATCACCCGCCAAAATGCCGAAGCCTGGCTGCAACCGTCGACAATCGCCGCCTCATACAATGATCGCGGCAACGACCGGAAAAATCCGGCGAGAATGAAAATCGCGAACGGCAATCCGTTCGCCACATAGACGAAAATCAGACCGACGCGCGAATTGAGCAGCCCTAGCGCGCGCAGCTCGAAGAAGAGCGGCACGACGCTCAACTGCACCGGCACCATCAGGCCCGCGAGAAACATCCAGTACGCCGCGCGGCCGAGCGCATGATTGAAACGCGACAACGCATACGCCGCCATCGATCCGAGCCAGAGTATTCCAAAAACGGATACAGTCGTGACAAACAGGCTGTTGAAAAAATAAGAGCCGAGTTGCGCCTGCCGCCAGGCGTGACGATAGTTTTGCCACTGCAGGTCGCCGCGCGCAGGCAGCGCAAACGCATCCTGGAAAATCGCGGCGTTCGTCTTGAGCGAGCTGTACGCGACCCAGATCATCGGGAACACGACCCAGATCAGGTAGAGCCCGAGCGCCAAATAAATCAGGCCCCGGGAAACAGAAACCGTGGCGCGCCGCTTCATTCGGCCACGCTCTCCTTTCGATTCATGCCGCCGAGCACGAGCGTCGACCCGAGAAAAACCAGCACGAACATCACCACCGCGATCGCCGTCGCGCGACCAACTTGAAACTCTCGAAACATAGTCGAGACCATCATGGTGCTCAGCACATGTGAGCTGCTCGCGGGGTCTTGCGACGTGAGCAGCCAGATCATCTCGAACGTGTTCAGACCCGCGATGACGATGAAAACGGCCGAGGTGACGAGCACATCCCAGATCAGCGGAATCGTGATGGTGAAGAACTGCCGCAGCGGCGAAGCCCCCTCGATCTCCGCCGCCTCGTAGAGCTCCGGGTTGATGCTCTGCATCGCCGCGAGGTAAAGCACGAGGTTGAAGCCGCACGCCATCCATAGATAAATCGGGACGAGCGACCAGTAGAGGTTCGCCTGCGAAAGCCAGGCGAAGCCCCGGAACGACCGGAGCCAATCGTTCCCGATTGCGTCGCCGAGGCCGCTCAGCGCCGCATTAATCAAACCTCCGTGCGGATCATAGGCGTTCATCCACAAGAGCGTCGCGGCGATTCCGCCGAGCAAATTGGGAAACAGAAACACCGCGCGGAAAAAACCCGCACCCCAAACGCCCCGGTGCAACATCGCCGCGAGAAACAGCGACACCGGCACGACAAAGAGCGTCGGGACGATCATGACGAAGAGATTGTTTCGCAGCGAAAACCAAAACGCGTCGCTCTCGAAGAGCAGCCACTTGAAATTGAACCAACCCGCCCACGTCGACGCGGTGAATCCATCCCAGTGAAAGAAAGCCCAGCCAAACGCCGCCAGCGCCGGCGCCACGACAAAGACGCAAAACAAACTGAACGCGGGTCCGACAAATGTAATTCCGAACACGGGCCTGAGACGTTGGGTGTTCGTGCCTGCGCCATGGTGTGCGGCTTTTTCTCCCTGGCCGTCGCGCTCGTCCCCAACCCGCGATTCCCGCAAGACGCGCCGACGCTGTAGTGCCCGCAACACTACAACGCCCGCGATAACGGTCAGCACGGACAGCAACGCCGCGCCCGCCATTCGGTGCTTGTAATCGACGCGGTTCGGCTCCCGGACGCGGAGCACTTCATTCGCCGCGGCGCGCTCGAGCTGTTCGCCGAATTGCCGGGGCGTTATCTGGCCGGTCATCAACTTCAGCCGCGCATCCGTCATCGCCGAAAAGAAAAGCGCCGTGAACGCGGGATTCGCCGGCGGCGCCGCGTCAAAGCTTTCGGGAGCCTTTTTCATCATCTCCGCCACCCGCCGCATCGCTGGACTCTCGTAGTCATCCGGCGAAACCGCGCGCAGTGCCACCGGCGCCTGAAGCTGCTTCGCGAAGGCTCGCACGCGTTCGCGCGACGTCAGATAGCGAAAGAAATCCAGAGTGGCCCGCTCGCGCGCGGGGTCGTGCGTCTCGAAAAGAAAATAGTAACCGGCCTGCGCCTGAATTGTATCCGCCGGAGTGATACCGTCGGCGAAGACCGGAAGGTTGAACGCGCCGAGTTTGAAGTCCGCCGGGATGAGTTCGCGCATTTCACTGACGAACCAGGCACTGAGACACATCGCCGCCTTATGCTGAAGGAAGGCCTGCTGCGCCGCGGTGTGCGTCATGCCCTGCCACCCATCCATCAGATAATGCGTCGTAATCCTCTGGGTGATTTCCGCCGCGCGGATAAAACGTGGATCGGTCCGCGTGCCGGGGCGGAGTTCGTTGTACGCCTCGAAAACCTCAGGTCCCCCGAGATTGTAGTGGGCGGCGCGAAGAAACGCGTCCCCATAACGTGCATACACGCCAGGAAAAGAAAGCGGCGCGATTCCGGCCGATTTCATCGCTTCGCACAGCGCAAAAAAATCATCCCACGTCTTCGGCGGCTTCCAACCATGCGCTTCGAAAAGCGCTTGGTCGTAGAAAATCGTCCACACGCCATACGCGAATGGAACGCCGTACGTTTTCCCGTCTGGCCGAGTCCACCGGCGCAGCACGCCCGGCAAAAAACTGTCGCGCCATTTTCCATCGCCCTCCCAATTCGGTCCATCGAGCGCCGGGCTTAGGTCGCGAATTTTCCCCGTGGCGATCAGCGTGTCGTAGAGAAGAACGGCGTCCGTGGCATCGGGCAGTTCGCCAGCCATGACGCGAATCCGCACTTTTTCATGAATGCGCGGGTCGCCCGCAATGTGAACGCGCACGTCCGGCCGAAGCGTTTCGAACTTGCGCGCCGTCTCCTCGAAAAACTGCGAGCCAAAGCCCGCGGCGAGAATCGGAATATCGATGTCGATCGTGTGGTGACGAGCGGCATCGGCGCCGGGCGCAGAACGATTTTCGCTCGCGGAGCGGTCGCGATCCGCCGCGCTCACTGTGCTGCAAAAAATGGCCAACAAGAACCCGTGAACAACCCTTCGAAAAATGAGGGCAAGTCGTCGGCGGGGCATTCCGGTTTCCTTGCTTCAGCCACGGCGAAACGCAAGCACACGGACATCGTCGCTTAACGAAAACGTCACGCGTCGTTCAGCAGCTCGTAACAAGCACACGCTATTCTGCCGCAATTGTTCGAGCCCCTCTTCTGTACCCGAGAAACGGATACAGCGCATCAAATGAAATCACACCTGCTCCGCAGTCGCGGACTTTTTATCGCGTACGTTTTCGGCGCCGCCGCGGCGGCCATCCTTTCAGCGACGGGACTTCACGCGAAGTCCGCCGGTTGGAATGCCGATTCCCTGACCAGCGAGTTGGCTAACATCAAGAAACTGCCTGCTCTCCCGGACGGCGTCGCGGAGTTGAAGTTTTCCGATTTCTACAAATTTCCCGCTGGACCGTGCGGCTTGGAATACAGCGACAAGTTGAAACAACTGAATGGCCGTCGCGTGCGCATTCTCGGCTTCATGGTCGAACAGGAAAGGCCGAGCCGCGGTGTGGCCATGCTTACGCCATATCGGGAAACCACCGACGAGGAAGAATACGGTCTCTGCGATGATCTCCCACCCGCGACGATTTTCGCGGTGCTGCCGAAATATCAGGACGCACCCGTCCCGTACACGCCCGGTCCCCTCCTGCTCACGGGAATCTTGGAAGTCGGCAAACGTATCGAGGCCGACGGACGCGTTTCACATGTGCGATTGCTCGTCGATCCGGAGTCAACGCCTGCCAGCACGACTGCGCGCTCCGCAACTGTATCCACAAAAGCACGACAGATTTGAATTTTTCGTATGCATCACAAAACACACCTTGGTCTCCTCGCGGGGGCATTGCTGGCCGCCGGCTTTGCCAACGCAGCGCCTGTCGTTTCCCGGCTCACTCCGCCGAGTTTGCTTTTCTCCGCCGGCGTCAATGATGCGCCGTACATCTCGCGTTTTCTCACCGGTCAGCGTTTCGACCTCCAGGCGACAGTTCGCCCTGACGAGGGGCAAACCATCACCGGCGCGAAATTTTCCGTCGATGGCAAAGCCGTCACGGGCACCCTGACGTTGATCCCTTGCAATGTCGCCGGCCTGCCCGCGAACACCGTCGCGCCGACGCTGCGCGCCTACAGCAACACCACGCCGGGCGTGCACACGTTGAGCGTCACCGCCACGCAGAGTGACGGCAAGACGGTCACGGCCACGGGCAATTTTCAAGTCGTGGGCGTCACGCAACAGGGCCGCCGCGCGAAAAACGTCATCGTCATGATCGGCGACGGCATGGGCATCGCGCACCGGTCCGCCGCGCGCATCATGTACCGCGGCGTGGTCAACGGGAAGACCCTCGACCCGCTGGAAATGGACGCGATGGACGCGACGGCTTTCGTGAAAACCGCTTCGCTCAACTCGATCATCACGGACTCGGCCCCGGGCGCGTTTTGCTACTCCGGCGGGAACAAGGCGAATAACAACCAGGAAGGCGTTTTCCCCGACGACACGACGGCTAAGTTCGACAATCCGCGTGTTGAGTTGATCGGCGAATACCTCGCCCGCACGGGCGGAAAATCACTCGGAATCGTGACCACGGCCGACGTGTTCGACGCGACGCCCGCGGCATTCGGCGCGCACACCCAGGATCGTGGCGCCGGCACTGGTATCTGCGATGGTTACCTCGACGAACAAGTCGTGAAGGCCAACCTGCGCGTGCTTCTCGGCGGCGGCCGCAAGTGGTTCCTTCCGGATTCCACTCCAGGTTCGGCGCGCAGCGCGGCAACCGACTCGGTCCTCTCCGCGGAAGAAGCCACCGCATGGGGCATCAAAGCGGGCGCGGCCGATCCCTCGCGCGACCTGATCACTGATTTCCAAACAGTCGGTTTCGCTTATGCGCCGACCAAAACAGCTCTGGCTAGTATCCCCGACAGCACTACAAAACTGCTCGGGCTGTTCTCGCTCTCGAATATGAATGTGGCGAAGGACAAGTTGGATGGTCGACGCGGCTTCATTCCCGCCGGTTCGAGCCAGCCCATCGTCAATGATTTCGGTTTCCCGGACCAGCCGCTCCTCGAGGAGATGACGGATTCAGCCCTCAAAGTTCTGTCAAAAAACGCCAACGGTTTTGTGCTAATGGTCGAGGGCGCCTCGATCGACAAACAAGCGCACAACATGGATTCCGATCGCTGGTTGATCGAGACCATCGAATTCGACAAAGCGATCGGTGTCGCGAAGCAGTTCGCGAAGACTAATCCGGATACGCTCATCATCGTCACGGCGGATCACGAGTGCGCCGGCGTGAATATCATCGGCGCGTCCACGGTCACGAATGCGGACCTGCGCGCTCGCGCGGCAGGAAATCCAGATCAAGCGACAGCCGTCGCAAAGCTGCGCGACCAAGTCGTTGGCACCTACGACGCCGCGCGTTTCCCGATGTATTCTCTCGCTCCCGACGGCTATCCGGTTTCGACCGACGTCGATTACAAGATGTTGATCGGGTATGCGGCCAATGCGGATCGCTATGAAGATTGGCTGACCAATCCGCAGCCACTGCGCGACAGCCAGCAACCCTTCGACGGCACACCTCCGTTGAGCACGTATCCGAATGGACCGCTGCAACGCGACACCGCCGGAAAGTTCATGATCACAGGCCAGATTCCGGGATCGACCGCGGTGCACACCGGCTCGGACATTCCGCTGACCGCAAGCGGACGCGGTGCGTCGCTCTTCAAGGGCGTGCTCGACAACACCGACGTCTTCTTCCTGGCCATGCAGGCGGCAGTCGGCGGGGCGCAGTAACCGTAGTTGAAACGCGAATACAATGAAACTCACTCCACGTTTTCTCGCGGCCGGCCTGTTGTTCGCCGCGTTTACTTCCTTCGCCTCTGCTCAACTGACTTACGCCTTCGATTTTGAAGGTGTGGCCTCGGGCAGTCTGGCGAACGGCTTTGCCACGCCTCAGCTCTCTTTTCACGAGGCGCATTACATCCCGTTTGCCGATGAATTCGGCGACCCGATCTGGGGCTCCGAACATTGGAAAATCGACGAGATCAACGATGCGCTTTATCCGATCACCGTCGAAAATCCGCTGGCGTACGATCGTGGCGCGGCGCCTTCCGGCGAAAACGCGCTGCAGGCGCTTTGGCAGCCGGTGCTCATCACGTTCGATCGTCCGTATCGCATCGCGCAGTTTTCCGTGACGCTCGATAACGACGCCTTTGGTTTTCTGGACTACATCAGGTTCGTCACGCCGAAGAGCAGCCGTGCAGAAGTGTTGGTTGACCAGAGCATCCCTGGCTACCAAGCCGAAGCGTCGGGACTGGATGGCGTGAGTGGCATCGTGCTTCCGAGCGGCGCGTTTTACGACGACCTGAGTCTCACGCTCGTTCCGGTGCCAGAGCCTTCGACATACGGCGTGATCGCTGGTTTGGCGCTCCTTGTTCTCGCTTGGAGGCGCCGTTTCGCGCTGAAGGGGTAATCCGCTTTTTGGGGTTTTAGCAGATCTGTAGTAGTTATGTTGGTGTTCGGTTCGCGCCGGTCCTCACGGGCCGGCGCGATTGTTTTTGTGAGCTGACGAGTGACGGAATGCTGACGATCAGTGCGTGGGGGCCGAAGAGGACGTTTGGGCTGAAGGTGCGGGTTGCGCGGATGAAGCAGCCGCCGATTCTTTTGCCCAGCGTTCGGCTAACGATTCCTTGGCCGCGGAGATTTCTTCCGGACTCAATTTTCCGTCGCCGTCTTTATCGAAGCGTTTGATGAAGCGCGGGCGGGAAGCCATGTCGTTCACCGCGGCGGTGCGCTCGCTTTCGTCGAGCACGCCGTCACCGTTCTTGTCGTAGCGCCGGAGCGCGAACTCGTGGCGGCGCTCGGCTTTCTCGGAGCGTTGCTCCTTCATCGCTGCGCGGGCGGCTGCGCGCTCCTCGGCGTCGAGTTGTCCATCGCCGTTCTTATCGAAGCGCTTGATCCATTCGGCGCGGCGTTCGTCGGACGGAGAGGACTGCGTGGTCGCTGGAGTGGAAGCGGTCGACGTGGCGTCGGCGCGGAGGCCGGGAGCAAGGAAAAGCATTGCTGCGGCAATCGGTAAACCTAAAGAGATCGTTTTCATAATTAAGCGTAGTCGACTCAGCTGTTGAGTCTCGTTAGGGATCGTGACGACCTCACCGCCCCGCGGTTACACCAGCTCAAATCCACCACGGATGTACCAAGTTACCTTTTCCGAACAAAGCATGCGCGAGTTGAACAAGCTCGATAAGCTCGCGCAGTTGGAAGCCGTGGATCCGATGATGAGTTTGAAGCCATCGGATCTCGCGAGCCCGCGTGAACCGCTCAGCCGTTTTAATCGCGGAGGTCACACGTTGTACCGTTTGCGCGCGGGTGAATTCCGTTTCTATTTCGAAGTGAACGGCGAATCGCTGCATACCCTCTACATCCTGCACAAGAACTCCCTCGAGGATTTTCTGTTGCGCAACAAGTTGCCCGTTTCCGAGACGCAGCTGATCGAGCAGAATTCGAAATTTTGGAAGTATCTCGAAAGCCTCACGAAATAATCATCATGGCCAATGAGACGGACCCGCGCGAAGACCCTTACACAGTAAAGCGGGCAAGCCGCATTTATTTCCTGCCGAATGCGATGACGGCGGGAAATTTGTTTTGTGGCTTCATGTCGACGATCCAGTGCATCCAGGCCCGGCTGGCGGAGACCTCGGGAATGAACATGTACAATACGGCGTCGCGCGAAGATCACTATCGCTACGCCGTGTATTTCATTCTGGGCGCCGCCGCGTTCGATGCGCTCGATGGGCGATTGGCGCGTCTCGGTGGCCGCGAATCACTGTTCGGCGCGGAGTTCGATTCGTTGGCCGACGTCATTTCGTTCGGGATCGCCCCAGGCCTGATGATGTTTTTCTTCATTCTGTCGCCAACGCAGGAATTCCCGTGGTTTCGCGACATCGGCTGGTTTGTCGGCTTCATCTATCTCTTGTGCGCAGCAATGCGTTTGGCGCGGTTCAACGTGATCACGAATCCGCTGCTTCATCGGGGCGCGAAAGACTCTAACAAGGATTTCGTCGGTCTGCCCGTTCCTGCAGCCGCGGCTACGGTGGCGGCAACGATGCTCTTTCTGCTTCAGCTCGCGGAGTCGGACAAGTCGCTCCATCGCGTGGCCCTCGCCCTCCCGGTTCTGATGCTCATGATCGCGTTGCTCATGATGAGCACCGTGCGTTATCCGAGCGGAAAGAACCTCAATATGGAAACGCAGACGCGGGTCCGGCCATTTCTGGCCGTGCTAGTGCTGGCGAGCCTGGTCGTCTTCTACAAGGAAGTCGGTTTCCTCGTGATTTGCCTCGGTTATGTGATCTTCGGCCTCGTGCGCCACTGGCGTCGCAAGGCGGCCGGCATGCACACCTCAGCGCCGTTTGGGCCCAAAGTGTGAGCAAGTCCCGAGCAATTCACCAACAACTTTGCGCGTGCGGATAAGTGACCATTTATTCGATCTCGATTTGCGCTTGTTCACACGGAAATTTTCCGCGTTTTCAGAGGAGAAATCAGCGGTTGTGGGCCTTTTTCACAGCCCATACTACTACTGATAACATTCCTTATTGAACTGCTTAGTTTTTATCCTTTGTTAGTTTCTCTTTCTACGCTGTCCCCTTCAGCTACTCATGAAATTCAAAATCAACCGTGACCATTTCAGCAACGGGCTTGCACAGGTCCTGAACGTAGTTGGATCAAAAGCCACGATGCCGATTTTGAGCAACGTGCTGATCGAAGCGGACAAGGATTATATCTCGCTCACCACGACGAATCTCGATCTCGGAATTCGTGCGAAGATCAAAGCCGAAGTGAAGGAGACGGGAGCGGTCACGCTGCCGGTGAAACGTCTGGCGACGATCGTCCGCGAGTTGCCCAACGTCGATGTGACTTTCGACGCTTCGCCCAATCATCAAGTGAAGTTGATCTCGGGTGGTTCGAACTTCCGCATCATGGGCATCGGCAAGGAAGAATTTCCGCCGCTGCCGGAGTTCGGTGAGGAGAAGTCCTTCACGCTCGAACAAGCGGAACTGACGTCGATGTTGAAAAGCGTGGCTTACGCTCAGTCGACGGACGAGACGCGCTACATTCTGAACGGCGTCTATTTCAATTTCCGCGATGGGAAAATCTCTCTCGTCGCGACGGATGGACGCCGCTTGGCGCTTATCAGCAAGGAAATGGAAGTTCCCGCCGCCAGCGCCGGCAGCATCATCCTTCCGGCAAAAACCGTGAGCGAAGTGCTCCGCATGCTGGACAAGGGCGAGAAGCTGAAGATCGCGTTCAACGACCGGCGCGCCGCGTTTCAGATCAACACGGAGCGCGACACGAGTGGCCTCGTCGACAGCATCTACCTCTACTCGAAAGTCGTGGAGGGGAATTACCCGAACTACAATCAGGTCATCCCGAAAGAAACGCATCAGCGCATCAAATTGGAGCGCGAGCTTTTCCTGCAATGCGTGCACCGCGCGGCGCTGGTCTGCAGCGAAAAATCGAATTCGGTTAAGATCAAATTGAGCAGCAATCTGCTCGAGATCACCGCGCAGAGCCCGGATTTCGGCGAAGCGCATGAGTCGATGGCGATCGCTTACAGCGGTCCAGAGCTCCAGGTCGCCTTCAATCCGCAGTTCATCATGGATCCACTGCGCGCCCTGCAGAAAGATGAAGTGTTCTTCGAGTTGAAGGACGAAGTAAGTCCCGGCGTGTTCAAGACGCTGGAAAGCTTCATCTGCGTGATCATGCCGGTGCGCTTGAGCTAACCGGCCAGAGCGCTAATTTTTACGACTCTGGAAGGCCAACCAGCTTTCCGGGGTTTTGCTTCGATGGATATTCTTTACGCGATCACCGTTGGCGGACTGCTGTGGTTGATCCTCACCCGACTCAACCAGCGCTTTGCATCGCCGGTTCTGGCGATCGTCAATCGCTGGCTGTTCTGGTGTGTTTTTGCGAGCGGCGCAGCGGAGATTGCCCTGCGCTTCGGTTGGGTCGAGCGGCCATTCTGGATGGTGACTCTCGCGTTCTTTCTGATCTGGTTGCTGCTCGTCACACTCTACAACTGGTTCGCGATTCAGGCGCTCAGCGTGAGCCCGATGCCGCTTTTCCCGCGTTTCACGCAAAATACCTCGGGCGAAGAATGGCCAACCGCGCCGCGGCTTTTGAAAATTCGTGATTGGCTGCGGGCAAATTCGTTTCGCACCGTTCAATCTCTCCGCGCAGAAGTCGGTCCTGGGATTTATCTTCGCATCTCGGTCTATCAGGACGCGGCCACCCATACGCGCATTCAGGTCACGTTTCTTCCTCAGGCAAACGGAGCGATCTCGGTTTGCTTTGCGATTTCGACGCAGACGGTGAGCGGGTTTCGCTACGTGACAGACAATCTTTATCTGCCGTTTGGCGGATTTTATCCCGAGAATTGGTTGGTCGAACGGAATCCCTGGAGGCGTTCGCTGGCGGGACTTTTGAAGCGCCATCAACGTCGTCTGGCGAAGGCCAACGAGATCGCCGTGCCCTGGTCAACGGATCCGTTGAACGATCTCAATTCGCAGCAGCGCGAGCTGGAGCAGATCAACACCGAGCTCGGTTTTCTTCTTCCTCAGGCGGAACGCGAAGATTTCGGCAAGATGTCCTACGAAGGACGCTACCGGGTTTGGACCGAGATTCTGCTTTTGAACTATTTTGGTCGAAGCAAGCGCTACGAGTGAGCGAGTGGCAAGCCGTGAGCGCATGATGCGCCCGAGACGGCTGCTACCCCTATCGTGTGAAATGAGCCACAGTAATTCGACGCTTGTGCGGCGCGAGTGCTGTGGTTTCTCGGCTCCGGGCCGCGGCTAATTCCTCGAGCGTCTCTCTCGCTTTTGCATGACGCAGCACATCGAGCGATGCGGTGGCCGCGGCGAGTTCGCGTTCAGCCGCGTCCAGCTGTGGGGAAGCAGGTCTGGGTTCGGCTTCAGTCGCGTAGTGCATCTGAGCCCGTGCGCAGACATCCTCGAGGAGATCGATGGCTCGATCGGGATTGCGACGGCCTTCTCCGACAAGCGAGGCCGTAAGCGCAGCCTCGATCGCCTCGTCTTCGATCAGTACGCCGTGATGTTTTTCGAGGGAGGTTCGAACCGCGTGAAGGATCATGCGCACGGTTTCCGGTGCAGGTTCGGCGATGTGGATGGGTTGAAAGCGGCGTTCCATCGCAGGATCGGCCCGAAACATCTCTTCGGCTTCGGATGTAGTGGTTGCGCCAATACAAGGAACGTCACCGCGCGCGAGGATGGGCTTGAGGAGATTGGCAGCGTCGATGCCGCTGCCTTTTCCCGCAACGACGAGCAAGTGTATCTCGTCGATGAATACAATGGCGCGATCGCGTTTCGCCTCGTGAATGAAATCCTGCACGCGTTTTTCCAAATCGCCGCGGAATTGAGTGCCGGCGAGAAGACCGCCGATTTCGAGTTCAACGACACGGCGGTCTCGAAGAATCGCGGGTGTGCGTTGTTCGAGCAGGCGTTGCGCCAGACCTTCGACCAGCGCGGTTTTTCCGACGCCGGGTTCGCCGAGAAGCAGTGGATTGCTCTTCGTGCGACGACAGAGCACGCGCAAAATGTCGTCCAATTCTTTGTCGCGACCGACGACGCGATCCAATCGGCCCATGCGCGCCAGTTCGCTCAAGTCGCGGACAAGTGTGGCGACACCGCTCATGAACAACTGAGTCTTGGATCGAAGTGATCGAGAGGCGTGCCGGGCTCACCAGCACGCTTCAGCCGTCAGCGCTTCTCGGCGCTGCTCGCCGTTATTCTGGCGCCGGCCGTCGCGCTGACTTTCGCGGCTTTCGCCTCTTTTATTTCCACGTACCGCGCCTTTGCGGTCTGCAGGAGGGCCCGCCACTCCTCGAAAGCCTGGGCGCATTCCGGGACAGTGCGGCGGATAAATTCTTCGAGCTTCACCAGGCCCTGTGTGCGGAGCTGGCGGCAACTCTGTTCGTTAAACTGAACCTGGCAGAAGGGTTTGCTCTCGATGTAACCGTCGTCCTTTCCCGGCGCGGAAGGGCGAAGCTCCGCGAAGAATTTCACCGATGCGGTGGTCGTCGCAGATAAAGGAGCACGAGGCCCGTCGCCGAATTCCGAAACCATATAAATATCCTCGCCGATAGGGATGCGGCCCCATTTGCACTCAGTCCGAATCGCGAGCCGCCGGAGCTTTTCCTCCGGCCAATCTCTTCGGTCTGGCGAAAGCGAACAATAATATTTCGCCGTTTCCTGAAGCAGCAGCGGCTCCTTGGAGAAGTCGACGATTTCTACGTGAACGAATGCTTTTGATGGTAACGAACTCATGCTGGCGATGTGATGCTAATCTGTGTTGAGGGAGAGGGGTCACGCGGCCGCACCGATGGGGGCGTGCTGCGGTTCTGCGAGAACCGCACGCAATTCTGGGCTGCGTTCTTCATCTGCGATTCGGATCGCGATCAGCTGTCGATTGCGGCGGTCTTCCTGCAAAAGCAGCGTGCGCGAGTAGCGGTCCGAGGTCTGATCGTCGTCACCGCGGTTGCTCCAAGGCAGAAGCGCGCGGCCTACCTGGCGCTCCACGGTCGAGCGCAAGGCACGCGCGCCGAGATCGGGCGTGAATCCTTCGCGCACCAGGAAATTCAAGACGTGGGCGGAAGCCCAAATCGGGCGAACCAAGTAACGCGATTGCACGGTCAACTCGTGGTCGAGCAGACGTCGCGTGATCTCGCGCTGAACGTCGAAGTTCAGCCGATTCATCACGATCCGAGCGTCGAACCTCGCCAGCGTTTCCTTACGAAAGCGTTTATCCGCCTGAAGCAGCACCTCGTCTCGCAAAGCGCTATAAGGCGCATGCTGAAGATCGGCGGCGCGCGCGGCTCCAACATTGCTCGTGACGACCACGAAGATCCGGGAGAGATCACGCGTCGTGCCATCGCTTGTCGTCACCCGAGCGGCGTCGAAAGAAAGCAGGATGGTTACGAGATCGGGAAAGGCTTTCTCGATCTCATCGAAAAGTAGGAATGACGTGCCGTTCTCGCCTGCCGCGGCGTTGAGTCGATCGATAGCTTCGCCCAGCAGACTTTTCTGCGTCGGACTGCCGAGCAGACGGTGCAGCGAGTCGGCATGCTGGTACTCGGCCATGTCGAGGCGGTGCAGGTGGGCATCGGCGTGCTCCCCGTGCAAATATTTCGCCGCGAGGCGCACCATTTCGGTTTTTCCCGTGCCGGTGGGGCCCGCGAGGAAGATCAAGCCTTTCGTGCGGTTTGGCCGCGGCCGGCCCTCGATGGCCAAGGCGAGAGCCGTGGCGAATTCCCGAATCGCTTCGGCCTGCCCAAGGAGCTGCTCGTTGAGCGCACGCGAGAGCTTTTCCAGCATCATGAGGCATCCTCCACAAAACGCCCAAAACCTGAAAAAATGCCGCCGGAATTTACCGCAGAAAAAATCTCGAAAAAATTCTGCGTTTGTACCGAAAACAGCGCGCAAACTGTCGGCGTAATGGCGCGTTGACGTGCAACCGGCACGGCTCGGTTCCCTCCCGAAAAACTCATGGCCGGCAGCTATGTGCCAATTGCTATACGAAGACAATTTTTTTCTGCAAAGCGCGCATTGCGAATTCAAAAAAAGCCCACTTACTCCGCCCTCATGCCTACCACGCAACGCGCGTCTAAAAAGAACGCCTCCGCCAGCCCGTTCGAAGTCATCGGCGAGTCATCGTCCTACGAGTTTCTCGAGTTCCCGGTCGTCGACCGCAACTCTCCCATCAAGCCAAACAAGCAGTATTACGTCGAGGCGATGGCGAAGGGTAAGACCATCGGCATCCACTCCATCAAGGAGTATCCGACGTTCTTTAAGCTCTTTCGCCGCTATTGCGATAGCCACCGCCTGAAGCTTCGGCTTCATGTCCGTCAGACGAAACCAGACCTCTGGCTGCTGATTCCGCGCAAGGAATCGGAGGATAAACCAGAAGTAATTCTCGAGGGCGATTGGCGCGAGCATGGTCGCTATAAGTATTACGCGGCCCAGCTCGAGCAGGGCGTGCAACTTTCGTTCACCGATGAAGATGAGGCGACGAAAGCCCGCCGCGCCTGGATGCTCTATACGCCAAAGGAAGCTCGGGAAGACCGCACCTGCGTGATCACGAAACTTCCCCGCTCCGGCAAATTGGTCGTGAGCATCGACGAGATCTGACAAGGACACACTTCTCCAGCCCGCGGTTCGTAAAAGGAAATTGACAGAGCGTATAACTTTCGCTCTGTCCCTTTGCGGCGTGGATTTTTCAGAGGCGTTGCGCGTCTGGCGCGGATAAGCGCAGTTTTTCTCGGAACGGAAAACTGCCTGCTCGCGGCCGGCATGGGTTTGCCTCAATGAATTCCGCGCTCTCGCGCCTTGATCGACCCGCATTTCCGATGAAAACGATCCTCCTTCTTTTCGCCTCAAACGTCTTCATGACAATCGCCTGGTACGGCCATCTCAAGTTTCGGTTTCTCGAAGGGAAGCCGATGTTCTTCGTCATCCTGGTTTCCTGGGGAATCGCGTTTTTCGAGTATTGCCTGATGGTCCCCGCCAACCGCAGCGGCTACTTCAACAGCGGCTTCTCCGGCTACCAATTGAAAATCATTCAGGAAGCAGTGACCCTCACGGTGTTTTCGCTTTTTGCCTGGATCGTTCTCCGCGAGCGGCTCACCTGGAATTACGCGGTGAGTTTTTTCCTCGTTATTCTCGCCGTTTATTTCGCCACGGCTTTCAAGCCGACTATCGCGCCGCCGAGTGGCCACTGAGGCCGGCGAACTGGATTCGTTTGCCTCACCCTCTGCGCTTGCATCTGAGAAGGCCGAGCCTTCAGGTCATTCTTCAAATTTCCGACGCGCTGCTTCGCGCGGCTCATTTTCAAAATCAACCCAATCACTATGTCTAAAGCTTCCCCCGCAAAAGCGGCTCCCGCTTCGCCTGCCACAAAGGACAACGCTCGCGATAAGAACATCGAGCTGGCGCTCTCCGCCATCACCAAGCAATTCGGTGAAGGTTCGGTCATGCGTCTTGGCGACGCGAAGAAGATGACGGTCGAAACGCTCTCGACCGGCTCGCTCGCCATCGATTTGGCTCTCGGAGTCGGCGGTCTGCCTCGCGGCCGCATTATCGAGATTTACGGCCCGGAATCATCGGGTAAAACGACCTTTTGTTTGAGCGTCATCGCCGAGGCCCAGCGCCGCGGCGGACTCGCCGCATTTGTGGACGTCGAACACGCGCTCGATCCGAAATATGCACGTGTCGTGGGCGTCAATCTGGACGATCTGCTCGTCTCGCAGCCCGACTCGGGCGAAGACGCGCTGAATATTACGGAGACGTTGATTCGTTCCAATGCGATCGATGTCATCGTGATCGACTCCGTTGCAGCTCTGGTTTCTCGCGCCGAATTGGACGGGCAAATGGGCGACGCGACGGTCGGTTCCCAGGCTCGTTTGATGAGCCAGGCGATGCGTCGCCTAACCGCTGTGGTGAGCCGCACGCAGTGCATCTGTATTTTCACGAACCAAATTCGCGAGAAGATCGGCGTGATGTTCGGCAATCCTGAAACAACACCGGGCGGACGCGCGCTGAAGTTCTTCTCGTCGGTGCGCATCGACATTCGTCGCAAAGACCAGATCAAGACGCCGGAAGGCAAGGTCATCGGCAATCGCACGAAGATCAAAGTGGTGAAGAACAAGGTCGCGCCGCCGTTCACCGAATGTGAATTCGACATCATGTACGACGAGGGCATCTCGCGCACCGGCTCGATTCTCGATCTCGGCATCGAGCACAAGGTCTTGGAAAAGAAAGGCTCCTGGATCGCGTATCAGGGCGAGCTTATCGGCCAAGGCCGCGATGCGGCGAAACAGACGCTCAAGGACAAGCCGGAGCTGGCCGAGAAACTGAATAAATCGATCATGGAGAAGGTCACGGTGGTCGGTGGCACCGCCGTCACCGGATCAGAGGCTGCGGCCGACTGATCGTAGTGAAGAATTGAATACGAAGCCGTTCGCCTGGGCGGACGGCTTTTTTCGTCCCGCACGCCGCCAATGTTTCTCCTGCGAACTCGACGCGCCGAGGCAGGTCGAAAAAAACAAAGAACCGATCACGATCACTCCCCTTCTACCCAATGAAACCCGTCCTCGTTTTGTCTCTTCTGCTCGCCGTCAGCGTCTCGCCGATCATCGGTGCTCCTGCCGACGAAGCGAATTCCAAGCCGGAGTTGCTCTCGCGAACGGGAGGGGGGAAGACATGGTCAGATTTGCCCGAGCTTCAGAAAGCTGCCGAGTCCGGCAATCATGACGCGGAGGCGGCGCTTGGCGAGATGCTCGTCATGGGCGACCAAGTCACGAAGGACGTTCCCAAGGGCGTTGCGCTCTTGGAGAAGGCAGCGAAGGCGAATCAAGCCACGGCGGCTTTTCGGTTGGGAAAAATGTACGACGACGGAGACGGTGTGGCGCCAGATCCGTCGAAAGCCGTGGCCTACTACATGCAAGCGGCAAAGGCGGGAGTGTCGGCGGCGCAGTACAATCTGGGCGTGCTGTACCTGAGCGCGCGCGAAGGAATCAAACGCGACTACAAGGAGGGACTCGCTTGGTTGATCGTGGCGACGAAACACGGCGCCAGCGGAGATGGAGAAGCAAAGGTGCGTGAGCGGCTGAAGAAGACGCGCCGCGAGGCAATCATCGCGCAGAGCGAGCAACGCGCTGCCGAAATCGAGAAGGAGTTGGCCGCGACTTCGGGCTCCAACGCGCAGAACGCCTCGGAATCGGCTCCGACTTCGCGAAAGTAAGCGGACCGGTCGCGAGAGAAACGAAGGCGGCGGCGGGCGCCTGCCTCCGTCGGCAGGCATCGAGCGGCTTCCGGGGCGGGTCGAGGCTTGCGTCGCGACAAATGCTCTCCCCGTTTTGGGAGGCATGAGCAATTTCAACGAAACGATCGCGGCGCTTTCGACGCCTGTCGGGACATCGGCGATCGCGGTCGTTCGTGCGAGCGGTCCTTTGTGCAGGAAAATCCATGCGGAGCAATTTCCGGCCTCCCCTGCTCCGAGACCGCGCGCGGCGCGACATGGTGATTACCGATCGGTAAACGGCACGTTGATCGACGACGTAGTCTCCATTTTTTACCTCGGGCCGCAGTCATACACGGGCGAGGACATGCTGGAGATCTCGTGTCATGGGAATCCGTTGATTGCGCAGAAAATTCTGAGCGACCTGTTTTCCCGTGGATGCGTCGCTGCCGAGCCCGGTGAGTTTACCCGACGTGCTTTCGTTAATGGCCGGATCGATTTGAGCCAGGCGGAAGCCGTGGCGGACTTGATCGAAGCGCGGAGCGAAAGAGCGTTGTCCGCTGCGAATCAGCAACTTAGGGGAAGTTTAGGCCGTCGTTTGGCGGAGTTGACAGAGGAACTCCTTTCGGCGCTGGCGCGGGTCGAAGCCTACATCGATTTCCCCGATGAGGATTTGCCACCGGAAGATCGAACGACTTTGCGGAGTGCCATTGAGAAGGTGAGTAGCGGCGCGGCGCAATTGCTGGCGACGCAGGAGTACGGAGCGCTGCTGCGTGAAGGCGTTCGCACGGTGATCCTGGGAGAGCCGAATGCGGGCAAGAGTTCGCTGCTCAATCGATTGGTGGGGACGGACCGCGCGCTCGTGAGCGCGGAGCCGGGCACGACGCGCGACTTTATCGAGGAGAGGATCAATCTCGGTCAGCACTGTATTCGCTTAATTGATACAGCCGGGCTGAATCCCTCCCCTGCCCCGCTCGAGGCGCTAGGCATGCGGAAGACGATCGAGCGCGCGGAGGAAGCCGATTTGTACTTGGTGGTCATCGATCCGCGCCGCCCAATTCCTACTTTGCCGGAGTCGATTCGGAGCAGGATTTCTGCGGCGAACACCGTCGTGGTTTTGAACAAGAGCGACCTTTGGTCTGCCGAGGCGCTGCGTTCGATTGAGGGCGAACTCGCTGCGACGTTTTCAGTCGGGTGTGCGTATGTCCCTGTGTCCGCGTTGAACGGCGATGGCGTTGATCAGCTAACCGCGCGGATCGCTGCGTTGGCGGAAGCGCACCGGGTTGATTTCGGCGACGAGGTTATTGCCATCAATGCCAGGCACGCCGAGGCGCTGGGGCGGGCTCGGACTTGTTTGATCGAGGCGATCGCGAAGATCACCGATCCAGAGGAAATCGAGCTGTTGGCAAGCGATCTGCGTGGGGCCCTGGATGCGTTTGGGGAGATCGGCGGGCGCATCGACAACGAAAGGATGTTGGACCACCTGTTTGCTTCGTTCTGTATAGGCAAGTAAACGGCACTTGCTGCTGGCGTCTCCGTCGCATACGCTGATCGATTGGAATTCGATTAGCCGATGATTTATAACGAGTTACCGTTTGACGTAATTGTTTGTGGAGCGGGCCATGCTGGGTGTGAAGCTGCGTTGGCTGCTTCCAGGATGGGCGCTTCTACCCTGCTTATTACCGGCAATATCGATACCATCGCTCAAATGAGCTGCAATCCTGCGATTGGCGGCCAAGCCAAGGGCCAGATTGTGCGCGAAATTGATGCGCTCGGTGGCGAGATGGCGATAAACACGGATGTAACCGGCATTCAGTTTCGTCTGCTGAACGAGTCGAAGGGTCCGGCCGTGCAGTCGCCACGCGCGCAGTGCGATAAAAAGGCCTATCAATTTCGGCTAAAGCACACACTGGAGCTGCAGGACAATCTCCAGATTTTTCAGGCTACCGCGACGAGCTTGGTTTATGAGGCTGGGCGTGTGATTGGGGTCCGCACGAACTTGGACATCGAGTTTCGTGGGCAGACCGTCGTGGTGACGACCGGCACCTTCCTGCGCGGGCTAATGCACATCGGCCAGAACAAGAATGAGGGCGGTCGCCTTGGGGATTTTAGCGCGCGCACCCTCTCCGCGAGCTTTCTGGAAGCGGGTATCGAACTGCAACGTCTCAAAACGGGAACGCCGCCCCGTTTGCTCGGACGCAGCATTAATTTCAAAAAGATGGAGGAGCAAAAGGGGGACGCTCGCCCCACCCTGTTCGCTTTCCACGACACGCGAGACTCGGAATCATTGTTCCACGTGGAACACACCGGCGAACGCCGGTTGGGTTGGGCGCCCGGTCAGGAGCAGGTCTCTTGTTGGATGACCTACACCACGCCTGAGACAGCGGCACTGGTTCGGGAAAATCTTTCCCGCTCCGCCATGTATTCTGGTGAGATCGAAGGCGTGGGACCGCGCTATTGCCCGAGCATCGAAGACAAGTTCGTCAAGTTTGCCGATAAGCCGAGGCACCTCCTCTTTCTGGAGCCAGAAGGCCGCCACACGAACGAATATTACGTCAACGGGCTCTCCACTTCCCTGCCCTTTGATGTTCAGCTGAAGATGATTCACAGTGTAATCGGGCTGGAAAAAGCCGTCCTCCTTCGGCCCGCCTATGCTGTGGAGTATGATTTCGCTCCCCCTACGCAGCTTTATCCCTCGTTGGAGTCACGAAAGGTCGAAAATTTGTTTTTCGCTGGCCAAATCAATGGCACGTCAGGCTACGAAGAGGCCGGGTGTCAGGGGTTGGTGGCGGGCGTCAATGCCGTCTGCAAGGTGCGAGGCGCGGAGCCGCTGATTATTTCTCGGCACGAGGGCTATATCGGGGTGTTGATCGATGACTTGGTCACTAAAGGCACGAATGAGCCCTATCGCATGTTTACTAGCCGCGCCGAGCATCGGTTGCTGTTCAATCACGGAAGCGCGGAGCTCCGACTCGAACACCATGCGCGCCGGCTCGGTCTGCTGAGCAGCGCGCGGCTGGCTCGCGTTGCTACCAAGCGCGAAAAGATCGATTATTGGTGCGCGGAATTCGATCGTCGCCGGGCGCCTGGGGGTGCTTCCGGCACTTTAGGCGATGCAGTCCGTCGGGAAACGAATGGTAACGCGCCAGCTCCGGAGCTTCCGGAAGATTTTCGCCAAGTGGATGACCCCATTCGCCAGGAAGTTTTATACCGCGTCGCGTACCAAGGGTATCTGGCCCGTGAGCAACGCCAGATAGCGCGAATGAGTGACGTCGAGAAAATCAGGATTCCCGATGGCTTCGATTTCTCGCAAGTGAGGGGACTGCGAAAAGAAAGCGCGCAGAAACTACAACTTTTCCGACCGGTAAACCTCGCGCAGGCAGGTCGTATCAGTGGGGTAAGCCCCGCGGACGTGAGCATTCTCATGGTCGTTTTGGAGGCGCGGCGGCGAAAAGCGGCCAGCAACGAGCGGACAACGGGCTAGGGGACGGACAAGGCAGAAATACCGCGGTTCGACCTCCGTACGCCAGCAGCTTGCCGCTTGGCGTGCCATGTGCTTGTTTCCTGTAACATTTGTGAAACGCGCAGGTAAAAGCACTGGGCAGACAGGCTTCGTAACATAAGCTTTCCGGTCATGAGCGAACTGAAGGGCAAAAAGATCCTGGTTATCGATGACGAGCAAGATGTGACCGAACTCGTGGCTTATCACTTGAAGGCCCGCGGCTTCGAGGTCCGCACGCTCAACGATCCAAACGGGAGCCTCGGCACCGCGCGCAGTTTCTCGCCGGATCTGGTCATTCTCGATGTCATGATGCCGGATTTGAACGGTGTCCAAATATGCCGCCTCTTGCGCGCAGATGCGGACCTCGGAAAAGTGCCGGTGATCTTTTTGACGGCCAAGGCGGAGGAAGCAGACCGCATTCAAGGCCTGGAAACAGGGGCTGATGATTACATCTGCAAGCCATTCAGCACCAAGGAATTGACTCTGCGCGTGCAGTCGATTTTGCGCCGCGTGCGGGAGGGCCCCGTGGGTGAGGAACCGAAGAAGCTCCAGGCCGGCCAAATCGTTCTCGATGTGGACCGCCATGAGGCCGTCGTGATGGGTCAGCCTGTCGAATTGACCGCCACGGAGTTCAAGTTACTGCGACTCCTCATGGAGCGTCGTGGCCGCGTGCAAACGCGCGAGCATCTCCTGATCAACGTCTGGAATTACGAAACCGAGATCGAGACTCGCACCGTCGACACGCACGTGCGCCGCTTGCGGGAAAAGCTCGGCGCCGAAGCGGATTGGATCGAAACGATCCGCGGGGTGGGGTATAGGATGGCGGAGCGCAAAGTCGAAGCATGCTCGTCCTGACCGCGATCCTTTTAGCCATTGGCCTCCTTTGGGCGCTGCTGGCTATTTGGGATCATCATCGCGCCACGCGAAGTCTTCACCTGGCGATTCAGCATCATCGACCTTTTCTTCGAGAACAGATCCCCGGAGCCACTGGCCGCGACTGGACTCAGCTCTGCGCCGACGCCAATGAGCTGATTCTCGAAGTCACGCGCTTGAATCAACTGCGCTCCGATCAACTGGCGCAGTTGCAGGCGACCCTCGGCAGTTTGCAGGAGGCCGTGCTTATCGTTGATAGCAATAATTACATCCTGCTGGCTAACCGCGCCTTACAGGCCATTTTTCCGGCGGCCAAGAATATCGTAAACCATCGTCTCGAGCGCGCGCTGCACAGCACGGCGTTTCTGAATTACGTCGAGAACGTGCGAAACAACTCCGCGCAACCGCAGCAAGAAATCGAATTCGTCGAGGGCAATCGAACCACCTGGGTCGAAATCACGGGCACGATCATTCCTTCGATCGACCAGCGTGAGTCCTGGGCGCTTTTCGTCATTCACGACATCACGAAGCTGAAGAAGCTCGAACTGGTGCGTAAGGACTTTGTCGCGAATGTGTCGCACGAATTGCGCACGCCTCTGAGCGTGATCAAAGGCTACACCGAAACTCTCGTGGACGGCCACCAGGAGATGCCACTGGACGATCGGGATCGCTTTCTGCGGACGATTCAGCGGCACACCGAGCGTTTGAACTCCTTGCTCGATGATCTGCTCACGCTTTCACGGCTCGAATCGATCAACCCGGGCCTGCGTCGCGAGTCGTGCGATCTTTCCGCCCTCGTCGTGGGCATCGTGGACGACTATCGGGCGCGTCCCGCCGCCGCTGGCCATCATCTGAGTTTCGCGATGGATCCCGCGGTCGGCCCAGTGTTGATCGATCCGCTAAAAATCACGCAGGTCCTCGAAAATCTCATCGACAACGCTCTGAAGTACACCCCCAAGGGCTCCCACATTGAAGTTGCCACAAAGCTCAAAGAAGGGGAGGTGGAGGTTTCGGTGAGAGATGATGGACCGGGCATCCCGGAGGCCGACCTTCCGCATATTTTCGAGCGTTTCTACCGGGTCGACAAAGGTCGCTCACGGGAAAAGGGCGGCACCGGCCTCGGCCTGAGCATCGTCAAACACATCGTGCAGCTCCACCAAGGCCGTGCCTGGGCGGAAAGCAAAGTGGGGAAGGGCACGACCTTTTATTTCAATCTGCCCCAGCGCGGCAGCACGTGAGTCGAAGCGCCCTTGCCACAGGGCAAGCGACTTCCTAACCACCCGCCGTGGAAAAATCCGCGCCGTCGCCGAAACATCTCTCTGCAAAAGCTGAGCGCCTGCAGGCTCTGGGGATCTTGCTCGAACGACTGCTGGCCGGCATAAACGGAATCACGCTCGAGATTGGCAGCGGCCATGGCCACTTTCTTACGGCTTACGCAGCGACGCATCGATCCGAGGTGTGCGTTGGCATCGATATCATTCTCGACCGACTCGCCCGATCGGAGCGCAAGCGTACGCGAGCGGGATTGACCAACCTTCACTTCGTCCGCGCGGAAGCCTCCGAATTCATGGAAGTCCTCCCGAAGCACGTCGCCCTGGAGAAGATTTTCATTCTTTTCCCCGATCCATGGCCGAAGCGGAGGCACCATAAAAACCGATTGATGCAGACAGCTTTTCTGACGGCGCTGGCGGCGCGCTCGCGATCGAGCGCGAAACTTTTTTTCCGCACGGATCATGTGGACTATTTCACGGCGGCGACCGCCGCACTGCGGTCCCATCCCCACTGGGAAATCGATGAAAGCGCCTCATGGCCTTTCGAACTCGCGACCGTGTTTCAGGAGCGGGCCGAGACTCATCACTCCTGCATCGCGCGCCTCCGGAACCGTTGAATCGACCAAGTCGAATTACGCGAATCACCCCGGCGTTTCACGCTGTTGCCGCCCGAGTGATTTTTGCCTGACGCAATGTGCACAGAGGAGGTTTCTAAAACCCTTCATCTGACGCTCAGCTATAATTCTACTTTTTACAGGTTTGAAGCCCGAGTAAGTGTCACTCCTGCGTGAAAGCATTAGCTGTCGTAATTTCAGAGATTGACGGCTCAAAGCGCGATTGCCTAGTCCTGAACCTTCCCAATTCTGGACTCTTTTCTGTATTTATATGTCCTGGCTCAAGAAGCTCACCCTAGTCACTGCTTCGCTCTTCTCCGCAAGCGCCCTGCTCGCGGAAGAAGGTGCCCATCACGGCGTGGCATCCGCGGCTGAGCCACTTTTTGAGATCTTTGGTTTGCCGATTACGAATAGTATCGTGACCAGCTGGGTCGTCGCGGTGGTCTTGATCCTGGCTATCCGTTTGGCGGTGAAACGTCCGAAACTGATTCCAACGCGCGGGCAGGCGGTGGTGGAGAGCGTGGTTCAGGGCATTCTGGATATGACCACGCCGATCGTGGGATCGAGGGTGGCCAAGCACACGTTTCCGCTCCTCGTCGGTCTTTTCATTTTCATTCTGATTCAGAACTGGAGCGGTCTCTTTCCCGGCGTCGGCACTGTATATATGCGCGACCATCATACAGGTGCCTGGATGGATTTCGTTCGCCCCGGCAATGCGGACATGAACGCCACGATCGCATTGGCCGTCGCGTCGTTTGTCGCCTGGGTTTATTTCATTGTTCGCTACGCCGGTGTTAAGGCGATTGCCTACGACCTTTTCGGCAACAAGGCCGAGCGCACGGAAATCCCGCTCGCGATCTATTATTTCCTCTTCGTGATCTTCTTCCTCGTCGGACTTATCGAGGTCGTTTCGATCGCGTTTCGCCCGATTTCTCTCTCGTTCCGTCTCTACGGAAACGTGTTTGGCGGCGAAAACTTGATGCATGCCATGTCGAGCATGTTCCAATGGGGTCTGCCAATTCCGTTCTACTTCCTCGAAGTTCTCATCGGCTTCGTGCAAGCGCTGGTGTTCACCCTCCTGGTCAGCGTCTACATTGGCCTGATCTGCAACCATGGCGACGATCACGCTGAAGAAGGCGCGCACGGCGAAAAAGCGGCCGCTCACCACTAAAACTTTCCCGCTGGGAGCGTGCCAAAGTTGTGCGCACGGCGGAATAACCACCAAAGAATAAAGTCATGTCCTCCATTATCGCACAAGTCGCCGGAGTCACCGGCAGCATCCAAGGCGCGCTCGGCTGTTTGGCCGCCGCCATCGGCGTAGGCCTTGTTGGCACCAAGGCTGTTGAAGCTGTTGGTCGCAATCCCGGCGCGTCCGGCAAAATCCTCGTCCAGTCCATCATTGGTATGGCGCTGGCCGAAGCCGTCGCGTTCTACTCGCTGTTCCTCGGTAAGTAATCCTTCCGTAGTTCCGCACCGCTCGCTCGAGCGGTGCGGCCTTTTTTTTCGAAGACGATCCCCTCCGCCATGCTCTCCTCACTCATTGTGCTTGCTCAAACGACCGTTCACGAGGTCGGCGCCGCTGCTGCTGCCGCTCATGGTGAAGCGGGTGGTGTCACGAAGATTTTCTCCGACTTCGGCATCAACGTGCCAGGCATCTTGGCGCAGGTGGTCAACTTCTCCATTGTCGCCTTCATCCTCTGGTATTTCGCCTTCAAACCGGTCCTCGCTTCGATCGAAGAGCGTCAGCAAAAAATTTCCGCCGGCCTGAAATATGCCGAGGATATGAAGGCGCAGTTGGCCGCCGCGCAGCAGGAGAGCGCGACGCTGATCAAGAATGCGCAGCTCGAGGCCAACAAGATCATCGAGGAATCGCGCCGCACCTCGAAGGAACTCGCGGACAAGATCCAAAAAGAAGCGACGGATCGCGCGAACGACACGATCACAAAGACGCAGCAAGCCATCGAGCTCGAGCGCCGCAAGATGCTCGCCGATGTTCGCGGCGAAATTGCCCGCCTCGTGGTCACGACGACCGAGCACGTCTTGGCCAAGAAACTCAGCGAGAGCGATCGCGCGGCTTACAACGAAGCCGCGGCCCGCGAGCTGACTTCGGCTTAACCTTTTTCTCCGTCAATGTCCGCCGCCAACAAGAAAGCCCAGCAACTCGCCCGTCAGCTCTTCAAACTGAGCTTTGTCGACGGACGTCTCTCGTCCGAGAGAGTCGCGGGCGTTCTCGAGTATATCGAGAAAACGGCCGACGCTCACCCGCTGGCAGTGCTCAAAGCTTATCACCGTCTCGTCGCCATCGAGGTCGCGCGGAATCAAGCGGTGGTCGAGCACGCCGGCGAAGTATCCACGCAAACACTACAGAGCATCGCCGCCGCTCTGAGCAAAAAATATAATCGCTCCATCTCGGCGGTCGCTCGTCCGAACCCCGGACTTCTCGCCGGTCTTCGCGTGCGTGTCGGCGACGACGTTTACGAATCTTCCGTTGCCGGCCAACTCGGCCAGCTGAGTCAAGCCGTCTAAATTTCCAACATCCCAACCTAGCGCGTAGCGTCTATGAGTACCGTTCTCGACCAAATCGAACAGCAGATCGCCAAGATTCAAAACAAGGCGGTCAAAAAGAACACCGGCACGATCCGCTCCGTGGCGGACGGCGTCGCTCACATCGACGGTCTCTCCGACGTGATGTACAACGAGATGGTCGAGTTCCCCGGCGGAACGATCGGCATCGCACTGAATCTCGAGGAAGACGGCGTCGGTTGCGTCGTCCTCGGTGACATTTCGCGACTGAAGGAGGGCGACGAAGTTCGCACCACCGGTCGCCTTCTCTCCGTGCCAGTCGGTAAAGGTCTTTTGGGCCGCGCCGTTGACGCCCTCGGCAATGCCGTTGACGGCAAGGGCCCGGTCGAGAGCACAGAGAATTATCCGGTCGAGCGCATCGCGCCCGGCATCATCGTTCGCAAATCGGTCAATCAACCGCTCTTCACCGGTATCATGGCGATCGACTCCATGATTCCGATCGGTCGCGGTCAGCGCGAGCTGATCATTGGCGACCGCGGCACGGGCAAGACGGCCATCGCGATCGACACGATCATCAATCAAGCGAAGATCAACAAGGTCGGTCTTGCCAGCGGCGACCCGAAGTTCCGCCCGGTTTATTCCATCTACGTCGCGGTCGGTCAGAAAAATTCCAACATCGTCCGCACGATCAGCACGCTCGAAGCCGCTGGCGCGCTGGAGTTCACGATCATCGTCGCGGCTCCCGCGGCGGACAATCCCGCCAACCAATATCTCGCTCCGTATTCCGGAGCGGCGATGGGCGAGTGGTTCATGGAAAACGGCATGGATGCGTTGATCGTTTATGACGATCTCTCGAAGCACGCCGTCGCGTACCGCCAGATCTCGCTGATTTTGAAACGCCCTTCTGGCCGCGAAGCCTATCCCGGCGACGTGTTTTATCTCCACAGCCGTCTTCTCGAGCGCGCCGCACGCCTCGAAGGCAAGGGCTCGCTCACGGCGCTTCCGATCATCGAAACGCTCGCGGGCGACGTTTCGGCTTACATTCCGACGAACGTGATCTCGATCACCGACGGTCAGATCTTTCTCGAAACCGATCTCTTCAACCAAGGCACGCGCCCCGCGGTGTCCGTCGGTCTTTCGGTTTCGCGCGTCGGTTCTTCCGCGCAGATCAAGGCCACGAAGCAAGTCGGTGGTAAGCTCAAGGGTGAGCTCGCGCAGTTCCGCGAACTCGCGGCGTTCGCGCAGTTCGGTTCCGATCTCGATGCGAAGACCAAGTCGCAGCTCGATCGTGGCGCGCGCATCGTCGAGCTCTTCAAGCAACCCGCAGCCGCTCCGATTCCGATCGAGCAGCAAGTCGTCACTCTTTGGGCGATGCAGAAAGGCTACTACGACGCGATCGATCTCAAGAAGGTCAACGCCGCCGCCGTAGCCCTCCGCGAATTCTTCGCCACCCGCAAAGACGCTCTCCTGACCAAGATCCGCACCAAAGCCGCCCTCGACGCCGAAATCGAAGGCGAATTGAAGAGCGCGGTGGACGAGTGGAAAGCCACCTACGCGGCCTGAGGCCGCTAATTAAGAAGGAAGAATGAAGAATGCAGAATGGAAAACGAATTGGCGGAACGCACTTACCAGTACGGCCGGCGAATCGTCGCGCTCTTCGAAGCTCTTCCTGTAAATCGCGTAGCTGACGTATTCGGAAACCAACTCCTTCGCTCTGGCACTTCTGTCGGAGCAAATTACCGCGAAGCAAATCGTGCACGAAGCAAACCAGAGTTCATTTCAAAAATGGGCGAATGCCTGCGGGAGCTCGACGAGAGTTCTTTCTGGCTCCGCCATATTGAGGATTCTCGTTTTATCCCAGCGCAACGCATCGCGGCGCTCCGCTCAGAAACGGATGAGCTGATCAGCATTTTCGTCACGATCCTCAAACGCGCGAAGACCCGCTGACATTCTTCATTCTTACTTCTTCACTCTTCCTTTGCCTTAACCATGCCTTCCACACGCGACATCCGACGGCGCATCAAGTCGGTTAAAAATACTCGCCAGATTACGAAGGCGATGGAGCTCGTGGCCGCTTCGAAAATGAAGAAGGCCCAGCAGGCCGCGCTCGCTGGTCGCCCGTACGCGCAATTGATGGCGTCCATGCTCGCGGGGCTCGCTCCGCACGTGGAGGACGCGATGCATCCGTTCCTCGCCACACGTGAGGTGAAGACTCGCGGCATCCTTGTGGTGACGACCGACAAGGGCCTTTGCGGACCGCTCAACGCGAATATTTTCAAGCTCATCAGCGACATCAAGACGCCGGCGAAATTCGCCGTGATGGGCCGCAAGGGCACGCAATTCCTCGCACGCACGCGCCGCGATTTGATGGCCGATTTCCAGGTTCACGACCGCGTTCCGTTCAGCGAAGTGAAGATCGCGATCGAATTCATGGTGAAGCAGTTTCTCGACGGCGTCATCGACACCGTCGAGGTGATCTACCCGCGCTTCAAGAACACGCTCGTCCAAGAACCCACCATTCGCCCGGTTCTTCCGCTGCGCAGCGTGGCTGAGTTCACGCGGAATCTCGCAACCGAAACCGGCGTCCAAGCCCACGTCGATTCACGCGAACTTCTCTTCGAACCGAGCCCGGCCGCCGTTCTCGATTCGCTGCTCCCATTCTACGTCAATCGCTACATCTATCAGCTCGTGCTTAGCGCCAAGGCTTCAGAGCACAGCGCGCGCATGGTCGCGATGAAGACGGCGAAAGACAACGCGACGAAACTGCTCGGCGACCTGACGCTGGAGTACAACAAGGCCCGCCAGGCAGCGATCACTCAGGAAATTCTCGAGATCGCGGCAGCCCAATACGCGTCCTGACGGCCGCTCATGAAGAATTCAGAAGTAAGAATGCAGAATTTCTCAAACCTCTGAAAACCCCTCCGTCCATTCTGCATTCCTCCTTCGTCACTCATCCATTTCCATAAATGAATACCGGCAAAATCGTCCAAGTCATCGGCCCCGTCGTTGACGTCCAGTTCGCCGAGAACGCTATCCCGCCGATTTTTCAGGCGCTAACCGTCGAATTCACCGTCGGCGGAAAGAAGGAGTTGCTCACGCTCGAAGTGCAGCAGCACTTGGGTGCGGGTCTCGCTCGTGCCATCGCGATGTCGTCCTCCGAAGGCTTGGTGCGCGGTATGCCTGTTGTGGATACAGGCGCGCCGATCTCCGTCCCGGTAGGTGAGGGCGTTCTCGGTCGCATCTTCGACGTCACCGGCACGCCGGTCGACGGACGCGGCCCTGTTCCCCACGCGAAACGTTATCCGATTCACCGCCCGGCTCCAGCGCTCTCCGAGCAGGACACGAAGGCCACGATTCTCGAAACGGGCATTAAGGTCATCGATCTGATTTGTCCCTTCATCAAGGGTGGCAAAGCCGGCGCCTTCGGTGGTGCGGGCGTGGGCAAGACGGTCGTCATTCTCGAGCTCATCAACAACATCGCCAAGGCTCACGGTGGTTACTCCGTGTTCGCCGGCGTGGGCGAGCGCTCGCGCGAAGGCAATGACCTCTATCACGAAATGTCCGAGGCCGGTGTCATCGACCAAAAGGATCTCAGCAAGTCCAAGGTGGCGCTAGTTTACGGCCAGATGAACGAGCCCCCGGGTGCTCGTATGCGCGTGGCCCTCTCGGCCCTCGCGATGACGGAATACTTCCGCGACGAAAAGAATCAGGACGTGCTTCTCTTCATCGATAACATTTTCCGCTTCTCCCAAGCGGGTTCGGAAGTGTCCGCGCTCCTCGGCCGTTCTCCTTCGGCCGTAGGTTACCAGCCGACGCTCTCGAATGAGATGGGTCTCCTCCAGGAGCGCATCACATCGACGAAGAAGGGCTCCATCACGTCGGTGCAGGCAGTTTATGTGCCGGCCGACGACCTGACGGATCCGGCCCCGGCAAACACGTTCGCCCACCTCGATTCCACGATCGTGTTGGAACGTTCGATCGCCGAGCTCGGTATTTATCCGGCGGTCGATCCTCTCGCGTCCGTTTCGAAGGCGCTCGAGCCTGCGGTGGTCGGCGAGGAACACTATCGCGTCGCCCGCGAAGTCCAACGCGTGCTCCAACGCTACAAGGACCTTCAGGACATTATCGCGATCTTGGGCCTCGATGAACTCTCTCCCGAGGACAAGTTGACGGTTTACCGCGCCCGCAAGCTGCAACGCTTCCTGTCGCAGCCATTCGCCGTCGCAGAAGTCTTCACCGGCAGCCCCGGCAAATACGTCGCCGTCAAAGAAACTGTTCGCGGATTCAAGATGATCCTCGACGGTGAACTCGACAGCATTCCCGAAGGCGACTTCTACATGAAGGGCGGCATCGACGAAGTCATCGCTGCTGCTGGAAAGAAGTAATCCATGGCGCTCACCCTCGAAATCGTCACTCCCGAAGCTCGGGTTTACAGCGATACCATCGACACCGTCGTGATCCCGACGGTCGAGGGCGAGATTGGCATTCTTCCCGGCCATATCCCGCTCTTGACTCAAGTCGAGAGCGGCGAGCTGCGTGTCACCAAAAGTGGCGCGACCCAGCACCTCGCCATCGGCAAAGGCTTCGCTCAGGTTCTCGGCGACACGATTTCCGTTCTGGCGGAAAGCGCGATCACTGAGGAAAAGATCGATGAGCGCGCGGTTGAAGAAGCCATGCGCCGTGCGGAGGAAGCGCTTCGCGGCAAAGAAAAATTGGATGCGGCGGAAGTCGAACGCCTCGAAGGCGTCGTGCGTTTCGCTGTTGCCCAGCTCGGCGTCAAACGCCGCCGCTGAAGCTCATCGCGAATTCTAAAAAAAAGAACGCCGCAAATCGCGGCGTTTTTTTTGGTCCTGCGAGTCGGGCCGAAAGCCAGCGCGACCTGCGGGGCTCAGTCGACCAAAGCGCGCCAGAAGCCGCGCAGATGGAAACCGACTTTATGGAAATCGCCGTGCATCACATCGCGGAGCACGGCCCGGCTGTTGAGCCGGATTTGGGCTGACCGCGGAAGTGGAACGGTGATGACCATCACCCTTTATTACGGACGAGAACGCCTCGAGATTACATCTGGCCCCAAAAATCTTCAGTTTTTACAATTCATAGCGAAAGGCGCGCTTATGACTGCGTTTACCCGGGTCGCTATTGCATGCGAACGGGCCTCGCTGATTGACATTGAAACCCAATCTCATTTTCCTCCCTTCTCCATGCTTCCGGCGCGCGCATCCATACCTTCTCGAATGCTTCTGACCGAACTCCCGGTCGGCGCGGCTGGCCGGGTTTGCGAACTTTCGGGCAAGGCAGAAATTTGCCAACGCTTGCGGGAGATGGGGTTCTGCGAGTCAGCCGTGATCGAAAAGGTTTCAGGCGAGCGCACGTTATTGTGTCAACTTTGCGGGGCGCGCATCGCCCTCAGCGATCGAGCGGCCGCGCATGTGGTTGTCGAATTGATCCGCGGCGGGATCTAAAATCCGCCCTGTCGCATGGCGGAATTGGTGAAGCTTTCTCTCTTGCCGGTCGGCGCGTCCGCCACTGTGCGTGATTTCCCGAAACAGGGTTCGGCTTTTCTGCGGCTGCGGGAAATGGGCTTGCTCGTTGGCACGACATTGAAGCTCGTCCGGACGGCGCCCCTCGGCGATCCGCTTGAGATTAAAGTTCGCGGTTATCATCTCACGCTCAGGAAGTCGGAAGCGGAACACGTGCTGGTTGAGCCGGCGCCAAGCCCATGAACGAGTTGGCGACATCACCATCAGGCAAACCGGTCACGGCGCGGATGCCCGTGTACGCCCTGTGTGGAAATCCGAATTGCGGCAAAAGCACGCTCTTCAATGCGTTGACCGGACTGAAGCAAAAGGTCGGAAACTACCCGGGCGTCACCGTCGAAAAGAAAATCGGGGAGACCTATTCGCAGCACGGGCATGCGATCAAAGTCATCGACTTGCCTGGCGCCTATTCGCTTGCGGCGCGCTCGCCCGACGAGGCGGTTTTGCGCGACGTGCTGCTCGGTCGCCGGGCAGATACTCCGCAGCCTGATCGAGTCATCTGCATCGCGGACGCGACGAATCTCGAACGTAACCTCTATCTCGTTCACCAGATTCTCGATCTCGGCCGGCCTGTGATCCTCGTGTTGAACATGATGGATCTCGCGGCAAAAAACGGCGTGCACCTGCGCATCGCGCGGCTGGAAAAGGAACTCGGCATCCCGGTGATCCCTTGCGAGGCGGTTAACGGGAAGGGCCTGATTGAGCTTCGCCTGGCCATGAGCCGCGCGGACCTCCCGTTGCCGCGGCATCGTTGGGACATTCCGGTGCCGATCGCTCCTGCCGTTTCCGAGCTGGCCGCGAGTCTGCATGAGAACGATGGCAAAGCGCCATTGATCGCGCGAGCCGAAGCCTTGCTGCTGCTGACCGACCAGGACGCGGTGCGCGTCGCCGGATCCACGCCGTTGAGCGAAAAGACTTCGGCGATTTTGCGCGGTTGGCAGAAACGCTGGGAAGGCGAGGGGACAGACTGGGCTGGGACGCTGGTCAACAGCCGCTACGAAGCCATCGCGCGGCTCTGCGAAGAAACCGTGCAGCGCGCCGACGCGCCGGCGGTGAATTTGAGTGATCGAATCGACGCTGTGGTCACGCATCCCATCTGGGGGTGGATGCTTCTCACCGCGGTGATGACGCTGATGTTTCTCAGCATTTTCAGTTTTGCGGAGGCGCCGATGAACTGGATCGACGACCGCACGGCAGACCTCGCCAATTGGGTGAAGGCGGTCATGCCGCAGGGAGATTTGCGGAGCTTGATCACGGATGGCGCGATCTCGGGAGTAGGCGGCGTGCTGAAATTTCTGCCGCAGATCCTGATTCTATTTTTGTTCATCGGATTGCTCGAGAGCACCGGCTACATGGCGCGCGCGGCCTTCATCATGGATCGCTTGATGAGTCGCGTGGGGTTGAACGGGAAAAGTTTTATTCCGCTGCTGAGTTCGTACGCTTGCGCGATTCCCGGCATCATGGCGACGCGGACGATCGAGGATCCGAAGGACCGGCTCGTAACCATCCTCGTGGCGCCGTTGATGAGTTGTTCGGCACGGCTGCCGGTTTATCTGCTGATGATCGCGGCGCTGCTGCCGAACTCCGCGGTGCCGTTGCTCTGGAAAGTCGGAATCATGCTCTCGATGTACATGCTCGGAACGTTCGGCGCTTTCGGGTTCGCCTGGCTCTTCAAGCGCACGCTGCTCAAAGGCGAGCCGCCGATCATGATCATGGAGCTGCCGCCCTATCACTTGCCGAAAATTCGCGACGTGGTGCTGCACATGTTCGAGCGCGGCTGGATTTTTCTGCGCCGCGCCGGCACCGTGATTCTCGGCATCTCGATCATTCTCTGGTTTCTTTCCACGTATCCAAAATCCCATGACGGCGCGTCGCCGACGGAACAATTGGAGCACAGCTATGCCGGAATGGCGGGCAAAGTCCTCGAGCCGGTAATCAAGCCGATTGGCTTCGATTGGCAGATCGGCATCGGGTTGATCAGCTCGTTCGCCGCGCGCGAAGTTTTTGTCAGCACGATGGGCGTGGTTTTCAACGTGCAGGATTCAGGCGATGAAAACACCGCGCCTTTGCGTGACGAGATGCTGAAGGCGCGCTGGCCTGATGGGCGGCGCCTATTCACCCCGCTGGTTTGCGTCTCGCTCATGGTGTTTTACGTTTTCGCCATGCAATGCGCGAGCACCGTTGCCGTCGTGAAACGCGAGACCAACTCCTATCGTTGGCCAGCGTTTCAGATCGCGTACATGACAGGCACGGCGTGGCTCGCGTGCCTCGTCGTTTACCAGGGAGGCCGATTATTCGGATTTGGCGGATGAGCGCGGACTGGCAAACATGGGCGGCGTTGATCGTCGTTGTAGTGGCCGCGGCACTACTGCTGCGTTCGAGTTTTTCGAAAAAGAAAAACAGTTCGGGCTGTGGCGCCGGCTGCTGCCCGACCGACGACTTCAAGAAGCGCCTGCATCTGACTTCTTCGAAGTAGCCTCGTCGGACTTCGCGTCTTCCGATTCGGGTTCGTGGTACTCGAATTTAAATGGAATCTGCGCGTGAACGATGACGGGTTTGCCGTGCGATTTTAGCGGCGCGAAAACCCATTCGGAGACAGCTTGCACGGCGGAAAAACCCATCGCGGGTTCGGTGGAGGAAACGATGCTGGGCAGTTGCGCGTGGCCGTCTTCGTCGATGAAAAAGTCGATCATTGCTTGGCCCGGTTTCTTGGTCTCGACCAACTCCGCAGGATAAATCGGCGCACGACGCGAAATCGGGTGTGGCTTCTCGTCGACTTGGTTGAGCTGCACGATGTTCGGCTGCTTCTTTTTCAACTCCTTGAGAATGCGCTGAGCGCTGGAAGAGAGTCCCGCATCCTGGGAATTGAGCGAGAATTCAACGGTCATGTGGAGAAAACCGAGGGTTGGTTTTCCCGCTTTCGAGGCAGGGGTGAAGGTGAATTCTTCGAGCATTGCCCGCGCGGCTCGGTCGAAGTCGGAAAGCGGCGTTTTCCCATCGTCGATGAATCTGACGCGCCCAGAGGGTAGCACCAAAAATCGCACATCCACTTTTCCTTTCTGGCGCTGCTCCGCAGCAGAGCGCGGGTAAACTCCATGAGCGGCATTCTTCACCACGGGCGGGAAATCGTACTTCATGTACTCGGGCACGTCATCCGATTGCCGGCGGGTCACTTCAAATTGGTTGGACGTGTTATCGCCCAAGCTGAAGACCATTGGAATCTGCATTAACACTTTCACCGCCTTTCCGTCTTTCATGCCTGGTTTGAAGCGCCAGCCTTCCACGGCGGTAATCGCGGAGTTGTTCAGCCGGGAGTTATTGCTGCTGATGACCTGGATGTCTTCAACGGTTCCCTTGGTGTTAACGACGAAACGCAGAACGACTTCCCCGCCTTGGCCGCTGCGGCGCAGCTCCATCGGGTACTCCGGATGACGTTGCCGTGTGATGACGGGAGGGGCAGTGAGCTCTGAAACGTTGTAGATGCGCGGTAGTTCGAAGACCACGCTTGCCTGCAGATGACCCGCGATAGGCTGACCGTGCGCGTCGTGCGCGGGCTCAAATTTCCATCTCTTCGCCGCAGCTTCGATCTCGGCAGAAAACTTTGGGTCAACCTTAGGGACAACTTTTGCTGCTAGAATTTCTCCATCTGCGGATATGTCGAAGCTGACCGGCACGGCGTCTTCCCACGTATTCCTTTCCATTCTCTGCCCGTGATCTTGCTCGGGCCAGTGCGCGGCGTAGGCGGCAACGACGCGAGGGGTGGCGTTGTACTTTCCAACGGAGCTTCTTGGATTGAAGAGCAGCGCGTAACGAACGGTATAAAAAGCGGAGGTGGCTGTATCGGGAATCTTGATACGTCGATAAGCCAGCACCTCGCTCGCGGCGGGGGCTATCCAGGGATTGCTAGCCGAGATCGTGCCGGTGGTGACTTTGCCATCTTTGGACACAACTGAAACAATCTCGGCGTAAGCTGGCTCGTTTAATTTGGCCAACTGCTCTGGAATATCAGGACGATACAAACCGCCAACAGTCGGAATGGGCTCGTTGGGTTTGGCATCGACCAACTCCAGAGGAGTCCAGCTGAGTTCCTGAGCATGCGCGAGCGGTGCAAAAAGAAGCCCCGCGAGAAGAAATCCTGCCGCCGATTTTTGCATTTCGGAGAAATAATAAGCCCTCTCCGCGGTACCAGCCGAATTCTCTCGCTGCACCTGATTCTAACGCGACACCGCTTTACCACAGGCCAACCCGATGGCTAAAAGATCCTAAGCCTCCGCGGCGGCGAACCTCGGGGCGCCGCGTCCGATTGGCAGCACAATGAATGCAGCAATGGCGCACAGAGCTCCGGCGCCGATGAAGGCGTAGGTGTAGGCTCCGAAACTCGTGCGCACCACTCCGGCCGTGTAGGCGGCGAAGGCGGCGCCAACTTGATGGGCGGCCGCGATCCAACCGAATACAATGCTCGCCCTCTCACGGCCGAATACGTTGGCGCACAAACGCACCGTCGGCGGCACGGTCGCGATCCAATCGAGTCCGTAGAAGATTGCGAAGATCGTCAGCGTCCCATTCGTGCCGAGCATGGCATGAGGCAGAAACAGCAGCGAAAGTCCGCGCAGGCCGTAGTATCCGAAAAGCAAATACCGGCTGTCGACCCGATCGGAGAGCCAGCCGGAAGCAGTGGTGCCGATGAGATCGAAAACGCCCATCATCGCGAGTAGGCCCGCGGCTTTTACTTCCGGGATGCCGCAGTCATACGCCGCAGAAATCAAATGCGTCCCGATCAAGCCGTTCGTGCTCGCGCCGCAGACGAAAAACGATCCAGCCAAAAGCCAAAAATCGCGGACGCCAATTGCTTCCTGCAAAACTGTGATCGCGCGCCAAGCCGGATTCCCGGTGGAGGCGACGGGCTTTGTCGCGGGTCCCGTTTCTCCATAAGGCCTTTGACCGACATCGTGTGGGTCATTGCGCATCAGCCATGCGATGAGCGGAGCGACGCAAATCGTGGCCACGGCAACGACCGCGGGCGCGCTGCGCCACCCGTGCGCCGTCACTTGCGCTGCTAAGATCGGTAGGAAGACCAATTGCCCCGTTGCCGTGCTGGCCGTGAGCAAACCCATGACAAGCCCGCGCGATTGATTGAACCAACGCGTGGCAACCGCTGCCCCGAGGACCGTCGCCGCCATGCCCGATCCAACGCCGACGATCACACCCCAAAGCAATACGAACTGCCAATAGTGCCGCGCCACCATCGATAAACCGTAACCCGTCGAGAGCAGGAGCATCGCTGCAACCATACAGCGCCGCAGACCGAAGCGTTGATAAAGCGCCGCAGCGAAGGGTCCGATCAATCCATAGAGGAAGATATTGATTGAAACGATCGACGACACCGTCGCCCGGCTCCATTGAAACTCGTTACCCAGCGGGAGCAGAATTACTCCCGGCGTCGCACGCGCACCTGCGGCCGCGAGCAGAGTCAAAAACGTGACTCCCGCCGCGATCCAGCCGTAGTGCAGTTTCTTCGACGCTACCATGCTGCGACTACCACCCCAAAAAAACGCCGTCCACAAGCTAGCACCCACTGTACTCCGGTTGGAACTGCGCATCTGGTACCAAAAACATCTGCGGAGTGGTTCACGCCTAACGCTCAAAGTGAGCCACTAGCAGCCGGCTGAGCAGCTCACTGAGCGGGGATGGGTCCGGTTCACAAAGGCTGCACGCCGAGGGAGCCGTTGAGCCTTTTCAAGTGCGCGGGGGCCTGCACACTTTCGAGGGTCGCTTTGGCTCGGGTCAGCCGATCTTTCAGAGCCAAGCGCGCGATGGTGTCGGCGTTGGTGGGGCGATCGAGGAAGGCTTCGAGGTACTCGACGTTTCGTTTCGCCAGCGCGATGTCGACGCGTTGCTTCGCCTGCAACCGCGCGAGGTACCATTCGGTCTTCACCAGGGCCGCGCGATCGAAAAGGCCGCGCACTTTCGGCGAGTCCAGGCCGTTGCCCTCGTAATGTCCGTGCGCCATGATGTGGAGCAACGCCTTCAGTGGCGGACACGCGCCATCGATACAACCGTCGGCAAAATAACTTTCGGCCACGCGTTTATGCGTGCTGACGATGTTGTCCATGCCATCGGCAAACTCCGCCGCATCCTGCAGCTCCGGACGCAGCATCTCGTCGGTGAAGACGGTGTGCGGATGATTGAAAACGCGGCCGAAATAAATACGGACAAATTTTGTCGTGATCCGATAACCCAGCCGGCTCGCCAGCACTGGTTTTCCGTCGTGCGTGAAATCGGTGCACTTTTCCAGACAGCCATCCGCCATGAGCGTCTGCGCGTCGCGCTCGACCGCGGACATGCGACTGAACACCTCGGGGATCAACATGCTGATGTCGTGATCCACCCGCATCTTCGGACCAATGTATCCAGCGGCGGATACGAAACCGTCGTGCCCGGTGAGAATGAGCGAGATCAGCGCCGCGTTCAGATCGATGATCGGCGGCAGCGCATTGAATGGACCTTTGGTTAACGCCCCTTCTGAGCCAGCACCGGTCGTTGACGGAGATTTGCCCGTCATGCTGCTGATGAACTCCATGAAGAGTTCCGGCAGGTCCATGTAGTGAATCGGATTGAACACCGCGAGGGAGCGAATGCCTTTCTCCGGCGGATTGTTGCGGCGGCCAGGAACGACGACGTTCACCGGCGCGAGCAGCGGCTCATTCGGTCCGATTCGACGATGCAACCGGCGTGAGAGTTCGGCCAGGAACGTGTTCACCGGGTCAGCGATATCGGGGCGAAGCTGCAGGTAGCGCGGGTTCTTCGTCGGTTTTCCGTCGACGATGCGCGGATGCGCCGATGAAACGAAAAACTTCGGAGAGGAGCCGTTCCCCTCGGCCGCGGCGCGGATAAGGTCGCGCATCGGCGCGGTGTACGCGGTGTAGCCGATCGCATCCTCGATCAGAGCCGCCGCATCCTGCGCCGCGAGCGGTTCGTAATTCGAAAGAAAGGTGCCGGGCGTCGCCATGTCGGCTTCCGCTTGCCGATCGTAGCCGCGATGAATCGCGTCGTCGGGTCTTTGAAACAGCCGCGCTTCGCAATTCTGCACGAACTTCAACGACACGCCGTGGGCGGGCGCGGGCGAGGCGCCGCTGATGTGTTCGGTGCGGCGTTCAGGCAGTAGTTTTTCTTTCAATACAGCCCGCGGAGCGACGACCGAAGCCGTGATGTCGTCCTCCATCTGAACTTTCGCGGCGGGGTGAAAATCCGTGCGCAGGCCGAAGACGCGCCAGGAGCCGTCTTCCTCAAAGCCGACGCGCAGGTAGTTCGTCACGAGCTTGCGGCCATCGAGCTTCAACTCATAGCCGGGCTGCCCGTTGATTGTATCCACGGAAAAATGACAGCGCCAATCCTCGCCCCAACTCGACTTGTAGAAGCATTTCACGATGAAGATGAGCTCCTTCACGTGCTGCGGGATCGCGGCGAGCCAGGCGTTATATTCGTCGGTGTACTCCTTGCGGGAGGGCGTGAGAAGTTTGATCACGCTGCCGAGCGAGCGCTCGGTGCTGAGAATCGCGCGGCTGTCCTGGCCGTTGCGCGCGGAATCACGAAAACGCTTCGACGTATCCGCTTTCAGAATACGATCGACCTGATCGAAATCGCGGTCGAAGTCCGCCACGAAGACGTGGCCGGGCAGAATTGCGTAGTCGATTGCCTTGGAGATTTCCGATTTGCCGCCGCCGGAAACGGTGCACGGCTTGTGGCAAAGCGTGCCTTCCGCGACGGTGCCGATCAATCGCCACATCGTCCGCTCGCCGACGACTTGTTCCATGTGCACGCGATAGCCGCTGGGCCGCACATAATGTTTTCCGGCGAGAAGTTTGATCGAGCGCGCTTCGCCCTTTGCGTCGGGCCAGGCGACGGTTTGCTTGCGCAAGTCGAAGCGCGACGGCTCCGGCACGAGGAGAATATTGGGAAACTCGCGGTGCACCGCGTAGCCCTCCGCCTTCAGCTCAAAGCGATCACCCCATTGCGCGAGCGCCTCCTCGAAAATGTATTTGCCGCTTTGATACGCGGAAAATTGCGCCTCGAGTTCATAGCTTTGAAACACCAGCGCGCCACCGGCATGTTCCTCTTCGGCGAGGCCAAACAGATTCGCTGAAAAGCTGATCTGCGTCTTCACCTCTTTCTTGCAGTAACCGTAGTAGTTGTCCGCGATGAGCGTGACCATCACGCCGCGGGAATCGCGCGCGGTTAACTTGAAAGCTGAGCCACCGTTGTAGAGCTCGTTCTCGTCTTTCCAGCACATGCCGTCGCGGCGCTGGCGGGGCGTCGCGAGGTCCCAATGCGGCAGGCCTACCAGGTGTTTCGGCACGCTCGTCAGGTGCGGCGCCAGAATCACACAACCGGTGTGGCCCGTCCAGTGATCGACGTCCAATCCGGCGTCGTTGTCGGGCAGGAACGGATCGCCCGCGTTTCCAAAAATCGATTCGACGAAATCGAGATTGCTGACGAGCGAGCCCGGCGCGATGAAGCGGATTTCCATGCGTTTTTCGTCCACGAAGCCGGGCACGGCGGGGCAAACCAGCGGGCGCAGCAGAAGCGAGACGAAGCATCCCGCCTGGGCTTTTTGATCGGCGGTAAAGGGCAGGCGCAGAATCTCCTTTGGTGGGCGAAGCGCGAGAGCGAGCATCTTCGCGTAGGTGAGTTTCGGCACGGCGAGTTTATCGTCCGGCACCGGCAGGCCGCCGTCAGCGATGTGGAAAACACCTTTCGTGGTGCGGCGATCGCTCGCGGGATTGTGCAGCACACCTTGGCGAACGCGGTAGCTTTTCAGGAGGCTCGAAGAAAATTCGTCGCTCTTCGCGGGCAGTGAAAGCGCGCGGGCCAGACCTGGTTGATCGAGCACGAACGTCCTCGAGGGAAGCAGAGGCGAGGGGCCGATGTCCGAGAGGTAACTTTCAAGCCAGACCTGAATGCGATGGTCGACTGGGCACAGCGGATCGACCAGCTGCCGAGTCGTTTCGCGATAGCGGGCAAAAATGGGCGCCGCCAAATCTGTCAGCTTCGACGATTCGCCGTTCTCAACCGTCGGACAACCCAGCAGGGCGAGGCGAAGGTTGATGGCATGCGCGAGTTTCTCGGGGGAGCTGGCACTGAGCGTCGACGTCATAAGGTCGAGATTCTAGCGCGAACAGGGTGGGGCCTCGCAATGCGGCGATTGCAAAAAGTTGTGCACGGCGAGCGCGCAGGTTTTCGCGTGCCAGCGCCGGACCCGGCGCGCTGCTGCGCGATCACGTCCCGCGCTTGTTGCCGTAGAGCTCGATATGCAGGCGATGGGCGTAGCGATAGCCGTTCGCTTTGCAGACATCGCCAAGCCACGCCGCGCGCTCGCGCATGCGCTCGAGGGTCGTCGCCTCCGGCATGAGCAGGACTTTGTGCGGAGGGATTTCGCGCTGCACCGAGCGCAGAATCTCGCGGACTTCGTCGAGATCGCTGGGTGAGGCGACGACGAATTTGAATTGATAGCCGTAGTGATCGACCCATGCGCGCAACACGTCTGGCTGGCGCCGCGTCGCCTCATGCCGCTCGCGCCACGCGTCGGGGAGGCGCGCATCGGGCGTGGAGTTGCTCAACTTCGGACTGAGCGACGCCAGGTCACACGCGATTCCGTCGGGGGCGATCGTGGCCGCGGTTTCGATCGTGATATGATAACCGAGCGTTCTGAGCCGTGCCGCGAGAGGCCGCATTTCTTTGGCGAGCATTGGTTCGCCGCCGGTGAGCACGACGTGTTTCGCGGGGTGGCGTGTCACGGCGGCGACGATCTCGTCGATCGACAAGGTGGTACCCTCCGGATTCCACGATGCGTACGGCGTGTCGCACCAGTTGCAGCGGAGATTGCAGCCCGAAGCGCGCACGAAAACCGACGGGACGCCGGTCAACTCGCCTTCTCCCTGCAATGAATAGAAAATCTCTGACACCAACATGGGCGCGGCGGCGTTTGTTAACTGTTCTTCTTTGCTGAGTTTTTCCTCACGAAGTCCGTTTCTTCACGAAGCCATCCTCAGACCGTTTTCTCCAACGCTTTCGTTGACGAAGGCTTTTCCGGAAGCGCAGGCGTTGATTCGTAAACAGTCGGGTCAGCCAATCCAGCCTCGGCGAACGCTTCGCGCCGTTCCACGCAGGTGCCGCATTTGCCGCAGTGAATCGCGCCGCCTTTGTAGCATGACCACGTGCGCGAAAAATCCACCCCGAGTTCGGCGCCGCGCGCGGCGATTTTTCCTTTCGTGAGCGCGATGAATGGCCGGAGCAGTTGGATGCCGGCGTACGTCCCGAGCCGCATGGTGTCGCCCATCGCGCGCATGAAGTCTTCGCGGCAATCCGGATAGATCGCGTGGTCGCCGCCGTGCGCTGCGATGACGAGACCGTCCGCCTCGATGCTCTCCGCAAAGCCCGTCGCGATCGAAAGCATGATCGCGTTTCGAAACGGCACGACGGTTTGCTTCATGTTTTCCGCCTCATAGTGGCCCTCGGGGATGTCGCCGCCGGATTGAAGGAGCGACGAGGCGAAAAGCGTGTTCATGAAAAGCAGCGGAATGGTCTCGTTGCGGACGCCGAGTTTTTTCGCGTGCTCCGCCGCGAAGGGAATTTCGCGGTGATTGTGCTTTGACCCGTAGTCGAAGCTGACGGCTGCGCGCACCGTGTGCTCACGCGCTGCCCAATACAGCGCGGTCACTGAATCCATTCCACCACTACAGAGCACGACGACGTTCATTTTCGGAAATTTGTCCACGAATCACACGAATCACACGAATGAACGCGCAATCCTATTTCCGGCGAATCGGATGGGGGACGATTTCGTGCAGTTCGTGTGATTTATGTGATTCGCGGGCAATCGTTCGTCGGATGATTCCCTTTTGACGAAGCCGAGCTCGCGGCTTTTTCTGTTTGGCAAAATTTTGAATTCGACGCCCGCCTACACGCTCATCGACCAGCCGAATCAGCTCGAGCCGCTCTATGCCGCGCTCGATCGATCGGAGGAGGTCTCCCTCGATACGGAAGCGGACAACTTGTATCACTACCGCACGCGGGTCTGCCTGCTGCAATTTTACGTGGCCGGCGAGATTCACCTGGTGGACGTCCTTGCGCCGCTGGATTTGGCGCCGCTTTGGAAGCGGCTCGCCACGAAGCATCTCGTCATGCACGGGAGCGATTTCGATCTGCGGCTGCTCTACGATTTGTGCGATTTTCGCCCGAAGAGCATGTTCGACACGATGCTCGCGGCGCAGTTGTTGAACCGGCAGCGGATCGGGTTGGCGGCGTTGCTCGAGGAGCATTTCGGCGTCGAGCTCGACAAGGATTCCCAAAAAGCAAACTGGTCAAAGCGGCCGCTCACGCCGCGCCTGCTCGATTACGCCGCGCTCGATGTTTATTATCTGCCGAGGCTGCGCGATATTCTCACGTCGGAGCTGGCGAATCTCGGCCGGCTCGACTGGCTGGACCAGCAATGTCAGCGGCAGATGGAGAACGCGCTCAGCGGTTTTCCGCGCGACGACGATAACGATTGGCGCATCGGGCGCTCCGAGCGCCTGCGACCGCCCGGACTCGCGGTGCTGCACGCCGTCTGGCACTGGCGCGAAGAGTGGGCGCGCAAGCTCGACGTGCCGCCTTTCAAGGTCACGGGAAATGATTTTCTGCTGAAGCTTTCGGAGTCGGCCGACCACGGGCTTTCGGCGCGCTCCATTCTGGAAACAGTGAATCTCGGGAAACGTCACGACCGGCTCATGCCGAGCTTGCGCGCGGCGGTCGAGGCGGGCCTCGGGCGCGATCCGCACACGCTGCCGCGGCGTCGCGGGCGGGACGGCGGACACCAGCCGCTGACGCCGAAGGAAATCGCGCTGCAGGACCGTTTGAAAAACGACCGCGATCGCGTGGCCGCGGCCATTCAGATCGATCCGACCTTGATCGCGAATCGCTCCCAGCTCGCGCTCGTCGCGCGCAATCCGGAGAAACTCGGCGAAATTCTTTTGCCCTGGCAGGCCGAGCTGATTCGCAACGCGCCGCCACCGCCGCCGTCCTCTCCGCCGCCTCCGCCTGAGGAAACCAGGCCTGCCGATCAAGCGGTGTAGTGCGAACGGCACTACAATGAGCGACTCCGCGAATATCGCCCAGCACCTCCCGTTGATGGCGCGGCGCCAGCCGGACGCCGCCGCGCTGAAGATTCCACGCGGCCGCACGCGCGAGCGGCACATCGATTATCTAACCCTGAGTTTTGCCGAGCTGGATCGCGAAACCGATGCCTGGGTCGAGCGGTTGGTGCAGAACAATGTGCAGCCCGGCGACCGGGTGTTGTTGATGGTCAAGCAAGGTCTTCCGCTGATTGCGGCTGCGTTTGCCTTGTTCAAACACGGCGCGGTGCCCGTCGTGATCGATCCGGGGATGGGAATGAAGAATTTTTTGAGCTGCGTGGAGCGTTCGCAACCCCGCGTGCTCCTCGGCATTCCGCTGGCGCAAATAATCAGCCGCATTTTTCGTGGCTCATTTCGATCGGTTAGAATCCGAATTGCCACGAGCGCTCGGGCGACTCACCGGCTAGCGGCGGGCGGCGCATCTGTCGGGACGCGGCCGCCCATTTCGCGCTCTTCCACCGATCTCGCTGCGATTCTTTTCACCTCGGGTTCCACCGGCGCCCCGAAGGGCGTGTGCTATGAACACGGCATGTTCGCGGCGCAGGTGGAGGCGATTCGGGAGACGTACGGAATTCAGCCGGGCGAGATCGATTTGCCGATGCTGCCCATCTTCGCGTTGTTCAATCCGGCGCTCGGCATGACGACGATCGTGCCGGAAATCGACCCGCGACGTCCTGCGCAAGTTGATCCGGAGAAGATCGTGCAAGCGATCCTCCAGGAAAACGTCACGAACTCGTTTGGTTCGCCGACGCTTTGGCGGAAAATTGGCACCTACTGCATCGAGAAGCATGTGACGCTACCCAGCGTGAAGCGCGTGCTCTGCGCCGGGGCGGCGGTGCCCGATTCGCTGTGGCGCGACGCAGCGAAGTTCCTGCCGAATGGACGCCTTTTCAGTCCCTATGGTGCGACCGAGGCGTTGCCGATCAGCAGTGTCGGCGCGGCGCAGATCGAGGCGGAGAGGACGGCGCGAGCCGGAGCCGATTGGCCCGGCGCCTGCCTCGGGCGGCCGATTGCCGCGGCTGACGTGCGCATCATCGCGCTCACCGATGGGCCGATAATTTCGATGGACGAGGCTGGCGTGTTGCCGCCAGGGCAGATCGGCGAAATCGTCGTCACGGGGCCGATGGTGACGAAATATTACGACGCGCTGCCGCAGGCGACGACCCTGGCGAAAATCCCCGAGAAGCGTTTGGCCGAGCCGCGTAGTGCGGGCTTGGATACAGGACCGCAGGTGCAGCTGTTGCGCGAGCTGCGCTCCGCGCGGGTGTGGCATCGCATGGGCGATTGCGGCATGCTCGATGAGCGCGGGGTGCTTTGGTTTCTCGGACGAAAAGTCGAACGCGTCTTGACCGAAGACGGCGTGCTTTTCACGGAGCCTTGCGAACGCGTTTTCCGCGCGGTTGAGGGCGTGCATCGTTGCGCGCTGATTGGTCTCGGCCAGGCACCGCGGCAAAACCCGGCGCTGGTGGTCGAGCCGGTCGTCGCGACGCTTGGAGATGAAGGAAAGCGCGCGCTGGCTGCGAGGCTTCGCGAAGTGGGCCGGGCGTCCGTAGTGACTGGGCCAATACAGCTGTTCTTCTTTCATTCGGATTTTCCGGTGGATGTCCGACACAACGCAAAGATCCATCGTCTCACCTTGACGAAGTGGGCGGTGAACCAGAAGGCGATCAAGTTGCCATGACGCCAGTCGCTACGAGACCGACTTTGTCCGCATGAGCACGCTGGTCACGGGTGGAACTGGATTTCTCGGGCTGCGCCTGGCGAAACGCCTTCGCAGCAGCGGGCGCGAGGTGACGGTGCTTGCGCGGCGAGCACCGCCCGAACTCGGCGCGCTCGGTATCCGCGTAATCACTACATCACTCGATGATGCGAGTGCTGTCTCGGCGGCGTGTGCGGGGATGGAGACGGTGTTTCACGTTGCGGCCAAAGTCGGCGTGTGGGGCCGCTATGAAGATTTTTATCGGACGAATGTGCTGGGCACGCGGGCATTGTTGAAGGGTTGCCGGGCCCACGGCGTGAAATACTTTGTGCACACGAGCACGCCGAGCGTCGTGTACAACGGCCGCGACCTGGCCGGCGCGGACGAGAGTTTGCCGCTGACGCGCGATTGCCCCTCGCCCTATCCGCTGACGAAGGCGCTGGCGGAGGCGGAGGTCCTCGCCGCGAACGACGAGACTCTGCGGACCACGGCGCTGCGACCTCATTTGATTTGGGGTGTGGGCGATCCGCATCTGGTGCCGCGAATTCTCGAGCGGGCGCGCGCGGGAAAATTGCGCATCGTTGGGAGCGGGAAGAATCGGGTCGACATGGTCCATGTGGAAAACGCGGTGGACGCGCACCTGTTGGCGGAGGAAGCGTTACGCGCGGGTCGGGCCGCTGGGCGTGCGTATTTCATCACGAACGGTGAACCGGTGGTGCTTTGGGACTGGATCAACGAGCTGCTCGCCGCGCTCGGCGAGCAGCCGGTGAAGCGTCGAGTTTCACTGACCACCGCGAAAAATTTGGGAGCGCTTTGCGAATGGTTTTGGCGAATCACCGGTCGCCGTGGCGAGCCGCCGATGACGCGGTTCATCGCGGCCGAGCTGGCAAAAGACCACTGGTTCAATATCGAAGCCGCGCGCCGCGACCTGAACTACGCGCCGAAGGTTTCAATGGCCGAAGGCACGCGGATGCTCGTCGAAGCGCTGCGGCGGTGAGATTTTTTTTGCCGCAAGGAGGCGCAATGAGGACGCAAAGAGGATTCTTGGTCTTCGAAGTTCCTCAGACATCCAAATCCCAGATGCGGATTCGAAATTTTGTTTGTGGCTCAAACCCCCCGAAGATTTGCACCTGAAGCGGTGGGCTTTCCGAGGTTCGAACTCGAAAACATTCCGCATTCTCTCGAGTTTTCCGCAACTGAGCACCGTTGCTCAGCAACAATCCTCTTTGCGTCCTTATTGCGCCTTTTCGCGGCTAAAAAAAAGCTAACTTTATTGCGGCCTGGCTTCGCGTTGGCGGACGGCTTCGAAGAGGGTGATGATGGTCGCCATGGCCACGTTCAAGGAGTCGGCTTGGCCGGCCATGGGGATGCGGACTTGGGCGTCGCTCTCCTTCAGCCAGTATTCACTCAGTCCATACTGTTCGCTGCCCATGACGATGGCCAGCGGGCCGCGCAAATCCGTGTCGGTGTAGAGTTCGCTGGCGCCGGGGGTTGTAGCGACGGCGCGGATACGTTGCGAGCGCAGCCATTCGCGCACGGCCGCGCTTTCCGAAATGACCACCGGCACCGAAAACAAAACGCCGGTCGAGGAACGCACCACGTTCGGATTGAAAATATCGGTCACGGGATCGCAGACGATCACGGCGTCGACTCCGGCGGCATCCGCGCTGCGCAAGATCGTGCCGAGATTTCCCGGCTTCTCGATCGCTTCGACGACGAGAAGAAACGGCTCTGTTTTCAGAGCGAGATCGGCGAGCGTGCGGCGCCACTGCGGCGCGATGCCGAGCAGCCCATCGGGACGTTCGCGATAGGCGACCTTGGCGAAAGCCTCCTTGGTCAGCTCGAAAAGTTTTGCTCCGCCGGCCTGCGCTCGCGCGAGGAGAGTCTGCTCGTTTTCGCCGAGAAACCAATCGGGCGAAAAGTAGAATTCGGTGAACGAAATCCCCTTTTCCAAGGCGCGAAAAATTTCGCGGTAGCCCTCGACCATGAAAACGCCTGCGTCGTCGCGAGGGCGACGGTCGCGCAGTCGCACAAGCTGTTTGATGCGCGGGTTCTGGAGGCTGCTGATTTTTTCTGCGACGAGAGCCACGACTCAGCGAATACGGGCGAGATTCCGCCAGCAATTGTGTTTTCGTTTTGTTGCGCCTGTGTTTCGTCTGATCCGTGGGCAAGAAACGTTTCAACGACTATCCATTTTCGTATCGGCAGGAGATAGAACTCGAGATCACGACACTGACGAATCTCGGTGTCGGGCTTGGTCGCATCGTGCTGGAGACGCCGCATCTCACCCCTCCGGCCGAAATGGTTTCGCGCACGGAGTCCGGCCGAGCCGAAGATCGAGGTGCAAACGAATCCGCTCGCCACGGCGAAGGCGACGGGAAGCAGACGGGCGAGGGAGCCCGCGAATCGAGTTGGGTGGTCATGTGCGCGTTTGCGCTGCCCGGCGAGCGGGTTCGCGCGAGAGTATTTCGCAATCACAAGAACTATTCGGAGGCGGATCTGTTGGCGGTGCTGCGTCCATCACCGCATCGCATTGCGCCGCCCTGCGCCGTGTTTGGGCGCTGCGGCGGATGTCAGTATCAACAACTCGAATACAGCGAGCAGCTCGCGTGGAAGCGCCGGCAGGCCGAGGAATTGCTGCGCCACATGGCGGGAATCGAGTTTCCCGTTTCGCCGGTGATCGGCTCGCCGCGGCAGTACGGCTATCGCTCGAAGATCACGCCGCACTTCAATCCGCCGCGCCGTCATCGCGACGATCAGCCTGCCGCGCCCGGCACGCTCGTTCCACCTCTGGAGCCGATCGATGAGCGAACTTTGCCGATCGGCTTTTTGCGGCAGGGCACGCGTTTCGATATCGTGGACGTCCCGCGCTGTGAGATCGCGACGGAGCGGATCAATCAACGCTTGGTGGAGACGCGGGAAAACATTCGCGCTCGCGCTGCGGCAGGAGAGTTCACGCGTGGCTCCACGATTTTATTGCGCGAAGCTTCCGGCGAAGTGACGACCGAGTACGACAAGGTGATCACGGAGGAAGTCGACGATGTGCGGCTCCAGTTTCTCGCGCGGGATTTTTTTCAAAACAATCCCTTCATCCTTCCGAAGTTCACGGATTACGTGCGCGAGCAAGCCGGCGCGACTGGTGCGCGTTTTCTCGTCGACGCGTATTGTGGCAGCGGACTGTTTGCGCTGACCGCCGCGCGCAAGTTCGAGCGCGTGGCCGGAGTGGAGATCAGCGAGACCTCGGTGCAGTTTGCCCGGCGAAACGCGGAGTTGAACCAGATCGCGAATGCGACCTTTCAAGCTGGCGAGGCCTCGGCGATTTTTGCGAATCTGACGTTTGCCGCGGACGACACTGTCGTAGTCATCGATCCTCCGCGCAAAGGCTGCGACACCTCGTTCCTGGACCAGCTTTTCAATTTCAATCCGCGCGCCGTCGTCTACGTGAGCTGCGATCCCGCGACGCAGATGCGCGACCTGAAGTTCTTCATCAACCACGGCTACCACCTGACGGCCGTCCAGCCCTTCGACCTCTTCCCCCAAACGCGCCACCTCGAATGCGTGATCACGTTGAGGCGTTAGGGGCCGACTTTTCGTTCACGGCTTCGTGAACTAGCGCGGCGATGCTCGGCGACAGCTTGAGTCCGAGGGCGAGTTCGTGGGCGCGGGGGGTCATCTTTTGCCAGGTGCGGCGGATGATGTGGATGAACTTTTCACGGGTGTAGTCGGCGTGTTGGGCGGCGAAGGCTTCGATCTCGTTTTCCAAGAAGACCAGGCAGGCGGCGTCTTCCAGGGCTTGCGTGCCGGGGTTGGATCTCAGGCCCGACTTCGAAACCCAGGTCGCGACTTCGGCGGCTTCTTCAGACGGCACGCCGGCTTCGAGGAGCAACGCTTTCGCTCGGTCGGCTTGCTTCACATAGAGCGACTTACGCCACGCGTGATAGCCCACGCGATCCATCGGGAAACTTGCGCGCGGCACGGACCAGCGCTCGAGATGCTGGCAGCGCGCCGCTAACCGGAGAATTTCGGTCGCGGCCGGATCGAGCTGCTGTATCCAGAATTCCATACGATCCGCGTAATTGAGTTCGGCGGCTTTCCCGTTTGGCAGCCGAAGAGGATCTGCTTCATGTGCGGCATCGATGAGCGACCGTGCGCGGGCATAGACTTCCATGGCTGATGTTTTGCCGTCGCGCCGGCTCGCTGTGAAGCCGTAACCAAAGACAGGCCCGCGTATATTTTTGCCCACGAATCACACGAAACACACCAAACGAAACCCAAATACAAATTTCCCACGGACTGCACCGAAAGCACGGAAAGGATTCAGAATCTGCATTCTACTGTTTGGGTCTTCTGTGTTTTCGGTGTTTTCCGTGGGAATCATCCGTGATCGATTTCGTGTTCTTCGTGTGATTCGTGGGGAAAACCTGTCTCAGCCTTGTGGTCGTCGGCTCATCGGTGTTTGCTCTCCGTTTCTCATGCGCCAAGGGCCGACCAATCTTTATGACCTGACGCGCCCTGCCCTCGAGGAGTGGCTGGAACGCCGCGAGTTTAACCGCGTTCATGCGGCACGTATTTGGAATTATCTCTATTACACAGGCGTCCGGACAATCGAGGAGATGACGGAAATCTCCCCGCGGTTGCGCGATCGTCTGGCGGCCGAGGCTCATCTTCCGCGGTTAGGTGTCGTGCACGAAACGCACAGCTCGGATGGCTTCACGCGAAAATATCTCATGGGCCTGCACGATGCGCACCGCATCGAGACGGTGCTGATGAAGTTCACGGGGCGCGTGACCGCTTGCGTGAGCAGCCAGGTCGGTTGCGCGATGGGCTGCGTTTTTTGCGCGACGGGACAGATGGGCTACACACGCCATTTGAGCGCGGGTGAAATTGTCGCGCAGGTGATGCATGTGCGCGACACCGTTCGCGAACTCGCCGCCGCGTCGGCCAATCCCGCTGGCGAAGACAAGCTGCGCAACATCGTGCTCATGGGCATGGGCGAACCGTTGCACAATTACGATGCAGTGATGGATGCCATCGACATCATGCGCGACCCTGGCGGCCTGGCGCTCGGCGCGAAGAAAATCACGCTGAGCACGGTGGGTGTAGTGCCCGGGATAATACGTTTCGCCGATGAAGCGCGGCCGGTGCATCTCGCGGTGAGCCTGCACGCGGCGACGCAGGAAGAACGAGCCGCGCTCGTGCCGACGGCGAAACGCTGGCCGCTGGATCAATTGATGGAGGCCTGCCGCTATTTCGTGCAAAAGTTGGGGCGGCGAATCTTCTTCGAGTGGACTCTTATCGACGGGAAAAACGACTCGCCCGAACAGGCCCACGCCGTGGGACGTCTGCTCCAGGGAATTCCGGCGCAGGTAAATCTCATTCCTCTGAATCCAACAATTGGATACGACGGCGCCCCGACCCGCAGCGAGGCCGCGCGAAAATTCCAAGACGTGCTCGCCGAGTATGGTCTGCCCAGCACGGTCCGCCAACGCCGCGGCATCGACATTGCCGCCGGTTGCGGACAGCTCGCGGTGAGCGCAGCGACGATGTGATTTTTTTTGGCCGCAAAGAGGCTCAAGATACACAAAGAGGATTTTTGTTAGGACGACACGGCTCAGGCATTCGAGGCTCGGGAGCGGTCTGGTATTTTGGTTTGGAGCTACAAACCAAGTCCCCAACCGCGTTCGGGAGGCGAAAATTCGAGCGACGTCGCGAACCCAAAATCCTTTTTGCGTCTGCCTTCGCGTTCTTTGCGGCCAAAAAAAATCGCCGCGGCTAAACCTTGCGTCGCCGCGCTTCGACGGCTTCGGCCAGATTCGAAAGAACGGACAGGGTCTTTTCCCATGAGAGGCAAGCGTCGGTCACGCTCTGGCCGTAGACGAGCGGCGCGCGGGTGATTTCCTGCGCGCCGCCGATCAAATTGCTCTCGAGCATCACGGCGCAGATGGCGTTTTCACCGTGCGAAATTTGCTCGGCCAAATTCGCCGCTACGACCGGCTGGCGCTCGGCATCTTTGCCGCTGTTGGCATGGCTGCAGTCGACCATCAAGCGCGGGCGTAGTTGATGTTTTTTCAACAACTCCACCGTGGCTTGAATATGCGACGGCGAAAAGTTTGGGCCATAACTTCCGCCGCGCAGCACGAGATGGGTTTGATCGTTACCCGTCGTTTCGAGAATCGCCGGCACGCCCTCGCGCGTGATCGTCGGAAACCAATGCGGTTGCCGCGCCGAACGCATGGCGTCGACCGCCACTTGAATGTTTCCATCGGTGCGATTCTTGAAGCCGACGGGCATCGACAGGCCGGACGCGAGTTCCCGATGAACCTGGCTCTCGACCGTGCGCGCTCCGATCGCGCCCCAAGCCACGAGGTCCGCGTAATACTGGCCGAGCGTCGTATCCAGAAACTCATTACCGATCGGCAAGCCAAGCCGCGTCACATCGAGCAGGAGTCGGCGCGCGATGCGCAACCCGTCGTTGATGCGAAAACTTTGGTCGAGACCCGGATCGTTGATCAGGCCTTTCCAGCCTGTCACGGTGCGCGGTTTTTCGAAATAGACACGCATGACGATCAGCAGCGTGTCGCGATAACGTTCCACGATTCCGGCGAGACGCTCGCCGTACTCGACCGCCGCTTCAGGATCGTGAATCGAACATGGCCCAACCACCACGACGAGGCGGTCGTCCTCGCCGCTCAGAACACGCGCAATCTGCCGGCGTGCGTTCGAAATGACCTGCGCGCCGGCATCGTCGAGCGGAAGCTCCGCTTCCAACGCCGCGGGCGTGACGAGCGGCTTTGTGGCGCGGATGCGCAGATCGGAGGTCGGCGCGTGCACGTGACAATCTCTCAGAGACCGAGCAGCGCGCGCGCTTCGTCGACCGCGGCGGACTCGAACAGCGCAGCATCGACTTCGGCCTCGGTGCCCAAACGCCGGGCGCGATCAAGCGCGGTCAAATAGGCGAGCGAGGCTTTCTCCGTGTGCGCGGCACGCTCGGCAAGGCGCGGCAGCGACTCGGTCATCGGCTCGAGATAGGCTGGCGGCAGCACGGCTTTGTCGGTCAGGAAAAGCGAAAGTGACGTGGCCAGTGTATCGCTCCACGCCGCGGGCGTCTTGGTGAACTCGTACGGCGCCACCGCGTCGGGCGAGTAGCCGGACCATTCCATGAACATGCGCACGGTGTCGGCGAATTTCATGAGCTCCGCATCCTGTGTGGCCGGCGTCCAACGTACGGTGAAAACCTTGCGTTCCTTGAAGCGACGAATTTCCCACACGCGCAGAGTCAGCTCGGTTTCGTCGCCTTGGACGCGTAGTGCGCCGGTGAATACATAGTCGAGACCCGTGCCGTTTGTTTCCACGAGCTGCCGCAGATTTTGCAGCGTCCACTCGGCGCCGAACGTCACGTAATGCTCTTTGTTCATGGTGCCGACCGCGGCGATCGCGGAATATTGCGGCGAGTAGTGGAATGTTTCGGCCAGCCAGAGCGGGATGCCGCGCGTCAGACGCGCCAACGCGTCTTCGGGTGCTTTCATGCGCGCTTCGAGATCGGTGAGTCCGAGAAGCGAGAGCTGCGCGAAGGCGACACGCCTCGTTTTCTCCGATTTCGGCGGAGGCAGCAGTGTAGGCACATTTTCAATACCGTAGACCCAGATCGGTTTGCTGATCGTGACGAGATTCACGACGTTGCTCTGCACGAGCGGCACGCCATTCGGCCCTGATCGAGTTACGTTTTCCGGCACTTTGCCGAGACGCTTGGCTTCGATCAGCTCGGCCAAGGCATTCGAAAACCCATAAAGCCGCTCCTCGATTTCCGGGCGGTTGAGTGAAAAGAGAACATCGAGGAGATGCTGAGCGGCGTCGGTGTTGTGCGTGGCGAGGTAAGCCTGCACGAGGTTGATGCCCGTGGCTGGACCGTGGCGCTCGGCGTCGTAACGCGGCGCGACCAACTCGATGATTTGTTCAACGTAGCCGCAGGAGCCGAGGTCGCCCGAAAGTGTGACGAGGACATCTGCGCGGTCGCCGGATGTGCGAAGCAGTTCCTCGTAGATCGCGAGGGCGGCGGGCAGGTCCTTCGCTTCCAATTCCTCGCGCGCGCGCGCGAGCTTCAATTTGACCGGCGCGGCATTCGCGGACGATGGCGCGCTGGTGGATTGCGGGCTGGTTGGTTCAGCCGGAGCCGCCGCGTCGACTTCCGATGAGGGTAAATCGGGGTTCGGCGAAGTCGGTGACGGCGACGAAGGCGGGGTTGAAAGGGGTGCCGCGGACGTTGGAGGAACGGCAGGTTTCTTGGCAGCAAAACGATCGAAAAAACCCATTCGGCCAGCAAAGCGGTCTGACGCGGTGCGGCCAGCATGTTTTCAACGATGCTGGCGCGGAGAGGGCGAGCTGGGGTGCGGCGGCTGGCAGGCATACGCGGATCGAGCCCATCCGCGCTCAGGACGCGGACTGCAGAAAGAATGCCGGCGAGGACGCCAGCGCTCCCAGTGGCCGACATCGGCGAGGGCGCCGACGCTCGGCCGATCCCGCGGCACTCGGCGACTGCTCAACGCTCGGCCGCCGAGCTGCGCCTTCAAGGCGCGGGAGGCTCTGGGAGCGCTGGCCTCTGGCCGGCATCGTTTGGGCTGCCGCGAAGCGGCGGACTTGATGGGCGGGCGGGACGCGCTTTTTTGCGAATCGAGTCCGTCCGCGCTCGAGGGGCGGACTGCAGAAAGAATGCCGGCGAGGACGCCAGCGCTCCCAGTGGCCGACATCGGCGAGACGCCGACGCTCGGCGAAACCCCCAGCGCTCGACGAATCCCTAGCGCTTGGCAGCCTTATCCACCTTTTTTGACCGGCTCGACCAGCGCGGCTGGCGAGATGTTTTCGCGGACGTTCATCGTCGCGAAAACCTTTGGCACATACATGCGCGTCTCGACCGGAAGGTTGTCGGAGATTTCCGCGAAAGTGGTAGCGCCCTGCTTCTTCAAGGTCGCTGCGATGCGGCCTTCGCCAGCGTTGTACGCGGCCAGAGCGAGCGGCCAGGTGTCGAAACGATCGTGGAGTTTTCTAAGCAGTTTCGCCGCGGCGCGCGCATTTTTTCCGGGCTGCGATCGCTCATCGATCGGCATCAGACTCAACCCGAGTGACTTCGCCGTCGCGGGCATCAACTGAAAAAGCCCGCGTGCCCCCGCCGGACTGCGCGCGGTGGGATTCATCGAAGACTCCACTTCGGCCAACCACGCCAACTCCGGAGGCAAACCCTCCGCGGAAAAAATCACTTTGAGCAACGGCAGCAGATCGTCCGCCCGCGGCGGTTTCGGGCGGCTTTTCAAGCGGTCGACCCACACGTCGTAGTACGGCAACACGAGCGCGGGAGGCGGTTTGGGAGTTGGCGTCGGGACGGCTTCGCCCGGCTTCGTCGGGCGCGGTGTGGGACGCGGGTGGTGTTGAGCGGCCACGGCCGCGCGAGCGGTTTCGATCAGGTCCAGCCGCTCGGTCAACCAGTCCACGTAATCGGAATAATCCGGAAGAATGCGAAACGCATCCAGAGCGCGCCGCACTTCGGGCTCGAACGCTGCTAACTCCTCGAGTGAGCCACCTTGCAACGCGCGCTGGAGTCGCAACGCGAACGCATCCCACTGCTCATGAGACGGAAATTCGTACTCCTTCTTCATCTCGTCCGACGCGTATTCGTCGAACAGTTTTTTACCCGCGTCGTAGAGCTCATTCAGGTCTACCGTCGACTCCGATTCCTCCTGAGCCGCTGCGGCGGAACTCGCGCTCTCCGCGAAGGCCGGCGTCGCCACAAATGCCGGTGTCGCGACAAATACCAGCAACCCAAGAAGCCCAAGAAGCAGGCGCGTGAGTCGGTGGTGATGGACTTTCATGAACGAGACGAAACGGAGAAGCGCGCCGAGCCATGCAGCGGCGGAGGCGGATGCGGACGCGTGCACAGAACGAGTACCATTCCGAGGCCGATGCCAAACTGATTTGACCCTCCGGCGCGCCGCCTTACTTAAGAACCCTTTTTCCTCGCCGAAACGCTCTGCAGGAATGAACCGCGTCTACATCAAGACCTATGGTTGCCAGATGAACGAGCGCGACAGTGAGGCTGTCGCGGCGATGCTTCGCGCCCGGGGTTACCGCATCGTGGCGGACGAGAACAACTGCGACATTCTGCTGCTCAACACCTGCAGCGTGCGCGATGCCGCGGAGCAGAAAGCGATCGGCAAGGCGGGCTACCTGCAGAAACGAAAAAAGAAGAACCCCGACTTCGTTCTCGGGATTCTCGGCTGCATGGCGCAAAACCGCGGCGCGCAGCTCCTGGACACGTTGCCCGATGTCGACCTGATCGTCGGCACGCAGAAATTTCACCAAGTCCCGGACTATCTGGACAACATCCGCGCGGCGCGCGACGCCGGCGTCCCGATCGGCCAAAGCATCGTTGATATCGCGACGGAGGCCGGCTCGCAAAACACGATCAAGGATCACCTCGATCTGGATGATGGCGCGACGCCGCAGATCAGCGCGTTCGTGTCCATTCAGCAGGGCTGCAACATGGATTGCGCGTTCTGCATCGTGCCGAAAACGCGCGGCGACGAACGTTCGCGACCGATGGATGACATCGTCGCCGAATGCGCGAAACTCGCCGAGCGCGGCGTGAGGGAAATCACCTTGCTCGGCCAGATCGTCACGAGCTATGGGCGCCGCGACTATGTGCACACCGGCGGCGTCACACCGTTCGTGCAGTTGATCGAGCGGGTGCACGCGATCGAGGGCATTGAACGCATTCGGTTCACCTCGCCTCATCCCCGCGGCTTCAAACAAGACCTCGTCGAGGCCTTCGGACGTTTGCCGAAACTCTGCGAACAAGTGCATCTGCCGATGCAGTCGGGGAGCAATCGCATCCTGCGTTTGATGAACCGGCCCTACACCCGCGAGCGCTATCGCGAGATCGTCGAGTCGTTGCGCGCCGTGCGTCCGGATATTTATTTTTCGACCGATGTGATCGTCGGTTTTCCCGGCGAGACCGAGGAGGATTTCGAGCAAACGCGCGAGCTCTTCGCGGGCTGCAACTACGACATGGCGTATGTATTTAAATATTCGATACGCACCGGAACGCCCGCCGCGGAAATGGGCGATCAGGTTTCCGAAGAGGTCAAAGAGCTCCGCAACCAGATCCTGCTCGAGATATTGCAGCGCAATTCCGTGCGGCGAAACGAGACGTTGATCGGCACGACGCAGGAAGTTCTCGTCGAAGGTCCGGACAAGACGGGAGAGCGCTTCACCGGCCGCACGCGCGGCAACCGCGTCGTGATCTTTGAAGGAGCCTCGCGCCTCGTCGGCCAGCTCGTCCCGGTGAAAATCGAGCGCGCCTCCGTGAGTTCGTTGTACGGCGTAGTCACGTAATTTTTTTTACCCACGAATCACACGAATGACACGAAATCGAGCATTGGAATTGCCCACCGGAGGCTCGGCATGTCCGGCTGTGATTCCTTTCGTGTCATTCGTGTGATTCGTGGGTAATAATCCGTTTTCCTCGTATGTCTCTCACGCTCGCCACCCTCATTCCTGGATTTTTTCTACTCCTTCTCGGTGCGCTGTTTCTTTCCGGAAACTCGGCGGTGTTCGCCATGTTCAAGGCGTTTCCCCGGTCGAAAACGGCGGCGGGCCTGCTCTTCGGCGCGGGAGCGCTGTGGTTTCTCTTCATCATCAGTCATCTCTCGGAAGCCGATTTCGGCGAGTATCGCGTTCAACTCCTGATCGGCTTCGGCCTGGTCGCGGCGCTCTCGTTTTTCTACGTGCCGGATTTTTTGGCGGTGCGCGGCGCCTGCGTGCTGATGCTGCTCGTGGCGATGCCCCTGCTCGACGCGGGCTTCATGAATTATCACTCGGCCTTTATCTGGCTCTACAAAATCGCGGTGTATGTCGGGATCTGCCTCGCGCTCTATCTCGGCGCCGCGCCTTTCCGTCTACGCGACTTTTTTCAATGGCTCTTCAGCCGGCCGAACCGACCGAAAATTCTTGGCTCTGTCTCGGCCCTCTATGGTTTGATCCTCGTGGTCGTTGCGTTCACGTATTGAGCGGAGCACTACATGAGCGAAAAGGCCGTGCCCTCCAATTCTTCCGGAATCGCGAAGACTAACCCAAGCGACGAAGCCGTGTTGCTGGTCCTGGCCGGGCCCGCCGGCTCCGGGAAGACGACGCTTTGCGAGCGCATGGTGCGCGAAGTGCCAGGCTTTTCCCGAGTCATCACGGCGACGACACGCGCGCCGCGTCCGGGCGAGGTCGATGGCGTGCATTATCATTTTCTCACCCCGGAGCAGTTCGACGAAAAGATTCTCGCCGGCGCGTTTCTCGAGTGGGCCTGGGTGCACCAGAAAAATCGCTACGGCACGCTGGCGTCGTCCGTGATCGAGCCCCTGGCGCGCGGCCAGAGCTTGATCATCAATGTCGACGTGCAGGGCGTGGAAAATTTTCGCCGCGCGGGTTTGGACAATCCGTTGCTCGGGCGGCGCATGGCGACGGTCTTCATTCACGTCGAAATCGCCGAACTGCAGCGGCGCATGCTGATGCGCGGGCAGGATGGGGAAGCCGAGATTGCGCGCCGGCTCGAAACCGCGGAGCAGGAATTGCTCGAGGCGCAGAAATTCGATTTCCGCATCGAGAGCCGGTCGCGCGACGACGACTTCAAGGCGTTGCTCGAGATTCTTCAGATCGTGCGCCACCGGGTCCGCGGGCAACAGTCCGCCTAGAAACGTTTTCGCCGTGCAGCTGCTCCAAGCGTACAAGGCGAACAAAGCTCATTTCTGGCGCGGCGCGGTGATCGTCGTGCTGCTGCTCGCAGGATTTGCCGCGCTCTCGCAATGGCTCGATGTCGACGAGATTCGCAACTACACCGAGCACCTCGACGGCACGCTCTTGTTTGTATTGATCACGGCACTACCGCTCGCGGGATTCCCGATCACGCCGTTGCACGTCGTGGCCGGAATCCGCTGGGGCGCGGCGCTCGGCCTCGGACTCGTCGCGATCTCGATCTTGCTGCAGGTGTTGGCGAGTTTCGCGCTCGTGAAACTGTTTCGTCCACTCTTCGCCAAGAAGCTGGCCAAGTTTCGCGAAAAAATTCCGCGAGGAGCCTACGCGCCGGTCACGCTGTTCATCGTGCTCGTGCCCGGCGTGCCGTATTTTGCGAAGAACTACCTGATCCCGTTCGCCGGGGTGCCGCTCCATATATTCCTGCTCGTGGCGTTTCCGATTCATGCGCTGCGCGCGTCCATCGCGGTCATTTTCGGCCAGGAGAGCGACAATCTCACGCCGGGGCGCATCGCGATCTTCGCCGTCTACTGGATCACCGTGACGCTAGGCTGTGCGTGGGCTTTTCGACGGCTGCGGAAACAAGTTGGAGGTCCACGACCAGCGGCAAATGATCCGACGCCACGCGCGTGAGGTGCGTCCGCGGTACGAAAACATGCTGCGTCTCCAGTAGTGGAGAAATGAATACGTGATCGATGCGCGTGAAAGGCCGAACCGAGGTGAACGTGCGCAGCGGGCGGTGACCCTGGCGCGCAGCCTGTACGTCGCGGAGCCGGCTGGCCAGACGGCCATAGGGTCCGCTGCCAGGCATCATGTTGAAATCGCCGCAGATCAACAGCGGCTCATCTGGATGCATCGCGCCGAGCCATTCATGGCCGAGCAGCGCCTCGACCTGCAGGCGTCGCTCTTCGCGACCGAGCCCGAGGTGGGTGGTGACGAGGTTGATCGTCATCTCGCCAATTTTCACCTTGGCCCAAATCGCGGCGCGTGGCTCGCGCACCCAGCTGCCGCGCGCCGTCGGCAGCAGTGAACGTTTGATCGTCTCGATGGGCCAGCGGCTCAAGAGCGCGTGTCCGTAGTGTTCGCCGCCGTGCGTCACGGTGGGGCAAAACACCGCGTGAAATCCGAGATGGTGCGCGATGATCGCAGCTTGATCCTCGGCGCGCGAACGCCGCCGGCCGAGATCGAGCTCCTGCAGCGCGATGATGTCCGGCTGCTGCGCGGCGAGAATGCGCGCGATGCGCCGCGGCGACACGCGCCCATCCGTTCCCGAGCAACCATGCGTGTTGTACGTCACGAGCCGGAAACACGGCGCGCGCTCGGTGATCTCCAATCGCGGCATCGCATCGCGGCCGAGATGGTGCAGCGCCGCAGCCCGAAGCGCCGACGGACGAATGAAATCGTTCGCATGGGCCGGCAGCCGCGTGCGCGGCGGCGTAAGAACGAAGCCGCGCGTTTCCTCCGGCCCGAGTCCGGCATGCGCACCGCGTTCCGGTGCGAAGGTCCAGTACTCGGAGCCCGGGCTCCAGCCGAGGAGAACGAGATCGCCCGAGTTTTCGTTTTCACAAAATCCAACCAGGTCTTCAGCGATCTGTGCGCGGATCGGCTCGGCATGCGGAAGATGCTTCGCGATGTCGCCGGGAATACTCCACTCACCCTTGGCGTGGACCCAGACTTTTCGACCGCCGGGCTCGAAGACGATCACGCCGGGAATTTTTCCCTGGGAGACGAGTCGATGCGCCAGAGCCAGGCGCCGCTCGAAATCGAGCGGTTGCGCGAAATAGACGTGGCCGACCGGGCCGAGCGCCGCGACCGTGAAAGTCGTTTTCTCCGAGGTGGTCAGCGTATTCGTGGCAGCACTACGCTGCATCCGGCGTCGAGCCCGCGCGCTGCGCGAAAACCAATCCGGCTGCGGCGGCCGCTGCGAGCGCGGCCGCCAACTTGGATCGCTGTGCTGGGAAATTTCCAGGCACTCGCGGATGATTTTTTCTACGCCGCCTGGATACTCCAAGGCGAACGAGCGAGCGCGCTCCTGGCCGTGGTCGGAAAAAATCCAAACCGAGTAGTCTCGCCGCCGCGAGCGCTGTGCGGCGCGGAAAAAATCCTTTATCGCGCGATCGATCGCGCCGAGCGACCAATGGGCAAACTTCGATCCCGGCCCGCGACGGTGCGCGTGTTCGTCGTAGCTCAGAAAATTGACGTGAATGATCGGCAGTCCGCGCGCGAGGTCGACCTTCCCTCCGATCGTGACGAGTTCGCGCAAACCCGTTCCGATGAAGACGCGAGAGAAGGCCATGCCGAGTTCGAGCAGCGCTTTCTCGCCGTGACGTATGCCGTCGATCACGTCCATCAACGCCACGAAGATTTCGCTGATGAGCAGCCGCGCGATTCGAAGCACCGCGGGAAACTGAAAGAGAATGAAGAGGAAAATATTCCGGATTTTGCCCGTGCGCCACATGTCGCCGAAGCCGATGCTCGCCGCGCAAAAGTGGGCTTCATCCGGGGAAGCGCCGCCGGTGTAGATGTTGGACCAGGAGCTTCCGCCCTTCAGCAAGCCAGTCGCCTTTTCCTGATACGTCGCCTCGAAGGCTTTGGCCCAATCGGAATTGTACATCACGCCAATCTCCTTCCGCTTGCGGCTCAGAAAACTGAACGCGGGCACGGCGGATTTGACGCCGTAGTACAACTCCGCCTGCACCGCCGGTGTCGTGGTCGGCAATCCCGGGTAGAAATTGTGCAGCTCGAAGGCATCGCGCTTCATCAGGCGTCGGAGAAACGGCATGCGCCCGCTCTGCATCGCGCGTTCGAGTTGCGTGCGGGACAAACCGTCGATTTGCAGCATGAGCAGCCCGGGCTCCTCGGCGGTGCCTTCCGACGGCGTCAGCCCCAGATGGCGAATGGCCCATTCACTGCGGCTGAGCTTCTGACGAATGCGGTGCGCGTAGGATTCGAGCTCGGCGAACATGGCGGAAAAACGCGTGGCTCAGGAGGGACGTTAGGAGGCCTTCTGCTCGGTTTCTTCGGTCGGCGTGGAGTTCGAGTTGACCGCCATGGCTTGCACGGCCGCCTGGGCCTTTTCCGCGAGCAGATTCCATTCGACGCTCAATCGCTCCAACATCACGCCCCAGGGGTTGAGCCAGTTGAGCAGTCGTTCGCGGCGCGTGGCCTTCAAGGTGTCGGCGTAGAAATCGAGGGCGAGTTTTGCGCAATGTTCACGCGAGAATTCCTGCGCGGTCTCATCGGCGGCCCGCACGAAAGCGGCGCAGCGCTCGGGACTCTCGAAGAGTTTCTGAAGGCTCTTCGCGAAGCGTTCGGGCGAGGCATCCTCCGGCAGGAGATAACCGTTGTGGTTGTGGCGAACGACCTCGCGCACACCGGAGGCGTCGAGCGCCACCACCGGCAGGTGCGCGGCCATGGCCTCCGCCAGCACCATGCCCTGGGTCTCGCTCTTCGACGCGAAGGCAAAAACGTCCATCGCGCGGTAGGCCGCTGTCAGGTTGGGGCCGGTTTGCTTTCCCGCCAGTATCAACTGTTCGGATACGCCGTGTTTCGCGAATATATCCTTCAGCTTCTCCTCGGCCGAGCCGTGACCCACCACGAAGAAGCGGGCTTCTGGCGTGTTCTTGAGAAAGCGCGCCACGCCGTTGGCGAGGAACTCGAGATTTTTTTCGGGCGCGAGCCGGCCGACGTGGCCCACGACAAACACGTCGTCGCCCAGATTGAATTTGCGCCGCATCTTGGCGCGATCGCCGCTGGCAAAAGCCTCGACGTCGATTCCGGTGGGAACGACGCGGATCGGAACTTCGACGCCGCGGCTCTTGATCAATTCGGCGATGCTGTCGCTCGGAGCGATCACGCCGTCGCAGAGGTTCGCGAAATGCGTCGAGAGATTGATCGCGAATTCGCGCAGCGCGGGCGAGTCAAAGGGCACGTAATGAGTGTAGTCCTCGTACTTCGTGTGGTGCGTGAAGATGACGGGCGAATTCTTGCTCGCCGCCACGCGCAGCGCCGTGTCGCCGAGGAGAAACGGATGGTGCGCGTGGATGATGTCCGCGGCGAAATCGTCGAGCCGCTGCGAGAGCACGGTGGCGACGGGCAGCCGCACGGAAAAGTCGCTGCCGTTGAACTTTTGGATCGCGGGAACTCGCTCCACGAACGCCTCGGCGCGCTTCGGCAGCGGTTTGCCTTCGAACGTCGGCGCGACGACGAGCACCTGATTGCCGAGCTTGACGTATTCTTCGGCGAACGTGCTGACGGAGCGGGCCACACCTCCCACATGCGGGAGGTACGTGTTGGTCATCATGCAGATTTTCATAGGCTGGAAAGGAGGGTGACTTCACTCGAGGGCATGGCGTTTTCGACGGTCACGGGACGAAAGCCGGGCACCTCGATGGAGAGAGTGGGATAAGTGGAGCGCCACGCGCCGGTGACGGTGACGACCAACTCGTTGGAGTGGCGGCGCACGAACACAGTGACCGGGCCCCAGGGCGTGAGCGTTGGTCCGAGGACGGCGGGCTCCGTTGGCGGTATCCAATTATTCGCTACACCGGAACCGATCACGAGCCGGTCACCTTCCTCGCGCACAAAGCAATTCCGGATCATCAGCGCCCATTCGCCTGCCGCCCAGATGTGTTGGCCGTCGCCCATGCAACCGCCGAACGTCCGCGGGTGAATCGCCTCCGGCCATTGGCCCGTCGGCGATGCGAGATCGGCGACGCGATCGATCAGCCGCCACGCGGCAGGCGCATCGCCCGCGCGCAACCGCACCTGAGCCATGTGGAGCGTCAGGTACGCATTGATCCCGGAGTGAATCATGTTCTGAAAAAAACCGCCGCCATGCATGCTGTGACCCTGCAGATAGTCGGCCGTCTTCAGGATGCGCGGATCACCCGGGGCAAAAAGTTGTAGTGGATAATCCGCTACAAGCGAACCGATCGCGCCCGAATCCATGCGGCGTTTCGGGGAGGCTGGAATCGCTCCCGGAAAACGGCGATGCGGCCCGCTGGGAAACGAGCGTTCGATCGTCGCCAAAAATTCGTCCGCTTCGGCGCGGCACGCGCTCGCCAATTCGGGATGCGTTGCCTGCAGCAGCTCGGCCGCCGAGCGCAGCCCGGCGACGGACCAGAAATCGTCCCAGTAATAAAAATCGTTCGGTCCGAGATGCTCGGCGCTGAAGCCCGCGGGAAGCAGTCCGGCTTCGGGACGGCCGGTGTTTTTCGGCAAACGTTTCTTCGTGATCCAACGCGCACCCTTGGCCACGGCGTCGATCCACGCGGGCGTGAGCGGCTCGCCGGTGAGGCGGGCGAAGCGGTGATAGGTCCAGATTGCTTCGCCGTTCGAATCCCACTCGCCCTCCTGCGAAAGAAAATAGCCGTTGTGACTCTGGCGCGGGGCGAACTCGTCGAGCGCGCGTCGCGTGCGATCGACGCCGCCGAGCGCGAGCAGCGCGTGCAGCACGAACGCGGCGTCGCGAAACCAAAAACGTTTGTAAGTGAACGGCCCCGGATAGACCTCGCCTGGCGAGTGCAGGATCAAGTTCGCCAGAGCGAGATCGTAGAGCTTTTGTATTCGAGCATCGGATACGGTGAGCTTGGCCAGTCCGCTCATCGCGCCCGCCCACGGCTGGACGCGCGGAATGCGCGGACGTTTTTTCAAGTCGAGCTCGTCGTAGATTGGCGCGCGAATTTCCAGCCGCCGGCCTGCCAGTTGCTCGCCGGTGAAGATCGCCGCGGCCGTCGCCATGCCGACGGGACAGGTGACGTGTTTTTGCTCGGCGGCATCGTCGACCAGGCGATGCGAAACATCTCCGTCCGCATAGGCGGAGAGCAAGTGATGTTGCGGCACCTGATCGAAACTCACGACATTGCGGGCGTTGATCGTCCAGCCGCAGCGATCCTGTATGACATCGATTTTATCGATCGTGCTGATGCCCTCGGGATTGTACGGGCGCAGCGCGATGGCGACGCGGTTTTCGATTGGCCCGTCTAACTTGAGGAGAATCCGGCAATGCGGTTCCTCGCCATGCATCTCGAGCGAAACGTCGGTTTCGATGGTGCCCTCGGCGGAGCTCGCGATGGAGTTGACCCGAAGGTTTTCCTCGAGCGAGAGCGACTGTTGGAAAACGCCTAGCTTCGACGGAAACATCACGGGTCCGCGCGGCGGCAGCAGCCAGAAATCGAGCGACCAGCTGTCGAACGATGGCGTGACCATGCCGCGTGGATCGACTAGCGGATAGAACGGCACGTCGGGAATGCCGACCGCCGTCCAATTGCGGTGCGTGAGATTGATGTGGCTGAAGGAAAACGCACGCGGGATGAACGATTCGTCACCCGGGTTGAACTGGCGCTCGACCCAGAACGGCCAGACCCAATCGAGATTGTTTTGAATCGCCTTGGTATTCAGTAGCCCGCGGGCGTGAAAAAGCATCCCGGCGCGGAGCAGCTCGATCGGCTCCGCCACCTCGGAAGGTTGCGCAAACCCGCGCAGTTTCGCCATCAACGCGACGGGATCCAGGAATCCGTAGGCGCGCGCGGCACGAGTGATCAAATAGCGAACGGGCCAGGAACGAAGAAGCATGCGTGGCGAAACTAACCGCGTTTGTCCGCGGTTGCATCCCGCGGTGCCGAAAGTTGGCGTTTACATCCGCCGTAAATGCGCATGGGGCGCTCACCGGACGGCGGGTTTCACCCGATTTTGGCGCTGCAGTCTCGTGTGGGTTACGCGCGCGTTAACTTTCGTGACTGGGGAGCTGCAACACGCCGGATCGCTTGACTCATGCCGGCCGGCAGGCTCGTTAGCCCGCCGGGAATTTTAGCTGACTTTGTCGGCCCGAAACGGCCCCAAATACTACAAACATCATGCGCAACCTTCGCATCGCGGTTCTTCTTGTATTCACAACGGCACTACTGCTTCCGGCGCTCCTCATCAACGAAGCGGCGGCCCAGGGCATCACGACTTCGTCGCTGAATGGAAAGGTGACGCGCCGCGACGGCAGTCCGATCACCGGAGCGACGGTCACCATTCTGCATCGCGAGTCGAACACGCGCACCACGACGTCCACGCGAGCGAACGGACAGTACAACGCGAGCGGCCTGCGACCCGGTGGTCCGTACAGCATCACCGTCGCGGCGCCGGGCTATCCCGACAAGACGGAGGACGACGTTTTCCTGTCGCTGGATCGCGATTCGACGGTGGATTTTTCCGTCGGCGAAGAACCCGAGGAGGTCGTGAAGCTGGAGAAATTTGTCATCTCGGAATTGAGCGGCACGACCTTCGGCGTGGGCAAGATGAGCACGGGCAGCAGCTTCACCACGCAGGAAGTCATCAACACGCCCACGGTGCGGCGCAACGTGCAGGACGTGGCGCAACTCGATTCACGCGTGGTCGTCACCTCGCTCGATCAAGGCGGCAATCTCAGCGCGCAAGGTCAGCATTTTCGTTTCAATTCGTTCCTGATCGACGGCGTGCAGGCGAACGATCCCTACGGCCTGAACGGGAATGGTTTTTCCTCGCTGCGCAGTCCTGTGCCGATGGAAGCGATTCAGGCGATCAATGTTGATCTGAACCCCTTCGATGTTCGCCGCTCGGGATTTCTCGGCGCGCTGGTAAATGCCGTGATCAAGTCCGGCACGAATCAATTTCACGGATCGATCACCTATGAGCGCACGAACCAGGATCTCCGCGCGGAAAGTCCGCTCAACGGCGTGAAGGACGTTTTCAACGAGCGCACTTTCAACTTCGCGTTCGGGGGGCCGATCATCAAGGACAAGCTGTTTTTCTTCGTCGACTACGAGGATTTCAAACGCACCACCGCGCCTCCGGCGGCGATCTTCAAGCCCGACGCCACGGCGCTGGCTTCGATCGTGAAGCGCGCGAGCGATCTGGGTTATGATGCGGGCGATCTCGCGGCGTCGAACAGCTCGAATCAGAAGACGCTGATCGCGAAAGTGGACTGGAACGTTTCCGATTCGCAGCGCCTTACCGTGACCTATCGGCGCAATCACGGCGAAGACGCGAATTTCGCGGACTTCAGTTCCAGCGCGACTTCGACCTCGCTGAGCAATTACTGGTTCCAGCAGCCCCGTAACACTGACAGCATCACGGGCCAGCTTTTCAGCACGTGGACGCCGAATCTTCGCACCGAGGCGACGATCTCGTATTCGAAGTACGACGGAACGCCGCAGAACCACGGTGATCCTTTTCCGAAAGTGACAGTGAGCGGCGTGCCCGGAATCCGCGTCGATACCGGTGCGTCGGTGAATGGCTCCGTTAATTTCGGAACGGAAAATTCGCGCCAGTACAATTTCATTAACACCAAGGATCTCACCGGCGGTTTGAGTGCGGAATACTCCTGGCGCGATCACACGTTCAATCTCGGCGGCGATTTCGACCAGACGAAGATCCAGAATGATTTCGTGCAGAATATTTATGGCGTGTACACGTTCTCGTCGCCGGACAACTGGATCGCGGGGACGCCGCCGAGTGCGTATCAGTTGTCGGTTCCGGCGCCCGGCCGCGAGTTGAGCGAAGCCTTCGCCCACTGGAACTACACCGGCATTGGTCTCTATTTGCAGGACACCTACAAGCCGAACACTCAGCTCACATTGAGCGGCGGCTTGCGGCTGGATTATCCGTACATCACGGACCGTCCGCCGATCGCGCCGGGTTTCGAACAGGCGTTCGGTATCCGAAATGACAATACAGCGAGTGGAAACTATGTGATTTCGCCGCGCGTCGGCTTCATCTACGAATTGCCGACCAAGCGCCGCTCGCAATTTCGCGGAGGCGTCGGGTTGTTTCAGGGGAAGAGCCCCGCGGTGTATTTGTCGAACGCCTACGCCAACACCGGTGCGATTTCCAATCTCGTCGCATCGCCGAGCCAGTTGCCGAGCATCGTCTTCAGCCCCGACGTGAATGCGCAGCCCACACCGACCGCGAGCACGCCCACGCCGAATGTCAACGTGACCGACCCGGACTTCGTGCAGCCGGCGATCTGGAAATCGAATCTCGCCTTCGACCACGAACTGTCCTGGGGCGGCCTCGTTGTGACTGCGGAGTTCGATTATATTTCGGTGGAGAAGGGCATTCAGTATGAATTTCTCAACTACAAGCTGGCCTCGAGCGGCAGCCAGACGATGCCGGATGGGCGCGACCGTTATGACGGCGTGATCACGCCGACGGGCACATTCGTTTCGGGCGGAACCCTGACGAGCTTTCCGAGCGCGACCGTGGCGGGACGGCGGCGGGTGTCTTCGTTTGCCGACGTGATTCGGATTCAGAACACGGGCAAGGGCGACGCGAACAACGAGACGATCGAACTGCAGCGTCCGATGAAAAACCATTGGGCCTGGTCGGTTTCGTACACGCGGACCCATGCGACGGAGGTGACGCCGATCACGTCGTCGACGGCGCTTTCGAACTACCAGAATCGCGCGAGCTTCAACCCCAACGAAGAAGTCGCGTCGCTTTCGAATACCAACATCCGCGATCGCATTGTCGCGACGCTGACCCGTGAGTTTAATTTTTTCTCGAACGCCAAGACGACGGTTTCGCTGATTTATCAAGGTCGCACGGGCCATCCTTACTCGTGGGTGTTTCGCGGCGACGCGAACGGCGACGGCCTGACCTTCAATGACCTGCTTTACGTGCCGACCGGTCCGGAGGACCCGAAGGTGCGTTTCGCGAGCGATGCGGAGCGGGATGATTTCTTCGCGTTCGTGAACGCGACGGATTTGAGGTTTTACAAAGGCTCACATCCCTCGCGGAACAGCGAAACCTCGCCTTGGACGCAGACGATCGATCTGCGCGTGGTTCAGGAGCTGCCGATCTATCGCAACGTGAAAACGGAGCTGTACGTGAGCCTTCTGAATCTCGGAAACCTCATCAAGAAGTCGTGGGGTCTGCAGGAGGAAGTGCCCTTCTCTTATAGGCGCGCCGTCGCTGGAGCGACCTACGACGCCGCCGCGAACGGCGGCCAGGGTCAGTGGGTTTACACCTTCAATCCGAACACGCTGGACGGTGTTCCCGTGACCGTGAACGACACCTCCGTCTCGCGCTGGCAAGTCCAAGCCGGCGTGCGGTTGAAGTTCTGAGGCGGGTTTGGGGCGCGGGCCTCCGGAGCACAGAGGTATTCGGAGCGCGCACCAGCTTTAAGTGACCGCGTTTCCAAACGCGGTCGCGCGGTATTCGGAGCGCAGGCGTCTCGCCTGCCAACCTGTGGCGAGCTCGCGGATGCGAGCCGCACTTTTTCGGCGAGATGAAGTCCGCGGCTGCCGCCGCAATGAATAGGTTGGCAGGCAGGCGGGGCGCCTGCGCTCCGGGTTAACCGGGCTGCGCCTTTCTTCCGGACAAAGGTTATCAATAGCCAAACAATTTTGGCGGGGTGCGAAGGTTTGGGAAATTCGTTCAATCTTTTGCCGCTGATTTTTTGGAGAAATCTTACCCGCGGCCGATCGAAGCATTTTAGCCGGCGATTTTGCGTTAAATCGAACCTAGGCCATTTACAATTTTTTAATTCCCAAGCCCCTGCCCCTGTGCGAGTAAGCGAGCGGAAATAAATGGGCCAACTGGCTGCCGAGCGGCCGCAATTTTCGGTTGACCGATCGAGTGTTGAGTTTGAGTGTCCGAAGCCTCGCCCTGAGCTTCTTTGGAGAGGCGCACTGGGCCGCTTGTGATTTTGCCGCTTCGAGGTTTGGCCAAGGTTCTCAATACCCCTGCAAGTAAACTCATTCCAATTTCAGTGGATAATATTAATCTCGGCCGCGTTTCCCGACTGTCCCCGTCCTTCCTCGTCGTCCTGTGCATGACCGCTGCCTGACCGCAGTGCTCAGAACGTTTCGGCCTCTTTGGTGCGCCACCCCCACAATACCTGTGCTGCGTTTGCCGCTGGCATTTGTCGTCCGACAAATGAGCGGTTTTTTTGTGCGCCTTGCTCGCATGGGTTCCGGTCCCCTTTTCCCCCCAACGGAAACGTTAGAAACATAGCTAAACTAAACCCATGAGCTACAAACATGTATCGGCGGGATCTGTTCTCGCCGCGTTGTTGTCCGTCGCGCTGCCGCGTGTGATCGCGCAGACCGCCCCGGCAGCTGGTGCTACGGGTGATCAGCAGGATGAGACCATCGTGCTGTCACCCTTCGTCATCCAATCGAGCGAAGATCCGGACAGCTATCGCGCCACGGCGACGTTGGCCGGCACGCGTATCCGCACCGACCTGCGCGACGTTGGTTCGTCGATCTCGGTGGTTACGTCGAAGTTCCTGAACGACACCGCGTCTCGCAAAGCGGAAGATCTCCTCGTTTACACGCCAAACACGGAAGTCGCCGCCCAGGGTGGTAACTTCCTGGGTCAGGGAGATGGCTCCGTGCTGACGGGCACGAACCGCGCCAGCCCGGTGCAGAACACTCGCGTTCGCGGCTTGGCCGAAGCGGATAACACCAGAGACTTCTATCTCTCGGATATCCCGTGGGATTCCTACAATGTTGGCCGTATCGATCTGCAGCGCGGCCCGAATTCGATCCTGTTCGGTATCGGCAGTCCGGCCGGTATCGTAAACGCCAGCGTCAACACCGCGGCCTTCAAGGATTCGAACAAGGTCGAAGCCCAACTCGGCAGCTACGGCTCGACCCGTTTCACGGGCGATTTCAACAAGGTCCTTCTCCGCAATCAGCTGGCCATCCGCGTTTCGTTGTTGGACGATCAGACCAAGTATCGCCAGGACCCGGCGTTCAAGAATGACCGACGTGCGTTCATCGCAGGAAAATGGGATCCCGCTTTCCTGAACACGGACAACATGCACACGTCGATCCGCGCGAATTACGAGACGGGTAAGATCAACTCGAATCTTCCGCGCAGCACGCCGCCACTCGACGCGATCACGCCTTGGTTCGATCTCGGCAAGCCGGGCTACAATGCGCAGACCGCGCAGAACGGCACCGAGCCTCCGGGCGGCAAGTTCAACGCTTGGCTCGGCGCTCCCGGCAGCCGCGTGTTCGACGGTGTCGTCACCGCTTTCAACGGCACGTCGCAGGACTTCTCTTATCCGGCCAAGATGCAGCCGTATCCGATCCTGGCGAATGTGCCGACGGATGAGCAGAACATCTTCAACGCCGCAGTTGGCGACAACACCTTGAAGGGCATTAACACCTTCAATCTCTACGCCAACGCCGCTCACCAGATCGATGCGAGCCTTTATCCGTACGCCGTCATTGGCGCTTACAAGGCCAAGTCGCTGACCGATCGCTCGGTCTTCGATTTCTACAACAACCTCATCGACGGCCCGAACAAGAGCGAGTTCAACAAGTTCCATGCGCTGAATCTCGCCTGGTCCCAGACATTCCTCGGCGACCGCCTAGGTTATGAAGTCGGCTACGACCACGAGAAGGCTCGTTTCGGTTACACATCGCTCCTATCGAACGACGCCACCTCGATCACGGTCGACATCATGAAGACGCTGATCGACGGCACGCCGAATCCGAACTTCGGACGTCCTGTGATCATCGCTGGCGGCGGTTCCGCCCAGGGTTACTGGGAAGAACGCTCTCGCGACGTCATTCGCGGCACCGTGTTTGGTGAAGTGAACTTCGCCGACTTTGCCGGCAAGGATTCCATCATCACGCGCATCTTCGGTCGCAACGTCTTCACTGGCCTTCTGCAACGCCAGGAAAACAAGGACGAAAACCGCACGTACAATCGCTTCTACCTCGCTGATTCCTTCCTGCCCGAAGCGGGCCAGGGCTCGGTGGGCCAGGCGACGCGTGACGATATTTTCTATATCTACACCGGACCGCAGATTACCGCCAGCTCGGCGGCTAACCTGCACCTCACCGGTATTCCAGGAACGGTCACGCCGCAGACGTCGTCCACGATTCGTTACTACAACAACGTGACGAACGCGTATGAGCAGATTCCGTTGACGCTCGTTAATAACGATTTGGCGAACGACGATTCGAAAACGTATCGCCTCGCTCGTAAGAACAACGACACCGTCAAATCCGCGGCGATCGTGTGGCAGGGCTACTGGCTCGATGACGTGCTCGTCCCGATGGTCGGTATTCGCAAGGACTCCCAGAAGTTCCGCGACGCCGGCAATCCTCCGGCTGTTCCAAACAACGCGCAGGGCAAGGGTGGCTTGGTGAACCCGGAAGATCCTTCGTGGCAAATCCCGGACGACATCGAGGCGGTCAAACTGACCTCGAAGACGTACAGTCTGGTCACTCACTTGCCGAAGCAGATCCGCAACAAGCTGCCGGGCAATATCGACCTGAGCCTAATCTACAACAAGTCGGAGAATTTCCGGCCTGACTCGGGCCGCCGCGACATTCGTGGCAACGCCGTTGATAATCCGAAGGGCGAAACGAAGGAATATGGTGCCTCGATTGCCGTGCTGGATGACAAAGTCACCTTCAAGTGGATCCACTACAAGACGACCATTCAGAACGCGACCCTCGACTCCGCCGGTATTGGAAATCAATACCTCATCGGCGCGGTTGAAGCTTGGGGCCAAGCTCAAGCAATCAAGTTCCGCGACTCGATCACCAGCGACAATACGCATGGCCTGACGGTTTACGGTAAGTCTTCCGATGGTCACAATGTGACCTGGAATCCGCCGAGCAGCCCGACCGCGGACCCTGTCACTGGCTTGTTCAACGTCTCCCAAGCTGAACTCGATGCCACCTACGCTCGTGAAAAAGCTTCAGTGGACGCATGGTTTGCCACGCAGGTACCCGCCGACTTCCAACAAGCCTGGGCTCTCACGGATTATGCTACCGTTGGCGGTAACACCAACTTTGGTGCTTCCGGTTTGGTCGTGACAGGCACCACGATCTCGAAGGGTGACGAATTCGAGCTCTCGGTCTCCAACGTGGTTCGTGGTCTCGACGTCGTCTTCAATGCGTCGAAAACGCACGCGACTCGTACCGACATTGCTCAATCCTATGTCGACTGGATCACGACGCGCTGGGCGCAGTTCCAGGGTCCTGCGGGCGACATGCGCCTGTGGGGTCAGAATGACGAAGGTCCTCAGGGCGGTGAAACCGCCAAAGGCAAATACGGCCGTGAAACCATGGCTGGCTACAACCTGTTCAAGGCTCTCGAAGGCGCTGACGTTCCTGAGCTGAAGCCATGGGCCTTCAACGTGATTGCGAACTACTCGTTCCAATCCGGTGGTCCTCTGTCCTCTCTCAAGGGTTTCAGCGTCGGCGGCAGCTTCCGCTGGATCGACAAGAGCGTGACGGGCTTCCCGGTCATCGCCGACACGGATCCCGCCGCGACGGGCCCCTACAAGTTCGACGTCGAGCACCCATACAAGGGCAGCGCCGAAGCCACCTGGGACTTCTGGCTTGGTTACCAGCGCAAGTTGACGAGCAAGATCAACTGGAAGGCTCAGTTCAACGTGCGCAATGCGTTCGCCAACGACGATCTGATCAAGGTCACGGTGCAGCCCGATGGCTCGGGCGCGGCTTACCGCATCCCGGAGCCTCGCACCTGGACGTTCACGAACACGTTCGAGTTCTAATCCAACTCGCTATTGTTGGTTGTTAATCTCGAGTCCGGCGGCTTCGGCTGCCGGACTTTTTTGTGTGATCACGGACCGGTTGTGTGTTTCGTGTCGCTCGCCGCATGAGTCGCCCGAAAACAAAATCGCTCGTTATCGGTCTGGCCGCGGCGGCAGTCATCGCCCTCGCAGGCATGGGCGGAGGTTATTTTTGGGAGACATCGCGGCGAGCGACGATCGCGCGGCAGAGCGCACCGGCGATGCCGGCCCTGCAAAATGCGCATCCGGAACTTCGCCGTCGCATCAGCGCCGCGATGGACGAACTGCGCGACGGCTCGCGTCCATTGGAAACGCTGGGCGAACTGAGCTCGTTGTATCACGCGAATGGATACCTGAGCGAAGCGAGCAAATGCTATCGCGGACTGCTCCAACTCGATCCGGACAACCCTCGCTGGGCAGACTTGCAGGCCGACATCGCCGCGGGCTTCGGAAATCTCGAAGAGGCCATCCCATTGTACCGTGTGGTCATCGCCCGCGCGCCGGAGCACGAGGCGTCGCGCATTCATCTCGGCGATGCGTTGCTCAAGCTGAATAGAACCGCCGAAGCGAAAACGGTCTTTCAAGAAGCCCTCTCGAAAAATCCCGCGAACGCCTACGCTCTCCTTGGCTCCGCGCGCTGTGAAATCGCCGCGGAACAATGGGCCGCCGCCTCGGAAAATCTTCAGAAATGCGTGCGACTCGAACCCGATTTCGGCGCCGCGTGGGCGCTGCTTGCGACCGTTGCGGAGCGGTTGAAGAACACGGAGCTCTCGAAGATCGCCCTGGCGCGCTCCGGGAAGAACGCGCGGTTTCACGACATTCCGGATCCCTGGATCGAAGCGCTGCTCGATGATTGTTATGACTCGTACAAACTGCGCGTCGCCGCCGCGGTCGCGCGCAGCGCCGGAAAAGACGACACGGCTGCGCGGCTTCTCGAACGCACATTGCGGCTGACGTCTGATGATCCCGCCGCGCACCGCGAACTCGGGAAGCTCCGCTCGGCGCAGAAGGATTTTTCCGAGGCCCGCGCGCACTTGCGTCGCGCCGTCGAATTCGCGCCGGACGATTCGGAAAACTGGATCGCTTACGTCGTCATGGCCCAGTCCGCGGGCGACATTCCGGACGCCACGCGCAGCCTCCTCGCCGGCCTCGCGCATAACCCAAATTCTCCCGGGCTACGTTTGCTCAATGGCCGCCGTCTGGCCGCTTTGCGGGACTACGACGCCGCGCTCGCCGAGTTCGTCGCGGCCCAGAAGCTTCGCCCCAACGAAGCCGATGCGTTTGTCGAAATCGCGCTGGTTGATTTGCGACGAGGGCAGATCGACGCCGCCGTGCAGCAATTGAATGCCGCGCTCAACGTGGAGCTGGACCACCCAATGGCTTTGCTGGCGCTGATTCGAATTTCGATCGATCGCGGAGAGCGCAAAACGGCGGACGAGCTGCTCGCCCGCGCGGCGCTGCAAAGCCGCATTGCGGCCGCAGACCTCAACGACCTGCAATCGGCCTACCAAGCCAAGTTCTCCCACGAATCACACTAAAGACACGAAACGGATCCCTGAAATTTCCCACGGAATACACGGAAATCACAGAAAGGGACGAGAGGTGCTAAGGCAGACATGAGATACTTTGTGATGGAGAGCGCAGCGGAAGGTGATTCTCCGATCCAGCAAAACGCGCTCAGAGTCCGAATCCCGAATTCTTCTTCCGTGCCTTCCGTGTATTCCGTGGGAAAAATTCTGAAACCTTTCGTGCCCTTCGTGTGATTCGTGGGCATCCAAAACCCTCAGGGTGATTGGCCGAAGCGGTCGCGAAAGGCCTGCGCGAGTCGAGCGCGCTCGTTCTCGGGGATGCGTGGCTGATGTTCCACTTTCTTGAACATGGCCGATGCCTTCACTTGGTCGCCGCTCATAATCCAATGCAACGTCAGCGCGGAGATCGCGAGAGGGTAACCGGGCTCTGCACGCAAGGCCGCTTCCAGCTCCGCAACGCCTTCGCTGACTCGGTCCGACGCGAGAAACAACTTCGCGATCTCGACATGAGCCTCCGCTTCTTCGGGCCGAAGTTTTGTGGCGATGCGAAATTGCTCGATGGCATCGGCGACGTTGCCCGCCTTGGCCAGACGGCGGCCGTGCTCCATGTGCAGCGCGGGAGAGTTCGGCGCGCGACTCAACGCTTCGGTTAGAAGTCGATCGGCCGTGACATCGTCACCCGTGCGCCGATAGAGCGAAATCATTTCCAGCCATCCGTCGGAAAAATCCTGCGCGAGCGCGATGCTCTTCTTCGCGTGTTCCAGCGCTGTAGTGAGATTTCCACTACGATCGTAGTGTGTGGCCAGCTGGAATTCCGCCATCGCGTAATTCGGCGCGATCCGCACCGCCTTTTCCAAATACTCGCGCGCCTTGTCCGGCTTTCCGGCGAAATCGGCGGCGCTGCCGAGAAGAAGGAGGCGATACGGATCGAAACACGCGTCATACATGTCGTCGATCCAGGGGTCCGGGATATTTGTGTAACCGGCCGCGAGGCGAGTTTGGCTGCGCATCTGGTCGGCTTCGCGCGTCATCCCGAGCTGATCGTAAACTGCGACGAGCAGGTCGGCGCCGAGCAGATTGTTTTTCGACTGCGTGATTCTCTCCAGGCGTTCGCGCGCTTCGTTTTTCCGGCCGTTTTCCAAATCGATCCGCGCGAGACCGAGCTGCGCGTACGCATTGGCATCATCATTTTTCAACACCGACTCATACTGCGTCTGCGCTTCGGCCGGTTGGCGAAGTTTGACCAGCGCATCCGCCAAATGGATACGCACCGGAAGATAGTCCGGCGCTTTGTCCGAGGCGGCGCGCCAAAGCTTCACCGCTTCTTCGAGGTTGCCATAGGAATCGTAAATCGAGGCGACGCGATGGAGCCAGCGCGCGTTGTCCGGCTCGGCGGCGATCAATCCGCGATAGGCCTGGATTGCTTCAGGCAGGAAACCATTGGCGTGATAAAGGTCGGCGAGTTTCGTCAGCGCTTCCACGCGCTCCGCCTTCGTGCCACCTCGGCAAATGTCTTCGCAGGTCGAGACGAGCCGCACCATTTCCTGTGGCCAGCTCGCGAGGTTTGGCCGCTGCGGCACAGCTTGGGCGATTGCCTGTTCGGCGCCGCGGTCGCGGGAGTGTTTCACCACATAAGCGCCCGCGCCCGCTGCGGCGATGGCGACTGCTGCGACGACGAGGGTCCCTTTCGCGCTCATGGTTTTGGCCGGCTCCACAGTTCAAGGCGTCCGATGTAGTTGTAAGGCGGATACGCATGCATCGCGCCGGTGATGAACGAGACCTGACCGGAGCCGTCGAAATCGCCAACGGCCGCGGTCAGCAAATGCGTCGGCGTATGTGCGAGAACATGCGGCGCGAAGGTCATGTCGCCGTTGTTCTTGAACCACATCAGTGAAACCGATTCCGGCTTTTCCCAATCGTTGAAGGCGCTGATCGCCAGCACGTCCATCGCGCCATCTCCATCGAGATCGACGCACACGGGACTGTACGCGCCGGCAAGATTGCCAATCCGGTGAAAGCGAAAATTGCCGGAGCCGAGATTTTCCAGCCATTGAACGCCGTGCCAGGGGCGGGGGCCGGGAATCGATGCGGGGCCGAACCCGTCGCCGTTGGTGAAAATCAAATCCGGTTTTCCGTCGCGGTTGAGATCGCCGACCGTCAGGCCGCTGCTGGCGTAGTCTTCATTGGTCGAGCCCCACAAGACCCGGCCTTGGAAATTTCCTTTTCCGTCATTTTGAAAGAAATGAATTTCCTCCCATTGCTGCGAGACGATGGCGGCGATATCTGGCGCATGATCGCCGTTAAAATCTGCGACGACCACATTGATCGTGCCGGCGAGATTGAGGAGATTGTGCGACATGAACGCCCACGGGCCGACCCGCTCGAGCCACTGGACTTCGCCCTGATCGTAGCCGAATTGGCCAACCGCAAGATCGAGTTTGCCGTCGCCGTTGAAATCACCGGCTCGCACGTCGGTCACGCGCGCGACGTTTTCCAAAATGATGTGTTTGGTGAAGTGCTGATGGCCGTCGTTTTCGAGGATGAAGAGCGTGCCGATCTTGTCGTTGTCGGGAAAAATCACCGACATGCTCGCGACCAAAATATCGAGATCGCCGTCGCCATCGATGTCGACCGCCTCCGCGTGCACCGGGGCGCGCATGTCTGCGGCGAGCGTGGTTTCCTCGAAGTTTCCCGGGCTTGTTTGGCGCAGCCACACGACTTTGTTTTCGCGCGCCTCGCAGGCGATCACGTCGGTGTGGCCATCGCGGTCGAGATCAGCGGCGCTGACGTGAGCGATCCAGGGTCGGCCCTCCACCGGTGCGCCGATGGGCGTGTGTTGAAAAAGCGCCGTGTCTTCGACTTGAGCCGCCCGCGCCACGTCGGGCAGCGCCAGGGGAGTTGGCTCACGCCGGCAACTGCCCGTCAGCAGGCCGATGAGGATGGACGCGGCAAACACGGCGCCGCGCGACGGACGTGGGGTCATGCGCACGTACGATGCGCGTCGCCCCGCGGTCGGCAATGGGTAACTGGAGAGGGGACTCGCCTCTCCCGCGATCTTCCTCATTTCTGAGCGCCACTGATGGACCGGCATGCGATGGATTCCTGGAATGAGCTTGCTCGCAAGGATGCGATGTGGGCGGTGCTGTCGGACGAGGCGAAGGTGGGGGAGCGCTGGGATCCGGAGGCGTTTTTCGCGACGGGCGTGAGCGATGTGCGTGGGGTGATGGAGCGGCTGGAAAGCCTGGGCCTCAAACCGGCACGGACGCGCGCGTTGGATTTTGGGTGTGGGGTGGGGCGTTTGACGCGCGCGCTGGCGCCGTTTTTCGACGAGGTAGTCGGCGTCGATGTCAGCGATGTCATGCTGGAAAAAGCGCGCGCGCTGCGGCCGCTCCCAAAAAACGTCGTATTGCGACATAATCCAGCGAGCGACCTTTCGGTGATTTCGCGCGGCAGCCTTTCGTTCGCGCTGAGTTTGATTGCGCTGCAGCATGTTCCCGAGCCGCAGGCGCTGAGCTACATCGAGGGAATCTGCGATGGATTGATGTCCGGCGGGATCGCCTATCTGCAGCTATCCACGAATCTCGACGAGAGCGGCGATGCGAAATGGAGCCGCGATCGTTCGTGGTCGAATCGCGTTTATCGGTGGATTCGTGCGCTTTTCGTGCCGCGGCCGCGACGGATGGACACGCACTACTGCCGATTGTCGAAGGTGAGCGAAATCCTGGAGACGAAGCGGATGCGGCTCGTGGCCGTCTTGCCTGACTCGTCGCTGCCGAAGCCCTTCGTGAGCCACGTCGTGATTATCGCGAAGCAATAGGCAACGGGTTTAATTGTTTTGGGGCCGCAAAAAGGTGGAAAAGGCGCAAAGAGGACGCTGGTCGGCGATGACTCTCTGGCGATCGATGAAGAGCGCGTTCAATGTAGTGAATCAATTTGGTGAAATTCTTATAGTCCGCGCGCGCCGATTCTCTGAATATCTCCAGCCTCCCAAAAATCCTCTTTGCGCTTTTTGTGACTTTTTGCGGCCCAAAAAAGCAGACGCGGATTGCGAAAAACTGAATGAACAAAGGAATTATCGCGCGCGGCTCGCGAGTTTGGCTCTGCCTCTTTTTATAACACCATGGTTTCCTCAGATACCCTTACATTCGACGCGATCGTCGTCGGTTCCGGCATTAGCGGCGGCTGGGCCGCGAAGGAACTGACCGAGAAAGGCCTCAAGGTCCTCCTCCTCGAACGCGGACGAAACATCGAGCACATCAAAGGCTACGTGAACGCGATGAAGCAGCCGTGGGATATTCCCCATCGCGGCCGCGACACCATCGCCGCGCGCGAGGCGCACCCGGTGCTGCGCCGGGATTACGTGCTCAACGAAGGGAATCCCGATTTCTGGGTCAACGAAGCTGACAGTCCCTACGTCGAGAAGCGGCCTTTCGACTGGTTTCGCGGCTATCACGTGGGTGGCCGGTCATTGATGTGGGGCCGGCAGAGCTATCGCTGGAGCGATCTCGATTTCGAAGCCAACGGCAAACAGGGCATCGCGGTGGATTGGCCGATCCGCTACGCCGACATCGCGCCGTGGTACGATCACGTTGAAAAATTCGCCGGCATCAGCGGGTCGATCGAAAATCTGCCGCAACTCCCGGATGGACAATTCATGCCGCCGATGGAGTTGAACTGCGTCGAGAAGGATGTCGCGGCAAAGATCCGCACCGCCTTCAACGACACCCGGCGGCTCATCATTGGCCGCGTGGCCAACATCACGCAGCCGATCCAGTCGCGCGTGAATTGCCAGTATCGCAACAAGTGCTGGCTGGGCTGCCCCTTCGGCGCGTATTTCAGCACGCAGTCCTCGACGCTTCCCGCGGCGATGAAGACGGGAAATCTCACGCTGCGGCCGTTCTCGATCGTGACACGCATCGTCTACGACAAGGACGCGAAGCGCGCGAGCGGCGTGGAAATTCTCGACGCGGAAACGAAGCTCACCCGCGAGTACAAGGCCAAGATCGTGTTCGTCTGCGCCTCCGCGCTGAACAGCGCCTGGCTGTTGATGAATTCTGCCACCGACGTCTGGCCCGGCGGTCTCGGCAGCAGCAGCGGCGAACTCGGCCACAACGTGATGGACCACCACTTCCGCGCCGGGGCGAGCGGCACCGTGGAAGGCTTCGAAGATCGAAACGTCTTTGGCCGGCGCCCGACTGGTTTCTACATTCCGCGCTTCCGCAATCTGAAGGACGGCGAAAACCGCGGCTATCTGCGCGGCTTCGGCTATCAGGGCGGCGCGAGTCGCCAGGGCTGGTCGCGCGAGATCGCCGAACTCGGCATCGGCGCGCCACTCAAGGAAGCGTTAAGCGAGGCCGGTCCATGGAGCATCGGCATGACCGCGTTCGGCGAAATTCTTCCCAACCACGACAACCGCGTGATGCTCGACAAGGACAAGCGTGACAAATGGGGTCTTCCGGTTCTCGCGATGGACGCGGGCACGGGCGAGAACGAGCGGAAGATGCGCGTCGACATGGCGAACGACGCCGCGGAAATGCTCGAAGCCGCCGGTGTGAAGGACGTGAAACCTCGCGACGGGCACTACAGCATCGGCGGCGGTATTCACGAAATGGGTACAGCGCGCATGGGCCGCGATCCCAAAACCTCCGTGCTCAACGCGCACAATCAAGTGTGGGACGCGCCCAACGTTTTCGTCACCGATGGCGCCTGCATGACGTCCGCGTCGTGCGTGAACCCCTCGTTGACCTACATGGCGCTTACGGCGCGCGCCGCCGACTTTGCGGTCGGAGAACTCAAACGCGGAAACCTCTGATCTCTTTGCCCCATGAATATTTCACGACGTGAAGCAATTGTTCGAATGGCAGTGATGATGGGCGCGACGGTCGTCGGCCCGCGTCTGCTCGCGGCGGATTTCGGTCACGAGAAAAACACCGAGGGCGCGCTGAAATCCGCAGCCGCGGCGCCGCATCCGACGTTTTCGGCGGAGGAGATCGCGCTGCTCGACGAGATCGGCGAGACGATCATTCCCGCGACCGACGTTCCGGGGGCGAAGGCCGTCGGCATCGGGGCGTTCATCGCGATGATGATCACCGATTGTTATTATCCGAAGGAGCAAGCAGCGTTCCGCGAAGGGCTGCGCGGGCTGCCGGCCGCGTTCGAGGCGAAATACCACGAGAAGTTTTTGGATGGCAGCGCGGCCAACCGCACGGCCTTCCTGAACACGCTCGACGAGGAGCAAAAGGCCGTTACGGCGAAGCAGGCCGAGCGGGAAAAATTCGTCCACGAAAACGCGTCGACTGAAGAATCCAACGAGCCGGTCGAGGATGTTCCGCATTATTTCCGCATGATGAAAGAGCTGACGATCCTCGGCTACTTCACATCGGAAATTGGCTCAACTCAGGTGTTAGGTTGGGTCGAGGTCCCCGGTCGCTACGACGGCAATATGCCCTACAAGAAAGGCGACAAGCCAGGGACGGACATGCGCGTTTGAAGATTTATATGCCCACGAATCACACGAAGAACACGAAATTACCGAACCCTTTTTTCCCACGGAACACACGGAAGTCACGGAAACGAATTAGGAATTTGATTCCGTGTTTTCGGTGCTTTCCGTGGGAAAATTGAATTCAAAAAATTTCGTGTTCTTCGTGTGATTCGTGGGAAAAAAATCGACTTATCGATTATACTTCGGGCTGGCGCCGCGCAGCGAGGTCCAGATGGCCTCGCACTCGGAGAGCGTGGCTGAGTCGAGCGCGCCTTCTTTGATCGCGGCGAGATTCTGCTCTAGTTGCTGCTCCGAAGAGGCGCCGATGATGATGCCATCGATCGTGGTGTGATGCAGAAGCCAATTGAGCGAAACGCTGATCAAGGATCTTCCCGCGGCTGAGGACGCGGTCTGGAGACGGCGCACGGCTTCGTGGTTCACCTCGTTCCAGTAACGATCGGTGTACGCTTTGTTGTTGTCGAAACGTGATCCCGGAATCGGCGCGGCCGCGGTGTGTTTGCCGGTGAGCAAACCGCCGGCGAGGGGATTGTAGACGAATGTGGCGACACCGAGCGCGCGGCATGCCGGGAGGAATTCGTCCTCGATGCGCCGGGCGAGCAGATTGTACATCGGCTGGGCGAGGCGCGGCGCCGGCAGATGGTTTTTGTCGGCACACCAAAGCAGCTGGCAAATCTGCCAGGCGGCGTAATTGGACGTGGCGACGTGGCGAACTTTGCCCTGTTCGACCAGCGTCTGCATGGCACCGAGCGTTTCCTCGATTGGCACCGAATAATCGGGCTGGTGCAGATAGCAAAAATCGAGATGCGAGGTTTGCAGGCGGCGCAGGCTGTCCTCGACGGTTTTCAAAATCGCAGCCCGGCTCAGCCCCACTTTTTCCGGCGTGTCGCCTACTTTCATCGCGACCTTCGAGGCCAGCACGAACTCGGAGCGACGTTTTCCGAGAATTTTTCCGAGAATGCGTTCGGATTCACCGCGGTTGTAGACGTTGGCTGTATCGAGAAAATTGATACCGGCTTCCGCGGCGCGATCGAGCATGCGGCTGGCGGTGGACTGATCGACCTGGGCTCCGAAAGTCATCGTCCCGAGGCAGGCGCGGGAAACAGAGAGTTGAGTCGAGGGAATGAGGCGTTTTTCCATAAGGCTGAAAGTTGAGTTCGCGGGCGAGTCGGTCATTCGGAAATGAGCGTGCGCATGAAAGCCACGCTCTCGATCGCCCAGCGGTTTTCCTTTTCGATGGATTCATCAAGCGTGGCGTCTGGCGGCGGCCACAGTTCGATGATCGCGTTGCACTCGCGGCCCATTTCGCGGAGGCGGCGCAACCAATGCGAAATATCCAGATCTCCTGCGCCGGCGGGCGTGCCGGTGATCGAAAAACCAAAACGATGCGGCAAGCGGCGCGCGGTGTAGTCCTTGATGTGCAGGTTTGCCGTGACCGGTCCGAGCGTTTCGAGGACAGTATCGGAGCCCTCCGAGCATCCGAGGGAGTTGGCCGTGTCGAGGCAGATGCCCACGTGAGGGCTGCCGGTTTCCTCGACGATTTGGCGGAGCGTAGCGGCCTTGAAACGATCGTGATTTTCCAACGCGAGCACCACGCCTGCGTCGGCAAATCGCGGCGCAGTCTGGCGGAGCAAGGCGACGCATTCCCCCGGGGTGGGGCGCTCGCCCGCCGTGTCCGTGACCGTGCGAAGCAGCTTGGCGCGCAGGCGGGTCGCGAGCCGCAAGTAAGTTTGCAGGTGATCGGGAGCGATCCCCGAGGTGCCAAGCTCGATGTCGATCTGGAGTTCGCTGGCGCGTTCGCGCAGGCGATCGATTTCCAGATCTGACAGGCGGTGGACGGGCATGTGATCTGCGAGCTGCACCACCCTGACCCCGAGCTCACGGGCTCGCTCGAGCAAATCAAAGGCCGTCAGCGGCTGTTTTGGCTGAGGGAAACCGGGAACTCCGGTTGCCCAGACGTAGGTGTAGGAACTGAGACCGAGCTTCATCGTGTCGTTTCAAGTTGAGGGGGGAGCCGACTCTTCGAGCAGCAGCGGCGAGGCGGCATCGATTTTCCAAAAGAGAAAAGCGCTGACGAGAACCACGCCCGCGATGACCAAGATCGGCACGTCGTAGCGTCCAAAGGACTGCACCAGATAACCGAAAAGCAACGTGCAGACGAAGCCGCCGGCCTGTCCGGCCGAGTTCATCGCGCCGGAGACGGCGCCGGCGTAGCGCCCGCCCACATCCAAGGACATCGCCCAGGCCGCCGGCAGCATGCAGTCCATCACGCCAAACCCCAACGCGAGCAGGATGACGCCACTGACCTTTCCCGTCGTCAGAGCCACGGCCACGAGGAAGAACGCGGAGATCGCGAGGCAACCCGCGCCCATCATTCGCCGGCCGAGCGACAGACCGAACTTCGCGGAGAGTCGGTCGCAGAGCGCGCCACCGACGAAGTTGCCGAGAGCTCCGAGGATGAAGGGAAGCGCGGCGTATTTTCCCATTTCCGTCTCGGCCAACCCGCGCCCCTTCACGAGATAGGTCGGAAACCACGTCAGGTAGAACATCGAGCCCCAAACGTAGCTCCAGTACATCGTCATGATGAGCCACAGGCGCGGCTGGCGGAAAAGCCGCGACCACGGAACAGCAGCGTGCGTTGTCGCCGACTGATCGCTTTCTCCGATTTCGGCGAGTTCCTGCGCGGTGATCCCTGGTTTGGCGCGCGGGTGATCGTGATAAAAAGAGAACCAGACCACCGCCCAGGCCAGACCGAGTCCGCCGAAGATGACAAAAGTTGGTCGCCAGCCGATCCATCCGATCAGCGGGACGACGAGCCATGGGGAAACGGCGCCGCCGATCCGGCTCGCGCCCCAGATCACGCCCTGTGCGCGAGCGCGTTCCGCCGCGGGAAACCAGCGCCGCACACTGCCGGCCATATTGGGAAACGCCCCCGCTTCTCCCGCGCCGAAGAGAAAGCGGCTGACGAGCAGAACACCGAAATTCCAGGCGAGTCCGGTCAAACTTGTGAAGACAGACCACCAGATGACGATCCGCGTGAGGACGGAACGTTGACCGATTCGGTCGCCCAGGGCGCCGCTGGGAATTTCAAAAATGCCGTACGAAAGAATGAAGACCGACAAGATCCAGCCCCATTGCTCTGGCGAAAGATGCAACTGGTCCTGCATGCGCGGACCGGCCACGGAAATGCAGACGCGGTCCAGATAGGTGATGACCGAGAGTGCGGCGAGCAGACCGAGAACTCCGTGGCGTTTCTTCACGTGAAGGGGCGGCGCGATGATGAGGGCGGTGCGATGACTGGGTCAGCGGTATGACGCGGGATGATGGGACGGCAGAGGTCGGTCGACGGCGCTGGTGGGTGCGATGGCGAAAGGCTCAAGCCTTCGGATCGAAAATGAGGCCCGCGGCATCGAAGCCGCCGTCCACGTTCAAGGTGTGGCCGACGATGAAGCTGGCGTCGTCCGAAGCGAGAAAGGCCACGGCGGCGGCGATCTCCCGTGCCTCGCCGTAGCGTTTGATCGGAATGCGGTCGAGATAGGCGCGGCGCGTGTCGGGCGTGTGCGTGCCGCGGCTTTGCTCGGTGTCGACTGGCCCCGGCGCGACGGCGTTCACCGCGACACCCTGATGGGCGAGTTCCACGGCCATCACGCGCGTGAGTTGGATGACGCCTGCTTTGGCGGCGCCGTAAGCGGCGCGACCGACGCCGCCGCGCTGTCCGGAGATCGAGGCGATATTGACGATGCGGCCCGATTTTTGGCGGACCATCACGCGAGCCGCGGCTTGGGCGCAGAGAAACGTGCCGGTGAGATTGACGCGCAGATTCCGGTCCCATTCGTCGAGTCCGAGGTCGACGGTGAGCTTGTTTGAGCCGATGCCGGCGTTGTTCACCAGCACATCGACGCGACCGAAATGGCGGCATGAGGCTTCGATCATCGCTTCAACGGAGGCTTTGTCGCCGACGTCGACGCGCACGCTTTCGGCTTTGGCGCCGAGTTCACGCAACTGGCGCGCGGCGTCGGCCGCGCCTGCCTCGTCTAAATCGGCGATTAGCACGTAGGCGCCTTCTTCGGCAAAACGCCGCGCAATATCGCGGCCAATGCCGCGCGCGGCGCCGGTGATGATCGTTGCTTTCTGCGAAAGCCGGGAGGCGTGGGGAGAGGTTGACATGGCAATGAATTCGGAGGGGTGAGGCGGCGCCGGAGGTTGGGGGCTGGAGACTCAGGGGGATTGGAGCCGAATCTCCGGGGCATCGCGTCACATCATAGAGTCAGCCGAGAGAGCCCGATAGAACGATTCCCTGGTTTTTGCGGACGATTCTCTCTGAGCGGCGATCGAGTCCGTCCGCGCCCTGTGGCTTGTATGCGTGTGATCGCCGAGGTGCGAATGAGCGGCCGCGTTTCCAAACGCGGTCGCGAGGTATTCGGAGCGCAGGCGTCTCGCCTGCATTCGACGACTATGCAGGCGGGACGCCTGCGCTCCACGAACCGGCGCATCCGCGTTCGGAAACGCGCTGCTCCCCTCGGCGTTCAGCGAGCCGGCAGGCTCCCGCTCGCCATTCTTGGCTCGCCGTTCCCGGTTAGTCGGCCCGGTTTGATGCTTCGCGATAGCGCCGCGGGGTCTCGCCGAAGTGGCGGCGGAAGCGGCGGTCGAAATAGCTTTGGTCGGCGAAGCCGACGGCGCTGGCGATTTCAGCGATCGATTTGTCGGACTCCACCAGCAGGCGCGCGGCGTGGGCGAGGCGAACTTGTGTCACATAATCCACCAGCGTCGTGCCCGCGGCTTTTTTGAACACGGCGTAGAACTGCGGTTGGCTCAGCCCGGCTTTGGCCGCCATCGCGGGCAACGCAATCGGCTCCGCATAGTGTTGCGCTATGTGTTCGAAGACCCGGTTGAGCCGGCCGGTCTTCGTCTTCTGACGCGCATAAAGCTCCTTCAACCGTTCCGCCGCCTGAAAGCGCTGCGCCAGCTCGTGCAGCAAAACGAGAAACCACGCGCGGCTTCCCGTCTGCCAATACGGCGATGAAGCCGACCTGGCGTGCGCCGTGAGCAACTGACGCAATGCGTCGTGCGCTCCGGCTGCGGTGGACTCCTCGGCGCGCAGGATATGCGGGCGATCTTCCGACTGGCAGTAAAACGGCAGCAGCAAGAGGTGATCCGCCGCGGTGGAACCGTTGCTCCGAATCAAATCGGCTTGGAAACGAATCACGATTGCCTGCGCCTCCGCCCCGGGAAAATCGACCAGGGCGTGCAGCTTGAGATGATCCATCACCAACACGTCGCCGCGCGCCAGCCGGAGCAGCTGGCTCCCCATCTGAATGCGGCTCCAATCGGCGAGGCAGACGAAAACCTCGAGATAGGTGTGCCAGGTGAGCGGACGATTCGGTTCGCTCGCGAAAAACTGCAGCCGCTGAATCGTCAGCGGGAAATCCGGCGCGAGTTCATATTGATATTGTCCCCGCGCATCTACCGGCCGGTCTACGGAGTATTTCTGAGGCGGCACTCGAAGTGCCGCCTCGTGTAGAGAGGCGAACACGCGAAACTGCAGCTCAAACTTCGAGCTGCGGGCGCTTGGCTTCGGGCCAGTCGAGGTGGAAGAATTTTCCGCGCGGCTTATCGATGCGTTCGTAGGTGTGGGCGCCGAAGTAGTCGCGCTGCGCCTGGAGCAGATTCGCCGGCAAGCTCGCCGAGCGATAGCTGTCATAGTACGCGAGAGCGGAGCTGAATGTCGGGACCGGCACGCCGTATTGCGCCGCGAGCGCGATGACCTTGCGCCAGTTTTCCTGCGCAGCCTTGACGGTCTTGTTGAAATACGGATCGAGAAGGAGATTCGCGAGATTCGGATTACGCGCGTAGGCCTCGGTGATCTTCTGCAGGAAGGCCGCGCGGATGATGCAACCACCGCGCCAGATCTGCGCGATTTCGCCGAAGTTCAGCTTCCATTTGAATTCGGCCTGCGCCTGACGCATCAGCTGGAAGCCCTGCGCGTAGGAGCAAATCTTCGAGCAATAGAGCGCGTCGTGAATCGCTTTCACGAGAGCGCCTTTCGCACCCCTATATTTCTTGCCCGGACCCTTGAGGATCTTCGAGGCGGCAACGCGCTCGTCCTTGATCGCGGAGATGCAGCGCGCGAACACCGCTTCGGCGATGGTCGGGGCCGGCACACCCATGTCGAGAGCGTTGGTCGAGGTCCATTTGCCGGTGCCTTTTTGGCCGGCGGTGTCGAGGACGACGTCGACGAAGGCTTTCTTCGAAGCGGGATCCTTCTGCTTCAAGATGTCGGCCGTGATTTCGATCAGGAAACTGTCGAGAATGCCTGCATTCCAATCGGTGAAGATCGCGCCCATCTCGGCGGGCTTCAGGCCGAGCAGGCCCTTCATCAACGCGTAGGCCTCACAGATCATCTGCATGTCGCCATACTCGATGCCGTTGTGGACCATTTTCACGTAGTGGCCGGCGCCGTTTTCGCCGATGTACGTGGTGCAGGGAACGCCGCCGGAGACGGGCTGGCCGGGCTTGGCGCCCATGATCGGTTTGCCGGTCTTGGCGTCGACCTTCGCAGCGATCGCTTCCCAGATCGGCTTGAGTTCCTGCCAGGAGGAAAAATCACCGCCGGGCATGAGAGAAGGGCCGAAGCGCGCGCCTTCTTCGCCGCCGGAAACGCCGCTGCCCACGAAGCGAAGGCCTTTGTCTTTCAGCGCCTTCTCGCGGCGGATGGTGTCCGTCCAGAGGGCGTTGCCGCCGTCGATCACGATATCGCCTTTTTCCAAGAGCGGGACGAGGCCGTCGATCACCGCATCGGTCGGGCCGCCGGCCTTGACGAGAATGACGATCTTGCGCGGCTTGGCCAGGGAGTGGACGAACTCCTCCATCGTCTTGGTGCCGACGACGCCGCCCGGCGTATTCGGATTTTCCGCGACGAACTTCTCCGTCGTCGCTGTCGTGCGGTTGAACACCGAAATTTGAAAGCCGTGGTCGGCGATGTTCAGCGCGAGATTTTGGCCCATCACTGCCAGGCCGATGAGTCCGATGTCTGAAAAGGCTTTAGGCATAAGCGAGGGCCAACGTAGCCACAAAGCCCCGGCGAAAACCACTTCAAAAATCAGACCCGCCCACTATCGAAACGACCGAACGTAACCATGAAAAATGGTCATGAAGACCATGTTTACCCACGAATCACACGAGGGGCACGAAATGACCGAACCATTTTTCCCACGGAATTCACGGGAAGCACGGAGAAGGAGGCCAGAAGGCCGGGAGCTGAGGCGATTTGGAATACGTCTCACTTCTTGTTTTAGGGAAAAGAATGCATCCCAAATCCAACTCAATTGTCCCGGTCTTCTATTCCGTGTTTTCCGTGGGCGATTCCGAACCCGATTTCGTGTTCTTCGTGTGATTCGTGGGCAACCTAACCTTCCCTAGCGTTTCGGCTTGGGCGTCGGTTTCGGATTCTTCCCGGGCGTCGGGTCGGTTTGTTGGCGCACTTCGTAGGCGCCTTTCGTGGGAAGAAATTCGGCGAGGACGTTGACGATGGGCGTGAGAAACGCGGGTTCGTTTCGCTCGTAGACCCAATTGATGAAAACGAGCGAACAAAGCACGAAGCCCACCGCGATGAGGATCACCTTGTTCGTCTCCATCAGCTTCCGCAGGAGCACGACCGCCAGGAGAAAAGCGGCGACACCGAGTCCGACTTTCAACCAGAAGGATCCAGGGAGACTCGCAGCTTTTTCCAGCGCGCTCGCGGCCAAGATGAGCATGGGTCGGATGATGAAAACCCCCTAGTTCGACTCCAGTCGAAAACCTCGACGGCGAAGTGTTTAGCTAAATTTTGCCATCTTACGTCCGACCGTTTTATCGACCATTGCCACTCACCGGCACGCGTCACAGCTTTTGGGCGTGGACTTGCCCCCGCAGAAACCGATCCGTCCGACGCAGCAGAAGAAGCGCAGCATACCGGTCAGCCCGGCTTTGCTGAGCTACCTGCGGCGTTTCCGGCGCGAGAAGACGTTTCCCGTCACGTATGAACGGCTGCGGCGCTTCACCGAATCGGCTCCGCTGCACGACGCGCAGGGCAAGCCGACGCTCTGGGAGACGGTGCTCTACGAGCGGCTCGAACTCGACGCGCTGCACGAGGAGTTGAAACGCATTTACGCGCTGCTCCGCGTCGACGGCGACCTGTCGGTCATGCAGCACCTTTACGTCGATCGGATCGACTTCTGCGCCTTCGGCAATTCAGCGCCTTTCCGCATCCGGATTGTGAATGCGTACAACGACAATCCGGACCATTTTTACATCAAACGGGGCGACGCTTCGCGCATCTACGGCCTGGAACTCGAGCACCTGCTCTCGCCGAATCGACTGCATTACATCACGTGTGGCGACACGCTGATCGAGGAGCATATCGCGGGAATTCCCGGAGATATTTTTATCAAGCGCTGGCTGACGAGCGAGGAGTTGAAGCCGATTCGCGTCGCGAAGGAACTCGTGAAATTCAACGAGCGCTGCTTCGTCCGTCTTCTCGGCGACATGCGCAGCTACAATTTCGTCGTGGTGATCACGCCTGATTTCGAAGGGGCGCAGATTCGCATTCGCGCGATGGATTTCGATCAACAGTCGTACGAGGGGCGGATGAATTTATACCGCCCGCAGTTCTTCAAAGAGAATCAGCCGCTGGCCCTTTTTTGCGTGAAACATCTGCGCGTGGAAACGGCACGTCAGTATCAACGCGAGGAGCAAGTGCTGATCCTGCAGCGCAAGGCGATCATCGAGGAGCGTCTCGACATGCTGCTCCAATCGATGTCGAGCGACGCGCTCGCCCCGCGCGAACATGTGGTGCAACTCCGCGAGGGCTTGGCCGAGCACTACGGACGCAGCGAGTACCTTCGCTGTGAAACAATGGGCGAACTGATCCGCGAAAATCTGGAGTCGATCCGCCTGAATATCGACTCGCCGATCAAGACGCCGATCCTGCCCGACGAAGTGGAGTAGGGCCGCGGATCTTTTTTTTGCCCACGAATCACACGAATCACACAAACTGATCGAACCCTTTTCCCACGGAATACACGGAGGGCACGGAAACAAAAATTACCTTCCGTGCCCTCCGCGTGTTCCGTGGAAATTGTTTTCTGAATTCGTGTTGTTCGTGTGATTCGTGGGCAAAAAGATCGTGGCTTGTCTTTGGTTGAGGCTTTGCCGCGCCGCGCTTCTTTGCGGCTAAAAAAATATGCCGTCGCTACGGCTTGGCGCAGTTTATCCACTCGGTGGAACCGCTTTCGTAGTGCTCCTTTTTCCAGATGGGGACGCGGGCTTTGATCTCGTCGATCACGTAGCGGCAACCGGCAAAGGCGGCGTCGCGATGCGCGGCGGTCACGCTGACCCACACGGCTGTTTCGCCGAGGCGGAGCAAGCCCACGCGATGCACGGCGATGACGTTGAGGATGCCGAATTTTTCGCACGCTTCCTCGAGAATTTTCAGGCCCTCCTTGTTCGCGAGTTCCTCGTAAGCCTCGTACTCGAGCGCTTGAACGGCGTGGCCGTCGTTGTGCCGGCGCACCCAGCCCTCGAAGGTCACGCAGGCGCCGGCTTCCTCGTTCGCGAGTTGGCGCTGCAGCAAGCTTGGGTCGATCGGCACGTGGACGATTTGAAAAAGCATATTTCGGAAAAGGAATTCCTCTGGGCTCAGCTCGGCAGCAGTATCTCTAACGCGCGGAATGAGTCACGAAGCAGTGTATTCAACCACCGGCTACAGGCGGGATGAAACTCACGCGCTGGCCATCCTCGAGTTCGGTGGACCAATCAGAGAAGTCGCCGTTGATCGCGACGCGCACGCGCTCCGCCGGCAGGCTGAAACGGTGGCGCAGTTTCAATTCGTCATAGAGGTCGCGCGCCGTCGGAGCGTCGGTCTCGACCGTCTCTTCGGTGGCGCCGCGCTGTTCGCGCAGAATGGCGAAATAGGTCAGATGTAGTTTCATGGGCACTACAACGAGGGTTGTCTGAAATCGCTCTTTCCGCCGGTTTTTTCCAGCAGGCGGATTTCGCGGATTACGATGTCGTGCGAGACGGCTTTGCCCATGTCGTAAAGCGTGAGCGCGGCGACGCTGGCGCCCGTGAGCGCCTCCATCTCCACGCCGGTTTTACCGTGCAACGAGACGCGGCAATGGATTACGACCTCGACGCTGCCGCCTGCCGCGGGTGGCTGGGTTTCGATCTCGATCCGGCAATTTTCGATGGCGAGCGGATGGCAGAGCGGAATGAGATCGGAGGTTTTCTTGGCGCCCATCACGCCCGCGAGAATGGCGGTTTGGAAAACCGGGCCCTTCTTCGTGGCGATCTCGCTGCTTTCCAGGAGCGCGGCCAGAGCGGCCGGAAGCACGACATGCGCGACGGCATGGGCCGAGCGCGCGGTGACCTGTTTCTCGCCGACATTCACCATCGCCGGCTGATTTTTCGCATCCAGATGCGTGAGCATGCCGCGAACGTTGCCCGGCTTTTCGCCAAGCACAATAGGAAGACAAAGGATGAATGAAGACGAAGGCTGAAGGAGGAAGGCTGAAGGCTGAGTGACCGGATGCTGTTTTCCGGGGGCAGGGCGAGACCTCAGCGCGAGCCGCAACCTCGGGTCTGCATCTGGCTCCAACCATGAACGAACGCCCTCTGAGGTAGGGCGAGGCGTCCCGGCCGAGCCGCGTTTGGCGTGGCTCAACCTGAAGGTTAGGCCCTGCGTTTGCGGCTCGCCTGGAGGCTTCGCCCTACCCCCTGAGGCCCGTCCCGCAATGAACATTTCATTCGTTCAACGTCACGCCTTTGTTCCTTCAGCCTTCGTCTTCCTTCGCCTTCAACTCCACGGGAAAAATCGCACCACGGTTCCGGCGGCGAGGTCGATCGGGCCGGCGGGCAATTCGACGAAACCGTCGGTGCCGACGAGGCCGGCGAAATCGCCTGAGGTGTTTGTCACGGCGGGGGTGGCCTGCAATTGGCCGGCGGGGGTCGTTTCCAATTTCACCGGGACGAAATGGACGAGCGGGGCTTTGAACGATAGCGCGGATTTGAGCACGGCGTACATCACTGCCGGCGGAGCTTCTCCGCTCATCTTCTTCAACGCCGGGAGCACGTACCGGCTGAAACAGGTGTAGGTCGAAACAGGATTTCCCGGCAGTGCGAACACCGGTGTATTGCGATTGCTGATACCGAACCAGAGAGGCTTGCCGGGGCGTTGGGCGACGCCTTGAAATTTTTTTCGGACGTTCAACTCCTCCAGAGCGCCGGGCAAATAATCCAGTTTCCCCTTCGAAACTCCGCCCGTGAGGATGATGACATCGAACTCGAGCAGGAGCCGGCGCAGTCCCTGAACGATCTCGTCGCGAACGTCATGAAAATGAAAGCGCTCGACGCGTTGGTAGCCGGCGTTGATCAGGCCCGCGCGGAGGGCGTGATCGTTCGACCGACGAATTTGGTGCGGCGCGATCGACTGCGCTTCAATTTCGGCCAGCTCGTCTCCCGTCGCCACCACGGCAATCCGAGGCTGAACACTCACGCGCACGGTCGTCGTCCCGCACGCCGCGGCCACGGCGATTTCGCGCCCGGTGAGCTTCGTGCCGGGATTGAGCAAAGTTTCTCCGGCGCGGTGATCCGAGGCCCGGCGATGAATATTCTGGCCCACGGAAATCGGGGCGTTTGTCGCCAGGCTCATCTTCGTCTCAGTGCGCGTGACGTCCTCATACGGCACCACCGTGTCGGCGCCGTTGGGCAGGACGGCGCCCGTCGCGATCTCGATCGTGTCGGTGTCGAGTTTGATCGTTTGCGCGATCATTCCGGCGGCCTGGAAGCCGACGATGTTGAACTCGTGCGAGACGAAGGCGGGTTTTGCACCGAGCCGGAAGGCGAAGCCGTCCATCGTGACGCGGTCAAAGGGAGGAAGATCACGATCGGCGCGGACCGGCGAGCGCAGGATGCGTCCCGCGGCAGAGAGGAGCAGGCAATCTTCAGCCGGCAGCGCCGGCACGCTGGCTAGGATGGTAGCTTCAGCTTCAGCAGGAAACATGAAGGCCAAGGCTGAAGGATGAAGGCTGAAGGCGGAAGGCTGAAGAAGGCTAAAGGTGGAAGGCTGACGGCTGAAGGAGAAGGCTCGGGAAGTACTAACACTGAGGGGAGGAAGGAGGCTGGAAGCGGATCGGCTGAAATCGGGGCGCGCGGCAAACAAGGTTTTCGGCTTTCCTCTTTCAGCTTTCAGCCTTCAGCCTTCAGTATTCTACATTCTTCATTCCTCTTCCCCATGTTTTCTTACCTCGGAGCTGCGTCGCGTATTGGGATTCTCACTACAACTTTGCTCTTGCCGGTCGGCATGGCCGTTGCGGCCGATGCTCCGGCTGAGGCGAAAGCGGAAACCCTGGTCGAGGGTGATGCGCTGGCGAAAAACTGGAATCCGCCGGCTTATCCCGCGGATTTGAAAAATCAAAATGTCACCGGCAGTGCCACGGCCGAGTTCATCGTCGATGAAAAAGGCGCCATCACTCAGGTGAAAGTGGTCGACGCGACCGACCCGCGCTTCGGCGAGGCGCTCGTCGCCGCGATCAAGGCGTCCACGTTCCAGCCAGCGATCGACGGCGGCAAGGCCGTGGCGTCCGGCAACTCGATCAAATGGAATTTCGAGCTGCCTTATAAGCCCGGCACGTTCGTACAGATCGCCAAGCTCCAGAAGAAACCTGCGGTCGCGGATGTGCTGCCCGATCCTGAGTACCCAGCGAGCATGATGCCGCTGCAGCGCAACGGTCAGGTGGTCTGCGAAATCGACGTCGGCGCCGACGGGAGCGTCACGAATTACAAAGTGGTTTCGGCGACGGATGCAGACTTCGTCGTGGCCGGTGTGCCGATTTTCAAACAGTGGAAATTCAAACCGGCGAAACAGGGCGACCTCGTTGTGATGGATAAGAAAATTGCGCCGCTGACGTTCGAATACGATCGCACGGGCGCAAACGATCCGCGCACCGAGCTCGAGGCCAACGGCATCACCCTGGTCGGCACCAATGGTGAAAAGGTTCAGCCGGCCTGCGACATCGAGCCCGTTGTCATTGTCCTACCGCAGCCGGTGTATCCGCGCGAACTGCTCAAGTCCGGCCAGGGCGGCGAAGCCGTCGTGAATTTCACGATCGATGCCAACGGGCGTACGTCCGCGGTGCACGTTGACAGCGCGACGACGCCGGCCTGCGGCGCTTCGCTGGTGGCTTCGATCGAAACGGCGGTTTTCAAACATGCGTTTACTTCCGGCAAACCGGTGCCGGTCGACGCGCAGATCAAATACGTGTATCCAGAAATCAAGGACACGGCGGAGGACGGTGAATCCGATGAGACGCGTCTGCTGCGCGAGGTGAAGAGCGGCCACGCGATCGCGTCGGCCAAGGGGCTCGACGGAACACTTCATCCTATCTGGCGTGCGCCCGCCACCTATCCCGCGGCGCTGTTAACGAAGCGTCCGAAGGGCGATGCGGAGATTGAATTCGTGATCGATCGCCATGGCCGGGCGCGCATTCCCCAAGTGATGTCCGCGACCAGTGACGAGTTTGGCTGGGCCGCAGCGGTGGCGGTTTCCCAATGGGTTTTCGATCCCCCGACGCGTAGCGGAAAACCCAGCGATGTGCGCGTGCGCATCCCGGTGCACTTCGATCCGCCCGCGCAGTGATTTGGTCTGGCCCACGAATCACACGAAGGGTACGAAAATTTCATACCGTCTTCCCACGGAACGCACGGAAATCACGGAAAGAATAACTGCGGAAATCAGGACCAAGTTTCAGAGTTAAAAAGCAATTTTCCTTCTGTTGCCTTCCGTGCCTTCCCGTGGGAAAAAAGGTATTCTGATTTTGTGTGCTTCGCGCGATTCGTGGGCTAAATTGCCTGGATGCGCATTGGTCCGATCGAACTTTCTTCGCCGCTCTTCCTGTCTCCACTCGCTGGATACACGAATTTGCCGATGCGGTTGACCGTGCGTGAACTCGGCGGGCTCGGTTGGGCGACGACGGATCTGGTCAACGCGCGCTCGCTGATCGAGCGCAACGCGAAGGCCCTGCAGCTCACGCAGAGTTGCCCGGCCGATCGTCCGCTCGCGGTTCAGCTCTTCGGTTCGGTGCCGGAAGAAATGCGCGATGCTGCCGTGATCTGCGAGGAAATGGGCGCGCAGTCGGTCGATATCAACATGGGTTGTCCGGTGAAGAAGGTCGTCAAGATCGGCGGCGGCTCGGCGATGATGACCGAGTTGGACAAGACCGCTCAACTCGTTCGCGGGATGATTGATGCCGTGAAGATTCCGGTGACGGCGAAAATGCGACTTGGCTGGGACGATCAGAATCTGACCGCGCCCGATCTCGCTCGCGTGCTCGAGGACGTCGGTACTGCGGCAATTTTCGTGCATGGGCGCACGCGCGAGCAGGGATTTTCCGGCACGGTAAACCTTTCCGGGATTCGCGCCGTGGTTGAAGCGGTGCGCACGATTCCGGTGATTGGGAATGGCGACGTGACCACGCCGCAGGCGGCGAAGCACATGATGGAGCAGACCGGTTGTGCCGGCGTGAGCATCGGTCGCGGCGCATTTTACGAGCCGTGGATTTTCCGGCGCACGGAGCATTTGCTGCGCACGGGCGAGTTGTTGCCCGAGGCGAACTTCGAGGAGCGCGTGCGCGTGATGTGCCGGCATCTCGAGTTGATGGTCGAGGTTTTTGGCGAGGACCTTGGCTCGCGTTTGTATCGGAAAGTGGCGCCGTGGTACGCGAGGCGGCTCGGGCCGGCCAGCGAGTTCAAGAAACGTATTGTCGCGATCACTACACGCGCGGATTTCTACGAAGCCCTCGCGGCATTTCGGGCATGGCGCGCGCAATTTTGCGACGAGAACGGCGAGCTGCTGCCGAGATTTCAACCCTCGCCAATGGTGGCCTCGTTCATGCGCGACCCGAACGATCCCGCCGTCCTGAGCCGCCAGGCCATCCCCGTGCCGAAGGGCCCGGTGGACGTCTGGTGACGTGACTCATTCCGGGCGTTAGGGGCGGCTACGCGAAGTATAGCACGGCGGCTATCCGAAGTAACAGCACGGCGGCTATGCGAAGTAGCAGCACGGCTCGCAACGGAGCGCCGGCCTCCGGCCGGCTTTTCGAATAAATCTGTCCCGCTTCGCGGGACGCTGGATAGGTCAGCCAGCCGGAGGCTGGCGCTCCGTTGCGAGCCGCTCCGTTGCAAGCCGCTCCGTTGGCCGATTTTCCCGTTGGCGTGCTTCCTGTTGATCGATCTCCCGACCGATCCTTCTTTGCGTTGGCGTGAGCCTTTTTGTGGCTAACAAAATTCAGTAGCGGCGCTGCATGATCGCGCCGGTGCTGTCTTCGAAGATGAGAAGCTTGTGGGCGCTATCGACGCCGGTGAATCGAACTCCGAGCTGCTGATCGAGAACTTCGCCGGTGCGGAGCATGCGTCCGTTCATCAGGGCGCGCGCGGGGTCGCCCTGGAAAACGCCATTCACGCGAAGGTTGACCACGAGTAAACGGAACGCGGCGCTGGGCTGCGGCGCTGCCTTGGGCTGGTCATGCCTGATCAAATCGGCATTGGACTCGACCTGCGTGGAAGTCGCTTTCGCGGGAGCGGTCGAGCTGGGATGAATCGCGAGTTGCGTCGTCTTCATCTCGGTTTCTTCCGCTGGTTTTTCTTCCAAGTCGGGAAGCTTTTCAGCGTCTTCAGCCGCGGCGAGGGTGTCGCGGGCCTTGGCCACCAGTTTGCCGGCCGTGCTTTGCGGATTGGCGACGACGCCGCCCTTCAAAACTGGTTTGTCGTTATCCGCGGCCGCGTCGGCAGATGCTGATGGCTTTGCGGCGGCAGAGGCGGTGGCGGACTTTGCGGCGGCGCTCTGGCTTTTCGCGGCGAGTGCACTGGCGGCGGGACGTTTTTCCAGGTCCATCATGTGGCGCAGAACGAGAAAACCGCCCACGGCAACGACGACCGCGAGAACGATTGCGCCGGCGAGTAGACCTGTCCTGAGACCACCGGATTTCTTGACCCTTTCCTTCACCTTGGCCGCGGGCGGGGCGTCGGCTTGTGGTGCGCGGAGAAATGGCGGCGGTTTCGCGCCTGCGACCGGCGCGGTGCTCAACGGCATGTTTGGCGCATTCGGGCTCTTTGGCGGCGGCTGATTTACCGGCAATGCGGCAACGGCTGCGCCCGAAATCGAAGGGGCGGGTGCGTGACTCGCATCGGCGGCCGTCAGCCGCGGCTTCAATTTGAAGCGGCCAACTTCGACCGTTTCAGCGCCGCCGCTCGCGGGAGCGGAAGGCGAGGTCGGTATCGGAAGCTTCGATACGTCAGGAAATGGGACGGCGCCAGCGCCATTGGCCACGGCCGCGGCGGGGGCATGCGTGTTCGCGTGGAGCGGACCCGGCGGTGGCGGAACGATCGGCAAGTCCGGCGCGACGATCGGCTCGCTGACGTGTTCTTCGGCCGCGGGCGCTTCGACGGGCATGCGCAAAGTGATACGCCCCGCGGATGGCGAGGTCGGCGAAACATCGGCCGGCGGAAGTTCGACGGCGACAGAAGGTTGCGGGGGCGCAGCGATGGTTTCGAGTGGCGTCTTCGAAAGCACGATGGAAGGCGGGGGCGTCGAGACCGCTTCCGGGCGGATTCGCGGCTTCAATCGTAGCGAGGGAAGAGGGGCGTTTTCGTCACTCATGATAAGGCGGAAAATGTTGGGCTCATCCGGGCGGTTTGGTGTCGGAAGGAAGAGATGAGCATGTCGATTCGATCGGTCGGGCCGGTGTGGGCGAAAGTTTCACTCGCGCCCGAAACGGGAACGCGCGAATTTCAGTTAGAAATAAACTCGGCTCATTGACAGCCGCACAAGGGTAAGAATTGAGTCAAAAACCACCTATGAAATTTCGCTGTATCTTCGTCCTCCTCGCAGCTCTCGCACTTTCAGCCGGCTGCCATCATGGAAAGCCGCAGGCAGGCGTGGCTGCTGAAACGGAAGAGACGCTGCGGCAGCGGTGGGTGGCGAAGCGAATGGGTGAGCTGCAGGCGAGCGGTGTTACGGATCCGCGCGAAGCGCGCCGCCAGGCGGTCGAAGAATTTCGCCAAAAGTATAAGTACGCCCCGAGTGCCTCTGCGCCGGATTTGGTTGGCGACGGGCAGATGCGGTAGCGGTGCGCGGGAGGGGTTTGGAAGTGCGCTAGACTAGAAGTGCGTTCGCGTGGGGCTGGCTGCGCGTCGTGATCGAGTCCGCCGCTTCGCGGCAGGAAAGAGGAGAATGCCGGCGTGGACGCCAGCGCTCCCAGAGCCTCTGCGCCTTGAAAAGGCGCACTCGGCGG
>DASTWZ010000051.1:0-112545 GCA_035765635.1 Opitutaceae bacterium
GTCTCTCGCGAGCCGCAACCGTATGGCCTAACCTCTGGGCTGAGCCACACGTCAAAGCGGCTCGCGAGGGACCGCTCGCCCTACCTCAGAGCCCGCATCCATTTGCAAAAAATCCTCGCGGAATTGCGCGATTCTGCAGGACAGCAGCTCAAAATACGCAAAGAGGATTTTTGTGCGTCGAGCTTCTCAAACATTCAAATCCCCTAAGCGGATCGAGTATTGGTTTGGAGCTACAAACCAAATTCCAGTCTGCGGCTGGGATTCGAATGTCTGAGCCGTGTCAGCCTAACAAAAATCCTTTTTGCGTATTTTGAGCCTCTTTGCGGCTACAGGTTTTTATCGCTCTAATTTTTCACCACAGCGGTCAGTGAGTGCGCGGTGCGGACTGCGTTGGTCGCGGCGGTTGAGAGCGCTTCGATGAATTCGGGGATGTCCATCGGGAGCTGAACGTTGTCCTGCTGCAATAGTGTCCAAACCAGATCGGTGGGCGTGAAGACCCGGCGCGAGAGTTGTTGGGGGATGGGCGCGTCGTCGCCGGCGAGCACGGCCCAAGCGAGCTCATGCGCGAGATGAACGGCGGTCGCGGTCGGACGCGCGTGACCGGGCGGAAGCTCTCCCGGATTTTCGTAAAACTCCGTCGCGCTGCGCACTGCCTCGGGAAAATGCCCGAGTTCGAGCAAGGCGCGCCCAATCTTCGCGTGACTCTGGCCGAGCAGCTCTTCTTCGGCGTGCGAAACACTCTCGGCCGAAATTTCGGCGCGGGCCAACGCGATCGCATACAGTCCCGGTTCTTCGAGCGCATAGAGCCAGGAACCGATCGAGTGGGCGGCGCCCGCCGCGCCAACCTGCAGGTCGTCATCGAGGCGCAGCATTCGACCGATCTCCTGCGATAGAATCATCGATGCGAGCGTGTGGACGCGGAGAAATTCCAGATCGAGCACCGTCGATGAAGGCAGTTTCCCGCCGAGCCGGCGCGCCGCGATCAGGATGATCGTCTTGTGAATGCCGAGGCGGTTGATGGCCAGCGACACGTCCGGCTCCGCGCCCGCTTCGCTTTCTTCCGTCGCGGCGCGGCCGGAAAGCCGCTCGACCAATTCGAGAAAAGTGCGCTGAAAATCCGCGTCGTTTTTCACGTCGGCCTCGAGCTGCTCGAGCGAGGCGTTTTGCGCACCCTGGCAGAGGAACCGGATCGCGTTTTGGAATTCGCCAAAGGCGGGTTTGGTTTTCGCTTCGTTGATCAGCTGCTCATGGTCCGCATGGTTGAGAAACGGCGATTTCGCGATGCGCCCAAAAGCGCTGCCGAAGCTCCAGAACGGCGCGGCCGCCGTGCGTTGGATGAAAAACTTTTTCGCGGTCGTGGCCGTGGGCGTTTGCGGAAGGCGCGGGCGCTCGCGACGTGGCGTGCCGGCCGGCGTAACCACATTTTCAATACCGACGTGGGCCAGCGCGCGATTGCGCAAGAGGGTGCGCAACGCGTCGATACTCTGCAGGCAGTTTTGAATCAGCTTCGAGTTGCGCGCGCCGATGCCCTTGACCAGCGCCTCCGTCACGGTCTTCAGCGCGGGCATGCCGAGCGCGATGCTTTGGCTGAGGAGCTGCTGGATCAGCGCGCGAATTTTGGTTTCGTCCGGACGCGTGGTGACGAGGCGGCGCAGTTCCGCGGCCACGTTTTCCAACACGGTGGCGCCGGCGCTGAGCACGCTGAAGTAGTCGGCTTCCTTGATCTGCAGCCGGGCGCAGGCGGCTTTGGAATCCTCCAACAGGCTCGCGGCCCAATCGGCCTTCACCGCTTTCGCGACTTCCTCGAAGACGATTTCGGCCTTGTACGGCTTCACCAACATGCTCTTCACGCCCAACTCGACGTAACGCAGGATGGAGCTGCGTTCGGTGTGGCCAGTGTAGACGACGACCGGAAGATCGCGGTAGAGAACATCGTCCCGCAGTGACTCCAGGAACTGCCAGCCCCAGTCGTGGCCGAGTTGATTGTCGAGAATAACGAGATCGGCCCACACGTTCTGGCGGAGGGAAGTCCAGGCTTCGCTCACCGAACTCGCGAGGAGAGCGGTGTGGCCCGCGCCGCTCAGCATCTTGCTTAAAATGCGCTGTGAAAGTTTGTCGTCTTCGACAACGAGGACCGTGGCCATAGGTGAACGCAGAGGGGTTGCGCGACTTCGCGAGCTCAAATCAAAGCGAGCGGCCTCGCTCTGTCGAAATAGATTTCATTGACCGAAGGGGCGGGGAGCCGCCTGCGGCGGTGGCGCCTCCCCGGTTTTCTTCTTCAAATGTGCACGCACGCGATAAAGCAGCAGCGCGCAAATACTGAGCTTCACCACATAAACAATGACGAGAACCCAGATGCGGCGCATCTCCATGTGACCGCTGAGATCGCCGAGCGAAAGCGTCACGTACGAGCGGATGACATAGATCGGCAGACAAACCCAGAAGTAGACGCGCAGCGGGATGTCGGAGAGGGCGAGGATGTAGTTGCGGGCAAAATACGGCACGGCGGGAACCAGTGCGATGAGGGTCGCCACGGCCACATTCTCCGAAGGCGGCAATTCGGGGAGGTGTCTTCGATGCTTCTCGAGGTATCGCTCGAGTGGTCTCCTCAGGAAACCTCTGGCGATCGCGTGCGTCGCCAGCAGATGAAACGCGGTCACGCCCGTGATCACGAGTGCGCCCATCCAGAGTCCGAATTTCGCGCCTGCGATGACATAGACCGCCGCGATGGAAAACCCGCCGAGTGGAAGCAGAGCCATCAGCGCAATGGAGGTCGGCGCACTGAAATCGAGCAGCTCCTCATGGACGCGGGTCCAACCAAAACGCGTGATGATCGCGAATCCCGCGGCGACGGCAATCGCGACGCCGGCGACCGTGCCGATGAGTTTCCAGGAAACGGGGCGAAACACGGGAGCGGCAGACCCGTTTCGAGTCGAAAAGATGCTGCGAAACACACGATTCGCATCCGGCGAATTCCCGGTTGTCGACCGGTGGCGGAACCGGCCGGCCCTGCCTGGGTCGAGCCAGCGAATCCCTTGTCTCATGTTTGGCTGGTTGAAAAAATCCCGGCAGAGCGGCGCCAAGCCGCGTCACAGCGTCGCAGAAAAGCCCGCCGCCGGGGAGCGTCGCCGCTTCTGGCTTTTCATGTCCGTCTTCATCGTCTTCGGCGTGGTCGGATATTTTTGGCTCACGACGGCGAAGATTCTCGGCACCCCGATCGACCTCGCGTTCGGACCGGAAGACGCGCGGTTTCCCGGCACGATGGGGCCGTTGCTCGGCGCGGAGTTTTCCCGCGGCAACAGCGTGAAAACGATGATCAACGGGGATAATTTTTTCCCTGTAATGCTGGAGGCAATACGCGATGCGAAGAAGACCGTGTCGCTGGAAACGTACATCTGGTCCTCGGGAAAGGTGAGCGATCAGTTCATCGATGCGCTGAGTGATCGCGCGAAACACGGCGTCGTGGTCAACGTGCTGGCCGATGGGATGGGCACATTGAAATTCAGTCACGACGAAGAGCGGCGCATGAAAGACGCGGGCGTGAATTTCATCATCTACGGTCGAAAGAATTGGTGGGACGTGAAGCCGAACATCAACCACCGCACGCACCGAAAGATTTTGGTGATCGATGGACGCGTGGGTTTCACCGGCGGCATGTGCATCGATGATCACTGGCTGGGCAGCGCCGACTCGGAAAAGGTCTGGCGCGAGACGATGGTGAAATTCGAAGGGCCCGCGGTGCTCGAGCTGCAGGCGACGTTCGCCTCGAACTGGCTCCAGACGACGGGCATTCTTCTGATCGGTCCCGATTATTTTCCCAAACCCGAGGCAGCCGGGGACTCTGTCGCCAATGTGTACAAGAGCGGCCCGAGCGAGAATCCCGAGAACGCTCGCGTCGCCTACATGATGGCGATCGCGTCGGCGCGAAAGAGCATCAAGATCGCCAACGCCTATTTCGTTCCGGACGATCTCGCGATCGAGATGCTGCTCCGGGCTAAGAAGCGCGGCGTGCGCATTCAAGTCATCGTGCCCGCGATCAATGACTCGAAGATCGGCCGCGCGGCCTCGCGTTCGCGCTGGGGACCATTGTTGCAGGCCGGCGTGGAGTTCTACCGCTACATGCCCGCGATGTACCATCCGAAGGTCATGATCGTGGACGACGTTTTCGTCACGGTGGGATCGGTCAATTTCGACAACCGCTCCTTTTCGATCAACGACGAGGTGGCGTTGAACGTGATCGATCGCGATGTGGCCCGCGACCACGTGAGGGCCTTCGAGCACGACCTGAAGTTTTCCGAGCCGTATAGCTTTTCTGAATACGACAATCGCGGCGCTTTTCAAAAGATGCTGGATCAGGCCGCGGGGTTGTTGCGTTCCCAGTTGTGAAATACGCGCAGGAGAGCATCGTGCGGCGTGCTTCCATCGACCGCGAATTCGCTCAAACTCTTCCGGCTCTTCGGCATCCAGGTCTACCTGCATTGGTCCTGGTTTCTCGTGGCGGCGTACGAAATTTCCACGCGGCGCTACAGCTATAGTTCGCTGGGTTGGAACGCGCTCGAATACATCGGGCTCTTCGTGATCGTGTTGATGCACGAGTTCGGTCACGCGCTCGCGACGCAGCAAGTCGGCGGCAAGGCGCATCGCATCGTGCTCTGGCCTTTCGGCGGCGTGGCCGTCGGATCGGCGCCCCCGCGAGCCGGCGCACAACTCTGGGTGGTCGCAGCCGGTCCGCTGGTGAACGTCGTGCTCATCCCGGTGTTTCTCGGGCTCCGCTACCTCGGAATACGCCAAGGCTGGTACGTCGACTATCCCGACGTGCGAGCGCTCCTCCAGTCGTTGATGCTGATCAATCTGATTTTGCTGATCTTCAATTTGCTGCCGATCTATCCGCTCGATGGCGGTCAAATCCTGCGGTCCCTCCTCTGGTTTCCCCTCGGGCAGGGGCGCAGTTTGACGGCCGCGGCCTGGGTCGGTTTCGCCGGCCTCGGGCTTTTTGTCCTGTTCATTGCCTACTCGGCGTTTTCAAAAGCGGGTTCGGCCTACGGGTTGATTTGGCAACTGCTGATCGCGTTCATGCTTTTTCAAAATTGTGTCGGCGCGTTGCGCAGTGGGCGCGCCTTGCGTCAGCTGGAAAAAATGCCGCGGCACGCGCGTTTCGTTTGTCCCACCTGCAAGGCCAGTCCACCCGCCGGCCCGATCTACGCCTGTGCGCGCTGCCAGCATGGCTTCGATCCGTTCACCACGAACGGCGTCTGTCCAAACTGTTCGAACACGGTGAACCTGATTCCGTGTTTCAACTGCGGTCAGGTGCACACGCTCGCCGAGTGGAGCGGCGGCGACAGCGTGCGCGTGTGAGCCGAATTCAGCGCTGGCTAAAAGTTCTTCCGCGACCGCCGATGCGCAGGCATGCGACGATCGCGATTCCGAGCGCGACCATGCCGGCGAGAATGTAGAGTCCGATCACGAACGAACTCGTGAGCCTGGAGACTTGCCCGAGGATCGAGGGACCGAGAAAGCCGCCGAGGTTGCCGATCGAGTTGATCAAACCGACGCTTCCCGCTGCTGCGCTGGCCGTGAGCAACAGGCTCGGCAACGCCCAGAACGCCGGCATGTAGACCTTCAATCCGGCCGCGCCGACGATGAAGCAAAGGACGGTCAGCGGGAGGTTGCCATGGGTCAACGGGACGACGGCGAGTGCCGAGGCCGACAGTATCAACGGAATCAATACATGCCAGCGGCGCTCCTGCAGCCGATCCGAATTCCAGCCGACGAAAAGTTGGCCGAGCAGGACCAGAATCGAAGGCAGGGCCACGAGCCAGGCGAGTTCCTGCCCGCGCACTCCGTACCAATTGAACAGGATCGTCGGCAGAAAAAATTCGATGCCGTAGTTGGCCGTGGTCGTGCAAAAGAAGACCATGGCCAAGAGCAGAATTCTCGGATTTCCGAGCCCATGCCAGAGCGAGGTGCCACGGGCGCGTTTTTCGGCGTTCTCTCGCGCGAGTTCGGCCTCGAGCGAATCGCGCTCCTCGGCGGTGAGCCATTTCGCGTCGCGCGGCCGATCGGTGAGGAAGAACAGGACAACGAAGCCGAGCAGCACCGCCGGAAGCGCCCAGAGGATGTAGATCCATTGCCAGCCGTGCAGCCCTAACCAGGCGGGATGAGTCACGACCTGGCCGTTGACCGTTTCGGTCATCCCGATTTTCAGGAGAGCGAAGGACAAACTCGGGCTGAGCATCTGGGCGATCGGAGAAGCGACGAAGAAGGTCGCGAGGGCGCGGGCCCGTTCGCGCGAGGGAAACCAATGCCCGAGAAAAACGATCACGCCGGGAAAAAAGCCAGCTTCGGACAGCCCGAGAAGAAAACGCATGACGTAGAACTGCGTCGGCGTTTTCACGAAGGCCGTCAGCGCCGCGACGATGCCCCAGGTGATCATGATGCGGCAGATCCATTTTCGCGCGCTCCAGCGCTCGACGATCAAGGAGCCCGGAACCTCCAGCAGAAAATAACCGATGAAAAAAATCCCCGCGCCGAATCCGATGACGGCGTCGTCGAACGCGGGCATTTCTTTCGCCATCGCCAGCTTCGCGATCGAGACATTGGCGCGATCGACATACGCGATGGCGTAGCAGACAAAAAGGAGAGGCAGGAGGCGCCAGAACGCTTTTTTCGTGGCGCGGCGAGTCGCTTCGTTGGGGGAGTTCACGCGGGGTTGAGCGAATACGGAACTACGCTTTTCCGCTCGTCAAGGCACGGAGCCCGTTGCGCGTCGATCAATCATTCGCGCAACACGGGAAGCCACGCGTCGACTTCGAGTTTATACGCGGCGATGCGCAGCGGCCGAAATTGGCGACTATTCCAGGCGCGGACTTCGACGCGAATGTTGCCCTCGGAAATCTGAATCCAGTTGTACGCGTTTGGCTCTTGGTGCCGCACGCGCCGTGAAATCGCGGTGCCGGCCTGCACGGAAATGATGGAACGTCGCGCCGAACGAAAGTGCGCCCGCGTGTCTCCAGAGTAGCCGTGGTGCAGATGTCCCGCGAGGACGAGATCCACCTCGTGATTTTCGAGCAACGCCAGTGCCTCCGCGGCGTGGCTCAACTCGCTTTCCGCATTCGGATTGACCGGGGATGGAATGAAAGGGTGATGCGTCACGACAATTTTGAAACGCGAGCCCGCGGCGCCGAGCGTGTCGGCCAGAAAACGCATTTGCTCCTCGGAGATGCCGCCGGACTTCCAGTTGTAGGCACGCGTGGTGTCGAGGCCGATGACCAGCAACGCGTCGTCGACGTAGGTCGGATTCAGATTCGACTCGATGAATTTTTTGTAGCGGCCCAACGGGCTGGAGAAACGACGCACGACATCGTACAGCGGGATGTCGTGGTTGCCCGGGATGACGAGCTGCGGATGAGGCAGACGATCGAGAAAATCTCGCGCCGCTTTGAATTGGGAACGGCGCGCGCGTTGTGTGAAGTCGCCGCTGACGACGAGCAGTGATGGCGGAGCCTGCTGAAGATCGGCGGCGAGAGCTTCGGCGAGGACCGGATCTTCGGTGCCGAAGTGGAGATCGGAAATGTGTGCGATGGTTTTCATGCGGCATCCGCCGGGACGAGCACGCGCAGCGCTCGTGGCCTGCTCTGCAAGTGAAGCGGCGACTCGAAATCGCGGAGTTCGCCGTCGATGGCGCCTTGGAGTCTTGGCATGCGCAGCGTGATCGAAATGTGGCGGGCGGCGCGACTCTCGAAGGCTTGCGCGGTTTCGAGTTTTCCCAACAAAGCGCGAAAGCCGAGCTGAGCGAGAGTCAGCACGTGATAAGCCCGAGTGGAATACAGCCAAAGTTCGCCAGCGTCGATGCGCTCGCGCAGACGGCGCGAGAAGACATGTCCGGCGTAGTGATTGTTGGATACAAGAATGAACGGCGTCCGCGTCCGCATGGTCTGACCATCGATCTCCAGCTGCGCGCGAAAGCGTCGCAAACGGCGCAGCACATTGAACGACGCGAGCGTCATCGCGCGCCATTTTCCGTGGCCATGAGTCTGGCGGAGACGTTCGCGCTCGCGGACCGCAGCCGGGTAGGCGCCGATGGAAAAGTTGTTCAGAAAAATCTGGCCGTTCACCTCGCCGACATCGATTTCCTTCACCTGCCCGTGTGCGATCGTCGCGACGGCTTTTTCTAGTTCTGGCGAGATGTTCAAGTCCGTCGCGAAGTGATTGAGCGTCCCGAATGGAAGAAGCCCGAGCGTCATGCGCGTGCCGGCGAGGAGCCGCGCCGCGCTGTTGATCGTGCCGTCGCCGCCGCCGACCACCAGGCATTCGGGAGCCTGGCTCACCGCCTCCTTCAAGCGCGCGGAAATTGCCTCGGGCGGCACGTAGTGGATTTCTGGATTCAAACCGGTTTCGCGAAACAGCGCGCGCAGACGATCCGCGTCCAATTTTCCATCGGACTTTACCACGGTGCCCGCCGCGGAGTTGATGATCACGATCGTCTTCATGAAGGGGAATGTGGCAGACCCCCGGTGACTGGCGCGGTTCGATGCGCGCTTTTCGTTTTCGAAGATGATTTCGCCGCGGCGCTGCTTTGAGAAAGCCCACGAATCACACGAAGGACACGAAATGTCTGAACTATTTTTTCCACGGAATGTACGGAAAGCCGGCGCTGATCAAAGATCCGGTTTACCTCAACGGTCTGCGAAACTCCTTTTTCTCGCCTGTGCCTGTTCAGGTTCGAACCCTTCCGTGATTTCCGTGTATTCCGTGGGAAAATTCCGAGGTTCGTTTTCGTGTTCTTCGTGTGATTCGTGGGCAATCTAACCACGTCGCGGCGTGGCGGCGCTGCTCGACAACGGCGCAACTCCGCGCACGGTTAACCGATATGGCCACACAGTACGAAAAGCTTAGGGCGGACATCCTCGGCGCGGTGAAAGCGCGCGACAGCGCGACCGCGCTCGTCCTTCGCACCGCTGACGCTGCGATCCAGCGCGCCGCGATGGATCAGAACAAGCCGATCGACGACGCGCTCTTCACCGCGACGCTGCGGAAATCGGTGAAGAATCTGACCGACGCCAAAGCGGAATTCGAAAAAGGCGGCCGCGCCGATCTCGCCGCGGCGAACGAGAACGAGATTCGTGTATTGGAAAAATACCTACCGGCAGGCCTGGATGCCGCGAAGCTCGACGCGCTCGTGGCCGAGGCGATTCAGTCCACCGGCGCGACGAGCAAGAAGGACATGGGAAAAGTCATGGGCGCGCTGAAAAAGCACCCCGACGCGGGCCTGATTGATTTTGGCTCCGTCAGCAAAATCATCCAGGCCAAGCTGCCCTGATTCTCAGGCTGTATTCGTTTTTTGGTGACGCGAATCGAGGTTCGGTAGAAACGCCGTGAGCAGGCCGAGCAACGGCAGGTAACGGCAAAACTCGAAGACGCGGATGATGCCGATGTGATCGGCCACGCGGCCGAGCAGCGCCGAACCAATACCGGCCACGCCGAAAGCGAGACCGAAGAAAAGACCCGCGATCATGCCCACGCGGCCGGGAGCGAGCTCCTGACCGTAGACGAGAATGGCGGAAAACGCCGAGGCGAGCACCACGCCGATGATCGCGCTGAGCACCGCGGCCCAGAACAAGTTCACTTCCGGCAACAGCCAGGTGAAAGGCGCCACGCCGAGAATCGAAACCCAGATCACGTATTTGCGACCGACGCGGTCTCCGATCGGGCCGCCAATGAAGGTGCCGGCGGCGACAGCGAAGAGGAAAATTGAAAGATAGAGCTGCGCGTGCTGCGCGCCGATGCCGAACCGCGCGACGAGATAAAACGTGTAGTAGTTGGTCAGGCTGACGAGGTAGATGTACTTCGAGAAAATCAGCGCGATCAGCACCGCCATCGCGCGTATGACCGTGGCTCGCGGATACGGGCTTGGAAGCTTGGCGACCTTTCCGCCGCGCTGCTTCACGCCGACCGTGAGGTGCTCCTGGTACCAGTTGCCCACGCGACCGAGAATCAGCATCGCCAGAAACGCCAGCGCGCAGAACCACAGCACGTTTCGCTGGCCGTAGGGCATGACCACGAACGCGGCGCAAACCGGCCCAAGAAAACTTCCGAAGTTTCCGCCCACCTGAAAAAGCGATTGGGCAAAGCCGTGACGGCCGCCGGATGCGAGACGCGCCAGACGCGAGGCTTCAGGGTGAAAGATGGATGAGCCCATGCCCACCAAGCCGGCCGCGACCAAAATCCAGTTATAACTCGGCGCACGAGCCAGCACGACGAGACCGCAAAGCGTGATGCCCATCCCGACGGGCAAGGAGTATGGGAGCGGCCGGCGGTCAGTGTAGACGCCGACGATGGGTTGGAGGAGCGACGCCGTGCACTGGAAGACGAAGGTGATCATCCCGACCTGCGTAAAAGTCAGATCGAAGTGGGTCTTGAGCAACGGGTAGATCGACGGGAGGAGCGCCTGGATCGTGTCGTTGAGCATGTGAGAGATGCTCAGCGCGAACAAAATGCTCATCAGCGTCTTGTTCGTGGATGCTTCCGGAGAATCTGCCGTCGTGATCGAACCAGCCATCGTTCACGAGTGTGCGCGCTGGGATGGGCTCGCAACACAGGAAGACGAACACAGCTGACAATCATCCTGCGCGGCGAGGAGTACAGAATGGTGGTGAGGTTTGGAGGCGTACTGCCCGAAACCGCCTGTTTGCACACTCGCTGTAGGGTGAAATCCCTCGATTTAAGGACTCGCCGAAAATTCGGCCATCACATGAAGTTTTCCCACCGGTTGCTGGTGGGGTGGTGAAGGATTTCTGCCTCTCCGGATGTTTCTAAAGTTACAACTTTTTGAACCGAAGAACTACCACAGTGCCTGACTCCATCTGTCGCCTGGCGCTTTGCCGCGTTTTGGCCGCGTTGGCTTTTCCCGGAGCCTCGCGGCGAGCTCGCTCGTGTCTGGCACTTGTTCTCGCGTTCACTTTCGTCGCCACGGTCGTCCGCGCCGGAGACGAAGGCGAGCCGGTCGAACCCGAAAAACTCGCCGGCGTAATTCGAACGAGCGCGGAATTCGATCGGGCGTCGGGCCAGACGCGTGACCTGCGCTTCGGCCTGGATATGGAAATCCGCATCAATTTCCTCGACCGCGCCTGGCACAATCTTTGGTACGAATCGAACTCGGGCCTCGGCTATTTCCCGATCGAATGGGACGAGAGTGAGCAACCGCCGTTTCACGCGGGGCAGCGCGTTCATTTGACCGGCACGATCATCCCGTCGCATGGCCTGACCAAGCGCGATGTGCGCGTCGAGGTCATCGCGGAGAAAGACAACACGCCGGCCGAAGACATCAAGGGACGTTTCGGCGAAATCGAAGCGCTCGATCGTCATCGCGTGTTTACCGAAGCCTATGTCGACACGCAGCTGATGGTCGACGAGTGGCATCTCCGCCTGAAAATGCGCGCCGACAATCGCTCGGTCATTGGCTGGGTCGCTCTCTCGCCTGGAGCGCCGGTGCCGAACTTCGAATCCGCCTATATTCGCATCACAGGAATTTATTCTGCGCGCGTCGATCCCTCCGGCGCTCAACCCGAGATCGAAATTTGGGCGGGCTCGTTGAGCGATTTGGAAGTTCTACGGCCGATTTCGCAGGATCCGGCTTTCGATATTCCGATCACGCCGCTGCGGCATCTTTTTCAGGCGACGCTGGATTCGACGGTGCGCGTGCGCGGCCGGGTTCAGGCGCAGGAACCCGGAACGAGCGTCGTGATTCGCGACGAAAGCGGGCAGATTTTGGTCGAGACGCTGCAGGACAAACGCTTCCCTGAAGGCACCGAGGTGGAGGCGGTGGGTTCGGTTTCGATCTCCGGTTCGGTCTGCACGATTCACGGAGCTCTCGTGCGCGTCGCCCCGGGGAATGCGGTGGCGGTCCGCCCCCAAGGCACCCCTGCTGATCCGCTGCGCCTCGTCGAAGACATCCGCGGGCTGACCCCGGAAGAAGTCGTCAGCGGTCGTTCCGTGAGAATTTCCGGCGTGGTCACCTGGGCGCAGCCCGAGTCGGAATATTTGTTTGTCCAGGATGTCTCCGGCGGCGTGCGCGTGCATTTCAAGCCGCGATCGGTCGCCGTGCCGATCATCCAGAAGCAGGTCGTGATCGAAGGGAAAACGTACAAGCACGGCAATGGCGCCGCCGTGGAACTCTCGACGCTGACCGTCCCGGCCGTGATGCGCCTGCCGCAGCATCGATTGATTTCTTTCGACGAGGCCATGACGGGTAGTGAGGAAGCGCAATGGGTCGAGATGCACGGCTATTTGCGCGGCTCGAAAATCGTCGGGCACTACACGCATTTGGATATCACGACGCCGCGCGGCGAGTTCACCGCGATCATCCAGACGCCCGAGCATCTCGAAAATTTGCGCAATGCCCTGATCCGTGTGCGCGGCGTGTGCGAAACGCGTTTGGATGAGGACAATCGCATCGTGGGCTTCCGGCTCTTGATGCCGTATCTGCATAATCTCCTCGTCGACGAAGATGCCCCGACCGACGTATTCGAAGTTCCACTACGCTCTTTCGCGAGCGTTCGCCAGTTGAGTGCGACACCGGCCATCACGCGGGCGAAAGTTTCCGGCACGGTTCTTCATCAGCAGGTCGGGCAATATGTTTTTCTGGAGCAGGCTTCCAGCGGACTGCTCGTGCTGAGCCGCAGCGAGGAACGCCTCACGCCGGGTGAACACATCGAAGTCGTCGGCCTGATTGGCCGCGAGGGCGATCGCCCCATCTTGCGCGATGCAGTTTTCCGCCGCACCGGCGCGAGTCGTGCGGTGACGCCCACGCCGATCACGGATGCGTCCAAGCTGATGGACAACCTCGATGGCCGTCTCGTCATCGTGCGCGGCAATTTGATCAACCAATTGCGCCAGCCGCATCGCACGCGGCTCACGCTGCAATCCGGCGAGACGCTTTTCGAAATCGTGCTCGAGCATCCGAACAAGAACGAGGCGCCACCGGAACTTGCGTTGGACACCGGACTCGAGACCACCGGCATCTACCGCGTGGTCGAGGACGACTCGCGGCATTCACGGAGCTTTCAGATTCTCGCGCGAACCGCGGCTGACATTCGCGTGTTCAAGAAGGCGCGAATCTGGACGGCCCAGCGCGCCATCGTGGCCGCGTCCCTGCTCGCGGGCTGCGCGCTTCTCGGTTTTGCCTGGGCCACGGCCCTGCGCCGCCGGGTGCGTCTGCAGATGAACCAGATTCGCGCGCAGCTGGAAAAGGAAGTCGTCCTGGAAGACCGCCACCGCGGGATCGTGGAGAACGCAAGCGACTTCATCTTCACGACCGATCTGGATGGACAATTCACGTCGTTCAATCCGGCGGGCGAACGCATGACGGGCTTTTCGAAAGCGGACGCGCTGCGGATGAATTTTCGCGACATGCTCGTCGCGGAAAAAGACAAGGAGAACTGGCGTCATCCCGAACTCGCTTCCAGCAGCGACGGCACGGTCACGTTTCAGAGTCAGCTGCTGACGCGCGACAAACGGGTGATCTGGATCGAGACGAGCTCGCGTTTGATTCGGGAGGGAGAACGAGCGGTCGGCATTCTCGGCATCGTGCGCGACATCAGCGAGCGCAAGCAGATCGAGGAACAGTTGAAGCGGGCGCGAGACGCCGCCGAGGCGAACACCCGCGCGAAGAGCGAGTTCCTGGCCAACATGAGCCACGAGATTCGCACGCCGATGAACGCGGTGATCGGCATGAGTAATCTTTTATTGGATACAAAGCTCGACGGGCATCAGAAGGATTTCGCCGAGACGATCCGCAACGGCGCCGAAGCGCTGCTCACGGTGCTCAACGACATTTTGGATTTTTCCAAGATGGAGGCGGGTCGGCTGCAGATCGACAGCGTGGGTTTCGATTTGCGGGAGACGATCGACGGCACGGTGGAATTGCTCGGGGCGCGCGCCGCGGCGAAGAATCTCGAACTCACGGCCTTTATCCCGAGTCGCTTGCCCTCGGCCTTGCGCGGCGATCCGAGCCGGCTGCGTCAGGTGCTGCTGAATATGCTGGGCAACGCGATCAAGTTCACCCACCGCGGCGAAGTGATTCTCCAAGTCTCGCTCGAGTCGGAAACAGCCGATGAGGCGCGCTTCCTTTTTGAAATCATCGACACGGGCGTGGGCCTGAATGCAGAGGAACAAGGCCGGTTGTTCCGACCCTTCAGCCAGGCGGACAATTCAACGACCCGGCGTTTCGGCGGCACTGGCTTGGGGCTCGCGATCTCGAAGCAGATCGTGGAGCTGCTCGACGGCCGTTGCGGTGTGCGGAGTACCGTAGGCGAGGGCTCGACGTTTTGGTTCACCGCGAAATTTGCCAAGCACCCGGACGTGAGCGCGGTGTTGGCGGCCGACGCGTCGCCGCCGATTTTGCGCGGCACGAAGGTCCTTTTGGTCGACGATTCGACGACGAGCTGCCGATTGCTCGACCATTATATATCGTCGTGGGGAATGCAGACGACCGACGTGAATTCCGGGAAGGAGGCGCTGAATGTCTTGTCAGCGGCGGCGATGACGCCTGAGCCGTTCGGCGTCGTCGTAATCGACGCTTCGATGCCCGGGATGGATGGTCTCGAATTGGCGCGGGCCATTCGCGCCAAGCCGCAACTGGAGGGGCTGCGTATAGTATTTTTGAATACGCTTTCCCGGGCGGTCATGCCGAACGAAATGATCGAACTCGGCCTCGCGGTGTCGCTATTGAAACCCGTTCGGCAAAGCGAACTCCTATCCGCGTTGGTCCGCGTTTTGCCGCCGCCGGAAACGAGTGGATTGAATGGCCATCGCGGCACGCGGATCGGCACCGGAACGCCTGAATTGAAGAGTGGAGATCGCTCGCATGCACCGACGATTTCCGTGCCGCCGGTTTCGCTGCGCGTCCTGCTCGCCGAGGACAATCTGGTCAATCAGCGCGTGGCGTTGTTGCAGCTGCAAAAGCTCGGACACCGCGCGACTCCCGCGTCGAACGGTCTCGAAGTTTTGGCGGCTCTCGAGAAGCAGGAGTTCGACGTGATTCTGATGGATTGCCACATGCCGGAGATGGACGGCTTCGAGGCCACGCGGCGTATCCGCGAAAACCCTACACTGTCGAAGATTCGAGTGATTGCGCTGACTGCGAATGCCATGCAAGGCGACCGCGAAAAATGCATCGCCGTCGGCATGGACGACTATCTGAGCAAGCCCGTGCGCGTCGCGGAACTGCAAGCCGCCCTCGTGCGGTGCTATCCCGCGAAGGCGTGAGAGGGAGCAATTCAGAGCATCAATCGCTTTCCTGCTCGGGCAGCAGGACCGACACGATCGCGGCGAAAATGGCCAGGGCGCTCGACCAGAGTAGCGCGCTGCGATAGTCGTTCACTGGCGCAATCCAGCCGAAGATGACCGAGGCCGCGGCGGCGGCGAGGCGACCGACGTTGTAGGAAAAACCAGCGCCAGTCGTGCGAAGCAGTGTCGGAAACAAGGGCGGCAAATACATCGTGAACAGACCGAACACGCCGGAGAAAAAGCCGGTGAGCGGCAGCCAGAACCAGGCGAGTTCGGCAAAGCCGCGCGGCACGATAAAGCTTCCGATCATGCCGCCGCCGAGCCCGAGAAACATCACGATGATGCTCCTCCGATAACCGATCTTCTGAGCCAGCCAGCCCGCGGCGAAATTTCCGAAAATCGACACCGCGATCATGACGAAAAACGAAGCCGTCACCAATTGCGTGATGCGCGCTGGCGATTCGCCCGAGACGACCAAGACGTGACGCAGGTGCTGCGGATTCCAGAAAATGAACAGCCACCAAGCGGACAAGCTGAGCGCACAAACCAGACTCGTGCGCACGGTGACGCTGGCGATCGCGCCTTGGAAAAGTTGAAGTGCCGAGGGCTTCGCGCCCCGTGAATCCGCGCGAGTCCACGATTCCGGTTCCGGCACGCTCTTGCGTATCCAGAACACCATTACGGCGGGGAGAATTCCGATCAGGAAAACGTAACGCTCCGCGGGGGGATGCGGAAGCAGCGAAAGCGCGCCGACGATACCCGACGCGAGCAGGATGCCGACGTTCACGCCGCATTGCAGCACAGCGGCGAGCCAGGGGCGCCAGGACTTCGGCCATGTCTCCGCGAGCAGGGAGGCGCCGACGGCCCATTCACCGCCGATGCCCAACGCGGCCACGAAACGAAAAATCATCAGCTGCCACCAAGTCTGCGCGACCGCGCAGAGCCCGGTGCAGCATGCATACGTCAGCACGGTCAACGAGAGCGCGCGGCTGCGGCCAAGCAGGTCGCCGAGCCGGCCAAAAAAAGCGCCGCCCACCGCCCAGCCGATGAGAAATGCCGCCTGAATGTAGGCGGACTTTTCTTTGACGTTTGGATCGGCCGTCGACGTCGCGCCGAGCAGTTGGATGACGAGCGGCGTCGCAACGAGAGTGTAGAGATGCAGTTCCAGTCCGTCGAACAACCATCCAAGCCAGGCCGCCAATCCCGATTTCCATTGCGCTCCAGTGATGCTGGAAAGTTTCGGCCGATCCTGTGAAACGGAAATGGTTGCCATGCTCGAGAGTGGAGAGGTGAGGGAATCTTAAAAACTATAGCCGCAAGGAGGCGCAAAAAGTGCAAAGAGGATTCTGAGTCGGCGATATCGCTGGAAATTTCCGCTCCAAAACGCGGTTGGGGTATTGGCTTGTAACTCCAAACCAAAATACCAGACCACTTCCGAGCGACGAATATCTGAGCCGCTCCGGAATTAAAAAATCTTTTTTGCGTCCTTCTTGAGCCTTTTTGCGGCCAAAAAAATCGCCGTGGCCCAGACCCCTGCGCTTTTTCGTGGCCGCGATCTAGTTTTCCTCTGGCTCGGGGGGCGGGTGGTGTGGCTCGGGCAACTTTGCGTACTGTGGAAAAATTTTCTCCAGCCAATCGTTCAGATCGTCGGCATTCACTTCTCGCTCCAGGCTGAGTGCGAAGGCGATCGACCAGAGCGTCTGCGCGCCCTTCGTTTCGCCGGAGAGAAGCCAGGCTTCGCGCGGCGTGATGAGTTCGCCCTGCGAAGCGAAATGTTCGACGCGAGCTTTGGCTTCGTCGAGGACGTGCTGGGGAATCGACACCATGGGTTCAGCGAGGTAGCTCAGCCGATAGATCGAAGCGCTCGTAGCGACGGCCGAGGGCGGCAACGACGAGCGCGAATTCGCCGAGGAGCACCGCGGCCGCCACGATGGCGAACAGCCCGACCGGAATCACGAGCGTCGAGGAAAGCGATACCGCCAACAGAAAGACCCCACCACCGAGCGCCACGGCAGGCACCAGCCCGACTGCCATGATCAATAGGTACCCCGCAGCAAAAATCAGTCGCTGACCCAAACGTTCGATGCCCTGTCCCGAGTTTGGACCGGTGCTGATCCACGCCGGAAAATAAAGAATGATGGCGCAATTAATCGCGAAGAGAAGTCCGTTCAGCGGCGGCAAGACCAGCCCGGCGCCCACCGCGGCCGTCGCGATCAGCACGGGTGTCTGGTGGAGGACGTCAGCCGAGTTGCAGCCCACCACGGCGAGAAGCGTGATGAGAATCCATTCGAACATCGCGACGATCGAAATCGGGCAAACCAACTCGCCCAAAACAATTTCCCATCCGCCGATCGGATACGCCTTCGAGACCTCGATAGTGTCGACCATGCGTTGGGCCGCACGGCGAAAAATAATCGGACTCAGAATGAGCCCGTACGCGCCGAGAATCCCGATGACGACACAGACGATCTTCACGGCGCCCGCAAAGGCTGGCATATGAAGCAGCCAGAGCATCGTCGCAATCGCAATGGCGCCCACCGTCGCGAAGGTCCTGGGATGCGCATACGGACCAATCTCGATCGCCGCCTTCCAGTAAAACGCGATGAAACGACGGCCCGTGGCGCGAAGCTCGAAAGGCTCTTTCTGCTCGCGGGTCGCTTTGCGTATTCCGACGCGCGATGGACCTTGGCGCGCGAGCCCTGCTTCGGCTCGGCGCCGCGCCCGCGCGATCGTCGCTTCCTCGAACGACACCTCCGCCTTGATGACCCAAAGGTATTGCAGAAGAAGCACGACCATCGCCGCGGGCAACGCCACGAGGAACTCCCTCAACGTCGGCGCGAGAAAAGGTCGGACAAGCAACTGAAAAGGCCAGAGCACGATATGAAGCGCGGGAGCGCTGAAGACCCGGGCAACGAAAGCTTCCAGTTCAACGGAGTCGTTCAACGAAAGATTTGCGGTCGATTTCTGTATCCAGCGAAGCGCTACAACGACGAGGATCAGGGTGGCACCGATGACGATGAAACGCCGCATTCGTTCGCTCAGCCCCGCTTCCAGCAACCGATCCTTGGTGAACGCGGCCGCGATGAAGTGTAAGTTGAGAAACGAGAGAATTAGCCACCAGCCCAGGGCGTGCACGAAGGTCGAGCCGCCGTAGGATGTCCAGCGCTGGGACAACAGACCGAGGAACAGCGCAGTGATCAGCACGCGGAATTGACCGCGCAGCAGACGAAAATGGATCAGCGAACGCCGCGAGACCGGTGCCGGAAAAAGAAACGCGATCTCGGGTTCGGTGAAATTCAGCGCCGCGCGACTGCCCCCGAAAATCCAGGTGCCGAGCACATTGAGAACGAGGATCAACGAACCGATGAGCTCGAGGGTATTGAGCGTCGCTGCCGAGGCCATCGCGGGCGGCATGCCACCGTGATGAAAGCCTGGTTGAACCCGCCGAATGACGGCGAAATACATGTAGCAGACGCCGACGATCGCCCCGAAAAGATACCGCGGCTGGCGCAGCCGCATGATCCGGTTTCGGACCGCATTGACGATGGTGGCGTATTCGAGAAAGAGGACGGCCCGGATCATACGCGAGGCGCATCGGCGCCAGCCTCTCGCGGCGCCGGCGGTGGCTCATTCGAGGCGTTAGGCAGGGGCGGAGGAGTCGTGTCGGTCGCGCGGAAAAACACATCCTCCAGGCTGGTGTCTCCCTCGGCGCCGAAGCGGCGTCGGACTTCGTTTATCTCCCCATCGGCCACTTTGACGCCGTCCTTCAGGATCAAGACATGGCTGCAGACTTCCTCGAGCAAACTGAGCAGGTGCGAACTGATGATGATGGCGGCGCCGTCGCGGCCGAGTTGACGGATAGTCTCCTTCATCGAGCGGATGCCGCCTGGATCGAGTCCGGTGAGGGGTTCGTCGAAGAAGATGACTTTTGGCTCGTGCAACAGGCCGCAGGCCAGCGTGAGTTTTTGCTTCATGCCGCGGGAGAGTTCGCTCGGCATGAGCTTTCGTTTGTCGGCGATTTCCAGTTTTTGCAGGAGCGCTTCGGCGCGCGCTTCGTAGTTGGAAACCTGATACAGGCGCGCCGTGAAGACGAGGTGCTGCCAGAGGGAAAGATTATCGAAGAGCCGCGGTTCGTCCGGAAAGAACGCGAGCTGGCGTTTCGCTTTGACCGGTTCCGAGGCCAGGTCGACGCCGTTGAGAAGAATTCGACCCATGGTGGGTGGGATGATTCCCGTGAGGCAGCGCAGCGTCGTGGTCTTGCCCGCGCCATTCGGGCCCACGAGGCCCATGATGTTTCCAGTGCGGACGAAAAAAGAGAGATCCCGAACTGCGACAAAATCTCCGTATGACTTCGTGAGGCCGCTGACTTCGATCATCGGGCCGAGCCTGAGACCCGGCAGATGCGGTGCAAGCTGGGTTTTGATCGTGTGGATGCCTAGATTTGGTGGGCAATGAGGCCTGCCAAATTTGGAAAAATCCGCGTCGCCGATTGCTGCGCGCGAGGACGAACTCAATATATGGGCATCGCATTCGGAAGCGTCGGCCATTTCCCCGATGGATGATTCTCCTCTAGAGATTGGCGTGCTGAATGACGTGAGCAACGGCACCCCGCCGCTCTTTCACGCCGAACGTTCCGTGGCCGAATGCCGGGAAGAAGTCATCAACTTGGCGCGCCGCCTGGGCTGGGTGCGCAGCCTGAGCGAGGCGCGCGAGCTGGTGGTATCGACCGCCCGAAAAATTTCCGAAGCCGATGGCTCGGCCATCTTCGTGGTCTCGCCGGACGGGATCCGGTGCGTGTGCGAAAGCGCGCGCACGCCTCACTGGCAGGATCGCGTCTTTCCGCTCCAGTCCGTCGTCGGAGCGATGGCGCAGCACGACGGATTTGAGAAAGTCACGGATCTCACTCGCGACGGCCGCAGCGCACCGGAGGAAGTTTTGCTGGGTGTGCGCGGGCTCGCCGGAATTTCATTTGGCGCGCAGGGCCAGCGCGGCCTGCTCTGTTTGTATTGGGAAAGGAACTACGCGATCACGCCGGAGGACGAGGAAACCCTCGGCAGCGCGGCCGAGCTTTTCGACGCAGCCTGTGCGCGGCTGGAATTGGAACAGCGCCTCGCGCAGAGCCGGCAGCAGGTGCTCGAGTTGAAGGACGAGTTTCATGCGCTGACCTATGCCCTCTCGCACGACCTTCGCGCGCCGTTGCGGCACATCGATGGCTATGCCCGAGTCATTCTGGAAGACGCCGAAGGACAGATGAGCGAGGAACGTATTCGCTTTGCCAATACGATCCTGCGGAGCGCGCACCGCCTCGGCGAACTGATCGAAGCAACGCTCGGCTGGGTGCGGCTCGGCCAGACGCCGCTGTATCTGACCACGGTCGACATGCATTTTCTCGTTCGTGGCGCGTGGGAAAAGGTCAGCCGCGACCAGGGGCGTGCGCTGCAATTGTCGCTTGCTGAAATCCCTCCCGCGCAGGGATGCCTCTCGCTGTTGCAGCAGCTTTGGGCGGAGTTGCTTTCGAACGCGGCGAAATTCAGCAGTCGCTCGCAACATCCGCGCGTTGAAGTCGGAGGCCAGCGCCAAGGCAACGAGCTGGTGTACTGGGTGCGCGACAATGGCGTCGGCTTGGATGTGACGCATTGCCGCGGCATATTCGGGCTGTTCAAGCGGTTTCACGGCGACCGTGATTTTCCCGGACAAGGCGTTGGACTCGCGCTGGCCCAGCGCATCGTGCGCCGGCATCGCGGCAGGATCTGGATCGAATCGGCGCCAGGGCGAGGCACGACGGTGTTCTTCGCCTTGCGCGCGGACTTGAATGCAAACGATCTCTGATTTTCCGCCGCACGATCGTGACGTCGGCCTGCTTGACAGTCATTGGCGGCGCGGCTACCTCCGAGGCCCGAGATGGAGGCCGCTCTCGATCAACCCGTGCTGGTCCTTAACCGCCTTTGGCAGGCGGTGAACGTGATCGGCGCCAAACGCGCCTTCGCGCTTCTCGCGCGAGGACACGCTCACGTTGTCCATCATCACGATGAAGACTTCCGCGTTTTCTCGATGCTGGATTGGATCGATTTCTCGGAGAGCAATCCGCCGATCGCTGAACTCGAGACGGTGCGGACCCCGAGCCGCACGATACGGCTGCCGCGGGTGATCTTGCTTACGTTTTTCGACAAGCTGCCGTGCAAGGAGCTGAAGCTGACGCGCAACAACGTTTTCGAGCGCGACAAGAATCAGTGCCAGTATTGCTCGAAGATTTTCGCGCGCGAGGAGCTGAATCTGGATCACGTCATCCCGCGTCATTACGGCGGCAAGACGACGTGGGAGAACATCGTTTGCTCGTGCATCAAGTGTAATTCCAAGAAGGCGAATCGCCTGCCGCACGAGGCGAACATGCGTCTGATCCGCAAGCCCGTCCGCCCGAAATGGCGCCCCGTCATCAGCCTGGTCCTCGGCACCAAGCAGCACGAGATGTGGAAAGACTTCCTCGACGTCGCCTACTGGAACGTAGAACTGGACGAGTGAGGCAAAGACAAAGGAAGAATGAAGAAGTAAGAATGCAGAATGGCGGCAATCAGATGTACTGGCCGCCCTTTGTAACCGACACTGGCTAATTGTCGCCCTCGGTTTTGGAAATACCCGCCGCTTTTTGCCCATTCTTCATTCTGCCTTCTTCATTCTTCCTTTGCCTTAAAAGCGTCCCAATTCCGAGTGCGGCCAGGAAATCGATCGAGGCGGCGGCGATGCGGAAGGGGAGCGGGACCCGCCTGGCCAGCAGAATGATCGCCAGGCCGCTCGCGATGAAGACGAACATCATCACGCCGAGAAATCGGGCGTTCTTCATCATGGGCGATCTCATGCGAGGGGCAGGGTGATGCGCATGGTCGTTCCGCTCGCGCTGGTGTCCAGCAGCTGAATGTCGCCGTGGTGACTCTGCAAAATGCGTTTGGCGATGGCTAATCCCAGGCCGGTGCCGTCGGGTCTCCCGCTCAGAAACGAATCGAAAATGCGCTCGCGCATCGGCTCGGGAATTCCGCAACCCGTGTCGCGGATATCGATGTGGGCGAGGCGGCCTCCGCTGCGATCTTCGGTGTGACACTTGATGTGAATTTCACCGCCTTCGTGCATCGCCTGGGTCGCGTTGATCAGAAGATTCAAGAGCACCTGCTGCAGTTGGCCTTTGTTGACATCGACGACGACCGGTCGGGCAGGCGGCTCGTAGTGCAGGTGGATTTTGCTCTGCGCCAGTTTCAGGCGGATGAGGACGATCGTGTCCTCGATGATGTCGTTCGCGCTCCAGCGTGAATGAAGGCTCGAAGGGGCTTTCGCAAAATTCAGCACGCGGGAAACAATCGTTTCCAATTGATCGAGTTTCTCCGAGATCACGCGCACATCGGTGCGGCGCGGATCATTCTCGGGGAAGTCCAGGCCAAGGTAGCCGAACAAGAGTTTGATCACGGTCAGCGGATTGCGGATCTCGTGCGCGATCTCCGCGGCGAGCAGGCCGAGCGTCGTGAGCTGTTCGTTCTTGCGAAGGGATTCCTCGCTCTGAAAAACCCGCGCGTAGAGCCGCGTGTTTTGCAGCGCCACAGCGGCGAGCCCGACCAGCGCGCCAAGCAGACGTTTCTCATCGCTCGTGAAGCGGTGTACCCGATCTGTGAATACAGAGAGCGCGCCGAGGACTTCGTTCTCGTAGATGACCGGCGCGATCAAAACCGTGCGCAGATCAGGGTCGCGCGGCAGATCGAGGAGCTCGAAAAATTCCGGACTGCGGACGTTCGGATAATCGATCTGCTTGCGCGTGTGGATGACCGACGCGACCAGGCAGGAGTCGAGCGGAATGTCCTTCGCGGGCAGATCGAGCGCGTGCGTGCTCGACGCGGAGACGAGGCGAACGACGCTTCGCGTTTCGTCGTAAAGATAGAGCGTGCAGGTCGTGCACTGAAGGATCTGCCGGGCGTCTCGGGTGACGCTGTCGAACAATTCCTGTTGATCGATTTTGGTGACGAGCGATTGGCCGATGGAAACGAGAGATTCGAGCTGGCGCGCCTTGCCGCGGAATTGGCGGAGTTGCCAGAGTCGCGACATGAGAGCGGCGGCCTCTTGCGCGCAAAGAACCAGGAGTTCCAGATCGCTCTCGTTGAAGCCGCCGACGACATCGCTATCGACATTGATGACGCCGATGACCTGGCCGTTTTCCTCCATCGGCGCCGCCATTTCGGAGCGCACTTCCGGCCGGATCGAAATGTAGCGTGGATCAAGAGAGACGTTAGGGACCAACTGTGGTTTGCCGTGAAAGGCCACCCAGCCGGTCACGCCTTGCCCGGGGCGGAGGCCGACTTCGTCGGTTTCGGCCGGCAGGCCTTGGTGGACGTCGATCTCGAGTTTGCCGGTGTCGGGATTGAGCAGCGCGATCGAGCCGGAGGACGCGTGCAGCGCCGCGATGATTTCCGACAAGATGGAGCGCAGGGCCAGGCGGGGATCTTCCGTGCGGCCGACGAGCGAGCTGATGCGGTAAAGGACGGGAAGCGTGCGCGGATCGAACGTTCCCGGAGCAGGAGAACCCGGCGGCTGAGCTGAGGGATGCAAGCTCGCGGACTGAAGCAGTCTACTTCGCGGCAAGCAACGGTGTAGATGGCGCGCTTGGTTCCGGCGGCGCGATGACTGTCATCAATGTGTCGCGCAGCGCCGTGAGGCGGCTCGTGTCCGCGGTCGGCTCATGGTTCGCGCTCTCGATGTAAAACGTGTCCAACGCGATGCCGCGCTCCGTGCTGATGCGGGCAAAAGTAATATCGAAGCCGTGATCGTAGATGGTCTTCGCGAGTTGATAGAGCAGACCGATTTGATCGTAGCCTTGGATTTCAACGATCGTGCGCTGCAACGAGAGCTCGTGATACACATCGACGGTCGGAGGAAACGAACTTTGCAGCGTCTCCGTGCCGCTCGGCGTGCCGGTGTAGCGACTTTGGCTGTATTTTTTCGCCTGCGCCAGAATGTCGGGATACAGGTCCTTGTTGGCGATCAAGGCTTGGTCGACCGTCTTTGCGAATGTCTCCGTCGCGGCTTGATTTTGCACGACGCCGCGTCCGGGTTCGACGACGTAAAATGTATCGATCGCGATGTGGTCCGTGCGCGAGATGACTTTGGCGCCGAGAATGTTGAGACCGGCGACGCTGAAAGCGCCCGCGAGTTTATAGAAGAGCCCGGCGCGGTCCCAGGTCACCACGTTGACCACGGTGAGGCTGCGATTCAGATCGTCCTTCCAATCGATGACCGGCTTGAGCGAGCCGACGGAATCCGCCGCCGAAATCGAATGGAGAAGCTTGTTCACCATCTGAATGTGCAGCGCGATTTCCGAAGTATCCGTATGAATGAAATAGCGCTCGGGCAGCAGATTAAAATGTGCCGAAATTTCGTCTGGGCTGATCCCAGGGATCTGTTGGGAAACCAACTCTTGGTGCTTCATTTGCGTACGTTCGGAATTTCTTGATTCGATCGCTTCTCCGAGAATCAAACGGTCAAGGGTAGCTTTGTAGAGACTGGTGTGAAGCGTATCTTTGTAGCCGTTCCAGAGTCCCGATGCAGTGCCTCGCGCGTCGCAAAACGTGTGGACGTACAGGTAGCGGAGGTTGTCCGCATTACCGTCCACCAAGTCGCCAAAGGCCTGTGCTGTTTTGGGATCATCCAGGTCATGCTTCTGCCAGAAGCGTGCCATGATGAGGTGATTCTTGATGATGAACGTCACGATCTCCCGGCCGCGCTGATCGATTTGCAGCCGCTCGAGAATCGGCAGGGCAACTTTCACGCCGGTTTCAGCGTGATCCTTGATGCCCAGCGCTTTTCCGAGATCGTGCAGCAGAAGAATTAAATAAAGCAGCGTGGGATCGGGCGTCTCGTGCAGCGCTTCGCGATATTTCAGCGTGATCGGCTCGGCCACGGAAAAAATCCGATCCAATTCCCGGATGGCGTGGAGCGTGTGAATGTCCGCCGTGTAGCGATGATAATACTCGTGCTGGACAAGGCAGGTCAGTGCGGCGAACTCCGGTATGAACCGCCCCAATACGCCGAGCTCGTGCATCAGATCCAGCGTCGGATAAACGGAACCGGCTTCGCTGAGAATCGCTTGAAAACTGATGTTCGCATCTCGCGAGTTGATGATGCGTTTCGTGATCAGCGGCAGCGACTCGCGGATCAATGTTTGCAGCGAAAAATCCGGCCGCACATCGAGCTGCTGGCAGTGGCGAAAGACGCGGATGAGCCGCGCCGGATCGTCTTTGAAAACTTCGGGCGTCTCGGCGACGAGCTCCTGTCCGCGCAACACGAAGCCATCGAGTTTTTTCGCGCGTTGATGCCGGTATGCGCGCAGCGCGTCGCGAAATGATTGGCGGAAGCCGGTTTGTTTTTCGAGGGTGAGGGCGAGTCGGTTCTCGATGTTTTTCGAGGTCCGAAAAATCGTCTGCGCCGATCGATAGTAGTCATGCATGAATTGCTCGATGCGTCCGAGCAGATCGTTGTTCGTGTAGCCGAGGCCGAAAGCCACGCGCGGCTGCGCCTCGAGATTGAGCGAGTCGGTCGGATGTTTGCTTTGGAAATGGAGCTCGTTGCGAACGCGCAGGAGAAAATCATACGCGCGCTGAAAATCGCGCAGTTCGTTTCGGCGCATGCCCTGTCCAGCGAGCTCGGACATGTCTTTGATTCCGAGTTTCACCCGCGCCATCCAGAACGCGTTTTGATAATCGCGCAGGCCGCCGACGCCGTTCTTGATGTCCGGCTCCTGGAGAAAAACCGTGCCGCCGAATTTCGCGCGGCGGGCGTCCTGGTCTTCCAATCGAGCCGTGAGGTAGGCGCGCGGATTTTCCGTGCGGTAGAAATTTTCGTAGGCTTGCGCGAAGCCTTGATAAAGCACGTCGGAGCCGGCGAGGAGACGCGACTCGAGCAGCGCGGTCTTGGTTTGGATATCGTTGCGAGCCTCGGCGAAAACATCGTCCACGGACCGAGTTGAGTGGCCGACTTTCAGCCCGCAGTCCCAGAGCATGTAGAGAATTTCGTTTACCAGGTGCTCCTGCAGCGGCTTCACGGCGGCCAGTTTCACTTTCGAGGGAAAGAGAAACATGATGTCGATGTCGCTCAATGGACTCAGTTCTCCGCGACCGTACCCGCCGAGCGCGACGAGACAAACCGGCGATGGAGGAGGGCCCTTCGCCTGCGTCCAGGTCGCGAGCGCGTAGTCGAAAAGATGGATGAGCAGCACATCGATCATGCCGGCCCGTGCTTGCACGACGGCCAAACCGCTGTCGCCCGCGTCGTGACGCATGCGAATCATGGCGCTCTCGAGGCGGAGGAAGGTCTTGCAAGCCTGCAGGCGCGCCGAAACGGGCTGCCCAGGGGTGAAGTTCAGGCGCTCAAGAGCATGCTTGAGGATGCGATCACTCATTGAATTTTCGAGGTGAACAGGAAACAGGGGTTACGGGAAGGCGCAATCGGCCGGGTTTTCCCGCAGAAGCAGCCGGGATACCACTTGCCAGTCGGATTCGCAGCGGGTTGTTTTGACGGTTCAAATTTTTCCAACATGGCCGAGATTACGAAGAGCTACGAACCGCGTGACGTGGAGAAAAAGTGGTACGCCGCCTGGCAGGCCGCTCATGCTTTCGCCGGCAAAGTCGTTCCGGGCAAAGCGTCGTACAGCATCGTCATCCCTCCGCCGAACGTCACAGGCGTGCTCACGATGGGCCATGTGCTCAACAATGCGTTGCAGGACATCCTGATCCGCCGCGCCCGCCTCGAAGGGAAATCCGCGCTCTGGATTCCCGGCACGGACCACGCCGGAATCGCCACCCAGACCGTCGTCGAGCGTGAACTCCGCAAGCAGAAAAAAACGCGTCACGATTTCGGCCGCGAAAAGTTTGTCGAGAAGGTCTGGGAATGGCGCCACGAAAAAGGCGGCATCATCCTCGAGCAGTTGCGTCGGTTGGGCGCCTCGTGCGACTGGGATCGCACGCACTTCACGATGGATCCGGCGTACTCGCGCGCCGTGCTGCAGGTTTTCGTGGAGCTCTTCAACCGCGGTTTCATTTATCGCGGCAAACGCATGGTCAACTGGTGCCCGGTCTCGCTCACCGCGCTCTCCGACGAAGAAGTGATCATGAAGCCGACCAACGGCACGCTCTACAAGGTGCGTTACGAGCTGGTCGACCGGCCCGGCGAATATATCCAAGTTTCAACTACACGGCCGGAAACGATTCCCGGCGATGTCGCGATCGCGGTGCATCCGGAAGACCCGCGCTACGCCGATCTCGTCGGCAAGAAAGTGTGGCGCCCCATCAATCGCGCGCAGATTCCGATCATCGCCGATGCCGCGGTTGACAAGGAATTTGGCTCCGGCGCGCTGAAGATCACCCCGGCGCACGACAAGGTGGATTACGAAGTCGGCCTTCGTCACAAGCTGCCGATCGTCGACGTCCTGCGCGCCGACGGCGTGTTGAACGAACTCGCTGGCGCCGAGCTCGCCGGACTCGAGCGTTTTGCCGGTCGCAAGAAGGCCGCGGAACTCTTGAAGGAATCGGGCAACCTCGTAGGCGAGGAAAGCTACGCGAACAACGTGGGCTACTCGGAGCGCGCCGACGTTCCGATTGAGCCGCGGCTGACCGAGCAATGGTGGTTGCGCTATCCGCGGATCGAGGAAGCGAAAGCCGCGGTGCGCGACGGTCACATCAAATTTTTCCCGGAGCGCTGGAGCAAAGTTTACCTCCACTGGCTCGAAAACATTCAGGATTGGTGCATCAGCCGCCAACTTTGGTGGGGCCATCGCATCCCGGTTTGGTACCGCAAGGGTCTCGATCGCAGCAAACTCACCGAAGCCGATCTGCGCGATACGACGAAGGTGCAGGTTTCCCTCGAGGGTCCAAGCGATCCGGAAAACTGGGAGCAGGAAGAAGACGTCCTCGACACCTGGGCGTCCTCATGGCTGTGGCCATTTGCGACCATGGGCTGGCCGAATCAGAACGAAATGAAGAAGGCCGGTTTCGATTATTTCTATCCGACGACGACGTTGGTCACGGGACCGGATATCATCTTTTTCTGGGTCGCGCGCATGATCATGGCCGGACTGGAATTCATCCGTCCTGGCGAGTCGCTCGACCAGCGCATTCCGTTCAAGAATGTCTACTTCACGGGCATCATCCGCGACGCCCAAGGCCGCAAGATGTCGAAGTCGTTGGGCAACTCGCCCGATCCCTTGACGCTGATCGACAAATATGGCGCCGACGGCCTGCGCTTCGGCATCATTTCGATCGCGCCGCAAGGGCAGGATATTCGCTTTCAGGAAGAGCGCATCGAGGGCGGAAAAAACTTCTGCAACAAACTGTGGAACGCGTCGCGCTTCCGGCAGATGAGCGGCGAGGCCGGAGACAATTCTTCGGTGGCCGCGATTCTCGCGCGGCTCGAGCCGTCCAAGTTCGACGCCGACGATCACGCGATTCTCGAGCGATTGATCGCGACGACGGCCTCCGTGGAAAAGGCATTTGCTGAATTCGAATTCAGCGCGGCGGTGCAGACCTTGTACGGATTCTTCTGGAATGATTTTTGCGACTGGTACGTCGAAGTATCCAAAGCGAAACTACAGTCAGCCGACACGAAAACGACGTGTCTGGCGCTGCAGGATTTGATCATCCGGCAGACGCTCCTGCTGCTGCATCCCTTCATTCCCTTCATCACGGAAGAACTCTGGCATCTGCTCGGTTTTGGCCCGGAGAATGCGTTTATCGAAGAGGCGCGGATCGAGACGGCTGCTGAGCTTTCAGAGGCGCTGAAGTCGCGAGGCATTTCGATCGACACCGCCGCGGCCAGCGCCGTGGAAAAACTCAAGACCACCGCCTCCCAGGCGCGCGCGCTGAAGGCCGAGTTCAATCTCGCCAGCCGTCGCGACGTGCGGTTTTTCGCGACAGCGAGTGACGCAGATTGGGCCGTCCTCGACGCCAATGCGTCCAAGCTCACGCGCATGGTTGGCGCGAACGAGCTGCTCCGCAAAGCGAAGGTGGACGGGGCGCCGGCCGTCGTGACGCCGCTGGGTACGCTGTACTTGGATTTGGCATCGACCGTCGACGTCGCTGCGGAAAAACAGCGCTTAGCCAAGGAACTCGAAAAACTGCAGCAGCACATCGCCGGTACGGAAGCGCGTTTGGCCAACACCGCCTTTGTCAGCAAAGCCCCGCCGGCGGTGCTCGAAGGCGCGCGAAAGCAGCTCGCGGAATTGCAAGCGAAGAAGGCGGAGATCGAGCGTTTGCTGGGCGGATTGTGATGCTTGGCCTTCGATGCCGGCGTGGACGCCAGCGCTCCCAGCGGCCGACGTCGGCAAGAGGCCGACGCCCGGCCAAATACCCGGCGACCTGCTCATCCCGTGCAAAAGGCGTTCCTGTGCACGCTCGCTTGCAGAAGCGTGAGGCCACAGCGCTGCCGTCCACGGCGCATGCCACGCCGGGAGCGCTGGCGTCCTCGCCGGCATCCAAAGTCACGTGGACCGCGCCTGAACGAGAGGCTTTGGCCTGTTTTAAGAGGCGACTATGCAGCGGGATATGCACGCCGCGCTACAAACTTGTGCCGTTTTCTTTACTTAGGACATAAAGTAACTATTTGTTTTTGACCGCTATGAACTTGACTGCTCCTGCTGCTGAGCCGACCGAGGCAACGCCTGACTTTGATCGATTAAGTGCGGAGGAGCGGATCAGATGGGCGCTGGATAAGTACGGCGACCGGCTCGTGATGACGACGAGCTTCGGCATTCAGGCGGCAGTGATGCTTCACCTCGTCACGAAGGTGAGCGCGCAGATTCCGATCATCTTCATCGATACCGGGTATCTCTTTCCTGAAACGTATCGGTTTGCCCGCGAATTGACGGAGAAGCTCAACCTCAACTTGCGAAAGTATGTTCCCGCCATGACCGCCGCCGAGCAGGAGGCGCTTTATGGCAAGCAGTGGGAGCAGGGGATCGACGGGCTGAAGCGCTACAACTTCATCAACAAAGTCGAGCCGATGGATCGCGCCGTCCGTGAATTGGGCGCCACGGCTTGGTTGGCCGGCTTGCGCCGCACGCAAGGCAGCACCCGCGAGTCACTGCCCGTGGTGCAGCGGCAGAACAAGATCACGAAGATTCACCCGATCATTGATTGGGATAACCGCAAGGTTCACCGCTATCTCACGGAGAACGACCTGCCATATCATCCACTTTGGGAACAGGGCTATGTTTCGGTGGGCGACTGGCATAGCACGACCAAGCTGCTCGACGGGATGCGGGAAGAGGACACGCGTTTCGGTGGTTTGAAACGCGAGTGCGGGCTGCACGAAACGAGCGGCAAAGCCGATTTTCAGATCTAGGCGTTTCCCGCCTTGAACGTAACGCGCGAGGTCACAGCGCCGTCTTGAAAGGCGTGTATGACTCACGTTTTATTACCCCATGCCCGAACAGGATGCTGAGACATTCGATTTTCCCGAATGCCTCGCTCGAGTCCGCGCCAAAGACCAAGATGCCGCCAAGCGCTTGGTTGAGCAGCTGTACCCGCTTGTCATTCGGATCGTCCGTTCGCATTTGCCGCGGCGGGTGGCTGAAGAAGACCTCGCGCAGGAAATTTTTCTGAAAATGTTCACGCGACTCGAACAGTATCAGGCACAGGTGCCGTTTCCGCATTGGGTGTCGCGGATCGCGGTCACGACGTGCATCGACCATCTGCGTGCGCAAAAACGCCGGCCGGAGTTTCGCATGGCGGATTTGCCGGAGGAGCAGGCCGACGTGTTGAACGACGTCATGACCAACGAAAACGAGGTGAGCGCGGGCGATGCCTTGGCGGCGCGCGAGCTTGTTTTCAAACTCTTGGATCAGCTCAAGCCCGACGATCGCATGGTCCTCCAGTTGTTGGATCTCGAGCAGAAGTCGCTCGCCGAGATCAAGGACCTCACCGGCTGGAACACGACGCTGATCAAAGTCCGCGCCTTTCGCGCGCGGCGAAAACTGCAGAAACTTTTCGAGGAATTGCAAAGCAAGGAACGCACATGAAACGGAAACACACCACCACTGCTTGGGATAGACTCGTCGCGGCTGCTCGTAGTGCTCCGCTGGATACCGGAGAAAATGTCGAGGCGCCTTTCGGATTTTCCACGCGTGTCGCGGCGCGCGCGTTGAGCGCGGAACGCGCCGCGGCTCCGTCCTTGTTTGTGCGTTTCGCCTGGCCCGCATTGGGCGTGGCGGCGCTGATCACCGCGGCGACAGTGACCACGAATCTGAAACCGGTGATGGACGCGAACGACGAGGACGTTGCGGCGCTTTCCGAGCCGGTGGTGGTGACGGACACGGGAGACGTTTCGGCATGAGCCGCACGCTCGGAGTCATACTGGCCTTTATCGGCATTTTCATCGCTGGCGGCGTAACGGGTGGCTTTGTGGCTTTGCGCGTGCAGCCGTCAGTCCGGCATCAGCGCGCCGCAGAGCGCTTCACGGAACAGCAGTTCAAGCGAGTCGCCGAGGAACTCGCGCTCAGTCCGGAGCAGCGCGAACGTATTCACCCGATCATTACATCGGCGGGACACGAGATTCAGGAACGCCGGCGCGAGGTCTTGCAGATCCTGCAGCGCATGGAGGGGGACATCCGCGCGCAGCTCACGGATGAACAGCGCACGCGTTATGATGCCTTTCGCGCGGAGCAGCGGGAAAATATGCGCAATCGTCGCGAGCAAATTCGAAACCGCCTTATTGAACGCCGCGAGCAGCGCAACAGCGGCGAGAAGTCAGGATCGGCGACGGCGCCAGAAACCTCGACCGAGAAGGAAAGCGAGACGTCCAGCGCCCCGACTAAGCCCGGCGAGCCAGGCAACTGAGGGCGGCCGCACCGCGGGACATTAGCTTAGAATGCCGGCGCGGACGCCAGCGCTCCCAGTGCCTCCCGCGCCTTGGAAAGGCGCACTCGGCGGCCGAGCCGCGCGATTCGTCGAATTTCGAAAATTCGCCGAGTGCTGGGGATTCGCCGAGCGTTGGCGTCACGCCAACGTCGGCCACTGGGAGCGCTGGCGTCCTCGCCGGCATTTGCTCCGCTCATCTCCGCGGCGCGGCGGGGGACGCTTGCTGCGTCGCGGCGACTCCCGGCGACGCCGCCCCTTTTTTCTGCGATTCCTCGTAGGCTTTTCGCTGCTGAATGCTGATCTCGAGAAGATCGCTCACCAGCATGCGCGCTTCGCGCTCTTGTTCCGCTTGAGCTTGCGCTTGCGCAGTCGTCGGCCGCGCGGCGGCTCCGCCAGGTGCGGCGCTTACCGGGCTATTTGAAACAGCCGGACCCGTCACGGAGGCAGCATGCATCGCGAGGCTTTGCGTCTGTCCACCGACGCGGATGACGGCGCGATCTTTTTGTGGATCGCAGCTGACGACCTCCACGCCATCCGAAGTTTTTCCGACAGGGATCCAGAAGCTGCGCTTCGAATTCTTATCGGTGATGCCGACCATCGTCTGTTTGCTGCCGGCGATGATTCCGACGAGTTCGTAATTGGACGACGCCGACGCATCGACGCCACCAGCCGCCCCGCCCGACATGAACGGCGACTGCGTATTCAGAGTTTGAGTACGCGCGTTGGGCAGCGTCGCGGCGGCGACAAAAAGCAGAAGAAGTGGACGAATCATTCCGGAGGCGCTTTGCAGCGTCCCGGCAGACTATTGGGCCGGTCGACGCTGCCAAGCTTCGACAATTTCAGCGATCGTCGCATCCAAGGATTTTGTGATGTCCCAATTCGGATAATGCGCCCGCATCTTCCGTAAGTCGCTGTAGTAGCAGATGTGGTCACCGATTCGGTTCTGGTCGACGTAAGTGAATTTCTGCCGCTTGCCGGAATATTTCTCCGCAATTTTAAAAGCTTCTAACACGGAGGTGCTGTTCGCTTTGCCTCCGCCGATATTGTAAACCTCACCCGCTCGCGGAGCGTCGATGAAAGCGGCGATGAAGCGCGCGACATCGAAGGAGTGAATGTTGTCGCGCACCTGTTTCCCTTTGTACCCAAAAACTCGATACTCCTTCTCCTCGAGATTGCATTTCACGAGGTAGCTGAGAAAGCCGTGCAGCTCGACGCCGCTGTGATTGGGGCCGGTGAGACATCCGCCGCGCAGGCAGCAACTCGGCAGATTGAAGTAGCGTCCGTACTCCTGCACCATCACGTCGGCCGCCACCTTTGAGGCGCCAAACAGAGAGTGCTTGGATTGATCGATCGTGAACGTTTCCGGAATGCCGTTCGCGTAGTTGGGATCTGAATACTCCCAACGTGTCTCGAGTTCCTGCAATGCGATCCGGTTCGGAGCGTCGCCGTAAACCTTGTTCGTGCTCATGTGCACAAAGGGCGATTCGGGGCAGGCTTGGCGCGCTGCTTCGAGAAGGTTCAGGGTTCCGACCGCGTTCGTGTCGAAATCATCGAACGGTATGGCGGCGGCGCGATCATGCGAGGGCTGCGCAGCGGTGTGCACGATGGCGCTGGGCCGAAGTTCGCTCAATAAACGGAGCACGCCGGCGCGGTCGCGAATATCCAGCTCATGATGCTCGAAACCAGCGAGAGTGCGTTCGAGACGTTTTTGATTCCATCTCGTGTCGCCTTGCGGCCCGAAGAAGACGGCGCGCTGGTTGTTGTCCACGCCGTGAATCTTGTAACCGCGTTCCGAAAAATAGACGCACACTTCGGAACCGATGAGGCCCGAAGAGCCGGTTACCAAAACATTCTTAGATGCGCTCTTGTTCATATTATTAAAGAGGTCCGAAACGGGACTTGGCCCAGGCGACCAACCAGGTGAGGGGATCGCGGAAAATGGAAATTTTTTTGCCTTCCTTGAAGGAGCGTGATCGGTAGCTGATCGGAATTTCGATCGGGCGGTGACCGGCGCGAATCAATTTGATGAGCAATTCCCAATCGAGATCGAAGCGGTTGCACTTGAGCGTAATGCCTTGGAGGCAATCGCGCCGAAACACTTTGTACATCGTGAACGGATCCTTCAGCCAAACGAAGAGAGACGCATCGATCAGAAACGTGAACGACCAGTGCGCCAGATTCAGCATCAGCGCGTGGAGCGGTTGATCGGAGAATTTTCGAATCGCCCAACCGCCTTCGCCGTGGCGCGACCCAAGGACAAAAGTCCGCTCCCCACTTTTGAGCGGTACGAGAAGTCGGTCGTAGTCGTTGACGTCGTATTCCGAATCGCCGTCCTGGATCAAAATCACGTCGCCGGTCGCCGCGGCCAAGCCGGCGCGGACGGCGTGGCCTTTGCCGCGGGGCGCGTCTTCGTAAATGATGCGCACTCCGGGCGCCGCGGAGAATTCGCGCACGATGTCACGCGTGCCATCGGTGGAATTGCTTTCGACTATGATCGTCTCGCGTTTCCAGCCGTCGACCTGTTTCCCGAGGATCGTCGAGAGCGCTTCGCGCGCCGTCGCGATCTCATTGTAGATCGGAACGATGACAGAAAGCGTTGGTTGATCGGGAAGCGGCGTCATGGCGCAAACGGAGCGTCATGCCGACTTCAACGCGGTCTGACCACCTTGTTTTTTGGTGACGCCAATGATGAACAAAACTCCACCGAGCAAAACTCCGACGGCGGCAGCCAGAAGAGACGCGGTCAGGTGATGCGGCCAGTATTCGTAGCGCACGGTGTAGGTGCCGGGTTGAGTCACCAATACGCCTTTGAAGGCGTAGTTCACCGGAAAATACGTCGCGGGTTGGTCGTTCAAATACACTCGGAAATCTTTCGGGTAATAGACTTCGCTCAACACGATCACCCCGGCGGTAGCGGCCTCCACCGTGAACTGCGTCGTGTTGCTCGTCAGCCGGTAATCCTTCGCGGGCGTGCCGATCGTGGCGGCCCCGGAGTGCGCGATGCCTGTCAGAGTTTTTGGAAGTTGATGATCGTCCGATGCGAGCGCGGCGAAAGGTTTCCCATCAGCCGTCAACAAGCGCCGGCTCAGGTCTTCCAGATGGCGATACCAGATCACGCGATTGGTGAAGAACGCGCGCGGCCAAGCGGTTTTGCTTTCCAGAATTTGCATGTCGTCGTTCTCGACGAAGGATAGACCCGTGGTGGAAGGATCGCTGTTACCGAGGTGGTCGAGATAATAGCGAACGTTCAACAAATCCATCGCTCCGCGACTGTAGTTGCGTTCTCCGCCGGTTTCGTCAGCGCCCCAGAAAAGCACTTTGCGAACACCCGTCGCGATCGCGAAATCGTCATACGCTCGATTGCGCACGGCATCGATCCCGTAGATGCCTTCGCGCAAATAGAGTTGCTGCGTGCCGGTGTAGAGATTCAAGCCGAGGCCGGCGATGCGCATGGGCTCGGTCTCCAACTGAGCCAGGCGTTCGATTGCTGGAGACGGTGCCGACAGATCGGCGCGTATTTTAGGATTGAATACATAGGCGTCCGCCGAGGTGTGCACGTATTGGCCGTGACGCCAAAGCAGGATGCCCAATGCCACTGCCGCCAGCGCGCCAAGGCCCTCGAGCCCGATGGCGCGGCGCAGTCGTGTCGCGAGGCCAAGGACAAACAATGTCCCGAGGATCGACACGAGGTAAGCGTTGTAGAAAGCGCTTCCGCGGACATCGCGCGCGTGAGGCAAATATTGGAGGACCAGGACAAAAAACAGAGCGCCGGCGATGAGGGCGTTTTTCATTGAAACCCGCGCTTTCAGTTGGGGAAGAAAATCAGCAAAGCCGACTCCGGCAGCAATGGTGAGCAGGACGATCGCCGCGCAGGAAAATGTGTTTCCCACGTGATGAATATTGGCGAGCAACGGCACGCGAACGATCCACGACGCGGGCACAGCCTCGAAAGCAATCGCGAGTGGGACCAATGCAGCAAAGAAAAGCGCAAACCCCGCGCGGTTTTTTCTGAATGCGAGCGAACCGAGCAACCACAGGACACCAAAAAGAACCACTGCGTTTGCCGACGGATCTCCATGAATCTCGTTCGGCATGAAATGGCGATAAACCATGTCATCGAACAAACCGATGAGCTGCCACATCGGTATCTGGTTCGCCGCCGGCGCATCATAACTCGTTTTCGACACCGCCAGCGTGTCGAGGAATGTCAGCCAGATCGGCGTGGAGACGAGGACAAGAATCACACCGGTCGTGAGTGCCACTAGCAGAGGCCGGACGGATTCGCGGAGATTTCCTTTCGTCGCGAAGAGCAGTGTCAGGCCCGCAAGATTCGCGCACGGCAGCATCATGTAGGCTTCCTTCACCGAGCCGCTGAGAAGAACTTCCCAGTTTGCCGCAAAGAGGACGAGGGCCGACCAGGCGAGATTTCGGTGGCTCACCGCACGCGTTAACAATGCCCATCCGACGATGATCCATGGCCCATAGGCGACTGCGAACTGGGCGGGATGGTTGGCGCGAAAAAAGAAATAGCCGATCCAAGGCGCGGCCAGCGCGATCAGACCCGCCGCGCCCAAATGCCGCGTGAGAAGCCAAACGGCCAAGCCTGCTCCGAACGCGTAAAGCCAGCGCGAGAGAACAAACTTAACGTCCCATGACCACGCAGTGCCGTTCGCCATGATCGGAATCCATTGCAGGAGTTCTCCGAACATGGTCTGTCCCTGGCCAAGAAGGGGAACGCCGCAGAGATCGTAGCGGTTCCAAAGAGGCAATTCGCCCTCACGCAACGCCTGATTTTGCAGCGCCGCGGTGTGCAGATGGGAGCACATGAATGCCACGATATCGGAGCCCTTTTGATCTTCCAATTCCTCCGACTTGTAGCCCGGCAAGGTCGGGAAATGGTCATACAGGAGATACGTGGCGTTGTCGGGAGAAACGAAACTCTTGCCGCAAAAAACGACCGGATGAAGTTGCCAGAGCACGGACCCCGCCGCGATGAGGACCAGCATCAGTTTCGGATGGCGCGCGAACCACGAGGACTTTGCTGTCGCTCCTTCGGCTGAAGACGCGCCGCGCAACCGCTGTATCAGCCAGATCAATACAGGCACGGCGACGAGCGTTCCCACGAAGATTGGCGCAACCGCCAGGCACTGTTGCCACAACCCAGCGCTGGGCTGCGACGTTCGCGCGAAAGGAGTGCTCGCGAGAACTGCGAGCAATAGGGCAAAGAGCGCGAGCCAGCCCCGGCGGAGCTTGGCGGAACTGACGGGGGAGGCAAAACGCGATGCCATGCGCGGAAATTGCAGTCGCGTCGAACCCCGCGTTCAACCGATTATTTAGCCGGATGATCAAGCTCGCGGCCTGTCTTTGTTTCAAAAATTCCGCGGCCTATTTGGCCGAGTGGCTCGCCTATCATCACGCGCTCGGCGTCGAACACTTTTTTCTCTACGACAATGGATCGACCGATGATTACCTCCGCGTCATCGAGCCTTTCGCGAAGCGAGGATTGATCACGCTCACGCGTTGGCCGGGGAAAGCGCAGCAGGAATTTATTTATCAAAACTGCCTGATCCAGGCGCGCGATCGTGTCGAGTGGGTCGCCTTTCTCGATGATGACGAGTTTCTCAACCCGATCATCGATCCCGACATTCCCACGGCGTTGAAGCGCTTCGAGGCCCACGCTGGCGTGGCGGTTTCCTGGTTTTTGTTCGGTTCATCCGGACACGAAAGACGACCACAAGGATTGGTAATCGAAAACTTCACGGGCCGGGCCACCGCGCCGGACAAACATGTGAAGTGCGTGGTGCGCCCCGACCGCGTGAAAGGGCCGCTCTACATTGGCCATGTCTTCGTCTGCGAACCGGGTTTCACTGTCGTCGACGAGCATGGCCGCACCGTCAGCGAATGCCCGCATGGCTTCGCGTCAGGCGATATTCTGCGCGTGAATCATTATGCCACCAAATCGATCGAGGAAGTGCGCGAGCGTCGCAGTCAGCCGCGCGCCGACAACGGTCAAATCAGCGAGCACAGCCTCGCAATGTGGATCCAGTGGGCTCGCGAATGGAACGAAACAAAAGACGAGACGATCCTGCGTTTCGTGCCAGCAGTTCGACGGGAGCTTGGCGAGGCGCCGGTTTTGTTTTAGCCGCAAAGAGGCGCGAAAAACGCAAAGAGGATTCTGGGTTGGCGACGTCGCTCGCAATTTCTGCTCAGGAACGCGGTTGGAGTATTGGTTTGTAACTCCAAACCAAAATACCAGACCGCGTTCGGGTCACGAAAGTCTGAGCCGGTCAGAATAATCAATAATCCTCTTTGCGTTTTTGAGCCTCTTTGCGGCTAAAAAAAAACTAACGCAGAATCAAAGCGGCTCGATCAATTCACCGCTTGGGTTAATCGGCGCTTTGCGGCCGGTGCCGGCGATCATGCCGTTGGAGAGTTCGTGGATGCGGATGTCTTGGAAGCCGGCTCTTTCGAGATAGGTGCGGAATTCTTCGCGCGAGGAGGTCATGCTCATGTGAGCCGAGCGGCGCTCGATCGGATATTCGGCGCTTTCGCTGAAAACTCGCCAGCCATGCTCGGTGTCGAGGGGAATGTTGTCGAAATAGCAGCGACCGCCTGGACGGAGAACGCGATGCATCTCCTGCACATATTTGAACCGGTCCCACTCCAGCAAATGCATGAAGACGACGGTGCAGTAAACGAGATCGATCGTTTCGTCGTGAATCTCGCTCAGGCCGACGGTGTGTAGTTCCACCAAGGATACATTTGGAATTCCAGCCAGGCGGCGCGCGGCGTGTTTCAACATCTCGCCGGAAATGTCGCAGCCGAACCAGTGAAAGCACTGTTGGCTCAGCACCTTTCCCACGCGGCCGACGCCGCAGCCAATCTCGAGGACGATATCCATGTTTTGGGTACCGGCCGTCGATTCGAGAAAGGAAATGGTTTCGCGCGCCGTGACATCGAGCGTCTGCTCGTCCGTGAAACCGCCCACCGCGAGCTTGGCGACTTCGCTGTCCTGAGCCTGGCGATTCCACACTTTCTTGTAGTGCGTGCGTTCGCCGAGGGAGTGAACGCTTTCCTGCCAGCGGAGATTCGAATCGCGAGTGTCAGACATCGATGGGATTTCCGGTGAATGCTGCCTGACTCAAGCGCCCTGCGCGGCGATGCACCACACCGGCGTCGAGACGACGGTTTGCCAGTTATCGTTTTCGACTTGGGCTTCGACCGCGAGTTGATGACGGCCTAGCGTGATCTCGAACGCGATCTCGAAACCCGGCTTGGGATTTTTTGCCGCCTGGGCGCCATGCTGCACGATGACCTCGGGTTCTTCCAAACCGAAGCGTCCGTAGAACGTCTTCTCGTCGATCGCGACGCGCACCGCGGTCGTCGCGCGTCCGTCTTTCGGCATCACCCAGCCGCGCAGCGTGAAACTTCCCGGCCGATAAATACGATAGGGCGAGGTGTGAAGATAGTAGATGTAGTCGCCGGCCGGCACCGTGCTGAGTCGCTCGACGGAACGCGGCAACTTTGCCGCGCCGGAAACGAGAAACCAGAACGCGGATTTTTTCGCGCGGGCGAGGGACTCGGCGTCACGCTCTTTTGGATACAGCATCCAGGTCAGTGTTTCCACGTCCGCCCGGGCCGCCTGAACTTGGGCGCGAAGGTCATCCCGCGTCACATGCAGTTCGTGGACGTATGTATCCATGGCCTTGATACGCTCCTCCAGCCCGCGCAGTTTGGCTTCCGTCGCGAGATATTCCTTGGCGGCTTTCAGACGAAACGCGGCTTCGCGGCGCGTGACGTCATCCAACGCAGCGCGCAGTTTTGTCAGCTCGTTCGTTTCGTCAGAGGGCATGCGTAGGATGCAGTACCGAAGGGCGGGGCGGAGCGGCGAGCGAGAAATCGTTCAGCTCCAGCGTGAGGTTCGGATTGTACGCTGGGTCGTGCTGAATGTCATGCCTCCATCGCTCCAGCATGGTTTCGACCTCGAGCCGGAATCGCTCGTGTTTTTCCGGGGTGTCTTCCGCGCCGCGGCTGGCGGATTCGTGATGATAAAGTTCCGCGAACGGAGTCCAGAGATTGCGATAACCGGCCGCCTTAACTTTCAGGCAGAAATCGACGTCGTTGAAGGCGACCGCGAGCGCCTTATCGTCGAGCCCGCCAACCTGATCGTAAATCGCGCGGCGAACGACCAGACAGGCCGCCGTGACCGCGCTGAAATTCTGCACGAGGCGCGCGCGGTTGAAATAACCCGGCGTGCCTCGCGGAAAATCGCGGAACGCGTGACCCGCGACGCCGCCCATGCCGACGATCACTCCAGCGTGCTGAATGCGATCGTTCGGGTAATACAGCATCGCGCCGACGCAGCCGATTTCCGGGCGACTCGCCTGACTCGCCATCTCGTCCAGCCAATCGCCATTGATGACTTCGAGATCGTTGTTCAGCAGACCGACCAACTCGGCGTCGGTGTGCCCGACGGCGAAGTTGTTGATCGCAGAATAATTGAACGGTTGATCGTAGGCCAGGACGCGCAAACCGCGCGCCCGCAGCTCGGCGAGATACGTCACGGTTTCTTTTTCGTCCGAGCCATTATCCACGACGATGACTTCAAAATTTGGATACGTCGTCTTCGCCAGGATGCTCTCGACGCACTGCTTCAACAGCTTCACGCGATTGCGCGTCGGAATGATCAACGCGACGCGCGGTGGATCCTTCGGTAGCGCATACTTCACTCTCCAGTGATCGCCGGGAACAGTCACGAGTTCGACATTCTGCTGCTTCCGGGCGAAATGATCGGCCAGCGCGCGACGCGCCGCTTCGACAGGATAATTTTTTTCGCTGAGCAAGAGAGCGGTCGAACCGGGAATCGCGCGCCAGTGATAAAGGATTTTCGGAATGTGGAAAATGCGCGCCTCGCCGATTCGATCGATCACGCGCAATGCCAGATCCCAATCCTGACTGCCCTCGTAGCCGACGCGGAAACCGCCCAGGTCGCGCAGCACGGAGGTGCGATAGACGGAAAGATGCGACGTGTAGTTCTGGCCCAAATACAAATCCGGCAGGAAGTCCGGTTTGAAATAAGGCTCCAGACGCCGGCCATCTTCGTCGATTTTGTCTTCGTCCGAATAAACCAGGTCGACTTCCGGATGGTGATTCAACGCCGTGACGACTTCGAACAACGCGTTGGGCGTGATCTCGTCATCGTGATCGAGCAGCGCGGTAAATTCTCCGGTCGCAAGTTCGAGCGCGGAATTCGATGCCGCTGAAATATGACCGTTCTTCGGGCGATGGACGACTTTGATCCGCGGGTCGGACGAGGCCAGTTCGTCGAGCAGCGGGGCGACGTGCGGCGCCGGAGAAGCGTCGTTTGCCAGACACAATTCCCAATGGGTGTAGCTTTGGCTTTTCACCGATTCGACTGCCTTGCGCAGCCATTTCTCCGGCGTGTTGTAGACCGGGACGAGAATCGAGATGAGCGGCCGATAAGAAAAATTCTGGGACTGTTCGCGTTGCTCGGCGAGCTGCTGAGTACTGAGCGAGTCGTAGGTTTCGATCCACTTTTGATACGAGGTCAGCTCCTCGACCCCGCCGTCTTCCTTCACTGTGATTTCACGGCGGAAAAATTCCACGAACTTTCCGGCTTCGACCGACGCCTCGAGAACCAGCTCGGTGTCGCCAAGCTTCAGTTCGATGTCGGCTTTGAAACCGCAGTATTCAGCCTGCGGATACTCACGCAATGCCGCGAGAACATCGAGGCGCTTCAGGCCAGCGACCGCGGGATATTCGCGATCGCCGACGCGAGCCCGAAGCGCCAGCAGCTTCCGACCATCGCTGGCGAAACACCAACCGCGAACGACAAGCGTGGCGGGTCTGAAGCTGGTGACGTGGGGATAATCGATCGTATAGCGAAACGATTGGTCCGTTTCGTTTGGCTCGCTGACCTGGCCAAAGCTGGACGTATACTTCGAGCGCGTGTGTTCGGGCGGAGGCGGCAGCGGAGCCGGCTTGCTTGTTTGTTTCCGGCCGTGGTCGATCAGGAGCCGGCGCAAGGCGCGGAGCCAGGCGGTCGCCTTCCACGAGAAGGAGGTCTGGATCTTTCGGATCTTTTCGTCGCGTTCGTAGACCACATCGCGGAGGTGAATGCCGAGCTGAATGACGCGATCGTCCAGGCGCGCGATCTCGCTGCGCAGCGTCAGTGACTCGACGCTCAACTGATGCATTCGAGTATGCGCCTCGCGCAACTGCGCTTCAGTGTCCCGGCGCAGTTGCTCGGCGCGATTCAGATCGGCGCGAGCGGCTTCCAACGTCACTTGGAGCAGGTCCGAGTGGTTTTTCGTCAGCGTCAGCTTGCGTTCGACGTTGTCGAGGTGCGCCTTGGTCAGATCGTATTGGGATTTCCAATACGCGAGATCCTTCTCGAGATTGCCCAAGGCTTGTTTCTGGCGCGTTTCGCCGAGGGAGCTCTCGAGTTCCCGCACGAGCAGCGCGAGCAGTTCCAGTTCGTCGCGCAGTTGCGGTGCGGCGGTCGTAGCTGAGTCTAGGACGCGTGATGCGAGCAGGCCGATTTCGGAGCCGTTCGTGATTGCAAGATTCGTCCACGCGTTGCCCGGGGCGCGCGCCGCCAGACTGGTGTAGAAGGCTGCGAGCTTATCCGTGATGACGTTTTGATCGAAGTGGGCGCGGGCGAAAACCACGCCGAATTCACGCAGCCGGGCCGCGAGTTTGGGGTCGTTGAAGACGCGCTGGCAGAGATCGGCGATCTCCTCCGGCGTGCCGGTTTGGAGGAGCAGGGCGTCCTGTCCGTCGACCACCTCGTTGCCAATGTTCGATTGAGGCAGGATGATTGGTTTTCCGCAGGCGAAATACTCCGGAAGTTTCGAGGGCAGGCGAAAATCGTTGAACCGGCCTGGATGCCCCGGCTGGACGAGCACATCGGAGAGCGCGAGCAACTTTGGCAGTTTCGTTTTCTCGACGAAACCGAGGTGAATGACATGCGCGGTGTCCTCGGCGGAGAGACTGGCCAGAAATTCCGGCGGCGTGATGCCGGTGCGTATCAGCCGAGTGGGTACACCGCGTTCGTTGAGCAGGCGCACGGCGGCATACAACTCACGCATCTCGGCTTCGTTCGCGAAGGTCGCACTGCCCGTGTAGGCGATTACTTTTTCGGTTTCGCCGAGGCCAAGTTCGCGGCGCAGTTCGGGATCCGGGCGCTGCGGCCGGTACTGGGTGAAGTCGACGCCCGGCGGGAGCAGCAGATGCGGAATGTCCGGGGGGATGAAGCTGCGCAGCGTTTCGACGATGTGAGTGATGCCGTCCGCCGCGAGCAGCAGAGCCTGATGGCGAAGCGGGTGCGGCAGGCTGTCGAGGAGCAGCGAAGCGATTTTTTCCGGCGGCGCTTCGCGCAAGGCGGCGAACGGCGTCTTGGTGAAACTCTCGAGAAGGTGAGTCTCGTTGTCCTCGAGATGAACGATCAGGCGCGCGGGCTGGGGCGCGAGAGCCTGGTAGCGCAGGACGAATTTTCGCACGAGCTCGCGCGGCGTCCACGCGTGAATGATGTCGGCTGATTTCCCGTCGGGAAACAGCGTCGGTTGCGCGAGCGCCTCATCGAAAAGCAGCGCTTGAAAATGAACCTGCGGGATCGCGCTGATCGTCGCTTTGCGTTCGGGCACCGCGACGGCGCAGGCGTGGCCGCGGGCGTGAAGCGCATTCGCGAAGCCCGCGATGTGGTTCAGGCTGTTTGTCGTGAAATCGCCGTAGTTGACGAAGAGGATATTCACGCGCGCCTGGGTTCAGCTCGGCCGGATGCAATCCCAGCCGAGGCGATCAGAAGGGCTTCGACGCACTGGAAGCGTCCTGGACCGCTTTCGATTTGGGCAGAGGCAGATTGGCGAAGCCGGGCAAAAATTTGTGCACGACGGAATCCCAGGGCGCGGCGCCGCGGATGTTGCGGTTGGGCGTGAGACTCCAATCCATCACCGCTTGCGCGAGCAGGCAGGGATCTTTCACCGTGAGATCGGAGAAGGTGTGTTCGCGAACGGTGAGGGGCGCGTCCAGCGAATCCATTTTTCCCTGAAATTCGGCGATCGCAGCAGCGTCGGCCTGCGCGGGATCGTCAGCGAGAACGCGGGACTTCGCCGCATCGCATTCTTCCTGGTGGGCGAGTTGGGCGAAAAGCTCGACGAGCTTGAGCTCGGCTTGCGTGCGATCGGCGCCGCGCAGCGAGGTCGTTGCCAGGTAGCGCTTCATTTCCTCGATTTTTCCGCCCGTGGCGAGGGACTCGAGATAGGCTTGGTGAACTTCGACGAGCGCGTCGGGCGCAGGGCGCTGGCCAAGGGCCGCGTGGTAACGTGTGAGCGCGATGGACGCCGTCTCATTGCCCTCGGGGAAAAACGTCTTGGCCACCGAATCCACGTCGTCGCGGACATCAAGTTTCAGCACCGAATAGTGGGTCTTCTGAATGCCGTCCTTGATCGTGAGTTTGAGTTGGGCCGCGCGCTGAATGTCGATCTCGCGCGTGATCATGCCATTCAGCACCGCGAGCTTCACGGCGTCCTGTGGATGCTTGTCGAGCAACTTGGCGATGGCGGTGCGAGGAGTGCCATTGAGGGCCATGGCTTCGCCGAGGATGGGCCAGAGGAGCGCCTGGTCTTTTGCCGTGGTGTTGGCCAGAAGTTCGTCGACGATTTTCTGTTGATCGTAGCGCGCCGCGATACGGAAGACGGAGGCCACCAGGAGCGGGCGATCCTTGTCGAGCACGGGAAACGAGAGCGCCTCGGACCAGCGCTTCTGGCGCGAGAGCACTTCGAGGATGCTCTGCAACGCGCCGAGGCGCGTGGCGTCCCAGCGGCTGGGCTCGAGATTGAAGAGAAAGATGGCGCAGTTGACCGCGTCGAAGGAGGCGACGCGTTTTTCTTCCACTCGCGGCAGCACGCGCTCCTTGAAATAGGAGAGTTCGAACGGGCCAATTTTTGCGTCGTCGGCCCGCAATTGTTTGCCGGTTTCGGTATTCGGGTAGACGCGACCGATCCGATCGAGATTCGCCTGGGCACGTTTCCAATAAAACTGGAGATACGCGTACGAGTAGTCGTCTTCCGAAATCCGCGTGACGTAGTCGTTGGCCCGGCGGTAAAGCGTGGCCGCTTCTTCTTTGGCGACTTCCGGGCTATCGGTTCCACAGAACGCTGTGCTCGCGGCGAGCGATGCTGTTAAGAGAAGGAGAGACGACCGACGAATCCGCGAAAACATAATAGGTGAGACAGACCCAGCAGCGTGCTGGGCCAAAGGAATCAGGTAAACTCAGAAGTTTGAGGAGGCGCCAGCGGCGCCGCTCAGAGCTTGAAACCTGCGTCCGCGGCGTCTTTCGCGAACATCTTCACCGTGTCGAGGGAAAGCGCGGTGAGATCCTGGCCGAGCATCTTGGCTGCCTTGCCCAGAATGTCGTGCGGCACGGTGACGATCTTGCAGCCGGATTCCTCGGCTTGGATGATGTTCAGCACTTCGCGCACGCTGGCCCAGAGGAGTTCGGCCTTGGGCTGTGATTCCAGCAAGGCACCGCTGGCTCGCATCAACGGCACGGGATCCACGCCGGTGTCGGCGATGCGCCCGGCAAAAACGGAGACCACGGACGGAACCTCGGGATTCAGCGCCGCAGCGACATCGCGCACTTGGGCGAGGGTGAGAATCGCCGTGATGTTGAGCTTCACGTTTTGCTGCGCGAGCTCTGCGATCAGCGGAATCGACGTCTCGCCGCGCGAGTTCGTGATCGGAATTTTGACGTAAACATTTTTGCCCCAGGATGCGATTTTCAGCGCCTGGCGTTTCATCTCCGGAAAATCATCGGAGAATACTTCGAGCGAAATCGGTTTGTCCGTGACCGACGTGAGAATGTCCTTGGCAAACGCTTCGTAGTCCTTGATCCCGACTTTCTTCATCAACGTCGGATTGGTCGTGAGACCCTTGATGTACGGCTTCGCGTACAAGTCCAAAATGCCGGCCTTGTCGGCGCCATCGGCGTAGATGTGAACTTTGAGGTCCTGGAGTTTTTTCATTGGGCGGGATTCAGGTTTTTGGGGAAAGGCTGTTCAAGGATAATTCGGGTCGCTTCCGCGAAGGAGCGGACGGTGAAATCGGGTTTGGCGCGGAGCTTTTCGTCGTAATTCCAATCGATGAAAATCGTGCGGACGCCCGCGTTGAAACCGCTGTCGATGTCCCGCCAGCGGTCGCCGACCATCCAGGCGCGTTTCAGGTCGAGGTCCATTTCGCGCGCGGCGCGAAGCAGCATGCCCGGCCGCGGCTTGCGCTCTTCGTCGGGCGGCTCCTCGTAGCCGGAGGCGTAGCTGACATACACGGCGTCGATGGGCGCGAGCGTGCAGAGGTGGCGATGCATGGCCTCGACGATTTCGCGCGACTGTTTGCCGCGACCGACGTCGGGTTGATTGGTCGCGACGACCAGCTTGAAGCCCGCGGCCTTCAGCTTCTGGCAACTCTCCAGCACGCCATCGAGCAGGACGAATTCCTCGGGTGTTTCCGGGGCGTAAGGTTTGTTGTCGCGGATGACGGGCGCATTGAGCGTCCCGTCGCGATCGAGAAAAACAACGGGCGAAGCCATCGGGCAGAGCGTGAAATGTGCGCGAGGAAGGTCGAGCCGGCAGAGCGTCGCTCAGGGTTTGGCGACGACGCTTTCCCACTTTGTCTGATTCACTTTCACGTCGGGGTGCGAGACCCAGAGGTGCCAGATGACGGCTTGGAAAGCCTCGGAGTGGGGCGTGACGTTGTTCGCGTTCACCGTGGGCACGATGACGCAGGCGTTCGCGACCTTAGCGGTGTAGCCGCCGTCCTTGCCCACGATGCCGATGATGCGCGCGCCGACTTGCTGCGCGAGCTGCAGGGCGGAAACGAGATTCGGGCTGACGTTCTTTTCGAGGTTGCCGCCGCCGACGGACAAGACGAGCACGGCGTCTTTGCTGTTCAGGCGCGAACCGCGTAGCCATTCCACGAATACAGAGGCCCAGCCTTCGTCGTTGGTGCGCGCGGTGAGTTCGGACACGTTGTCCGTCGGCGCATAGACTTCGAGTCCCGCGATCTTGCGAAAATCATTCACCGCGTGGCTGGCGTTTGCCGCGCTGCCGCCGACGCCCAGGATGAAAAGACGGCCGCCGCGCTCGCGCACGCCGACGAGCTCACGGACGCATTTCTCGGAGTCGTCCGGATTGATTTTCGAAACGATTTCGGCGGTCTCTTTCAGGTGTTGGATCGAGTAGGACATGGGGAGTAAGTTATTAATTAAAGTTTAGGTTTGGCGGCGAGGAGCTGGTTCAACTCTTCGAGGCCGGCGTGCGAGCCGATTTCATAAAAACGTTCGGGAATTTCGTAGCCGGCGAGCTGATGTTCGCCGACGAGCTTTTTGTAGACCTCGGCGAGATCAACCACATCGTTTCGCGGCCAGCCGTCGAAGGCGGAGGACCGCACCACGCCGAGCCCGTAATCGATGTGGTGCATCTGCGGCACCTTGTTTTTCTTGTCGTAGATTTTGATCTCGCCGTCGGCGAACCAGACGTTGCTCGCGTCGTATTTTTCGTGGTTCTCGAAGACGGTCATCAGGCCCTTTTTTCCCGAGCGCAGAAGCGCTTCGCCGCAGGCCAGGTAGTCGATGGGAAGATAGCTGTCGCCGTACAGAATATAAAAAGCGTCGCCCAATTTTGGCAGCGCCTGGATCAGCGCGCCACCGGTGCCGAGCAGCTTGGGGCCGTCGAAGGAGTATTCGATTTTCACGCCCCACTTCGCGCCGTCGCCGTATTGCTCGACGATCTTTTCGCCCAAGTAGCCCACGCAGAGCACGAGCCGCGTCAGCCTTTGCTTCTTGAGGAGACGAATTTGGTGCGAGAAGAAGGGTTCGCCCGCGACTTCGACGAGCAGCTTCGGGATTTTCTCGGTGATCGGGCGAAGGCGTGTGGCCAGCCCTCCGGCGAGAATCGCGACAGGCAGATCGGCAGCGGTCATGTAGTGCGAAGCTGGATACGAGCCGCGCTCAGTTTTGCGCGACGACTTTGCTGCCTTCGAAGTCGAAGCGGAAACGCACTTCCTGCAGGCCCTTTTCGCGCATGGCGTGGCGCAGACGTTTCTTGTCGTCGGCGTAGAACATCAGAAAGCCGCCGCCGCCGGCGCCGATGAGTTTGCCGCCGAGAGAGCCGTTCTGCATGGCGTAGTCGTACCAGTCGTTGATGTGCTGATTGCTCATGCCGCTGCTGCGCGCCTTCTTGCGCTGCCAGTGCACATCCATCAGCCGCGCAAATTCCTCGAGATTTCCGCTCTCGAGCGCGGCGAGCGATTGGTAGCCGAGCTCCTTCGTGAAATGCAGATTATCGAGCATCGCCTGATCGTTCTTCTTCGAGCGATCGTTCTGGTCCTTCAAAATCGCCGAAGCACTGCGCGAGTAGCCGGTGAAGAAGAGCAGCAGGTTGTCCTCGAGATTGAAGAGCGTCTCTTCGGAGATCTTGCACGGGCGATATTCCACGCGACCGTCTTTGTGAAACGTGAACGCCGTGATGCCGCCGACGGCCGCGATGTACTGATCCTGTTTCCCGATCGGCTCGCCGAGTTTGTTCAACTCGATATCGCAGGCCTGCTCGGCCAGTTCCGCGGGGGACACGAGCGTGCGTTTGTAGGTGTGCAGGGCTTTGAGCAGAGCGGTCGTGAAACTTCCCGAGCTGCCGAGGCCGGTGCCGCCGGGGATGTCGGCCATCGAAGTGAGTTCGATGTGCGGATCGGTCACGCCGGTGAGTTTGAGCGCCTCGCGAAAAATGGGATGCTCGATCTGATCGACGCTCGTCGCGCGCTCCAGTTTGGAGTACTTGATGATGATCTCCTCCTGAAACGTGTGGTGCTGCGTGATGTAGACGTACTTGTCGATCGCTGCGGCGACGAGAAAACCGCCGTATTCGCGGTAATAGGACGGAAGATCAGTTCCGCCGCCGCCGAGCGAAACGCGCAGAGGAGAACGCGTGATAATCATGCGATGCGAGTGAGAGTTGGGAAGTTAGAGGGCGAGAGCTATCACGGAACAGGCGGAATACACGGAGAAAAAAAGGGAAACCGGCGCTGCTCGATCAGAGGCCGGCATCGGAGACCGGATAACCGCTCTTGCGATAAATTTCTTCGACGATCTCGAGCGTGCGAATGCCTTCCGTCAGGCCGGGCGCGGGTTCGCGACCGAGGCGAATGTCCTCGATGAACGCTTTCGTTTCGGTGGCCCATGAGTCGTCGCCGCGAACGTATTCGTAGATCGTAGTTTCAGGCGGGCCCATTTCTGGCAGCATCTTGTAGTAGGCGAGGCGCTCGGGACCGTAACTGCCGCCCAAGCCGTCGATCGCGAGCTTCGCGTCGCGGCCGTATATCTCGAGGGAGAAAAGATTTTTCCATTCGGTGCAGCTCACGTGGAGCCAAGCCGTCTGGCCGGCCGCGGTGCGCAAACTGAGGAACGCATTGTCGTCGACCTTCATGTCCCAAAAATACGTGGAGGCGTGTCCGTCCACGGTTTTGAAATCGCCCAGGTACCATCCGGCGAGATCGATCAGATGCACGCCCTGGTCGATCAATTCGCCGCCGCCGGCGAGCGCGGGATCGGCGCGCCATTCGCGATCGTAGCCCCGGCGGCCGCCGTGGCCGTAGCGCGCTCGCATGAACATCATCGGTCCGAGCGCGCCTTGGTCGATTAATTCGCGGGCCTTCTGCAGCGCCGGATGAAAACGGTGGTTGTAGCCGATGCGCACGCGCGCGCCGGTTTTGGCTGCGGCGGCTTGGATGATGCGAAGTTGTTCGGCGTTCAGCGCGCCGGGTTTTTCGACCAGAACGTGTTTTCCGGCCTTCACAGCGGCGAGCGTGATGGGAGCGAGAGAGGCATTGAGTGTCGCGACAATGACAGCTTCGACCTCCGGATCCGCTAGTGCCTGATTGAAATCGGTCGTCGATTTGGCGCCGGGTGCGAGTTTCGCCAAACCCGCGGCGCGGGCCGCATCGAGATCGCAGGTGTAGAGCAGCCGCGCCGCCTTCAAATTCATCGCGCGTTTGCGCCCGATCAGACCGCAGCCGATGATCGCAAAGCCCGGCAGGTTTTGTTGCTTGTCACCCATGAGGCGCGGAGCCTTTGCTAGCGCCGAATGCGCAAGCAAGAGTTAATTGATCTGGAATGAGTGGAATGACCGAGGACCACCGTGCATTCCCCACTTCGAAGGCTCGCCGGATTCGCGAATTTTGGCTGATCGCCTTGCTCAGCATTGTGGTGGCGGCGTTTTACGCGTGGACCGCTTTGCCCGTTTCGAGAGGCCCGTTTTTTGGGAGCGGGATGCGGGGTTACTACAACTTGCAGGCGAACGGTTTTCTGAAAGGGCAGCTCGCCCTCGACGCCAAGGTCGATCCCTTCCTGCTGACGTTGAAAGATCCGTGGGATCCCGTGGCCCGCGGGTCGCATGGGCTGCATGACGCATCGTATTTCAAAGGCGAATACCACATGTATTTCGGTGTCTCGCCGGTCGTGGTATTATTTCTGCCGTTTCGATTGCTGACGGGAGTTTCAATCGATGAAACGATGGCGATCCTAATTTTCGCCTGGGCTGGATTTCTGGTCGCGACGGCGACGTTTTGGAAGATTCGGTGGCGCTATTTTCCGGCGGTTTCCAGCTTTTGGTTCCTGAGTGGCGTGGCTGCTCTCGGCCTTGCGACGATGATGCCAGCATTGCTTCGTCGCGCGGCGATTTGGGAGGTGCCGATCACTGGCGCATATTTTTTCGCGACGCTCGCGCTGCTTTTTTTGTATCAGGCGATTCACTACCCGCGCCGGATTTTTTTCTGGGCGCTGGCGAGTTTGTTCATGGGGCTGACCATCGGGGCGCGGCCGGTGTACCTGTTTGGCGCAGCCGGACTTTTTCTGCCGCTGCTGTATTTGCGCCAGCACTACATGGGTGAGGCGCCATTTTGGAAAAACCGCGAGTTTCGCCGAACTTTCCTCGCATTGTTCGTGCCCCTCGTGTTGGTCGGCGTGGGGTTGGCGGCGTACAATTACGGGCGCTTTGGAAGCATTACGGAGTTCGGGCAACGTTATCAAATGGCGGGGGCGGCCCAGCCCACGTTGTTCAGCTGGCGTTTCCCACTCTACGGTCTGCGCGTCTACTTCCTCGAGCCCGCGGGTTGGAGCCGTTATTTTCCCTTCGTCAACGTTATCACGCCACCACCGCCGCCACCGGACCAGCTCGGGATCGAGGACCCCTACGGCGTGTTGCCGAACATTCCGTTCGCGTTTTTCTGCCTTGGCTTGATCGCGTTGCCTTGGGCCGTTCGCGTCCGCGAAGAGCGCCTGGTCCTTCGCAGCTTTTGCGCCAGCGTAATCGCGGTCACACTGCTCACGATCGCGGTGGTGATCTCGTTTGGCGGAATCACCAACCGCTACATGATCGATTTTGTGCCTGAGATCATCTTGCTCGCGGACATCGGTCTGCTCGCGGTGTTTTCACTTCCGCGTCGGCGAGGCGTGACACGTGTTCTCGCCGCCGTCGCAACGATCGGCATTTGCTTGTTTTCCATCGCGTTCAACGTCCTCGCGAGCATCAAGCACAACGATCTGTTTCGCGTGGAAAACCCGCCGCAGTACCGCGAACTGGCTCACGCGTTCAACTATCTTTCCTACACCTACGATCGCGTGCTCGGGCACAAATTCGGGCCGCTCGAGATGAAGGTGATTTTTCCCAAGCCCGAACCGGGCCGAATCGAAGCGTTCGTGGTGACCGGAGGGTCCTTCCGCTCCGATTACATCTATGTTCACTATTTGTCGGAAAACACGGTTCGCTTCGGCTTCGAACACACGAGCTACGGCGGGATGGTCGGCAAGCCGGTGAAAATCAAACCTGGCGAAGTCCAGACGGTACGCGTCGATCTCGGTTCGCTTTATCCGCCGGATCCGCATCCCTATTACGATCATCTCCCGAAATCTCTGCCGCGCATTTTGCAGCGCAGCGTGTTGGTCTCGGTGGACGGCCAGGTCTCGTTGCGCGGCGACGCGGAATGCTACGACGCGATCTCGCGCGATCCGCTGCTTGGCACGTCGGGCGATCGGCCGGGTTTCAAAAATGATTTTTCCGGCAAGATCGTCTCGTGGCGGCGAGCCTCCGAAATGCGCCCCGTCGTGCCGCCGATCGAGTTTGGTCCCGCGAAAATCACTCTGCATTTGCCGGCGTTCAGCGGAGTCCGTTCCGAGCCTCTCGTCAGCACGGGCGAGACGGGCAAGGGCGACGTGATTTTCATAAACTATCTCGACGATCACACGATTTCGTTCGGCCACGACAACTGGGGTGGTGGCGGGCGCACGAGCGATCCGTTCCCGATCGATTACGGCGCGAGTCACGATATCGTCGTCGACTTTGGCGCGTTGTATTCAAAAACGGATACAGCGCACCCGAAGAATCCTTCCAACGACAGCCTGGTGATCACGGTCGATGGCAAGGTCGCGATGGAGACGATGGCGCCGTTTCATCCCTGCGAACCAGAGACGGTGGCGTTCGGCACGAATGCGATTCATGCCTCCTCGACGCAGGCGCAGTTCAGCGGAGACATCGAGCGCGTTTCACGCGTTGCACCCTGAACCTGGAAATCCCAGGTTCGAAAACCCTTCTTCGTTCCATGATTCAACTGCAGCTATTCTGGAAACTGGTGCGCTTCGCGATCGTCGGCCTGATCGTGATGCTCTGTTTCATGGGATTGAACTGGCTTTTCCGTCTGCGCTTCGGTTCGCAAACGAGTTTCCTTTTGGCTTATCCGCCGGCGGTCTGCCTCCACTTCATTCTAAATAAAATCTGGACCTTCGGCGATCATCGCTCGGCGAAGCCGCGGCAGGTTTCGGAATATCTTGTGATGGTGGGCGTCACGTTTGCCGTGCAGTGGCTGGTTTTCACCTCCGTCGTCACTTGGACGACGATCCCCTCGTGGATCGCGGCCGGCATCGCCAACGCGGCCCAGATGGCGATTACGTTCATGGTCATGAATCGGCGCATTTTCGCGCCGAGTGCGGCGAAAGCATGAGCTTCGCCGTCGCACGTTCGTTTTTCGCTCGATCATTGGGGCGTTGGTTCCGCGGAGAGTCCGGCGATCGAGGTGGATCCCGGCGCGATCCACGTTTCAGCGGCATCCTGCTGAACCTAAAATTTTCTGCTCCCGAATGATTTTCGATGAAATGAATTCTGCGCCATCGCTTCGCGCGGCGCTGGCCGCGGCTGTGGTCGAGATGGTGCTTGTCGGTCTGCTTTGGTTTTCGATGGATGCGCTGGCTCACCTGCGGCTTACGCCAGCCGGATTCGGCGCGGTGGTGGGATCATACGTCGCCTGCATGATCGCGGAGTTTGGTTTGCGACGTCGTGCCTTTGCTGGACGGAAAGTCGCGATTCTGGCGCTGACTCTTCTTCCGGCCGGGATCGTCCTCGCATTCAATGCGTCGCTGCACCGGCCGCTCGGCCTGGGTTTCATCCTCTACGCGACCGTTTTTGTCGGAGTCGTGCGCGCGTTTTGGCGGCGCTGGACGCGGGGCGATTTCGGCGAAGGCGTCCGGCGTCTGGTTTGTTTCGCGGGCGCGGGGTGGGGCGTGTATCCACTTTTCAGCGACCTGCTGATGGGAGGCACCGACGCGCGTTGGTACTCCTATATGATGAACGATTTTCTGACGCAGGAACGCGCGGGCGTTTTCCCGATTTTCCTGAGTCAGACGGAATACGCGATCGACGGCGCGGTGCATCCGTTTCGTTCGGCGCCGCTGTATATGTGGATCGGCGGCGTGTGGGATTATCTGACCTTGCACGCGCTGCCGATGCTTTCGATCCAGCACATGACCGTGCTCACCTCCTTGAGCGCGGGAGCGATCTTCTTGTATTCAGGATTGTGTTACATCGCGCCACGGCAGCGTTGGATCGCGATGGGAGCGGCGCTGATCTACGTGCTCAGTCCAGGCGTGCTCTCGCCCCTGTACGGCGCGGACATGTACATGACGATGATCGCGGCGGGAACCGTGCCGCTGGTGATGATCGGAAACATGCGCGTGCTGCTTCAGCCGAGCGCGGCGGCCTATCGCACGCTGGGCGCTGGCTTGGCCCTGACCTGGATGGCGCATCCGCCGACCGGGATGATGGCCACGCTCGTGACGCTGGCGCTGCAAGTGGGCGGATGGGCGTATACCAATGTCGAATTCAAGACGATCGTCGGACGGGGATTTTGGATTGCCATTTGGTTCGGCGGTTTGGCTCTTTATTATTTCACGACAATGACCGAGCTGCCGCCGGCGCCTCGCGGCCCCATGCTGCCGGAATTCGCGATGATCGCGGGCCTGGCTCTTGGGTGGCTTGCAGGAGTGCGCGGGCTGATTGAACGACGTTGGGCGTGGTTGCTGGTCTTGCCTTTGGCGGTGTTGTTGATCGCGCTCACCAAGAAAATCTGGCTCGCCTGGCTTCTGGGCTATCTGGCGGTGTGCGCCCTGCTTAGCCTCGTGCCGATGCGGGCGCGAGAGAAGCTGCCCTTTCTTGGCTCGATCGGAGCGACCGCAGCGGCCCTGGCTGGCGCGGCGTTTGCCTGGTACATTGCCCAAAAAACGAACGCGCCGTTTGAGCCCGGATCCATTCGCGGCCTCCTGAAATATTCCAAGGAGTTCAAGGAGAACTTCCTGCCCCTAACGCCCAAGGTGAACCATCTCTCCGACTATCAGCCGGGCTATGGCGTGTTTGCCTTTCTTCTCCTCAGTCTGATCGCGATCGGGAAACCGGGCAGGCTGGCGAGGATTTTTGGCTGCGTGGCGTTTGTCCTGGTCGTATTGCTTTTGCGGATACCGTGGGCGAGCGATTTTCTGGATGGCTACGCGCCGATCGAGATTGGGCGCATCATCAGTCTGCCGCTCGCGCCGCGCATTTTTCCCACGGCCTGTTGCTGCGCGGTCGTCGGCGGTTTTGTCGGATTCGCGGCATTGGCGCAGCGACAACGCTGGCTTGCGCTCGTGATTGTCCTGGGGCTTTCCGCCTGGTCCGCGGCAGAGGCGCGCAAGTACGTGCGCTATGGTTTCGATCATACGGCGAGTCGGGCCCGCACCGCGCGAAACTATCTTCCGGAAGATATCGTGGCGGATCGGTTCATCTATGACCTGCTGCCGATTCCCGACTACTACTCGAACGGAATCACGGACCCTCGGCTTGAAACGCGTTTCCTGCTCAGAAACCAAAATTTGGTCTACGGCCCTGACCAAGTCGCTCGCCTCATGGAAGCGGCTGGCGCCGAAACCCGTTTGCTGACGGCAACGCAGAACAAGACCTCGAGCGAGTGGCTCGATCTTCATCCGAGTCTTCGCGTGGAGCCGAATGAACAACTGCTTCTGCGCTTCGAGTTCGATCCCCAAACGGACTATTCAGGCTATCTCATCGGCACGACCGCGGATGGCGACTATCGCGAATATATTTTGCCTGAATCAGGCATGCCGAAGGCCTTCGGCACAACCGCGCAGGGTTCGCGCGTCCTCGCCCTGCGGAATACCACCGAACGCGCTGTCGAATACAATTGGGCTCATCTCCTCCGGCCACCGACCACGCTCAAGGGAGGCGGTCAACGTTACGCCAATGTAGTGATTTCCCACTACAAACCCGAATTGAACCCAATTCAGATCGAATCGTTTGTCCCATATCGTGCTCGCGTGAACGCACCCTCCGACGGCTATCTCGAAACGCCGCGCATCCTGCTTCCCGGATACAAAGCGTGGGTCGACAGCAAACGGGCCCCGATCGAGAAATCAAATCAGAAGCTGCTCATGGTTCCGGTGCCGGAAGGACGGCACGACGTGGAAGTTCGCTTCGTCGGCACCGCCCGGATTTGGACGGCCGCCGTGATCAGCGTGATCGCCTGGCTGATGTTTTTCTGGCGATTCGGCCGTGGCCGAGAAACACAGCCCGCGCTTACGAACTAAGGCTGGTCGCCCAGGACGAGATTTCGCTCCTCGGGTACGATCCGGCGCAGCGTGTAGACATCGCTGTGCGCGAGCGTCGCCTGGTGTTTTCCCAGCGTCGGCCAGGGATCCCAGGGAGCGCTGATCAAACGTCCTGTGATGCCGTCGCTTTCACTCGAGATGAGGAAAGCGACAAGGCCGACTGCCTTTTCGATGGAGCCGCCGCCCGACGCTTTCTGTTTCAAGGCGGCCTGGTATTCGGCTTCGCCGGAAACCTCTGGCCCGAGTTGTAGCACCTCGTCCGTCAGCCGCGTGTTGATCGCCCCCGGAGCCACGGCGTTGATGTCGATCTCGTCTTCGCGCATCTCCCCGCCCAACGTCTCCACCAAGCGGACCACGCCTGTCTTTGCCACGCCATAAGCCGAGAAATTCAACCGAGGCTTGGTCGCGCCTCCACCGGAGAAACACACGATCTTTCCACGGCCGGATGCGTGCTGCAGCCCGGAATACAGGGCGCGGATCGGAAAGAAAGTCCCATCGAGATTCACGCGCACGGTCTCACTCCATTTCTGTGGATCGAGAGTCATGGCCGGTCCTACCGCGCCCTGGATGCCGGCGCAGGCGATGAGCGCGTCGATGTGCGGCATCGCGCCGAGAATCTTCTCCGCGACGCCCGAAACCTGCTCCCAAGAGGCAACGTCCACGCGGCTGTAACTGAAATTCGAATACACCTGCGCGAGCCCCGCCTGGTCGGAGCGAGCCAGGCCCCAGACGCGATCACCCCGCTCGAGCAGGAATTCGGTGATAGCCCGGCCGATGCCGGTGCTCGACCCTGTAATGACAATGTTCATACGCGGATAAATTTTTCCTGCAGCTTTCGCAGTTCCGCCGCGAGGAGCAAGGTGACGGCGAACGCGATGGTCATTCCGACGATCCGGGAAAACTCCGAGGGCAGCGGGACGTTCAACCAACGTCCGTGAAGGTAAAAGTTGTACTCACGCAGCAAGGGTTGATGGATGAGAAAAATCTCGAAGGAATGCCGGCCGACCCAATTTAGCGCTGAGGGGATCCTGCTGTTCTCGCCAAGCTTGCGCCGCAGCGCCCAGAGATACGCGGCGATCACGGCGAAGGTCACGACGATCGAATAGAACGTGATGCCCTGCGTGTAAGGCACGTAGACGAGCACAAACAAGGCCACGCCCAGGAACGCTGTCATGGGAAACTGAATACGCCCGGTGCGTATGAGGTGGCCGATCATCATGCCGACAAAAAATCCGGGAAGACGAAACCCGATATGGCCCATGCTTCCGCCCTGGTTCGTGAAGAAAAACGCGAATGCGCCGACGACGCTGATCAAGGCCGTGAAAAGGAGAAACACGTCCAGCGTCTCGAGCTTCGGTTTCAAGAAGTAGCAGCACGGATAGAGCAGGAGGATCGGGGTGATGAACCAAAACGAATCATCGATCGCGAACGCGTAGAAATCTCCGAAGAGTCCGTGCAGTCCCACGACGTGAATCGCGATGTTGAAGGCGGAATAGTGGAGCCGGAGGAAATGCGTGTTGCAGATGAGAAAAATGACCAGCACGAGCCAATACGCGGGAAAAAGGCGAATCAGGCGCCGCGACATGAACGAGCCGAACGACTCTTGGCGTCGGCTCAGCGCGAGGCCGAGGCCGCTGAGGAGAAAGAATATATCCACACCGATGTCGCCGTGCAGAAAATTTCTCCACAGCAGCACGCCGCCGGCATGGTAGAGCACGATCAGAAGAATCGCGATGCCCTTCAACTCATCCAGAACCGAAAGCCGGGAATCCTGATTGGGTGGGATGCGAATCTCGATGCCAGGCATGGGAATTGAGGGTCGTCGATGCGGCTAGGGAAGATCAGGGCGCTCGAAAAGCGCCATGCGCAAGCCGGGAAACGCAATCTCGTCCACGAGCTTCAGATTCGATTCCGCCCAGGCATTCGTCTCCGCGCGCAGCGACGCGAGTTGATGGTCGTAGGGCCAGGCACCCGCGTCGCCCTCCTCGGTGAGAAAAACAAAATCGCTGTGATGCAACCGCTCCCAATAAAGCGCGGGATCCTGCGCCTCGATGCCGGTGGGAAGAGTCATGATGAATGGAATCCAGCGGTGCTGCCGCTCGTAACAGATTACGCGCAAGACCTGGGCGTCGAGGCAATCGGTGACGCGATCGACGGCCACACGCGGATGTTCCAATTTCGCGCGGGCCGAGCGCTTCGCGATGTAGTCGGCCAAAGTCGCGACATGGCGCGCAGAAGCCGTGAACTCACCCGAATGCGGGTCATGCTTCATCGTCACGAAGAAACAACCGAAACAGAGGGAAACGACACCTGCGGCGATGTAGGCGCGGGTTCGCGAACCGCAGGGCACGAGAAAACGCTGCAGAAGAAGCCAGGCGGCCGCGGCGAGTCCTGGTATCATGATTCCCAATACATATTCGGACTTCTGCCGGTGGAGGATCAGAATGATGGCGGGAGCGATGAAGAATACCAACGCGGGAAACAGCGCGGGATATCGAGGAACGAAACGGAAATTCTTCTCGCGCGGACTGGCGGGCCGAATGAGCAGGCCGACGGACGCGGCGACGAGCGCGATCGCCCAAAGCCACGGGTAAACCGTTCCCACGTGCATGGATTGAACGTGCGAGAAGAGCCAGTCCGCCGAGCGGCGCAGGCCCATGTTGGGCGAACGCAGCGCGCTTTCCGGTCCCGTGAAATGACCGATGAGGTAATAGTCGAAAACGATGCGACGATTGATCCAGAAAATCGGACCGGCGACGGCGAACGCGATGAGCGCTGAAATCAAAAGGTTGACCAAGCGCCGCACGCGATTCTCTGGCGCCGCCAGGACCCAGGTGGCGAACGCCAGGTAAATCAGAAAGAAGTAGGTTCCAGTCAGGAAGCGCGTGAGCAGGACGAGCGCGGTGGCGAGGCCAAACAAAATTGCGCCGCCGAGACGTTGAAAGCGGTCGGTGTTTTCGGCGGCGGCGAGCGCGATGCCCATCGTGCACACCGCGAACCAGTCGAGCCGGAAGTCGAATGCCGAACCCGGCTCGTCGGCCCAGCCAGAGCGCAACGTCAGCAGCAACGCGGCCGCGACAAAGGCTGCCGACTTCGATTTTGTCTGGCGTAGTGCCAGCGCGAATACAGCGACCTGCCAGGCGAGGAAGGCGAGCATGTTCAGGCTCAGCGCGGCGCTGCGCGAGGGCCCCACGAACCAGAAAAGCAGAATGGCCCAGAAATCGTGCAGCGTGCCTTGAGCGGACGGATTCACCAGCGCTTCGCGCAAACCGGTCGCGAGCCCGACGGTCTTGGTGTGCTCGAAGCCGTAATAGCTTTCCGAGAGATATTGTATCTGATCGTTCCAGCGCGGGTAAACCCACGACTGATGCCGCGACCCGATTTTGTCGAAGACGAGAAATTCCAGCAGCAACAACAGTCCCAAACCAAGCCAGAGCGCGGGCTTGGCGCGCGGATCGGTCCCGCCGCGCATCTTATTTTTTAACGCGTTCGACGGCGTATCCATCGATCATGCGCGGTGCGGCGCCCTTCGCTTCGGGCGAGTGATCGAGGATGTAGTAGGCGTCGAGCCGGGGGTAACGACGTTCGCTCTCGTTGATGAAAAGGATCTCGAACGTCACGCGCGTGCTGTCGCGCTTTTCGTCGCGACGCACGGAGACGATCTTGAAGCGATCGCCAACATGCACTGTATCCAAAATTCGGACACCGGGCAGTTCCTTGCCCACGTTCGCGTCCGTCACCTCGTTCGGCAGTTGAGAGACGCTGGACGGCAGATCTGGAGCGTTTGCGCCGACCAGGGGATAACTCGTCTTTTCGTTGTCCAATTTGAAGATATAACAGTCGCGTTCGAAAATGTATTCTTTGCCCGGCAGGGTATTATATTCGGGCAGGCCATTCACGTAGACGGTCTTTGTGCCGCTGCGCTGTATCAAGACGAAAGCGGCGACCGCAATTACCACGGCGGCAACCAGGATCCATTTGGTCATGCTTCCGATGTTTGGCCGGTGCCCGACGATTGGCCAAGTGGAATTCGCCGCGAGAAAATGCGATGCAGGAGGCCGGTTCTGAAAACGATTTCAAAACTGAACTTGTCGCAGATTGCACCGGCTGATTTCTTCCCGCTTCCAAATGTCGATCGAACATACCGCAGTGCTTGTCGTGGGAGCGGGACCTGCGGGTCTCACCGCAGCGTTCGAAACGCAGAAGGCCGGCATCCAGACACTGGTGATCGAGAAGGATCCTCGTTATGTCGGCGGCATTTCGCGCACGGTCGAGTATCGCGGTTATCGTTTCGACATCGGAGGCCATCGTTTCTTCAGCAAGAGCAATGAAGTCACGCAGTGGTGGAAAGAACGTTTACCGGACGATTTCATTTCGGTGCGGCGCATGTCGCGGATTTTTTATCGACGGAAGTATTTCGATTATCCGCTCAAGCCGTGGAACGCGCTCAGCGGCCTCGGATTCTTCACCAGCGTGGCGTGTGTGTGCAGTTATGCGTGGTCGCGCCTCTTTCCGATCAAACCGGAGAAATCATTCGAGGACTGGGTCACGAATCGCTTTGGACGCCGCCTGTTCTCCATCTTTTTCAAAACCTACACCGAAAAAGTCTGGGGCATTCCGACCTCGGAACTGAGCGCGGATTGGGCGGCGCAGCGCATCAAGGGGCTCTCGCTTTCGAAGGCCATCATCAACGCGTTTCGCGGAAAACAGAAGGGAAAGAGCGCTGCGGTGATCAAGACGTTGATCGACACGTTCGAATATCCGCGCCTCGGACCGGGCCAGATGTGGGAGAAAACGGCGGACGATCTGCAGCGCATGGGCGGCCGGCTCGAAATGGGCGCGAGAGTGACGAGGCTGCATCATCGCGACGGAGAAATCGTCGCCGCGGAGATCGTTTCGAATGGAGCGTCACGTCGCGTGACGGCGGACCAATTCATTGTATCGATGCCGCTGCAGGAGACGGTCCTGGCGTTTGATCCGCCGCTGCCGGAAAATATTTTGGCTGCCGCGCGCAAGCTGGCGTATCGCGATTTTCTCACGGTTGCGCTGGTCGTCGAAGGAGAAAATCCGTTTCCGGATAACTGGATTTATATACATGACCCGGCGGTGAAATTGGGCCGGATTCAGAATTTCAAGAATTGGAGCGAAGCGTTAATCGGTCGCGAGGGCACGACGTGTCTGGGCCTGGAATATTTTTGTTTCGAGGGCGACGGTCTCTGGACGATGAAAGACGCGGACCTGATCGAGCTTGGAAAACGCGAGCTCGTTCAACTCGGATTGGCCAAAGCCGAGCAGGTGAAAGATGGCGCTGTGGTACGCATCGAAAAGGCCTATCCAGTGTACGACCCCGGCTATCAGGAGCGCGTGCAAACGATCCGGCGCGCGCTGCAGGCATACGCCAAAAATCTCCAGGTGGTCGGCCGCAATGGCATGCACAAGTACAACAACCAGGATCATTCGATGATGACCGCGTTGCTGGCCGCGAAGAATCTGCAAGGCGGCCGGTTCAATCTGTGGAATGTCAACAGCGACGCGGAATATCACGAAGAAGAGCGCGCCACAGACCGCACCGGCCGCGTCATGCCCGAGCGAGTGAGCTAGGTGAAGCGGCGGTTTGGTTTTTTAGCCGCGAAGAGGCGCAAGAAGCGCAAAGAGGACTTTTGGTGTGTCTGAGATACTCAGACATTCCTATCCCAGACGCGGATTGTTTGGTTTGGAGCTCCAAACCTACTGAAAACTGACTAAGTTCTCGCAACTGAGCAGCTCTGTCCACGGACAATCCTCTTTGCTCTTTTTGCGCCTTTTTGTGGCTAAAAAGATTACGGTTTTTCCGGAATCGGCAGGCGTTCGACTTCCAGGATCTGTCCGACGAATTTTGGCTCTGTATTCGAAACGCCGATACGGCTCTCGCCGACGGTGACGTCCTTGATTTCGGATTCGTAGGAAAACACTTCGCGGTCCACGACCTTCGTGCCGTTGAGCGTGACGGTGATATGCTTTCGCAAGGCTTCGAGGCGGGCTGGATCGATTGACTTCAGCTTCGGGTGCCCGGGCGGATAAAGCGCGCCGCTGCTCACGACGAAATCCTGCTCGGCGTAATAATCGACCGCGATTGGTTCGCTGACATAGAGCGGCAGTCCCCAGACATCGACACCGATTTTGATGTGGGTCGGGTCGGTGTACTGAATGAAAATGAACGTGCCTTCACCCTTCTTTCCGGTCGTGACGAGCGGTTGGGAACGACCTGTTTCCTTGCGCGGCAGGATCAGCCTGATGTGAAGCGGCCCGGCTGCCTCGGCGTAGGCGTGCTCCCGCGCCGAGCGATTGCGGAAAAACGTCACACCTCCCACCAGCACGGCGATCACGATCACCGCCGCGGCGACGCGGAGCAAAATTGGACCAATCGGGCGACGCGAGGGCGTATCCGTATCCGCACTACGCGGAATGTCCTCGGGCTCGCGTTGGACGAAAACGAAATACCCGCCGAATCCGAAGAACCCGAGCCAGGCGATTGCTGCCGTCCAGAAAGCGACGCGCGCCAAACCGGGTCCTGTGTAGTTTATTTCCACTACACTGTCGCCGGCAGGCACGGGAAACATCAGCAAACGCGCGGGAGATTCCTGCGCGCGGACCGGTTTGCCGTTCACGATGGGCGTGTAGCCCTTCACGAAAATCCGCGGTGTCTCGAGATAGGCCGGCGCATCCGCGTGCACGCGAACGCGGAACGGCACCCAGCTATCGACCCGCACGGGCAGCTTGGCTTCGTCGATCGGTCGCAGGCTGAAATTCGCGAAGCTTGCGACGCCTGTCGCGCCCAGGCCGGGAGCGACAAGTTTCAATGTCACTTCCTCGTCCTCGTTCGCGGTCGTCCAAAGCGTGAGGGCGTGATTGTTTTCCGGCAACATTCCAAAACCCTGCGATGCGCCGGCCTTGGGCAGCTTGTATTCCCGAAACGTGTGTGGGCCGACGATCTGAAGCGAGGCATCGAGGGGAGCGCTCTGAAAATTGAAATCCAGACGATAACGCGTGTTTGGTTTCAGGGTGAAACGAGGCTTCAGCTCGACGAAGTCTCCGTCCGCCTGGGCCGTGCGAAAAGCGCCCTCCTGAACAGGCTGGCCGAGGCTGCCCGGCGCATTCCAATTGCTGGCCGCAACATCCATCGTGCCGGGCTGCAGAAGACGGAGTTCCATCTTCGGATCCATCACGCCGTTCACGAAGTACGGCGGAGCGCCGATGAAAGCGTACGAGGTAACCGTGAGGTCGATGTTTTCGGGGCGGTGAACGATCGCGCTGCGCTCGGCATCGATACGCGTGCCCAGCCCGCGCCCGACGAAGTGCCACGCTTCGTAAGCGGTCCACACGCCGCCTGCGATCAACGCCAAGCCTAGCGCGTCGCGAAAGATCTTTGGCCGCGCCCAATCCAGCGAGAAAGAGAGACCTCCCGCGGCGAAGCCGAAAATCGCGAAGGCGGTGATGAGAAGATACAGCCGTTGCATCGGCCAGTAGCTCGTCATCGTCGCGACCATGGAGGGCACGTGGGTCCACAGCCATGCATTCAACCCCGGCACAGGCGTGGTGAAGATCAGATAGAAGCCCGCGATGGCGCAGAGCAGCAGCGCATCGAACCGGCGTCGAGCGATCGCTCCAAGCGTGGCAATCGCGAGCAGCGCCCAATAGGCGTAGCCGAGTTGAAAGTCGCTGAGTGCATCGGCCTTCGCGCTGACCGGGCGTAGGGAATCTTTGAATACACGGCTGACCTCGCCAATCGTGGTCACGGTGTCGCGCGCTTTCGTGGCCGAGGTGTAGTCCTGAATCGTCAGAGCCGACGCGAACGAGTAGCCGCAGAGCGCGAGGCAGAGTAGCGCGCCGGCCGCGGCGTTGAGTAATTCGCGGCCGCGCCAGCGCCACAACACGAAGAGCGGAAGTTGAAGAATCACTATCCCCGCGGTCAGCCAAAGCGCGACCGGCGGATGGGCCAGCCAGGTCGCCGCGATTGCTGCCCCGAGGAGGGCGTAGACCAGGAAACGCCGATCGCCGCGGAGCGTGCGAAGGGCGGCGCCCAGCGCGAGCGGCACGAACGGCAGCGTCGTGACCGTCATGTAGAGATCCATCGAGTACGCCGGCGCGAGAACGCCGGGGGCGAGGACGAAGCCGCTCGCGAGAACCAGGGCGAGACCGGGCGCGATCGAGGTCGCGCGGCGCAGTGAAGCGTAGGCGCTGAACGCCGCGCCGATAAGGCTCAACGCGAGCGTTAGGTTTTGCAGGGCCCAGAAATTGAGCTGTCGAAATGTGACGAGATCGAGCAGCCCCGCGAAGTAGGCCATGAAGGGCGCCGTGCGGATCGGGTGAACCCGGCCGTTGAAGGCGTATTCGGATTGGCCGACGAGAACGGGAAAGACGCCTTCGCGAAATTGTTTAACCGCATCCGCGGTCGCCAAGCTGTAGTTGTAGGCCTCGCCCGTGCCGAGTCCGCGGGTCGTGATAAAAGGCGACGCGGCGATCCAACCGATGCAGAAAAGAATGCCGACGCGTTTCAGGTACTCCGGCCAGGCAACCTTGGTGGGTCGGCGGGAAAACCAGATCCATCCCACCGCCAAGGCGGGAAGCAAGAGAAGCGCGAAAACGAACCAAGGCATGATCGCTAGTTAGCCGAGAGCGCTTCCTTCGCGACAAGTCATTTATCTTTTTCGCCCGTTACCGGCGGTTCAACTGGCGTTGCCGCGGGAAGTCCGGAGCGACGCACCGCGTGAATTTGGCCGCTGAAAATTGGTCCACAGGTCGAACTGCCAATCTGATTTTCGCCCACGCAAACCTGCTCGCGGGTGGTCGGGTGAAATGGCACGGCGGCGTCCAGCACGACTTTCCCGTCGAGGGAAATAATCATGTGGCCGAGCAGCCGCTCCTTCACGTCCGGAGCAACTCCGTTCCAAGCGCTGTCATTGCTCGGTGGATACAAAGATCCCAGGCTGATCGAAACGCGGTGCGGCACGGAATAGTCGATTTCCACGGGAGGCGATTTGGGCGCGCCGAGTCCCCAATGATCGACACCGAACTCGATGTGATTGGCGTCGACGTATTGGCTGAACACGAGATCGCCCGCGCCGGTTTTTCCGGTCACGACCAACGGCTCGGGTTGAACGGTCGGTTGATTCGCAAACGTGGCGTACAACTCATAGGCGCCTTCCGTGGCGGCAAGAGTCGAACTGGAACTGGTCGGATCGACTTCGATCTCCAGCGATTTGCCGAGAAATCGCGCCGCGGTGTCATGCGCATTCGAAAAATTCGTGCCGCGATTCAGGACGAGCGGCTTTTGCAATGGCAGGAGCCCGAGCGGACCAGCCAGATGCTCGCCTTTGTGTTCGAAGCGCGCTTGTAGTGGCGAATCCACTACAGCATGCCCGAGCACGCAGCGCACGTCCGTCAGGGATGTCGCCGGAATCGGCGGTGTTTCAATCGTCTCGCCGCGGGCGTCCACGAAACCGTACACGAGTCGGTCATCGAATTTGCGGATAACGTAGGCCACGCCTTCGCGTCCATCCGGACCAACCGAGAAGAGCGGCAAACGGGTTTCGAACTCCGCGCCGCTTGCGTCGAGCTGGATGTTGACCGTCGAAGCATCGATCAAGGCCAGCGGCGTGTAGAAAGGAATGCGTTCCGAGCCGAGAAATTCACCATGGAATGTGGCGTCGGCCAGCGAACCGCCGATGGCAGAGCCGCCCATGTGGATTTGTTCGGGCGTGGTTTCGTAGGACGGCAGATCGCCAAAGACGACGGACTTTCCGTTCAGCTCCGCCCGAACGAAGCGGCGCAATTGCTGTTGCGCGAAGCGCGGCAGCGTTTTCATGCGCGGAGCGGCGGGTGGGTAGAGCGCTCCGAAGTCGACCACCAGTTCCTGAGCCTGTCCTCGCCGAATGGGAGTGGGTTGTCCCATGAGCAGCGTTCCCCACACATCGATGCCGATCTGGAGGTGAGCCGCATCCGGATAGACATAAAAAACGATCACGCCCTGGCCGGCGGTGCCGGTGCTCATCAATGCTTCGCGGTGGCCCACCAATGAATTCGGCACCACAAATTTCAACCGGAGCGGGCCGACTGGCATGCCATGCGGCCGGCTCGAGTAGGCGAGCAGCGCCCAAATTCCGATCCCTGCCGCGAGCACGGCGGCGCTGCCAAAGATGAACGATGGACGCCGCAAGGCGCGCAGACGCTGCCGGTCCGCTGGCGACAAGGCAGGCAGACGGCGAATGATTCTAACCGCCGTTGTGCGCCACGAAAAACGAAATACTCGGCTGATCGCCCAGGCGAAGGCGAGCAGGGCGGCCACTCCCGAAATCCATGCGGCTCGATAAACGTAGCCAGGAGCTTCGAAACAAAGCTCGACGATGCTGCGTCCTTTCGGGACAGGCAGCATCACGCCTCGGTACTGTGACATCTCGGTGCGCGTCTCGCGTCCGTTAACGCGTGCGATGTACCCAGGGGAATATTGCCGGAATGTTTCCAGGTAGGCATTTTCCTCGGGCGAGTTGACCTCGATGCGCAGCGGGTAGAGCGAGAGGAGGCGCGCGGGCAAAGCGTTTCGGTCGATCTCACGCAGCGTAAAATCGGCGAATTGAGCCCATCCGGCATTCGGCCCATCCTTCGAATGATCGTTCTGAAGGACGACGTCCTCCGCCGTGCTGAGCGAGGTCCAGAGCGGCAGCGTGTGGCGATTCTCGGGCTTCATCCCAAAAGCCGCGGGAGAACCGGATTCCGGGAGATTGTAGAAGCGGGACAGCCCCGGGCCGTTGAACTGGAGGATGGCTCGATCTGGAGCGACGCGGAAATTGAAATCGAGCAGGTACTTCTTGCCTGGTTCGAGGTGGAGTTTGGGCAGGAATTTATGCGTGCCGGGCTCGGTCGCAGGATCCGCGACAAACGTGCCGCGCATCACTTCGCGTGAATGCGCGAGAGCCTGGGCGTGATTCGTCGTTATCTCAGTCGTGCCGTCGCGCAGGAGGCGAAGTTCGAGCTCCGGATCGACGACGCCATAAGTGAATCCGTATGGCGTGCCCAGGTACGAGTAGGACGTGACCGTAACGTCGATGTTGGAGTTGAGATAGCTCTGAATCGTCTTCTGCTCGTCCCAGCCCGTATGGGCGCCTTGCTTGAGGAAAGGATAAGCCTGGAACAACGTCCAACCGAGTATCAGGTATCCGAATACAAGAAGGACGCGGCGGATTCGGCTCGCGAAAAATCCGCTGGCGAGCGCGGCAAGAAACACCACGAAGAGCGTCGCAAGCGGCATAGTCCGCTGCATCGGCCAGACATTCGTGAGCGAGTAAACCTGGGGCGGCACGCGCAGCCAGATCCATTGATTCACCACCGGAATGGGGCAGGTCACGACGAACAAGCCCGCGAGCGCGAGAAGAATGGCGAAGGCGGCCACGCGTTGGCCGCGTTGCCAAAATCTGCGCGCGCCAAAGAACGTCGCGATCAGGCCGCCGGCGAGAAGAACCCAGTGCGCGTAGCTGAGCTGCAGAGACGAGACCGAATCGATTGGGTGTGCCGCGCTGATCGGATGCCACCACTTCGGCCAGACTTCGCGGCCGATGTGCAGCACGCTTTGCGCGAAAAACGCCCGCTGTTCCGGACCGAAAAAGAAGAGATCGACGCCTTCCGAGAGAGCGCGGACGCCGGCGAACAGGAACGCGGTGAGCGCGAGAAAAACCAAGGTTATCCAGACGACTCCGCCCAGACTCCGCCAATTGAAGCAGCGCAGGAAAATCGCTCCGCGCACGATCACGAGGCAGGCGGTCAACCAAAGGGCGAGAGGCGGATGAGCGTTCCATGCACCCGCCAGCGAAAGGGCCAGCCAGAGATCGTTGCGCAGTCGATAGCCGCGGGTTTGCCGAAGTGCCGCTCCGACCGCGATTGCGGCAAAGGGCAGCGCATGGACGGTCATGAACATGTTCAGCACATGCGTGAGCGCGAGCACGGCGGGCGACAGGAGAAATGCCGCCGCGAGCAGGACCGCACCCGCCCGGCTAACCGCTGTGCTGCGCCGCAGCGAAACGTAGGTCGCGAACGAGCCAAACAGCAGACTGAACGAGACGAGAAGATTCTGCAGCTGCCACGCGGTCAGTTGTCGCAGTGTGAGCGTATCGAAGACCGCGCCGAGATAGAACAAGTACGGCGCATTGCGCAGCGGATGGACGCGACCGTTGAAGGCGTACTCCGTCTGCCCGGCGAGCGGGAGATGCCCGGCGCGTAGCTGCGCAATCGCATCGGCCAACGCCAGACTGTAGTTATACGCTTCGCCCGAGCCGACCGCATTGGTCGTGAGAAATGGCCAAGCCGCGGTCAATCCGATCGCGGTCAGCGTGACCACGCACGGCGCGAAGACGAGCAACCATTCCCGCGTAGTGGGTTTCCGAATACGCTGTATCCAAACGACCGCCGCGAGCGGGACCAGGGCGAGGATAAACAGCATCCAGAGCATTTCCGCGGTGCGCGGCGCGAGCGCGCTCAGGCGCGCGACTCGTAAACCCAGCGATTGGCCTCAAGCCAGCGCAACGTTCGAATGATGCCCTGCTCGATCGTGAGCTTCGGTTTCCAGCCGGTGGACTGGATTTTTTTCGTTTCGAGAAAGATGAACGGATTGTCGCCAATCCAGCCGCGATCTCCTCCGGTGAAGCGGAGCTCGGGTTGCAACTTCAGCGCGCCGCAGATGTAGCGAACGCTATCCTTGACCTGCACGTATTCGGCGGTGCCGAGATTGTAGATTTGCGTGCGATGCTTGGCCGTCGCAGCGGTGCCGGCGCGCGTCACGTGGAGGATGGCGTCGACGCAGTCTTGCACGTAAAGGTAGCTCTTGCGCTGTGAGCCGTCGCCGAGGATGCGAAGATATTCGGGATGCTCGGTCAGTTGCTTGTAGAAATCGAAAATGTGCCCGTGCGTGTAGCGCTCGCCCAGAATCGAAACGAAGCGGAAAATGTACGCTTCGAAACCGAAACCCTCCGCGTAAGCCGCGATCATCGATTCACCCGCGACCTTGGATGCTCCATAGAGGGAAGTCTGGATCGGAAACGGCGCGTCTTCCGGTGTGGGAATGACTGCGGCTTCACCGTAGACCGAGCCTGTACTGGAAAACCCAATACGCTTGATGCCGTTCGCCCGCATCGCCTCGAGGATGTTGTACGTCGCGTATGTGTTTTGCTCGAGGTCCTTCTTCGGATGCTCCGTGCCGAAGCGCACGTCCGCGTTGGCCGCGAAATGCAGGACGAAATCGCAGCCCTTCATCGCGGCCGTGAGCGCGTCGAGATCGAGATTGTCGCCGCGCACCAGGCGGAACTTCGGATGCTTCAGCGCGCCTTCGAGGAAACGTTCCTGGCCCGTGGAGAAATTGTCCCAGCCCACGACTGAGACGCCGTCGGCCAGCAGCCGATCGACAACATTGGAGCCAATGAAACCGGCCGCGCCGGTGACGAATACGTTTTGCATGCGAAATTGGGCGCGAGCGTCAGGCGCTCAGCGGCTGCGGGCGCGGTTTAAAGACCAGGCCGATGCAGAGATTGTTGAAAACAAAAGGAAGGAACGGCAGCGGGAAGAAACTGCGCCGCTCGATGGTGAAATACGGCTTCAGTTCACTCAAAATTTCGTGCGGCAAATTGATGTGCTCGCGACCGATGAAAATTTTGTAGGGCATCTTGTAGGTTTTCTCGAAGATGCGCTGAGCGGAAATTCTGCGAGCGAGACCGTAGGCTGGGCTTCCTTCGCATGGAATCACGACGAGGAGCTGGCCATGCGTCTTGTCGAGCACTCGGTAAGCTTCACGAATGCATGCGGGCAAATCGGGCAAATGTTCGAGCACGTGCACCGCGATATAACGGTCGAAAAATCCATCCTCGAAAGGCAGGCGGGATTGGCAGTCGCCAACGATGGCGTTTACTCGCGGAAAATGTTCGCGGATTTTCGCCGCCATGTTTTCGCGCAACTCCAGCGCGTAGTAATTTTTTTCCTGCTCGGGCGTCAGCGTCTCGTAATTGATGTGCTCGCCCAAGCCGGCGCCGATCTCGAGAGTCCGAACGAAGCCAGGCCGCGAATACTTTGCCGGGAAGCTGTGATTGAACTTCTCGATGATGCCATACCGGTTCGGCAGCACTTCATGCCAGCGCTTCATGAAGTCGTCATTGATGCGCTGTTGCTCAGGAGTCAGCGGCGGCAGAACCTTTGGCCATTTCGCAGTATGCATGAAGGAAAAGTGGATAAAGGTTGGCGGGGCGTTTCAACGACCAAAGCCTTCGTGGCGGTCGACGATAAATTTGGGGCGCGAACGGACTTCTTCGTAGATGCGTCCGATGTATTCACCGAGGATGCCCACGCTGATTAGCTGGATGCCGCCCATGAAGAGCACGAGGATGACGACGGTGGGATTGCCGATCGGAAACGGAAATCCGGCCAGCTTCATGATGAGGTACGCCAGCGCGATGAGGAACGACACGCCGGCGATGAAAAAGCCGAGCTGGGTGCTGAGCGTCAGCGCGTAAGTCGAGAAGCAGAAGATGCCGTTGAAGCCGATGCGCAGCGATCCAAGGAAGCGGTTGTAGTTCGTCTCGCCGGCGAATCGCGCGGGCCGGTCAAAAGGAATGATGACCTGTTTGAAACCAACCACCGCGACCATGCCGCGCAGGAATCCGTGGCTCTCCTTGAGTTTGACCACTTCGTTGACCACACGCCGCGACATAAGGCGAAAATCGCCGGTGTTCGGCGGAATTTTCACGTCCGCGATCTTGTTGATCACATTGTAGCCCGTGCGGGCCACGAGCTTCTTCAACCAAGGCTCGCCAGTGCGCTGCCGCCGCTGCGGGAGAACGACATCGTAGCCTTCGCGCCACTTGGCGACCATTTCGCCGACGAGTTCCGGCGGGTCCTGCATGTCGACGTCCATCACGATCGCCGCATCGCCAGACGAATAAGTGAGCCCCGCGAGCGTGGCCATCGGCTGGCCGAAGCGGCGCGAGAACTTCAACAACTTGATGCGTTCGTCCTTCTCGCGCTCCTCGAGAACCACGTCTTCCGTGCGATCCGGCGACGGATCCATCGAGAAGATGATTTCGTAGTCTTCGGTGATCGCAGAAAGAATCGGCCGAATCCGCTTCAGGAATTCGGGGATGTTTTTCTCTTCCTTATAAACCGGCACTACGATGCTGAGGAGCATGGGTGGATTACTTGAAGTCCAGGTTCACGATGCGGAACGAGCGCGAACGAGTGTCGGGATCGGCGAGTTTGAAGTGCTCGGGAGCGCTGAGCTTGAGCGTGGTAGTCTTGTCGGCGGACAGCGGCGCGACGATTTGTTCGGCTTGGTCGAGCTGAAGCGATCGCGTGGAAGTCTGGCCATCGGCGTCGATCTTCAAATCGAAATCGGCGCGGGTCGGGAAGCGAACGACGTCCACGATGACTGATTTGAACTCGGTCGTCGGTGGGAAACGGAGCGTCACGTCCTTGTCCACCCAGCCATCGGTGTCGACTGCATCGAGGGAGAATTTATAGCCCGAGCGATGCCAGCCGCGGCTGAAGAGGTCGGTCTTGCCCGGATCGTCGAAGGAGAGGTTCTTGACGAGGAAGGAGCGCTGGCGCTGCTCGCCGTTGAGCTGAAATTGCTTGGTGGAGTCGAACTGCACGGCGATGCGCTTCCCGGCTTCGAGCGGCAGGTAGAGCGTTTGATAGGTGCCCTTCGGTGCGGTGAATGCCTGGTATTGTTTGCCGTCGATCGAGACCTTCATGTCGTTGCTATCGATCGAGGCCCAGCCGGGCATTTCCAGATCGACCTTCAACACTTTGAAGGAATCGAAAATCGGCGTCGTGAGGCTTGCTGTCTGGCCAATCCAACCGTCGTCATCGAGTCCGGTGAGTTCGACGCGTTCGCCCTTGGCGTTGGTCAGGCGACGGAAGCCGGAGACGTCCGGATTGTCCTCGATCGAAATTTCCCGGACGAAAGCTGAGACCGCGCGTTTGTCGTCACGCTTGTCGTACACTTCGGCGTCCGAGAAATGAAACGACACCGTGGTGATGTCGGCCGGCTCGGTGATCAAACGGGTCAGGTTGAAATCACCGGCCTTGAGCGTGACGATTTCGGTCGGCTTGTCGTTGATCGAGATCGTGCACTCGATGCCTTGCTCGCGGAATTTATCGACGTTCGGGACGTAGCCGCGGAACGTCACGAGCTGGCCCGGCTTCGAAGCGCCGAGTTTCACATAAGCGTCTTCCGCGACCCAGCCGTCTTCGAAGAGACCGGAATATTCGAGCCCTGGATTTTGCGACAGATCGCGGGGAAATTCATTGATGCGCGTCGGGCGCGGCAGCGCCTTGTATTCTTCGTCGGTGATGAGCGAAATATCGCGGGTGAAGCCGACGAGGCGGCGATCATCCAAGTTGAACTTCTCGCCATAGAGGCGCATCAGGCCGGTTTTCTCCTTGAAAATCGGCTCAGCTTTTTCGCCGAAATCGACCGTGATGTATGCTTCTTTTTCGAAGTACTCGGGCTTGATGATCGGGGAAACCACACGAGCCGAGCCGCTGCCCACGAAGGGCAACTTGTAGTCGTCTTCGCCGATGATGATGGCCTTCGAAGGCAGTTTGAAACGGCCCGCGCCGAGGGACGTGCGGGTGAAATCCACCATCAAGCGAAGATTTTGCGACGGGTTCTTGATGTTGAATAAATTGTAGCGCCCGGTGCCGTGAAAATACACTTCGCCGTGAGTGATCGGTTCAGGCTCGCGTTGGAAGAATGCCGCTTTGAAACGGGCCGAAGAATAATAGTGCGGGCTCAGCTCGGAGTGGATGAAGACCAGCCGGTTGTGCAGCTGGCTCTCGAGCTTGTACTGAAACATGTTCTCGATGGTCCAACCGCCGTCGGGATTCGCCTTGTTGAAATGGTCGAGATCCTTGCGCACAGCGACGAAGAGGCGGTCGTTGTAGTCGAGATGGCGCGAACTGGTTTCGGTCCAGTTGTTATCCAGTTTCTGGATACTCATGACGCGATAGTCCGGCACGTCGCCCTTCATCAATTCGTCGGGCAACAGGAAGCGGAGCATCGCGAGCTTCTCGATGATGCGCGCCTGCGGGCCGAGATCGGGATCGGGTGTGCGCAGGAATTTCAACACCGCGATGTTCGCGATATTGTCCATGTAGCTGCGCGAGAGAAAGCGCGTGTCTATCCCCTCGGTGTATTGGGCGAGCATCTTGGCCGTGACGACGTTCGAGATGTCGCTCTCGATACCTTCGTATTTGAGATTCTTCGGCGCCGTGAATTTCACGCCGAGCTTGGAGGCGCCCACGACTTCGGTCAGGCCGCCGCCGTACGTGCCCAACGACGCATACGTGTAGTAGAAGAACGGATACATCGTGCACAACAGGTACACGATCATCACGCTGAGTGCGGCGCGGCGTGACCAGCGCGCGAAAAGCCAGGCGAAGCCCTGCGCGAGCAGGAGCATCAGGACCGGCTGGGCGAACATCGCGAGTTTGAAGAGACCGAAGTCCTGGCCCTTGAAGAAAAGGAAAAAGCCCAGCGGGAACATGATCGCCGCGAGATAGCCGACGGGCGCGCCCTCGATGACGTTGCGCACGGCGCGATAGGCGAGGAATCCGACCAGAATCGCTGCGAGGAAAATCTTGATCGAGATGATCGGATCGTGTCCGACCACGCCGAACGGATGCAGGCCGACGAGCATCGGGATGAACGACGGCACGAGCGTCCAGGGGAAGAGGACGAGGCCGCCGCTTTGATCGTTGATTTCGGCCATGGAACCCAGACCGGCGGAACCGACGGACTGCATGACCAGCGTATTCACGAACTGATACGTGCTGGTGCCCAGAAGAAGAAAGGTGAGGACGGCGGCCGCGACGATGAAGCCGGCGTAGCGTTTCATCTTCGATGTATCCGTATAACGGAGACGCCCGAAGAAAAGGAGGATGGCGAGGGCGATGAACGGCGCGACCTCGGGATAGAGAATGCCCAGACAGCAGGTGAGCAGTCCGGCCAGGAGCAGCTTGCGCACGTTCAGCGCGCGCGTGGAAAGGAGAACCGACGCCGTGGCCAACAGGATCGAGATGCCGCCGACCTGAGCGATCAATTGATAAAGCGTGCCGAGGCCGAAGAGCGGACTCATCGCGAAGAGCACGAAAGCCAGAAGCGTGACCTTCCGATACCGCCCGCGGAAAATCGCAATCGAGCCGAGCGCGAAGATCTGGCACATGCTCAGCATCAGGATCACGGGCATGAACACCTCGTGTGGATTGCGCCGAACGAGCGAGGCCACCCACGAAATCGTCAGCTCGGATCCGGGCCGGATCTGCTGCAACGCGTGCATGAACCAGTAGTGCTGCGAGTAATTTTTGCCCTCCAGGTCCGTCTGCAGCGGAATATCGTAGTAGCCGTGATGCAGAAAACGATCCGCGGCCAAACAGTAGTTGGCCATGTCGTCGTTGCCGTAGGAAATCCAGTTGAACCCGAAGCGCAGCAGCGGCCAGCCCGTGTAGAGGAGGTAGCCGCAGACGATCAGGAAAAACGGCGCCATTTGCCGATAAGGCAGCTTCGGGCGGCGCCAGATGAAAATGCCCACCGCAAAAAGGAAGAGCGCCAGCGTCATCATGGGGCCGAACTTCTCGACCGGAATGCCCCACACGTTCAGGCGCGTGGTGATGATCACGACCACGGCCAGACCCACGGTCGGCGAAATGAACCAGCTCCAAAGCACGCCGAGGCGCGGCTTCAGCAGGCTCACGACGGCCTGGCCCACGAAGGTCAGATAAAGAAACAGACTGATGACGAGCAGAATGGCGATCATGCGGACAAAAGTGATGCGAGCTTGAGCGATCGGCGCGGGGATCGGGCCACGCAGACGCTAGAAGACAAGCTGTGGGAAATGACGGACGAAACGGAAAGCATCAATAACGGATACCCATGCCGGCCAGGCGCGCCGTGAGCGCCCCGGAGAAGCGCGCTTTGCGCGCATAGCGGTTGATCGTTTGAAAATCGTTGTGCCGTTCGCCGTGGAAGCGGCTGCGGATCTTGATCATCTCCTCGTTGCCCAGGGTGTGGATATGCTGCGAGGTCTTCTGCTCGCGGTGCACACGGAAACATCCGAGGAAATAGGGCAGCCGCACGATCTTGGCCTTCGCTTGTTGGAAACGCGCGAGGAGATCCCAATCCAAGGCAAACTGGAACGACGGATCGATCCCGCCGACGCGTTCCCAAATGCGTTTGCGCCAGAAAAGCGTTTCCTGCGGCACGTAATCGATCCACTCGAGCGTCTTGGGATCGTGCTTCGGCATGATCCAGCGGCCGACATCGCGGTCCTCGCTGTCGATGATGATGCGATGCCCGTAAACCGCATCGACGTCGGGATGCGTCGCGAAATATTCCGCGACAAAACGCAGGGCGCGCGGAGCGATGAAGTCATCCGAGTTGAGCCACGCCATGATGTCGTCGGAACCGATATCCTTTTCGACGTGGGCGAAACCTTTCCGAATCGCGTCCGCCTGGCCTTTGTCCTTCACCGATTCCCAATGGTGCAGCTTGTCCGCGTACCGTTTGATGATTTCGGCGCTGTTGTCCTTCGATCCGCCGTCCTGCACCACGTAGTAGAGTTTTGGATACTGCTGATTCAGCACGCTCAGCATGGTGCTCTCGATGAACGCCGCCTGGCCGTAGGAGGGCGTGACGATCGCGACTTTCGGCAGCTTCGCGTCGGGTAGTTTTTTCTTCGGATACTCTTCCCACTTCAACGGACGCGGCTCGTAGTGGTTGAGCACGCCGATCTGCATCCAGTAGTCCTCGACGACCTTCTTGAAGAGCCAGTCATTGAAGGGATCCCAGAACTTCAGTTGGAGGTGCTTCTTCGTCGCGAACCAAAGCTTGTTCAAGCGGCCGAGTGGCGCCGCGGCATCGAGCGCGAGCTGGCGAATCACGGTTTCGCGTTCGACGCAGGCGCGGTGGAGATTCTGGATAACCGCTTCTTTTTCCGCGAGCAGCTTGCTGTAGTACTTGACCTGCTCGAGCGCCGCATAGCCGGCGGTGTAGTTGGCCAGCGAATCTCTCGCCGCGGACAGCTCCCGCTCACGCACTACGACGAGAGCCTCGATGTTTTTGATGTGAGCTTCCTTGTCGTGGAAAATGCGCGACCAGTTTTCCGCGTCGGGTGGAAGCTTGGCCAAAATATTCTGGATGCGCGTCAGCTCGGCATCGCGCTGCGCGACGAAACTCTGCTGCGTGGCGACGTCCGTCCGCAACTGCGTGACCATCGCCTGAAAATTCTTGATGTGCTGATCCTGCTCCATGATCAGGCGCTCGCGCTCGTCGCACGTTTTCTTCAGCGCGGCGATTTCCGCGTCCTTCGTGTCCGCCTCGGATTTCAGTTCAGCGATTTCGTCGTCCTTTTGCGCGCATTCGGCTTCGAGCTCGGCCTTGATCGCCTCCATTTCTTTTTTGCGCTCTTCGGCGGCGACTTTCAGCGCGGCAATCTCTTCGTCCTTTTCCTCGATCTCTTCGTCCTTCGCGGTGGTTTCTTTTTTCAGCGAACCGATTTCTTCATCCTTCGTGTTCGCCTCGTCTTTCAGCGAACCGATCTCCTCGTCCTTCGTGTTCGCTTCGCGCTTCAGTTCTTCGATGCGGTATTGGCGCTGGAGGCGATCGGCTTGCAGCGCTTCGTAGCGCTCGTCGGCGGCTGCGATGAGTGCGAGCGTCTCGTCGGAAAGCACGCGGGACTCCACCACTGTATCCAGAGCGGCACTACCGGCATTCAGCACCAGATCCACCGCACGTTGCACATCGCTCGTCGGAATCAATTTCACGCACGGCGCGTTTCCGAAGCGACAATCCCAGTTGCAGCCGAAGCAGGGCAGCGGCTGCACCACCGAGACGACCTGCCGGCCCACCGGACGGAAACGCGGCCAATGGCCTCCGCCGAAAATTCCGACGACCGGCCGCCCGACCGCGGCGGCGATGTGCATCGCTCCCGTGTCGTGGCCGATGTAGGCGCGGGCCTGCGCAAGAATTGCGGCGAGCAACGGGACTTCGCCGTCGCGCCCCAGCCAGATTTTTGGGCGCGAGCCGCCGCGGGCGATGATCTCTGCGGCGACCTCGTTCAGTAGTTTTTCTTCGGATACATGCCCGAGGAGCAGCAACGCGGAACCGGCGTTCTTCTGCAACCCGGCGATCAGTTCTCCAAATTTTGGATACGGCCAGGCCTTGATCGGAACGTTGGCCAGGCCGGCGGGAAAAAGCGCGAGAAATTCGGTCGCGCGAAAACCTTCGGCGCGCAGCCAGTTCGCGGCCTCGCCCGACGCGGCCTCTGAAACGTTGATCTGCGGGAAGGAGCGTTCGCTGCGGCGGCCCAGCAGGTGATCGACGAGCTTGTGATTGTTTTCCCAATCGGTCGCGTGCGGATCGATTGCGACGAGTTCGCCCAGCGCATCGGCGGGATCGATGCCGAGTTCGAGCTTGAGTGTGTTGACGAAAAGCGGATCGACCGAAGCGGCGCCCAGCGCCACGCGGCGAATGTTGGGAAAGCGATTGCCGATAACCGCCTCGAGCCAGGTGCGGTTGAGGGTGGCCGAGACGATCAGATCGGGCTCGAGCGCCGCGATTTCGGCGAGCGTTTTATCCAACGCATCGCGAACGGCTCCAGGCTTTTCGCTGAACGGATTGATCGGCGCCGCGAGCCAGCGCAGGGATGGAGAAAAGAGCGGGGCAAGCGTCTCGTAGCCGCGCCGAACCAGCAGTGTGTGACGAGCATCGGGCCAGGCTTTTTGCAGCTCCGCGAGCGCAGAGGAAAAGATGACCAAGTCACCAATCGTATCAGGACGGATGTAAACGATGCTCTTCGGCTGATCGGACACAGAAAAACCCTCACCTCAAGAGATGCCCGGGCAGGACGCGAGCCTTGATTTAGCCTTTGGGACGCCTCGGATTTTTGGCCGCAAAGAGCCACGGAAAACGCAAAAAGGGAACGCGCGGAAAACCAGCATTAAAGCTAGGACAACTCGCCACAAAAAAACCGCCTCTCTTTCGTAGAAAAGGCTGATACCGACGAGAAGAGGCGCTTGCGACTGGGAGCGCTGGCGTCCTCGCCGGCCAACCTTCTTAAAGTCCGCGCCCCAAGGGCGCGGACGGACTCGATCGTCGGCCCTGCGGAGCGGAAGATTTTCGTGAAAGGGCGCCGCTCAACGGCACAAAAACAAACAATGCCGGCGTGGACGCCAGCGCTCCCAGAGTGGCATGCGCCGGGACGGCAGCGCCTGGCACCGCGCCCAAAACATGCGAGAGGCACGAAAACTTTCAGCATTCGCCTTCTTGCATCTTCACAACCTTCAGCGTTCAGCCTTTTTCAGCCTTCAGCGTTCAGCCTTCAGCCTTCGCTTTCCTCATCCTTCCACTTCGATCCGCACGGTCTGCACGCCTTCTTGTACTGAGATCGTGAATACCTGGGTCTTGCGGACGATGCTGATGTCTCCGCTGCGTTCCAGGACGGCTTCCCGGACTTTGGCGAGGTCGGTCGTGCCGCCGTTCAGGTGCAAGTCCTCGGCTAGGTCGCGGCGGCTGAGGTGGTGCTTGCGCAGGAGCGTCTCGTCCACGACGCCGTCGCGGACCACAGTTGCGGAATGCCCTTTGATCCACTCGCCGAAGGCTTCGAAACGGCAGGCCAGCTGCGTCGCGATGCTGTGCAGGAAAATCAGAACGAAGCCCGTGAAGATCGTGCCGAAAAACGGGCCTGAGCCGTTGATCGCGCGCGAGAGCGTCGACGCCAAGATGAAGGTCAGCAGGACATCGATCGCGTTCTTCCCGGCGAAGAATCGCTTGTGCGCGATCCGCAACATCGCAAGCGCCGCGATGAAGATGATCAGCGCGCGAAACAACAGCTGATACCAAGTGAAATCTTTGGGCTGCGCATCGAGCCCGAGCCAGGGAGTGAGTTGATCGTAAATCCAGTTCATCGGAGTAGGGGCGAGTTTCGAATCATTTGGTTGATATTGATCTTACGCGCCGCCGCAGGTGCCGCGCCCGGCCCGAGAAATCCTTGTACCATCAAGCATAAAGCCCGAATCCCAACCGACTGTGCCATTTCTTCACAGCGCTTGACCGATACGGTTGCTCTGCGTCAATGGCGGACATGGTTCCGAGCGTCCTGATCGTCGACGACGAGAAACACACCCGCGAAGGCCTGCAGCAGGCACTTGAGGAAAACTACGACGTGTCCGTCGCAGCCAGCGCCGACGAGGCGTTCAACCTCATGGAGGCCGGCGAATACGACGTGATCCTCACCGACCTGCGCATGCCGGGAAAATCTGGCCTCAAGGTCATCGACAAGGCCCTGACTCTTCCAAACAAGCCCGCCATCCTGATGATGACGGCGTACGGCAACATCGAAACCGCCGTCGACGCCATGAAGCGCGGCGCCGTGGATTTTCTGACGAAGCCGGTGAACATCGAACGGCTCGAGGTGCTCATCCAGCGCGCGTTGAAGACCAAGACGCTCGAGGTCGAGGTGCAGCAGTTGCACGAACGGCTCGACGAAAAATTCAGCTTTGAGGGTATCGTCGGCCACTCCCCGAAACTCATCGATGTGATCGACCGCGTGAAACTCGTCGCGCCCTCGAAAGCGACGATCCTCATCGAAGGCGAGTCCGGCACGGGTAAGGAGTTGATCGCACAAGCCATTCACCAAGCCAGCACGCGAGCCCGCGCGCCGTTCATCGCGGTGCATTGCGCGGCGCTTTCGGAAAATCTCCTAGAGAGCGAACTCTTCGGCCACGAGCGCGGGGCCTTCACCGGCGCGATGGAGCGGCGCATCGGCCGCTTCGAATCGGCCGATGGCGGCACGCTCTTCCTCGACGAAATCGGCGAAATCTCCGCGTCGACCCAGGTGAAACTGCTCCGTTTTCTCGAAACCAAATCCATCGAGCGCGTCGGCGGCTCGAAGGCCATCCAACTCGACGTCCGCCTCGTCGCCGCGACCAATCGCAATCTCGAGCAGATGGTGCGCGACGGAAAATTTCGCGAAGACCTTTTCTTCCGCCTCAACGTCGTGCGCATCACCGTTCCGCCGCTTCGTGATCGCGTGGACGACATCCCTGTGCTGCTGAAACACTACATCGAATTTTTCAGCCAGGAAAACAAAGTCCCCCCGCTCACCGTCGAGCCCGGAGCTTTGCGCTATCTTCAGTCGTACCCGTGGCCGGGAAACATTCGCGAGCTGCGCAATTTCACCGAGAACGCCGTCGTGCTCCGCCGCGGAGGCAAACTCACCGAGTTCGATCTCGATCCGAAATTCCGCGGCGAAATCGCCGCTCCTGTATTCACTTCGCCACTACCTGGAGGGAGTTCCACTCCGATTTCCGCTGGCGCCGGGGCCGCTGGTAATACGTCGAGCGCAGCAGCGGCGACGTCGCCGATTTCGGGCGGAAGCGGCCTCTCGTCTGCCGGGAATTCGCTCTCCGTCGAGGAGAACGAAAAACGCCTTCTCCGCGAAGCCTTGGTGAAAGCCCGCGGCAACCGCACCCGCGCCGCCGAACTCATGGGCATCAGCCGCCGCACGCTCCACCGAAAAATCGCGCAATGGCCCGAGCTGGACGTGATCGACCGATGAACATCGCGGATGCCTGACATGACCCTTCCGAGATCCTTTCAGGACTGGGTCCACTGGCTCGAACTCGGTTCGGGAGCACGTCTCATCCGGCGCACGGCGTTTGCCGTCGGCCTGGCGATTCTGTCCTTCTGGATTTGCTACAAACAATTCCACGGCCCGCGCACGGAAACGACGCTGCGCCAGGCCGTCGTCGGCCGGCAACTCACCGATGGCCACGGCTTCACCACGCTGGTCAACGATCCGCAAACCGCGGCCTTTGTCGCGGCAAGGAATGGGCGCTGGAATACGCAGCCGTTTCCCGAACTCCACCAAGCGCCGCTCTATCCGGCGCTGATCGGCGCGGTGTTCCAACTCGTCCCGGAATCGATTCGAAATTACTTTTTTCAAACGGCTCCTACGCCTCCCGATGGATTCATTCCGGATTATATCCTGCTCGGCTTGAATGTCGTGCTTTTCTGGATCGCCGCGGCGCAGACCTATTTTCTGAGCCGCGCGCTCTTCGATCGCCGCGTCGGCGTGGTCTCGGCCGTCGCGCTCCTTCTCTCGGCGCCGTATTGGGACTCGGTCGTGGCGGTCAACGGCACGGCGCTCGCGACCGTCATCGTGCTCGGACTCATCCAGGCCGTGATTCGCGTCGAGGCCGCGTCGAGCCGCGGGATTTTGCCGCTGGCGGGATTGCTGATCACGGGGCTTTTTTGCGGCGGTCTTTTCCTCACGGATTACGCCGCCGGCTTGTCCGTGCTGGTTCTCCTCGGCTACGTTTGGGTGCGTTTTCCGGGGGAACGTTTTCGGGCGATCCTCGTGCTCGTCCTGGGCTTTCTCGTCGTGATCAGTCCGTGGTGTACGTTTCTCCTCGCCCACACAGGTAATCCAGTGGGGTTCGCGTGGCAGGAGATTGCGATGAAAGTCGACGGCACCGCGGCCGATCCGGCGGTCGTGCGCGCCACCTTGAGCGTTGCCGGCCCCGGCCTGGATCTCGCGAAACTCGGCAACAAAGCGCTCACCGCGATTCAGTCCGCCATCACGCAAAATATGTGGGCGGGCGGGGGGCTTTGGTTCACGGGACTGTTTGTGGCGGGTTTGTTTTATCGTTTTCGCGAGGAGCGAGTGAATGCCCTGCGCGCGCTGATCGTGGCCTTGTTTGTCGTCCTCATCTTGGGCAACGCCCTGTTCGATTCCGGCGAAGGCGAGCGCCTGCCCACGACGTATGCGGCTCCGCTGCTGGTCATTTTCGGAGCGGGTTTCGCCGCGGTGTTGATCTCCAGTAGTGAAAAACTCGATACGCACGCGCTCTGGGCATTTTCCGCGCTGCTCGCGCTGCAGGCGCTGCCTCTGGCGAAGGCGTTGCTCGAGCCGCGTAAGCTCCATTTTCAATATCCGCCGTATTATCCGACACTCTTCATCAGCATGCGCGAGGAGATGTGGGCCCGGTCGGGCGGCACGACGCGCGGTTGGATGGCGGATGTTCCCGCCGGCGCCGCGTGGTACAGCGGTCAACGCGTGTGGACCATGCCCGCGGAGTTGCGCGACTTTTACGCGATCGGCGCCGAGCAACCAATGGTCGCGCTGGTTCTGACGCCAAAGACGCTGGACAAGCCATTTCTCTCGGAACTTGCGCACCATTCACCGAACGAATCCGACCGTGTGGGCGATTGGTCGCAGATCTTCAAAAGTTTGGTCACCGGAAAGCCCGTGCCTGGTTTCCCCTTGGCCCTGCGGCAAAATCTGGCGGACAACTTTTGCGTGTTGATCGATCCGCAAGCCGTTCCGAATCGCCGCAGGTAGTCTGTATCGACGTGGCCACTACAAGACCCAAGACGCCGAGTTTCCGCTTCCCTGGCCGCGCGTTGGCCGCGAGCGCCGTCGCGCTGTGCTGCCTGGGCACGCGGGCCGAGGCATTTTACGCTCCGATTCCGGCCGTGGAGCAGGGGAAACCGCTTACTGTTTATCTCGCGGCGGGGGCGTATTACGACACGAACGTTTTCGGCGGAGAGACGAACCGCATCGAGAGCATGGTTTATCAGTTCAGTCCGGCTCTCGCTTTCAACGCCGGCGTGCGCAAGCAGACCTTCGCCTCGCTCAATTACCGGTTGTCGCTCGACTACATTCCCAATCGGCCCGGAACCAAGCTGCTCGACAGCCATGAGATCGTAGGCCGCCTCGCGCATACGTTCAGTCCCGAGACGGAGATCGACCTGAGCAACTCGTATCAAATTTCGAAAAATCCGGAGTCGCTGCTGCCGGGACTCGGCGTCGTGGCCGGCGACCAGTCGTTCCGCCGCAACCAGGCCGATGGACGTTTCACCACCGCGCTTTCGCGCCGCACCGGCGTGCTGTTGAAAGCCAGAGCCACGACGTACGCGTATGAAAACGACGCGATCGCGCAGGATCTCAACCGCACGGAAATCCTCACTGGCGCGAGCGCCGAATACACGCTGCTGCCGAATTGGAAGGCGAACGGCGAGTATCGGTATCAACATATTCAATACACGACGGGCGGAAATTTTAAGGACAAGGATTCCCATTTTCTCCTCGGCGGAACGGACTACGCGCTGAACGACCGCACGGCGTTGAGCGCGCGGCTCGGCGTGGAAAATCGCCAGCGCCGCGGCGAGGGCAACAGCACCGTGCCCTACGTGGAGCTCGGCGCGAAGCGGGACTATGCGAAAGGCTCGTTCGTCTCGCTGGGATACGGACATTCCTACGAAGAGACGTCGTCCGTGGATCTGTTCACCGACATGATCGTGAATCGCTTTTTCGTGAACTGGCAGCACGTGCTCACGCCGAAAATGATCGCGAGCGCTTCGGTGAACTGGGAGCCGTCGACTCTGCGCGGCCGGCCGGGCATTAGTCCAGACCGCGACGAGACGAACACACGCATCGGTCTCGCGCTGCTCTATCGCCCGGTGGAAAACTGGTCCCTTTCCTCGACGATCGACCTCGATCACATCCGCTCCGAGCAACCCGGCCGAAGCCTGGAGCGCCAGCGCTACGGCGTCTCGGCGAAATACGCCTTCTGATCCGGGGCCGCGAAGAGGCGCAAAAGGCGCAAGAAGGTTGGAGGTGAAGATGGGCCGAGAGCTAGAGCTGGCGTTTGTGAGAGGGGATAAGGGTGTGAGACGAATGTTGTAGGCGCGGTGGGCTCGCTGCGTGATGAGCGAGCTCGCCTAAATGTCGGAAGCCGCCAGAGGATTCCGGCACGATGTCTACCCTTGAAATCAAACGGATGGTGGCGGTCAGTGCGCTGCTCATGAGCGCCCTAATTTCTCCCGACGCCAATGCCAAACCCGCTTACGCGCTGACTGCCGGTGAAGGTGCAGCCGAATCCCTCGGCTATGCCAGCGAGGTGCCCACGTTCTCTTGGAAATTGCCCGAGAGCGTTAAGCGCCAAACGGCTTTCCAAATCGAAGTTCGGCAGGAAAATAAAACGCTTTGGGATTCGGGTTGGATAAACTCAGATCAATCCACCTTCGTGCGTTTCGGCGGAGCTCCTCTGACTTCTCGCCAACACGTGCAGTGGCGCGTGCGGTTCCGCGACGAGAATGGACACGAGCAAGCGTGGAGTCCCTTCGCCCAACTCGAAACCGGATTGCTCTCGGCGAAGGACTGGAAGGCGCAGTGGATTCGACCCTCGCAAACCGCCGAAGCGGCTGAACCCGTCGGTTATCTGCGCCGCCAATTTACCGCAGATAAAGAAATTTCTCGGGCGCGCTTGTACGTCACAGCGCGAGGCATTTTCGAAATGGAAATCAATGGCCAGCGCGTCGGCTCGGATCATTTCGCCAATGGATTCACTGTCTATGACAAGCGCCTCGACACGCTGACCTACGATGTGACCAAACTCCTCAAGCGCGGCGAAAATTCCGTGCAGGGCAAGCTCGGCACCGGCTGGTATGCGGGACGATATCCTTTCGGCACGAAGCAGATCGGCCCCTACGGCAAGGACACGGGCCTTCTCGTGCAGTTGGAAATTACCTATGCCGACGGCTCGAGTCAGACCGTCGCTTCGGATGGACAGTGGGAGGGCACTTACGTTGGACCGATCGTTTCCTCGAGTCTCTACGACGGAGAAATTTACGACGCCCGGCGCCAGTCGAAAGACTGGGCGCCCGTCACCGCTACGCACGAACTCGGTGAGGCCAGGCTGACGCCGAAGCCTTTTGCGCCAGTTCGAGAGACGCAAACCGTGACGCCGGTGAAAATCTCCGTGACTCAGTCTGGAGGTTATATTTTCGACCTTGGCCAAAACTTGGTCGGCTGGGCTCGCGTCAAAATTCCCGTCGAGGCCAACCAATCCGTTACCCTGCGGTTCGCGGAGATGCTGAAAGACGACGGCACCTTGTACACGGAGAACTATCGCAGCGCGAAGTCGACCGATGTCTACACCGCGGCGACCTCAGGAGAAATCGTGTGGGAGCCGCGCTTCACATTTCACGGCTTTCGTTATGTGGAACTCTCGGGTTTGCCGAAGAACGCCAAACCGCAGAACGATTGGGTGACCGGAATCGTTTTGCACTCCGATCTGCCGACGATCGGCAGCTTCGATTCGTCGCACGCGAAACTGAATCAATTGCAGAGCAACATCGTCTGGGGCTGGCGGGGAAATTCCTTGGATATTCCGACCGATTGTCCGCAGCGAGATGAACGTGCCGGATGGACGGGCGACGCGGAAGTTTTCTGCGCGACCGCACTCTACAACACGGACTCGCACGCCTTCTGGAAGAGTTGGCTCGGATCGCTGCGCGATGATCAAGACGCCGATGGGGGCATTCCGGATTTCGTGCCCTCGGCTAAACATAAAGGACGTGCGCACAGTCCAGGGTGGATGGATGCGGCCACGATTATTCCGTGGGACGTTTATGTCCGTACCGGCGATGTCGAAGTGTTGGCGGAAAATTTTTCCATGATGGAAAAACTCGTCGGTTGGTACCGCGGGCAGACCGTCGATGGGTTGCTGCCGAAGATCAAAGGCTATGGCGATTGGCTTCAGCCCTACTCCAAACCGGCCCCAGGCGAGCACGATTGGGCAGGGGACAAGCGTGGTGACACGCCTCCGCCGTTGCTCGGCCTCGCGTTTTACGGGCGCAGCGCGCAGATCCTGGCCGACTCGGCGCGTGTGCTGGGTCGCAACGACGACGCGAAGAAATATGCGGACGAAGCCGCCACGGTGCGGGCGAACTTCACGCGCCAGTATTTTGACGCGAACGGCAAGATGCAGAATGCGCCGGAAACCCAGACCGGCTACGTCTTGGCCATCGCCTTCAACTTGATTCCGGCGGAGCTGAAAGCGAAAGCCGGCGAGAACCTGGCGCGACTAGTCGCCGAAGCCGGCGGACATCTTCGCACCGGCTTTCTCGGCACACCGTTTCTAACTGCGGCACTAGACGAGACCGGTCATGCCGACGTGGCGGCGCAGCTCTTGTTTCAGGACAGTTATCCCTCGTGGTTTTATCCCATCGATCAAGGGGCTACGACGATGTGGGAACGCTGGAACAGCTACACGCGCGATCGCGGTTTCGGCGACGTGGCGATGAATTCGTTTAACCACTACGCCTACGGCGCGATCGGGCAGTGGATGTACGAACGCGTCGCCGGCCTCACGCCGGACGCCGCGCAGCCTGGTTACAAACACTTCATCGTGCGTCCGCTCATCGTCAGCCAACTCGAGCACGCCCGCGCCGAACTCGACACGCCCTACGGCAAGGCCTCGAGCGCCTGGAAAAAACAAAATGGCAAAGTGGCCATCGACGTTCTCGTGCCCCCAAACACCACCGCCACTTTCGAATCCCCGGACGGCGCCCCCGCAAAAATTCTGGAACCCGGCCCCCATCACTTCGAAGTCGCCACAAAGTGACGCTGCTACCGCCAGAGGCGCAGCTTGGCCGCACATCCTCTTTGCGTCCCCCTGCGCTGCTGTCGTGCTGAATCACCCAATTCCGCGAGGATTTTGAACAACGGATTTTCCCCACGAATCACACGAAGCACACGAATTCAAAAAATTCCCCCACGGAATGCACGTAAGGTATTTTTGTTTCCGTGCCCTCCGTGTATTCCGTGGGAAAATGGTTCGGTCATTTGGTGTGCTTCGTGTGATTCGTGGGGAAATTGGTTTGGTTGCGGTTTCGCCGCGCTATGCCTCTTCGCGGCCGAAAAAAAAGGCCTTGGCTACCGCGGTTCCCGCCACCCGCAACGCCAGCGGTCGCTTAGGAATAAGAGCTTGCTGCGGCTCTTTTCGGCCCGTTCGCTGACCGTGCTTCAATGGCATCGATTCACGGCAGCCGCGAAGGCGCAACCCTGGCTGATTTCTTTCAGCTCCTTCGGCTTCGGAAAGCCCTGATCTTTCTGATTCTGGGATTGGTCGTGATCACGACCGCCGTCGTGACGGCGCTTCTGCCGAAATGGTACGCTTCCACGCTGAATATCCGCGTGGAAAAACCGGAGGGCCAGATGAGCTTGTTGAAGGACCAGCCCTCTTCGTACTACGACCCGTATTACCTGCAGGATCAGTTCAAGATCATGCAGTCGGAGAAGATTCTTTATCCAGTGATCGATCGGCTGCAGTTGGGAGAGCGGCTCGCAGCTTCGCTTGGCAGTCAAAGCGCCGTGCCGAAGGATGTGATCTACGACTACCTGACGCAGAAAATGCTGCACGTGGAGTCGCCGCGCGGTTCGTCCCTCATCGAGGTCGGCGTCTATGCGCGTGATCCCGAACTTGCCGCAAAAATCGCCAACGAAATTGGCAACGTTTATTCGCAGGACCGAATTGATTTCGCCACGTCGCAGCAGCGCGAAGGACTGACCCAACTGCGGAAAGAGTTGGAAAAGCAGGAGGGCGTGGTCTCGGCGCAGCGCGACCTCGTCGAAAAACTGAGGAAGGATCTTAACATTTCCGGCGTCGACATGAACGCGCGCTACAGCGACATGGAAATCGAGACGCTGCGCCAGATGCAGAATTCGCTGATCGCGCTGAGCGTCGATGCGATCGGGCGCAAGACCCGCTACGAGCGCTTCAAGAGCATTCCCGTGGAAGAGCGGGAAAATCTCATCAATTCCGAGCTGATCCCCGATCCGAACATTCAAAATCTGCTCCAGGCGTATTTGATCGCGGATCAAACCGTGACGAAGCTCCGCGGCCGCCTCGGCGAAGCGCATCCGGAGCTCATCGCCGCGGTGGAAAATCGCGCGAAGATCAAAGAACAACTCGACGCGCAGTTGCGCGGTTTCGAGAGCGCGTTGGAGATTTCCTATAAAGAAGCCGAAGCGCGCGTGGCCGAGCTGAAAAACCAACTCGCGCAGGCAAAAGTGGATCAGATTTTGTCGGCCCGCGAGCGCATGCGACCCTTCGAAGAAGCGGTGCAGAAGCTGGACGATGACACTCGCGTGCTCTCGACGACGAAGCTGCAGCTGCGCCAGCGCGAAATCGATTTTCAGGTGCCGAAACGCACCATCGAAATTTTGAATCACGCGGAGCCGGCGCGCCGCCCCAGTCGTCCGAATTGGGCGGTCAACCTGATCTTTGCGACGCTGTTTGGGACCGTGCTCGGCGTCGGCACGGCCGTGCTTGTGGAATATTTCGACACGAGTTTCCGCAACGTCGCTGAAGTCGAATCGCGTTTGCAGCGTCCTGTGCTTGGCGTGATCCCGAACGTGGCCGAGCCGTTGAAGAAAAAAGGCGAGGAGGAAGATCCGGCGGAACTCGAGCCGCTGCGCGTGCTGCACACGAATTTGAATCTCGCGCTGAAAGGCGAGCCTCGCGGGCGGAGTTTGATCATGCTTTCGGCGGGGCCTGGTGAAGGAAAGTCGACGACACTGCTGCGCCTCGCGCGTGCGATCGCGGCGGCGGGGGAGAAGGTGCTGTTGATCGACTCCGACCTCCGCCGTCCGACGCAGCACGCGTTAATGGGGACGCGCAAAGATCCCGGCCTTGCGGACGTCCTCCAAGGCAAGGCAACGGCCGATGCCGCGATTCAACGGGACGTGCAGCCGAACCTCGATTTTCTGCCCTGCGGAAATGTCGGTTCGTTTGCTTTAACGCTGCTGTTTGTCGAACGGCTGCGCGACCTGCTCGAAAGCGTGCGCGGGCGCTACGACAGGATCATTTTTGATGCCCCGCCGATCATCGGCGTGAGCGACGCCTCGGTCATGGCCAGCGTGGCGGACGACGTGATGTTGTTGATTCAGCATCGCCGCAACCCGCAGAGCATGGTTCTGCGCGCGCAACAGATTCTCGAGTCGCTCGGCAAACCGGTGATCGGCGTGGTGCTGAACCGCGTGCCCAGCAATTCGAGCGAAGACTACGGCTACTACACGCGAAACTACGCCTACTACAGCAACCGCTCCGAAAAGCCGCGCCGCTCGAGGCGGAGCAAAACTGCGCCGGACTCCGCCGGCGAAACCGAAGAGACTTCCGTCACCCCCGAGCGCATCCGTTTCAGCGAGCGCGAAAAGAAATAGCGCGAAGAGAAGCGGCGAGAGAAGAAGTCGCAGGGAGAAGAAGAAATCGCAGGAGGGAGCAAACCGGAACGAGCGCGCAAAACATGTTCGGCCGGCTGGCGAGGCGACGTCCGGGCCGCGAACCTTACGCTCCTCGCTGGCTTTGAATTCAATACGAGCGACGACCCGATAAGGGCAAAGACCGGTGTGAACGAGTCCTAGTCTAGCTGCGGTCGAATAGGTCCGCAGTTTTACCGAGTAATTCTGACCTGGGCTCGAATGAGTCCGAAGTAAGGTCAAAAGCCTCCCACACACGGCCGGATAAAATCTGCAAAAAACCGTTGACGGGCGGATTAGCCTCTTTACTCCTGTCCCCCTGCTCTGCGGGTGTAGCTCAGTTGGTAGAGCACCACCTTGCCAAGGTGGACGTCGAGAGTTCGAGTCTCTTCGCCCGCTCCAACTTTAAAAAGCCGCCGGAAATATCCCGGCGGTTTTTTCATGTCCAAGAGCGACAGCATCAGCCCCTTGCGCGAGAGGCTCAAACTGATTGGTCACGACCTCAAGCGACCGCTCGGACCCCGAAACGACCCCCTCAGGTGTGCTCATAGTTGTGTCAGGTGTGCTTATTGGTGTGCTTTCGGACCGCGTTTTCGCACCGAAATCCGCTCCTGCAGCGGGCCTCTCTTTTAGCACACCATCAGCCGGAATTCCGACCCTGATCTCACCGGTTAAGTCAGACGAATGCGAATCCGTCGGCGCGACCTCCAGCAATCGGTCGATCTCCTCGGGAGAGAGCGCGTGGCGAAAACGACCTTCGAATTCATCCGCCACTTTCGGAATGCCTTCCAACGGGTTTACCGCGATCAATCGATTCCGCTTCATCCAATTGAAGAAGGTGATCGCGCACGTGAGATTGTCGTTCATCGACTTTGGCTTCAGCCCGCAGTTTTTCCGCCAAAGAACGAAGGACTCCGGCGAAACATCGCGCAGCTCCTTCCATCCGCACCGCCGAAACATTTTAGGCAGCATCTGCGTATACTTCGTGAACGTGCCCTTCGCTCGTCCTAGCCCCTGAAGCTCCGCAGCGTACGCCTGCAGATGCGTCGCCAGCGGAGTCTGCGCCGCTTCCTTCTGCCCCTTCGGCGTACCGATGCCTGCCGCTTCGCGCTCAAGTTCCTCGATCAGCTTGGCCAACTTTTGCTCGGCCACGCGCTTGTCGCTCACGTGCAGCGGAAACGTGCGCCGCTTTGCCCAGCCATCCAAGCGCACCCGCGCCGACCAGAGCCGCGCTTTGTCGCCCTTGCGTTTGTGCTGAAACAGAAACCGAACGATGACACACCTCCTACGTATTCATGGGTTCGATACGTCGCGACCGCAGCTGCGCGAAGAATACCTCCACGTCCTGCACCGCGACGCGCGAAGCCCGTCCCAGTTTCAACCCGTTTGCTTGACCATTCCTCGCCGTATGCACACCGTATACACATGAGCACGATCACGGCCAAAGTCTTCAAGTCCGGAAACTCGCAAGCGATCCGGCTGCCGAAGGCCCTACGGCTTCGCAGCAAAACCGTGGAGATTCAGAAAACCAAAGGCGGCCTTCTGATCGTCGATCCCAAGGCCGAAGCCGCGCGTTTGAAAGCGTTCAAGAAACTCTACGGCTCGTGCCCCGACTTTCCGGAAGTTGAACGACTCGATTTGCCTGAGCTTTGATCTATCTCCCCGACACGAACGCCTTCTCGCGTTACCTTCGTGGTGAAGACCTCGGCCTGAAAGCAAAGCTCGAGGCGAACCTCATCCACTGCCGCCTCTCCTCCATCGTACTTTCTGAGCTCGAATATGGCGTAGCCAAGCGTCCCGAAGTCGCGACGTACGCGACGCGAATAAAGCGACTGCGAGAATTGATTCCTGGCGAAGTCGACTACACCAGCGCTGACGCCGCGTACTATGGCTTCATCCGAGCCCGCCTGGCCAACCTGAAGCCAAACGCTCAGCCAATTGGTCCGTACCATCTCATGCTCGCTGCGCAGGCACTTCGACTCGGCGCCGCGATCGTGACCCACAATACGTCCGAGTTTGAGCGCGTGCCCGGACTCGCGGTCGAAGACTGGCAAACACGCGCGTAGTCTTCGGAACTCTAGAGCCATGCGACGTAAACGCCACGCCGGCATCAAGCGTACCAGAGTAATTCGTCTCAACGCGAAGCTAGCTCGACAAGCAAAGGCCGCAGGACCCGTTCATGAACGAAGCGCAACGGCTCAATTGGAATTTTGGATGCGCCTTGGAAAAGCCTTGGACGCAGTGGTCACGCTGGAGAACGCGGCGCGACTCTCACGGGCCGGGAACGCTAACGATCTCGCGAGCCAGCTTTCTTGAACCAGCGCGCCGGCTCCTTCGAGCATCTGACGCTGACCGCCGCGGCTCACCCGGCTTGGTTTGATTGATTGGAAACCGGAAGTTTTCCCATTTCTCAAAGACATCGCTGAGCAGATCGAGGTAATCGGCTTGATCTCGGTTGAGAGAATGCCCGGCGAGGAGATCGATCATTTCTTCCGCACAGTCCGCCTCTGCTTGATCGTGAATTGGGCGGATCAAATACATGGCCATCAGTTCGGCATAGCTCTTCGGAATCTTTGCATAAGGTGTGGAAGGCCGGAGGCGGTTTCTATTCTTCATGGCAATTTGGGCGATGAGCAGCGCGGGCTCGGGACGAGAGAAATTCGTCGTGGATGCTATCGCATGCAACGTTTGATCGTTTTCGGCGCCCCTCCGCGCCAGCTTGCGGAGGAACCGTCGCACGCACGAGGCAGTAACTCTACCGAAAAAGGGGTAGCCATTCTGTATCCAGTTTTCACGTACGTCGCCTACAAGCCTTGTTTTTCCCGCGCCAAATCCTGCGACAAGCGGTCAGCTGGAGCAACGTTCCTGGTACTTTGTTTATGTCAGACGCAAAACCCTCATCACTTCGTTGAGGCTTTGAGCAGACGAGCGCAGCACAAACGCCTGACCGCCGTGCACACGAACCGTGTATCCGAAATTTGGTGACAGAACGTTTCTTCGGCACTTCAGTTTCACGCGACCCGGCCCTCAGAATCGCGGGGATTTTCACTACGCTTTCGCGTGATTTCGCCTTCACTTCGAGCAGCGAGGCGGCTCAATTCCGGCCCGCCCCTCGCGCTCCCTGGCCGCCTTCCCGCTGCGCCTCCGCGGGCCTTTCGAGGCCCCGCGTCACGTTGTTCCGCGACAAGCGCGGTGCTCGCTCCGCCTAAAATTCGACTGCGAAGCGAGACTTGAACCGCCACTCAACTCGTCTTGCCGCTGAGCCGCCTAAACAGGTCAGCGAGGTCTTTCCGGCCCATTCGCTTTTCTGCGATCGCGATCATCGCGCCGTGGAGTTCGACCGTTGCTTCGGGTATCGGCAATCCATTGCCCTCAAGAAACACCAATGCGGCGCCCATTCCGGTGCGTTTATTACCATCGATGAAAGCTTGAGATTGGGCTAAGTGAAATGCGTACGCTGCGGCGATTTCGTGCAGGTCGGCGTGTCCGTACAGCCAGACATTTCGGGCCTGCATGACCGCGCTCTCAAAGGCGGCGCGATCTCGCAATCCGTCTTGCCCGCCGTGTCGCCGAAGTGAAATGCGATGGATCTCCTCGACCTGCTCAAGGGTGAGAAACGCCGGAGATTCGCCCTTCATTGACTCAGCCGCCGCATCAACTCGTCGTGACGTTCGAAGACCTGCTTCGCGGCCTCATCGAATGTGCTTTTGTCCAGTGTTCTCAAGCCCAGCTCATTCGTGACAAACTCCAGAACCTTTCCCTGCTCCTCCGCTGGAAGAGCTTTGATGTGTTCAATTATGTCGCGCGCGGTCACGCTCCAACTCTGAGCAGCCAGTTATTGAAGGCAATGTCCTAGAGGGTTCATTGTATCTATTCGCGGTGCTTTGAAACGAGCGTTCGACCTGATTAACCTTGTCAAGTGTCAAGACATGACGTCTTCAGACCGCCGCTATCGGCTACAAGTGGCTGGAAGCCAATGGCGTTGCACTCACGACTGATGTTCAAGATGTAGGTTGTGCCTTGGCCAAGTCACGAAAATCGAAACCAAACGCGCACGGCAAAAAAAGCCGTGCCCGCGGCCCTGCTGCGACTTCGGCCACCAAACTCAAAAATCTGAGCAACGCGTTCTCTACCGGCGGCGGTGGCCCACGCTTCGAAAGCCAAGTGCAGGCGGCCTTCGTCGTTCTCATGCTCACCGGCGGTTTTGCGCCGTGCTTACCCGCGTGGCCGATTACGGAGATCAAATTGCAGGGGAAATACGCCGGGTTTGAAACGGACGATTTCATTGCCACCGCGGAACAGATGCCAGGCGGAAGAAAAGCCAAGCTCCTCGCCCAGATCAAACACGCGCTCACCATCTCCGCCGCCGATGAGACGTTTGGCGAGGTAATCGCTGCCGCGTGGGCCGATTTCAAAAATCCCAAAATCTTCGACCCAGCGAGCGACGCGATCGCCGTCGTTACCGGCCCTTTGAGCGGGCTCGACATCGACGCGGTGCGGTCGCTCCTCGACCATGCGCGCCACTGCGGCAGCGCCAAGGAATTTATCACCAAGATCACGACGGGCCTTTTCACCAGCGCGACGAACCGGAAAAAACTCGAGGCGTTCAAAGCCCAACTCAAAAAAGCCAACCAAGGGGCAGCTCTGTCGGAAGACGAATTGTGGCAATTCCTTAAATGCTTCCACGTGCTCGGCTACGACCTCGACCTAAAGTCGGGGGTCACGCTGTCGTTGTTGAAATCGCACATCGGCCAATTCTCGACGGTAAACATTGACGATCTCTGGAACGCGATCTCGCGCGAAGTTATCGATTCTAATGCCCACGCCGGAACGGTCACGCGCGATACGTTGCCGCAATCGCTCCGGGATGCCTTCAAGGAGCGTGTCCGGCGTGAGCAGTTGCCAGCACCCCCGCCTGCACCGAGCGCCCCCGCGCCGGCGCCTGCGCCGCTTGCGAACCTCCACGCGGAAGCGTTAAAATACCTCGTCATGGCAGGTGCCTTCAACGAGAAGTCCCCCGCGGACATCGATGCGATTCGGAAGCTCATCAACGGATGATCAAAGACACCAAAGAATGGGCCGACTCGCTCCGGGAGACGTTGCAGCTCCCGGAAACTCCGTTGCAACAACGCAACGGCCAGTGGCGTCTCCGTGACCGCAGGACCGCATGGTTCGCTGCCGGCCCGCGTATATTCGACCACGACCTTGATCGATTGGAGAGTGTCGCCGTGGAGGTTTTGACGGAACGCGATCCTCAATTTGATCTCGATCCTGACAGCCGCTTCGCCGCAGGAGTGCGCGGGAAAGTCCTCAAGCACTCCTCAAATCTCCGCGATGGGCTGGCGGAAACACTAGCGTTGCTTGGGGCGTTACCAGAAGCCCTCATTAACACGTCGTTTGGCAAGGCCCAAACAATCGCCGCCGCGGCGGTGCATGAGATTCTCTACGATGCAGACTGGCAAATCTGGGCCGGCCTGAGCGGACAACTGCCGCTGCTGGCCGAGGCTGCGCCGGAAATGTTCATGGGCATGGTCGAGCACAGTCTCGAAAAAAGCCCTTCACCGTTTATCGACGTCTATCGCCAAGAAGGCGGCGGTGTGTTCGGGCGCAGTTATATTACGGGTCTGCTTTGGGCACTCGAAAGTTTGGCGTGGAGTGATGAATTCCTCACCCGTGTGGTGGTCATTTTAGGCAACCTCGCTGCCGTCGATCCGGGCGGCCAGTGGGCGAACCGCCCGAGCAATTCGCTAGTCGAGATTTTGCTTCCTTGGCTCCCGCACACTACGGCTAAGCCCGACCAGCGCATCAATGCGGTAAAGGCATTGATCAAAAATCGCCCTGAGGTCGGATGGAACCTTCTGCTCTCGCTTCTACCGAGCAGCCATCAAACGTCGTCGGAGACACACAAGCCTACTTGGCGGAACTGGATTCCCGATACGTGGAAACGCGGGGTCACCAATCAAGAATATTGGGAACAGTCCGAGACCTACGCTGGACTGGCGGTCGAATACGCAGCGGGACGTTCGCGGATTCAGGCGCTGGTAAAGCGCGTCGCCGACATCCCGCCCAAAATCCGCCAACAGTTCCTCCATAAACTTCGCGCCGAAAAAAATTTGACCTCCGATGAACGCCAGAGCGTTTGGAGTGAGCTGCTCACCATTATTGCGCGCCACAAAAAATATTCGACGGCGGAATGGGCCATGCCCCAGGAACAGGTCGCCGAATTGGAAACGGTGGCACATCTCTTCAAGCCGGCCTCGCCCGCACTAGAGTTCAAACGCCTATTCGGTCGCGGTGATCATGAATTGCGTGACGAGAAACTCGGCTTCGAGGAAAACGAACGCCGACTCGAAGAGAAAAGAATTAAGGCGGCTGAAGCCATTTTTGCCGACGGCGGAATTGAAGCGATCATTGCTTATTCGCACGAAGTCAACGAGCCGTGGCGTCTCGGCTGGGCGGTGGGCCGTTCAAGCATTAGCGCCGAAGCAGATTTTCTGCCCGCATTCTTGGCTGACGCTGCATCGCCGGAATCAAACTTGGCTCGCGGCTTCACGTGGGGACGTTTTTATCTGCGTGGCTGGGAGTGGGTCGATCAACTTGGAACGGAGGCATGGAGCGATCTGCATCGAGCGCAGCTTCTCGCTATCCTGCCGTTTGGTGAGGCGACTTGGACGCGCGCCGAAAATTCGCTGCCCGATCAGGGGCGACTTTTCTGGCTTCGCACGGATGCCAATCCTTACCGCGCCCAAACCGGACTGAATCACGCGATCCTTCGGTTGCTCGAAAATGGGCGACCGCTCGAAGCCGTCGCCTGCCTCTATTATCAAATCCACAAACCAGAGCAGATCGACGAAAAGCTCGCGGTCAGAACGCTCCTCGAATTGCTCGAAAAACAAGATCAACTCGGGCGTTCTCGCGACCTTCACGATGTCATCGATATAATCAAAGCGTTGCAGACCTCGGCCAAGGTATCGCCTGACGATTTACTCCGCATCGAATGGAGTTATCTACCGCTCCTCGACCGATTCAGCGGAGGGTCTCCTGTTTATCTCTCGAAACGCCTTGCTACCGACCCCGCCTTTTTCTGTGAAATCATTCGCTTGCTCTATCGCTCAAAAGACCAACTGAAGAAGAAAGCCGAAGAGATCGACGAACGGCGAAAGCGAGTAGCAGAACTCGGCTACAAGCTCCTCCACAATTGGCATCGACCACCAGGCCGAAACGATGACGGCACCTTCGACCCAGCCGCACTCCAATCGTGGATTTACGCAGTGGAAAAATCGTGCGCGGAATCAGGGCATCTTGAGATCGCGCTGACCCACGTTGGCCATGTTCTAAAGTATGCTCCACCCGATCCCTCGGGCCTATGGATCCACAAGGCGGCGGCCGAAGTGCTTAACGCTGAAAATGCCGACGATGCGCGGTCCGGCTACTCATGCGAATGGTTCAATTCTCGCGGCGCTCATTTCGGCTCGGGAGGCCAAGAAGAATTAAAACTCGCCGCGGCCTTCAAACAAAAAGCATCCGAAGTCGAGGCCGAGGGGTTCGTTCGCCTCGGGACGACATTGCGTGAGCTTGCAAGAGACTATGAACGCCAAGCTGCGCGCGAGGCCTCGAACGTTCCATTTGACACGTAGCGCCAACACGGAGGCGCCATAAATTCGCCATTCGCCACACAGCGCTTTCATGTATCCCGAACAGCCAGATCCCATCTCGTTGGCGACGGTGTTCGTTGAAACTTTTTTCAACGGAGAACATTTACGAACTTCTGGGAGTGGATTCATAATTCTCACCAAGGTCGTCCCCATGTTCGTCACGGCAGGACACATGGTCACAGGACGCCATCCAAACGGGAAATGCCTCCATTCCCAAAGCGCACTCCCGAACCAAATCACCTTGACTAATTTTTTTGTCCAGTGGTCGAAAGCGTGACGCTTTATTCGGGACACAACGATCCGAATAACGACGCTCCATTATATTGGTTGCATGAAAAGCCGCTGATCGATGTCGCACTCGTGCCACTGCCGGCCGCGGCCGGCCAACACGCAGCGAATTCGCTTCATGAGTGACTGTGTCGGCCGGAGACCTATACGCGCGGGATTTCGACACTCCACGTGGCAGACACTTGCCACGTTATCGGTTACCCGAGGGCGCACGAATCGGACCGGCGAAAATCGGCGAAATTCTTTCGTACCCGCCAACCGCACAAGTATCCGGATACCCGGAAAACGATCTCCCCAGAGGGATTCGTGAATGGGGTGATCGCAAACGCGCTGACTGAGTTCATGCAGATTTGCCCACGTCGACTGGCAAATCCACGATGCCTAAAATTAACTCACCACTATCTCGTGCGTTAAGTGGCGGGATGGACAGGACTCGAACCCGCGATTCTCTTAAGTTAATATTTGGTTCCTTTCGAAAGCGGAAGAATGTGCGTGCGTAGGAATCGCAAGGTTTATACCCGCGGCCGACCTTCCGCATAAATTCGCGTCTCACCGCGACAGGCGTACTAAGGTCATGACAGCGGCGCGAACTTCGTTTCTCAGCGTCGGCCACGCGTTCACGATTTCAGCGAGGTCGATGACGCTGGGAGCGGTGAGTGTGCTCAGTGGTGTGTTGGGCTTTGATACATCGGCGTAAGATTGTTCATCGCTAATTGTATCCACACTTCCACTACTTCCTTCGAGTCTCTTCGCCCGCTCCAACTTTAAAAAGCCGCCGGAAATATCCCGGCGGTTTTTTCATGTTTAACCGCCGCGGCGCCCAATGATCTGCTACGCGGCCGGGGTTGGCCGCCTCAAAAAAGCGGCCGCGGCAATCACCGGGATGAGCACGATGAGCCAGGCGACGAAGGCGGGGTCGTAAGAACTCGGCCACGGAGAGTCGAAGACGGGTTTCCACCATGATGCTGCGTCAGATCCGGCGGATGCGCCATAGACGTGGTGGAGCACAATGTTCCCGGCGACGTGCATTGCCACGGCTGTCCAAAGGGTGCGCGTGGACAGAAAAACGCGGGCAAAGAGGCAGCCGCCGAGAAAAGTGGTGCAGACCATCTTGAGCGCGACAATCCCGCTCAGGCCGGGAAGATGGAAGAGTCCAAAAAGAAAGCTGGTGACGAGCACGGCGCGAGCGTCTCCCCATCGTTTCGCCAATGTCAGCAGCAGGTAACCTCGGAAGATGAGTTCCTCGCCAAAATTACCAGCCAGGTATTCTGCAGAGCGCCAACCGAAAGCGCGCCACGTCATTGATCCTGGTTCGAGGTGAAAGTGAACCTGACACCAGAGCGCCGCCACGAGGAGCGAAACGATCACCGTCATCGCACCTGCGCCGACAAGAAACCAGCCAGCTCGACTCGCCGTCGGCCGCAGACCCAGTGAGTCTCGCGGCCAACCGTCGCGACGCAGAGCGAAATCATTTAACCACACGAGTCCGATCGTGAACACGGTTGGGATGGCGATTCGAGCGAGGCGAACGCCGGAGCCATCGCCGGGGAAAAAGACCCAACCCGCTATGCTTGCGAGTCGAAGGAGCACCGCTCCCGCGACGAAAATCAAAAACGTAGACAGGACAGAATTCGTACGTGGACGTGTCATCAAGTGGGGTTGGGGCGAGATGAGTGTGTGCCTTTGATCGATTCTCAAACTCGACGATTCCTTCCCTCAGCTTTCACGAGGCGCGGTGGGCGATGTGCTTTGGAGTAGGGAAGGATATTCATCTCCGGAAGCCGGGGAAGCTCTGGTCTGGCACCTGCGTAATTGCACGGAACTACTGAGTGCAATGTGCAAAGTTCGACCTCTTTATTTCACACTCATGTGCCAACGTTGACATACGCTGCGACGTATACACGGTATTTACATCATGAAAACTGCGATGGCTAAGGTCTTTCAATCGGGAAACTCTCAGGCGTTGCGATTGCCGAAAGCGTTTCGTTTGCGGTCGAAGACAGTCACCCTGGTGCAAACCGCGGACGGCTTTAGCGTGAAGGATGAGGCGGCAAGTGCCCGACGGGTCAAAGCGTTTGCCAATCTTGCCGGCAGCTGCCCCGACTTCCCAGAGATCCCCGCTAACACCGCGCGGAACGTCAAACGCGACTGGGAATGATCTACCTGCCTGACACCAACGCATTCTCTGCATACCTGTCTGGTCGCTCGCCGGAACTTACATCGCGCATGAGCGCGGCGTTCCAGCGCGGCGAGCTTCGATTGTCCGTGATGGTTTTAGCCGAGCTCACCTTTGGTGCGGAGAAGATCCGCACGACGATGAGTCAGACGAAGTTTTCCCGCCGTGTTGGCGCACTGCGCGACCAACTCGAAGTCGAACCGCTCGGAGAGGACTTCCCTGAACACTACGCCAAGATCCGCGTGCACTTGGAACGCGCGGGGCAAAAGATTGGCGATCGAGACACCATCATCGCAGCTCATGCCTTGGCGCTTGGAGCAGTCATGGTGACGCGAAACGTGGACGAATTCGCCCGCGTCCCCGCCCTGCGGGTCGAAAATTGGGAAGTCTAGCAGGGTGGGTATTGCGGCGCCCCGACCCGGCCGATCACCCCAGCCGTACTTCAGACGCGAAGGGCCACGCTAACGTCATGGCTTCCCCTATAGTGCAGAGAGCTGTGGCTCCATAAAGTGAGGCTGATTTCCTGATTCGCTCGGCGCTTGCATGCGATTTCCGGCGCCGGCATTGGATCGATTTTATCGATTGCTCCGTTTGCCCATGGCAGACGGAGCCCCTAGCGCGGGGCAGGGAAGGGGACCGATGCGACCCAATCGCGGAAGCGGATCGGCTCGCGTCCGGTGAGGTACGGAGGGTTTGTGTGAGAAACTTTTTAAAAAACCGAAGCGACGGTCGATAAATTGTTCAGGCTCCGTGGCTGCCGTGACCGGCTTGGTCGGCTGCGAAGGTCCCGCTTCACCTTATCCTCGCATGCTTCACCCCATCTTTCTTCCCCGTCGCCGGTCTTCGCTGGCGCGCTTTGGTCGTTCTCGGATTTTAGCGCTCGGCGTCGGCGCCTTGCTTTCGTTTGGAGTCTGTCGCTTGCAGGGTAGTACGACGGTGACGGGAAACGATCCCGGTGCGGCTTATTCGAACACGCAATCGGATGCCCGCGCTGATGTTGCCCAGTCGTTCACGGCGACGAAGACAGGTGTGCTCACTTCAATCAAAATTTTCGGAAGTACGACAAGTTCGTCTACCCTTAACATCTATTCAGGAGACGGAGTCGGCGGCACCCTCCTGACCTCCCAATCGGTTACGGCCTTCAACGCAGCTGGAGACGCCGACACCTCCTTTCAAAGATATATTGGGTCAACTCTGACCCTGAGCTCGACCGTTAATATCACCAACGGCAACCGGTACACGTTTCAGTTGATTAACAACGACGGCGTGAGCATCACCTATACGACCAACTCTGATTATTCCGGCGGCACGGCCTATGATACTGGGGTTGAAATTGGTGGCAGCATCGACTTTGAGTTCAGCGTCGTTCAAGACGATCCCCCGAACAGTGCTCCGGTCAATAATGTGGCTCCGGCAATCATTGGCACACAAACGGTTGGATTTGCTCTAAGCACCACAACTGGCTCGTGGAGTGACCCTGACGGAGACACCCTCACTTACAGTTATCAGTGGTACCGCGCTGACGACTCCAGCGGAACGAATGCGGCCGCCATTGGTTCGGCTACGTCCAGCTCCTATACGTTGACGACAGCCGAGGCCCATAAGTTCGTCCGCGTTGTTGTCACGGCAAACGACGGGAATGGCCATACTGCGACCGGCAATTCCTCATGGACGGCGGTGAACAACGCGACTCCGGTCAACAGTGTGAGCCCGCAGGTCTCTGGCACGGCGGTTGTCGGGAACTCACTGAGCACGACGACAGGCTCATGGACCGACGCCGACGGTGACGCGCTCAGCTACTCCTACCAATGGTATCGCGCCGATGACAACTCCGGCACAAACGCTACCGCCATTGGCAGCGCAACCAGCAGCAGCTACACGCTCACAGTCTCGGACGGGAATAAATATGTTCGTGCTGTCGTTACAACCAACGACGGTCACGGCGCGAACCCAGGGGCGGTCTCCTCCTGGAACGCGGTTTACGCGGTGCCCAGCGTCAGCTCCATCGTTCGCAGCGGCGGTGCCTCCGCCACCGTGAATGCGAGCACGAATTCAGTCAGCTACACCGTCACGTTCAGCGAATCTGTTTCCGGCGTGGATGCCACCGACTTCAGCTTGACCGCCACCGGTACCGCTTCCGCTAACATCGCCAGCGTATCGGGCTCGGGGACCACATATACGGTCACTGCGGATTCGATCAGCGGCGACGGCACGCTGCGGCTCGATCTGAACGGCTCTGGCACCGGCATCAAGAGCGGCAACAATGTCGACATCGCCACCGGCTACACTTCTGGCCAAACCTACACGCTCGATCACACCGCACCCTTCGCCCCCAGTAGACCGGACATGACTTCCGGAACGGATTCGGGCTCTTCGAACACCGACAATTTCACCAGCAACACCACGCCGACATTTACGGGCACGGCGGAAACCAACAGCACGGTCACTCTCTACGATACCGATGGCACCACCGTGCTTGGAATGGCAACGGCCGCCGCGGGAAATTGGTCGATCACGAGTTCGACACTTTCTTCCGGCGCTCATACGCTCACCGCCACGGCGACAGACGCGGCCGGAAATACTTCAAGCGCATCGTCGGGCCTGTTGGTGAGGATCGATAATTCCGCACCCACTTCGTTGGCCTTGTCGAAGACGACAGTCGCGACTTCTGCGGCCACCAGCGCATCCACGATCGGAACGCTTTCCGCCAGCGACAGCAATTCTCCCATCACGTTTACCTTGGCCACTGGGAACGGCACCAACGACGCCGACAACGGCAGCTTCGTGATCTCGAGCACGTCCCTGAAAGTGGGCGGCTCATCGCTCTCTGCTGGCACTTACAAGATCTACATCGCGGCCACGGATCCCATGGGCAATGTCGGCTACAACGCTTTCACGATCACCATCGTCGATGCGCCTTCAGTCAGCTCGATCGTGCGCGCTGGCGGAGCCGCAGCCGCGGTTAGCGCGAGTGCGACCTCGATCAGTTATACGGTGACTTTCGACCAGGCGGTGACGGGCGTGGATGCGTCCGACTTCGCGTTGACAGCAACCGGCACAGCGAGCGGTTCGATCGCGAGCGTCTCGGGCAGCGGGACCACGTACACGATCACCGTCGATACGCTGAGCGGCGACGGCACTTTGCGGCTCGACCTGAACGGCAGCGGCACAGGAATTCAAAACGGCAGCAATATCGATATTTCCGCCGGCTATTCATCGGGCGCGACGTACACGTTTGATCACACTGCGCCCGGCGCTCCTTCGACGCCTGATATGGCGTCCGCCACGGATTCGGGCGTGTCGAACACCGACAATGTCACGAGCAATACCACTCCGATTTTCACCGGCACCGCGGAAAGCGGCAGCACGGTCACTCTCTATGACACCGATGGCACCACCGTGCTCGGCAGCGCGACGGCTACAGCCGGCAACTGGTCAATCACTTCATCGACGCTTTCCGAGGGCAGCCATACGCTCACGGCAAAAGCCACTGACAGCGCGGGCAACGTGTCCGCCGCGTCGTCCGGCCTCAGCGTGACGATCGACACCAGTGCGCCTGCAGTCACTTCGGTTGCAGTGCCGAGCAATGGGGTCTACGGGGCGAACACCAATCTCGATTTCACGATCAATTTTTCAGAGGCAGTCACCGTTGATACAAGCGGCGGCACGCCTCGGTTGGCATTGGTGATCGGCGTCACCAGCGTCCATGCAAATTACGTTTCCGGTACGGGCACGAGTGCCTTGTTATTCCGTTACACAGTGGATCCAGGCGCGAGCGATGCCGATGGCATCACGGTCGGCGCGCTTTCCGCCAATGGCGGCACGCTGCGGGATGCCGTGAGTCACGATGCGACGCTCACGTTGAACAGCGTCGGCAGCACCGCGGCCGTGCTGGTTGATGGAAATGGCCCGAGCGTTTCTTTGATCGTGAGAGCGGGATCGAATCCGACGCATAGCGCGTCCGTCGATTATACAGTCACATTTTCCAAAAACGTTTCCGGCGTCAGCACAGGCGATTTCAGCGTTACCGCGACGGGCACGGCGGCCGGCGTCGTTGCCGCCGTGACGCCGGTGAGCGGCAGCGTTTATACCGTCACGGTCAACAGTGTGAGCGGAGACGGCACGTTGCGTCTCGATTTGAAGAGCTCCGGTACTGGCATAACGGATACGCCGGGAAATGCCATCAGCGGAGGCTTCACCACTGGAGAAACCTACACGATCGACAGCACGGCGCCCACGGTGAACACGATCCAGCGTCAATCGCCCACTGCCGTGAACGTGTCGGCGGCGTCGGTCACGTGGCGAGTGACGTTCTCCGAAGGCGTCAGCGGTGTCGATGCGACGGATTTCACGGTCACCACGGTCGCGGGCACCGCCAATGGAAACATCAGCGGTATTGCTGCCGTGGATACAGCTACCTACGACGTGACCGTCTCGTCGCTCTCGGGTAACGGCCAGCTTCGACTCGATCTCAAGGCGACGGGGACGGGCATCGCGGATTTGTCGAGTGTTGCGCTCGCCGATGGCGGATTCACCACGGGCGACATCTATTTGATCGGAGCCACGAATGTTTTCGACGCGGTCAGCTTGGCCGCCGGCACCGCACGCAGCGTCTCAGGCGCAACCGCGAACAAAGTTGCCCAGCGCTTCACCACCTCGGCCAGCGCCCCACTCTCGCTCACGAACGTGGCGGCACTGCTCGGCAATGTGAGCGGCACGCCTGCGCCAAAGGTGACGATTCACGCCGACGATGGCAGCAACGGGATAAGCGCGCCGGTGATCGGCACGTTGACGAACCCCGCCAGCCTCACGCCGAACGCGCTCAACGTTTGGACGGGCAGCATTCTGCTCTCGGCCAACACGAGCTACTGGATCGTGTTCGACGACGCTTCGTCGATCGGTGCCTACGAGATCCAAGGAACGGCTGCCACCGCGGGTGGAAGCGGCAACTGGCTGAGTAACGCGGATTACCTCTATCGATTCGGCGCCAACGCTGCCACGGGTCCTCAAACCGGCGCGTTGCGCATCGCACTCGGCGCCAGCAACGCATCGACCATCACCAGCAGTCTCACCGCCAATGGCACATATGGCACACCGTTCAGCTACGCGATCACCGCGACGAACACGCCCACGAGTTTCGCGGCGACAGGTCTGCCGAGCGGACTGACCGTCGATACCGCCACGGGCCAAATTTCTGGCACGCCAGCGCAGACGGGAACGTTCTCTGTTTCGCTGAGTGCGACCAATGCCGAGGGGACGGGCCAAGCTTCGACTCTCACGCTCACGATCACGAAGGCGCCACTCACCGTCACGGCTTCGTCCCAATCGCGCGCCTACAACACCGCCAATCCGGCGCTCACGGTTGCGTACAGCGGATTCGTCGGCGGCGACTCGGCCAGCTCGCTGACGACGCAGCCCACGGCAACCACGAGCGCGACCTCGAACTCGTCGGTGGGCACCTATGCGATCACCGCCAGCGGAGGTGTTTCGAGCAATTACGCGTTCACCTATGTCGACGGCGTGTTAACCGTCACCCAAGCGACGGCTGCGGTAAGTCTGTCGGGTTTGACGAATGCCTACACGGGTTCTCCGCAAGCCGCGACCGTGAGCACCACGCCGGTCGACCTCGCCGTGACGGTCACGTATGATGGATCGGCCACGGCTCCGTCCGAGCCGGGTTCCTATGCGGTCGTGGCGACCGTCAACGATACGAATTACCAAGGCACCGCCTCGGGCACGCTCACGATCGCGAAGGCGCCAGTCTCGATTTCACTCAGTGGCCTCACCGCGACTTATGACGGCTCGGCGAAAGCGGTCACGGCGACGACCTCTCCGTCAGCACTTCCGGTGAGCTTGACCTATGCAGGCAGCACGACCGCGCCGACGAACGCGGGCACCTACACGGTGGTCGCGACTGTCGACACCGCCAGCCAGAGCGGTTCGGCCACCGCCACGCTCACGATCGGAAAGGCGTCGCAAGTCATCACGTTCGACGCGCCGTCCGGCCTCGACACGGGCTCGGCCCCGTTCGTCTTGAGTGCGAGCGCGAGCTCAGGGTTGCCGGTGACGTTCACAGTTGTCAGCGGACCGGCAACTGTCTCGGGCAACACCACCACTCTCACGGGCGCGCCTGGAGACGTCACGGTCACCGCGGCACAAGCCGGTGATAACAATCACTTCGCCGCCGCCGACGTCAGCCGGACATTCACCGTCATCTCGGCCGGGCCCCGAGTTTTTATTGGTGATGTGTTGACCAGCGCCGGTGCGAACAAGGCGGGCGATTTGGCCGCCGTCATTCCGCCCACTGGCAGCACGGGTAATCTTGTCGTGATCGTTCCCGGTCTGGGCATCGACATCGCGACCGATTTCACTCTCGGCGCGGATGGGCGGTTCGTTAAGGACGTCACCGGCCACAATCTCGCAGCCGTGGCGGCAGCTGCGGCGAAAGGTGCGGCCATTGCTGCGGATGAGCCTCCGCTGACGTTGCGAGGCCAGCTCGTCGGCAATGTTCTTTCCGGTCGTTTCGACGAGTTGGACTTGGCTTTCAGTGTTCTCGTTCAGGGACGTGGTCCGACCAGCAACTATGCCGGTTTCTATCAATCGACCGTCGTGAATTCCGACAGCGACACGATCTATACGATCATCGGCAACAACGCGGAGGTCATCACTCTCGCAAAAATTTCCAACACCGTGATCGCTGATCGCGGCACGCTCGATGGCCTCGGTTTCAATATCGCGCAGAACAACGTGACGTTGTCCGGCTCGGTTAACCCCTCGACTGCAACGGTCGCGGGCAAGGTCTCGCAACCCGGCGTGGCCGACATCACGTTTTCCGCGTTTCCCGCGACAGACGTGCGCTCGGATCGGTTGATCAATCTTTCGTCTCGAGCCCGCGTGCGCGGCAACGGTGACGGCGCACTGATCTCAGGCTTTATCATCGGCGGAACGGAACCGAAACGCGTGCTGTTGCGCGCAATCGGTCCGACGCTCACGAAATTCGGCATCACCGACGCGCTCGATAATCCCCGACTGCGGCTATTCGACGCCAGCGGACACGTGCTGTTGGAAAACGACGATTGGGGCGGCAAAGAAACGGCCGACACGATGGCGCAAATCGGCGCGTTCGCTCTGCCGAGCGGCTCCCATGACGCCGCGATCGTGACGACGCTGAACCCGGGCGCCTACACGATGCTCGTGATCGATGGCGGACAGACCGGCACGGTCCTGGCCGAAGTGTATGATGCCAGCGCGCAAAACGCGGGAGAATTTCAAAGGCTCATCAATATCTCGAGCCGCGGCATGGTCGACAGCAATGGAGGACCACTGATCGGTGGATTCATCATCGCCGGCAATTCGCCTAAGAAAGTCCTGATTCGCGCGGCAGGCCCGGCCCTGGCGCCGTACGGCGTCGCTGGCTTCCTCGCCGATCCAAAGCTCAAGGTTTACGACGGCGACGGTACGGTCGTCGCGCAGAACGACGACTGGGGCACGCCCGCCACCGTTCAGGCGGGCCAGACCGCTGCGTCGGCCAGCGCAATCTCCGCCACCACGCAGGCGATCGGGGCTTTCGCATTCGCTCCGGCGAGCAAGGACGCCGCGCTGGTCGTGACTCTCGCTCCCGGTGCTCACACGGCGGTTGTCTCAGGACTTCCCGGCGCCTCCGGTGTCGCGTTGATCGAAATCTACGAAGTCCCGTGATGGTTTGAGCGGCAGTGTTTGAAGGGGTCAGGCTTATTGATCAACGCAGTCGTTCAATAAGTGGAGGCCTGACCCCCTTCGGCGGCGATACCGTCACCCGCGCATTCCGCAGAAAGTTTGTGCGGTTTGGGTGTCCTGCTGCAGATTGAAGGTGGCGCGATGAAAAGTGATTCGGACCTCCTACGAGAATTTGCCCTCAACCAGAACCAAGCCTGTTTCGCCGAAGTGGTTCAGCGGCATGTGGGATTTGTCTACGGGGTGTGCGTTCGACGGCTGCGCGATCCCGGTGCGGCGCAAGATGCAGCTCAAGCCGTGTTCATCGCATTGGCTCGTAAAGCGCGAACCGTTGCCGACGCGCCCAGCCTCTTAGGGTGGCTGCACCGCAGCGCGTATTATCAAACCCAACACCTCATGCGCTCGGAGAAAAATCGCATCGCTCGCGAAAGTGTTGCCCACCGGCTTGGCACAACCGTCGCCGAGACCCGCGACTCGCGTGACGAGATGAATCTGGTTATCGACGACGTGTTGCGAGAACTGTCTGAAGTAGACCGTGAAGCGATCATGGCGCGCTTCTTTGCCGAGCAGAGCTACGCAGCAGTAGGCGCGAAGTTGCGGCTCACAGAGAATGCGGCTCGCATGCGAGTTGAGCGCGCGATGCAAAGGATGCGATCTCTGCTGGAGCAGCGCGGGATTTGTTCGACTGCGGCCGCCATCGCTGCAGCGCTGCCTGGTTATGCGACCGCGCAGGTGCCGGTCGGGTTGATGGCAGCGATCACTCGCACTTCGATCGCCGCAGCCGCCGGCGGCGGCGGGATGGCCGCATTTATTGGCTTTATGAGCACTGGAAAAATCATTGCCGGCGCCGTCGTCGCGGCATCAGTCGCCGGATTCGTTTGGGAGAAGAGTCAGAACCGTAGCGCCGAGGCCGAACTCGCTGCCGCCCATGCAGCGCTCGCCTCGACCGATCAACGCATCGAAGGCCTGGAAGCAAAAATCTCCGAGCTGCAACGCGACTTGGAGGCAAGCTCGGCAAAAAGCGCGCAAAAAATTGCGAGCACTCCACCGCGATCTGCCGACGCGAAAGAAGGGCCCGTGCCAATTCCGGGCGTCACGCCGAAAGCACCCAAAGGCTGGTTCCAAAACGGCAGCGCAAACGAACTCTACGAAGTCGGCGTCGACGAAAACAATTCGTGGGGCGGGATGCCCAGTGCCTACGCCAAGTCTATCGGTGAAGCCGGTGGAAAATTTGGCGGGATGATGCAGACCATCTCGGCCGACGCCTATCGTGGCCAACGCGTGCAACTGACAGGTTGGATGAAGACGCAGGACGCGGCCAATGGCGGAAATCTCTGGATGCGCGTCGATGGTCAGGGCCACGGAAACATGCTGCAGTTTGATAATATGCAGGACCGCGCGCCGAAAGGAACGACGGACTGGGAGGAGTATTCCATCGTGTTGGACGTTCCCGCCGAAGCGACGACGGTCAACTACGGGTTTTTCGTCGCAGGCAAAGGCCAGGTCTGGGTGAACGGCGTGACCATCACGCCCGTGAGCACCCAGGTTCCTTCGACTGATGTGATGAAAAAGAACGCGGCCGCGCTTCCGACGACGCCGGTGAACTTAGGCTTCTCACCCCTCTCAGCTTCCAAGTAGTGCCGAAGACGTTTCGGCGACAATCGGTGCGTGCAAAAAAGCAGAGCGCTGATTCGCGACGAAAATCAATTTTCCCACGAATCCCACGAAGCACACGAATTCAAAAAAGTTTTCCCACGGAATACATGGAAGACATTTTAAGTTTCCGTGCCTTTCGTGTGTTTCGTGGGAAATAGGTTTGGGGCCTTTCGTGTGCTTCGTGTGATTCGTGGGGAAATCCGTTGTGGAGGAGCCGTTGCGGGCGACGTCGCGAATCCGAAATCCTCTTTGCTCTTTTTGAGCCTGTTTGCGGCAAAGTTTTCTTTTGAAATCGCTCTAGACTGGGAACCTCGAGGTGAAGCGCTCGGAGACGATTTTGCCGGCTTTCACTTCGTAGATGCACAACTCGTCGAGCAGCATTTTGCCGTGTCCTTTGATCGTGACTTCGAGGCGCATCGCACATGCGAAGGCGTCGCCGGCGACGAGAGGGTCGGAAAGATTGAGCGAGTGCACTTGCTCGATCATCGCGGTGAACTTCCGCGCCTTTTCCTGCAGCGCATCCAGGCCCTTGGTTTCTTTTCCAAAGGTAGCCGTGGCGTATGGCTCGATGCTGATGATGTCGCGGTCGAACAGCTCCTTCTGCGCGGTTTCGAAGTTTCCTTGGCGGCAAAGCGCTACGAATCGGTCGGCAATTTCTTTTGTCGTCATGATGGATCGGGAATTTTTGTCAGTGATTCTGATCAGCGATTTTTATCAGGCATCACGATCAGAGATCGAGTCAATCAGCCGTCGCATGCGGCTCACGACAGGCGGGGAAAATCAAACGCACGCTGTCACAATTCGGGCGGCTCGCTTTGCGTATTTCGGATTTGGGATCACCCTCGTTTCCGCGAGCTTCGCTCATTTTCGTGCGGGGACGGCCCTCTCTTCGTGATCGATCCACTCATCTTCTTCGGCGTCCTGAGCGCGTCGTGTGTGACGTTCACGCGATTGCACACGTCGCGGATGGGCGGGATTCGGAGGCACGGAAATTCTAATAATCAGTTTTCGAGAGAAACGAATTCTCCTGCCTCCACCGCAGTCTGGCGGATCTCCGCTGCGACCTGACAAAACTCCATTCCACTCCAATCCAACTCCACTCCACGCCATCAAATATCACTCAATCACCACGATGATCACGCGTCTCTCCCACATCACCATCTTCGTCCAGAATCAGAACAGGGCGCTCGACTTTTATACGAACAAACTCGGTTTCACCCTCGAGAGCGACGCGTTGTTGGGCACGTTTCGCTGGCTGACCGTGCGCGCGCCTCAGCAAAAGGAGCTGGTGCTCGCATTGCTCGATCCCGCGGCGATGTATGACGACGCGCCAGAGGCACTGCAGAAAATCCAGGAATTGCAGCGGAGCGGAAAAATGGGCGGCGGCGTTTTTCATACCGCGAACTGCCAGGAAACGTACGAGCAGCTTAAGGCCAAAGGTGTGAAGTTTCGCCAATCACCGGAGCAACGTCCCTACGGCACCGAAGCTATTTTCGAGGACGATTCGGGAAACTGGTTCAGCCTGACCCAACCGAGTGCGAAAGCCTGAGTCGCCGATCAGTCGCTGCGACTATGACGGCGGGCTCGGAGATCGATGCCGGCGAGGACGCCGGCGCTCCCAGCGGCCGACGGCGGCGAGACGCCTCCGCTCGGCCAATACCCAGCGCTCGTCCGCCGAGTGCGCCTTCCAAGGCGCAGGAGGCACTGGGAGCGCTGGCGTCCTCGCCGGCCAACCTATCCAAAGTCCGCGCCCTCACGGCGCGGACGGACACGATCGAAACGCGGACGGACTCGATCTCCGCGTCTCGCGACGAAGCGAGTCCGCGGCTTGCGCCGCGCTAGACTAAAGGTTGGCCGCCCGGAAGGCCGGCGCTCCGCTAGGAGCACGGCGACGCTCTCGTCCCTTGTGGCGCTCCTGCGCTGGAATTTCCCGCCTGTTTTGGACAGAAATCGCACGTATCTAGTCGTTATCTACCTCAATGAAAACTGTCGCATTGTTCTCGTTGGCCTTGGTTATCGCTTCTCTGGCATCGGCAAAACCTCCTGCTGATTTGCAGCATCGCCTCGACCAGTGGATCAAAGGGCAGTCCGGCGGCGCGGCGGTCGCTTGGGTCGATGCGGACGGGACGGCGTTTTTCCAATCGGGTCGATTCGATGGCGAGGGTTCGCCTGCAATCACGGCCGATACGCAATTCGAGTTGGGCTCGATCACCAAGGTCTTCACGTCGCTGTTGCTCGCAGAAAGCGAACGCCTGGGCAAAGTCAGCCGCGCGGACCCAGCGGCGAAATACCTCCTGCCGGCGACGGACCCGGCGCAGCCCGCGCTCGCCGACATAACGCTGCTTTCATTGGCGACGCATACCTCGGGTTTGCCTCGGCTCTCTTCGAACATCGGCCCGAATCCCGACGCGAATCCGGATCCGTATGCCAAGTATGATCACGCCATGCTGGTGGAGGCGTTGCGCAAAGATGGAGCGGTGGCGACGGTCGGTCGCGGAGTGGCGTACTCGAATTTTGGCGGCGCCGTTTTGGGCGAGGCGCTCGGTGCCGCTTGGGGCACAAGCTATGCCGAGGCTCTGCGTTTGCACGTGCTCGAGCCCCTGGGAATGAAAGCGACCACGCTTGGATTGGCTGGCTCGCCGCCCCCGCCGGATTTTTCTCCTGGGCATAGCAACGGCAAGACCGTGCCGAATTGGACGTTTCAAGCCTACGCGCCGGCGGGAGCACTGCGGAGTTCTGCCCGCGATATGGCGCATTTCCTCGAGGCTTGTTTAAGGCAGGGGAACGAGGCGAGTCCGCTGGGCGCAGCGATCAAGGCGACGATTCAGCCGCAGTATCCGACGAATGATCTCGTCGGACACATCGGTCTTGCTTGGTTCATCACGGATGAAGGCGTCATCTGGCACAACGGGGCCACGGCGGGAAGCCATGCTTTCGTAGCCTTCAATCCGAAGAGCGGAGCTGCGGTGGCTATTCTTGCCAATGTCCAGCTTTCTTCGGAACCGCTAGGCTTCGGGTTGCTCGGCGCCAAGCTTCCAAAGCCTCGCGTCGAAATCGCCGAAAACGCCACGGATTACGTGGGCCGCTATCCGCTGTCGCCGGCGTTCGCCATCGACGTCACCGAGAATCGCGGAAGCTTGCACGTCCAGGCCACGGGGCAGCCGGCATTTGGTCTGCGGGTGGTCGGAGCGGATCGTTTCGCGCTCGTCGGCGTGCCTGCGGAAATTTCGTTCGAGCGCGACGCGGTTGGAAAAGTGATTGCGGCGGTCTTGCACCAGAACGGCCGCGATCAACGCGCCCCGCGGAATGAGTTGCCGCCTCCGCCCAAGGAGGTGGCGTTGCCGGTGGAGACGTTGCGCGAGTATGTCGGCGAATATCCGCTGTCGCCTCAATTCGTGCTCACGATCACGGAGACCGATGGAGCGCTCTTCGCCCAGGCCACGGGGCAGGGCAAGGCTCAGTTGTTTGCCTCGGGCAAAGACGAATTTTTCTACAAGATCGTGAACGCGCAGGTTTCCTTCGAGCGAGACACCGCCGGCAAAGTCACGGGACTCGTGCTTCATCAGAATGGCCGGACAATGCCGGCGCACAAGACGAAGTGAGATAGCCGTGGCTCTAGAGCGGTTTCAAAAAACCTATAGCCGCAAAGAGGCGGGCATGTGGTTTATCAAGTCGGATCGAGCAGGACAGTGAGTTTTTCTTCGATCCAAGCTTTGTTTGAAGCGTAGCCCCAGTCGCGAAGAGTTTCGCGGTGGATGCAAGAGGCGACCTTCTGCAGTTTGACGCG
>DASTWZ010000052.1:0-148358 GCA_035765635.1 Opitutaceae bacterium
CGAGCCGCTTTGACGTGTGGCTCAACCCGGAGGTTAGGCCAGACGATTGCGGCTCGCGAGGGACCGCTCGCCCTACCCACTGAGGCTGGCCATGCCTTCATTCTGCATTCTTACTTCTTCCTTAACGCGCCGCAGGCGTAATCTTTGGTTGCGGCTTCGCCGCGCTATGCCTCTTTGTGGCTAAAAAATGATCGTGCCCGTCCGTGTGATTCGTGGGCAACTACACCAGCAGCTTCTCGATCCGCACCGGTAGGTCGCGCACACGAATCCCGGTGGCATGATAGATCGCATTCACGATCGCGCCCATGATTCCGGTGATGCCGATCTCGCCGACGCCCTTCACTCCAAATTCACCGCTGTGAGGATCGGGATAATTTAGAAACGTCACGTCCATGTCCGGCGTGTCGGCATTCACGGGCATGTGGTAATCGGCAATGTTGTCCGTGACCACGTGACCGTCACGCGAATCGTACACCGACTCTTCGAGCAGCGCGCCGCCAAGTCCCATCACGAGCGATCCGTAGATTTGGTTCAGTGCCGTCTTCTGGTTGATGATGCGGCCGCAGTCGAACGTGCTCACGATCCGCGCCACCCGCAGCTTGGCGATTCCTGGATCCCAGCGAACCTCCACGCAGTGCGCGCCGAACGACTTAAAGGTGAATTTCTCCGCGTCGTCACCCGGCTTCTGCTCGACTTGCGCGTCGACGCTCGCGACCTGCGCCGCTGAGAGAATTTCCGCGAACGGAATCTTTTGTCCGGATTTTTTGGATACAACGAAGCCCTGCTTGAACTCCAAGTCCTCCTTCTTCGCTTCGGCAAACGGCCCCGCCTGCAACGCGGCCTTGATCACATTTTGCGTGGCCTGCTTTGCCGCCGCCGCGATCACAGGAACTATCGTCGCAGTGACCATCGAGCCTCCGGAAATCGGACCCTCGGGGTAACTGCTCCGCCCCAACAGAACTTCGACTTTTTCCACCGGAACTCCGGTGACTTCGGCGACCACTTGCGCCGCGACGGTGTAGGTGCCAGTGCCGATATCCTGCGTCGCGCAGCTCACGCGCGCCCCGCCCTTCGCGGTCAACTCCACGCGGGCCGACGCTTTTTTCCGATTCGACGGCCAGATCGCATTGGCAAAGCCATAGCCGATAAATTCCGAACCTTCACGCATCTGCCCTGGCTCCGGGTTTCGCTTCTTCCAACCGAAACGGTCGCGCACGCTCTCGATGCATTCCCGATGATGGTTGCTCGACCACGGCACTTTCTTGTCTGGATCGATCTGCGGCAAATTGTGCAAACGCAGTTCAATCGGATCCATCTTCAGTGCGATGGCCAATTCATCCATCGCGCTCTCGAGGGCGAACAAGCCTGACGCCGCACCGGGCGCGCGCATCGAGACCGGCGTGCCGACATTGCACGGCACCATGCGGTGAGTGGTGGCGACGTTGGCGCACTGATAGGCATCGCGCGAGTGCTCGCCACACGATTCGAGAAACTCGTGAACCAGCGATGTGTGGGCGAGCGTGTCGTGTTGGATTGAAAGCAATGTACCATCGCGCTCCGCCGCGAGCCGCACGCGCTGGGTGTTTGCCGGGCGATGGCCGACGGTCGTGAACATGTTCTTGCGCTCGACGACCAGCTTCACCGGACGCTGTAGTTGCCGGGCCACTACAGCGGCGACCACGGTGTGGGGCCAGAGAAACAGTTTTCCGCCAAAGCCTCCGCCGATGTACGGAGCGTGCACCGTGATTTTCTCTGGATCGATTCCGAGCACTTTTGCCAAGGCCTTGTGCTGGCCTACGACCCATTGAGTCGATTCGTAGGTGTCGAGTTTGCCATCCCGCCACAAAGCGACCGAAGCGTGCATCTCCATGGGATTATGCACTTCCACGGGCATGGTATAGGTGTGGTCGATTTTGATTGGCGCCTGGGCAAAAGCCGTGTCGGGATCGCCGCGCTTCTCGTCCGGCGTGTCCTCCTTGAGCTTGGTCCCATTCTGCTTCGCGCCGTCGTCGATGGAAATCGCGGGTTTTTTCGCTTCGTAGTCGATCTTCACCAGCCTCGCGGCGCTTCGAGCTTGTTCGAAGGTTTCCGCGGCGACCACCGCGACGAACTGCCCGGAATAGTAAACGACATCGTCTTCAAAGGGCGGCCGAACTTCGCCGACCTTGTTGTTGGCTTCGAGATCGTTCGGGCTCCGGTAAATCTTGGGCACATTCAGATGGCTCATCACGAGCAACACGCCCGGCGACCGCTCTGCGTTCGCTGTATCGATGTTCTTGATACGTCCGGAAGCCAGCGTGCTGAACACGCCGACAGCGTGCGCCAGTCGCGGGAAATTATTATCCGCGGCGTAATTCGCGCGCCCCGTGACCTTCGCATGACCATCCACGCGATTGATGCCCTTGCCCAGGACTGTAACTGCCTCGGTGCTCATGCTTCAGATTTCTCGAACGGTTGGCTGACTCGCGGCCACTGCGGATAGCGCTCGTGTGACGACGCGCTTGGCTAGTTCGATTTTGAACGCGTTGTGTTCGCGCGGACTCGCTCCCTTGACCGCGAGCGCTGCGGCGTTGGCGAAAGCGCTTTCCTCAAGCGGCGCGCCGCGGAGAGCGGCCTCCGCCTCCGTCGCCCGCCAGGGCTTGGTCGCGACGCCGCCCAGGGCGATCCGTGCCGAGGAGATCGTCGAGCCCTGCGTTTCAAGCACGACCGCGGCCGACGCGAGGGCAAACTCGAAGCTCTCGCGATCGCGAATCTTGAGATACCAGGAACGCGTTCCCGGTTGTAGTGCTGGCAACACTACAGCCGTGATCAACTCGTCCCGCTCGAGCGCGAATTCCTTTTCGGGCGTGCGACCCGGCAGGAGATGAAACTTCGTGATCGGGATGACGCGCCCGGCCCCGTCGCCCTGGCTGCCCTGAACCAGAATTTCCGCATCGAGCGCGGCGAGCGCGACGCACATATCCGAAGGATGCGTGGCAATGCAGGCCTCGCTACCGCCGAGGATCGCATGCGAGCGATTGAAGCCCTCGAGCGCCGCGCAACCACTGCCCGGCGCGCGTTTGTTGCAGGCAGAAAATCCATCCCGGAAATACGGACAGCGCGTGCGCTGCATCAGATTTCCCGAGGTGGTGGCCATGTTGCGCAGTTGCGCGGACGCCCCGTTGAGTAGTGCTTCCGCCAATACAGGAAATTTTTCCCGAATGCCCCGATCGTGGGCCAGATCGCTGTTGCGCACCAGCGCGCCGATCTTGGTGCGGCCATCGGGCAGCGTTTCGATTTTCGCCAGATCGAGACGGTTGATGTCCACGACCGCCTCCGGTCGCATGACATCGAGTTTCACGAGATCGAGAAGCGTCGTTCCACCCGCGAGATATTCCGTGCCCGATGCCCGATGCTGTCCGACGGCTTCAGCGGGAGTGCGCGCTCTGGCGTATTGAAAAGCACGCATGGTCAGCTCGCTTTGGCCGACGCGTTTCCGCGCACGCGTTGGATTGCCTCGCAGATCCCCTTGTACGCGCCGCAACGACAGATGTTGCCGCTCATCGCCTCGCGCACCGCCCCATCGCCCTGGCCAATCGGCTCCTTCAGCAGCGCGACCGCCGACATGATTTGGCCGCTGGTGCACGCGCCGCATTGAAACGCGTCGCAGTCCAGAAAGGCTGTCTGCATCGGGTGAAGTTTTTCGTTCTGTTCCAGACCCTCGATCGTCGTGATCTCGTCGCAATCGTGCATGACCGCGAGGGTCAGACACGATTTGATGCGGCGGCCATTCACCAGGATCGTGCACGCGCCGCACTGCCCGTGATCGCAGCCTTTTTTCGTTCCCGGCAAATCGAGTTGCTCGCGCAGCACGTCGAGCAGGATGGCGCGCGGCTCGAGGTTCAGGGGATAACTCGTGCCGTTGATCCGGAGCGAAACGGGGATCGTGCCGGCAGGAGGAGATGGAGCCGTCATGGGCGAATTGGGAGTTTCCGCGGACCAGAGTTTCGGCAGCGCGCCGGACGCCGAAGCCAAGCCCATCGCGCCCATTTTCTGCAGGAAGGACCGGCGCGATGCGCCGTGCGATCTTGGGCGACCTGACTCGTTTTCCGGCATGGCGAGAGAGCCATTGGTAGGCGCGCGCTCCCGATTGTTGCGCATCCGGCGCAAGCTTCGGGAAAAACTCCCTAGCTGCTCGCTATTTGGGCAAACGTCCGCCGAAGCGCTCCACCAGGAGCAGCACGCCGGCAATGACCGCGAGCGCGCCGAGGATCCAAAGCGGCAGGCTGAGGCCAAGAAGCATGTTCAGGCCGAAAACAATGAGGAAAATTGCGACGAAGATATGGGCCATGGGATACGGGGGTTCCCGCCGACGGACCCTGTCGCGGCCGCACGGTGCCTGTCTGAAAACCTGAACGAACCCTCCGAGCTTCTCCGACGGTCCGCTCCTCAGCTTCCCGCTTCGGCCTTCTCCTTCGGCTGGAGTTGCCAGCTGCGATGCGTGTACTCCATGAACTCGAGTTTGTTGCCGTCCGGATCCGCGGTCCACGCTTGGAACGAGTGATCGAGGCCCGTCGTGATCGGCCCGACGTCGACGCCTCGCGCGCGCAATTTTTCGCAGAAGGCCGGAATATCGATCACCTCGAGACAAAGATGATTGTAGCGATTGCCCGGCGTGAGCGGCAGGCCGTCACCGCCCCACTGCTTGGCCGCGAGTTCCTTGTCGAAAATTTCGATGAACGTCGTGTCTCCACATTCGAAATACACGCCGAAAGTCTGACCCTCGGCATTAACGAACTTGAACTTGATCGGCAGACCGACGCCATCGCGATAGAACGCAATTTGCCGGTCGAGATTATCGGTCATCAAACAAAGGTGAGCGAGGCGGCGAACCATGGGGAATACGAAGGAAGAATGAAGAAGTAAGAATGCAGAATGATGAAAACGAAGGCTGAAGGCTGAAAGAAGAACTAAAGCATTCACAAATTTCACCAGCGACGTTCAGCGTTCACCTTTCAGCCTTCCTGCTTCACCCTTCGCCTTTCTCATTCTGCATTCTTCCTTCTTCATTCTTCCTTCCCTTCACCCCGCTGGCAGAAAATAAAACAGGATCGCGAGGATGGCGTAGAGCGCGAGGAGCTGCACGCCCTCGAGCCAATTGCTCTCGCCGTCACCACTGATTTGATCCGCGACGAAGGCCGCGAGCACCACGGCGGCAATTTCCGGCAGGCTGAATTCGAGATTCAACCGATGCGTGAAAAACATGCTGGAGAACACGAGCACCGGCGTGACGAAAAGCGCGATCTGCAGGCTCGAGCCCACCGCGATCCCGAGCGCCAAATCCATTTTATTTTTCAACGCCATCGAGACGGCGGTCGAGTGCTCCGCTGCATTTCCCACGATGGCGACGATGATCACGCCGACAAACGTCTCGGTCACGCCGAGCGAATGCTGCGCCGCTTCGACCGCACCGACGAGAAACTCGGAAACCCAGGCGACCAATGCCGTCGAGAAAAACAAGACGGCCACGGCTTTTCCGATCGGCCAAACCTCGTGAACTTTCTCCGCGGCTTCGTCCGCTTCGCCGGCGAACAAATCCCGATGCGTCACCAGCGAAAAAAGCAGAATCGCCGCATAACTCCCCAGCAGCACAACGGCGATGCCCAGTGAAAGATTCTGCTCCGCCTCGGGCGTCCACCCCGCAGGTCGATGCGCCGCCGCGTAATGAAAAACGCTCGGAATCACCAGCGCCGCCGCCGCCAGAATCAACGCCGTGCAGGAGGCGCGCGCCGCGGTGCGATTGAAGCGCTGCACGGGATGCCGAACACCGCCCGCGACAATCGAAATGCCGAGCACGAGCAAGAGGTTTCCAATGATCGAACCAGTGATCGACGCCTTCACCACGTCGATCAAACCCGCGCGCAGTGCCATGAGCGCGATGATCAATTCCGCGGCGTTGCCAAAAGAGGCGTTGAGCAATCCGCCGACGCCCTGCCCCAGGCGATGAGAAAGCTGCTCCGTCGCATGACCCATCCATCCGGCGATTGGAATGATCGCGAGAGCCGAAACGACGAAGAGCGCGGTTTCGTTGTGCCAGCTCGGGACGTAGCGAATGCCCACGGCAGCAGGCACGAAGACGACCAGCCAATTCAGTGAGGGGCGCAGCAGCGAAGTTTGGGCCATCGGGTCGCCGGGAACGTGGCGAACCCCAGACCGTTTCTCAAGGCGAGAAGAGATGAAGCCGCGGACCAACGATCGTCAGAATGATCCCCGCCATGACACCCAGGACCGCGGGAAGCTTTTTCAGACCGTTCGTTTCGTTGAAAAAATAAAGTCCGCCCGCGAACGCCACCAATGTACTGCCGCGACGGATACCGGCCACCACGGAAACCAGTCCCTCCGCGTCACTCAGCGCAGTGAAATACGCATAGTCCGAAACCAGCAGAACCAAACCAATGCACGGGATGCTCCACCTCCAGTAAAAGACATTCCGCGGCCACCAGCGCCGCTGCCAGCCAATCGCCAGCGGGAAAAACACGACGACGAGATAAATCGAAAACCAGGCCTGCACCGCGCTGGCCGGAAACTTCATGCTGCCGAGCAGAAACTTGTCATACAGAGAGCTCAACGCGCCGAGCACCGTGCCAACCACCATGAAGCCGACCCATTTGTCGCGATGGAAGTGCACGCCTTCCTGACGGCCCGCGAGAGACAGGGCGAGGAACGACAACAGTGTAGTGCCAATTCCAATACATTGCGCCGCGTTCGGCCGCTCCTGCAGCACGATCACCGCTCCGGCGAGCGTCCAGAGCGGCCCCGTCGCGCGAATCGGAGACGCGAGGGAAAGCGGCAGATGTTTGATTCCAAAATAATTGAAGATCCACGAGGCGCCCACGATGACGGACTTCGTGAACAGCAGTAGGTGCTGATGCGGCGTAAGCGGATCCACCACGAACATCCGCGGCAAGGAATGCGGCGCGGCGCGCTGGATCACGATCAACACGGACCAGATGAACGCCGAGGAAAGCGTTGCGAAAAAAATCACCGGCAGCACCGCGTTGTCACGCAAGGCGTGCTTGTTCGACAGGTCATAAAACCCCAGGAACAGCGCGGAAATCAAACTGAGGACGACCCAGTCCATGAAACCCGCGAACCTGCCAAAACGGGCAGTCGGCTCAATCTTTCTTCTGTTCGATCGCCGGCAGGTACAATTCCCGTATCAGAATCATCGATACAACGGTGAGCGGCATCGCGAAGATCACGCCGAGCAAACCAAAAAGAAGACCGAGTGTCACGATGGACAAAACCGCGAACGCCGGCGGCAGCGACACCGACCACCGCTGGGTCAGCGGCACGACGACGTGATTCTCCAATTGCTGGACCGCGATGTACACGATCAGCGCGTAAATTGCTTTTCGCGGATCCGCCGCGGCCGCGAGAATCACTCCCGGAATTGCCGCGATCACCGGACCAACCACCGGGACGAAATCGAGCAGTCCGGCCAGCACGCCGAGCGCAAGCGCCAACGGCACGCCGACAAAACCGAGCCCGACACTGGTCAACACGGCAATCGTCGCCATCGCGGCGAGTTGTCCAATGAGCCATTTGCGAAGCGCATCGCCCGAAGCGGAAAGCGCGCGGCGGACGGTTTGGCGGCGGCTCGGCGGGAAAAGCCGCACGACTGTTCGCAAGTAAAGCGTTGGATCGAGCGCGAGGTATATCCCGACGAAGACCATCACGACCGCGTGACCGAGAAAGCCGACGGTAAGGCCAGCGATCTTGGCAATGTTGCCCAGGCTCGGAGACGCCTTGCTCGACTGATCGATCAAGTCGTCCAGAAACTTCCCTCCGCCCAGATTCACCAGGCGCCCTTTGATGGCATCGATCGCCTTGGGCAATTGAACCTGAAGCTGGTCGAATTGCTGCGCCAGCTGATCTCCGAAGAGCCAGGCCAGTCCGGCAAACAACAGCAGCAGCAAGACGATCGCCAGGATGACGCTGAGTTTCTCGGGTACCCGCAGAAACTTCACCAGCAGACTGCCAATCGCGCGGAAAACAGCGGCAAAAACGATGCCGCCGAAAGCCACGAGCGCCACGTCGACAACTTTCCACAGCAGCGCCGCCGCCGCGATGACCGCGACTGCGATCAGCACGTAGCGCACGAAATCACTGCTGGAGATTTTGGTCGTCACGCAGGGGAACTGGACAGCGCAGTAGTGCGAACCGGCTGTCCGATGTTCCGCTTACGTTCGCGCCGGCTCTTTCGCCCGCCAGAAATCCCAGCGGAAACCGCCGGTGGCCCCTGGGTTTTTGGGCGTGACCGCGGCGGTTGCCGCAGGCGTGGAAGCGGAATGGTGGGAACCGCGATGGCTATTGCGATCTCCAGCGCGATTTCGGTCTCCATCGCGCTGACCATGGCTTTGACCTTTGCGATCACCAGGGTGACCCCGGTGCGGATGATGGCTGTTCGACTGGCGGTGACGCGGCTGGGATTGGCGGTGCTGCGTCGGGCGTGAAACCGGATGCGCCGCTGCGGCGATTTCCCGGGATGCACCTAACGCCCCTGATGAGCCAGCAACAAAGGGATGGTCCTTCACCGCCGGAATCGTCTGGCGGATGAGGCGCTCGATGTCGCGCAACAAACCGCGTTCCTCGGCATCGCAGAACGCGATGGCCAACCCGGAAGCGCCGGCGCGCGCCGTGCGGCCAATGCGGTGCACGTAAGCCTCGGGCTCGTTCGGCAAATCGAAATTCACCACGAGCGAAATTCCCTTCACGTCGATGCCGCGCGCCGCGATGTCGGTCGCGACCAACACGCGGATTTTTCCAGAGCGAAAATCTTCGAGCGCACGCTGACGCGCGCCCTGGCTCTTGTTGCCATGAATCGCATCGGCCGGGATGCCATCGCGCTCCAGGTTCTTCGCCAGGCGATTCGCGCCGTGCTTGGTTCGGCTGAAAACGAGGACCAGACCCTCCTTGTGCTGCTGCAAGGTGTGCACGAGAAGGCGATGCTTCAGATTTTTATCCACGAAGCAGACACGCTGCTCGATCTTTTCGGCGGTCGACGAAACCGGCGCGACCTCGATGCGAACCGGATTTTGCAGGAGGCGATTGGCGAGTTCGCGGATCGATTCCGGCATGGTGGCCGAGAAGAGCAGCGACTGACGCTTCTGTGGCAACAACGCGACAATGCGTTTGACCGCGGGCGCGAAGCCCATGTCGAGCATGCGATCCGCTTCGTCGAGGACGAAAATTTCGACGCGGTCGAGGAACGCGCAGCGTTGTTGAATCAAATCCTGCAGGCGACCCGGCGTGGCGATCACGATGTCGACGCCAGCGGCCAGGGCGCGAATCTGCGGTTGCTCGCCGACACCGCCGAAGACGAGGGCGTGGCGCAGTTGAAGATGACGCCCGTAAAGCGAGATATTTTCCGCGATTTGGACCGCGAGTTCGCGCGTCGGCGTGAGGATGAGCGCGCGCGGGCGTTTCGGCGTGCGCGGAATTTTGTTCGCCGCGAGGCGGTGCAGCATGGGCAGGGAAAACGCGGCGGTTTTGCCCGTGCCCGTTTGCGCGATGCCGATGAGGTCCGCGCCTTCGAGCAGCGGAGGAATGGCCCGCGCCTGGATGGGCGACGGATGCGTGTAGGCTTTTTCGACCAGCGCGCGTTGAATCGGCTCGGCGAGCGCGAGTTGGGCAAACGTTATAGAATTCTGTTCAGTCATAGCAGTAGCTGCCGAAGCGAAGCGCCACGGCACAGCCAGCGCCTTTGAGAGGCGGGCGTTTGAAAATACAGTCGCTCACGAGCGAATAATCGCGGCGAACACGGCTGTAATTCGATGAAGTGAGTGACCTCTGACGGTCTCTCATCGAAGAAGAAACGCCCGAAGGAAAACGAGCCGGCGAACGTGATCCACGTCGCGCGACTCAACTTACGACGACACAAACGCATGTCGCCGGCCAAAGCGCAAGCGGTAACATGAAACTGGATACAACCCGCGCTCGCCACACCGGAATCGTGCGCCTACCGTGAAATGCTCATCGCCAGATCAACCGTCCGGATTACGTTCTGCGTTTGACCGCACAGCGCAGACACTCACGTCTCCACTGCATCTTTCCGCGCCGACTTGCGTCTAGCCGTTGCTGATTATTCCGACGACAAAGCCGCCTTGCCGAAACGTCACCTCACTGCACCGTACGCCTTACATGTCCAGCATGCCTGTTGAATCCGATCCCGAAACCCAATCGAACTCGGGTGGCCCTTCTGCCACGCTCGAACAGCTGCTCGAGCGGCTGCAAGGCGAACTCACCCTGAAGGAATTGTGGAAAATTGCGTCCCGCGTCGGCATTTCTGCCGAGCGGTTCGAAAAAATCACCGGCCTCTCGCCTCACCGCCTGCGCCGCGGGCGGGGCGGAGAAGAAATCGTCGAAGCGGAAAAGAACGCTCCCATTTTGCGCTGCGCGCGGGTTTTCAAACGCGTGGTCGCTCTTTGTAACAAAGATGAAGCGGCCGCGCGCAACTGGCTCAATGCCGATGCGCCCATGCTCAAGGGCCGGAAGCCGATCGAAGTCGCGGAAACCGCCCCCGGCGCAAAGAGCGTCGACGCCCTGGTCGCGCAGCTGGAAAAAGCCGCGGGCCTCGCCTGAGCGACGCCCTCGCGAAGGATTGAAGGTAGGGCGAATCGTGTGAGAGAAGTCAGACGCAGCCCGTATCCGCTAAAGCACTACGGGGCCCAGACGCTGGCCTTTTCTGCCGCGACGGAACCGAGCGTGGTGGATTTGCCGGTCTCAGTGTCCAAGATGCAAAGTCTTCGGCTCCCCGCGCTGCGGGCCGTGTAGACCAAGTGCCGGCCATCCGGCAGCCAGGACGGCTCGATCGCGTCGAGCGGGGCCCTGGAAACAGTTTTCGCCAAGCCCGTGGAAAGATCCACGACGGCGATCTGATAGCCGCGCCCCTCGCGCTCCGTGAACGCAATCTTGTTCGGGTCGCCCCGGCTCCAATCCGGCTCCGCGCAATAGCGGCTCACGCCCGAAGTGATGCGCCGCGGCGAGCCTCCACCGACCGACATGATGTAGAGCTGCGGTCCGGGCTCCGACGCATAGACGATCCGCGTGCCATCGGGCGAAAAACAGGGCGATGATTCCACGCCTTCCGTGCGAGTGCGGCGAGAAATCTGACGGCCTTGCGCATTGCTCACATAAATCTCCGGATTGCCTTCGCCGCTCAGCACCATCGCCACTTGTCCTCCGGTCGGGCTATAACGCGCGCCGGTGTTGGTGCCTTTGAGACTCACGAAACTCGTGCGCTGCAGGGAGCTCAGATCGATTTGAAAAATGTCCGGAAAACCCGATTTGAAAAAGCTCGTGTAGAGCAGCTTCGTGCCATCCGGCGACCAGCGCGGCGTCATGGCGTGCGCGTTGTCGTGCGTGATCTGCCGCGCCTCGCCGAGAAAAAGATCGCTCACGAAAATTTCCGAGCGGCCCTGGCCGCTGCGCTCGCTGACGAAGGCGAGCTTCGAGGCGAAATAGCCGTTGAGGCCGCTCGACGCTTTCACCGCCACATCCGCGGCACGGAAGAGCGCGTTACGTTCGCTGGATCCGGAAACATTCTGACTGAGGACAGCCTGGCCGGCTTTGATCACGTCGACGCGCACGACATTCGGACCGGCGTCCGTGAAACGGAATTCATACGCCCCATTGCTCGCGACGCGCCGGAACTTGCCGTGGGAATTGAAGGCGATGGCCGCGATATTCACCAAACCGGGCGAGCCCGTGATGTTGATGGAAATAGCATCCGCCGGATCGACATAGACCGTGCCGATGTCCCGTGGGCCAGAGGACGCCGGCGCTGCCGCGGCGCGCGTTGATTTCGGTTTCGCCGCAGAGAGCGGAAGAGCTGCGACACAAGTGAATGCCAGGAAAGTTCTCAGGAGATTTTGCATGAAAGGACAGAGGAGCTTATCGATGTGAAACGAGAGCCATTTCTATTTACAGGGCAGTGAAGCTAAACAACGTAAAACCTCTTCTTTTTTCTATCCAATTTCCACTGTGACATCCGAAGCGATCAAAGAGGCGTTGAAGCAAATCAAGTATCCCGGTTTCAGTCGGGACATCGTTTCGTTCGGATTGGTTCGAGCGGCTGCGTTTGTCGACGGGACGGCGAAAGTTTCTTTGGCGCTGAGCACGGCGGATTCGAAAATTCCTCTCTTCTTGAAAACAGAAGTGGAGAAATGCCTGAAGGCGCTTCCCGAAGTGCGTGAGATCATCGTCGACGTTGCCGTCACCCCGCCGAAAACGCCCGCAAGCGGAAGCAATCTCGCCGGCAGTTCTGCAGCGCCGAAGACCATCAAGCATTCCATCGCCATCGCTTCCGGAAAAGGCGGCGTCGGCAAATCCACGTTCGCCGTCAACCTCGCCTGCGCGCTCGCAAAAATTTTCGAACGCGAAGGCCGGCCGGGGCGTATTGGATTAATGGATATAGACATTTATGGTCCGTCCGTGCCGCTGATGATGGGCATCAACGAGCGCCCTTCTGTCGAAGGCGAGTCGTTGATTCCGCTCGAGCAACACGGCGTGAAAATCATGAGCATGGGTTTCCTGGTGGACGACAACACGCCCGTCGTCTGGCGCGGACCGATGATCATGAAAACGGTTCAGCAATTCGTGCAGAATGTGAAATGGGGTGAACTCGATGTGCTGCTCGTCGATCTCCCACCCGGCACCGGCGACGCGCAACTTTCACTCGTGCAGACGCTGCCTCTCGATGGCGCAGTGCTCGTAACGACACCGCAAATCGCCGCGACGCAGATCGCGCGCAAGGGCGGCCTAATGTTTCAGAAGGTGAACGTGCCGCTTCTCGGCGTCGCGGAAAACATGAGCTACTTCATCGATCCCGCGGGTCGGCGCCACGATCTCTTCGGTGAAGGAGGCGGCGCATCGACAGCTCAATCGCTCGGCACCGCACTGCTCGGACAAGTTCCACTCGTGCCGGAGATCCGCGCCGGTGGAGACCGCGGCGTTCCGATCGTGATCGGCGCGCCGACGAGCGAGGCCGCCGACGTTTTTCGCACGATCGCGCACGCGCTCCTCGCGCGTGTGAACAAATCTGCGACGATTGCGTGAATAACTTGTCCCGCGGCAGACCGACCGAGGATTGACAGCGCTGATGTCGGACCTACGTTTCGTGTCAGATTATCCATGCCGCTCTCTGATGCAGAGGTGAATCCAGCAACATCCACATTGGCGGGATTGTCTTTCGAAAAAACGAGCGGCTCCTCGAACAGTTGCAGTTCGTTGTTTCCGACGCAGTTCAAACGGCAAATCAGAAACCTTTTCACACCAATAACGATCAAGACCGTGAGGGAGGCATCATTGCGGTGACGGTCTTGTGCCAAATTATTTCCGATTCGCCGTGGTCGCCATGACGCCATCCTCAAAAGAGTCAGAGCCTTCCCGAGACTTCGTTAAGCAGTCGACGTTGTATCAGGAGTTTCTCGCCGAGCGCGAAGAAATCTTGCGGCACAAATGGCTCGAGTCCGAGCGCCTCGGTTACGACATCGGTTTCGAGCGGGCCCTGCTCGATTGGATTCGGAAGCATCGCGAAGGCTGGCGCGCCGCACGCCGCGCACAGCAACCCGCTCCGAGCAGCTCGAGTTCGACCAATCGGCCGAACTCCTGAACTGGCCGCGAGTTCGAGGCCACAGAGGATTAGCCCACGAATCACACGAAGGGTCACGAAGCTCAAACCCCGATCCGCAGAATTTTTCCCACGGAATTCACGGAAGGCACGGAAATAAAAAATGCGTTCCGTGCCTTCCGTGTCTTCCGTGGGAAATTAGGATTGGATTTGGTGTCCTTCGTGTGATTCGTGGACAAAAAATCCGGACACAAAAAAACTGATCCCGAAGGATCAGTTTTGAAATTGGTTCGAGCCAGCGAACTGGCGCTACGCCGCCTTACTTGATCTCGCGGTGAAGCGTGTGGCGGCGGAGGTGCGGATTGTATTTCTTCTTCTCGATGCGCTCCGTAACGGTCTTCTTGTTCCGCTTCGTGAGGTAACGAGACACGGGTTTGCCTTCTTTCTTGGCTTCCGTGCATTCGAGAGTGACGACTTCTTGCATAGGGAGAATTGGTTAAAGGGTCCAAAAAACCGACCGCGCACAGCCAGCGCAACCCAATTTTTCGGCGGCGAGATGCCCGCCTAAACCGCCCTGCGGCGCATTGACCTTAGCGAGCGCTCGGTTGCGTCGTCGCCATCTTGCGGTCCGTCAACGGCAGCATCACCCCGCGCCGGAAAAGCGTGACTTGGCCCGTGCTCGAAGAAACGACGATCGAAATGCATTGCGCGGCCACCGAAACCGCTGCGGCCGCCGCATGACGGCTGCCCAGACCGCTCGGCAACGCATGATCGTTGTCCGTGGCCTGGATCAAACTTCCGGCCGAAACCACCACGCCGTCTCCACGGATGATGAAAGCTCCGTCGATCGACGAGAACTCTTTCACCGTCTCGTCCATGAAGGGATTCAGGATGTTGCGATCCTCCTCCTTGTATCCGAAAAACGGATTCAAGACCAAGGGCTTGGTCAGCTTCTCGACGTGAGTCGTGTCACCGACAACGAAAAGACACCCCACCGGCCTGCCCTCGCGGCCTTCCACAGAAAGCTCGGTCGCAACCGCAATCACCCGCTCGAGCACCTCCGGCTTCACGTCCTCCGGCAACAAATCCGTGGTGCCCGTGAGCAACGTTTGGAATTCCCGCTCCACGTCGACCACCACCAGCGTGTCGAACTGATTGCTGCCGGCAATACCGCCAAGACAGCAGATGCGGTCATTGAACGAAATGATCCCGCGCGTCAGAGCCACAAGCATCGCGCTGCGGAGTTGAGCCAAACGCTGGCTCGAGAACGAGCGAACCTGGATGGTTTCCGTCAACGAATCCTGCCCATCCGCGACTTCGACGAGATTGCGCGTCACGAGAATCGTCCGGCGTTTCGCGAACCAGGCCGCGGGCTCGATGCCTCCGAGAAAGGTGTCGCCAAAAAGCATGATCGCGCTGCAACCCGCGCCCTGAGCAACCCGCTCCGCCTCACGAATCATCATCCGATTCGTGCGATTTTGCTGCGCCTCGACTGGACGCGAGAGCAGTCCGCCACACGCGGCATAAATGCGCTCGTATAAATCGTCGAGCGTCGGCGCTTCGACGAAACTCTTCACGAGCTCCGGCTCCTTCACCAGCCGCGCCAGCGACGCCAACACCTGCAAATAATCGCGGGCCTTTTCGTCGGCCAAGAGCATCAGGATGAGCCGAATCGCTTCCTTGTCCTTCGCCCCATCTTGTTTGACGCCGACGCGGCTGCGGCCGATGGCGAGCACGTAACGCCGTCCCATCTTCACGCGGACGTGCGGCAGGGCGACGCCTTCGCCCAGGTAGGTCGTCATCGTGCTCTCGCGCTGCAACAGCCCGCGCAGCAGCGTCTCCTGTTTCAAGTCGCCAAAACGGCTGACCGAAACTTGAAGGAGCTCCTCCAGAGCCCCTTTTATGTCGTGACTGCGAAGCTCGATGATGCGGCCTCGGGCAATGATCTTCTCGAGCCGCATGGGTGCGCCCGCTCAGCGGTTCGAGAGAATCACTTCTCCCAATCGAGGGCGCCCTTCTTCACCTCGTAGAAAAGTCCGAGCACCAGCAGGCCAATGAAGAACATGACCGGCCACAAAATCGCGATGTGCTGATGCAGGAATTCGCGATAAATGAAAGCCCAAGGCACGAGGAAAATCACCTCGATATCGAAGAGGATGAACAGCATCGCCGTGACGTAGAACTTCACCGAGAAGCGCGTATGCACGAGCCCTTCGGGTTTCACGCCGCATTCGTAGGCGGTGTCCTTGATCTTGTTCTTCTTCGCGCGCTGTCCGATCGCGTGGCTCGCCGCAATGACGCCACCCGCGATAAGCGCGGCTAAGCAGATCTGCACTAAAATCGGCAAGTACGCAGCAGAAGACATGTTTGCTCAAAATTGGCGAAGGAAACTCGTCTGAGACAAGGGCAATCTACGGGTTTTCAATCCCCGACGTGAACGATTCGCTTCGGGTCCTCGCGCTGGGAGCCGACACCGAGCTGTTCCGCGAAATCGAGCGTGTGAATCTCATCCGACACGGGCTTGAATCCCGTCCGCTCGCGCCAGCGATTGATTCGGTCGAGCATCAGCGTATCCAGAAATACGGGATCCGTGCTCAACCAAAGCAGCGGCTCGGAAACGGTGTAGAGCGAATTGAAATACGGCCCGCCGATGAATTGGTAGTGCTCCAAGCTCGCGATGCTGAAGATCCAGGTTTGGCGGAGTTCAGGAATCGCGCTCATTTCCGCGACTGCGGCCGGCGCATTGGCCGGACTGCGGAAGAAACGGGCCGTGTTACTGGCATTCCACAGCGTGGCGTTCACCAGCGCACCGTTGACGCCCAGCGTCGGGTGATCGGTGTAAACGGGCAAATTGATCCAAAAATCCGCATCCAAAAACAGTGGCGTCGCCAGGAAGCTCTTGCGGTCCTGTTCCACGCTGGTGTTCGCATCGACTCCTTCGACGCTTTTCTCGGCAAGAATCGGATCGAAGCGCGAGGGCAGCGGGCTGTCGTAGAACCAGACGGGGTCATAAAATTTTCCCGACTCCAGCACGTACACCGGATGACCTTTGAACGGGGTTTCTCCGTTCACGAGCGACGGCAAATAACCCGTCATACGGAGGCGCAGTTGATTCAGCCCTACCAGAAAGATTTTATCCTGAGCGAAGCCGCGCCGCTCGAGCGCGGCGATCACCGCTTTGACCAATGGGATCGGTGTCGCGAGGCCCGCTCCGGAGTCCGTATAAATTTTCAGGCCGACTTTTTTCTTCGGTCCAGGTTTTAACTGCTTGCCCGTCGATTTTTCGAAGCGATTGAAAAGCGCTTCGACTTGGGCGGCGTACGCAGCCTCGTCGAAGCCGGACAATTTTGCCTCCAGAATCGGCTGAAGCGGCGGCGCTTCCGCAGCGCGCGAGGAGACCGCAAACAGCAGCCCCAGAATCAATGCATACCTCGACAACACGGCTGAGGCAGAAAAGCGTGGATACATATTCGATGGGTCCGAGAACGGCGCAAAAACGGGCGCAATCCGCAGTACTTGACAGACCCCGCGCAGGGTTAAAAGTGCAAACTTCTTCCACTTCTCGGCGTTGAAAGCCGATCCATGCCCGCCATCAAGCCCACCTGCGTTCGCGACCTCAAGGTTCGCGTAAACATTGTCGACGTCGTTTCGCGAGTGGTGAGCCTGAAAAAAGCGGGCGCGCGCTTCCGCGGCCTTTGCCCGTTTCACCAGGAAAAAACGCCGTCGTTTCACGTCGATCCCGACAAGGGTTTCTACAAGTGCTTCGGCTGCGGCAAGGCGGGCGACGTGATCCGCTTCGTGCAGGACACCGAGCAGCTTTCGTTCGTCGAGGCGGTCGAGGCGCTCGGCCAGCGGTTCAATGTCCCGATCGAATATGAAGACGGCGGCGGACCGACGCGGGAAGAACGCTCGCTCCGTCAAGAGCTGTTCGAGCTCCACGAAGTTGCCGCCGAGCATTTCCACCAGCGCTTCAAAGAAAAAAATCCCACCGGCGATTTTATGCGCGAATATTGGCGCAACAAGCGCCGTTTTCCGGACGAACTCGCCGACGAATTCAAGATCGGGGCGGCTGAGCCGAATGACGTTCTCGCCTCTGTATTGTGGAAACGAAAATTCTCGGATGATGCGCTCCGCCAGAGCGGACTTTTTTTTGTGCGCGAAGGCGCGATGCTGAGCGTGAACACGCTGCGTCCCCGCTTCCGCGGCCGACTGATGATTCCCATTCGTGATCACCAAGGCCGCGTCGTCGCCTTCACTGCGCGTCAAACCGACCTCACTCCAGCCGACGATCCGGCGCGGGAGGCGAAATACGTGAACTCGCCGGAGACTCCCATTTTCACGAAGGGGCATCTGCTCTTTAACTTGGATCGCGCTCGCACGAATGTCGGCGAAGGCAAAGCGTTCCTTCTCGTGGAGGGGCAACTCGACGCCCTGCGCTGCTGGCAAGTTGGCATCAAGACAGCGATTGCCCCGCAGGGCACGTCCATCACCGACAGCCAGCTCGTGCTCGCCCGGCGGTATCACCCGGAGGTGGAATGCTTTTTCGACAGCGACTCGGCCGGGCAGAAGGCCGCACTGCGTTTTCTGCCGATGGCGCTGAAAGCCGGGCTCGAGGTGCGTTTTCTCGGCGGGGGCGCCGCCACGAAAGTTGACCCTGATCTACTTTTTCTCGAGCGGGGCGCGGAGGCGTACCAGGAGCTGAAACGCACGGCCCTGAGCGGCATCGGCTTCGCCTGCCGCAGCCTTTTGCCCGCGCCGGACAAAGCCTCCGCCGAGCAGAAGGCGCGCACAAGCCAATCGCTTTTTGAAATCATTTCCGCCGCCGAATCGGAAATCGTTCGTGCGGAATTTCTGAACGAAGCCGCGCGCCATCTGCGATTGCCCGTCGCGACGCTCCAGCGCGATTTCGAGCAGTTTCGCAGACGGGAAACGCGGCAGGCGCCGTCGGTCGCGAACACCCCCGACGGAGTCACGACTGCGGCCAAGACGAATACGTCCGCCAGCGTCAAAACGCAGAGTCCCGAACACCATCTGCTCTATCTCTGTCTTCATTTTGAAAAAATCGGGAAGCCGCTCAGTTTGGCTCTCCCGCACGACTGGATCGATACCTCCCATCCAGCCGGCCTTTTGCTCAATCGCCTGCTCGGCGAATTCGAACAGGATGCCTGGCCCGGTCGTGATCAAGTGGATACATTACTCGAAACGCCGGAGGAGAAAACGTTGGTCGCTTCCCTGCTTTTCGACACTCCCGAAATCGAAGACCCGATCAAAGTTGCGAACGAGGGTTTGAGACAGCTCCGCGCCAGGGCCTTGGAGCCGCGACTGCGGCAAATAGAACTTGCTTTAGCCACCTACGCTGCGGAGAGTAACGTCGACGCAATTTCTCTCATAAAAGAACGTACGAAAATACAGCAGACGCTGCGCAATTCACTGGGATTGTCGGCGCCCGCCTGACCTTTTTTTAGCACCAAATCATGCCGCGCAAATCCAAGTCCGCCGACACCGAAGCTCAGTCTGAAGCCGTAGAATCTGCCATCGAACAGACCCAGAACACGAACGCCGAGGGCGGTGCTGCCGGTGAAATTCCAGCGGGCGGAATCAACGAGAAAATCCGCTACCTCATCCGGCTGTCGAAGGAACAAGGCTATCTGACCTTCGACGACATCAACGAAGCGCTGCCGGAGTCCGTCGAGAACCAGGAGGAAATCGATAACGTTCTTTCGATTCTCCAGAATCTCGAAATCGAAATCCTCGAGCCCGAGCAGGTCGAAGATTACAAGCAGCGCCAGGAAGAGGCCGAAGAGGAAGAATCGCGCTCGTCGCAGCACGACATTCTCGACGATCCGGTGCGCATGTACCTCAAGCAGATGGGCCAGGTCCCGCTGCTGACGCGCGAGCAGGAAGTTGAAATTTCCAAACGCATCGAGACCGCGGAACTGAAGGCGCAGGAGGCGTTGTTCGAAGCCTCGGTCGTGGGCCGGTACATCGCCGCACTCGGTCAGAAATTGCTCAACCGCGAAGAGCGGTTCGATCGCATCGTGATCGATAAGAAAATCGATAGCCGCGAAAACTATTTCAAGAACCTGCCCAAGCTCGTCGAAGTCACCCAGGAGGGCGAACTCAACGTCGCCGAAGCGTGGGAAGAGTTCTCCAAGACGCGCGACGAAGCCACCAAGAAGAAGGTCCTCGCGAAATTCAAAAAGCGGGAGAACGCGCTCAAGGCGAACTTCGGGAAATTCTTCTTCAAGCTGAAGGTTTACGAAGAATACCTGGAGCAGATCCGTCCGCTGCTCACGGAAATCGAACAGCTTTTCGAACAACTCGACCGCGCCAAGCACCCGAAGACGAAGAAGGATGCCGCGATCGACTCGAAGGCGATCAACGCCCGCCTCAAGCAACTCGAGGCCGAGCAGCGTATCGCTCCCGCCCAGCTTCTCGAAGTGGTCAAACAATCCAATGTCCACATTCGCGAGGCCCACAAAGCCAAGACCGAGATGGTCGAGGCCAACCTGCGCCTGGTGATTTCGATCGCGAAGAAATACACGAATCGCGGTCTGTCGTTCCTCGACCTGATTCAGGAGGGCAACATGGGCCTGATGAAGGCGGTCGAGAAATTCGAATACCGCCGCGGCTACAAGTTCTCCACTTACGCGACCTGGTGGATCCGCCAGGCCATCACCCGCTCCATCGCCGATCAGGCCCGCACCATCCGCATCCCGGTGCACATGATCGAGACGCTGAACAAGGTGATGCAGGTGCAGAAACAACTGCTCCAGGAATACGGCCACGAACCGACGCCTGAAGAAGTGGCGGACGAGATGAATCTGCCGGTCGAACGCGTGCAGCAGATCATGAAGATGGCCCAGCAGCCGATCTCGCTGCAATCGCCCGTGGGCGACGGCGACGACACGAGCTTCGGCGACTTCATCGAAGACAAGTCGGCGGAAAATCCGTACGACATGACGGCTTTCTCGCTCCTCCGCGAAAAGATCATCGACGTCCTCGATTCATTGACCGAGCGCGAACGCCGCGTGCTTTCGCTGCGTTTTGGTTTGATCGACGGATACAGCCGCACCCTCGAGGAAGTCGGCAAGCAGTTCAAGGTGACGCGCGAGCGCATTCGTCAGATCGAGGCCAAGGCCTTGCGCAAGATGCGCCACCCGACGCGCATCCGTCAGTTGCACGGGTTCTTCGATGCCGAGCAGCTGGACAACGCCCAGAACCTCCTCAAGCAAGTGGCGATGAAGCGGCCGGAAGGCGGCGTCTGAGCGCCCGGTTATCCGAATACACCTTTACTCTCCCTCGAACCTGCCTAGCTTCCCTGTATGAACAGTCTTCACGAACTTCCGCTCGCCGGCATTTTCGGCCTTGGAACGCCCGAGTTGTTGCTCGTGCTTTTCGTCATTCTCCTTCTCTTCGGCGGCGCCAAGCTGCCCAGCCTCGCTCGCGGCCTCGGCCAATCGATCCGCGAATTCAAGAAAGCCTCGAACGACGAAGAGGAAAAGACCGAGGCCAAGTCCGAGAAGGCCACGAAGTAATCGGAGAAAAGTTTTTCACGACAAAGCGCGCCCATTCCGGCGCGCTTTTTTTTGTGGCCACGAAACGGATCAAACCGATTTGCCCACGAATCACACGAAGGTCACGAAATCGAACCACGGGAATTTTTCCCACGGAAGTCACGGACTGCACGGAAAAGAAATTTCAGATTCTGCCGATTCGAATTTCCTACCCGTTTTCCGTGCACTCCGTGTCTTCCGTGGGAAAAATGGTTCGGTTATTTCGTGTTCTTCGTGTGATTCGTGGGCCCAAAATGTATTGGCTTTCCAACTACATCTACGCCGAGGCGGGAACGGTTTCGCTCAGCCAGTCCTTGAACGCGCGAATTTGTTCGGAGGTTCCGAGGATGAGAAGTTCATCGCCGGACAAGATAACTTCGTCGCCGGCGGGATTCAAAATGCGCATGCCGGCGCGGTTGATGCCCGCGATCTGAATCTTGTAGTGCTGGGCTGGAGACAAGGTCTTCAAATCTTTTCCCGCCGCCGCACTCATCGGGGGAACGCTGATTGATTCCATGCGGACTTCGTCGAACTCCGAGAGCATGTTCGGCGTGCCGCTCACCGCCGTGAGAAAACGTTTCCCCGCCTCCACCTGCTCCGGCGTTCCGATGAGCAAAAGTTTGTCGCGCGGATAGAGCACGACGTCCGGCGTCGGAAGCGGAATGAGATATCCTTGCCGGCCTATGCCCACCACGGTGCAGCCGAAGCGGGCGCGGAGCTCGAGTTCCATGATGCGCTTTCCCTGGCAATCGGCCAAATCCGGAAGCACGCAATCGGTCACTGAAATATCCCACTCGCTGTGCGCGCGCAGCCACGGCGCGCTCGTGTCTGCCGTGACCCCGCTGTCGCCACCACGAAAAACATCCTGCAGCCCAACTTCCAATTCGCTGTGCCAGTACACCAGTTTCCGTTGAAAGAAAAAGAGCACGACGAGGCCGAGCAGCAAACTGCCGACCAGGACCCAGCGCAGGCCGCCGTTCATCGGCAGGATCGTGGCGAGCCAAAGATAAAGTCCGGTTCCGCCGACGACTTTGAAAACGCTTTCGACGATCGGCCCGAGCCTGGCCGCGCCGGGCCGGCCGCTGGTCGCGACTTGAGCGAAGAGCAGACTGAGCGCGGACACGTTGCGCCAAATCGCCACGAGCGGCGCGAGCACCACAAGCATCATCGCGAACCAGAACAGCGTTTCGGGTCCGTGCGGAAACAACCAATCCCGATTTCGCCCGGTGAGCACGAGAGCCTGCAGTCGTTCCGAGAACACCAGCAGCCCCGTCACGAAAAGCATTTCCACGCCGATCTGCAGGAAACGTTTGCGGCTCAGCTGCCAGAGTAGGTTTCGTTTTCTCCGGGCCTGAAGATAATCGAGCCAGCCATAATAATGCTGGTGCCAAATCTGGAGCCAGGCCGGGCGCTTCGAAAGCAACGCCTGGGCAATTCGCTCGGAGTGCTTCGTCAAGAACGGAGCGATGAGTGTCGTGAGCAACGACGCCGCGATCGCGGCGGGATAAAAAATCTTCGGCATGTGCGCCGCGACGCCGAGCTGCGCGATGATGAAAGAGAACTCGCCGATCGGCGTCACCGACAGTCCGACTCGCAGCGCGTCCTTCACCGCCGTCCCCACCAGGGCCAGGCCGAAGGTCACACCGATGACGCGCGCGAACGCGGTGAAGACCGCGATGGCAACGATCAGCCCGATGCCCATTTTCGCCTCGTGCAAATCGGCGCCCATGCCGATGGCGACGAAATACACCGCCGTGAAAATATCGCGGATGCCCTCGAAAACGCGTTCCACCTGCGTGCGGTGCGGGGTCTCCGCGATGATCGTCCCCAGGAGAAAAGCGCCCAGCGCCAAAGAATAACCTGCGCGTTGCGCCAACATCGCCAGGCCGAAAAGCATCGCCGCGATACCGACAGTCTGCAGTTCCTCGCCCGCCAGAATGCTCAGCCGCCGCAACAGAAACGGCACGAGCAGCAGCCCAGCCACGCCAGAGAGCACGACGAACGCGCCGAAAAGTTCGAGCGTCTCGCCGATCGGCGGCCGCGCCTGCCCGCCGAACTGCACCACGGAGTTCAGCACCGTGACCATGACCACGGCGACGACATCCTCGAGAACGGAAACGCCCATCGCAAGCTGCCCCACCCTCTCGTGCGTCGTGCCCGTTTCCTGGAGGACTTTTCCGATGATCGCCGAAGACGACACCATCAACATCGCCGCGAGGAAAAGGCACTCGCGCGCGCTCCAATCCAACGCGATTCCGAAAAACCGCGTGAGATAATAAATCGTGATCGCCGACAAAAACACCGCGAGCAGACGCGCGAAGCCGAGCCGCTTCAGCTTTCTCAAACTGAGCCGGAGCCCGATGGAAAACATCAGGAACACGATTCCGACCTGGGCCAGCGTCTCGACCGGCGCGATGTCCTTCACCAGGGCGAGCGAGCCCATGTGCGGACCGACCAAAATTCCCGCGACAAGGTAGCCGAGCACGACGGACAAACCGACGCGCTGACAGATCCAGCCCACCACCCCGGCAACGAGGAGGATCACCGCAAAATCATGAACGATCGTGTCGATTCCGTGCATCGGAGGGCTGTATCAGCGACAAGGCATTCCCTTTCTCGGTCAAGCGGCAAGTGCCCCGTTTTATGCCGCGAATCGCGTAGGGGCAAACTTGATACACGGACGGCGCGCGTCTCGTTTTTCGGAGGAGAAATCTGTCACAGAAACGTCAATACACGATTGCCAAACCGAGTGGCTTGCAGCGTTTTCACCTTTGACAGAAATAGACCCTGGCGATTGTTTCCCGTCGGCGGAAACGCCGCCCTCCCCTCATGGCTTCGAACTTGCTCGGCTATTTTTCCAACGACATCGGCATCGATCTCGGCACAGCCAACACCCTCGTTTACGTCAAGGACAAGGGCATCATCTTGCGCGAGCCCAGTGTTGTCGCGCTCGACACCAGCACACGCAAGGTCCGCGCTGTCGGTGACGAGGCGAAAAAAATGTTGGGCCGCACCCCGGGCAACATCACCGCGATTCGTCCGATGAAGGATGGCGTGATCGCCGACTTCGATGTGACCGAAGCGATGCTGCGCTACTTCATCCGCAAGGTTCACAACAACGCCCTGCGTGTCGCCCCGCGCGTCGTCATCGCGATTCCGTCCGGCATCACCGAGGTCGAGAAACGCGCCGTGAAGGATTCCGCGACGCACGCCGGCGCCCGCGACGTCATCACGATTCCTGAACCGATGGCCGCGGCGATCGGCGTGGGTCTGCCGATCGACGAACCCGCCGCCAACATGATCGTCGACATCGGCGGCGGCACCACGGAGATCGCGATCATTTCCCTTTCCGGTATTGTATTCTCAAAATCAATACGTGTGGCCGGCGACGAATTGGACAGCGCGATCGTCAACTACATGAAGCGCGCCTATAACCTCCTCATCGGCGAACGCACCGCGGAAGAAATCAAGATCCGCATCGGCTCGGCCTATCCGCTCGACGAAGAGCTCACGATGGAGGTCAAGGGCCGCGACTCCGTGGCGGGTTTGCCGAAGACGATTCACATCACGTCCCAAGAAATCCGCGAGGCGCTCTCGGACACCATTGCGGCGATCGTCGATGCCGTGCGCACGACGCTCGAGCGCTGCCCGCCGGAACTCTCGGCCGACCTGGTCGACCGCGGTTTTGTCATGGCCGGCGGCGGTTCGCTCATCCGCGGGATCGATCGCCTGCTCAGCGAGAAGACGGGCCTGCCCGTGACCGTGGCCGATGATCCGCTTTCGGCCGTCGCGAATGGGACCGGCGCGGTTCTGAATGACCTGAACTGGGTCATGCAGAACGTCTGACGCGAGGATCGGCGCGGGCCGAACGCTCTATCGCGCGGACCGGGCAAACTTTCCTTTGACGCCTCGCGGCGTTCTTCTGCTACTGCTGCGTCACTCGCTCCCGTGATCGGAGCGTGCCCGACCCTCCAATCTCGTGCTCCCGAAACGTCTCGAACAAGCCCGTCCTTTTCTCGTTCTTGGCGTCGGCTTTCTCGTCTGGCTTTTCCTGCCGACGCTCGTGAAGCGTCTCATGCGGGCGAGTTTCTTCGAGTTTCAAGCGCCGCTCGAAGCCACCACGTCGGCGGTGCGCGACGTGCAAGATTACTGGGCACTCCGCACGCGCTCGAAAAACGACCTGATCGAAGCCGGCAAACAGCTGGCCAATCTCAACGCGCAATACGAAACGCGCCTCCGCGAGTATGCCTCTCTGGAGAACCGCGTGGAGCGGCTCGAGGCGTTGCTCCGGCTTCCGTCGTTTCCCGATTACAAGACCGAAGTCGCCCGCGTGGTGCGCCGGGATTTCAACGCCTGGTGGCAGCGCCTCGTCATTCGCAAGGGGCGCAACTACGACATCCCCGTGGGCGCTCCGGTCATTTTCGTCGGCGGCGTGGTCGGACGGGTCAGCGAGGTCGGAGCTTACACCGCGGTGGTCGATTTGATCAGCAGTCCCAGCGTGCGCATCGCCGCAAAACTCGAGGGCGACGTCCGTCCGATCAGTTTTCAAGGCGGGATCAATCCGGCGTTTGGACCCGCGCGGGGCGTCGTCGAATTCGTCCCGCTGGATGTTTTTGCCAACACCGCCACGCCCAAGCGGCTCGTCACCTCCGGCCTCGGAGGGATTTTCCCGGACGGCTTGAACCTCGGCGAAATCGTGAAACTGGAAAAAGGCGGCGACGGGCTTTTTCAGACCGGCGAAGTTCAACTCGATCCGCGTCTGCTCTCGGTCAGCGAAGTCGCGGTCCTTGTGCCGCTCGGCCCGAAGGGAAACGAAAAATGACGCTGCGGCGCGACAACCTTTGATTTGATCCGACGTGCTTCGCACTCCCTTCATCGTCTTGCTGGTCAATGCTCTGCTCTGGATGATTCAGGCGCAGCTCAACCATTACATCTCGCCCTGGAACATCTCCATTTTTGTCGGCGGGTTGGCGGTGGCGTTCTGTTCATTGCGTTTATCCTATCGCGAAGGACTTCGGGCTCTGCTGCTCACCGGATTGTGGTTCGATGCGGCCACGCCTGTGCCGTTTGGACTGCATGCTTTTCTGTTTCTGCTGTGCCAGGCGCTCGTCTTCACGTTTCGCAGCCGGCTCGCGCGCGAGGAGACGATGGTGGGCATGATCATCGCCGCCGCCACGAACCTCGGAATGATGTTCGCCATGGCCATCGGGCTGATGCATCGCAGCCCGGCGCCGCTGCAGCAGTTGCCACGGCTGATTGCTGACTCGCTCGTTTCTTTTTGCGTGGTGATGCTCATCGCCGGCTGGTCCTTCAAACTGCAGGAACAAACGCTGGAAATCGCGGGCGTAAGCTTGCGTCGCGAGCAACGCGGCGTGGTCTGAAGGAGATGGCAGTCCAAGCCCCCGAACGCCCGAGCAGTCTGGTCGAAAGCCACAAAGGCTACGACCCGCGGCTCATCGCGTTTTATTTCATCGTCGCGGCGCTGCTTCTGGTGCTCGCAGGAGGGTTGGCCTATCAACAGTTGTTTCGTTCCGACGTTTACCACGAGCGCGAGAAACAGCAGACGCAGCGGCGCATCCTGATTCCGGGTCCGCGCGGCAACATCTACGATCGCGAGGGGCGGCTGCTGGTCGGCAATCGCGCGCGCTTCGCGGTGACGCTTTATCTCGACGAGCTGCGCAAGGAATTTCGCCGCGAATCCATCAAAGTGCGGAAAAATTATCGCGACTTGGGCGACAAGGACATCCCCAGTGCCGGACAGATGGAATTGATTGCGCGTTACGCCGTCGTGCAACGCTACCTCGATCAGGTTAACCGCGTTTTGGGTCGCAACGAAAAGGTTGATGGACCCAGCCTCAACAAACATTTTCGCAGCAATCTTTTGTTGCCGTACATCCTCCTGGATGACCTCAGCGCCGAGGAATACGCCAAGCTCCTCGAACAACTGCCGGTGCAATCTCCGCTGCAAGTCTACGCGTCGAGCACGCGCTATTATCCTTATCGATCTGCCGCGGCTCATACGCTCGGTTATGTGACGGGTAATGAGGACATCGCCGTGGCGGAGGATTTTCCCGGCGCCGATCTGACGACGTTCAAGATGCGCGGCACGGAAGGGAAAACTGGCGTCGAGAAGGAATTCGAGAACACGCTGCAGGGCGAAACCGGCGGCTCGATTTACCGGGTCGACCCGGCGGGCTTTCGCATCGATCCGCCCCTGGCGAAACGCCTGCCGATCCAGGGCAAGGACGTAGTGACAAGCCTCGACATCGATCTCCAGCAGGTGGCGGAGCGCTCGATGGACATGACGGAGATGAATTGCGCCACCGTGATGATGGACATCGCGACGGGCGAGGTTCTCGTCCTCGCCAGCAAGCCAGACTACGATCTGAACGACACCTCCCCTCGCCTGAAAACCGAGGCGGCGAAAAGCATCGAAGAACGCGGCGCATGGCTCAACCGCGCCACGCAAGGTGCGTACGCTCCAGGCTCGTCGTTCAAGATTTTGGTCAGCGTGGCCGGCATGCGCCACGGCACGATTTCCGCCGACAGCACGACGAATTGCCCCGGATTTTACCTCGTGGGCAACCGCAGTTTTCCCTGCCACGACCGCCATCCTCACGGGTTGATCGACTTGTCAGTCGCGATCGAAAAGAGCTGCAACGTTTTCTTCTACGAACACGGCATCATGACAGGGCCGGATGCGATCGCCAACGAAGCACGCCGTTTCGGTTTCGGCAAACGCACCGGCATCGAGTTGCCCTACGAAACCGGGTCGACGCTCGTGCCTGATCCGGCGTGGAAAAAGAAAGCGCGCGAGGCATCTTGGACCGATGGCGACACGGCGAATTATTCGATCGGCCAGGGTTTCCTGCTCGTGACGCCGTTGCAGATGGCGTCGTTCATTTCGTCTTTCGCACGGCGCGAAGTGCGCACGCAGCCGACGATCCTGCATGATCCGTCACACCCGCGGCAGCATACGGAGCCGATCGGCATCAGCGTGCAGGACTACGCGGCGATCGTCGAAGGCATGGAGCAATGCACCAACGTGGGCACGGGCAAACGGCTCACGCACGACCCCCATGGACGAATCGAGGGCCTGCGTGTCGCCGGCAAAACCGGCACCGCCCAAGCGCCTTCGCCGAAGGGCATGATCAATCTCGCCTGGTTCATTTGTTTCGCTCCGATCGAAAATCCAAAGGTCGCCATGGCCATCATGGTCGAGGGCGACACCCCCGGTGAAGAAACCGGCGGCGGCGTCTATTCCGTGCCGATCGCGTACGAGGTTTTGAAGGCCTGGTGGAAAAAAACGAATCAGGCTGCGGTCGCGCGTTGAACGACCAGTTCGGATTTAGCCGCAAGGAGGCGCAAAAAAACGCAAAGAGGATTCTGAGTCGGCGATACCTTTGGAAATTTCCGCTCCACAACGCGGTTGGGGCATTGGTTTGTAACTCCAAACCAAAAGACCAAACCGCTCCCGAGCGACGAATGTCTGAGCCGCATCGGAATAAAAAAATCCTCTTTGCGTTTTTGAGCCTCTTTGCGGCTAAAAAAAACCAAACCCAATCTCGCCGCGCGGCCTCAGCCGTGAACGGACCGCGCCGTTTTCAAAGCGTGCCGCGCGCGTTTGAAAACTCCTCGCGGCTCGGGCCAGGTTTCGGCGCGGGCGTAGCGCAGGCGTTGCAGATCGGAGATCGCCGCGGCCACTTCGGGGCGCGTATCCAGATTCTTGCTACGCGCACTGACCTTTCGTGCGCTTTCGAATTTTTCCAGCCAGCGACCGGCTTCGCGGCGCACGGGATGCAGCGCGGTGCGACCGGGTTTGCGCGAGGAAATCCAAAAGGTTCGTCCGAAGCGCCGCCACCACCAGACTCCCACGGCAAGCGTTAGCGCGCCAAACGCGATCGGGCCGGCGCGGCTGAAATCCCACGGCTGGCGAAACCAGTCCACCACCGCGCGCACCAACTTTTGGAACTGCTCGCGAAATTGCTGACTGGATTGCTCCGTCTTTTCCTTGAACGAGCGCACGAGGCTCTGCTGGTCCGCGCGATCAAAGTTCACGATGTGGCGATACCAGAGCATGCGCAGCCGATCCAGTTGCGCCGAAAATCCGCTTTCCGTCGTCAATCGCCCGGCTAGATCGGCGGCGTCGCGCTTCCCTCCCGTTTCGCTCGGAGCAACAGTTGGGTCGATGCGCAGCCAGTTTCCTTTCCCGTCGTAAATTTCACACCAGGCATGCGCATTCGAATTTCGCACGAGGAGATAATCCCCATTCCAGGTGCCGCCGAGAAAGCCGGCCACCACGCGGCAGGGATGACCCGCGGCCCGAGCCAGCATCGCAAAGGAACCGGCGAACAGCTCGCAATGCCCCGGCTCCTGCGAAACACACCAGCGCAGCAGCGGATCCTCTTTTCCCGCCGGCACCGTGCTCTGCAGGGCATAGCGATGCCGCGCGTGCAACCACGCGATCGCCCCCTTCGCAAAATCCGCCACGGGCATGGTTTTTCCGCCAGTGATTTCGCGAGCGCAGCTCTCCCAGCGCGCGATTTCCTCCGGACCGAATGGAAGGGTGCGGAAAAGCGACAGAAACTCCGCCACATGCGCGCGCGCCGGATCCTGCATCGATTCACGCAGCACTCCGCTCGTATCCATTCCAATGATACGGTAGGCCTTCATTGTCGATGGATCGCGGCTCAAGGCCATGACGCGCAGGCGATCGCTCACTCGGAAAACCTGCGGTTCGGTGAAGGTCAGATGGCGAAAGCCGCCGAGTAGCGGCAGATATCGGCTGACCCCCGGCTCGACATAAAATGTCCACTGCAACGCATTCGGGGCAGTGAGAATGCCAAAGCGGTTGACGGTCGATTGCGTCACCTCACGGCTGAAGCGGGCCTTCAGCGCCGGCGACACGCCGAAGGTGTGATCGCGATACTCGTCCAGCACCGTCATGCGCCAATACAGCTCCGTTGGGAGTTTCGCCGGATCGGAAACCTCGACATGCATCGCAACGCTCTCGTCCTTTTGAATGTCGCTCACTTCGCCGAACCGCAACGTATCCGAAAAGCCGGTGACCGACTTCCTGCTCATCCAGCGATCGAGAAAGAGGCTGTTCTCCAGTTGGTAGCGCGGTATCGACAAAAACAATACGCCGGCGAGGAAGACCAGCCCTGCGAAGAGCAGGACCGAGAAACACCACACGCGCCAGTCGCTCACCTGCACCAGCCGACGGAGCAGATCCGGCCAATGCACCGCGGTCCACGCCGGCGCCTCGATCGATTCGTCCGGCGTTGCGACAGCAGGCTTCTTTCCCGCTTCGGCCGCATCGACCAACGTGCGCGCGAACAACAAGCCGAGAGCCAACGCGGTGAAGACCACGATCTGCAGCGCAAACCCGATCGAGACTGTCAGCACGCCCGCAACCACGATGAGAAAGAGTCCGAGCAGGATCAGTTGCAGATCGTCGCGGCGCTTTCTGTATCCGATGGACCGATACAGCAGCAGCAGGATGCCCAGTCGCACCAAGGCGGGAAGCAGTTCGCGAAACGTGTAGTAGTCGAACGCGAAAACGCCGAGCACGACGGGAAACGCGAGCTTGTGCACCAGGTTCGGGACTCGCGCCAGGAGCGACGGCCGTATCAACGCAACCACTACAGCCAGCGTGGCAAGGCCGAGCAGCGCCCAGGCATTGACGTCGAGAAACAAAACCGAACTCAACGCGACAAGCGTCAGCAACGCGCCGAGCAGCCAGCGCGTCTGGTTCAGTTCCGCCAAACTAAGCCGTGGCCGCTCTTTCTCCATCGAGGTAAGCGCAGACTCCGCGCGCTCCGTCGGGCGCGAAGGTCACGAGATTTTTTCGGTGCATGCGGTGCATGGGTCGCGGTCCGCCGAAATTGTTCGGCTGCGGCGAAACAAAAATCTTGGGATTCGTTGGCTTCGCCAGCGCGAGCGCGTCGAAGAATCGTTCGAGTTCGATCAATCGACGCACGGGAAACATCGGCTGTTCACCGACCCCGGCCGCGCGAAGTTTGCCCTGCGCGAAAAGGTCGCTCGCGAGCGACGCCGCAAGGCTGCAGAGCAACTCGAATTGCTCGGGCCGCGGCCAAAGCTCAGCCGAAATCTCCACCCACAGGCTCACGCTGTCACCGGCTTCCGCCGCAGTCTGACGCACCATGAGTTGCCGCAGCCGCGCACTCGCCTTCCAGTGAATTTGCCGGTGCGAGTCGTCGAGCTGATAACGCCGCAGCGAAAGCAAATCGCCGCTTTGCCCAGCCCGGCGCAGCGACTCTCCCGAAGACAAACGCTGCAGCGCGGAGGCCCGCGCGATGCGGTAGGTCACGGCAGCGGGCCATACGAGAAACTTCTCCTCCAACTCGACGGAGAAAGCCTTGCGCAAAAAACCGAAAGGAAAGAGCGAACCAACCGCGTTGAGTTTCACCCGATCCACGCCGCGCTTGGCCGGAACGAAACTCCACTCCAGGCGCGTTTCGCCGCGCGGGTCCAAACGGCCGCGCAAAGGCACTTCGATCGGCTGCGAAGCCGATTCCACCTCGAGGTCGAACCACACCCCGTAGCTCGGCAGGACGCGTTTCTCGTTTCTCACGCAAAGACCGGCGCTATGTTCCTGCCCGGCGCGAAACGGCGGCTGCAGGTCGAGACGCCAGCGCAGCCGCGAAAAGTTCAGCCACGACAGAACTCCGCTGAGAATGAGGCAGCCCAGCAGCAGCGAAAGCGTGAGAAACAGGATGTTGCTCGCGGAATTGTACGCCGCCATGCCGATGGCCAAGGCGAGGACGATGAGCAGCAAACCCGACGCTGTGAGACCGGTTTTTTGTCCGCGCTGCGGAAAGATCATCATCCACAGCAGCGTGCGAAACGAGAAGCGGCGCCGCGCGGTTCGCGTCGATTGCCACGACGAGCCCGGGCTTTTCTTCAACGTCTGGGGCGCTGTATCTGCCGCGACAGGCATGCTAAACGGGCGCGACAATCGATCCGAGAATACGGCGAAGCGCCGCCGTTATGGCCTGGCGCTCCTCACGCGCATCGGAGGTCGGTCGGGCAAGAGCCAATCGGTGGGCCAGCACCGGCAGCACCAATTGCTGCACGTCATCTGGCAAAACGAAGTCGCGCCCATAAATCAGGGCTCGCGCCTGAGCAGCCTGACGCAGAGCCAACCCGCCGCGCACGCTGACACCAGCTTTGAAATCCGCTTCCGTCCGCGTCGCGCCGACGATGGCGAGAATGTAGGCGAGAATCGAATCCTCGACGAAAACCTGATGCGCCAGCCGTTGCGCGTCGGCGATCTCCGCGGCGGTCGCGACGGCATTCAACGCGATCGTGTCGTACGCAATTTGAGAGGAACGCAGGATCTCGATTTCATCTTCCGGCTTCGGATAGCCCATGTGCAGCCGCATGAGAAACCGATCCATCTGGCTCTCCGGCAGCGGAAACGTGCCCTCATAGTCGACCGGATTCTGCGTCGCGAAAACCAGAAACGGCGTGCCGACCGCATGAGGCTCGCCGTCAACGGTGACCCGCGCGCGATCCATCACTTCGAGCAGCGCAGATTGGGTCTTCGGCGTCGCGCGATTGATCTCGTCGGCGAGTATCACGTTGGCGAATACAGGGCCGCGTTTGAAAACGAAACGTTTCACCGCCTCGTCGTAAATCGAGACGCCGGTCACGTCGCTCGGCAGAAGGTCGCTCGTGAACTGAATGCGCGAAAAACCACAATCCATCGAGCGCGCCAGAGAGTAGGCCAGCGTCGTTTTTCCCACGCCGGGCAAATCTTCCATCAGCACGTGACCGCCCGCCGCGAGACAGATCAGAACCTGCTCGATCACGTCGTCCTTTCCTTTGATCGAGCCGCGCATGTTGGCGCGAAGCCGCTCAAAAACCCGCTGCGCGCTGGAAATCGCGACGGTTGACAAGAATTCGCTCATGGCGCGCAAAGTGCACGCAGCGTCGCGGGCGCGCAAACGCGCCGAAGCAAACTTCGCCTGCCGCGGCGACGTTCACGAGATTTTGACGCCCGGCCCGAAGCGGCCGGGAAATCCGCGTCAGCTCTTCGCGTCGAGCAGCTTCACGATGGCGGAGAAATCCTCCTCGCCCAGGCCGTCGCGATCAGCCCGCGCCAACTGCTCGCGCATCGTGTCGAGCACCGGGAAATCTTCGCAGCCGTTGATACGTGAAGCCAGGCGCAGATCTTTCAGCAGGTGTTTGACCGAAAATTGCGGCGAGAACTCGTTCGCTCGGAGTTTCGGTTCCTTGAGCTTAACCAAGCCTGAGTTGCCCACATTCTTGGAGAGCACTTCGAAGAACGTGTCGTCCTTGATTCCTGCACGGCGCACGAGCGTGAGCGCCTCGCTGAGCGACTGCATCTGCGCGGCGATGTTCAGGTTCATCGCGAGCTTCAATGTGGTCGCCTGCCGGTTTGTCCCGATGTGAAAGCGCAGGAAAGAAACGAGGGAGAGCAGCGGCTCGATTTCGGAGATGAGCGCGGCGTCGCCTCCGAGATAATAGATCGATTGCTTCTGCTCAGCCGCGGGCTTGCTGCCGGTGAAAGGCGCTTCGAGATAGCGAGCGCCACGCGCGGTCACGAGTTTCTTGAATTCGTCGCTGCTGTCCGGATCGATCGTGCTGGATTGGACCACCGTTTTGGACGCGTTCAATTCCCCACTGATCGCATCGAGGACCGAACGCACCGCCGGCGGATCAGCCACGACGATCTGGATCACGTCGGATGCGCGTGCGACCGCCGCAGGCGCGTCGAGCCACTTCGGGCAATCCGGCTTCGCCGTGCGATTCCAGGCGCCGGCGAGAACGCCAGCGGCGGCATAATGTTCGGCCCAGACGCGGCCGATGATTCCAAGTCCAAGAACTCCGATGGTTTTCATGAAAAAAATCAGCGCGCGGAGAGCTTCTCGATGCGCCGGGCGAGTTCCACGTCGAGATCGGTGACCTTGCCGCCCTTATCGTGCGTGTTGAGCCGCACGAAAACGCGATCGTAGACATTGGTCCAAACGGGATGATGATTCATTTCCTCGCATTCGAAAGAGACGCGCATCATGAAGCTGATCGCTTCGCGGAAATTCGAAAAAGGAAACGCCTTTACCAAAGCGTCACCCTCGTGTGTCCAACCCGGCAGCGTCGACAGCGCATCGCCGATCTGCGGTTCGTCGAGTAGTTTGGCCATTCCGCAGAGAATCGCTCGAACCCATCCGGTCAACTTCGGTCGGCGGCAATCCCCACTTGCATAGCAAGAGCGCCGGCACCTAAATCAAACTGACGTACACATGACTCACGCTCCCGCCAATCACCCGACGCATGTCGGGATTATCATGGATGGAAACGGCCGGTGGGCGAAACAGCGCGGTCTTCCTCGGATCGAGGGACATCGCCGGGGAGTCGAAACGGTCCGTACGATCATCGATGCTGCGCGCGAACTGGGCATAAAATACCTCACGCTTTACGCCTTTTCCGTGGAAAATTGGAAACGGCCCGGCGAAGAGGTTTCCGCGTTGATGGGAATCCTGGAGTTTTTCTTGAAGCAGGAAACCAAGACGCTGGTGAAAAACGAGGTGCGCCTGCTCACGATCGGTCGCACGGACGAGTTACCCGACGTCGTTCGCAAGCAGCTGGATGCAGCCAAGAACGCGACTAAACATTTTACCGACCACACACTGATTCTCGCGTTGAATTATGGCTCGCGCACAGAGGTCGTCGACGCGGCTCGCGCGTACGCCGCGGCCGTCGCGTCGGGAAAAGAAAAGTTGAACGACAGTTCCTGGAATACGTTCAGCCGCTATCTTTACACGGCCGATATTCCGGATCCAGATTTGATCATTCGCACATCGGGCGAGGCGCGCGTGAGCAACTTTCTTCTCCTTCAGGCGGCCTACGCCGAATTCATTTTCTCGCCAGTGCTTTGGCCGGATTTCACGAAAGCCGATCTGGCGGCGGCGGTGGCGACCTTCAGCCGGCGTGAACGCCGCTTTGGGTTGACCAGCGAGCAACTGAAGCCGGCGACGTCGGCTTAGAAATTTTCCGCACCGAAACCCGAGCAACCGTGGTCAAACGCACCTTCAGCACACTGGCCCTGTGGACGATCGTTCTGTCGTTGCTCTATTTTTTCCACGATGCCGGGGCCGTTTGGATCGTGGCGATTCTCACGGGAGCAACGCTCTTCGAGTTCTACGCGCTGCTGAAGCACATGGGTTACGACCCGTTCGACAAGCTCGGCATTACTGTCGGCGTCGCGGTGATTCTCGGCCCCTATTATCTGTCGCGTTGGGGACTGCACACCGTGGATCTCGTCGCCTTCGGCGTGATCGCGTTTTCGATTCGCGTGATCAATGAGCGCAATCCGCAGAATCGCGTGGAAACCCTGGCCGCCTCGCTCTTCGGCATCACGTACGTGCCGGTGATGCTGCAATACTTCGTGCGTATCATAAACCTGCATACGCCGCACCCGAACACGGGGCTCATTTTGTTTTTGTGGGTCGTGGCGGTTTCGAAATTCTGCGATGTCGGCGCGCTGCTTTCCGGCATGGCGTTTGGCCGGACCAAGATGGCGCCGATTATCAGTCCGAAAAAGACCTGGGAAGGCGCGATCGGCGGTTGCATCATTTCCGCGCTGATCGGCGCCGCCATTGCGTACGGGGCGCGCGATTATCTGCCGCCGCGCTTCACACCTCTTTTCGCGGGGCTGTTCGCGCTGCCTCTCGCCGCGCTCGCCATCGTGGCTGACTTGGTGGAATCGATCATCAAACGCCGCGCCACGATCAAGGATTCGGGCGCGACGATTCCAGGCATCGGCGGCATGTTCGATGTGACCGACAGCCTGATCCTGACGGCGCCCGCCGCCTTCATGGTCTTCGGTCTTCTCTAACGCGGCAACTGAGTCGCGATGTCTTTGTGCTTCAGTCTTCCTCCTCTCGCAAACGTGTCGTGCTGTTGGGCGCGACGGGATCGATCGGACAAAACACGCTGCGCGTCATTGCCGCGCATCCAGACAAGCTGGAACTCGTCGGCATAGCGGCGCGCAGCAACTGGGAAAAACTCGCGGGCATCGCGCGCGAATTTCGCGTGCCGCACGTCGGCGTTTACGACGACGCGGCGTACCAGCAAGCGCGTTCCTCCGGCGCGTTTTCCTCCGACGCCAAACTCTACGGGGGCCCCGCCGGCCTCGTGGAAATGGCGCAGTTGCCCGAAGCCGACACGACGCTCGTCGCAGTCGTCGGCACGACGGGCCTCGAGCCCGCCCTCGCTGCGATCAAGGCGAAGAAAGACCTCGCGCTCGCCAGCAAGGAGATCCTCGTGCTGGCCGGAAAATTCGTGATGCAAGCCGCGCGGGAAAATGGCGTGCGATTGCTGCCGGTGGATAGCGAGCACAACGCCGTTTTCCAATGCATCGAGGGGCATCCTTCGAGCGGAGTCGCGCGGATCATTTTGACGGCCTCCGGCGGCGCCTTCCGCGACCTCACGGCGGAGCAGTTGCAACACGTCACGCCCGAGGAGGCGTTGAAACACCCAAACTGGTCGATGGGGCCGAAGGTCACGGTCGATTCGGCCACGCTGGCCAACAAAGGTCTGGAGCTGATCGAGGCGCAGTGGCTCTTCGGCCTGCGGCCGGAGCAATGCGATGCCGTGGTTCATCCGCAGAGCATCGTGCACTGCCTCGTCGAGTTCCTCGACGGTGCGATGCTGGCGCAACTTTGTCCGCCCTCGATGACCTTTCCCATCCAGCATGCGCTGCTGCATCCTTCGCGCGTTCGCGGGGTCGAGAGCGCGCTCGATCTCAAAAAAATCCTTTCGCTGCAATTCCGTCCGGTCGATGAAACGCGTTTCCCGATGATTGGGTTGGCCAAGCGTTGCATGGCCGCCGGTGGCGTCGCTCCAGCGATTTACAACGCGGCCAACGAGATCGCGGTGGCGGCGTTTCTCGCAGGGCAAATCCGCTACCTTGCGATTCCCGAGTTGGTCGACCATTGTCTCGGCGCGATCACGAATTTTGAACCCGGACAGCTCAACCAAGTCCTCGATATCGATGCTCAGGCGCGGCAGATCGCCCGCTCGTTTCTGAGCCAGTCTCGCTAGCTTCCATGGATCTCCTGCACAGCCTTCTTTCGAACCTCTGGTCTCTTTTCCTCGTCGTTTTCTTTTTCGGGAGCTCGATTTTTGTGCACGAGCTCGGGCACTTCCTCGTCGCGCGGCGGCGCGGTGTCATGGTCGAACGCTTTTCGATCGGCATGGGGCCGCCGATCTTTCGCTGGAAGGGCAAGGACGGTGTCGAGTACTGGCTGTCGTGGTTTCCGCTTGGCGGCTATGTGAAGCTGCCGCAGCTGGCTGACTTGCGCGGCGTCGAGGGCGAAACGAAACTCGATTTGTCGAAGCTGCCCTCGCCCACTTACGCCACGAAGATTCTGGTTTTCGTGGCCGGGGCGGTCTTCAACGTCATCTTCGCCTTCATCCTCGCGACGATTCTCTGGGCCGCGGGCATGCCGGACAGCGAGATGAACGGCGACACGCGCATCGGCTACGTCATCCCCACGCTTCAAGTCGACGGAAAGAAGTTGCCCAGCCCCGCGGCCAAGGCCGACGTCCGGGCGGGCGATGTGATTCTCGAAATCGATGGCGCGCGCGTCAGCGACTGGTCGGATGTCCGCAGCGATCTCGCTCTCGGATCCGGTCGCACCCAAAATGGCGAACGTCTCGTGGTTCTCAAAGTTCGGCGCGGTGAACAGATTCTCGATCTCGCGATCACGCCCGTTCTCGCAGGCGATGAACGCATGCGCCAGATCGGCGTGATCCACGCGGGCGACGTCGTCTTCGGCACCGTTCCCGCAAATACCTACGCCGCCCAACTCGGTTTCAAGGACGGCGACCGTATCATCAAGATGGATACGGACACGGTCTACAGCCTTTGGCAGCTCTCCGATTATATCGAGTCGCACAGCGCAGCCCCGGTGAAATTCACCGTGCAGCGCGGCAAGGAAACCGTGACGATCGAAATGCCGCCGCAGAAAGATGCCAGCGTGCTTTTCAAGGACGTGGGGCCGGACACGCACGTCGAGTTGGTTCATCAGAATCCGGTGACCTTGATCCGGAAGATGGTGGAAAACTCCTTCCAGTCACTGAGCAGTTTGATCAATCCGCGGTCGGACGTGGGGGTGGCCAACATGACTGGCCCGCTCGGCATCGCGAAGAGCTTTTGGGACGCGGCCAACTCCGACTATCCGGTGCGTGTCGCCGCCTGGCTGGCAGTGCTGATCAACATCAGCCTGGCCGTTTTCAACTTGCTGCCGATTCCCGTTCTGGATGGCGGGCAAATCGTGTTCGCCACGATCGCGAAAATCCGCGGCCGGGCGCTGCCGATCGACTTCGTCAACGCCACGCAAAGCATCTTCGTCGTCCTGCTTTTCTCGCTGATGGTGTACGTGAGCTATCACGACATCAGCCGCCAAATTAAGCAGCGCCGCGCGCGCGCCGAAGCGGAACAGACCGTTCCAGCCAAGCCGTAACTCGGGTCTTTCACCATGTCTTACTGCGCCTCCCGGTTTCACACTATCCGTCGTCGCACCCTCGAAGTGAAGGTCGGCTCTGTCGGCGTCGGAGCGCACAATCCGATCCGGCTTCAGTCGATGACCACGAGCGATACGCAGGACGTCGAAGCGACGGTGCGGCAATCCGTCGCTCTCGCCGAAGTCGGTTGCGAGATCGTGCGCGTGACGGCGCCGAATGTCCAAGCCGCGAGGTGCCTGAAAGACATTCGCGCCCAGCTCAGCAGCCGCGGCTTTTCCCACATTCCCCTCGTGGCCGACATTCATTTTCTGCCCCAGGCGGCGATGGAGGCGGTCGAGCACGTGGAAAAAATCCGGGTCAATCCGGGCAACTACGCGGACAAGAAAAAGTTCAACGTCCGCGAGTATTCAGATTCGCAATACAACGAGGAACTGGAGCGCTTGCACGAAGCGTTCTCGCCACTGGTCAAGCGCTGCAAGGAACTCGGTCGCGCGATGCGCATCGGCACGAATCACGGTTCGCTCTCCGACCGCATCATGAACCGCTACGGCGACACGCCGCTAGGCATGGTGGAAAGCGCGTTGGAATTTCTGCGCATCGCCGCCTCGCATTCGTACGATCAAATCGTGCTTTCGATGAAAGCCTCGAATCCGAAGGTGATGATTCAGGCCTACCGCCTGCTCGTCGAACGCATGCAGCAGGAGAACATGCATTACCCGCTGCACCTCGGTGTGACCGAGGCCGGCGATGGCGAGGACGGCCGGATCAAGAGCGCCATCGGCATCGGCAGCCTTTTGCTCGACGGACTGGGCGACACGATCCGCGTTTCGCTGACGGAGGACTCGGTCTACGAAGTGCCGGTGGCGCGCGCCTTGGCGGACAAGGCCATGTCGCGCTGGACGGAAACGCCCGTGGCCGCCGCGCAGGATTCGATCGATCCCTTTCACTTCATCCGCCGCAACGTCGTCAGCCTCGCCTTTGGCGCCGAGGCGGTGGTCGGTCCCGAGCAGCCGCCCCGCGTGATCGTGCGTAGTGCTTCCGCCACTACACTGGCGAACGACCTCCGCGCGCTGCAGGCTCCCGCGTTGCGAGACACGCCAGCCGAGGGCGTGGTCGTGCCGGTGAAAAGCGCCACCGAAATTTCTGTAGTTGCGGACGCACTACGCGCCGCGCCCGGCTCGATGAGCTTCATCGCCTTGGAACTCGATCGCGCCCTCTCGACGGCGGACGTGCAGCCGATCCTGGAGTCGCAGGGCGCCTCGCGTCTGTTGGTCCGCGATTTTTCCGGAGACGATGCCGCCGCGCTGCGCACCTGGGCCGATTTCGCCCGGGCGCGCGACGCCAAGCTGGCCTGCGCCGTTTCTCCCGCCGATCTGCCCCGGCTCGCGCCGGAAATTCGGAGCGAAGACGACCAGCATCTGGTTTTCACCCTTGTCCAGTCCACGGCGCCGACCGCGCCCGAACACGCGATCGGACGTTACCGCGAACTGACCGAACAATTGCGCGCCATGGGCTGCCGCGCGCCGATCTGGCTGCGTAATACCGCCGCCACTACATTGAAGGGCGACGCCTCTTTCCTCAGCAAGTTGCTCGAGGCGAGCGTGCTGTCCGGCGCGATGCTCTGCGATGGCGTGGGCGATTTCGTGAGCATCGAGACGGAAGCCGACCCAGTCCGGGCCACAAAATTGACCTACAACGTGCTGCAGGGCGCCGGCGCCCGCATCTCCAAGACCGAGTTCGTCGCCTGCCCGAGCTGTGGGCGCACGCTGTTCGATCTGCAAACCACGACGCAGCGCATCCGCGCGCAGACCGGCCACCTCAAAGGCGTGAAGCTCGCCATCATGGGTTGCATCGTGAACGGCCCAGGCGAAATGGCCGACGCGGATTTCGGGTACGTCGGCGGTGCGCCCGGGAAGATCAATCTCTACGTCGGGAAAAACTGCGTTCAGTACAACATCCCCCAAGCCGAGGCGGACGATCGTCTGATCGCCCTGATCAAAGCCCACGGAAAGTGGGTCGATCCCGAACCCGTCGCCGTTTCGTAACCGGTGCGTCACTCAGGCGGTTTCTCCACCGAGGGGAAACCCGGCCGTGTCGTGACAAAATGGTTACACGTGTAATGGAAACACGAATACAGGGAATCTTCGTTACGAATTCGCGCGCGCCGTTTCGGCCCTGCCGAGGCAACAAAAAAATCGCAGAACTTATGATCAAAACGGGTGTGAATAACTTGTCGGAAAGTTCATCTTGAAACCCGTTTTTGCTTAACCGTTACTCGCCGCACTTTCGCAGCCCATCGCGAGATTTGACCGGTTCTTTTTCACGTCTCCGTCAGCACTGTACTCACGCCCCGAAGGCACTCATCCCACTCTGCTGGACATCAACAACTTAAGCCAGCCCCTCACCCCGCCACTCCGCATGATGTCCCGCCAACCCATTTTCCTTCCCCGCAAGCGTGCAGTGATTGTCCGGTGTCACGTGCAAAACAGGGTCGTCAGCCCAGCGATGTGAATAATTGACCACGCATCACCTTGGACATGCCCACTCTTTCGACGTCTCCTCAGATCTGGGAAACGGTTAAATCCGATTTCAAGAGCCTCTTTCCTGAGGACGTCTTCAAGCTCTGGTTCGAGCCCATTGTCTGCACCGAAGCGACCGAGGAGGCTCTCACGCTTGGCGTGCCGAACGATTTCGCGGCGATTTGGATCAACGACAATTACCTCGATCTGATCGTCCAGCGTCTGCGCCTGGTCACCGGCCGCGTCATGGCGGTGAAGTTGAAGAAGGTCGAGCTAGACAGCTCCAGCGCGCCTTTTCAGGCGGCTGAGGGCACCGCTCAAACCAACGGCCGCGCCAAGCCTGCTCCGGCGCGCCGCACGCTGCGTTACGATGAGCGCACGCCTGGCGCGAATTCGCTCAATCCGCGCAACACCTTCGAGAGTTTCGTCGTAGGCAACAACAACCAGATGGCCCATGCGGCCGCGCTGGCCGTCGCGCAAGCCCCCGCGCAGGCCTACAACCCGATGTTCATCTACGGCGACACGGGCTTGGGCAAAACGCACCTGATGCACGCGATCGGCCATGCCATCCTGCGCAATAATTCGCACGCAAAGGTCGCGTATCTCTCGACGGAAAAGTTCACCAACGAGTTCATCCAAGCGCTGCAGGAAAACGCGCTGACCAAGTTCCGTCAGCGCTACCGCCACGTCGACGTGCTCCTGCTGGACGACGTGCAATTCCTCAGCGGAAAAGAGCGCATCCAGGAAGAGTTTTTCCACACCTTCAACGATCTCTTCGAGTCCTCGAAGCAGATCGTCCTCTCGAGCGACCGCCGCGCGAGCGAGATTCAAAAGCTCGAGGCACGCCTGGTCTCTCGCTTCGAATGGGGTCTGCCGGCCGACATTCAAGCCCCCGATTTCGAGACGCGCGTGGCCATCCTTCGCACGAAGGCGGCCAATCTGAAATTTGAGCTGCCGCCCGCGGTTGCGACGTTCATCGCGCAGAATATTTCAAAGAACATCCGCCGTCTCGAAGGCGCGCTGATCAAAGTCGCGAGCTACTCCACGCTCACGGGCAAACCGATCGATTTGCCGACGACCGAGATGCTGCTCCAGGACGTGTTGATGGAACAGGCGCAGAATCAGCTCACGATCGAGACGATTCAGAAGCGCGTGGCCGATCACTTCCAGATCCGGCACAGCGACATGACGAGCAAGCGCCGTCCGAACAATATCGCGATTCCCCGCCAGATCGCGATGTACCTCACACGCACGCTGACCAAGCATTCCCTGCAGGAGATTGGCGACGCTTTCGGCGGCCGGGACCACGGCACTGTCATCCACGCCTGCAAAGCGGTGGACAACATGATGGAGCAAGACTCGTCGGTCCGCGGCAGCGTCGAGTTCCTCAAGGTCCAGCTTTCGCGTTGAGCGACGGGCTGCACGGCGGCCAGCTCACTTGACGGGCGCGGGACAAACGCTGACGTTACGCGTCCACCATGACCCTTACGCCCGAGCAGAAACAAGCTGTCGCCTCATGGGTGAGCGCCGGCGACAATTTGTCGACCGTCCAGAAAAAGCTCCTCGATCAGTTCAAAGTGTCCATGACCTACATGGACGTGCGTTTCCTGGTCGATGACCTGAACCTCGCGTTGAAGGACGCTGCGCCGAAGGTCGACACATCGGATGTTTCGAAAGCCCAGACACCGCGGCCACGGACCGGCGCGGTTCCAGAAAAGGCGCCTGAGAAAAAGGGCCTCCTAGACCGCGCGAAGGAAAAGCTCGGCCTTGGCGGACAAGAGGGGGAAGCCGGGGATGAAACAGAGTTCGCCGACGAAGAATTTGCGGACGACGAAGCCGCGGCGGGCGCATTGACCGACGAAGGCGCGGGCGGTCCGAGCAGCGTTTCCGTTTCAGTGGACAAGGTGACGCTTTTGCCTGGGGCGCTTGCGAGCGGAACGGTGACGTTCAGCGACGGCGTGACCGGAAAGTGGATCGTGGACAACTACGGCCGCCCTGGCTTCACGGAAGTGAGCAAGCCCGGCTATCGCCCCACTCCCGCCGACGCACAGGCCTTCATGCAGGAGCTCAGCGCGGCGCTGCAGCAACGCGGATACTGAGCCGCAATCAAAGACGTGGGCATAGGCCACGGTGATCTTTTTAGCCGCAAAAAGGCTCAAAAATCGCAAAGAGGATTATTTTCTGTCGGTGCCGATTCAGACATCCGTCACCTTAAAGCGGCCTGATATTTGGGTTTGGAGTTACAAACCAATACCCCAACCGCGTTCCGCACCGGCAATTGCGAGCGACGTCGCCGACCCGGAATCCTCTTTGCGTTTTTGCGCCTCTTTGCGGCTATGGGTTTTATCGAACCGCCCCAATCATCCGGCGACCAATCGCCGGAAATCGGCTTCGTCGATCACCGCGACGCCGAGGCTGCGAGCTTTTTCCAGCTTCGATCCAGCGTCTTCGCCAGCGAGCACGTAGTTCGTTTTCTTGCTGACGCTGCTGCTCACTTTTCCACCCGCGGCTTCGATCATCGCTGTCGCCTCCTCGCGGGTGAGGCTCGGTAATGTTCCGGTCAATACAAACGTCTTTCCGGCGAGCGTGCTGCTCGTCGCCTCGCGTTTCGCGGGCGGAGTCGGCTTCACGCCCAATTCGACGAGTTCGTAGACCAGCGCGCGATTGCGCGGATCGTTGAAATACTCGACGACGGCGAGCGCCATCGTTTCGCCGATTCCTTCGATCACGCTGCGCTTTTCCGCGATGTAGTCCTCGAATCGCGATTCGGCCAACGCCTCGAGGCTGCCAAATTTCTGCGCCAGATCTTTTGCGGCGGCGGTGCCGACGTGCGGAATGCCGAGACCATTGATGAAGCGCCAGAGGTCGCGCGTTTTGCTTTCCTCGATGCCGGCGAGAAGGTTGTCCGTGGACTTCGCCACATTCTTGCCGAGCGAAAGAAGATTCGCGCGCTCGAGCCGATAGATGTCGGAGACGCTCTTGACCCAGCCCTTCTCGACCAAGACGTCCACCATCGCAGAGCCAAGGCCTTCGATATCGACGCAGCCCTTGGACGCGAAATGCGCCACGCGGCGGCGCACTTTCACGGGGCACTCGTAATTCGGACAGCGCACCGCCACTTCGCCCTCGTATTGAATCACCGGCGTCTGACAGGCCGGACATTCCGTGGGGAAAACGTAAGGCACGCACTCGGGCGTGCGTTTCGCGGTGTTCACGGCGACGACCGCGGGAATGATTTCCCCGGCCTTCTCGACAAAGACGAAGTCGTTCACGCGAATGCCCTTTCGCGCGATCTCGTCGCGATTGTGTAGTGTTGCTCTGGATACAGTCGTGCCGCCCAGTTTCACCGGCTCGAGTTCGGCCACGGGAGTCAGCACGCCGGTGCGGCCGACTTGGATCGTGATCGCCTTGAGCTGGGTCTCGGCGCGCTCCGGCGCAAACTTGAACGCCATCGCCCAGCGCGGGGCTTTCGACGTCGCGCCGGCTTCGCGCTGCAATGGGATCGACTCGAGTTTAACGACCGCGCCGTCCGTCGCGTAAGCAAAGCTGTTGCGCAGCTTGTCGAGTTCCTGCACAGCGGACCACATCTCGTCGGGCCCGCGCACCGTCCAATAGCGCTCGACGCCGGGCAGGCCCCATTTTTTCACCCGTTCGTGATAGCCGCTTTGCGTCGCCGGCAACGCCGAGGCGGGCTCGGCGTAACCGATTCCATAAAGCACGATTTCGAGTTTGCGCTGCGCGACTTCGCGCGAATCGAGCTGCTTGATCGTGCCCGCGGCGAGGTTGCGTGGATTCGCGTAAAGAGGCTCCCCGGCTTCTTCGCGCTGCTGGTTGATGCGTTTGAACTCCGCGAGAGTCAGATAAATTTCTCCGCGAATTTCGACGAGGTCTGGGATGGGCGCGCCCTCCGCCGGCTTCAGCGATTTCGGCAGCGAATGAATCGTCTTCGCGTTCGTCGTAATGTCGTCGCCTTCGATGCCGTTTCCACGCGTCACGGCGCGAACGAGTTTTCCTTTTTCAAAAGTCAGACTCACGGCCAGGCCGTCGATCTTCGGCTCCACGACGTAAGCCAGATTCTCTTTGCCGATCAGGCGTACCAATCGCTCGTTGAACTCGCGCAGCTCGGCTTCCGAGTACGTGTTGTCCAAGCTCATCATTCGCTCGCGATGGCGATAGGTCGCGAAGCCTTCCATGCGGTCGTCGCCGACTTGGTCGGACAGGCGCCGGCCGTCGGTCAAATCGGGATAACGCGCCTCGAGATCAGCGAGCTCGCGCTTGAGCTTATCGTATTCGAAATCGGAAACCTCCGGCTGCGCGTGACGAAAATACAGCTCGTCGTTGCGCAAAATCGATTCGCGAAGAAGAACGATGCGAGCCTGAATTTCTGAGGGAGTCATGGGTTGATATTGGCGGCGCCAGCCTCCTCACGCGCACGGGGGAAGCCGAGGGTAAATTCCAGCGTGGAGCGATAGAACGTCCAGCGAGCGTAGCAAAATAACGCCAGAGCTGCGCCACTCGTGTCGGCAATCCAGTCGAGAAAATCCACCGAGCGGCCCGGCGTGAAGCTCTGATGAAATTCGTCGCTCACGCCGAAGAGTGACGTCAGCGCCAGGGCGATCCAGACGCCTCTTCCGCCGAGTTCGCGCAGTGTGGAGGTGCGAAGCAGCAAGGTGGCCAGCAGTCCGTAGACGAAGAAGTGCGCGACCTTGTCGAAATTCGGCAGATCGGGTCCGGCGACGACGCCCTGCCCGGATTCGATGAAGATCGTTGCCGCGACAAGAATTGGCCAGAGCCAGGTTCGTATTGAATTATTCACTACAATTCAGCTGCGAAGGGTGTGAATCATCTCGCGCACGCGTTGCGGTTCGCGCAAGCCGGCGATTTCGATTTCCATCCCGCTCTCGCCGGCGGTGGACAGCGAGAGCGTGCCGGTCCCGCAGAGGCGCTGCATCAAAGTCCGATGGATTTCGATATCGCGCACGTCGCTCACGCGCACCTCGCTTTCCGTGGTTGAAAAAATTCCAGTGCGATAAAGCACCCGCTGGCCCGTGATGGTGAGGCGCGTGTGATTCAATCGAAATTTCCAGATCAACAGCGCCACGATTCCAATAACCACGGGCACCAAGAGACAGAAGAACAGAAACCAGCCCAAGCTCGTGCGAAACATCGCCGGGGATTCGTCGAAAATGGCTTCGGCTTGGTCAGTCATGCGGCGAAACGAACAGGCGAACCACGGCGGCGCAAGGCGGCGAACCGACTTCGTCCCGATGTGACGCGAACTCGCGCCCGCCCGCTCGTCGCCCCGCTCCGCGCCATGAAAAAAGTCAGGTTTGGAGCGTTATTCATAAGTTTCTGACATACCGGCGGTTGATCGCGGCCGACTTCATTAGGAGCGTTTCATCACAGCTTTCAACTTACCCACCTATGTCTAAGCGGATTCTTGCAGTTTTCGGCTGGCTTACGGCGGCGACGTTTTCTGTCGCAGCGCCCTTGATCGATGAACCCATCGCAGAACTCCATTTGGCCAACGGCGATGTCCTGCACGATGCCCAGGCGAAGAGTTTCAATCGTTCATCCGTGCTCGTGAGATACAGCGAGGGCGCGAAGACCGTCGCGTATGAGCAGTTTCCCGCCGAGTTTCGCGATGCCCTGCTGGCCAAGAAACCGAAGCCCGCGCCAGAAACGGCCAAGCCAAGCGTGGCGTCGACAACTTCCAAAGTTCCGGCTGCGCCGAAACCGAAGCGCGTGCCGGTCAGCCGCCTGCCTGACGAGCGGTATCACGATTTGGTGATTCTTTCTTCGTCGGTGCACCCGACCTACTCCACGCTGGAGATCTACAATGACGGCACCGACACCACGGAGATCGATGCGGGCACGGTCATGGCCGTTGCCGACAACGGCAAATACCTTCAGGGCCTGCGCTGGGTTCAGGTGACCGACGGCGCGATCAGCGGGACCGATAAAAATATTCAACGCATCGAGCCGCGCTCCTCAGCGGTCCTGAATGTGTGCTTTCGCGGTCTGCCCGCGGGCGCCACGATCAAGGAAGTGGTCTGGTCGCAGAAGTAGAGCACGGCTCGCAACGGAGCGCCGGCCTCCGGCCGGCCAACCTATCTAGCGTCCCGCGAAGCGGGAGAGATTATTAGAAAAGCCAGCCGGAGGCTGGCGCTCCGTTGCAAGCCGGGGCTCCGACTACGTTCGCAGCAGGACATCGACTCCGCGCGCGAATGCGGATTCGGGCTCGCCGGCGGGCGCGATGAACGACGCGGCGCGTTTCACGGAATCCCAGCCGTGAGGCATCGCGACGGAGCGGCCGGCCCAACGAAAGAGCGGCAGATCGTTCTCCGCGTCTCCGAAGGCGACGACCGACGCGGGCTCGATTCCCAGGCGCGTGGCAATTTCAGCGGCGCCGGTGGATTTGTTCACCCCGGGCTGAACGAATTCTAAAAGATGCTGGTGCGAGCGCACCGTTTGCGCGCCAATTTCCTGCACTTCTTTCACGTCGCGCAATTTTTCTAACGTCTCCGGTGAGCCAACCCAAACGACCTTAAACAAATCGAACTCCCGCAGCGCTTCGAATCGAGTGAGCGTCGGCCGGTAGCCGAAAAGGTCGACGTACGTCGCCTGCGCTCTCGCATCCAGAGCGAAAATATCGTCCAGGCCATAGGCCAGCATCGAGAACCCAAATCGCTGCGAGGCATTCAGGGCGAAAATGCGCTCCGCCATCGCGCGGTCGAGAAACGAGCGACGCATCACATGCGAGCGATCGGCGGCCGAGGCTTCCGCGCCCTGCACGGACACGACCCAGTCCAACCCGGGCAGCGCATCGATGAAGGAGCGCATCATTTTGTAGTGCCGCCCACTCGCGAGAATGACCTGAATGCCGGCGGCCTGGAGGCGCGCCACGGCGTCGTGGTTTTCCGGACTGATCCGATGATCCGGCCCGAGCAACGTGCCATCCAAGTCCACCGCGGCCAACCGCAGCTTGCCGTGCGTGTTTTGAGTCTCCATCGCGAATGCATACTCACTCGGAGCGAGTTTGCACACCCCGACTGATTGAATTGCGCGGGAGTGTTGCGTTATCGGCACACGCGCTAACATCCGCGCACCATGAAACTGCCCCGCCCTTCCGCATCGCTATTCTTCGCCGTAATGCTTGCCGTGCCGCTACTCGCGCGAGCCCAAACACCCGAAGTTCCGGATTGGGCGCAGCCGGGTTCGGCCACGCACAAACAGGTGCCGCCGCCGAAGGATTTTCATCGCGCCACCCGCACGACTGAGGAAGCGATCGGCGTTTTCAGCGGACAATCCGACATCGGGGGCGCAGTCGTGAAGGGCAGCTCGCGTTTCGATGCGAAAACCGGCGCGTACACGATCGACTCGGCGGGTTACAATATTTGGTACACGCGCGACGAATTTCGCTATCTGTGGAAGAAAGTTTCGGGCGACGTCTCGCTCGCCGCTGACATTCGCTTTCCGAATCCCGAGGGATATTTCGATCGCAAAGTCGTCTTCGTGATCCGGCAGGATCTCGATGACGATTCAAAGGAAGTGATGACGGCGCTGCACGGCGGCGGGCTGATTCACATCGCCGACCGCCCGGAAAAGGGCGCCGAGATAAAAGAAGCGTTTCGCATCGAGGCGCCCGCGAGCAACAAGGCCTCGCCCGGCATGCGCCTCGGTATCGAAAAGCACGGCGACGAGTTCACGCTTTTCGTCGGCGAACCCGGCCAGCTCCTGAAGCAAAAAGGTCCGGCCGTGACGTTGAAGTTCGACCAGCCTTTTTATGTGGGCATCGGTTTCACCTCACACCTCCCCGCCACGTCCGACACCGTCGTGGTGTCGAACGTGATTTTGGAGAACGCCCCGGGCAAGCTGAAGTAGCAGCGGCGTAAGCGTAGAGTTTGCATTCTAACCTCTGGGTTGGACCACGTCGTAGTGCGGCTCGGCAGGGACGCCTCGCCCTACCTCGGAGGGATGACGTCAATGGACGGAGCCAGACGCGGATTCGGCGTTCGGCTCGCCCTGAGATCTCGCCCTACCCTCGGAAGGTTGTCCCTATTTCTGAGGACCGGCACCGATTGCACGCTAGTCCTCAGGCGGTAGGGCGAAGCGTCCAGGCAAGCCGCAACCGTATGGGCTAACCTCCAGGTTGAGCCACGCGCAAGGCGGCTCGGCAGGGACGCCTCGCCCTACCTCGGAGGGATGACGTCGATGGGACAGAGCCAGACGCGGATTCGGCGTTCGGCTCGCCCTGAGGTCTCGCCCTACCCTCGGAAGGTTGTCCCTATTTCTGAGGACCGGCACCGATTGCACGCTAGTCCTCAGGGGGTAGGGCGAAGCCTCCAGGCGAGCCGCAACCGTATGGGCTAACCTCCAGGTTGAGCCACGCCAATCGCGGCTCGCCAGGGACGGCTCGCCCTACCTCGGAGGGATGATGTCAATGGACGGAGCCAGACGCGGATTCGGCGTTCGGCTCGCCCTGAGGTCTCGCCCTACCCTCGGAGGAGGGACGTAGAGCACGTCAGATTTGTGTCATTCGTGTGATTCGTGGGCGATCACTCAGAACTCGAATTTGTTCGTGATCACGAAGGTCTGGGTTGGCGCGATGCGATAGGCTGCGGGGGTGCCGGCCGGCTGGCCTGGGATCGGGCCTTGCGCGGTGATTGGGATCAACTCGTCGTGTTGAAACGCGTTCTGCACGTTTGCCTGAATGTGCCAGCGCACGCGCTTGCCGAGCTTGCGGCTGTAGCCGACCCAGAGGTCCAGATACGTTTCCGCCGGGCCCTTGTACGGGTTGTTCAAATCGACCGAGTAGTCCGCCGGATCGTTCGGATTTCCCAGCGGCGGATAACCGATCACGACGGGGCTCTGATAGCGCACGCCGCCGCCGAAATTCACGCCGTTCAATATGCCATGCGTGAAATCGTAATTGCTGATCACGTTGACGTGCCACTCGCGCAGCTCCGGCACTTCCGAGCCCTCGAGCAGCGTGCGGCTGACCCACTGCGCGCCCGGATTGTTAAGATAGTTGTACCAGGTGTCTTTCGCACGCGGCACGTCTGCCGTGCCCCACCAGAAGTGGAGTTGGCCGGCAGGACCTTTGATCGTGTCGCTGATCAGATTCATCAGCGTACGCATGTTTTCACCGCCGATGTTGTAACGCACCGCGTCGGACTTGCTGGCGTTGAGCGTCAAACGCCAGTTGGTGATCGGTTCGGCGTTGAGTTCGATTTCCCAGCCGCGCGAGACGCTGTCTTCCGTGACGGTAAAGCCCGCCGGAACATGCACCTCGCCGGGAATCGGAATCGCCTGACCGGATTGCACGTGCTGCAGACTGGTGTAGCCCCAGGCCGACCAGAAACGCGGATCCACTTTTTTCTGAAACTCGCGGAAGGCCGCGATCGCCGCCGCCTCGCCAGTTGTGTCCCACGAGCCGTCGGCATTGCGGAAATTATAGCGCTGCGGATCGCCTTGCTGATAATTCGCCGCGGTCTTCACCCATTCGAAGTTGCCGATATCGTACTCGAACACGTTCGCGAAATTCGCGCCGTGACCCATCCAGTTGCCGATATCGAAGCCGATCAAACTCGAGCCAGACGCGTTCTTGTTCCACGTCTCATAGCGATTGATGCGCATCGAATACCGGCCATTGCGCGTCTCGATCAGAATGCCGCGATCGATCGTCTTGCCCGAGGGAGACGCCAGCGGCACGCCGAGGATGTCGACCCGACTGGAGTCCGGTTTGAAGTTGGTCGAGACGTTGTACGAAAGGCTGATCTCGAACGGCAGATTCTTGGTGAAGCTCTTCACGCCCGGGAGATCGAAGAGGTGTCCCACGATACTGTAAGCGCGCGATTGGACTTCGACGCGTCCGCTCGGAGCGCCGGGCAATTCGTAGCTGTTAAAATCGATCCGCTTGTAATCGGGATTCGGCGTGATGCCGTCCGCCAGAAAGCGAGCCGTGCTGACCTGCTTGTCGAGAGCCCAGGACTTGTTCACGTCGCGGCGCCAGCCATAGGTGAACACGAGCGCGTTATCGATCATCTTGCCCTGCCAGACGAGGGCTTGCGAGGTGGTGGCGGATTTGCGCAACGAAGCCGCGGTCGTGAGCTTGTCGCGATTGCCGAGCGCCGCCTCGGAATCGGTCACATTCAATTGCGCCGTGGTCCAGCCGACGTAGTTCGCCGGATTTTCCGACTGCGTCGACATCATGCCGGCAGGATTTCCCGGCTGACCTGGCGCCAGCTTGGACGGATCGCCCGTGTAGAAATAATTAATCCAGGGCGCGCCCGGATCGACGTAGCCCGGCGCCGACGGATCTGTCGGTTTCGCCCAGTGATCGTCGAAGTACCGAACGGCGCCGCTCGCGATCGTGGGGTTGCCGGAAACGCCGGGAATCTTCGCGCCCTGCGCCGATTTTCCGAGCAATGATCCGCCGAGGTAAACGATCGAGGTCGGCACCATGCCCGGCGAGTTGAACGCGAAGTTCGCCGGATCGAGATGTTCGATCGCATACGCCGTGTTGTCCGTGATGTAGCCGTAACGCTGCCACGTGCGGCTGTCGGTCTTCTGCTGATCATCGGCCAGCAAGCCCGTGAGGGTCTGAGTGCCAAGGATGCGTTTCAACCAGACGTTTCCGTCCTTGCCGAAATCATGCGTGAGAAAACCCGTCGCGCGGCTGACTTTCCGATCGCTCGTGAAGGAGTTGTTGTTTCCGCCTGTCGACGAGACAAACGGACGTCCCACGTTCGGATTCTTCGTGCCGTCGGAAAATGGATCTCCGTCCTTCCCGGCGTCCGGCGTGCCATCCGCGAACACAGCCATGGGATCGATGAACAAGCCCACGTTTCCACCGAGCAGCGCGACCTGTCCGCTCTCGTAGTGCTCTTTATTGTAGTCGAGCGAGACACCGGCCTGCTCGTCCCAGAACGTCTGCGTCAGGTTGAACGTCGCCGAGTGGAAGCGCTGCCATTCGCGCTTCGTGTCGCCGTCGATCAAGTTGTTATAGAAATCGAAAATCGACGGATCGGTGAGGAGGTTGTCCTTGTGAATGCCGGCGGCGGAGTACGGCAACTTCGACTCCGCGGCCCAGAGCGCGGTGCCATTGATGCCGCGCATGCGACCTGGCGCGGCGACGAAGCCGCCCACGTTGCTGTCGGGTTTGCCGTCGGGGCCGATGCCGTTGCTCTGCAGGCCAGCCGAAACTTCGGTGATCCATTGCGACGGCGCTCCGTTGCCGCCGAAGAACGAGATCGGTTCCGTGCCCGCGCCGGACGTGCCGAAATTGGCATTGGCGATCCAGGGCGAGAAATACGGAATCGGGCCCGAGTTGGGCGCGGCGTAACCGGCATCGCGCGCCTGGCCGTGATTGATGCGGCCCGAGAGGTGATCCCAGAGCTGCATGCCCGAGTACGTCGCCTGTTTCAGGTCGGTGAGCCAAGGCGTGATGTTGTCCGTCGGGGGCAGTTGACGCGGGTTGTTGCTGTCGATGTGCCCGGTCTCGAAGTTCGCTTTGAAGATGGTGCGCATGCCATTCTTCTTGAGAAATTCGGGTTCGACGCGGATCGCGCCGGAGAGTCGCTCGTCGCGGGAGAACGCAGGATCCTGTTGGAATTTTTCGTCATTGCGCAGCGCGTCGATGCGCAACGCGACCTGCTTGTCGACGAGGACTTGGTTCAAATCGACGCTCTGCCGATTCGAACCGTAGCTGCCGAAGCGAAATTCAGCTTCGCGGTGATTGTTGAAAATCGCGCCGCGGGTAGCGGTGTTGATGATGCCGGCCGGGCTGCCCTGGCCGAACAAGATGGAATTCGGGCCGCGCTGGAGATCGACGCGATCGACGTTGTAGGCGTCCCATGGAATTTCCGTGCGGAAAAAATCGCGCGTGTTGTCCGCTGCGGCCAGGCCGCGGACGCGAGTGTTTTCATTCGGGCGAATGGTCTGCTCGGTCAGGCGTTGGGCATCGCCGGTGCCGGCGAAATTGCCGCGAGAGCCGCCGACTTCCGTGCCGAGCGTGTACTGGAGCAGCGACGCATTGTTCGTCGCGGCCGTGTCGTTGAGAAAACGCGTGGTGATGACGGAGACGGAGGAGCCGACATCGCGCAGTTGGGTGTTGAGGCGATTGCCCGCGAGCGTGGTGGCAGCGCCGTAGCCCTCGTCAGACGCTTCGGCGGAAACTTCGAAAGGCGAGAGATAGATCGTTTCGTCGTCGGGCTTTTGCGCGTCGTTGATGCCAGGCGCGGTTTGCGCATGAGCGTGTGAGCCGGTGGCGGCCGCGCACATCGCGGCGGCCAAATAAGCGGCGAGTCGTCTGGAGGAGGATTGTCGCAGGGATGCAGGAATCCCTCGAAGAGTCCAAAGCGGTTGGTCTGATTTCATAGGGTAGGAACTACGCCGTTCAAACGGGTTGGTGTTTTCCGAGGACGACGGCAGGCGTCCTGAGGGGATGCTCGCGTTGATAGCTCACCCGCGCGTTCCCGCTACATCCGCCGATTGCAAGCGTTGCAGAAGACGTTTCCTAAACCGTTTTTCCCACGGAACACACGGATGGCACGGAAAGGATCAGACCTAGGCATTCGCTCGCGTGTGCAAACCCGTCGGGGCATCCGCGCAGCGATTTTCGTTCGATCCGCTTTCAACCTTCAGCATTCAGCCTTCCGCCTTCAGCCTTTGCCTTTGCCTTCCCGAACTGTTTCCGCGTCGCGCCACTGGCTGTGCACGAGGAGACTGCGGCGCACGGCGGGGATGCCTCGCTCGGCGGCGCGCACTTTCGAGAGCACGAGGTCAACCGCGGCCTTTCCGATCTCGTCGGAATTTTGATCGATGCCGGCCCATGACGCAGTCGCGCTCGTGATATCGAGCGAGACCAAGCCGATGTCGCGCGGGCATTGCAGTCCACTCGCCGCGAGCCATTCGCGCATGCGATTCGCGACGTTGCGGAAAGTGGAAACCGTGAGCACGCAATCGACTTTGCACTCGCGCACCCAGGCGAGGAATTGCGGCGCGGTGATGGTGTCCGGCAGGAAGGGCGGAATCGCGGCGAGCACCGGATTCTCCGAGGGCAACGCCGCGTAGCCGGTGGACCAACTCCGATTCGTGATGAGATTTTGATAACTCTCGATCGCGAGTCCGATCCGACGATAGCCACGCGCGGCAAGCACGCGTCCCGCCAGCAAGACGGCTTCCGTGTGATCGCTGACGACGCAATCGAGGCGGGGATTGTGGACCATGTGACCCACCGGAACCGTGGCGAAATGCTCCCACGGCAAAACGAGTTCGAACGGATCCTTCGGAAACGCGGCGAGCAGCACGCCGCTGATGCCGCGGGCGCGCAGAATATCGCCGAGCCGGCGAGCCGTCATGCCATGCGACGTGAGCGCGAACTCGGCCATGCCGAAGCCGAAACGCGCCGCTTGTTCGCGCGCAGCGGACCAGTGGCGGCAAAGCGTCAAGGTCGAGCGCCACTCCTCCGTGTCCTCGAACGGCGTGATGTAGGCCAGCGTGCCGAGGTAGCTGTTGGGCAGGCCGCGGCGCGTCGAGCGCATGACCTCGCCGAGAAGAGGATTGTAGCGGTAGCCGAGGGAGTCCGCCGCGGAGAGCACGCGGGAGCGCGTGGCTTTTGCCATGGTCACGGCGCCGGTCAGACAGCGCGAAGCCGTCGAGACAGAAACGCCGGCTTTCGCCGCAACGTCGTGCAAGGTGACGTTCCCGGCTGGGGTCATCGGAAACATGGTACGGAACTGCTCTCGCCGAGCCCTTCGGTCAAGCGTTCCACCGCCGTTCTGCAACGTTTGCAGAAAATGGGTCGGCAAGGCCGGGGCGCGGACCAACGCAACGTTTGCAGCGCGGGGCGTTTGAGGGCGTGCAGGGCGATTTCCAGCTTCGCCGGCGTGACTTTTCCTGCCCCAACGCCGTCGGCTCCCGCGACTGCGCCTTTGCTCGAATTCGACGCGGCTATTTTCGACATGGACGGCGTGCTCACGAAGACCGCGGCGGTGCATTCCGCCGCGTGGAAGCGCATGTTCGACGAATATCTCCGCCGCCGCTCCACGCGCATCGCGGGCGAAGCGTTTCACGAATTCACCCACGCGCACGACTATCTGCGATTCGTCGACGGCCGCCCGCGCTACCGCGGAGTCGAAGCGTTTCTCGCCTCGCGCGGCGTCGCCCTGCCCTTTGGTACGCCAGACGATCCCACCGGCCTCGAGACGGTGTGCGGCTTGGGCAACCGCAAGAATGAACTTTTCAACGAAATCCTCCGCAGCGAAGGCGTCGAAGTTTATGACTCAACTCTGACGTTAATCGCCCAACTGCGCGATCGCGGCGTGCGCATCGGGCTCGCGACTTCGAGCAAGAATTCAGCGCTCGTTCTGGAAAAGAGCGGGACGCGTTCTCTCTTCAGCGCCGTGATCGACGGTCTCGTTTCGGAAAAGCTGGGCCTGCACGGGAAACCTGCGCCGGATATTTTTCTCGCCGCGGCGAACGCGCTGTCCGCCGCCCCCGATCGCACGATCGTGGTGGAAGACGCCGCCTCGGGCGTGCGCGCCGCCGCGGACGGAGAATTCGTCTTCGTCATCGGCGTCGCCCGGGAAGGCAACGCCAAGGAACTCAGAGATCACGGCGCCGACCTCGTCGTCGGCGATTTGTCGGAAATCCATGTCGACTTCATCAGCCAACAGATTCGCACAAAGCGGCGCGGTCGTTGATGCTCGGGGCTCATCTGTCGCCCCCATGCCCCACACGAGAAAACCGCTCCTCCGTTTTTGGCAGCTCTGGAACATGAGCTTCGGCTACATCGGCATTCAGTTCGGCTTCGCGCTGCAGAATGCGAACGTCAGCCGAATCTTCGAAACGCTGGGAGCCAAAGTGGACGACATTCCGATTCTGTGGATCGCCGGACCTGTATCCGGTTTGGTCGTACAACCGATCGTCGGCTACTTGAGCGACAAGACCTGGAACCGCCTCGGCCGCCGCAAACCATATTTCCTCATGGGTGCAATCGCCGCGTCGCTTGCGCTCCTCGTCATGCCGCACTCGCCGGGGCTGTGGTTCGCGGCGGGCATGCTCTGGATCATGGACGCGGCGATCAACATCACGATGGAGCCGATGCGCGCCTTCGTCGGCGACATGCTGCCCGACGAGCAACGCACCACCGGCTTCGCCGTGCAGACGTTCTTCATCGGCGCGAGCTCGGTCATCGGCTCGCTCATGCCCTATCTGCTGACAAAAGTCTTCGGCATCACCAACACCGCCCACGCCGGCGAGGTGCCGGACTCGGTCAAATGGTCTTTCGCCCTCGGCGGCATCGTCTACCTGCTGGCCGTCCTCTGGACAATTTTCACGGTCAAGGAGTACTCGCCCGAGCAGCAGGCCGCGTTTCACCACCATTCGGTTTCGGACGAGGCCGCCTCCGACACCGCGATCGAACTGAACGCGAAGCGCTACGTCGCCAGCGGCGTCGGGCTCATCGCTGTCGGCGCTGTATTCAGCGTTCTGATACGCACGCTCAACTGGGATCGCGGGCTCTACATTTTATCCATCGGGATCGCAGCCTACGGCGTCCTGCAAATCGTCGCGGCGGCGCGGCACAAGGCGGGAAAGCGGCGCGGGCTTGTCGAACTCGTTTACGACATCAACAACATGCCGACGGCGATGAAGCAGCTCGCGCTGGCGCAGATGTTCACCTGGTTCGCGCTGTTCGCGTTCTTCATCTATTCGACCGCGGCAGTCACCAGCCACCATTTCGGCAGCAGCGATCCACGCAGCGTCGCGTACAACGAAGGGGCCAACTGGGTCGGCGTGCTCATGTCGGTCTACAACGGCGTGGCCGCCGTGATCGCGTTTCTCCTGCCGTGGCTGGCCAAGCGGACCAGTCGCGTGACCACGCATATCGTGTGTCTCGTGATCGGCGGGCTCGGTCTGGCGTCGATGTATTTCTTCAAGACGCCGAATCTGCTGATCGTCTCGATGCTCGGGCTCGGCATCGGCTGGGCGAGCTTGTTGACGATGCCCTACGCGATTCTGAGCAGCGTCGTGCCCTACCGGAAGATGGGCGTGTACATGGGCATGTTTAATTTCTTCATCGTCATTCCCCAGATTCTCGCGGCGGCCCTGCTCGGGTTGCTCGTGCGCACCGTGTTTCATGGGGAGGCGATCAAAGCCATTTTGCTGGGCGGCATCTCCATGATCGTGGCCGCCGCCCTCATGACTCGAGTTCGAGACAAACGAAGCACGTATCCACAGAATGAATAAGCTTTGGGAGATCAGCACCCACGAGTATGCCGGCGACAAAGAAAGCATCATGCGGCGGGGCAATGTGTATCAGATTGCCAATGGCTACATGGGCTATCGCGGCACGCTCGATGAGTTCGGGCCGGAAGAAGCTGTCGGCACGATTCTCGCCGGAATATTCGACCGAGTGGGCTCCGCCTGGCGCGAGCCGGTCAACGCGCCCAATGGCGGTTTCACCGAAATTTATTTCAACGGCGAAGCTCTCTCGACTCTCGCCGCGAGCGTCAAACAGCACCGGCAAACGCTGAATTTTCGCAACGCCGTCTTCGAACGCGAAACGGTTTTCTCCTGCGGAAAAGCTATCGTCACCATTCGCTCGTCGCGCTTTCTCAGCGCCGACAATCCGCACCTCGGCGTCATTCGTTTCAGTTTTCTCAGCGATTCCGACGGCGAGGTGCTGGTTCGCACAGGAATCGATGGAAACATCTGGGACCTGAACGGACCGCACTTGCCCGAGCTCACCGCGAGCGAACTCGGCGAGGTTATCGCGCTGCACGGACGCACCCACGAGCAGCGCAAGAATGTCGTCGTGGCCGAAGCCATCGATGCGACCTTTGGCGAAGCGAGCCTCGAAAACAAGGAGCGCCGCCTTCTCCACGTCATCCGCCTCCAGGCCAAAGCGGGAATCACGTATTCGTTTTCCAAATACTTCTCGGTTTTCACCGACCACGATCGCGTCGGCGTGCCGCTCGTGCAGGCGGCGGTCGATGCGGTTGTCGCCGCGCGCGCTGCCGGTTTCGAATCCTGCCTCGCGCGACATGAAGCGGAATGGGAAAACAAATGGAGCCGCTGCGATGTGCGCATCGAAGGCGACGACGAATCCCAGCAGGCTCTGCGCTACAGCATCCTGCAGTTGCTCATGGTCGCCCCGGTGAAGGGCAGCGCGAACTCCATTCCGGCCCGCGCGCTGTCCGGCCAGGTCTACAAGGGGGCGATTTTCTGGGACACGGAGATGTTCATGTTTCCGTTTTTTCTCCACGCCGATCCGGAAAAAGCAGTGGAATTGCTGCGCTATCGCATTCGCACGCTCGACGGTGCGCGACGAAAAGCGATCACCGAAGGGCCCGGCTACCGTGGTGCGTTTTACGCGTGGGAAAGTCAGGAAACCGGCGACGACGCCTGCACCTATTTCAATATCGGAGACCCGATCACCGGCCGTGAACTGCGCACGCATTTCCGCGACAAGCAGGTTCACATCAGCGGCGATGTCGCCATCGCGTTGTGGGAATATTTCAAGCTCACTGGCGACGACACGCTGCTGGTCGAGGGCGGCGCTGAGGTCATCTTCGAGTGCGCTCGTTTTTATTATTCCTACGCGCACTTCAAGAAAGACAAAGGCCGCTACGAGATCCTCGATGTGATCGGGCCCGACGAATACCATGAGCGCATCAACAACAACGCGTTCACCAACATGGTCGCGAAGGAGACGTTCGCGATCGCGATTCAGACGGCAGACTACCTGCGCCGAACGCACGCGGAGTCCTTTCATGCCCTCGTGCGCAAGCTCGGCATCGAAAACGAACTCCAGGCTTTCGAAGACGCTTCACGCCTGCTCTACGTTCCGCAGCCAGACCCAAAAACCGGCGTGATCGAGCAATTCGACGGATACTTTCAACTGCGCGACGCCTCCGTCGACGAGTTGAAGGCGAAGATGATTCACCCGAACGAATATCTCGGCGCCGGCCAGGGCCTCGCCGTCCCGACGAAAATCATCAAGCAGGCCGATGTCGTGATGATGCTGAATCTGTTTCGCTCGCGCTTCACCGCAGAGGTGAAAAAAGCGAACTGGGAATACTACGAACCGCGCACCGAACACGGCTCAAGTCTGAGCGCGTGCGCCTACGCACTCGTCGCGACGGAGTGCGGCCATCTGGATTTCGCGACGAAGTATTTTTTGAAAACCGCTCGGATCGACCTGGAGGCAAAGTACAAAATCTACGTCGGCACCGTGTTCATGGGCGGTTCACATCCCGCGGCCAACGGCGGAGCCTGGATGACTGCGGTGTTCGGCTTCGGCGGCTTGCACGCCACTGAAACGGCGGTGCACATCAATCCGCGATTACCCGCTCGGTGGAAGAGTCTCGAGTTCAATCTGGCGTACAAAGGCCAGGCGTTCCGCATTCGCATCACCGACGAAAAAGTCACGGTGACCGCCGAAAAAACCAACACGCTCGAGCACGAGTTCGTCATCGCTGGAACGACGTTCAAATGCGGACCACAGCGCTCGGTGACGATGGCGTACCGCCCTGCCGCGATGGCGTGAGCGCAGGCGTTTTTCGTTTCATTCTCCACATGCGCTTTCCCGGCAAACTTCTGACCGTGCTTTCGCTCGCGTTCGCCTCCGCCGCGCTGCTGCGCGCCGAGCCAACCGCCGTCGGCGCGGAACAGCCGTGGCACACGTTCGAAGCCGAAACCATGCGCACCAATGGCGTCGTGCTTGGACCGAAATATGAGCCGTATCTCGTCGAAACTGAATCCTCCGGACAACGCTGCGTGCGTCTCGTTCGCGCGAAGGATTTCGTCGAATTCAACGCGACAGACGCCGCCAATGCGCTGGTCCTGCGCTTCAGTTTACCCGATGCCGCCGCAGGCGGAGGCACGAGTTCGGAACTGCGTCTTTTGGTCAACGGCAGAGCGGTGCAAACGCTTTCGCTGAGTTCGCGATACGCCTGGTTGTACGGGAAATATCCGTTCACGAACACTCCGGCCGACGGCAAGCCGCGCAATTTCTACGACGAAGCATCAATCCGAGATCTGCGTATCCAAAGTGGCGATACGATACGGCTCGAGTTCACTGGCTCGGGTTCCCCGTGTATTATCGATCTGGTCGACCTGGAAAATGTCCCGCCGCCGCTGAGCCGACCGGCGCATTCGGTTTCGATCACGGATTTCGCGACAGGTTCTCACGCCTCTAACGACTCAACTGAGCCACTCCGAAAAGCCATCGCGTCGCTCCAACCCAAGGGCGGCATCGTCTGGATTCCCGCTGGCGAATATAGAATCACCGGCGACATCGTCGTGCCTTCGAATGTTACTCTGCAGGGAGCCGGCCTGTGGCACACGCGTTTCGTCGGCGACGAAGTGGTTTATGGCGATGCCTCGCGCCGGGTGCGTTTCAAGCTCAGCGGGACAAACATCCACCTGGCCGACTTCGCGATTCTGGGAAAACTCAATTACCGCAATGACACAGAGCCCAACGATGGGATCGTGGGCGCCGGCTGCGCCCACAGCTCGATCCGAAGAATCTGGGTCGAACACACCAAGATCGGTGCCTGGATCTACAACGGCACGCGTCTCACGATCGAGGGCTGTCGCTTCCGCAACACGCTCGCCGACGGCGTGAATCTCTGCGTCGGAACGAATCATTCAGTCGTGGAAAACTGCACCGCGCGAGGCACCGGTGACGATTGTTTCGCGATTTGGCCGGCGCCGGGAGATCAAGGTCACGCCGAAACAGCCAAGCCGGGCCATAATGTTATCCGTCGCTGCACCGGCCAACTCACCTCCCTGGCAAATGGCGGAGCGCTCTACGGCGGCGAAAGCAACCGCATCGAAGACTGCCTCTTCACCGACATTGGCACCGGTTGCGGTATCCTGATCAGCACTACATTTCCCACTTCCGACAGCGCGCAAAAAATCGACAATAATTTCAGCGGCACGACGATGGTCGAGAATTGCCAGCTGCTCCGTTGCGGCGGCTTCGACCACACCTGGAGCTATCGCGGCTCGATCCAAATCTGCCTGGATCGAAAAAACATCTCCGGCCTTGTGCTGAAAAATCTCGATGTGGCTCAAAGCCTCTCCGATGGGATAACCCTCATCGCGCCGGGTGCCGCCAAAGGTCAGGGCACGCTTTCCGATTGCCGATTCGAATACGTTACGGCGCGCGATTCCGGGATCGGCACGACACTGAATCGCGCCTTTTTCATCCGCTCCGACGTCGCAGGAAGTATCGTGCTGGAGAACTCCGAATTGAACCCAACTCAAAACGATTCGACGCAGTTCAGCGTCGCGGGCGCTTTAGCCAGCCGACAAACCCTGGCGCCGAAGTCGCTGTAGCTCCTTCTCCATTTCAGCGGGATTGGGCCCCATCAGCATCTGCCGCTTTTTTTCTTTGCTCAACGTAAGCCAGCGCACTCGCCGGAAAGTGTTCACGAGAAAATCCGGCAAGAAGTAATGACGAAGCCAGCGCCTCCGATGGTGGCGGCTCCGCCAGGGCGAGATCGTTGGCTTCTTCAATGCGCGGCTGAAAGCGTTGAAGTAGGTTTGATGAAGCCGCACGTGCTGATAAATCGACGAGGTTCGCACAACCGTGTGTGAACGCGGATGGCGGCGCCACTGGCTGAAGGGTCGCGGTATCGCCGCGACGTGACCGAAGAGAGGCGCGACCAAGGCCAGGCGCGCATCGGGCCAAATCGCTAGCCCATCGCTCAGATCCAACGGAAGAGCCCGTTCGAGATAATCGCGGCGAAACGCGAGTGCGCTCGTCGGATAGTAGATATTCAACTCATTCTCCGCGTAGATATGGGCCAGATAATCGTCCTGGTGCCGAGCGGGTTCGAACTCGATACCCAGCGGTTGCCCGCTCTCGTTCACTTTCTCGAGCGGAGCTTGGACCATCACTGTGTTCGGTTTTTGCGCGAAGGCCTCCAAGTACGCGGCGATCTTTCCCGGGAGAAAGGCGTCATCGCCGTCCATTAAGAAAATAATTTCGGCCGTGGAGGCCCGAAAAGCCGCATGGATCGCATCGGCCTGATTTTGCATCGGGCTGCCCTGCCCGTGCGGCCGTGCGATGACGGTCAGCTTTGCGGCGTAGGGCTGGATGATCTCCAAACTGTTATCGGTACTTCCGTCGTCGTAGAAGATGACCTCATCAGGCGGTGGAACCTGCGAAAAGATCGACTCCAAACAGTGCTCCAGAAATGGACCGTTGTTGAAGTTGTTGATCAGAACGCCGGTCTTGGGGATGGACGCATTCATGGGGTCAATCCGCCGTGCCACGCCCGACGAAGGTCCGTTGGCATGCCGTCGCGAACACCAGTCTGCACAGATTAACGGCGCAGGCATTTGTCGGCTTCAGCGGTGGGACATGGCACATAGATGATCTGCTGGCAGAGACCGGTTTCCCCGGAAGCCGTGCCATGCGACCGAGCGCTATTTCCCCGGTCTCGACAAACCTCAGGGCGCCGAGGTCAACCTCACTTTATCGATGAAGGCCGTGCTGTCGGTCGGATTTGTGCCGTGCAGACTCAGAACATGCGCGCCAGAGCTGGCAGCGAAGGAAAGGCTTATCGTCTCATAGGCTATGCCACTCGGAGAAATTGAACCGATCAGCGTGGAGTCGAGGTAAACCTGCACGACTTGCTTCGACTGTGTCTTGTTGCCGCGTTGAGCAGCGGAGACTGCGAAGGTGTAATTTCCGGTGCCCGGCAGCGTAACAGACTGGGAGATGACGGACGTAGCCTGCTGCAAAAACGCCACCTGCGTCCCTTCGGGTGCAACCGAGTTTCCTTTGGTGAAGGCGGATCCATTACCGGCCACGCCGCTGCTTCCCGAAAATACCCAATCCTGCACTCCGATGACCGTCGCTGGAGCGTACTTATAGGCGGAAGTCAGGTTGCTCCCAACAGCGGGATTCTCGAAACCAATGTTCCCCATCGGAACGACCACCGCCGGGGCCGCGACAGTCGCTGGCGCCACCTTGATCTGATCCAGGAACAACGTGGCATCAACGGTCGTTTGCCCAACGAAACGAATTTCATGAACTCCGGCAGTGACTGTGAAAACCGACGTCGTGGAAAGTTGGTAAGAAGTCCCACCGGTGAAGCGTCCCACCTCGGCTCCATCGACGAGAACGCCGACGGTCTGCTTATATCCGCGGTTGGCTCGATTGGCCGTCATCGCAGCGACGCTGTAAGATCCAGCGGAAAGGTTCAGTTGAAGGGACACCGAGCCATTTTTCTGAACGAAACCAACTTGTGTGCCTTCCGGAGCATTCGGATTTCCGGAGGTGAACGCAGAGTTGTTTCCCGCCACTCCGGAACTACCGACGAAACTCCAACCGCTCACGGTCGGAGCGTAGACGTAAGCGTTGGCATTATTGGTTCCTACGTTCGGGGTTTCAAAACCCATGCTCGACGCGGAAGCACTGCTACTCTCCGGCGGCTCGGGTGTCGCAGGATCTGACGTCGTCGGGGTTGAATTCCAGAGCGCAGACAATTCGGAGTAACCGGCGCGCGGCGAAATCACGTTCGGGCCAGAGCTGCTCTTCGCGATCGAAAACAAGCCAAACCACTCTTCGTCCGCCACGCCATCGGGAAAGCCTGAGGCGGTCCAGCCACCCGCATCCTGCGTCGTATCGCTTCCGGAAGGAGCGCGAAACCACTCGTCACAAAATTCAAAAACGCACCCGCCCGCGCAGACGGCCGAGGACTTCACAATCTCGATCCAAAGATTCGAGACGATGTCACCCGAGTACGCCCCGCCGCCGGAATATTCGCCGCCCGTCTTGTGATCGTAGTTGTCCACTCCGTACTCGCTGATCACGACTGGGCGCGTCGACCGAGAGGAGTACTCCGAGAAAAAGGAGCCGAAGGAGGTGCCGCGGTAGATCTGCATGCACCAGAAATCGATCCGCGTCATCGCGCTGTTAGCTGAGCCCAACTGGCTGATCGAATCCGTGATCGCGACGCTCACCAGGCGCTTGCTGTTGAGTGCCTTGATCGATCCGGCGACACTGTTCATCGCCGACCAAAACGACGCTTTCGAACCATTGCTGTTTTGCGCGTTGACCTCGTTTCCCACGATCAACGCCAGGACGGCAGGATGCGATCCAAGGCGTTCTTCAATATTGGTAAAGTTGGAGGTGATCGACTTGACCGTGTTGGCGTTGGTCCAGTCGGAACTCGGATCGACCCAGTAGTTGACCAACACAAAAATCGGATGGTCTCCGTTGTTGTAGCAGCGATCGAGGAAAGCGGTGTGGTCGGCGGTCGGGTTCCATCCGTAAATTCGAATCACGTTAGCTCCCATCGCTCGCAAGCGGGGCAAATCGCGGTCCCAAATCGCGGAATATCCGCTGGTGTAATAGTCCCCGTTCGGTGACCGGCTTCCGTTTTCGCCGATCGGCGTCGGATTGTAGCAGACGCCTTTGATGAGAAAAGGAGCTCCGTCCTTCAAAATCGTGCGACCCGAAACGGTGAATTCAGCACGAGCACAAATGCCACTCGCAAGAACGAGAGCGGCGCACCAGAGGAAGATGGAGCGAGGGAAAAACTGAAACGTCATAATCTAGGGCGTCGCATTCCGCGCACGCGCGCTAACGGATCGGTTCGTTTCGTGGCCGGCTATAGCTCTGGCGCTGTCTAAAATCGGTAAACGTGCGGACGCCGCGGCTGCGCCCCTCGCCTGGTTGGCGCCTCGTTGTCAAAGCCCGTTCGACAACGCCGTGGTGGCGCGTGAAACCCGTTAGATATTCAGCTTTTACCCTAGGAACAGGACCGCACGAGCGTACACCGTATGCGGTGGTGCCGGTGCGCAGGGCCGCCAATCTCGGTCTTCGCACTCGCTGCCAACATGAACCTTGAACTCACGATCTTGATGCCGTGCCTGAACGAGGCCCGCACCGTCGGACGCTGCGTTACTCAGGCCCTGCGCTTCCTGCAGGAGAATGGAATCCACGGCGAGGTGGTCGTCGCGGACAATGGCAGCACGGATGGCTCGCGCGAGATCTGCGAGCGCCTCGGAGCGCGTGTAGTGCCCGTTCGGATACGCGGCTACGGCGCAGCGCTTGGCGCGGGCATCGAAGCAGCCCGAGGGAAATTCGTGATCATGGGCGACTCGGACGAAAGTTATGATTTCTCTGCCCTGCTGCCCTTCGTGGAAAAGCTGCGCGCCGGCTACGACTTGGTGATGGGAAATCGGTTCAAGGGCGGCATCGCGCCGGGCGCGATGCCCTTTCTCCATCGCTATTTTGGGAATCCGCTTCTCACCGCGATCGGCCGGCTCTTCTTCCACTGCACCGCTTCTGGTGATTTCTACTGCGGCATTCGCGGCTTCCGGAAAACTTCGATTCAGACTCTCGGCCTGCAGAGCACCGGCATGGAGTTCGCGTTGGAGATGATCGTCAAAGCGGGTATGAACGGCCTGCGGATAACGGAAGTCCCTGCCACCTTGTCGCCCGATGGCCGTGACCGCGCGCCTCACTTGCGCCGCTATCGAGATGGATGGCGCAGCCTGCGTTTTTATTTACTGATGAGCCCGCGCTGGTTCTTCGCTGTCCCTGGTTCGATTTTGACTGTTGGCGGCTTGGGCCTGATGGCCCTGCTGCTCAACGGCCCCCTCACGGTCTTCTCCGTCAACTTCGACTATCACACCCTGCTCTATGCGGTCGCGGCGGTGATTGTTGGATACCAAGCCCTCATCCTTTCCGTCATCGCGAAACTCATGGCGGTCGAAACCGGCTTACATCCGCCTTTCACCAGGCTGTCCTGGCTAACCCATCGATCGACCTTTGAGCGATCTCTTCTCCTCGGCTTGGGATTTGCCGGCATCGGAATCGCATTGGGACTTTGCGCGACCTGGGATTGGTCACGGGTCGGCTTTGGCGATCTTCATCCGACGAAAACCATCCGGCTCGTCGCGACCTCCGTTTTGTTTTTGGTGGTCGGAGGCCAGACCGCGTTGGCCGGCTGTTTTCTTGGATTGATCAATCTGCTTTCAGACCGCCGCGCAGCGCGAAATCTAGTCGCGCTGCCCAATCCGACCTCAGCCCCAGGTTCTAAGCCAATGGGAGTGAACTCGGTGTGAGCCGTGCTTTGGAAAATGAATCCGTAACCGCGCCGGGCGTCGCCGGCCGACGTTTTCTGCCCGCTGCCGCAGCAATGCTCCTGAAACGCTGGCCGTTGTTCCTCGTCACCGCCGTCGCGCTGCTTCTTTGGGCGCCTCGCCTACACGGCCCACTCGATCTGCGCTACGACTCGGGAGTGTACCTTTTGTTGGGCGTCTCCCTCGCCGAGGGTCACGGCTACCGCATCTCGAGCGAGCCGGGCACTCCGGAAGCCGTGCAATATCCTCCGCTTCTTCCTGCCTTCGTCGCGCTTCACGCGAAGCTGTTTCACACCACGGATTCTATCCAGCTAGGCACCTGGTTGCGGCGAAGTTATTTCATTCTTTTCCTCTGCTTCGCGATCGCAGTTCTGACTCTTGCCCGCACCCAGTTGAGTCCCGCGCTCGCGACGCTCGCGAGCGTGCTGTGTCTGCTACAGCTCAATACCTACCTCATCTCGGATCTGCTGTTTTCCGAGCTCCCCTACGCGCTGCTGAGTGTCCTGTTCGTTCTCGTTTTGATTCGTCGCGCAACTCGCCTGTCTGGCGCCGTGCGCGAGGCCCTCGCATTCCTTCTGGCAGCGGGCGGATTTCTTCTGCGTTCGGCCGGGATTGTGCTGCTCGTCGCTTGGGTAGCAGAAGCCGTTCTGCACCGGCATTGGAAGCTGGCGGCATTCCGCGGAGTTCTCGCGCTGCTGCCCGTCGTGCTTTGGCAGGCCCATGTTCACCGCGTGCAATCCAGCTCCGAATACCGTCATCCGGCCTACACGTATCAACGAGCCGCGTATCAATTCTACAACGTGACCTACGCGGACAACATGCGATTGACCGACCCCTTCCGCCCAGAGCTTGGACAGGTCGATGCGTCCATCCTCTCGCAACGATTTCTCGCCAATTTGAAAGTGATCCCCACTTCGCTGGGAGAGGCAGCGAGCACCACGTATGGGTTTTGGCGTTGGGGACTGAACGAGCTTCAGGACAAACTTCTTCATCGGCGCCCAATCCCAGAGGGGATCGTCCTGCCCCCCCTGTGGCTATTGTCGGCCTGTGTGTTCGCGGGCCTCTTGGTCATGGCGTGTCGCGGCGACTGGCTTATCGGGCTTGTGGTGCTGGGCTCGATCTTCCTGGTCTGCACCACGCCGTGGCCCGGGCAGTTCTCACGTTATCTCACACCTCTGATTCCCTTTCTCACGCTCGGGCTTGTCGTATTTGTGCGCTGGATACACGAGGCCGCGCCTTCCCGTTTCGAGCAATTGCACCGATTGGCTCTGGCGGGAGGCCTAAGTCTGATTTCCCTCACACTGTTGGCCCAGGGTTTTACCGCGCATCACGTATTTGCCCGCCGCGAGAATGACCCACCGATGCAGATCGCTCCGACGAGCCCGGCGCAGCACGTCTTCTACCACGACAGCCACTGGCAAAATTGGGAAAAGGCGATCGACTGGATTAGAGATCACACACCTTCTCAATCGATCGTAGCGACCAACTTGCCTCAGCTTTGCTACCTCGCGACGGGTCGAAAGGCAGTTTTTCCCCCGATGGAAGCGAATGCCGAGGCCGCGCGGAAGCTGCTCGATGCGGTGCCCGTCTCCTACCTGATCGTCGACGAGCTCGAATTTCTCGACATCTCTCGGCGCTACGGCGAGCCCGCGGTAACCGGAGTGGAGCCAAAGTGGCGGCCGGTGTTTGATGTCGGGCAAACCCGGGTTTTCGAGAGGGTTTCGGCAATCGAATGACGCCCAGCATGCATTCGAAAACCTCAGGCATTTCTGGGTCGGAAAAGGAGAAAGCAAAAACGCCCCCCGACTCCGCGCCAGAATTTGTTCCCGCTGATCCGTTATGCGCTCGCCTCGCGGTTCGGGAGCGCTGTCGCGAAAAGTACTGGCGCGAGCGCGATCCCATTTTGAGCGATCGGCTGATCTGGCGCGCGCAGACCGTTCGGCACACCGTCCATTTACTGCCAGGACAAACCATTCTTGAAATTGGCTGCGGAGACGGGCGCTTCACTCACGCGCTTCGCAGCGTCACCCGAGGAGAAAATCCGATCACCGCGGTCACTTTTTTAGGCGAAAACGCGAAGCCGAGTCCTCCCGAATCTTCGAGCGAGAGGCTCGCTCTCGAAGCCTTTCCGGGATCACTCGACGGCCGAAGGTTCCACTGCATTGTCGCCATGGACCTTTTGGATAAATCGAATTCCTCGGAATTCTTGTCGCGGGTCTACGACCTTCTTCTGCCCACCGGAGAAATTGTATTTTACGAGAGCAATCCTTGGAACCCGGTTCATCAATTTCGCGCCTTGTTTTCGCGCATATTTGGCCGGCGGGATCCCCGCTCCCTCCTCGCGCGCGATCGCCTCTACGAGCTGCTGTCCGAAATCGGCTTCATTCGGGTTTATGCCGTTTTCAATGACTTCGTATTTGCTCCGCTCACCCCGCGGATCATTTGGTTTTTGAGAAATCTTTCGATCCTCTTGGAGAACGCGCCCGTGATCTCGTCGACCGCGGGTTCTATTTTGCTCCACGCCCAGAAACCTCCGCGACAGAAAGAGGCCCAAGCTGTGTCTCTTTTCGAACACGAAGCGCTGCGCCGAGCCGTTTCCTTCGTCATTCCGGCCCACAACGAGGAGATGAACGTCGAGCCCCTCGTATCAAATTTGCTCAGGCACTACGGCGAGTACGTTTTTGAAATCATCGTGGTGAACGACAACAGCTCGGATCGAACCGGCGCCATCCTCGATTCGATGAGCGCACTCGAGCCACGGCTAAAGCCGCTCCATCGCAAACCGCCCAACGGCGTCGGACGGGCCATTGCCGACGGACTGCGGGCCGCGCAGGGCCAATATGTGCTCACCATGGATTGCGACTTTCAGCATCTGCTGCCCGAATTGCGCGACCTCTTCGACGCCGCCGCCAAAGGCAACGATGTCGTGATCGGCAGCCGTTTTTCACGCCACAGCGTTTTGCTCAATTATCCGTTTCCAAAAATTGTCGCGAACCGGACGTTCCATTTTTTGGCACGTCTTTTTCTCGGCCATAATTTTCGGGATGTGACGAACAACCTCAAACTTCTGCGCCGCGAGGTCGTGGCCGCCCTTCAACTTCATCAACCCGGCTTCGCCATTAACGCAGAGACCGGTCTCGAGCCGTACTTGCTCGGTTATCGCGTGCAAGAAGTTCCCATCTCTTGGATCAATCGTACACCTGGGATGGGCGCCTCCTCATTCCGCCTCGTCAAAGTTGGAGGCGGATACTGGCAGGTTCTGCTCGGCCTATGGATTCGACGAATGTTCCGCCGCGGACCTTATCGCCAGCTCGGCCGCCCTCAAGCCGCCGCGGCGAACGAGTCGCAGTCTCGCGCGTAGTTTAATTGTGAATACAAATCGACGGATGAACGGCCCCGTCTTGGCCGATGCTACAACGGGTGAATCCAGTCTCGAGAAACGGTGGAGTTTTCTGCGTCGATGGCCCCAGCTCCGACACTGGGCGCTGGCCTGTCTCCTCATCATCATCGCGGGGTTGCTCGATTTGCGGGTGATCCGCAGCCAGACCCTGTGGGTCGACGAACTATTTTCGCTGGCCATCGCGACGGGCCACAGCGTGGAGCACCCCGCCCGCGACGCGGACCGGACCCGCGGCGATTTCTTCGAAGCAGAACAGCCGATCCCCCTCGGAGAGCTGCGCCGTTACATCGCAAAGGAAAATCCTCCGGCGACGGCGACACGGGCGATTCGCGCCACCTATCTTTCGGACACCAATCCCCCGCTTTATTATCTTCTGCTCAGCGTCTGGTTACGAATCGTCGGTACGACGGACTCCGACTTACGGGCGTTTTCAGTGGCATGGTTCCTGGCCTGCATTCCCCTCGTCCTCGCCTTGGCTCGACGGGTGGAGGGCTCCGGCGCGCAGATCAGCGCGGGGTTGCTGTTCATTTTTTCGCCCATCGCGGTGTACTATTCGACCGAAGGACGGATGTACTCGATGCTCTGGTTTTGGCTGGTCAGCACGGCGTGGTTCACGCTTGGACCGCCGGGACGGCCAAGGAATTGGTTGAGCAATCTGGGATGGATTCTGACTTCTGCCGCCGGATTTCTGACCCACTACTTTTTCCTTTTTCCCTGGTGCGCGATGTTCGCCTTTCTCCTTTGGCGAAGTGATTGGCGCGATCGACTTCGGGTCGGTCTTTCCACGGCGGTGGTCGGAATGGCGATTTTTCCCTGGTATCGTTTGGTGCCTTCAAGCCTCAGCCGATGGCGCATCACGCAGGATTGGCTTTCGTTTCCTCCAAGCGATTTCAGCCGGCTTGGGAGTGCCCGCGACCTGGCGCTCCAGTTTTTTTCGAACGATGGACATTATCTCTGGTGGGACCATCCCGTTGCGAGAGCCGTGCTCTTATGGACGCTGGGGCTGCTCGCCGTTGTAGTGCTGTTTCGAATACGCACGGCCTTGTGGCGGGAGAATCGATTGCTCCTTTGGCTCTGGTTTGCCGCCTCTTGGGCAGGCCCGCTTGTTTTCGATCTCGCTCGCCACACCTACACCGCCGCCGTCCCCCGCTACGCGATATCTGCTTTGCCCGCGGCAGTCTTGCTCATCGCAGTTGGACTTCGCCAGGTGAACCGTTTGACACGCTATGCGCTCCTCGGAGTGCTGTTGGCGGCGTGGAGCTTCAGCATCACCAGCATTCTGGAAAATCCGGCTCGGGACGATCAGCCTTTTTGGAAACTGGGTCAGGTTCTCGATGCACAAGCTACAGAGCACGACTTGATTCTGGTGCATTCGATCCCGACCGGCGCAATCGGCGTCGCGCGTTACACCCAATCCCACGCCCGCATCGCGACCTGGGTCGAACAGCTGGGAAATCGAAAACTCGAATCGCTGCCCGCCCTGACCACAGGGTTCCGGCGGATTTTTCTCGTTCGATTGCACGAAGTGGGCGCGCCCGCCCCGGTTGAGGATTGGCTGCGACGACACGCTACTGTGCGCGAGGAGGCCAAATTTGGCCTGATCCGCCTGATCGAGTTTCAACCTAATCAGGGCGCGACGTTTCCATAAAACGTCTAAATGGTCGGGCCGGAGAGATTCGAACTCTCGACCTCTTGCACCCCATGCAAGCGCGCTACCAGGCTACGCTACGGCCCGAACAAAAGGAACGGTGACAAAGCCTCACGCCGGCCCGGGAAGCAAGCGGTTTTTTCAGTCGCCCGAATCGGCAACGACCGCACCCATTGTTGCCCCGATTCCGGCCCGAAAATACCTCAGCACCCCTCAATTCGTGACGAACCACTTGGTCTCCGCCGCCGGTGCAACATTGGCCTCCAGGTGCTCGAAAATTTGTGGCAAGTTTGGCGCAACGGAAAACAGGTTCAGGTTCGAGCGCTTGTTGAATCCTTCGTTGATCATCCGCTCGAAGAAGCGAAGCAGGTCATCGTAGAAGCCGTCTTGATTGAGAAACAAACACGGTTTCCGGAGCACATCGAGCTGACGCAGCGTGAGGATCTCCAGCATCTCCTCCAGTGTTCCCCACCCGCCCGGCAGCGCCAAAAACGCGTCGGCACGTGATTCCATCAAAAGCTTCCGCTCGCGCATCGTCACCACGGTGATGAGTTCGTCGGCCTCGTCGAAAGCGAGTTCCTTCGCCTTCATGAAGTCCGGAATGACGCCGATCACGCGGCCTCCTTTTCGCTTCACTGCCCGCGCCACCGTCCCCATCAAACCCGTCCGGCCTCCCCCGTAAACGAGTCCCCATTCCCGGCGCACCATCTCCGTGCCGAGCTGCTCGGCGAGCGCGTAATATTTCGGGTCGAGGCGATCGCTCGAAGAGCAATAAACACAGAGCATCTTCATGCGCTCGATTTGAGCAGAACGTCAGGGCAACGAAAGCCGGAATCGACGGAAACAAAACCACTGTCCATTCCACTTGTGTGCGAACGCCATCCGTCATCTACCGCGGCCGAATCGCCCCCTCGCCCACCGGCTACCTTCATCTCGGCCACGCGCGGACATTTTGGCTGGCTCATGAACGAGCACGGCAACACGGAGGCGAAAACATTTTCCGTAATGACGATCTGGATACAGCGCGCTGTCGCCCCGAATACGCCGCCGCGGCCATCGAAGATCTCCGCTGGCTCGGACTGACCTGGACGGAAGGCCCCGACATCGGCGGACCGCACGCGCCGTACGAGCAAAGCCGCCGCCGCCCTCTATATCGCCAAGCCCTCGAAGCGCTGCATGCGCAAAAACTGATTTTCCCTTGCACGCGCTCGCGGCGCGACGTGCTCGAGGCCGCCGCGGCGCCCCATGAATCCAATGGCGAACTGGACGAGCCGATTTACCCGAAGCACTTTCGTCCCGCGGCCGACGCGCCACTCCCACTGCTCGGCGAAAAGATTTCGGTGAACTGGAGATTTCGCGTTCCGGATGATGCGCAGATCGGGTTTGTCGACCAGCGGCTCGGCGCAAAGTCCGCCGTCAGCGGAAGAGACTTCGGCGACTTTCTCGTTTGGCGAAAAGACGACATGCCCGCCTACCAGCTCGCCTGCGTCGTCGACGACGCCCTCATGCGCATCACCGAAGTGGTGCGCGGCGAGGACCTCGTCACGTCGACCTTTCGCCAACTCCTGCTCTTTCAAGCGCTCGGCTGGGCCGCGCCGGCCTACTACCATTGTCCACTCATGCACGACGAGCACGGCGCGCGTCTGGCAAAGCGCCATGAGGCCCTCGCCTTGCGCACCTTGCGCGCCCAGGGGGCAGACCCGGTGAAATTGACGGCGGGTTTTTCCGCTGTCGTGAATTCTTGAATACATGACCGCCAAAATCGGAGTCATCAATGTCTCGGACCGGGCCAGCGCCGGCATCTACGAAGACCTGCCCGGCAAAGCCGTCGTGGCATTGCTGCGCGAATGGCTCAGCACGCCCTTCGACGTCGACTACGCCGTCATCCCCGATGAGCAGAAGAAAATCGAAGCCGAGCTTAAACGCATGGCTGACGAGGCGAAATGCTCGTTGATCGTCACCACCGGGGGCACCGGTCCCGCCGTGCGCGACGTCACTCCCGAGGCCACCGCCGCCGTGTGCAGCAAGATGCTCCCCGGTTTCGGCGAACTCATGCGCGCCACCTCGCTCAAATTCGTTCCCACCGCCATTCTCTCCCGCCAGACCGCCGGCATTCGCGGCCAAAGTCTCATCGTCAACCTGCCCGGGCGCCCCAAAGCGATTCAGGAAAATCTCGAAGCCGTATTTCCCGCCATTCCGTACTGCCTCGATCTCATCGGCGGCGCGCGCCTCGAAACGATGGAACGGATGAAGATTTTCCGACCCGCTCCGTGACTCAGGCGGTCCGCCTGCCATCAGCGGAAAGAAGAAAGCACCGGCACAGTTTTCGCGGCCCAGTCCTGTATCAGCGCAGCCACTACAGATTTCCGCCTCAGAGTTCCGTGTATTTGTCGGATCGTCCCTTCGCTTTTTCCACCGGATATTTCGCGGCGTTCGCCGCCATCTTTTTCTCGATCGCAGCGGTCACATCGACCCGCGCGACGTTGGCGAATTCCAGGGCATAAATGATCACGTCCGCCAACTCCTCTTCGATCCTCTGACGCTTGGGAGAATTGAGGGTGATCTCCTTCGAATCCGCGGGGCTGGCCCAGAGAAAATGCTCCATCAGTTCCCCGGCCTCCGCGGCCAGGGCCATGCTGAGGTTTTTCGGCGAATGAAACTGCTCCCAATCCCGCTCCTGGGCGAAGGCCAGTATTCGGTTTTTCAATACAGCGAGGCTTGTGTTTTGGTCGGTCAATTCAGGCATGTTTCGATCATGTGAAGTTCTCTTCGCGGGCAAAATTAAACTTGGCCCGACGGCTGCTATGTGTTCAGTGAAAGTCGTCCAAATGATCCGAGCACTCAAACATCACCGCCGCCACGCTGGCACTTCGATTACGAAGGCCCGCGTTGTCGTTTGCTGCGGTCAGATGCGCCCGGCCATCAATTATTGGACGAAACAGTCCATAGGCGCGGGTCTCACCAGCTAACGGTCATCCTCCAAGGATAAACCAAAGCTAGTAGAGCCCGGCCTCCCAACCGAGAGGAGCACTCGCATATACATGCACTCGATCATCCACCCAAGAAAGCCAAGCAACAGTCGTTTCACTGAGAACACGGAAGAATTCCGCGATCCTCACTACGATTGCGCACAGATGGGCGACACGATGAAAATCACCGTGTACGTTCCGGGCGTGGACGCATCTGGAGTCGAGATCGCGCGCCGCGGCCCCGATCTCACCATCACCGCGCGGAAATCGCACTTCGTCCGGGTCAACTGGCGCGCTCTCCATCTCGAAAACGCGCAACGCGACTACCGGCTTCGGCTGCGTCTGGGCAACCACTTCGATTACGACGCGCTCCGCGCCGAGTTGATCAACGGGGTGCTCACCATCGCGCTGCCGAAACACACCACCGCGGGCGAACACCTGCGTGCCGTCGCGTAACAGATTCTTAACGTACGCGGACTCGCTCCAGTCTCGGGCTACCGTCTGGATCGAGTTCGCGCTACGGGAAAAATCCGCGTCATTGCCGCCATGCGGAACACTTGCATGAGCGACGTGTAAATGCGTGTGACCGGAAAGTAACTACAGCGGTTTTTTCACTAATGTTTTTCTGTCCGGCCTATAATTTTTGTCTCAAGCCCTCCAATTTTCGTACCGAATTCTATTTAAAGCCTTTCACTTCCATGTCTTTCACCGCACCTCACCCCTCCCCTGCGGTCGCCCAAACCCCGACCGAGCAATCCGCCCACCTCCGTCATTACGACGTTCAGTGGAATCGCCCGATTTTTCGCGCGCCGACTTTGCCGAGCGCGTCTCAGATTTGGTCCGAGCTCCCGTTCACCGCGCACAAATCTTTTCAGCCGAAAACGAAGTAAGCTGAGCGGCGCTCACTGAGTTCCTGACTCTTTTTACGGGCTCGTCCGTCATCGACGGCGAGCCCGTATTGCTTTTTTGGAGACAAACTTTCCGCCGCTGCGCGACCACGCGCACGCAATCTTCAGCCGCTCCACAGCCCCGCGCTCAGCCGCCCGCGAAGACAGGACGGAATCCCGCTTCGGTCAAAATCCGCGCGACCTCATCTCGCTTGTCGCCCTGAATCTCGATGCGGCCGTCCTTGACCGTGCCGCCAACGCCGCAGGCCTTCTGCATTTTTTTCGCGAGCATCTCCTTCTCGGGCAGACCGATTCCGACGAAGCCCGCCGCCACCGTCACGGTCTTGCCACCCCGCCCAGCCTTCTCGCGGAGAATGTCGACTCGGCCCCGATCCTTTCGCTTCGCTTCAGCGCCCCCCGCGGAGGCTCCGCCCGTTGCCGCCGAGCCATTGGCCACAGAATTCGGTGAACGATTTTGCCCACCAGCGGGCGCGGGTTGATTCGGCAGACCCAGATTCGAGAGAGCGCCAAACGGATTTTGGCGAAGTTCGTCCCCGCCTTCAGTCGATATCTTATTTCCCTTCATGGAGAGCGACTTCCTTTCGGTGCGCATTTGCCGGACGGGACGTCAACGCCGCCGAGAAAATCCAAAGCCTTCGCGTAACTCCGTCGCTCCAGGAAATGCGCCAACTGCGGATGAAGCTCAGCGCGATGGGCGGCCAATATCTCATCTAATTTCTCCATGGCCGCGGCGACCGACGCGGCATCAGGATTTTTGATGCCACCCAGCAGCGCGATAAGGTGCTCTTTGATTTCGGAATCTCTCATGGGTTTGGGCGGATTAAGTTCCTGGGGACTTGCGACTTAAAGGGCAAACTGTCCAGCGCGCCGAAGGTCTTAATCGACTTGAGTAAACAGATGCGGCGATGCATGTTGGCACCCTTTTCCCGTCATTAAAAACCCTTAATGGCCCATGGGCCGAACCAATTTTCTCCGGCCCGACTCAGTGTTTCACATTCCATGAATTCAATGTCCCTTCCCACGCGAGCGAATGCGGATATCATAGAAGCCGCATACCGCGCTTGGCTCGATAATCCAGACGCTGTTGACCCTACTTGGCGCGCCTTTTTCCAGGGCTTCACCCTCGGCAACAGCGGCGGCACTTTGACCGGGACAAATGGTGAGCACGGCGAAGTCTCCATTCTCGATAGTCTGAAGCAGTCGCAGGTCCATCGGCTGATTTATCATTACCGCGCCCTCGGCCACCTCCAGGCCCACCTCGATCCGCTCAGTCCTCCCCCCGAGCCAGCACCGCGCCTGCAACTTTCCGAGTTTGGCCTGAGCGAGAGCGACCTCGATCAATCCTTCGACGTGGGCCACTACCGCCAGGGCGGCCAGATGCGCCTGCGCGATCTAATCAAGAACTTGCAGACGACCTACTGCGGACATGTTGGCGTCGAGTACCTGCACATCCAAGACACCACCGTCCGACACTGGCTGCAGGAGCGGATGGAAGAAACGAAGCTCCAGCCAAATTTCACGAAGGCTCAGAAGGTTCGCATCCTGCGACGACTGCACAAAGCGGAGCTTTTCGAAAAGTTTCTCCACACGAAGTACGTCGGCCAAAAGCGTTTCTCGCTCGAGGGCGGCGAGACGATGATCGCGGCGGTCGACGCCACGATCGAAAATTCTCCGTCGCTCGGCGTCGACGAAATCGTCCTGGGCATGGCCCACCGTGGACGCTTGAGCATTCTCACGAATATTCTGCGCAAGCCTTTCGACGTCCTCTTCGAACAGTTTTCGGAAAACTACATCCCGCACGCCGTGGGCGGCGACGGTGACGTCAAGTATCACCTCGGTTATGAAGCGGTGCTTGACACGACCTCTGGCAAGAAAGTCGAAGTGCGCATGGCGGCGAATCCGTCGCACCTCGAAGCGGTCAACCCCGTGGTCGAAGGCAAAGCCCGCGCCCGTCAGCGCATCAGCGGCGACACCGAGCGCAAACGTGTATTGCCATTCCTGATACACGGCGACGCCGCGTTTGCCGGCCAGGGCGTTGTCGCGGAGACGTTGAATTTCTCGCAACTGCCCGGTTACCGCACCGGCGGCACCCTGCACTTCGTGATCAACAACCAGATCGGCTTCACCACGCTGCCGTCGGACGCCCGTTCAACGCGCTACTGCACCGACATCGCGAAGATGATCGAGGCCCCGATCTTCCACGTGAATGGCGACGATCCGGAAGCGGTTTGCATGGTGACGCTGCTCGCCCTCGAGTTTCGCCTGAAGTTCCAGCGCGACGCGGTGGTCGACATGTATTGCTACCGCAAGCACGGACATAACGAGTCCGATGAGCCAGCGTTTACCCAGCCTGTTCTCTATCGCAAGATCGCCGCGCAGCCGCTGATCTCCTCCATCTACACGGAGCGTCTGATCAAGGAAGGCACGATCGCCCAGACCGATTCCGACGCGATCAAGGCGGAATACACCGCCGCGATGGAAGCTTCGTTCGCGAAGGCCAAAGCCGCGGAAGCCGAAGCAGCGAAGGCGAACCCGGCCGATAAATTCCGCGGGTCCACCGCGATCTTCCAACCGCCTTTTAACTTCTCGACGGTCAAGACATCGGTCTCGCCCGAATTGCTCGACAAGTGTGTCGCTGGCCTGACTCGTGTGCCATCGAATTTCCACCTGAACCCGAAGATCAAACGCTTCCTCGAAGCGCGGGTTCAGGCCCACAAGGAAGGCGGTCCATTCGACTGGGGCTTCGGCGAAGCTCTCGCCTTTGGCACGCTTCTCCTCGAGGGAACGCCCGTGAGACTCAGCGGCCAGGACTGCGAACGCGGCACGTTCAGCCATCGTCACGCCGTGCTCTATGATACCGAGACTCGCGAGAAATACGTCCCGTTGCTGAATCTCGACGAAAAGCAGGAGCGTTTCTGCGTCTACAACTCTCTTCTCTCCGAAGCCGCCGTGCTCGGCTTCGACTACGGCTACTCACTCGATTACCCCAAGATGCTCTGCATCTGGGAGGCCCAATTCGGTGACTTCGCGAACGGAGCCCAGGTCATCATCGATCAGTTCATCGTCAGCTCCGAATCGAAATGGCAGCGGAACAGCGGCATCGTCCTCCTTCTGCCCCACGGCTACGAAGGCCAGGGACCGGAGCACTCCTCCGCCCGTCTCGAACGTTTCCTCCAGGCCTGCGCGGAAAACAATATCCAGGTGGCCAACTTCACTACGCCCGCTCAGCTCTTCCACGGCTTGCGCCGGCAGATGAAACGCGAGTTCAAGAAGCCGCTGATCATCATGTCGCCGAAGTCGCTGCTGCGCCACCCCGCCGCCACCTCACGTATCGACGATTTCACTACAGGCGCCTTTCAGGAAATCATCGACGACCCGCAGGCACCGAAGGATGCCGCCCGCGTCATTCTCTGCAGCGGCAAGGTCTACTACGACCTCGCGGACTACCGGGAGAAGAACAAGGTCAAGGACACGAAAATCATCCGCGTCGAACAACTGTATCCACTGCATCGCGACAAGTTGCTCGAGATCGCGAAGGCCCACGGCAAAGCCAAACTCATCTGGTGCCAGGAGGAATCCCAGAACATGGGCGCCTGGAGTTGGATCGCACCACAGCTCGAGGATATCTTCGCCCGGAAGCCCATCTACGCCGGCCGCGACGCCAGTGCGTCGCCCGCCGTCGGATCGCTCGCCGTCCATCGCCTCGAACTCGCCGCCTTCCTCAAAGACGCATTCACGCTTTAACCCCCATGCCTTCTCTCGACGTCAAAATCCCGCCAATGGGCGAATCCATTAGTTCCGGCGTGCTCGCCAAGTGGCACGTCAAAGACGGCGACGTGGTCAAGAAAGACCAACCGCTGTTCGAACTCGAAACGGATAAAATCACCTCGGAAGGCACGGCCGAATCCGCTGGCAAAATCAGCCTGAAAGTCGCCGTCGGGGCCGAAGTCAAAATCGGCCAGGTCGTCGCGACGATCGACACCTCCGCCGCCGCTTCGACTGGATCTGCGCCTGCAGCCACTCCTGCCCCGGCTGCTCCTGCCGCCGCTACGCCGGCCTCCGCGTCCGCCTCATCCGACGCTGCGGCCAACAAGCCGGCCGCCCCGGGCGCGACCACCGACACGCCGTCTCCCGCCGTGCGCCGCCTCGCCGCTGAAACCGGCATCGATCCCGCCAGCGTTTCCGGCACGGGCAAAGGCGGGCGCGTGACAAAGGGCGACATGCTCGCCGCCGGCGAGGCCAAACCTAACGTCCCTGCTGCGCCACAGGCAACTGCCGCCAAGCCTGCTGCCGCCGAGAGCGCCGCGCCTGCGGCCCCGCCAGTCATTTCAACGTCCGCCGCGGCAACGCCGGCGATCGAACGTCAAACCCGCCGCAAGCTCACGCCGCTGCGCCAACGCATCGCTCAACGCCTCGTCGCCGCACAGCACGAAGCCGCGATGCTCACGACCTTCAACGAGGTCGACATGTCTGCTGTGATGGCTCTGCGCTCCAAATACCAGGACGACTTCGTCAAGAAGAACGGCCTCAAGCTCGGTTTCATGTCGTTCTTCACGAAGGCCGTCGTGAACGCCTTGAAGGAAGTGCCCGCGATCAACGCGCAGATCGACGGCGATCACATCGTACAAAACAACTATTTCGACGTCGGCGTCGCCGTTTCGACCGAGAAGGGCCTGATGGTCCCAGTTATCCGCGACTGCGATCGCCTCGGCATGGCCGATATCGAGAAGGCCATCGGCAACGCCGCGAAGAAAGCCCGCGATGGAAAAATCACGCTGCAAGATCTCGAGGGCGGCGTCTTCACCATCACCAATGGAGGCATCTTCGGGTCGATGGTCTCCACGCCGATCATCAACCCGCCGCAGAGCGCCATTCTCGGCCTTCACGCGATCAACGATCGTCCTGTCGCGGTCAACGGCCAGGTCGTCATCCGTCCGATGATGTACCTCGCCCTCAGCTACGACCACCGCATCGTCGACGGCAAGGAAGCCGTGACTTTCCTCGTGAAAGTAAAACAGGCGATCGAAGATCCTGCGCGCTTGCTGCTGAGCATCTGATTGTCCACGGCCCGCGCTTCGTCGCGCGGCCGTCGCTCTCCTGAAATTCGGACGTTTGTATTCAGTTTATGGATTCATTTGACGTAATCATCATCGGCTCTGGCCCCGGCGGCTATGTCTGCGCGTTTCGCGCGGCACAACTCGGCCTCAAGGTCGCCTTGATCGAAAAGCGCGCGACGCTCGGCGGCACGTGCCTCAACGTCGGATGCATTCCGAGCAAAGCGCTCCTGCATTCATCCGAGCAATTCGTCTTCGCGAAAAACCACGCCGCGGAGCATGGCATCAAGCTCGGTTCGGTTGAGGTCGATTTGCCCGCGCTGCTGAAAAAGAAGGACGCCGTCGTCAGCAAACTCGTCGGCGGTGTCGCTCAGCTCGCGAAAGCTCGCAAGATCACGGTGCTGGCGGGCACGGCCTCATTCGTTTCCGCGAACACCATCTCAATCGACGGCGCCGGCGAAACGAAACAGATTACCGGCAAGAACATCGTCATCGCGACGGGCTCCACTCCGGTTGAACTTCCCTTCATGAAGTTCGACGGCAAGTCGGTCGTGTCCTCCGATCAGGCGATCGCCTTCGATTCTGTTCCGAAAAAACTCATCGTGGTCGGCGGCGGCGTGATTGGCGTCGAGCTCGGCTCCGTTTGGTCGCGGCTCGGCTCTGAAGTGACCGTCGTGGAATTTCTCCCGAAGATCATCGCCACCTACGATGACGACGTGATTCGCACCTTCAGCCGTCTCATTCAGAAGCAAGGCATCAAAGTCGAAGTCGGCGCGAAGGTGACTGAATTGAAGAAAAAAGGAGACGCCCTTACCCTCGTCGCTGAACGCGAAGGGAAGCTGCTCGAGTTTCCCGCGGACAAGATTCTCGTTGCGGTCGGTCGGCGTCCCTACACCGACGGTCTCGCTCTCGAAAAAGCCGGCGTGGCCCTCGACGAGAAAAAGCGCGTCAAGGTCGATGACCATCTGCGCACGAATGTCCCCGGCGTCTGGGCCATCGGCGATGTCGTCGCCGGACCAATGCTCGCGCACAAAGCGGAAGAAGATGGCGTAGCCGTCGCCGAATGGATCGCGGGCAAAGCCGGCCATGTTAACTGGGATCTCGTTCCCGCAATCGTCTACACCGACCCGGAAGTCGCCAGCGTCGGTCTCGGTGAAGACGCCGCCAAGGCGCAGGGTCGCGCGATCTCGATTGGAAAATTCAACTTCACGGCGAATGGCCGCGCGCTCGCGATCGACGGAAGCGACGGTTTTGTGAAGATCATCGCCGACGCCAAAACCGATCGCATTCTCGGCGCGCAGATTATTGGTCGCGGCGCAGGCGAGTTGATCAGCGAGGTCGTCACTCACATGGAATACGGCGGTAGCGCCGAAGATCTTGGCCGCACGATTCACGCGCACCCGACAATGAGCGAGGCCGTGAAGGAAGCCGGCCTAGCCGTATCCAAATCGGCAATACATTCGCTCTGAGCTTTCTCTCTGGACCTTAAACAAAAAGCCGCGCTTTCGAGCGCGGCTTTTTTGTGCTGAGAATTTTGGATAGAGAATCCGAGGCCGAACTTTATCCCGCGGCGTCGCGCTCGAGAAGCGCCTTGGCTTGTTCGAGAACCTGCTTGCGGCGTTTTTCGAACTGCGAGGTCATTTCCGTGAACTTCTTCTTCTCGTCCTGGAACGCCACCACCTCGGCTTCCCAAAGGCTGCGCTCCTGAACGAGCTTCGTCGCTTCCTTCTTGAGGTTGGCTTGTTCGACCTGCTGACGTGACTCGATTTCGGCCAACTCCGCTTCGCGGCGAGCCAGCTTCTTCGTAGCCTCGTCGGCCTTGGCCGCGTCGGCCTTGACCTTCGCACGAGACGCTTCCACCTCGGCCGCGGCAGCTTCGATGCTCTCCTGCTCGGCCTTGATCTTTGTCTCCAAAGTTTTGATACGTGCTTCGGAGGCGGCGATCTTGGCGAGCTCGGCTTTGACCTTCTGTTCAGACTGAGCAACTGCCGCGCGCGCCATCTCCAACTCTTCTTCGACGGTGGCGCGTTCTTTTTCGAATTTGTTCTTCGACTCGGTGAGAGCTGCTTTTTCTTTTGCGGCGAGTTCGCGAACCGCGGCCGCCTCTTGCTCCACTTTTTTCTTCGCTTCGTCTGCCGCCTTCTTGGCCGCAGCTTGTTCGGAAACGAGCTTTTGGCGCTCGTCTTCGAGTCCGCCGATACTGGCATCCAATTCGGCTTTCTGAGCCGCCAGTTTTTGCTCGGACTTTTTCAGAGCGGCGCGCTCGCCAGCCAAAATCGTTTCCATCTCGGCCAACTTTGCCTGCTCCGTCTCGACGTCCTTGCGGGCCTTGGCGAGAAGCGCGTTGGCTTCGGACTTCGCCTTCTCCAGCGCGGTCGAAACTTCTTTTTCCTGCTGCTTGATCTTGGATTCGCGGCTGAAGAGATCGGCTTCGCGATTGGCCAGCGCATCTGTCTGCTTCTGCAGTTCGAGGCGTTCGTTGGCGTAATGCGCTTCCGCTTTCTTGAGAGTTTCGCGTTCCGCGGCCAACGAGGATTCGAGTTCGGCCAGCGCAACCTGTTCTTTTTCGGCTTCGGCCCGAGCTTTGGAAACAATCGTGTTCGCCTCGGCGTGAGCTTTCTCGAGCGCGGCTTTTGCCTTGGCTTCCTGCTCCTTCAGCGCCGTTTCGCGTGCCGCATACTCTTCGGCCTGCTTCTTCAAGGCGCCCTGCTCGGCGGCGAGACGCTGCTCGGCCTGCTTGAGTTGGCTGCGTTCGGACAAAAGCGACTCTTCCATCTCCGCCAGCTTGAGCTGCTCTTTTTCCGCGTCGGCCTTCGCTTTCGCGAGGAGCGCGTTCGCCTCCGCCTGCGCTTTGTCCGCGAGATTTTTCGTTTTGATTTCCTGCGCTTTGACGACGGCTTCGCGCTCGGCCAGCGATGCCTCCATCGATTCCAACTCGGCGCGTTGAGCGAAGATCGTTTGTTCGGACTTTTTCAGCGCCGATTTCGCCGCGGTGACCGCCGCTTCGGCCTCAGACAGTTTGCGCTGCTCTTCGGCGGCCTCTTCGCGCGCTTTCTTCAGCATCGCTTCGGCCTGAGACTGCGCGGCTTCGAATGCCGCCTTCGATTTCGCTTCCTGCTCGCGGAGCGAAGTCTCGCGTGCGGCGAGAGCGCTTTCGCGTTCGGCGTAAGTGGAAGACTGCTTTTTGAAACTCGATTGTTCCGTGAGCAGCTTCTGCTCGGATTGCTTGAGCGCGGCGCGTTCGGTCTCGAGCGTGGCTTCGAGATCCGCGAACCGAGCCCGTTCCTTCTCGGCCTCGGCGCGGGCTTTTGCGAGCAAAGCCGCGGCTTCCGCCTGGGCCTTTTCGAGCGAATACTTCACCCGATTTTCCTGCTCGTGAATCGTGGCCTCGCGCTCGGAGAGCGCGGCGGATTGTTGCTGCGATTCCGCAGTTTCGACGGCGAGGCGCTGCTCGGCTTTCTTGAGCTTGGCGCGCTCGGTCGCCAACGCGCTTTCCGCTTCGGCCAAACGAGCTTGTTCGCGTTCGGCCTCCTCTCGCGCGTTCGCAACGAGTTCGTCGGCCTCTTTTTGCGCCTTTTGAATCGCTTGCTGAGCCTGGGCTTCGCGCTCGCGCAATGCTTCTTCGCGCTTCGCGAAGGTCTGCGCTTGCATCTGAAAATCGGCGCGTTCCGCCGCGAGCTTGTTCTCGGCTTTCTTCAGCGCTGCGCGCTCGGTCGTGAGCGCCTCTTCGACTTCGTTCAGGCGCTGTTGCTCACTTTCGATCTGCCGCTTGAGCGGTTCGAAACGCGCGGCCTCGGCCTTCTTTTGCTTCTCCAACTGCTCGAGTGCGGCGGCCAGATTCGCTTGTTCTTGCGCGAGCATTTTTTGCTCGGTGGCGAGAACTTCCCGCTCCTGTTTCAACGCCCGGGCCTCGGCTTCCTGCTTTTTCGCCTGAGCCTGAAGTTGAGCCAACTTTTGCTCGGCTTCTTCGATTTCCTTTCGCGACTCGGCAAGGGCGGCGGCTTCGTCCGCGAGTTTCTTCTTCTCCGCGACGAGCCGCTCGCGTTCGGCGGTTTCAGATTCCTTGTCGGCCTGCTTGCGGGCGTTGCTCTGTTTGAGCATCGCCTGCTCCGTGTCGAGGCGCTCCTGCTCCGCCTGAAGCTGTGCCTGCGCCGAGGCGAGCTGCTTCTCGCGCTCCTTCAATTTCGTTTCGGCCGCGGAAACTTCCGCGAGCTTGGCCATGCCGGCCGTCACAGATGCGCGCTCGGCCTCGAGTTGCGACGCGCGTTGTTCCAGCTTCTTCGCATCCTCCGCCAAGCGCGTGCGCTCCGCTGCAAGGGCGGTGCGCTCCTTGGCGAGTTCCTCGCGAACTGCATCGCTTTCCGGGGCAGCCGCCGGACGGGCCCGCTCTTTGCGAGCAGCCGCAGGCGGTCCGGCTTTGGCCGAAGTATCCGGAGAGGCAACGCTGGTCGAACCGTCGGCAAAAAACTCTTCGAGCGAACTCCAGTCGGCATTGCGCAACGCCTCGCCAGCTCCCTCGCGATTCCCGATAAAATCCGCAATGCGACGCATCATCGCCTCGAGATCGAGAGGCGGTTGAAAAACGTCTTTGATCCCCAATCGAATTCCGCGAACCACCGTCGGAAGATCGAGTCCATCCGCGACCAAAATCACCTTCGCCCGGGGCTGGGCTTTTCTCAAAGTCTCAACAAAATCCAGTCCACTCGCATCTGCTCCGCGGCAATCAGCGAGGATCACGTCGACCGTCTCGCGCGCGAGATAATCCCTGACGTGTGAAGCTTCACGCAAAGAAAGTGCGTGAAAGAACGCTCCACCAAAAATCAGGGACCGTGCCTGACGAAGCACATGATTGTGCTGAACAAGCAAAATTTTAGCGCTCACGTGACGATGAGTGTGGGGTATGTCCGATGTATGTTAAGAACGGAAACCGTCAACAGGTGGTAAATCTGGTGGGTTTCCCTTATAGCTCTTTCAAGCCTAATCATACCCCTTAGAACGACACTCTGAGTTTTACCTTTACAGCAGCATGTTAGGGAGTACGCCTCAGCCGAGACCCCTTACTGTGCACGTTTGTACCTCCCCCGACTTCACTAATGAGCGCACAAGATTCTAATAGTTACTTCATCGAAATTGGCGAATATAGCCTGGTACTTGCAAAAGCGAATGTAACAGCAAAACCGCGCGCGGTGGAGGAACTCCGCGAAATTTGGTTAGGTGATGCCCCAGCCGTAGATGCCGCGCTCAAAGAACTCAAAGGTGATGGAAAAGCGAAAGCCGTGGCGCTGCTTCGGCTTAAAGGCCGCACGCTTGCCGCTTCGGATGCCGGATTGTTAAAACGGGTCAACACTTCGTCCGCCGCTGAAGCTTTTGTAACTGAGCTTGTCGGCAGCGATCGGGCGCCCGCAAATTGGGCCTGGGTTTCTCAAAAGGACGGACGGACGCCGGACGGCAGCACGCCCTGGATTTTGGAAGCGACTCCGACCTCCGCCACAGACGAAGGTCTGGCCAAATTGACCGGGTGGGGCTTCGACTTTTTGCGCTGCGAATCCGCTTCGCTTGCGACGATTGGCGCCCTGACCACGGCGGCGCGTTCCGGCACCGTTTTGGTCTGCGACGTCAGCGAAATGGCGAGTTTTCTCACCGCAGTTTCCGGCCAAGGCGTGGTTGGCTTTGCTTCGATACCGGTGGGTTTCGACGCTCTCGCCGAGGCGACGCAGGGAGCTCTCGGTTTGAAATTCCGCGGTTCGGCCGCGCGACTCATGTTCAATGAGTCTTACGACTTCGCCGAGGCCGCTCCGAAAATCATCGAGCCGCTCGCGAACGCCGTCAAAGGCGCGCTCGGCTCGGTCGGTGGTTCTCCGACGCAGTTGGTTTTCACTGGAATTCTCGCCCGGCAAACCTGGCTCAGCCAAGCTTTGGCCAGCGCATTGGGTCTAAAACTTTTCGCGCCGGAATCCTCCGCTGTCGCCTCTGCAAACTCGCTCTCCTTTGGCCCGAAAGTTCCGAGCGAGATCGCGGCAACATGGCTCGGCGTCGTTGGTGCGATCGCCGCCTACGACTCCCGCAATCCGGGGGCCACGTTGCCGTGGAATCCGACTTTGACGAATACGCCGGTCGCGCCCGCGCCTGTGGTGCCGGCGGTGATACAAGACACGCCGCCTCCTGCTCCCGCGCCAAAGCCCGCGGTGGTCATTCCGCCAGCGCCAAAGGCCGAACCCGTTCCCGCGCCAGCTCCCAAAGTGGAGCCGCCGAAACCCGCCGCAGCCAAACCGGCAGAGCCGCCCCCAGCCGCGCCCGCACCAAAGCCGGCTGTCGTCATCACCCCTCCGCCGAAGCCGGTCGAACCTCCGAAGACTGTCGCGAAAACGCCTCCGCCTCCAGCCAAACAGGTCGACCCGAAAGCCACGGCAAAACCCGAAGCGAAGGCCCCCGCGCCTGCGGCTGCCGCGTCCGCAAAACCGCCGGCCAAGGCTGAGCCTGCGAAGCCAGTGCCCGCCGCTCCGGCTCCCAAACCCACTCTCGCGCCTGCCCCTGCCCCAGTAACGCCGAAGGCTCCTTCCGCGGCGCCATTCCCCGAGAAAAAGAGCAAGCTGCCCATCATCGCGGTGATCGTGATTCTTGTGCTCATCCTCGGCGGCGGTGGCTATTTCTACAGCCAGGCTCAAAAAGAAAAAGAGGCTCAAGCCGCCAAAGCTCGCGAAGCCGACCAACGCGCCGCAGCTGAAGCAGCCGCTCGCCGCGCCGCGGAAGAGAAAGCGAAGCAAGAGGCTGACGCTCGCAAGAAGGCCGAAGCCGAAGCAGCTCAACGCGCGGTTGCCGCTGAGAAAGCACGCATCGAAGCCGAAGAAAAAATGCGCGCCGCCACAGCCGAAGAGCTCTTGAACGCACGCGGCGGTCTTACGCTCAACACAGATCCAGCCGGCGCGACCGTCTCCATCGGCGAACTCGCCCCGCGGCAGACTCCGGTCAGCATGAAAGATCTGCGTCTCGGCCGCTACTCCCTCACGATTTCACTCGCGGGCTATGACAACGAACAACGCGACATCGACATCAAGGCCAACGAAGTCACGGATCTCGGCACGATCAAACTTCACCGCCAAGTCGGCAGCGTCGAAATCACCAGCGATCCGAACGGACTCGACTACGAGCTGAAGCCAGCCGCCTCGCTTTTCGTCAATCCCTCCGACGTGCGCAAAGGCCAGACCCCGGTCACGCTGAATGATGTTCCCGCGGGCTCGTATCAGTTGACCATCACGAAGCCAGGTTGGCAGGCCTACACCGCCACGGTTTCAATCGAACGCAACAATGTCGCGAAGGCTCACGGCACATTCGTGGGCGGCACGATTGTCATCAACAGCACGCCGAGCGGCGCGACTGTCCTGCGCGACGGAAATTCGGTCGGCACCACCCCGCTCACGCTCAACGACGTCACGCCCGGCGATGTCACCTTCACGATCAGCCAACGCGGCTACGACAACGCCACCGTCTCGGGCAAGGTCGAGTCAGGCAAGACGCTCACCTTGAACGGCACGTTGCTCGATCCGGAGCGCGTGATGAAGCTCAGTGAACTCGACGAACGCCCTGTCCCGCTTCAGCAAGTCGAGCCCGAGTTGACCTCTGGCATGCGCAGCGACGGCGGCACGGCCACAATCGAATTTGTGGTGGGCAAAGACGGCATCCCGACGGATGTCAAAATCGTCAGCGCCAGCAATCCTGCTTTCGGCCGGGCCTGCATGGCAGCCGCCGCGAAGTGGCGCTTCCGCCCTGGTGTGGTTCACTCCAAGGCGGTTCGCACGCGGATGATTCTGCCCTTCCGCATGACGCCCGAAAGCTGATCGTCTCCAAATTCTGAATACGAAAAAGGCGCGCCGTTTTCGGCGCGCCTTTTCTTTTGGAAACACACTAGACGCCTCATCGAATTCGAGCCGGTCAGGTCAGTGGCCGGCTGATCTTCGTTTGACGCCGTGGAAGCTTCGTCAGGGCTTTTCCTCTTCGATGGCGGTCACCTTTCCTCCGTGAAACACGACGCGGAAGAAGTCCCGCTCACGCCGCGCCGGAAACGCGGTGTAATAAGGAAACATCGGATCGCCCCAGCGATAGTAACGGTGATAGTAGCCGCGATAGAGCAGCATGCCGGTGTCGCTCTCATAGGTGACGTAGCGCCAGGTTTCGGTTACGCCATTGGCGTCGGTGCGGGTCGTCACGCGGTCCGGGTCGCCGATCGCGAGTTTCACCATCTCAGGAGTGAAACCGATGCCGACTTTGCCCTCCTTGATGAGTTGCTGCTCTTCCGGCGAGAGCTTCGAAAATATCTCCGGGTTCTTTTTGATTCTGGATTCGGGCGTGGAGCACGCCGCGAAGAGCAGGCCGAAAACGGCGAAAAGGAGCATTAGAGGTTTCATGGATAAAGGTATTTGGAAGCTTGGTCTCGCCAACCTTGGACACGCTCCTGAGGCTGAACGTTTCATCATGATGATGCTTCTTCTTTGGGACATCGACGGAACGCTGATCGACTCCGGTGGAGCGGGCGAACGCGCGTTGAGATTCGCCATGGAACGCGAATTCGGGCTCACCGAAGACCTTGGGTGGTTGGAATTAGCAGGACGCACGGATCGCTGGATCGCGACTCAAATCCTCGCCCGCTATGGACTCGAAACGACCGACAAAAACATCCGGCGTTTTCTCGACGCCTATCTCGCGACCGTCGGCGAGGAAATGGCGAACCCCCGGGCGCGAGTTTTGCCCGGTGTGCGCGCCGCGCTCGATGCCGTGAGCCAGCGAAAAGATGTGGCCCAGGCCCTTCTCACTGGAAACCTGCAGATCGGGGCGAAGATCAAACTCAGTCATTTCGATCTCTGGAAATACTTCCCCTTTGGCGCATTCGCAGACGATAGCGATCTCAGGAACGAACTCGGGCCCCACGCCCTCCGGCGCGCGGCGGATCACCACAAGATTCCGTTCCTGCCCGAGCGCGTCATCGTCATCGGAGACACGCCCCACGATATCGCCTGCGGAAAAGCGATCGGTGCAAAAACACTCGCGGTCGCGACTGGGCGTTTCAGCCCGGCGGCACTCGAGCCATTCAGCCCGGATATCGTGCTTCAAAGCCTCGAAGATACGAACGCATTCCTCGAGTCGATCGATCGCGTTTGCCGTCGGTGAGTCTCGATTAGCGACCGCTGCGTTCGATCGCGCTCACGCGACCGTTGTCGAAAATCACGCGAACCTTATCGTCGCGTTGATCGCCACCTCCGGTCGCAACGCCAACACCTCCACCCACGTGGCCGGAACCGCCGCCGACGCCGACACCGATGGCCAGACGCGGTCCCTTGTCGCGATAAGCCCAGACCTCGGCCGTGCCTTTGGCCGTGGTCCGCGTGTATTTGCGATCCGGATCACCGAGTGCCATCAGCACCATTTCCGGCGTGTAGCCGACATCGATTTTCCCTCCGCGGATGCGCCCCTGATCTTCCGGCGAGAGTGCGGCGAAGGCAGCCTGATGATCCTTGATTCTAGAGTCAGGAGTGGAGCAGCCACAAAGGATCGCCCCCACGAGTAAAACAGTCAGCGAAGCTAGACACGGTTTCATAGAAGCTTTGGGATTTTGTTTGCTGAGCGTGGAGGCCTCTTCGCATAACGAACAGCTGCCACCTTCTCGTGCTCATTACCACATGAAGACCTTTACTATCGCAATAGGCTCCGACCACGCGGGATTTAAGTACAAAGAGGCCATCAAGACGATGCTTCTCTCCGAGGGCCACACGGTGCGTGACTTCGGAACCCATTCCGAGGAGTCATGCGACTACCCGGACTTTGTTCGACCGGTCGCGGAAGCCGTGGCGCGGGGCGAGTATGAGCGCGGAATCGTTCTTGGTGGCTCAGGCAATGGAGAAGCCATCGTGGCCAACCGCATCAAGGGCATCCGGTGCGGGCTCTGCTGGACGGACCAGGTCGCGATCTGGAACCGCTCGCACAACGACGGAAATGTCCTCTCGCTCGGCCAACGCACGATTTCGGAAGCCGATGCACTGCGCATCGTGAAGGTCTGGCTCGCCACGGAATTCGAGGGCGGCCGCCATATCGCCCGGATCAAGAAGATCGACGAGTACTGACAAACGACCGGCGTTTTGCACTTCCGACGGTTTGATGCACGGTTCGGTCGAATGACCTACCAGCATCACTTCGAAGAAGGCACTTCATCGTCTGCTCCGCCTCTTCTGCTCCTGCACGGCACGGGAGGGAACGAATTGGATCTCGTTCGTCTGGCCCATACTGTTTCTCCAGGTTCGACTCTGATCAGCCCGCGAGGAGACGTGAACGAGCATGGGCAGCTGCGATTTTTTCGCCGTTTCGCGGAAGGCGTTTTCGATTTGGAAGACGTGAAAAATCGCACGACAGCGCTGGCTGAATTTGTTCGCGAAGCCACGGCCAAATACGGCATCGATCAGAAACGATTGATCGCGCTGGGCCTGTCGAATGGCGCGAACATCGCGGCTGCCATGCTGCAGCTTTATCCTGGCGTACTTCACGGCGCGGTCCTGCTGCGCGCGATGCTGGTGCTCGATGCGCAGCCTCCGCACGGCAGCCTGGACGGAACGAGGATTCTGATGAGCAACGGTCGATTCGATCCGATTGTCCCGGCCGATCATCCGCTTCGCCTTGCCTCCATCTTCGAGGCTGCGGGCGCGGCCGTCACGCGGCGTGATCAGGAGGCATCGCACGGCCTCGTGCCCAGCGACGTTCAGGTGGCGCGCGACTGGCTCGCGGCGCTTCAGAGTTAGTGGACCCAGATCGACGCGGCGCGCGATGCTCAACATCACTTGGCTGAGCCACTCCTCTTTCCTCGTTCAGCATGAAAAGTGGAGCCTGCTCTTCGACCCGTATTTCACCGGAAATCCAAAAGCAAAAACGGAAGCGCGCGATGTCCGTTGCACGCACGTTTTCTGCAGTCATGCGCATGAAGATCATTCGGTGGATGTGATCGAAATCGCCGAACGCAATCAGGCGCCGATCTTCGCGCCGTATGAACTCTCTGAATACTTCAGCGCCAAAACAAAACTACCCGTGTTCGACCTCATGACGGGAGGCACGGTGAAAACGGAGTTTGGCCGCGTGCAGCTCACTCCAGCGTGGCACAGCTCGGCGCGAGAAATGCCCGAAGGTCAAAACCTCGCGCTCGGCGAGGCCGCGGGGTTCCTGGTCACGATTGGCGGCAAAATCGTTTATCACGCTGGCGACACCGCCTTGTTCAGCGACATGCGCCTGCTCGCGCGGCAGCCCATCGATGTCGCGTTCCTGCCTATTGGCGATTACTACACCATGGGCATCGACGATGCGGTCGCGGCGCTGGATCTTCTCTGCCCGCGCCTGACGTTTCCCATGCATTACAACACGACCGAGAAGATCGCCGTCGACCCCGATGAATTCGTCGGCAAGGCCGCCGCGGCGGGGCACCGCGTGAAGGTGCTTTCGGTTGGGGAAACGTTCTCGTTTTCCTGATCGAGCGGCGTGTAATGCGGCCGATGGTGAAGATAAAGATGGCGCGCAAAAATCCCTTGCATCGCCCGAAACCGAACCTTTACTTCTAACCCCTTTAACCAATTACAAACCATGGCCAGGATTTGCGCTATCACCGGTAAACGCCCCGTCAAAGGCAGCATCATCAATCGTAAGGGTCAGAGCAAGAAGAGCGGCGGCATCGGCACGCACGTGACCAGCATCACGAAGCGCAAATTCCGCCCGAACCTTCAGCGCATTCGCGTCAAGTTGCCGAACGGCGGCACGAAACGCATGTTGGTCTCCGTCAAGGCGATCAAAGCCGGCTTGGTCGAAAAAGCCTAACCGGGTTTCGCGGCTTTCCGCGGCTCTCACGGTGGCCCGTTCCACCCTCTTTCCAACCCGCTGCCTCAACGCCGCGGGTTTTTCTTTCTCTCGATGACAAGCGGCGCTGGGCGGTGTCCGGCGCGCGTTCCATAAAACCGGTCTTCGCATTCCGGGCAAAAGCCGTGCGTGAACTCGACGTTCGCATGAAGCGCGAAGTAGTCCTCGAGTTTGCTCCAATATCCGTCGTCCTCGCGGATTTTTTTGCAGCCCGCGCACAGCGGCAGCAGCCCGCGGAGGGTGCGTAGGTTCTCGTGCGCGATTTCCAACTCCCGTTTGAGCTGGGCGCGCTCGTTTTCCATTTGATGCCGATACAGCGCCATTTCGACCTGAACCATCAACTCACGGGACGAGAACGGTTTTAAAATATAGCCGTAAGGCTCGGTCTCTTTCGCGCGCTGGACAACGCCCGCATCGGAATGGCCGGTCAAAAAGATCACTGGACGGCCCGACGTCACTCGGATCTGCCGCGCGGCCTCGGTGCCATCCATCGCGCCGTTCAGCTGGACATCCATCAACACCAGATCGGGCATCAATTCCGCGACTTGCCGGATTGCGTCGGGTCCATTGTCGGACGCGCCCACGACATTGTAACCCAGTTTGGCCAGGGCAAGGCTCAGCAACGACGAGATGGTCGGCTCGTCCTCGACGATATAGAGCTTTCTGGCGGGCTTGGATGACATGTTTACGACGGGAGGTGGAAGCGAACGGCCAGCCGTGTCCCTGAAACGCTTTCCAAGGTCAAGCGGGCTCGCAGTTGGCGAACCAGTACATCGACCAATTTTCCCCGAACTGCATCGGCAGAATGCAGCGCGAGGAGGGTGCGCGGGTTTCCGTCGTCCGCCACCGATAGAAGGCACTCCGCGCCCGTCGGCGGCACGTTCAGAGTCACATCCATTCGCCCAGCCACTCTGTCTTGAAAACCGTGAAGCAGCGCATCGCACATCAACTCATAGGCGATCAGCGCCAGCGGGATCGCGGTCTCGAGCTCGATCTGTAGTGGATCGGCGAATACATGAGGCGTGACGGTGATGCGGGATTGGCTGCGCAACGTGCTCGCGACGATTTCATGCAGCGCATCACTGAAATCCAACTGTTGACTGGAGCCGGCGCGGGCGAGCCGATCGTACAGTGTAGCGACAATTCGGATACGCTCTTCCGCGGCGACAAAGGCGCCGCGCGTTGGACCATCGGACAAATCGCGCGACTGGAGTGACAGCAAACTCGCGAGCACCTGCAGCGTGTTCTTGGCGCGACGACGTTCGGCATTGAGCAGCAAAGCCGGCGGCTCGGGCTCCTGCACGAACGGACTGAACGGGTTGTTCGTCATCGTCGAGGTCGAGCGAGCATGCCTCTCTGGCCGCTGAGCCGCGAGCTATTTTGCCTGAGGCCTTGCCCTCAGGGTTTAAAGCGCGCGGAAGACGACCGCGGCGTTTTGGCCGCCGAAACCGAGATTGTTGCTCAGGACGGTGCGCACTTTCGCAGCGCGCTTCACGTTCGGCACGTAGTCCAAATCGCACTCGGGATCCGGCTCGGTGAGATTGATCGTCGGCGCAATTTCGCCGGTCTGAATCGTCTTCACCGAAATCACGGACTCGATCCCGCCCGCGGCGCCGAGCAAATGTCCGGTCATCGATTTCGTGGAGCTGATCGCGAGTTGGCGCGCGTGATCGCCGAACACCTTCTTGATCGCGAGCGTCTCGAACTTGTCGTTGTACGGCGTGGAGGTGCCGTGCGCATTGATATAGTCGATGTTCTCCGGAGTCGCACCAGCGGAGGCCAATGCGCGTTTCATCGCCATCGACAGACCTTTGCCCTCGGGGTCTGGCTGCGTGATGTGATAGGCGTCGCACGTCGCGGCGTAGCCAGCCAGTTCACAATAAATCCGAGCGCCGCGCGCCTCGGCGTGTTCGAGCGACTCGAGTACCAGCACGCCTGCGCCCTCGCCCATCACGAAACCATCCCGTCCCAAATCGAACGGTCGACTCGCATGCTGCGGATCGTCGTTGCGTGTGCTCATCGCCTTCATCGAGCAAAAGCTCGCGTAGGCAAACGGTGTGATCGCCGCTTCTGCTCCGCCCGCGATCATCACATCCGCGTCGCCGCGGCGAATCATGTGCATCGCTTCACCGATGGCGTGTGTCGCCGTCGCGCAGGCGGACACCACGCCGAAGTTCGGGCCACGCGCGCCAATCGCGATCGCCACGAGGCCGGAGCACATGTTTCCGATCAGCGAGGGAATCGTGAAGGGAGAAACTTTGCGCGGGCCGCGCTCGAAGAGATTCTTCAATTGCGACTCGTAGGTGTACATCCCGCCGATTCCGGAACCGATCAAAACACCGACGCGATCCCCGTCTTCCTTGGACATGTCGAGCGCGGCATCCTTGATCGCTTGATGCGCGGTCACGAAACCGAAGTGCGTATAGCGATCGTTGCGGCGCGCTTCCTTCGGGTCCATGTTTTGATCCGCCTGCCAGTCGCGAACCTCGCCGCCGATCTGACACGCAAATTCGGAAGGATCGAAAAGCGAAACGCGCTGAATGCCGCATTTTCCCGCGAGCAGATTGGACCAAAAACTTTCGACGTCATGACCGAGCGATGTGATTGCGCCGAGGCCGGTGATGACGACTCGCTGAGAGCGGGGAATCTGAGATTGCATGAAACGGAAAACGTTACTCGAAACGAACCATCTAAAAACAAAAAAGCGTTCTACCAGACAGTCTCGCGAGGAGGCTCGGTAGAACGCGAAAAACGGAAAACTTATTTGGCGCCGGCCTTGCCTTTGATGTAGTCGACCACCTGACCGACCGTCTGCAGCTTCTCTGCATCCGACTCCGGAATCTCTCCCTTGATCTCGTCTTTGAACTCTTCTTCGAAGGCCATGATCAGCTCGACAGTATCGAGTGAATCGGCGCCGAGATCGTCCAGAAAAGAGGCCTGAGGCGTAATCTGTTCTTCATTCACGTTCAGCTGATTAACGATGATCTCTTTAACGCGCTGTTCGATGGTTTTTTGGTCAGCCATGGTCGGGAAAATTCTAAGATTTGAAGCGGGTCACATCGCCATGCCGCCGTCAACGGTAAAAACTTGGCCTGTGATATAGTTCGATTCTTCGCTGCATAAAAACGCAGTCATGTTCGCAATATCCTGCGCTTCACCGAAACGCTGCATCGGAATCAGCGCGGTCGCAGCCTTCTGAATCTCTTCGTTCAACACGGACGTCATGTCCGTTTTGATGAAGCCCGGAGCAACCACATTTGCCGTCACGCTGCGGCGGGCGAATTCTTTCGCGATCGATTTCGTGAACGCGATCATACCGCCTTTCGCGGCGGCGTAATTGGCCTGGCCGGCATTGCCGACTAGGCCGACGACGGAGGCGATGTTCACGATGCGGCCATAGCGCGCGCGGCACATCGGCCAGCCGATCGCCTTGGTCCAGTGAAACGCGCTCGTCAGGTTGGTTTGGATGACGGAGTTCCAATCATCGTCCGACATGCGCGCGATCAGACCATCGCGCGTGATGCCGGCATTGTTGACCAGAATGTCGATCTTGCCGTGCTGAGAGAGAAGCTGCTCGGCCGCCTTCGCGATCGCGGCGCCATCGGAGACGTCGACGGCGAGAGACGAGGCTTTGCCGCCCGCGGCCGTGATTGCATTGGCCACGCTGCCGCAGCTTTCGGCTGACTTGGAAACACAGACGACATTGACTCCGTTTTTCGCTAGGACTTCAGCGATGGCCTTGCCGATTCCACGGCCGGCGCCGGTCACGATAGCGTTGCGATTATTGAACGTCATAGAAGTAAAACGATTCGCACCGCGATCGGCGCAACAAACCTGAAATCAATACACGTCGCGCTGGTAGCGCTTTTCCTTCTTCATCGCTTTCACGTATTCAGCGGCGGCCGCGGCATCCATTCCGCCCTGCTGCGCGATGATTTCGTGAAGCGCGAGATCGACGTCTTTCGCCATGCGTTTCGCGTCGCCGCAGACAAACACATAACCGCCGTTCTTGATCCACGCCCAGAGCTCGGCTGCGTTTTCCCTCATCTTGTCCTGGACGTAAACTTTCTGCGCTTGATCGCGAGACCAGGCGAGGTCGAGGCGGGCCACGCTGCCGTCGGCAAGGTACTTGGTCCACTCCTCTTCATATAGAAAATCGGCGCTCTTTTTCTGGTCGCCGAAGAAAACCCAATTGCGACCTTTCGCGCCCGCCGCGACGCGATCCTGCACGAACGCGCGGAAGGGCGCGATGCCGGTGCCGGGTCCGATCATGATCGCGTCCCTCGACGTGTCTTCAGGCGGACCAAAATGCGAGTGCGAGACAAACACCGGCGTCGCTGTATCCGAAACTTGGACACGGTCGGACAAAAACGTGGAGCAAACGCCAACGCGGTCGCGGTTGTTCGTCTTGTAGCGAACGATGGCGACCGTGAGGTGAATCTCGTCGGGATAAAGTTTCGGCGACGACGCGATCGAATACAAACGCGGCATCAGCTTGCGAAGATGATCCACGAGTTCCTGCGCCGTCAGTTTCGCGCTCGGAAATTCGGTGAAGAGATCGACGAATTCGCGCTCGTCGAGATAGGCGGGCAGCGACTCCTTCGCCTCCGGCGCGAGCAGTTGGGCCAGCAACGCCTGCTCCGCGGGATTCGTGGCTTTGCCGAGCAGCGTGTTGAGAATCTTCGAGGTGGGCCCAGCCAGCGCGAGCTTCGTGCTCAACGCATCGGCGAGACGCATCGGCGAAGTCGCTTTCGGCAGCATGACCATTTCTTCGCCGGAGAGATTGAGCGCCTGCAAAATCTCCTGCACTTCCGACGGGCGGTTCGTCGGATAAACGCCGAGCGAGTCGCCTGCTTTGTAGCTCAAACCACTGCCTGCGATCTTCACCACGAAATGCCGCGTTTCTTTCGCGGAACCGGGTTTGTTGAGAAGACGATTCTCGGTGATCGTTGCCGGGAACGGATTGTCTTTGTTGAAGACTGGAGCAGATGCGGAGACAACGCCTGAGACGGACATAAAAGTGTGGGTTTTGCGCAATGCCATCGGTCGTCGCAAGCTTTGTTTCGCCCGCGGCCGGGCTTGCTTCACACCACGAATTGCCACCAATTCCCCACCATGCCGACCGACGAGCCGATTCGCCTACAGAAATATCTCGCAGACGCGGGCATCTGTTCGCGTCGCAATGCTGAAGCGCTGATTCGCGAAGGCGAAGTTTGGGTCAATTCCGCGCAAGCAACGCTCGGCCAAAAAATCGTTCCGGGCGTCGATAAAGTCACGGTCAGCGGAAAAAGCGTCCGGCCGGTCGCGCAGCCGAAAATCACACTCGCGATGCACAAGCCGCGCGGCCTGGTTTGCTCGAACGACGATCCGCATCACGAAGAGAACATCTTCACCGTTCTTCCGCGCGAGTTGGCAAAGCATCGCTTCTTCTGCGCTGGACGCCTCGACAAGGAAAGCGAAGGGCTGGTCATCCTCACGACGGACGGCGATCTCGCGCATCGCTTGATGCACCCGAGCAATGTCGTGGTGAAACGTTATCTCGTGTCGTTGAAACAACCTTTTCCCGCGGCGAAAAAACCGCTGCTCCTTCGTGGCGTCGTCGTCGAGGGCGAGCGACTCAAGGTCGAGCGGGCCACGCTCATTCACCCTAACGTCGAAAATGCGTCATCGGAAGTCGACGTGCAGATGCACCACGGCAAGAAGCGCGAGATCCGTCAGCTGTTCACCGTGCTCGGTTACGATGTGAAGCGTTTGAAGCGCTACCAAATCGGCGCTTTTCCACTGCGCGGAATTCCTCTACGAGCGGTCAAACAACTTTCACCAAGAGAAGTCCAACTGCTCTTCAAGACGCCGCGCCCGACCCCGCGCGAGACCAACGAGAAAACAGCCATCACTCATGAAGATTAAACAGTACCTGTCCGCTGCGCTCCTAACGGCTGCGACGCTAAGCGCCGCCCCGCTCACGTCCACCACCGCCGTTCACGTCAAACCGTCAGCGACGTCGCCGGTGATCACGGTGCTTAACGCGGGAACTGAGCCAACGCCCGCGATCGGCGTGGCCAGCGCATTGCCGAAGGGTTGGTCTGCCATCGAGCTCAACGAGCCACACGAAGCTTATATCGCCAATCGTGATCTGACCAAGGAACTCGACGCGCGCCCGGGTTCCGCATTTCGCACGCTGCCGAAAGCCGATGCGCCGGTGCTCTCGACGATGCAGCCCGGCGACCAATTTGAAGTCACGGGCTACCACGGCAAATGGACCCAGGTTAAGTTGACGAAGAAAATCATCGGCTATGTGCAGGGATGGTCCGGCAGCGCGCCGGCGGCATCCGTCGCTTTGAACACGCCGGCCGCATCCAATATCCCGGCCGCGGCGCCCACGCCTGCGCCGACACCGACTCCCGCGCCGAACATTCCGTTCTCGCCTTCTCCCGCCGCGCCCGCGGCCATGACCGGCAGCGGCGCTGGACAGCCGGTGAATCTCGGCGATGGCGGGTCCTCTGCATTGCCACGTCTGTTCCAGGGAAAATTCGTATCCACGCGCTCACTACTGCGGCCTCGCCGCCCGTATGATTATCAATTGAACGACTCGTCGGGCCAGCGCTACGGCTACGTCAACGTCAGCCGCCTTCTCCAAACGGAGCAGATCGACAAATACATCGATCACACCGTCACGATCTACGGCACGGCCAAGCCGGTCGAGGGCACGAAAGATATCGTGATCGAAGCGGAAAGCCTGCAGCTGCATTGACCGCGTTTTTCGCGAAGACGCCAACGAACGCATGAATGGAAATTCTGGTTTGTTGGTTTGAACATTCGTGGCGTTTCGTGTGATTCCTGGACACGCATGGAACTCATCGACGGAAACAAAATCGCGGCCGAAATCATTGCTGAACTGAAGACCGAGGTGTCGAAGATCGAGGGACGCAAACCCTGCATCGCCCTCGTTCGCGTGGGCAATGATCCGGCCTCCGTTTCCTACGTCACGAAGAAGGAAAAAACCTCCGCCGAAATCGGAATCACCAGTCGCGTGATTCTGCCGCCCGAGACGATCACTCAGGCGGAGTTGTTCAAACTGATCGACGATCTGAACGCCGATCCGACCGTCGATGGCATCCTCGTCCAATCGCCGCTGCCGAAAGGAATCAATGAGACGGAAGTCTTTCGCCGCGTTTCGCCGGACAAGGACGTCGACGGCTTCCACACGATCAATCTCGGCAAGGTCGCGCAGGACGACAATTCAGGCTTCGTCGCCTGCACGCCGGCCGGCGTGATGGAATTGCTCGCGCGCAGCGGCGTGGATCTACAGGGCAAACACGTCGTCGTCATCGGCCGCAGCTTGATTGTCGGAAAACCAGTGGCGCTTCTCGCGCTGCAAAAAAAGGCCGGCGCGAACGGCACGGTGACAGTCTGCCACTCGCAGACGAAAAATCTTCCGGAGATCGTGCGCCTCGCCGATGTCGTTATCGCGGCGATAGGCCGCGCGGAATTCGTCACGGGCGACATGATCAAACCTGGCGCCGTCGTGATCGACGTCGGCGTCAACCGCGTGCCCGACGCGTCCAAGAAATCTGGATACAAACTGGTCGGCGACGTGCAGTTTTCCACAGTTTCCCCAAAAGTGAGCAAAATCACGCCGGTTCCCGGAGGCGTTGGTCCCATGACGGTGACGATGCTGATGAAGAACACGGTGAAGGCCCGCAAACAGCGCTCGCCCAACTAACGCTTGGCGCATCCGCTCGCGCGAGGGCGTCCTTGCGATGAAGCGAGGATGTAAATAGCCCTTTCTTATGTCATCCCCCACCATCCTGGTCGTCGACGATCAGCCGGTAAACGTCCAGCTCCTGCGGCGAAAACTCGAGCGCGAGGGCATTCGCGTCGTCGCCGCTTTCACCGGCCAGGAGGCGCTCGAAGTCGTCAACAAGGACAAGCCCGATCTGATCCTGCTCGATGTGATGATGCCCGACATGGATGGCATCGACGTCTGTCAGCGGCTCCAGGAAAAAGAGGAGACGCGTTCGATTCCGGTCATCTTCATCACGGCGCGGAGTTCGAAAGAGAGCAAACTCGAGGGACTCGCGGTGGGCGCGGTCGACTACATCACGAAGCCGATCGACCTCGATGAAACGTTGGCGCGCGTGCAGACGCAGTTGCGCTTCGTGGCGATCAATCGCGAGATGGTCGACCTGCAGCGCCGTCTGCAGGAGGCGCGCCGCGCGGCGACGATCGGCGCCGTCACTCAAGGCATCGCGCACAATTTGAACAATCTGCTCGGCGTGGTCTTGGGCTACCTCGACCTCATCAAGACGCATTACAACAAGCCCGAGTTCGTGAAACGGAACGCGGACCACGTCGAGAACGCCGTCCAGCGCATCGTCAACATCATCAAGCAACTCACGTCGCTCGTCGGCAAATCGCGCCTGCCGACGATGAAATACAGTCTGCAACAGCTTCTGCGCGACGGCGTCACTCGCTATCAATCCGAGTTCAAGATCACGCAACCGGTGGCGGTCGAAAATCCGCTGGGCGACCTGGAAATCGAGACGCACATCGAAGTGTTCGAAGACGTGCTTTCGAAAATTTTGATCAACGCCTGGGAGTCCTACGGCACCAAGCCGCCCGACGCCCGGCCCATCAAGATCGTCACGCGCGAGGTTGAATCGTCGACCGGCAGCCGCGCCGTCGAGATCCGCGTCGAGGATCATGGCAACGGCATCGATCCGGAAATTCGCGATCACATGTTCGAACCTTTCATCAGCGCGAAACAGACGGTCGGCGTCGGCATGGGACTCACGGTCGCGCGCCATGCCATGCGCAACATGGGCGGCGAAGTCTCCATGGCCGACAACGTGAACGGCGGCACCGTGGCAATCCTGGTGCATCCCATCGAGCGCAAGAAGCGCCCGTCACAAGGTGCGGGCGCGGAGGAAAACTGAGTCATGTCCTCCACCCTCGCCTTCCTCGGCGCCGGCCGCATGGCATCGGCCATCATCGATGGTCTGATCGCGAACGGCATCTACACCAAAGATCGGCTGATTTGTCTCGGCGGCTCCGGAAAGAGTTCCGCCGCGCTGGTCCAGCGCACGGGTATCCGGTTGGCGAATACACTGGATGAACTGCTCGCGCAGGCAGACACGCTCGTCGTCGCCTTCAAACCGCAACACCTCGCCAGCGCCGATCCTCGTCTGGCGGAGCTGACCGCCGGCAAGCTCGTGATCTCCGTACTCGCCGCGAAAACGCTGGCGCGCCTGCAACGCACATTTCCCCGAGCGCGCAACATCGTGCGAACGATGCCGAATACGCCGAGCGCGATCGGCGCGGGCATGACGGGTTGGTGCTCAGCGCAAGCGCTTTCGCCCGATGACCGCGCCGTCGTTCTGCGGATTCTCGGCGCCATCGGCCGCGAAGTGGAACTGCCCGAAAGTCAGATCGATCCGCTGATGGCGATCAGCGGCTGCGGCCCGGCGTACATTTTCGAATTCACCGCCGCCCTCCGCGAAGCGGGCGCGGCTGCCGGACTCGACCGCGACACCGCGCAGATGCTCGCCATCGAAACCATCCTCGGCGCCGCGAAATTGATGGCGAAGACGGGCACGGAACCCGAAGAACTTCGCAACCAAGTCACCTCGCCCAACGGCACGACCTTCGCCGCGCTCAAGCGCTTCGAAGCGCATGGCTTCCGCGCGATGGTCGCCGATGCCGTGAATGCCGCGAAGGCGCGTTCCGAAGAAATCTCGCGCGACGCATAACATGTCTTCCCTCGACGGCAGGATTCTTGTCACAGGCGGCGCGGGCTTCATCGGAAGTTCGCTGATCTGGGCGCTCAATCAGCGCGGGCTCACGAACATCATCGTGACGGACATCCTTGGCCAGGACGAGAAATGGAAGAACCTCGTCCCGCTTCGCTTCGCCGATTATGTCGAGGCTGACGTATTTAGAAAAGCACTACAGAATTCCGCCGAGGCGCACGGCAAGTTCTCCGCGGTTTTTCATCTCGGCGCCTGTTCTGCCACGACCGAGCGCAACGCCTCGTACCTCGCAGACAACAACTACGGTTTCACCAAAGAACTCGCCCAGTGGGCGCTGTCGCGCAAAACGCGTTTCATCTACGCGTCGTCCGCTGCGACCTACGGCGACGGCGAGCGCGGCATGGATGACAAAACCGCCGATCTTCATCGGCTGCGTCCGCTCAACATGTACGGCTACTCGAAGCATCTCTTCGATCTGTACGCCCAAGCGCAGGGCTGGCTCGACCACATCGTCGGCGTCAAATATTTCAACGTCTTCGGCCCCAACGAGGATCACAAGGGCGATATGCGCAGCCTGGTGAACAAAGCGTATCAGCAGATCCTGACGACCGGCAAAGTTCAGCTTTTCAAGAGCTACAAACCCGAGTTCAAGGACGGCGAGCAGATGCGCGACTTCCTCTACGTGAAGGACGCCGTGCAGATGACGATCCATTTTGCGGAGACGGCCACGCGGCAGAGCGGCCTCTACAATTTCGGTTCAGGCGAAGCCAACACCTGGCTCACGCTCGCTCGCGCCATATTTGCCGCGCTCGGTCGCGAGCCAAATATCGAGTTCATCGAGATGCCCGAGACGCTGCGCGGCAAATATCAGTATTACACGAAAGCGGACATCTCGAAGCTCCGCTCGACGGGCTACGCTGCTCCGGTCACTCCCCTGGCCGAAGCCGTTCGCGATTATGTTCAAGGCTATCTTGTCCCGGGCGTGAAACTCGGTCAGTAATGGCCGTCCGCGATATCGTTGCCGGTTACTTTCTGCCGAGGCTTTTTAATAAACGGCGACAATCGCCGTCATAGTTGACTCTGACGGGCAGCTGCCCCGCCGCATGACCCCAAGCGATCCAACAGCCAGCCAAAAATTCCGCGCGCTGCGGCGGCGAAATGGCATGGCTGTCACGCTGATCCTGGGCGCGATCTTATCGTTGTTCTGCGCCGACGCGCACGCCCAACGCATCGAAACGACGGAGCGCGCCTCGGAATTGATCACGCCGGAAAGCGCGGAAATTTCCGCAGAGATCATCGGCCACACGGCGCTCACGACCTTTGATCTCGTCTTCACCAACAATGACGATCGGCCGCTCGAAGGTGATTTTGTTTTTCCGCTGAAGCGTGGGCAACGCGTGACCGCCTACGCGATCGAGATCGAAGGCGTGCTGCGCGCCGCGGTCCCGATCGAAAACGCCAGACCGACTGTGGTCTACGACGCGCCCGGCGCAGAAGCCGCGGCGTCTTCTCGCCCGCCAACCGACGACGCGAATTTTCGCGGCCGTTTCGGCGTGATCTCTCCGAGCGCGACGCGACGGGTGCGCTTCTCTTATCAAGAAGAAATCTCCGAGCAAACTGACCCGCCGACGTATCGTCTGCCCCTCTCGTTTCCCCGCCGTTTGAAGCATTTCAAGCTGAGCTTCAACGTGCATGGCACGCACAACGAAGCGCCTGAGGTGCGCACCTCGCTCGAACTTCCCCTGCCTCCGTGGCGGGACGGTCAATTTTTCGAAATCGAGCGTGCCGATTACGACGCGCGCGGATCACTCGACCTGGTCCTTCCAAAGAGCGACGAGCCGACCGTCATCACGGGACGTTTTGGTGGCAAAGAATATTTCTACGCCGATGTCCCGAGCAGCCCGATCCTCTTCAGCCGGCCGGCCCCGCACACGGTCGCGCTCGTCTGGGATGCCTCGGCGTCAGGTCGCGAACGCGATCATGCAAAAGAGTTCGCTCTGCTCGATGCCTGGTTCGCCGAACTGAAGGACGTTGAAATCAAGCTCATCGAATTGCGCGATCACGCGACGGCTGCGACGAGCTTCGCCGTGAAGGATGGAGATTGGTCCGCTCTGCGAAAGCAGCTCGAGCAAACCCAATACGACGGCGGCACCTCGCTCGACGGTCTCAAGGACGATCCCAAGGTCGACGCCTGGGTCATCGTCACGGATGGCCTTTTCAATTTCGGCGCCGGCGCGACGACGACCAAGCTGGCGTTGCACAATCCTGTTCACACCATTTCCGCCACCGCGGGCGCCAATATCGATTGGTTGCGCAACATCGCCGCACAGCATGACGGCGAGTTCATCGACCTGCTCGACCTCACACCGGCCAAAGCGGCCTACGCGCTTCAAACTCATTCGCTGCGCATCCTCGGCGTGGACATCGAGGACGGGGGCGTAAGCGAGATCCATCCGGCTGTCGGCGCTCCCGTGAATGCCGACGCATTTCATCTCAGCGGCGTTATCCAGAAACCGAATACAACGGTGAAACTGCTGGTCGGCAACACGCGCGCTGATGCCCAACGACTGGAGTTTCACGTCACCTCCGGCAGCGATCCTTCTGAACTTCCTTCTCTCCTCTGGGCGGAAGGAGAACTGCGGCACCTGGGCATGGATGCGGAGGCGAATCGCGATGCGATCCGCCGCGTCGCGCAAACCTTCCGTATTGGAACAAGCACTACACCACTGACGGTCTTGGAAAACGTGGACGACTACCTTCGCGAAGGTGTGGCTCCACCGGATGATTTGAAGTCCGCCTGGATGGCCCGGCGCGAGGCCGCGGAGAATACGGAGCGACTCGAACGCGAGCAGCATCTGCAATATGTCGTGAGCGCGTTTCAGCGGCGGGCCGCCTGGTGGCGCGGCGCGACTTCCGGCCAGCCCGTCGAAGCCCTTCCGGGAAATCAGGAAAATCAAAACGGCTCTCGCGCTGCCTCGATTCCCGGGCCGCCATCCTCGCCTAGCAGCGGCGACCCGGCCGCGGTCGCGGCATCCCAGAACCCTGTATTGACGACGGCACTACAAGCCAGCGCGAGCGCGCCGGGCAGCCGGGCCGATACGATTCACCTCACCGCTTGGTCTCCAGAAAACAACTACGCGGACGAATTGCGGCGCACCCCGAAGGACGCGCAATATTCACGATATCTCGAACTCGTTTTGGACCATCGACGAGAACCCGCCTTTTATCTGGCGTGCGCCGAATTCTTCATCGCGAACGGCAACGCAGACATCGGACTTCGCATCCTCTCGAATTTGGCGGAACTCGGAGTCGACGATGCGATGGTCCTGCGTCTTCTCGGTTCTCGCCTTCAGCTGGCGGGCCGGCCTGATCTCGCGATCGAGCCTTATCGGCGCGTCGTCCTGCTGCGCCCCGAAGAGCCACAAAGTCTGCGCGATCTCGCGCTCGCCTATCAGGAGGCCGGTCAACCGCAGGAAGCGGTCAACACGCTGTGGAAGATCGTCACGCAAAGTTGGGATGCGCGATTCCCCGAGGTGGAGTTGATCGCGCTCGCGGAGTTGAACGCGATTGCGGCGACCTCTCCGAAGCCACTCGATCTCTCGGCCATGGATCGACGGCTGATTCGCAATTTGCCGATGGACCTGCGCGTGGTGCTCACGTGGGACGCCGGCGATGCCGATCTCGATTTGTGGGTGACCGATCCCGATCGCGAGACAGCGAAATACGATTCCCCTCAAACTCACCAAGGCGGCCGGCTCTCGCGTGATTTCACCGGAGGATTCGGGCCGGAGGAGTTCGATCTGCGCAACGCCAAGCCCGGAACCTACACCATAAAGCTCAACTTCAACGGCGACCGCCGCCAGTCGGCGCTGAGCCCGATCACGGCGCAAGTGAAGGCGATCACCGACTTCGGCACGCCGCAGCAAAAGGTGAAAAACTTCACCGTGACGCTGAGTCAGCAGCAGGAAATAATTTCCGTCGGCGCCATCGATATTTTACCGAAAAAGCCAAAGCGCTGAGCGCGTTATTTGAGCGACTGCAGGTACGCGACGAGAGCCCAGTCTTGGTCGTTCGCCCACGGATCGAAAAAGCGTCCGGCAGAACCATTCACGCGAAGCGGATAAACATAGGCGCAACTGGCGCGTCCGTCCGCGCTGAAGGCCGCGAAATTGGAGAACAAAATTCCCTCGGCTCGGGCGCGGAAATCGGGTTTTTGCGCGAGTTCGCCGTAAAGATCGAACGCCGTCGCCGTGATCGTGCTCCAGTAGTGCGGAAACGTGTCGCCATACAGGCGCCGTTTGCCGAACCAAAAATCATCCCAGTGGCGAATCGCGATGTCATGCAGATGATAATCCGGCTGCAGTCCGCCGAAGAGTTCCAGACGCTCGAGCTGGTCCTCCGCGCCGCGCAGAAAAATCTCTTCGTGGGTCGCAGCGTAGACCTCCAACATCAGCACCGCCGCGGGCGCGACGATGCTCTGCTCGTAATTGACTTCGCTCTTCGGATACGCGCCGCCGATGGCTCGCAGCGTCTCGGCGTGCTTTCGAAAAGCGGCGAGCATTTCCTTGCGCTCATTCGTCCAGCCCGCGCGCTCGAGAGCGTCCAGCATTTCCGTCACCGGCATGCCGATGCAGTAGAATCGTTCTCCTCCGCTCGCGTAATAAGAACGGCAGGTGTCGACCGCCAGCCGCAGGTATTCAGGATTCAAATACAGCTTGTACATCGCCAGGTGAAATTGAATCACCCAGGGATTGTTGTATAAGCGGATGGGGCCGCGGCGGCCGACATCGTTGAAGACCTTGCCCGATGGATTTTGCAGCTCGCGCGCGACGAACTTAGCGTACTGAGCCAGACTTTCGTCGATGCGTGTCCGAAGTTGCGCGTCCTGGCAGAGCGGCGCGTACAAGGCGACGAGCGTGCCCATCGCCAAGCGCTCGCGGCCGGCGTTGTGATCGGAAACCGATTTGTCGTACACCAGCTCGTTTGTCTCGTTGTCATAACCGAGAAACGCGCCGTCCAGCGGATCGCCCGGAGCGTGCTTTTGCTGATGATCGAGGATGAAGCGCACGCGTCGCTCGATCAGATCGCGCGGTTTCGGCGTGACCAAGGCGCGCAGCAACGCGGGCCCGCGGCCGGTATCGACTTCGATCAACTGCTCGCCGAGTCGCGAGGGCACGATTTGAAACGATCCATCGAGCTCCGTGTTCGGGATCGGCAGCGTCTCGCCGTTGAGCGAAAGTTTCACGCTCGAAGGACTGACCTTCATCTGGACGCGCAGGCGAATCGCGTCGCCTTCCGAGATCGTGTAGCGATCGGCTTGAAGTCGAACGAAGCCGGGCAATTCGGCGGCCTTGGCGAAGAAGTCCTCCCAACCCGTGTGCCAGAACACCACCCAGGAAATTTTTCTGCTTTCACCTGGCGCCAGCGTGAACGGCGACGGATGCACGACAAACTGGCCCCGGTCGTTCGAGTGTGTAATGCGATCATGGATACTGTAACTCGTCAGACTTCCCTCGGAGAGAACCAGTCCGAGATGCGGCGCATCCCCGCCCATGCGCAGCGCGCAAATGTACGACGACGTTCCGCCCATCCAGAGATGCGCGTGGCAACGATTCGTCAGGCAGACCTCAGCGCCGGGATAACTGTCGACCAACGGCACGCGAATGCCGATTCCGCCTTCGCCGAACGTGAGCGGCGTTTCGCTCGTGTTTTCGAAAACGTACGTTTCGGTAAGCCTGCCTGCTTTGTCCAACGCGCGATCAACGCGAATGCGCATGCGGGAGAGGCGGTAGGTCGACTGCATCGATTGCGGTCCCGTGCCGCGTGTGTCGATCGGATGCGTCCAAGCTTCATCGCGTTCACCGATGCGAGCCCAACCCGTGCCCCAAGGCGCAGCTTGGCGAACCCACTCCATCTTGTACTTGTCCGACGGCGACGAGAGCTCCGAGATTCCGCCGCTTCGGCCGTCGATTCGCACGTGCCATGCCCCCGTGTTCCACTCGGTCCGGGCGCCACCGCCAACCGCTTCGGGTCGGACTGACTTTGACGAAATCGAAGAGGACGTGACATGAACCCGAATGCTGGAAGCGGGGCCGTCCGCAAACGCTTCCACGGTGAGAAGATCTTCGCCCTTCAACGGGAGAACGACGTTTTGCGCCCTGCTGTCGCTGCGCACCAGAATTTCCCGCACCGCGTTTGCCGTCGAAAAACAGCAGCGCACGGCTTGGCCGGGAACGCCCGGCAAGGGCTCGAGCGTCGCGCGCAGCTCTTCGGCGTCGCCCTTCAAATCCACCCACAAGCTCTGACCAGCCGAAAGAACGAAGCCGGCGTCGGACCGATATTGCTCCGCGCCGGAAAAGGGTCCCTCGCGCGTCTGCAATTTCGAGAGATCGAGATCGGTCAGCGACAGCGCGGCGTCACTCGGCAGCGTCGCGCAAAAAAACGCCGGGAGAAAAAAGAGGAGCGTGCGTGGTTTCAGAGTCCGACTAACTGTTCTTCCCAACGCATTCGGTCAAGGGCGCCATGGGATGCGCAATGCAGATGGCTAAGGCAAAATTGCGCATGCTCTTAGCGGGAAATTGCGGAGGCACTGCACGGCATTTTTCGCGTCTATCGCACCGCCGGCTTCAGGCGCTTCGCGTATTCAATAAAAAACTACGCAGCGTCTCCCTCAAATCCAAAACCCATAATCCCATGGCACGCGGAAGCAAAAAATCATACACCTCGAAACAGAAACGTAAGGCCGCGCACATCGAGAAAGGCTACGAAAGCCGCGGCGTCAGCAAAGGCGAAGCGGAAGAGCGCGCCTGGCGCACGGTGAACAAACAGGACAAAGGCGGAAAAAAGAAACGCGGTTCGAAAAGTCGCAGCAGCAGCAGCAGCAGCAGCTCGAAAAAATCTTCCAGTTCGCGCAGCAAGAAATCTTCCAGCCGGACAAGCTCCGGACGAAAGCGCCGCAGCACGTCCAAGAAAAAGTGAGGGAAATTTCCCCTCCGTAAAAACGCGCGCCGCCCCATACCGCGGGCGGCCGAGTCGTGACACAGTGACGGCAAATGCTGCGAAGCAGCGAAACCCACTTGCCTATGAACCAATCGGAACAACAAACAGTGTCATGGTGGCTGGATAACAAGCTCGGCTTCGACGAAGCGATGCTGCGCGACGACACGACGGCGGACGTGTGCGTGATCGGCGCGGGTCTCAGCGGACTCACCACAGCGTACTTGCTCGCCAAGGAGAATCTTCGGGTTGTCGTGCTCGATGCTGGAACTCCGACTTACGGCGAAACCTCGCGCACCACGGCTCATCTTTCGAATGCGATCGATGACCGTTACTACAACATAGAACGCTGGCACGGCCAGGATGGCGCAAAAATCGCCGCGCGAGCTCATACGACGGCAATCGACACGATCGAACGCATCGCGCGCGAAGAAAACATCGACTGCGAATTCACGCGTCTCGATGGCTATCTCTTCCCGGCACCCGGCGAAAGCAGCCACGTTCTGGAACAGGAACTCGAAGCGGCGCATCGCGCCGGCTTGGTCGATGTCGAATTTCATCCTGGCCCGCGCGGCGCCAGTTTTCCTTCAGAGCGGTGCCTGCGTTTTCCCCGGCAGGGGCAGTTCAATCCGCTGCGTTACCTCGACGGGTTGATTCGCGCGATCGAGGCCCAGGAATCACGCATCTTCGCCAACTCTCGCGTGGTCGATATCACCGAAGGTGACGAGATCATCGTCACGACGGAAAACGGCTACAAAGTTCGCTGCGGCAGCGTGGTCGTCGCCACGAATTCTCCGATCAACGATCGCGTCGCGCTGCAGACGAAGATTGCTCCCTATCGCACCTACGCGATCGCCGCGCGCATCCGCAAGGGCAGCGCACCCAAGGCTCTTTTATGGGACAACGCTGACCCGTACCACTACGTCCGCACCGCGCAAAGTAGTGAAACTTTCGATACGCTGATCATCGGCGGAGAAGATCACAAAACCGGCCAGGAATCCCAAACCGCAGACCGCTTCGGCGCACTGGAACGCTGGGCTCGCGCACACTTTCCCCAAATCGAATCCGTCACGCACCAGTGGTCGGGCCAGGTTTTGGAAACATTGGATGGACTGGCTTACGCGGGCCGAAATCCAGGCAGTTCGAAAAACTGCTACGTCATCACCGGAGATTCGGGCATGGGCATGACGCACGGCACGATCGGCGCGATGATTGTCACCGACCTCATTCAGGGTCGGGCCAACGCGTGGGCCGACACCTTCGAACCCAGCCGGATCACCCTGAGCGCGGGACTGACCTTCGCCAAAGAAAACTTCAACGTGGCCCGACAATACCTCGACTGGGGCCGCCCGAGCGAAAGCGAAGAGACCGCGCATCCTCCAGCCAACTCCGGTTGCGTGGTTCAACGCGGCGTGCAAAAGATCGCACTCTTCCACTCCGCCGACGGAATCATGCACGAAATGTCCGCCGTCTGTCCGCACCTCGGCTGCATCGTGCATTGGAACGACACCGAGCACACGTGGGACTGCCCCTGCCACGGCTCCCGCTTCAACGCCACCGGAGATGTCATCGGCGGACCGGCGACGTCTCCTCTAACGCCTATTCTGAGTCACGCAAAAACGTGATTCCTCGATCCCGATTCATTCCGAGAAATCGGAATCCAAATTTTCATCCATCAAAATCATGAACTTGAAACTTTATTTCCACGGTGTGCCGCGCACCTCGATCGTGGCCGGCTTGCTGGCCACGCTGGTCTCGGCCGTCGCGGCCTTCGGCGCTGACCAGGTCAGCACGCCCAGCACTGTTCCGCGAGACCGCCACGACATGGTGACGAGTCAGGATACGAAACTGAACGAAGTTGGAAAGCAGCCGAACATGGCCGTGCCCAACATCAGCCACGGCGATCGCACGTTCATCGAAAAAGCAATGCGCGGCGGACTGCTCGAAATCAAAATCGCCCAGCTCGCGCTTTCTAACGCCTCTGATGAGTCAATTAAGAAGTATGCCCAGCAGCTGATCGATGATCACACGGCGGCAAACAAGGAGCTGAGCGACCTCGCCGCGCGCAAGGGCGTGTCGCTCGTCGATCTCGATCGCGACGACCGCCATGTGAAAAGCTTGTCGAAGAAATCAGGCGCGGACTTCGATCAAACCTACGTCGACTACGCCGTGCATGAGCACAAGGAGGACATCGACATGTTTGAAAAAGCTTCCCGCAAAGCCGATGACCCTGACGTGGCTGCTTTCGCGGCCAAGAATCTCGCCGTGCTCCATCAGCACGAGCAGATGGCCCTGGATATTCAGAAGACGCTGAAGCACTGAAGCTGGAGATCGTCTGCGGAGCGCTGGGTTCGCTGAGCGCAGGCGTCCTGCCTACGCCGTTTGAAAAGGCAGGCGGGATGCCGCGCTCCAAAAACCCTGCGCTCCAGTTTCGAACCTACACTTCTGTGTACCAGTGGCGGGCTTGATCGTCGGAACCTTCGGATTGCTGGAAGACGACGACAGACCGGTAGCCGAGCGTGTGGCGTCCGCCGCCTTGCACGATCGATCCGGTTTCGATGAAAGCGTCGTCGTCCCGCGCGGTATCTAGGACAAGTTTCCAGCGCACGTCCGGATCGCCGGGCAGACGCACCGGGACGTTTTCATGATGCCCGTTGAAGTAGAGAAGAAACGTGTCGTCCTTGATCGGCGTGCCGAAGAAATCCTTCACGCCGAGTGAATCGCCAGCGAGCATCACGCCGAAGGTCTCGGCAAATGCCGATCGCCAGGCCTCGTCGCTCATCTCGGCACCGCGCCCATCGAACCACGTGATGTCCTTGATGCCGCTGCCGCGGATGTCGCGCCCCTGAAAAAAGCGCGGCTGATGGAAGATCGGATGGCTCTGGCGAAAATGAATCAGCTGACTCGTGAATTCCACGAGCTTCTCCTGTTCCGGCCCGCGCTTCCAACTCAGCCAACTGATCTCGTTGTCCTGGCAGTACGCGTTGTTGTTGCCCTGCTGAGTGGCGCCGTATTCGTCGCCGCCCCGCAACATCGGCACACCCTGCGAGAGGATCAGCGTGGCGAGCATGCTGCGTTGAAGTCGGCGGCGTAGCGCGAGAACTTCAGGAGGAGCGTCGAGACCTTCGTGTCCCCAGTTCCAGGAGTGATTGTTGTTGTCGCCGTCCTTGTTGTCTTCGCCGTTCGCCTGGTTGTGTTTTTCGCTGAACGAAACGAGGTCGAGCAATGTGTAGCCGTCGTGCGACGTGATGAAATTGATGCTGGCATTCGGTGTTTTGCCGCTGGACTGATACAAATCCGAGCTGCCGCAAAGCCGGTAGGCGAAATCGCTCGTGATGCCTTTGTCGCCTTTCCAGTAGCGGCGAACCGTATCGCGGTAGCGCCCGTTCCACTCGGCCCAGAGGACCGGAAAATTGCCCACTTGGTAGCCGCCCTCGCCCACGTCCCACGGCTCCGCGATCAACTTCACCTGCGAGATAATCGGATCCTGGTGAATGACGTCGAAGAATGACGACAGTTTGCTCACCGCGTGCAATTCGCGCGCGAGCGTCGCGGCCAGATCGAAGCGGAAACCATCCACATGCATTTCCGTGACCCAATAGCGCAGGCTGTCCATCACCAGCTGCAACACGCGCGGGTGCGGCACATTCAAGGTGTTTCCCGTGCCCGTGTAGTCGTTGTAGTAACGCGGATTGTCCGCGACGAGACGGTAGTAGGCTGTGTTGTCGATGCCGCGAAACGAGAGATTCGGCCCGAGATGATTGCCCTCGACCGTGTGGTTGTAGACCACGTCGAGAATCACTTCCAGGCCAGCGGCGTGCAGGCTGTTGACCATCGCCTTGAATTCATGGACCTGGCCGCCTTTGTCTCCAGATCCTGAATACGACGACTCCGGCGCGAAGAAGCCGATCGTGTTGTAGCCCCAATAATCCGAAAGCCCTTTCTCGAGAAGATGACTCGAGTCGACGTGCTGATGGACGGGAAGGAGTTCGATCGCGGTGACTCCGAGTTTTTGGAAATAGTCGATGGCCTGCGGGCAGCCGATGCCCGAGTACGTGCCGCGTAGTTTTTCCGGCACTACATCCCACAATTTGGAAAAGCCTTTGACGTGGACTTCGTAGATCACCGTTTCGTCGAGGGAACGATCGGGGCGGTTCTTGTCGCCCCAGGTGAACGCGCTGTCGACCACGACGGACTTCGGAATGGACGCGGCATTGTCGCGATCGTCTCGCGCCAGATCGGCGTCTTTGTGCCCAAGCGTGTAGCTGAACATTTCCGGTCCCCATTTCACCGTCCCTGAGATAGCTTTCGCGTAGGGATCGATGACGACCTTCGCGGGGTTGAAACGGTGGCCTTTCTCGGGCTCCCACGGGCCGTGCACGCGATAGCCGTAGAGTTGTCCCGGCCGGACTTCCGGCAGGAAAGCGTGCCAGACATGGTCGTCGCACTCTTCTACTTTGATGCGCGTCTCCTCTTTCGTCGGATCGTCGGTGTCAAAGAGGCAGAGCTCCACGCCCGTCGCGTGCTCGGAAAACAACGAAAAGTTCACGCCGTTTCCGAACCAACTCGCGCCGAGGGGATAACTGTGGCCCTTCCAGATTCGTTCGGGTTTCATCGCGAAGCCTCCGGCTTGGAAAGATCGATCATAAGAGTGTCCGCCTCACGTGTGTTGGAGAGCGGGGCGCGGAGTGACAGCGTTCTCTTTACTTGGTGCGCGGCGAAATGCGGGCCGTTCTCCCAGCACCCACTGCGAGTTTCGCCCGATGGCTGATCTCCGCTCAGAGGACTAGGTTGGAGACAACCCATTCAAATTCACATGAGCACTTTCAATGATCCCACTCGCGGCAAAACCGTTCTTCGCGGAAAAGGCGCCGGTCCCATCACCAACGACGACATCGAGCGCCGCGCCCGCGAAATCGCCCTGATCAAAGGCCGTTCCGAGGACGAGATTTTCGCCGACGATCGCGAACAAGCTCGCGCCGAACTTTCTGGAGAAATCCTCCCCGCCTCGACGGGCGAGGACGTCGACAGCATTGGCACGCTCTCGCGCGATCCAAGCAATCCGCCGGCATTTTACGGCCGCAGCGCGCCGACTGATGAAGGCCCTGACGAGCAAAAAGCGCTGGAAAAAACGGTCCTCGACGGAGTCGAAGAAGCCCAGCACGACCAGATGGTCGAAGCCCGCCACCGCCGCGAACGATAAGTCATGGCGCGGTCCGGTAAACCGCCTGCACCGCCGCGGCGCACCGCCAAGGAGGTCATCATCGATGGCCGCAGATTGGAGCTGTCGAACCTCGGCAAGGTTCTGTATCCAGAATCTGGATTTACCAAGGGCGACCTGATCGATTACTACACCGAGATCGCCCCGGTCCTTTTGCCGCATTTGAAAGGACGCGCGCTGACCTTGAAGCGTTATCCGGAAGGCGTGAATGGCTTCTTCTTTTACGAGAAACGCTGCCCGCCCCATCGGCCGGATTGGCTGCACACCGCTTCGGTCTACAGCCACGGCCGCGGTCAAAATATCGATTTCTGCCTGGCTGATAATTTGCCCTCGCTGATCTGGGCCGCGAATCTCGCCGACATCGAGCTGCACACGAGCCTCGCTCTCGCAAAAGCACAGGACCGGCCGACATCGATGGTGTTCGACCTCGATCCGGGCGAAGGCGCGAACATCGTAAATTGCGCCGAGGTCGCGCTCTGGCTGCACGACAAGCTTCAGGAGCGCAAACTCGCGTCGTTCGTGAAAACGTCAGGTTCGAAAGGCCTGCAACTTTACGTGCCGCTCAACACATCGGTGACATTCGACGAAACGAAGGTGTTTGCTCATCAGCTCGCGCAAGAGATCGAGATAGAGCACCCGGACAAAGTCGTGACGAAGATGAGCAAGGAACTTCGGCGCAAGAAGGTGATGATCGATTGGAGCCAGAACGACGAGCACAAGACCACCATCTGCGTGTACTCGCTTCGCGCGAAGGCCGATCCCTCCGTCTCCATGCCCCTGCATTGGGCCGAAGTAGCGTCGTTGTTCGCCACGAAAAAACCAGAGCGCGTGCGCTTCGTGGCCGAAGCGGCGGTCATACGCACCAAATCGGAGGGCGACCTCTTCGAGCCTGTGTTGAAACTGAAGCAAAAACTGCCGCGTCTCGAGGCGGGCGCGGCGACCTCACGTGTCGCGACCAGCCGCCGCGGACCTGCGTCTCAACGTTCTGAAATTTCCCGGACGACATCGCGCGCTCGTTTGTCTTCGCGCAAACCGAGAAAAACCGGCTGACGCAGAATTCCCTCGCGCGTCCACTCGCTGAATTTTACCTGGCAGACCAACTCGGGCTTCAGCCAGATCACGTCGCGCAAGGCTGCGGCGGTCGCCCCGGTGCCAAAGCGAGGTTTCCGCGGCATCGGCAGATTGTCGAAAGGGTTGGTTGGCGAACGAAACTTGGCGAAGATCGCGTGCAGTTCCGCGAGCCGCTTGGCGTTGAAGCCCGTGCCGACTTTTCCGGCGTAAAGCAGTTTGTCCTTGTCGTAATAGCCGACGAGCAGCGCGCCGAAATGAGTGCGCCCTCCTTGCGGCGGCGTGTACCCGCCGATCACGAATTCCTGATCCAGCGCGATCCGTTTCTTGACCCAGGTTCCGCTGCGCCGTCCGGGCTCGTAGATCGAGCCCCGCCGTTTTCCGATGATGCCCTCCAACCCCTGGCGGCGCACCTCGTCGAGCAGCACATGCGGCTCCTCTTCGAATGTAGGGGAAATTCGGATACAGTCCGGCGCGCGCTTCAGAAATTTATTCAGCGCGGCTTTTCGCTTTTCGATCGGCTCGCCGACCAGCGATGTGCCGTCGAGATGGAGCAGATCGAAAACATAATAGAGGAGCGGCGCCTCTGCGCCCTCGGCGCTGTCGCGATTTTGCAGCAACTGAAAAGTCGGCCGGCCTTCTTCGTCGAGCGCAGCCACCTCGCCATCGACGATGGCGTTGGCACATTTCAGTTTTTGCAGCCCCTCGATAATTTCGGGAAAGCGATCGTTCAGTGACTTGTGGTTGCGCGACCAAAGTTCGACTTCGCCGTCGTTGATCACGCCAAGCGCGCGGAAGCCATCGTATTTGATTTCGAGAAGCCAATCGTCGCCTGAAACTTCAGTCACGCCGAGCGCCTTCATCGGCTCGATGTAACTTGCCGGAGCGATCCGAGACGACGTTTTCGTTTTCGCAGACCGTGTCGGCATGGAGGAAAAACGGAAACGTTAAGCCGCTTTCTTGCGCGACTTCTTCTTCGAACCTGTGGCGTGAGCGGCCGTTTTCTTCGTCTCCTTTTTCCCCTGGGAAGTCTGCTCCAGGCTCTTCTGCAGCACGGCGAGCAGGTCGATGACCTTGCCGGACTTCTTCGGCGCTTTCGGCAGAGCGGGCAAATCTTTGCCACCGGCCTCGATCTTCTCGTCAATGACCTTCATCAACGCAGTGGTGTAGTCGTCCGTGTAGCGGGTCGGATCCCATTCGTCCGTCATCTGTTCGACGAGGGCTTTGGCCATCTGCAATTCCTTCCCCTGAGTCTTCTTCGTCTTCTCTGGAATTTTCAGCTCGTTCACGTCGGTCAGCTCGTCGCTGAAGTGCATGATCTCGAGAACGAGTGCATTCTTCGTCGGCTTCACGGCCGCGAGATGTTGGCGCGTCTTAATCACGACTTTCGCGATACCCGCCTTGCCCGTTTCGAGCAGAACATCGTGCAGCAGCGTGTAGGCGTTGGCCCCGCCTTTTGCCGGCTCGAGGTAGTACGGCTTGTTGAAGTACATGGGATCGACGTCCTCGAGTTTCACGAAGTCGATGATGTCGACCGTCTGCGTCGCCTCGATGTCGACGCGCTTGAAGTCCTCTTCCTTGATGACGACGAACTTCCCTTTCTCGTATTGGTAGCCCTTCACGATTTCATTCCACGGCACCTCTTTGCCATCCGCCTCGGCGACGCGTTTATAGTTGATCGGGCTCAGGTCGGAGGCGCGGAGAAGATGAAATTTTAACTCCTCGCGATGAGTCGCGGGAAACAGCGATACGGGAATATTGACGAGACCGAAGCTGATGGAGCCTTTCCAGATTGCGCGCATAGGAAATGAAAAATGATTAGGCCGGCGGCGTCTTGCGCTGCGCGGCGGTTGTGTCTTTCGACGCAGTCGAAGACGCGGCAGGGTTCGCCTCGTCGGCCGCGGGTTGCTCGACCATCACCGGTTTGCCGATGGGCTTCTGCCCTTCCGTGTTGGTTTTCCCGGGCCGTTTCCCGACCAGGAGAAATATGACCGGGATGATGACGACGATTGCGACGATGAGAATTAGATAGCCCACTGCGCAACGTACACCTGGACAGGCCACTTACCTACTGGGAAACCCACCCAAAAAACTCACTTGAAATTGTCCTTGATCGTCTGCGGAGATTCCCTGAGTTTGAGCCTTCGCCGCGACGAAGGTCGCTTCAGGAAATCGGGGTGTAGCTTAGCCTGGTAGAGCGCTACGTTCGGGACGTAGAGGTCGTGAGTTCGAATCTCACCACCCCGACCAAAAGACAAAGGAAGAAGGAGGAAGGCAGAATGCAGAAGGCTGAAAGCTGAACGCTGCGAAACAGCTTGGGCGAAACCGGGGCAGGTATCCTCAAAGTACCACTTAAACCGCACGCTGCGCAGCACAGCTCTCAGCCTTCAGCATTCAGCTTTCCGCTTTCAGCCTTCCGCCTTCAGCCTTCAGCCTTCGTTTCCCCCACGCTTCGTTTGATGAAGGGTGAGAAGAGGTCCAGTGGGATGGGGACGAAGGTCGTCGTGTTGTGCTCACTCGAGATTTCTCGCATGGTTTGGAGGAAACGCAGCTGCAGCGCGATCGGCTGCTCGTTGATCATCGCGGCGGCCTGCACGAGTTTTTCGGCGGCCTGGAATTCGCCCTCGGCATTGATGACTTTCGCCCGGCGCTCGCGCTCGCTCTCGGCTTGGCGAGCCATCGCGCGTTTCATGTTGTCCGGCAGCACGACATCTTTCACTTCGACCGCGGTCACTTTTACGCCCCATGGATCGGTCTGACGATCGATGATCTCCTGGAGCTTTTGGTTGATGTTCTCGCGGCGCGCGAGCAACTCGTCCAGATGCGCCTGACCGAGGACGCTGCGCAGCGTCGTTTGCGCGATCAGCGAGGTCGCCTTCAGAAAATTCTCCACCTTCACCACTGCGGCTTCGGGATCGACAATGCGAAAATAGAGCACCGCATCGACCGTGACTGGCACGTTGTCGGTCGTCATCATTTCCTGTTTGGGCACGTCGATCGTGACGACGCGCAGATCCATGCGCACCATTCGATCCACGATGGGAATCAGCAGAACGATTCCGGGGCCTTTCGCGCGAAGCAGTTTACCGAGACGGAAGACGACACCGCGTTCGTACTCGCGCAAAATGCGGATGGCACTCGGCAGAATGATCAAGGCGAGCATCAAAGCGGGCACCAGCCACGCCACCAGATTCACCAACGGTTTTGCCGCGTCCATAAGGTCTCCTATTTTTTCGGTTTAACGTACAAAGTAAGTCCGACGATGCGTTCGATCTCCACCGGATCGCCCGGGCCAATTGGAGTTTCGCTGCGCGCATTCCACCTCTCGCCTTCGATAAACACCGTGCCGCTATCCGCGCTGATCTGCGTGAGCGCCGGAACGGTTTTGCCGAGCATGGTCTCGCGTCCCACTCGATGTGGAAGCTTCTGCGCGCGCAGGCCGGCGCCGACGACGAACACGAAGAACGCCGCCGTGACCACGGTCGCAGGCACAATCACCGTCAGCGGGAGCCGGAACGCCGGACCTCCCGGCTCGAACAGAAGAAGCGAGCCCAGAAAAAATGCGATGATGCCGCCCGCCGTCAGCGCGCCATGCGTCGGCGCGAACACGTCGGTGACAAAGAGTGCAACCGCCAGAAGCACGAGCGCCACACCTGCGATGCTGATCGGCAGCACCGACGCCATATAGAGCGCGAGAATCAGCGCGATGACGCCCGCGACGCCGGGCAGAACCGCGCCGGGATCACTGAGCTCGCCGATGATTCCGTAGATCCCAATCAGCATCAGGACGAACATGACCTCGGGCCGCCACAGCCCTTGAAAAATCCGTTCGCGCGCGAGCATCGGCAGCGTTTGCACCTCTATGCCGGCAGTTCGCAGTACGCGTCCGCCGATGTCGCGCCCATCGAGCTGACGCAAGAGGTCGGGGACATCGCTCGCGATGAGATCGATCACTTTCAACTCCAGCGCTTTTTCCGCCGTGACACTCGCGCTGTCGCGCACCGCCGCTTTGGCCCACTCGACGTTGCGGTGACGCTTGTCCGCGATCGCCTCGATGTAACTCGTCGCGAAGTTCTCCATCTTCTTTGTCATGACATCGCTCGGCTTGCTCTCGCCGACGCCACCGAGTTCCACTGGATGCGCGGCACCGATGCTGGTGTTGGGCGCCATCGCCGCGACATCCGCTGCGAGAGTAATGAAGCAGCCCGCGCTGCCCGCGTTCGCTCCCGGCGGCGTCACATAAACGATAACCGGCACCTTCGATCGGTAGAACGCCTGCACGATCTGTTTGGTCGACTCGAGCAAACCTCCCGGCGTATCGAGTTCGATGATGAGGCATCGCGCTCGAGAATTGTCCGCCGTGGAAATCGCGCGCGAAACGTACTCCGCCGTGGCCGGGCCAATCGCTCCATCAATCCGAATCAGACTAGCCTTCACATCCGCCGCGCGCGCCGCAGCGCAAGCGACGATCCCGGCAACCGCAACGTGAAGCCAGTTTCTCATCCGTTCTCAACGTGTCCCCATCGGCCATATTCGCAAACGGGCGAGAACGGTGGGTTTGTTGGATTTTCCCACGAATCACACGAAGCACACGAATTAGAAAACGAATTTCCCACGGAAGACACGGAAGGTATTTTTATTTCCGTGTTTTCGGTGTATTCCGTGGGAAATTGGTTCGGTCATTCGTGTGCTTCGTGTGAAAAGGCCTTTCAAGGTATTAAGACCGCGGCGCCGTTTAACCGACCGTGGCGCAGGTCGGAGAGCGCCGTGTTGGCTTCGCCGAGCGGGTAGGTCTTTACCGTCGTGTGCAGGTTGATGTTGCGAAGCGCGGCGAAAAATTCCTCCCCATCGCGCCGGGTAAGATTGGCCACAGAACGCAGATCGCGCTCCTCCCACAGCAGTCGATAGGGGAACGAAGGAATATCGCTCATGTGAATGCCCGCGCATACCACGGTGCCGCCCTTCACGACATCACGAAGCGCAATGGGAACGAGTGCGCCGACCGGAGCAAAAATAATCGCCGCCTCAAGCGCCTCCGGCGGCGCGGTGCCGGAGTCGCCGGCCCAAACTGCGCCGAGTTGCCGCGCAAACGACTGCCCTTCGCTGTCGCCCGCGCGAGTGAACGCGAAAACGCGCCGGCCCTGAGCGGTCGCGAACTGCGCGAGAATGTGCGCGGCGGCCCCAAAACCATAGAGCCCAAGAGTGCGCGCAGAACCAGCGAGACGATAGGCGCGAAAACCAATGAGCCCCGCGCAAAGCAACGGTGCGGCATGCACGTCGTCGAAATTTTCCGGCAGCGGAAAACAGTAGCGCGCCTCGGCCACCGTAAATTCAGCGTAGCCGCCATCGATTTGATAACCGGTAAAGCGAGCGTGATCACAAAGATTTTCGCGCGCACTCAGGCACCAGGGACATTCGCCACAAGTGTGGCCGAGCCACGGCACACCCACGCGCTGTCCGACGGAAAGCTTGCCCACGCCCGCGCCACAGCGATCGACGACGCCGACGATTTCGTGACCCGGCACGAGCGGAAGTTTCGGGTTCGAGAGCTCGCCGTCGCACACATGCAGATCGGTGCGGCAAACTCCACAGGCGAGGACGCGGAGCCGAATCTGTCCCGGTCCAGGATCAGGCACTGGCAGATCGCGCTTCACGAGCGGCGTGCCAGGTCTTTCGAGCACCATCGCACGCATAGAGCTTTCAGACCGGCTTCAAACCACGAAGGGATTGAAGCGTCGTTCGTTGCCGATGGTCGTCAAAGGCCCATGGCCCGGCGCCACGACAGTGTTTTCGGGCAATTGGCTGAACACCCGACGGATACTTTCGGCCAGACGATCGCGGCAATAATACGGCGCGCCGACCGAACCGGCGAACAGCATGTCCCCCGAAATCAACAAAGGCGCCGCGTTGGGCACGCGCGTCGCGTTCACCAGGTAACAATTATGCGCTTCGACATGCCCAGGCGTGCTCAGCGTTTTCACTTCGAAACCGCCAAAGGTGAGCCGCGCACCTTCGCTGATCGAAAGCGCCGATTCTATGTTAGCGCCATCCGGCCGAAAAACCGGGACGGAGCCAAATTCGGTCAACGCTCCGCGAAGGCCCCCGATGTGCTCGGTCTCGTCGTGCGTCAGGAAGACCGCATCGAGCTTCGTAACATTTTTGGGCCAGACGCGGCGCAACAAACCGAAGTCACTGCCTGTGTCGAAAAGCAAACCCGATGTGAGCGCGCAGTCGGCCACAATGTAGGCATTCGCCACGCCAATGCCGTGCGGCGTGCGCAACGGATAAAGACAGAACGGCAGTCCGGCGATCTGCGGCAATGGGTAACGGCCCTGGGCCAGCGCGGACAGACCCACTTCGTTGATGCCGAGCGCAGCGGCCAGGCGGTGAAGTTCGTCGGGATGAAGATCGTAGCGGTAGTCGATGGCGTCCCGAATCTTCTCGCGGGCGACATCGGACCGCATCGCGACTTCCTGCTCGGAAAGATGCGCGGCGCGCATCGCCTTTTCCAAGACGTCGCCGAGTTCATCTTCGAGGGGAATGTGTTCGATAACCACGATGAAAACATGATGCCACCGGCCTGCGGTGACCGCAAAAATGTTTTTGTTTTTTTGTGCGTAGGCGGCAGCGTGGCGGCCCATGGACCCGTTTCAGCAGGAAGTTTTGGACATTTTCACGCGCACGAAGGCGCTCCTTTCCGGACACTTCGTCCTGCGTTCTGGGCTCCACAGCGGGCACTACTTTCAATGTGCGCAGGTTTGCCAGGACATGGGCGCTGTCTCGCGTTTGACCGAAATGCTCCTGCCGAAATTGAAGGAGTTCAGCTTCACCACGGTGCTCGCCCCTGCGATGGGCGGCTTGGTCATCGGCCAGGAAGTCGCTCGGCAGACAAAGTCGCGGTACATCTTTGCGGAAAAGGAAAACAACGTCCTGGTCATGCGCCGCGGTTTTAAATTCAGCCCAGGTGAACGCGTGCTGATCGTGGAAGACGTCGTGACGCGTGGCGGCCGGGTGCAGGAATGTCTCAAGATCGTGCGCGACGCCGGAGCCATCCCCGTCGCGGTCGCGATGCTCGTCGATCGCAGCTCAGGTTCAGCGCGCTTCGACGTGCCAGCCATCTCGCTGCTCGAACTCAGTTTCCCAACCTATCCCGCCGATCAACTGCCGCCGGATCTCGCCAAAATTCCGATCGAGAAACCCGGCAGCTAAGATCGTCCCACAAATCCCTTCGCCCACGAATCACCCGAAAAACACGAAATCATAAGACCATTTTTCCACGGAATTCACGGAAGACACGGAAACAGAAAAGGCATTCGGCTCGAAGGCAGGACCTGCCGCACTCACTCTGTTTTGTAAATTCTCTTTCCGTGCCATCCGTGTGTTCCGTGGGAGAATGGTTTTGGTCTTTTCGTGTCCTTCGTGTGATTCGTGGGCTACCCTACTTCACCGGGATCGGCACATAACGCGGCGCGCCTCGGGCAATCACGAGGAAAAGATTTCGTCCGCGCCCCAGGAGCTGCCGGGCGGACTCCACCTCGGAAACCGGTGCGCGGTTGATTTCGATGATGACCATGTTCGGCGCGAGGCGGTCGGCATACGGCGAACTCGGATCGACCGTCGTGATCACCAGACCATCATCCACCCGCGTATCCAGATTCAAACTACGGCGCACATCTTCGGTCAGTCGCGCGACGTGCACGCCCGGCAGTAGTTCGTCACTCGCGACGTCCCCAAGGGTGCCAAGCTTTACCTTGAGCGTCTTCTCCTTGCCATCGCGGAAATAGCGCAACGTCGCCTTCGAATTGGGCGGGAGTTGCGCCACGATCAGCCGCAATTCCTGGCGTGAGGCGACGGGTTTGTCGTTGATGGCCGAAATCACATCGCCGCGCTGCAGTCCGGCTTTTTCCGCGGGACCGCCCGCCGTAAGGTCGTTCACGATCACGCCGCGCGTGTCCTTTTTCAGACCGAGCGCTTCAGCAACTTCCGATGAAAGCGCATCCACCTCGACGCCGAGAAAGCCGCGTGAAACTCGGCCGGTTTCGATCAGACTGTGCATGATGCTGGCTGCGAGGTTCACCGGAACCGCGAAGCCGATGCCGATGTTGCCGCGCGAGGTGGACAAAATCGCGCTATTGATTCCGACGAGCCGTCCCTTGGCGTCGATCAACGCGCCGCCCGAGTTGCCTTGATTGATCGCGGCATCGGTCTGGATGAAATTTTCATAGCCGGCGACTTCCTCGAGAATGCCCACCTCGCGGCTCGTCGCGGACACGATTCCCATGGTGACCGTCTGCCCGACTCCCAATGGATTTCCCACGGCGAAAACGATGTCACCCACGCGCAGCTTGTCGCTGTCCGCGAGCACAACCGTCGGCAGGCCGGTGGCCTCGATCTTGATGATCGCGACGTCCGTCTTTGGGTCGGTCCCAATGACCTTCGCTTTGAATTCCCGACTATCAGCGAGCTGAACATTCAACTCGTCCGCGCCCTCGACGACATGGTTGTTCGTCAGCATGTATCCATCTTCGGATACAATCACGCCCGAGCCGAGGCCCTCCTCCTTGATATCGCGCTGCGGCGCTTCGAAGAAAGGAAACAGCGGATTTATCGGAGAGCGTTGGTGAATCGTCTTCGTCGAATAGACCGAAGCGACGGCTTTTTGCACCGGCGCGATGACGTCGGCGTACGTGACGAGGCCCGGCCCCTTGCCGTCGTTCACCGGCGAAGAATCGAGCCTGAGCTTCGGCTGCGGCTTGGGTTTTGCCTCTGGCGCAACCGATGAAGGCGCCCTTTCGACTCCCAAGCAGGGAAGCGAAAAAACAAGTACCGCGACGCAAAGCCAAATACGCAGCGAGCTGCTCATACGAATGGCTCCGAGTGGAGTCTAATTCCGAGCCGGCCGCAACTGGCCCGAGCCGAATCCGATCAAAAGCCTTTGATCTGAAAAAGGCTCGTGACGCTCTCGTTCTTGCTGATGCGCATGATCGCTTCGCCGAGCAGGCCGGCGACGCTCAGCACGGTGATCGGCAGGCCGCGAGCATCGAGCGGAATCGAGTCCGTCGTGATCAGTTCATCGATCAAGCCCGAGCGAAGACGCTCGTAAGCGATCTCGTTCAAGATGCAGTGGCTCACGGCCGCCCGGACGCTGCGAGCTCCGTGTTCACGCAAGATTTTCGCCGCGGCCGTCAAGGTGCCCGCGGTTTCCGTGATGTCGTCCACAAGGAGGATGTCGCAGTCCTTCACTTCGCCGACGACGTTGATCGCTTCGACCGTGGTCGCATTGCGGCGCTTCTTGGCGACGAGACCGAGACCGGCGCCAATCATGTCAGCATATGCTGCGGCCATTTTCATGCCGCCGACATCGGGAGAGCAGACCACGAGACGGTCCTTGTTGATGCTAGAAAGATAATTGAAGAACACCGGCGACGCGTAGAGGTGATCGACGGGAATATCGAAGAACCCTTGGATTTGCTGGCTGTGCAAATCCATCGTGAGCACGCGATGCGCGCCCGCCGCCGTGAGCAAGTTCGCCACGAGCTTGGCGGTGATCGGCACACGCGGTTGGTCTTTGCGATCCTGGCGCGCGTAGCCGTAAAACGGAATGACTGCCGTGATGCGCTGCGCTGACGCGCGGCGCGCGGCGTCGATCATGATGAGCAACTCCATCAAATGATGGTTCGAAGGCGGACAGGTCGACTGGACGAGGAAAACGTCGTGGCCGCGGACGTTCTCGTTGATCTTAACGAACGATTCGCCGTCGGGAAAACTCGTGACGGTGGCTTCGCCGAGCGGCACGCCGATGCTCTTGCAGATGGCTTCTGCGAGAATGCGATTCGAGTTGCCGGAAAAAACTTTCGGCGAGGATTTGTTGCTCATTTTAACGGAGATGTTGCGTACACTTACGGCACGGCGGAAGTCTTTTTGAGCTGTTCTTCGAGGGCATCGACCCGCTTGAAGAGCTCGGGAAGTTTGCGGCGAAGGACGTTGACGCGCTGCTCCAGATTGTAAGGCAGACACGGGGAACCCTTGACTGTCGTGCCCGGTTCCAGGTCGGCATTCACGCCGCTCTGTCCATCGACCTTCGCCCCCCGACCGAGGCGAATATGGCCGGCCAGCCCTGCCTGGCCGCCCAGGACAACATAGTCCTCGAGAATCGTGCTGCCGGAGATGCCCGCCTGCGCGCAGATGATGCAATGCTTGCCGACGGTCACGTTGTGGGCGATCTGGACGAGATTATCGATCTTCGTCCCTTCGCCGATCAGGGTTTCGCTAAAACGGGCTCGGTCCAACGTGCTGTTTGCGCCGATCTCCACGTCATTTTCGATCACCACGCGCCCGACCTGCGGAATTTTTTCGTGCCGGCCCGAAACAAATTCGTAGCCGAATCCGTCGGAGCCGACCACCACGCCGGGCTGCAACCGCACACGATCCTTCAGTATGCACTCCGCGGATACAATAACGCCTGGCATGAGCCAACAATCCGCGCCGATCTCGGCTGAACGGCCGATGAAAACTTGGGCCTGCAGATGAGTTCGCTCGCCAACCACGGCGCCGCTCTCGATCACGCAAAATGCGCCGATGGTCGCGCTCGCCGCGACTTTGGCATCAGGCGCAACAATTGCAGTCGGATGAACTCCCGGAGCAGGTTTCGGCCAGAGCGATTGCTCAATCCGCGTGCACAAACGCGCCAAGCCCACCGAAGGTTTGTCGAGGAGCAGAAAAGCCTGATTTGCCTTTGGTTCTCCGACGAAATCGCGAGGGAGCAAAACCACCGACGCCAAGGACGAGGCGACTTGCGTCTTGTACTTTGGATTCCCAAGGAACGAAAGCTCGCCGGCCTGCGCCGTATCCAGAGCACCGATACCGGTGATCTTTCGATCCGTACCGCCGCGAGTTTCCGAGGCTTGGACGATCGAAGCGATTTCAGCTAGCGACAAAGACAACTGCATGACGGGGCAAAATGCCGGTCGCGTTTCGACGAGGCAATAATTGAGACGCAAAAAAACCCCGCTCGAAAACGAGCGGGGCTGGTTAAATCCGTGAGATTATTTCTTCGCGCCCGGGAACGTGACCGTCGGGCTGCCGGAGGAAGCCGGCGTCGTCGTCGACGAACTCGTCGAAGGCGTGGACGATGCGGCAGGCGTGCCGGCGGGGCGGGTCTTGTTGATCTCAGCCATGACCTCGTCGGTGATGTCGTAGGCCGGATCGTAGTAAAGGATGGCACCCTTATCCATGAGCAGCGTGCCGCCCTTGCGCTTCACGATCTCGGTCGCGATCTTGTCGATCTCTTCGACCAGAACCTGGCGGAAATTCTGGATGCGTTGCTGGAAGGAGCGCTGAGCGTTCAGCTTGAAGTTATTTCCTTCCTGCTGCTTCTGCTGGATCTCTTCCATCGTCTTCTGCGCATCGGTCTTCGCGCGGTCGCGAGCTTCCGTAGTCAGCGCAGGATTATCCATCTGATCCTTCTGCTCCTTGAACTTGTCGGCCATCGAGCGGATGTCCTTGTCCAAGCGCTCCAGCTCATCCATCGCTTTTTTCTCGTCGGTCTTGAGCTTGGCGGTCTGCTCCTCGGTCTTGTAGTGGCCATCGAATACCTTGGCCATATCGAGCACATAAACTTTTGGAGCTGGCTGAGCGAATACCAGCGAGGTGACGCTGAACGCGGCCAACGCCAGTACTGTTCGGAGGGATGTCTTCATATTGGGTTTTTTGAAAAAGGAAGTTGAACTGAATCAGAAACGAGTGCCGAAGGAAAAGTTAAACTGACCGCCTTTTTTATTATAGCGGTCGTGAGTCAATGGAATGCCGTAGTCCAAGCTCAGCGGAGCGCCGGCAATGAACAGGCGAAGACCCACGCCAAAGTCGTCGTTATAGCCGCCTGGAGTGAAATCGTACGGGTCAAGATTCACGAAGCCGGCATCGTAAAACACCGCGAAACGCACTGGGCTGACGATATCTGCGGAATACTCGAGGGTGAGCATGCCATAGGACTTACCGCCCAAGCTGACGCCGGAAGAGTCTTTCGGACCCACATCGCGATTTTCAAAGCCGCGCAAGCTGTAAGGACCTCCGATGAAATAACGCTCGAAGTAAGGCAGCGACGGGGTGTCGCCATAAGCGTCGACTACACCGGCGCGGCCGATCACGCCCAAGCTCTGCGCCTGCGTCTGGAAGAGCGGGAAGAACTGCGAACCGCGGAATTCAAGGCGATAGAAATCAAGATTACCGCCGAAGGGCCCGCCGGAGACCTCGGTCGTCAACTCCATGCGGTTACCCGCAGTCGTGTTGACGATCTTGTCGCGCGTATCGCGCACCATTTGGAAGCCGACCGTCGAAATCTGCTGTTTGTCGTCGAGGACGCCGAGTGCCTGCAGCGACGGATCGACATTGCTGATGCTCACGACGCGGTACGAATACGAGATGCGGCCTTCGACGAGTTCGAACAAACGCTTGCGGAGGTAGATTTCACCGCCGGTCTGAACCTGATCGTAGAGCTGGTTATCCAAGTTCGAACTCGTGCGGAAAACCGAGCCACCCAAGCTCAACTCCTTCTGGAAGAGCCACGGCTCTTCGAGCGACAGGATGATTTCATTCGATCTCGCGCCGTACTGCAGGCGCAGGCGGAACTTCTGTCCGGCGCCTTGGAAAAGGGAGCGGCGATTGAAAAGGTCGAAGTTCGACTGGGTGAGTTCGGCGAAAATCACGCCTTGCTCGAGTGAGCTGAAACCCAAGCCGAAGGTGAGATTGCCCGTGCGACCTTCACGAAGGGCGACTTTGAGATTTCGGCGATTCGGGATGTTCGTCGATTCCGGCGTGACGTTGACCGTGCCTTCCTCGAAGAAGCGCGTGTTTTCCAAGCGCTGCTTGCTGGCCTTCATGCGCAGCACGTTGAAAACTTCTCCAGGGCCGAGGGCCAATTCGCGGAGAATGACGGTGCTCTTCGTCTTGGTGTTGCCCTCGATCTTGATCGACTCGACGAAGAACTGTTCGCTCTCCTCGACGTTGTACTCGATGTCGATGTTGCCCGTCTTGACGTTGGGCTTGCGGATCAGGCGGACTCGCGTGTCGAGGTAACCATCGCGGCCGTAGAAATCTTCGAGGAGCGTGACGTCTTCATCGAGCTTCGTCGGGGAGAAGACCATGCCGGGTTGCTGGCGCAGCAGGAAGCGAAGGAGCTGCGTCGGGTGCAGCTTGTTTCCGGTAAACGTGATGTCGCCGATGTGGTACTGGCGGCCTTCACTGACAGGAATCGTGATGACCAGTTTGCCGTTTTTCGGGTAGTCGTAGACGACCTTTTCGGGCGCGATTTCGACGTCGAGATAGCCTTCGTCACGGTAGTAATCGCGGAGCTTTTCCAGATCGTCCTCGAACTGCTCGTCCTTCAAACGACCCGTCGCGAGAAGCCAGGAAAAGATGCCGTATTTCTTCGTTTCCATCTGCTTTCGCAACTTGCGCGCCTTGATGTGTTCGTTGCCGATGAAACGAATGTCGGAAATTTTGACGCGTTCACCTTCGCGAATCTTGAACGTGATGACGCCGAAGCCGGTCTCGCGATTGCGCTCGATGCTGTAGTTGACCGTGGCCTGGTTGTATCCGGTCTTCTGGTAGTACTCGCGGATCTTTTCGGAGTCTTCTTTGACCTGGCGTTCGTCGAGCGCGGAATTCGCTTTCGACTTCACTTCCTTTTCCAGACGGCGGCTGCGGACCCGTTTGTTGCCCTCGAACTTCACGGTGAGCACGCGGAATTTCGGCGTGACTTCGACGACGAGATTCACCGTGTGACTGTCGACGTTTTCGCGTTTGACGTCGATGAACTCGAAAAGACCCGTGCGATAGAGCGACCGGATGTCGCGGTCGATCATCGTGTCATCGAGCTCCATGCCTTCGCGCACCTGCATGTTCGCGCGAACGACCTGCTCGTTGACGTTGGCGGCGCCGAGAAACCGAACCGAGATCGAGCCGATCTTGTAGGTCGGCTGCGGTTCACCCTCCAAACCTTGAGCGGAAAGTCGCAGGCTCGCGGTGGCGAGGACCAAAAAAAATACCAGGAAACGTGCGGCCCCGAGCACCGGGTTACTGAGTGAAGTTTTCAAAGCGTGTGATGTCTCGGAGGAAGGTAAGTTTCAGTTCTCCTACTGGTCCGTTTCGTTGCTTGGCAACTATTAACTCGGCCGAGTCCGCAGCGACTTGGAATTTTTCGTCAGCGTCTTTCGGCCGAGCCAGCATGAGAACTACGTCGGCGTCTTGCTCGATGGATCCAGATTCACGCAAGTCCGACAATTTCGGGGTACGATTCTCTTTCTCAGCCGAGCGATTCAACTGACTTAATACAAGCACCGGTACGTCGAGTTCCTTCGCCAATGCCTTCAGTCCGCGCGAAATTTCCGCCACTTGTTGTTCGCGCGGCACCTTCGGGTCCGTCGGGCTCAACAGCTGCAGGTAGTCCACGATGATGAAGCCGAGCGGCGAACGCGCATGCAGGCGGCGTGCCTTGGCGCGCAATTCCATGATCGTGAGATGACTCGAATCGTCGATGAAGAGGGACGATTTGGTGAACTCGTCGGCGGCCTGCAGAAGACGTTGTTGTTCTTCACCGTTTTTCGAGAGCAAGCCGTCGCGCAGCAATTTCATGTTCACGCGGGCTCGCGCGCAAAGCATACGCAACGCGAGCTGAGCCGCGCTCATTTCCAAACTGAAAACCAGGACGGTCACGCCCGTGCCTCGACGGGGCATCGCGGCGGCTTCGGCCATGTTCAGAGCCAGCGAGGTTTTTCCCATCGAAGGGCGCGCGGCCAGGACGATCATTTCCTGCCGCTGAAAACCGAAGGTGAACTGGTCCAGGTCGCGAAAGCCTGAGCTGACGCCAGTCAGCTCGCCCTTCTTCATCATCATTTTCGTGATGACGTTCATCGCGTCCCGCGTCGGCTCTTTCATCGAGCGCGCGCCATCGGTGATACGGTCCTGGGTGACTTTGAAAATGTCCTGCTCGACCTTGTCGATAAACTCCTCGAGTCCGCCGCTGAAACTATAGCAATCTTCCACCGCGCCGGTCGCGACTTTGATCAACTCGCGCAACAGGTAGAGTTCGCGGACTTTTTCGATGAAATAACCCGCCTGCGCCGTCGTCGGAATCCGACCGCTGATCTGCGTCAGGTAGGCATAGCCGCCAATCTCGTCGAGCTGCTTGCTCGTCTTCAGTTCTTCGGCGAGGACCGCAAGGTCGATCGGCGTGCCGCTATTATAGAGCTCGGTCAGCTTCTCATAGATGATCCGATTCGCCGGTATATAAAAGGCGGTGGCGGTCAGCTTTCCTTCAAAGCACCGGGCCACCGTGTCGTTTCCGTCGAGCAAACAGCACGAAAGCAGGTACTCCTCGGCCTCGACGCTGTGCGGGGGGATGCGTCCGAGTTCGGATCTGTCCGGCGCGCCATCTCGATTTCCGTTGGCGGGAAATCCTGTGCGTGTGCGGCGGAACGTTTTTGAAAATTCTTCGGACATTAGGCGTCAATGGCTGGCCAGCCGAGAGGCTGGCGCTCCGTAGGGTCGAGTCGATGAAGCCGCGGCAGAATCGCAATGCTCTGTTGCTCGGAATCGCTCCACAATCTGCTGTGAACAACTTTGCCGCAGCAAGCACCGGCACGGACTAAAAAAAAGCCGCGCCTGGTGAACCAGTGCGCGGCGAAATTCAGGCAAAGAGAATTACTTCTTCTCGGCGCGTTCGCGACGGTCGCTCTTGCGCTCCGTCTTGCGTTCGGGCGCCGGAGCGGCGGCCGCGGCAGCTTCTTCGGCCGTGGGGACGATCGGATTTTCAGAGACGACGTCGAAGCTCAGATCGACGGAAACATCCGCATGCAATTTGATCTTCACCTCGTGCTTACCGAGGGTCTTTACCGGCGTGTAGAGGTGAATCTTTTTCTTATCGAGCTCGATGCCGTTCTGGACGAGACGGTCGTGCAGGTCGTTCGCCGTGATGGCGCCGAACATGCGGCCGCCTTCACCCGTCTTCACCGCGAACGCGATCGAGGTCTTCTCCAGCTTCTTGCCGAGTTCCTGAGCGACCTCGAGGTCCTTGGCTTCGCGCTCGGCCCGGCGCTTCTTCAATGCTTCCACCTGCTTGCGGTTGGCCTTGGTCACCGGAGCTGCGATCTCACGCGGCAACAGGAAGTTGCGCGCATAACCGGCCCGAACTCGCACCTGGTCGCCCTCGGCCCCGAGGCCGTCGACCGGTTTCAACAGAAGAACTTCGCTGTATGCCATGATGGAAAGAGAATTGAAGATGATCGCCTGATTTTGAGCAGCCCGTTCGATTCCCACAGCGTTTCGCCTCTGTCAACGCCTTATTCTGGCGTGCCAACCTAAATCGGTTCCAACCTCTTGAAAGCCTTCGGAAAACAGAGTCCTTGCTGCGCCGTATGCCGCTCACGCTGAACCAGCGACCCGCCAGCCTGCCGCCAGAAATACTCGACGAGCTTCCGGCCCAGCATCCCGACGCGGTGGCCTCGCGCCGGGATCTGCGCTATTTCAATTCCGCGTTGGGCAACTGGAGCTGGTTTCGCCGCGAAATCGGGCGGCGCATGCGAGCGAACGAACGCGCACTCGAACTCGGCGCCGGGACCGGTGAACTCGGCGAAATTCTGCAAAATGACGGTGTCGCCTGGGACGGCATCGATCGCGCGCCGCGCCCGCCGAACTGGGCCACCTGGGCTCGTTGGCACCAGGGCGACATCTTCGATTTCGACGCTTGGGACACCTACCCCGTCGTCGCCGGCAACTTAATCCTTCACCATTTCAACGAGGACCAACTCACCCAGCTTGGTGCCGCGCTGAACCGCCACGCGCGCCTCATCATGATCGGAGATCTGCGCCGCGGACGCTGGCAACAGCTCTCGTTCTTCGTGTATGCGCGATGGATCGGCGCCAACCACGTCAGCCTTCACGATGGATCACTGAGCGTGCGCGCCGGGTTTCGCGGGCAAGAGCTCCCCGAGCAACTCGGGCTCAACCGGCGGGATTGGGTCATCGAACTTCCCCGGGGCCATGTGTCGGCCTATCGAATGATCGCGACGCGCCGCTCATGAGCTCGCCGCGCGCCATCAGCATCGTGGGTGGAGGTCTGGCCGGCCTGAGCCTCGGCTGCGCGCTACGGCGTAGTGGAATTCCCACTACAATTTTCGAAGCCGGCGACTATCCGCGACACCGCGTTTGCGGAGAGTTCATCGCCGGCCTGCGCGATCGGACAATCGCCCAACTCGGCCTTGCAGACGTCTTGGCCGACGCCCTGCCCTGCCAATCGGTCCGCTGGTTTCGCGCGGGCCGCCTGATTCGCCGACAAACCTTGAGCCGGCCTGCTCGCGCGATCAGCCGCTATTCGCTCGATCAGCGCATGGCCGAAGCCTTCGTCGCGGCCGGCGGCGAACTGCGCACGCATTCGCGTATCAGCTCGAGCACTACAGAAGAAGGCCGTGTTTTCTCGAGCGGGCGCGTTCGCCGCGAGTCCGAGTGGATCGGACTGAAAGTGCACGCGCGCGGGCTCGTGTTGGAAAGCGACTTGGAATTTCACCTGGGAGATCGCTGCTATGTGGGACTTTGCGCCCTGCCCGACGGCTCCATCAACATCTGCGGCCTGTTCCAGGTGCGCAGCGGCGTTTCCACGAGCCGCACCTCCGCGCTGTTCTCCTATCTCGACGCGGTTGGGCTCGGATCACTGGCCGCAAAACTTCGATCGGCCGATTGCGACGAAGCCTCCTTCTCCGCGGTCGCCGGATTCAGTTTTGACCTTCCGGCCAACGACGATGGCGCCGATTCACCACTTTCGCTCGGAGACGCTTACGCGATGATCCCGCCCTTCACGGGAAACGGCATGGCCATCGCCTTTCAGAGTGCCGAGACGGCTCTGCCGCATCTGATCGCTTGGGCCAAAGGAGAAACGAGCTGGCCCCAAACGATGCGTGTAACCAAAGAAGCACTACAGAAACGTTTTGGTCGCCGATTCTTTCTCGCGTCCAAACTGCATCCTTTCCTTTTCCACCCGCCACGCCAGGCCGTCTTCAATCTGGTCAACCGCGCGAGGCTGCTCCCGCTCGAAGTGATTTCCTCGGCCATCCACGCGCACTAACTCGCATGTATCTGCACGCCTTCGCCACGGCCGTTCCGCCACACAGCTTCACTCAAGCTGAGTGCTACGAGTTCGCGCGCAGCCCCGAGATTCGCGATCGGCTAAACCGGCGTTCGCAACTTCTCGTGCAGGCCGTCCTGCGCGGCGACAGCGGAGTCGAGCGCCGTCATTTCGCGGTGGACGATGTGCCCGGCGTTTTCAACTACAGCGCGGACCGGTTGAATGAAGCGTTTCGCCGCGAAGCGCCGAAACTGGCCAGCCGCGCGCTGCAGCAAGCTCTCGATCAACTCGGGATCAGCCCAGGTGCTATCGACGCGCTGCTCATCTGCACATGCACCGGCTATCTCTGTCCGGGATTGACGAGCTATGTCGGCGAGCAACTCGGCCTGCGCGCCGACGCAATGCTGCACGATCTCGTCGGACAGGGTTGCGGCGCCGCGATCCCGACGCTGCGCGCAGCCGACGCATTCCTGAAAGCGAACTCCGGCGCGACCGTGGCCACGATCGCGGTCGAGATCTGCTCGGCGGCATTTTACCTGGACGACGATCCGGGCGTTCTCATCAGCGCCTGTCTGTTCGGCGACGGCGCCGCCGCCGCCATCTGGCGCGACACGCCGGGCGCGAGCGAGCAACGTATCCACTCTTTCTCTACACTGCATCAGCCGGGCGATCGGGACAAAATTCGTTTCGAACAGCGCGACGGAAAACTACGCAACTTGCTCCATGGCTCGGTCCCGAGTCTGGCGGCCAAGGCTGTTTCCAATCTTCTCGCGCAGGAGCAGGCTCGAGCCGGCGCAAAGCCGATCGAACGCATCATCGCCCACCCCGGAGGACGCGATGTGATCGTCGCGCTCGAGGGCGCGCTGCCCGAGTTTGATTTCACGCCAGGTCGAGCCGTGCTTCGCAACTACGGGAACATGAGCAGCCCGTCCGTGCTCTTTGTATTGAAAGAAGCACTACAACACGCCAAGCCGGGGCCCCACCGCGATTGGTGGCTGGTCAGTTTCGGCGCGGGCTTCAGCGCGCATGGTTGCCGCTTCGGCTTATGAGCTGGAAATTTCTCGGCCGCCTGTAAGGCCCTGCTTCTTGATCGCGCGGCATTCGCACATATCGGTTTCCCTTCCATGAAAACAGTTCTGATCACGCTCGGTGTCATCGCGGCGCTCGTCGCCGTCCTCGCGCTCTATGCAGCGGGTAGTTACAACGGTTTGGTCAACAAGCAACAGGCCGTCGATGCGCAGTGGGCCCAGGTGCAAAATGTCTACCAGCGTCGCGCCGACCTCATCCCGAATCTCGTGAGCACGGTTTCCGGCGCGGCGAACTTCGAAAAATCGACGCTGACCGAAGTGACCGCGGCTCGCGCTTCGGTTGGTCAGGTGAAAATCGATCCGTCCAAAGCTCCATCCGATGCCGCTCAGCTCGCAGAGTTCGACCGAGCGCAAGGCCGTCTCTCGTCTGCGCTTTCGCGATTGCTCGTCGTTTCCGAGCGCTATCCTGATCTGAAGGCGACGGCGAATTTCCAATCACTCCAATCCCAGCTCGAAGGCACGGAGAACCGCATTTCCGTCGAGCGCGGGCGCTTCAACGATGTCGTGCAGGCGTACAATTCCGCCCTGCGTCGTTTCCCGACTGTTCTCTTCGCCGGGATGTTTGGATTCCAGCAACGCGCGTACTTCGCCGCCACGCCTGGCGCGGAACGTCCGCCCGAAGTGAAATTTGATTTCGGCGGAAAGAAGTAATTCGAGTGACCGTCTCCTCCTTCTGGCGAAACTTCCTCTGTTGCGCGGCGTTTTTTCTCACCGCGTCCAGTCTGCTGCGCAGCGAAACAATTCCGCCGCGCCCCAGCCGGTACTTCAATGATTACGCCGGCGTGGTTTCGGCCACGCGCGCCGCGCAGCTGAATCACAAGCTCGCCGAGTACGAACGCGAATCGTCGAACCAGATCGTCGTCGCGGTTTTTCCGACGATGACGTCCGAGTCCTCTATCGAAGACTACACCGTCCGTGTGGCGCAGGCGTGGGCGGTTGGACAAAAAGACAAAAAGAACGGAGCCGTCCTGTTTGTTTTTCTGAAGGAGCACCGGATGTATATCCAAGTTGGATACGGGCTCGAACCCGTGCTGACCGACGCGACGTGCTCATCGATCATCAACCGGGTGATCAAACCGCGGTTTCGCGCGAACGATTTTGGCGGAGGCCTAAGCGCGGGTGTCGACGCGATGATCTCCGCCTCACGCGGTGAATACAAAGGCAGCGGCTTCACGCATGGCGAAGGGCGCAAGGGAAGATTTTCTTCGATTGGCAGCACGATCGTTTTCTTCGTGCTCTTCCTTGTTTTCTCAGGGCTTTTTGGCCGCAGCCGGCAGCGCCGAGTCTGGGGTGGATCGAGACACATGGGCGGTTGGGGCCGCAGCGGAGGCTTTGGCGGTTTCGGCGGTTTTGGTGGAGGCGGCGGCGGTGGATCTTCGCGAAGCAATGACACGTTTTCCGGTGGCGGCGGCAGCTTCGGCGGCGGCGGCGCAGGAGGAAGTTGGTGATGACGCTGCTTTTCAATCCCTTCGACAAACTCATGATTCAGCAGGCGATCGCCGCGGCTGAAAAACAGACGTCGGGCGAAATTCGCGTCGTGATTTATCCCGACGAAGTGAGTGACGCCGTGGCCAAAGCGCAGATGGAATTCGTTCGCCTTGGCATGCACCGCACGCGCGAGCGGAATGCCGTCCTCCTTCTGGTCGCGCCGAAATCGCACACGTATGCAATTTTGGGAGACGAAGCGATTCACGCAAAATGCGGGCCGGACTTTTGGAACGAAATCGCCCAAACGATGGCCGCCGATTTCAAACGCGGCGCTTTCAACGAAGGCGTGGTCCGCGCCATACGCCGCGCCGGAGAAATGTTGGCCAAACATTTTCCGCCTTCGCCGGATGACAAAAACGAGCTGCCTGACGACGTGATCGAACGCGGCATCGTGATCTAAAACGTCCCAAATCGGGCGGTAACCGAGGCGTTACAGTTTGCCCTTCCCAATTGCGCGAAGTTTAGCCTGATATCCACCTCCATGTCTTCACCCGTCGAAAACGTCGTCATTGTTGGCACAGGCTGCGCAGGTTTGACTGCGGCGATTTATACAGGCCGGGCAAATCTCACCCCGCTCGTGCTGGAAGGAACGCTGCCCGGCGGACAGCTCACGACGACGTCGGAAGTGGAGAATTTTCCCGGCTTTCCCGAGGGCATCGACGGTTTTCAATTGATGGATAACTTGCGCCGTCAGGCCTCGAAATTCGGCACGCGTTTCGAGCAGGGTCTGATCACTTCGGTCGATTTCAGTTCGCAACCGCTGAAGCTTCGCACGGCCGAGCGCGAGATTCTGACCAAGAGCGTCATCATCTCGACAGGCGCATCACCGCGTCTCACCGGCATTCCCGGCGAAAAGGAATTGTACGGCGGCAAAGGCGTGACCACGTGCGCCACGTGCGACGGTGCGTTCTATCGCAAGATGGATGTCGCAGTGATCGGCGGCGGCGATTCGGCCTGCGAAGAGGCGCTCTTCCTCACGCGTTTCGCGAGCAAAGTTTATCTCGTCCACCGCCGCGACACGCTGCGCGCCTCGCGCATCATGTCCGAGCGCGCAACGAGTCATCCGAAAATTCAGATGGTGTGGGACAGCGTTCCCGTCGAAGTCGAAGGCGTTTCGGCCGGCGCGGTTTCCGGTTTGAAAGTGAAAAACGTGAAGACAAACGCCGAGAGCGTGCTCCCGGTCAAAGGCGTCTTCGTCGCCATCGGCCACATTCCCAACACGAGCGCGTTTGCCGCCGCTGTTCCCGTCGACGAGGAAGGTTACTTCGTTCCGGAAAACGGCAGCCAGGTGCGCACGAAAGTCGCCGGCGTGTACGTTGCCGGGGATTGCGCGGACCACGCCTATCGCCAAGCCATCACCGCCGCGGGGATGGGTTGCCAGGCCGCGATCGAAGCGGAACGCTGGCTCGCAGAACACGGCCGCTGACGCGGTCCACAGCGCTCGGCGGGAGGGATTTCGCGTATCCACAAATCCATGACACGGATCGATGGTTGAGATTTCGTTCGATTACTTCAGGAGAATTTCCGCGCTTCACCACGAGCTCGGCATTCCGGCGAACTACGCGGAAGTCAGAGGCCTGACCTTGCAGCCAGAGGCGACGGAACTCGTCTCCGTGGGAAAAACCGACACCGGCCACGACTGCCGACTGAATCTCGACGCCGCCAGGGCGTGGCGATCGATGCAGGCTCGCGCGGCGGAGCACGACATCGAGCTCATTCCGCTCTCCGGTTTTCGCAGCGTGGAACGTCAGGCGGAAATCGTCCGTGGAAAATTGGCGCTCGGCCACACGCTCGAGGAGATTTTGTCCACGATCGCGGCGCCAGGATACAGCGAGCACCACACGGGCTGCGCGATCGATGTCGGCACAGTCGACGTTCCGCCACTGGAAGAAGCGTTCGCCATCACGGCGGCTTACGCCTGGCTCGAACGACATGGCGAGCACTTTGGTTTCCGCCTCTCCTACCCTAGGGACAATGCTTCCGGGTTCATTTACGAACCGTGGCATTGGTGCTGGAGCGAAGGCTGAAGCTGGCCGCCCACGGGCACCTATCCAAGCAAGCCGCCACCAAGCCTTTTTAGAACAATACTAAATCTCACTTGATAATTAGAACCATTCCAATTGATTGACCGCTCCTGATGAGTGATTCCGACCAGCAAACGATCGACAGCCTATCCCAAAAACTGGCGGACAGCGGGCTGCGCACCACCCCGCAACGTGAGGTCGTTTACAGCACGCTTCTCAAACGCCGGGACCACCCCACCGCCGAGGACGTTTTCGCTCGGGCCAAGGTAGACATGCCGACCATTTCCCTGGCGACGGTCTACAACTGCCTCGAGACGCTCGTACAATGCAACTTGATCAAGCAGGTGAATCACGAGCGCGGGCCGACGCGGTATTGCCCGAATTTGCAGCCGCACGCTCATTTTCACGATGAGAACACGGGCGCCACGATCGACGTGGACCTACCTCCTGCGCTGCTCGCTGAACTCAAAGCCATTTTGCCGCCTTCGCTCGAAGCGTCGGCCATCGAAATCACTTTCCGCGGCAAGTCCGTTTAACCTTTCGCATCATCATGCAATCGCTCGAAATCAAAGACCTGCGCGTCGTTCTGACCGACGCTCCCGAAAAAGAAATCGTCAAGGGCCTTTCCCTGGCGGTGAAAACCGGCGAAGTCCACGCCATCATGGGCCCGAACGGCACGGGCAAATCCACCTTGGCGAAAGTCATCGCGGGCCATCCCGATTACACGGTCACGTCGGGCGACGTCCTGATCGATGGGAAGTCCATCCTGGAAATGGAAACCGATGAGCGCGCCCGGTCCGGCGTTTTTCTCGCGTTCCAATACCCGAGCGAAATCCCGGGCGTCAGCATCGCGAACTTCCTCCGCGCGGCGTTGCAGGCCCGCCTCGGCGAAGGCGAAGAGCTGGATGCGACGGCTTACTACAAAAAACTCTACAGCAAGATGGACCTGCTGAAGATCGATCGGAAGTTCACTTCCCGTTCGGTCAACGAAGGCTTCTCCGGCGGCGAAAAGAAGCGCTGTGAAATTCTCCAGCTCGCGATGCTCGAACCCTCCTTCGCGTTGATGGATGAAACGGATTCCGGCCTCGATATCGACGCCCTCCGTATCGTCGCCGAAGGCGTGAATACGCTGCGCGGACCGAAACTCGGCGTGCTGATGATCACGCACTATCAGCGCCTGCTAAACTACATCGTGCCGGATTTCGTGCATGTGATGTATGACGGCCGCATCGTGAAGAGCGGAGACAAGAACCTCGCCATCGAGCTCGAGGCGAAGGGCTACGACTGGGTCAAAACCGAGCTCGCGAAGAGCTAATCAACCGACACCCGCGCCTTCGCGCGGCCTGCCAAAAAACGTACGATCATGGCGACTCCTGAAACTCTTGAAACAACCGCCGCGGTGGAAAATCCCGCCGTCGGCATCGATCAATCCGCAGGCAATTTCACCTACGACGTGAAATACGATTTCGACGCGGGCACCGGCTTGTCCGAGCGCGTCGTCGACTATATCTCGGCGGTGAAAAAGGAAGCGCCGTGGATCCGCGAATTCCGGCAGAAGGCGCTGAAAACCTTCGAAAGCATGCCGCTGCCTACGCACTGGGCGACGAAGGATCTCGAAAACATAAACTTCGACAAGATTCGTTACTACCTTTCGCAAGGCACCAAGCCGAAGCGCACGTGGGACGAAGTGCCGGACGACATCAAGAAGACTTTCGAGCGCCTCGGCATCCCCGAACAGGAGCGCAAATTCCTCGCCGGCGTCGAAGCTCAGTTCGACAGCGAAGCCGCCTACTCGAACATCAAGGAAGCCGTCGCGAAACAAGGCGTGATCTTCGTCAACTCGACGGAAGGACTGCGCGAGCACCCAGAACTTTTCCGCAAGTGGTTCGGCAAGGTCATTCCCACGAGTGACAATAAATTCTCCGCGCTGAACAGCGCCGTGTTCTCGGGCGGTTCTTTCATTTACGTTCCGCCGGGCGTGAAGGTTTCCCATCCGCTGCAGGCCTACTTCCGCATCAACGCGGAAAACTTCGGCCAATTCGAACGCACGCTCATCATCTGTGACGAAGGCTCTGAGGTCACCTACATGGAGGGCTGCACTGCGCCGAAATTCTCCACCTCGACGCTGCACAGCGCGGTGGTTGAACTCGTCGCGCTGAAGGGCGCCAAGATTCAGTACATCACCGTCCAGAACTGGGCGCCGAACGTCTACAATCTCGTGACCAAGCGCGGCATCGCGCACGAGGAAGCCGAGATCAAGTGGATCGACTGCAACATCGGCAGCCGCCTCACGATGAAATATCCGGGCGTTGTCCTGAAAGGCCGCAAGGCGCGCGGTGAAGTCATCTCGATCGCGCTGGCCAACGACGGTCAGCACCAGGACACCGGCGCGAAGATGATTCACGCCGCCGACGAAACCACGTCGACGATTGTTTCAAAGTCGATCTCCGTCGGCCAGGGCCGCGCCACTTATCGTGGCATCGTCCACATCCCGAAGCACCTCAAGGGTTGCAAAAACAACACCGAGTGCGACGCGCTGCTGATCAACACCAACAGCCGGACCGACACCTATCCGGCGATCACGGTTCGCGGCGACACGCACGCCGTGCAGCACGAGGCGAGCGTCTCGAAAGTCAGCGAAGAACAGATCTTCTACATGCAGCAGCGCGGGCTGACTGAAGGCCAGGCGATGAGCTTGAGCGTCAACGGATTCATCAACGACCTGGCGCGCCAATTTCCGATGGAGTACTCCGTCGAATTGAAGCGCCTGATCGATCTGGAAATGGAAGGCAGCGTCGGCTGAGCCGCGAGCGCGTGGCTCAGTTCGCAGGTTAGAACCACAATTCAAAATCGTATCACTCTCATGTCCGCTGTTCTCCAACCCGAAGCGACCGCCGGCCTGACTGCCGCCGATTTCGCGGCTCACATGGCTCGCTCCGCCGATCTTCCAGCCTGGTGGCTCGAAGCCAAAAAAGCCGCGTGGAATCGCTATGTCGCGACTCCGCTGCCCAAGCGCAACGACGAGCGGTGGCGCTTCAGCAACGTCGCCGCCATCAGCCTCGACGGGCTCAAGCTTGCGCCCACCGAAGCAACGTCTGCCGCGGCGCTGCCCAGTTTCCCGCGTGCGGCCGAGCTGATTTTTTCGAACGGTGAATTGGCCGGCAAAACCGAGCTGCCCAAGCCGCTGCGCGACAAGGGCGTCATCTTTTGTTCGTTGCGCTATGCGCTCCTCCAGCACGGCGAGCTGCTACAAAAATATTTCCAGCGCCACTCCGCCGATCTCGGCAGCGAAAAATTCGCCGCGCTCAACACCGCTTTGACCACGAGCGGCGCGTTTCTCTACGTGCCGAAGGGCGTCGAGATTCCGGATGCGTTTGCCGTGCAGCATTCCGTCGCGGGTGAAAACAGTTCCGTTTTCCCTCACACGATCGTGGTGCTGGAAGATCAGGCTAAGGCCACGCTGGCGGAATTTTTCGTGAGCCATGACAATGCAGGCCGGCAGTTCGCCTCGGGCGTCAACGATCTCTATGCCGCCGCCGGCGCGCAGTTGACGTACATCGGCGCTCAACGCTGGACGCCCGAAACCCTCTCATTCCAGAGCAACAGCATCGTGGCCGATCGCGATGCACGCGTGCTCTCGCTGAATCTCCATCTCGGCGGAAAACAGGCCCGGCACGAGTCGCACTCACGTTTGAAAGGCCCCGGCGCGCATAGCGAAATGCTCGCGCTGACCATCGCGGAAAACGAACAGGAGTTCGACCAGCGCACGCTGCAGACTCACCAGGCGCCGCACACCAGCTCGAACCTGCTCTACAAAAACGTCCTCCTCGACAAGGCGAAGACGATCTTCTCCGGCTTGATCATCGTCGAACCGGACGCGCAGAAGACCGACGCTTATCAGAGCAACCGCAACCTCATGTTGAGCGACGAAGCCGAGGCGAATTCTCTGCCAGGCCTCGAAATCCAGGCCAACGACGTGCGCTGCACCCACGGCGCGACCACGGCTCGCATCGATCCCGAGCAGGAATTTTATCTCCTCTCCCGCGGCATCAAGCCCGCCAGCGCCCATCAACTTCTCGTCTTCGGCTTCTTCGAGGAAGTTTTGACCAAACTCGAAAATGAAGCGCTCCACGATGCACTGCGCTCCTTCATCGAATCGAAGTTCGCGTAACCTCGGTTGCGCGGCTTCGTCCGGCTGATTTCTTCCACTATGGCCACCAAAGAACGGATCCTCTCTCGCAACGTCGAGGCCGTGCAAATTCCCTCCGGCGACAGAATCATTCTAGATGCCGGCGCGAAGGTTTTCATCACGCAGACGCTGGGCGGCAGCTTCACCGTGATGACCGACACGGGCCTTGTCCGCATCGATGGCCGCAACGGCGATGCGCTCGGTGAAGAGACGGCCGACACGAGCGTCAATGCCTCGACCTTAACCGGCGGCGCCCCCGATCCCGAAGCGATTTGGGATCAGCTCAAGAAAGTCTACGACCCGGAAATTCCGGTGAACATCGTGGACCTCGGCCTCGTCTACTCGATGGACATCGAGCAGAAAGAGGGCGGCGCGCACAAGGTGAACGTCGCTATGACGCTTACCGCGCCAGGCTGCGGCATGGGGCCCGCCATCGCGGAAGACGCGAAAAGCAAAATTCTCCTCGTACCGGGCGTCTCCGAAGCCGACGTACGCATCACGTGGGATCCGCCCTGGAATCAGCAGATGATCTCTGAGGAAGGGAAAATGAAACTCGGGTTGATTTGATTTTTTTGCCCACGAATCACACGAACGGCACGAAATCGATCCACAGAATTTTCCCACGGAATACACGGAAGAATTAAATGATTCAGAGCCAGAGAATCCAAACTCACTTTCCGTGGTTTCCGTGCCTTCCGTGGGAAAATTGGTTCGGTCATTTTCGTGTGGTTCGTGTGATTCGTGGGGGCAAAAAAAAGGCGACCCGAAGGTCGCCTCTTGAAATTGAGCGGAGTGCCGCTCCCCGTTTCTTGTTAACTGCGCTTAGCGGGTGCTGTCGGCAACCGCCTCTTTGGCGGCTTGGCGGATAATGTCGGGGTTGACCTTGATCGCAACGGCGTGAGCGATCGCGTCCTGGAATTTCACATTCGAGAGCGCATCGGGGAACGAAGCGGCCAACATGCGGCGCAGGCTGGGATCTTCACCGGGAATCACGAGGTGGAAAACTTTCGCGGGAGCACTGGCCTCCGAAACCGCGCGGAGAATTTCATACTCGTCGCGGCGCAAAGGGGCCGGAACGTTGCCGACAACCAGCACGGCGTCGTACATGCCGTTCTTCAGTTCGAAGGCGATGCGGAAGGCGTCGACGTCGGTCAGCTTCACGTTGACCGTGCCGCCGCACTGCTTGCTCATCGTAGCCGCAAAGCTTGTGGCAAACGCTTCATGAATGGCGTCCTTGTCCAGACCCGAACGAGACGTATCCAGAACGGCGATACGAAGATCGGCGCTGGCTTCTACACTGACTCCGGACGACTTCTTTTCCGTCGACGAGGCGCTGTCTGCTTTGACTCCAATCGTGAGACACGCCGCAAGTACGCAGTAGCTGAGTAGAGCTTTCATCTTGTTAAAATTTGAAGCGGACGAAACGGGGGGAACGTTGAAAGATATGTAAGCTAATCGGCCGCTAAGCACGCCTTATCACAACCTAGTTGCATTTTGACGGATTTTTAGCGGCTGTTTTTACATCCTCTTTTGAGGCATTTTGTTGGTAATTCACACAATACCAAGCTGTTAAAAATATTATTGGGAAAATTTGGCGTTTTCCGCCTCTCGCAAGAGTACCCGACCGTTTTTACGAAAACGCCCAGTTTCTGAGCGAGGCGTTCACCCTAGGCGGCGGTGAATTCGACGTTGTTTCGAGCGGAGCCGAGGCGGATACGAACATCGACGACGAGTTTAACCAGTTCGTAAGAAGCTAGATTCAATGCATCCAAATAGCGCGTCTCGGGCAGGCGCGGAACGCCGGCCTCGGAACATACCGCGGTGCCAAGCCATTTGGCGGCGTGGAGTAGGCACGAGCGGCGCGCGTGGGCGCCGAAGCAGGACGGCGCATGCTGGTTGCGGATCGGCTCCGTCACGGCAGAGGAAAATTGCCAAAGATCGAGCAGCGTCGCGCCAACTTCAGCGTGGGTGAAACCCAGCACGGCGCCTTCCGCCGAGCTGTATTCCCGAGGCCACGAGCGATGCGCAAAAACGAGTTCAGGCATGTTCCGCTTGGCCCAGTCGTTGACTGCGAGCATGCCGACGTTGTGCAGCAAACCCGTCGTGAAACTCACGTCGGCATCTTCTCCGGTGATTTCCGCGAGCAATTCGGCGCCAAGCGCGGTCGCGATGGAGCGACGCCAGAATTCGTCCATCTCCAGATTATAGACTTCGAGGGGGTGATCGAAGACCTGCATCCGCGCGACCTCTTCGACGAGTTCTCGCAGGGAGGCAAAACCCAGGGAATTCATCGCGTCCTCCAGGGTAAAGCAGCGTTCGCTCTGACCATTGGAACGTTCGCAGTGCGCGCGCAGCACTTGCGCGGCGAGCCCCGGCTCGAACCGCACGATGCGGCCGATCTCGCCAGGCGAGACTGGACCACTGCGAAACATGGCGGCAAGGCGGCTCAACACCGCTGGGGCCGAGGGGATGTTTTCCAAAGCTCGTGCCACCTCGACTGGAGTAAGGAGACCGATTTCAGGCGTATTCATGATAAAACACCCTACGGCTGTCTGGGGGATTTTCTTTATGCAGGATTCGTCTGCCCGGTAATCCTTACCGAGTTTTGACTGGCAAAACAGGAAGGCCCGCGCACGTTACGCCCACTATGTCGATGTCCAACTTGCAGTCTGAAACCCCTCGCGTGTTCCCCCGTTTCGATGACGAAGACGACGACGAGAAAGAGGAAAACGATCTGGCCCAAAAGCATGCAGCGCCTGTGGCCGCGTTGATCCAGAAGCGTTTTCTCAAGGAGCGTAAGGTGTTCCTGTGGGGCGCCGTGACGGACGAGTCGGCCAAGGACATCACCGAGCGCCTTCTCTATCTGGAAGCGATCGGGCCGGGCAAAGAGATCACCTTCTATATCAACTCCCCCGGCGGTTCGGTCACGGCCGGCATGGCGGTTTACGACACGATGAAGCTGATCAGTTCGCCTATCACGGTAGTCGTCACCGGCATGGCGGCTTCGATGGGCTCGATCCTGCTGAGTGGCGCGCCGAAAGGCCGCCGACTCCTCTACCCTCACTCGCGCGTGTTGATTCACCAGCCACTAATTTCCGGCCGCATGGTCGGCCCGGCGACGGACATCAACATCCAGGCCAAAGAAATGGAAAAGCTCCGCTTGGAACTTAACCAGATTCTCGCCGACGCCTCCGGGCAGCCGATCGACCGCATTAATCGCGACACCGATCGCGACTTTTATCTCAACGCCCAGGAAGCGATTGCCTACGGCTTGGCCGACAAGATCGTCGAAAAAGTCTGAGCGTTCCGTCAGGCGAAAATTTCCAACGCGCGATGCGAGTCGCGCGTTTTTTTCCGCCACGCGTCGGCGGCGACTCACTTCGCCTTCGTCAACTGCTGGTAAGCCTCGTGAAAGGGCGCTGCGGATTTTTCGTCGTGCGCCGCGGCGCAGGCTTTTAGTCCGTGATCGATGAAGATGCGGCGGAAATGGTCGTTGCTCTTGGGCACCTGGAGCAGGCGCAGAAAGAGTTTCACCGCGGCGGGCGCGTCGCCATCGCGCGTGAGCATTTGGCCGGCGAGGTCGGCGATGCGCAGTTCGCGGATGGCAAAATCCGGTCGCGATGCGATCCATTGCGCGGCGCGGCGCGCGCGTTTTTCGTCTTTGGCGTTCTCCGCGAGTTCAGCAAGTTTGATCGCGATGGCCAGGCTCGGGCGACGGTCGAACACGTCAGTCGCGAGTTTCATTGCTTCGTCAGGACTACCCTCGCGCTCCAGGCGGTGTAGTTCCCGGAGCACTACATAAGGATAGAGATCGTCGGGCAGCGATTCGCGATTTTCCCATTGCTCGGAGAAGCGCTTCGCGAACGGACGGTAGAGCGGGTCGCCGATGGCAAAGGCTTGCCAGCTCAGAGCGCGCAGCGATCGGTAGGCGGCGTCGCCCCAAGTGCCACCTTCGAGCAAGACGCGAACAATGACCTGCGGCTGATGCGTGAATTCCAGATAGGGCTCGTTGACGTTTCCCACCGTGGCTGTGACACCTCGCGCGACTAGAGGACCGGTCCAACCTTTCTTCGGAGACTCGAGGGTTGTCGCGGAAAAACTATGGAGGTGGAGTGCCACGGCGCCGGGCGGAAAGGCGAGATCACTCGCGGCGAAGGGTCCGTTCAAATCGGTCGCGTACCACCCAAAATACAGGGCGGGCGCGTCGAAGCGGTCCGTGATCGAGAAAGGATTTCCCTTTCGATCGATCGTCACTTCGAAGTTCGCCTCGTCCAGTTCGGCCGCAGCCGCCTCGAACCAGGCGTCTCCCGCTTTGTAGGGTCCGCCTTCATCGATGTATGCGCGACCGATCAACCCATGCCGCTCGGCTTCGATGGCGTGATCGACCAGAGCGCTCGCCGCCTCGTAGCTCGGTCCATCGAGCCGTGAGACTTCGATCACCTGTCGCTCTTGAAATGGGTTTCGCGGACTGAACTCGAACAGCGGGTTCGGAATGTAGGCGGCGATCGGATAATTGCGGAACGCCAGCAAACTCAGCTCGGAATCCACCGCGCTCGCGTTGGTGCGAAACTGCGCCGAATTCGAGAGCGGCGGAAACGGCGTGAAGTGTTCTTCGTCGTGCTGAATCCGCAGAGGCAGGCCCTTGCACACCACCAGATAGGAAATCTTGTGGCCGGACATCGCGTACTTCCGGCGACCGAGCGAATCTCTGAGCTCCGTCGCGATGGCATCGATCCAGCCGCGTTTCACGAGCTCGTCCTGCAGCGGTTGAAACACGTTTTCCACGAAGACCGGCCAGGTCGTCGTTTCCTCCGGCGGCGACGAGACCGCAATGATGTTTTCGACCGGCACATGGCGTGCCGCGGCATAATGCCGGGCAAGTTCCATCGATTCGGTGACCCGTGCATTCGCGACGATGATCACCCGTTGTTCGACGGGCGCGTTTTCGTCCGCGGGGGCCGCGGCTGCCGCGACGCTGAGAACAAAAAAGAAAAGGAGACGTCGCATTTCAGGCAGGTGCGGGACTGTGAGTTTGGTCGCGACAAAAATCTACTCAGGATTGTTTCATTCCAGGGATTGCCGTTGAACACTTTTCAGCGCCATTTCTCGGCCATGCGTCGCCTCCTCTGCTTTCTTGCCTCCATCGCACTTCCATCCGTCGCGCTGGCCTGGGATTATGCCGGACATCGCGCGGTCAATCTTCTCGCGCTCGAATCGCTGCCTGCGAGTTTCCCGAAATTCGTGCAGGCTGACGAAGCGAAAGCGCGCATCGGTTTTCTCGCGGGCGAGCCCGATCGCTGGCGCAACACCAACGAGCTGACGTTCAAGCACGTCAATGGCCCCGATCACTACTTGGACCTCGACGACGTGGTGAACGTCGGATTCACGCCCGAGACGCTGACGGAATTTCGTTACGTATTCGTCGCTCAACTCGCGGAAGCGCGGGCGACGCACCCGGAGAGATTCCACCGGATCGATCCCGCGAGAAACAAGGACCATACCCGCGACCAGATTGGCTTCCTGCCCTGGGCGATCGTGGAAAATTACGCCAAGCTGAAATCCACCTTCTCTTATCTCAAAACCTTCCAGGAAAATGGCGGCACTCCCGAGGAAATCGCCAACGCGGAAGCCAATGCGATCTACATCATGGGCGTGATGGGGCACTATGTCGGGGACGCCGCGCAGCCGCTGCACAACACGCACAACGCGAATGGCTGGATCGACGAAAATCCGAAGGGCTACACCAAATCGAACAAGTTCCACGCCTGGATCGATGGGGGCTTCTTCGCCCAGACCGGTGGCATCACGGCGGAGCAGTTGAAGAGTGACGTGCATCCGGCGCGCCTCATTTCCACCAAGTCGAAGAGCGGCAACACGCAGAGCGTGCTCTTTGCCGCGGTGATCGCGTATTTGAAACACAACTACGCGCTGGTCGAACCGCTCTACGAGCTGGATAAGTCAGGCGATCTCTCGCCGGAAAACCCGAAGAAGGGCCGCGCGTTTCTCGAAAACCAAATCGTCTTCGGCGCGGAAATGCTCGGCAGCCTGTGGTACACAGCCTGGCACGACGCGCCCACGGACGATTACGTGAAGAAGATGCTGGACGAGCGGAAGAGGTGACAGCTCGCGGGATGTGGGACGGCCTCCGGGGTAGGGCGAGCCGTCCCAGGCGAGCCGCGTTTGGCGTGGCTCATCCTGGGCGTTAAAACTCCTAATCACGGCACGGCTCGCCTGGGAC
>DASTWZ010000053.1:0-21602 GCA_035765635.1 Opitutaceae bacterium
AACAGAGACACTCCAAACGCGCTCGCCGCCACACTCCCCGCAGAAATCGCTCGTCCAAGAAAGCCAAGCACTCCTTCAAATATGGAATAATAACCGAGCCAACTTTCCGCTTGCCTCACACGGCATCATAGCAGGGCGAGCCGTCCCAGGCGAGCCGTAACCGCGAGCCTAACCTCCAGGATGAGCCACGCCAAACACGGCTCGCCAGGGGCGGCTCGCCCTGCCTCTGAGGACGTTCGTTCATGGTTAGAGCTGGACGCGGATTCAGCGTTGCGGCTCGCCCAGAGGTCTCGCCCTACCTTCCGAACTCCGATCGTGCAGACATTCTCGGAACCCGATCATGCAGGCATTCTTCATGCATTCTGCCTTCGCTTTCAGCCTTCTTCCTTCAGCTTTCAGCCTTCCGTCTTCCGCCTTCCCCCGTGCTGAACGCTTCAGCATGCGTGCCCTTGTTCGAAACGAGCCGTGGGAGTTTACCAAAAGCGCGCGCTGGAAAATGTTCCGGCTGCGGTCCCCCTCAACAACGAACCCCTTGTTTCTTCCTGACCATGCATCGTAGCTCCTTGCCGAGTGCATTCCCCCGATTGGTCCTGTGCGGAGTTTTGGCCGCCACGCTCGAATCGTTCGCCCAGACCGCTCCCACGCCTGCGACTGCACCCGCAACGTCCGCGGCGTCCGCTCCGACCGACGCAGAAAGCACGGTCGTACTTTCGCCATTCGAAGTGAACGCGGCCCGCGACTACGGCTACACCGCCACGAGCGCGCTCGCCGGTGGCCGAACGAACACGGCGTTGAAAGACACGCCCGCCGCGATCTCGGTTTTCACGCGCCAGTTCCTCGACGATATCAACGCGACAGATTTCCGCACGGCTGCCGAATGGGCAGTCAACGCCATACCGGACTACAATAGTAACCAGTCCCCCTTCGGTGACTACGCCATCAACCTTCGCGGCCTGGGATCCAGTTATCCGAGCCGAAATTATTTTTTGTGGTACATCGACGGCGATAGCTACAACACCGACCGTTTCGAATTCGCCCGCGGACCCAACGGCGTGCTGTTTGGCGACGGCAACATCGGCGGCGTCACGACGACGTGGACCAAGCGCGCACAAACCGACCGCGCTTTCCGTCGCGTCGAAGGTCGCGCGGACACCTATGGCGGCTATCGCGTCTCGGCGGATATCAATCAGCCAATCAGCGAGAATTTCGCGCTGCGTTTCGATTCGCTCTACGATCGCGGGATGGGTTGGCGCGATGGCTCGGCCAACATCCGCACCGGCGATTATCTGACCGGCACGTGGCGCGTCGACGAACGCACCAATTTCACGTTCGAAGTCGAAATCGGCCGGCGCGACACGAACGTCTACCCGACAAATTATATCGACGCGTCATCCAATTGGGATGGCACGATTCCCAACGGCACCAAACCGCCCCAGAGCAGCGGACTTTCGGCTGTTGGCACGTATTATCTCTATATTCCGGCCGTGCCTCAGGCGGGCTACACGAACTGGGCCGGCACCTACGTGATGAGCGGCTCGGGTGTCGCGCTGCAGCCGGATCCGCGCTCTGACATTCCTCGCATCGTCGGTCTGCCGAGCCGCGAGTTCAATCTGCAGCCGCCGGACTCGAGGGTCGGACTAAAGTATTATACCTACAGCGCGTTTCTCGATCACCGCTTTGGCGATAATCTATACGCGCAGATCGCCTACAATCGTTCCCGTAACCAGCGCGAATCATTCGGCAGTGAAACACTGCTTCAGGAATATCGCATCGACGTGAACAAGACGCTGCCGAACGGCCAGCCCAACCCGAAGTTCGGGGTGCCGTACACCGACACGCAGCGCAACACACAGAATCAATCCAACCTCGTCGACGATCTGCGCGGCCTGGTCACGTACGGCTTCGATGTGAAAGGCTGGAATCAACGCATCAGTCTGATCGGTGGTGAGCGCCGCGATTTGTTCGACTACTGGCAAAAGCGTCTCTTCCGGACCAACGGCACGAATCCGAATTTCGGCGCGTCGGACAACCAGTACCGCGAACGCCGTTATTGGGATGAGCCGGGTTCGTATGATTTCGGCGGACCTCCGATCTTGCCGGGTTACACCTTCGATTATGAGCCCACGTTCCTGCTCCATCAGCGCAAGTTTCTCGATTACGTGCAGCTCGCTTCGACGAGTAAGTTTTTCAACGACCGCCTCACGGTGATCCTCGGCGTTCGCTACGATCACTTTCATCAAACGCAGAAATCGTCATCCGGCATCGCACCCGATCCCGTCACTGGTCTCCCGCGATTGGGCGGCGTGATCTATCAGCCGGGCAAGGCGCCTGTCGGCGTGGTCGGCGGCAAGACCGTGACCGATGTTTCTCCAGTCAGTAAAAACGCCGGGGCTGTCTACTTCTTGAACAACTGGCTCGGCGTGTATGGAAATTATTCGCAAACGTTCGCTCCTCCGGGCGCCGGCGAAAGCCTGATCGATGGCCAGCCTCCGGGCATCTCTCGGAGCGAAGGTTACGACGCCGGTTTCAAACTCGAACTGCTCGGCGGAAAAATTTCCGGCACGATCGATTACTATGACACGCGGCAGACCGATCGCCTCGATTTCCGCAACACGCGCCAGACTGAAATCAACCGCATCTGGAGCAATCTCGGCCGCAACGAACTCGCGACCGTCGCCTATCGCGATACGCAGACGTACGATGGCACCGGCTACGAATTCGATTTCACGGCGAACGTGACGCGCAATCTCGCGATTCTCTTCAACTTCGCATTGCCCGAAACGAAAGCGCTCAACCTGCGGCCGGGACTCAACGCATATTACAATGAGCACATCGCCGAATGGAAGGCCGCCGCGGCTGACGCTAACAATCCCGCGCACCAGCAGATCCAGGCCGACATCGATGCGATTGCCTCTGACCTCAGTGGCGCAGTGCCAGGTGTGACGCTCAACAACACCTACAAATACACGGGCAACATCTACGCGACCTACACGTTCAACAACGGCGCGTTGAAAGGCTTCCAAGTTGGCGCCGGTGGAAATTTCCGCGGCCGAAGCAAAATCGGCAACACGCTCACGTCGCCCTTCGATTACGTTTACGGCGACTCCTACGCGGTCTACAGCGCCCACATCGGGTACAGCCATCGCTTCGGCCGAGTCACGAACCGCTTCCAGCTCAATGTCTCGAATCTGTTTGATGAGGATAAACTCATCTACACCGGCACTCAGGACTACCGCGTCGGCGGGCTGAGCAGCAATCCGCTGATCCGCGTACCGAGTGCCTTCCGCTACATCGATCCTCGCCGCATCACCTTCACCACCTCGTTCGATTTCTGAGGACAATCGTCATGAAAACTACGCGTGCTTCATTTGCCGTCTCTGTTTTCTCCGCGCTTCGGCGCTGCGTCTCTCCCGCCATCGTTGTTCTCGCCACAGTGGTCTCCGGACTGGTCTCCTCGACGTCGCGTGCCGCGATCGAGCCGCTCACGCTCGATGGGAACCACTTCGAGAATGCGGCCGGCGATCCGGTTCGCTTCTGGGGCATGAACCTCGTGGCGTTTTATCCAACGCACGCCCAGTCGGACGCGATCGCGGCGAATCTTGCGTCGCGCGAAATCAATTTCGTGCGACCGCATCATGACCTGCGCAGCAGTCTGGACTGGAATCCGATCTCGGGCATCCCGGCGCTGGTCACCTACGTGAACAACACGCGGACGCCGCACACGGAGGCATGGGACCGCTTCGATTATCTCAACGCGCAATTGCGCGCCCATGGGATTTATCTGGCGCTCAGTCTCCATTCGACGCGCCGGTTCCTGCCGGGCGATGTCGACATTCTCACGACGGACGCGACGGATCGCACGAACTGGATGAACGCGATCACCGCGCTCAACAGCGCTTCGAACAACCTCGATCTCTACAAGATGCTTCCGATGATCGACGAGCGCAGCGCACAATTGATGGAGGAGTTCGCGCATCAATTGCTCACGCACGTCAACCCGTACACGAGCATTGCGTACGGGCAGGATCCGCAGGTGCTTTACCTCGAGACGATGAATGAAACGTCGTCGGAATACGCGATCATCGCCGGTAATCAGTTCCCAAGTGGCGCGGCGTATTTCACCAATCTGCTTCAAGCAAAATGGGACGCCTACACGGCCGCGCATGGCATCACGCCCAATAGCATCTACACCGCCGGCACCACGGCGCAGCGGCAGGCGCGCAGCGATTTTCTGCACGGACTCGATCAAGCGTACTTCAATCGACTGAAAGCGTACGTTCGCGGACTCGGCGCGCAGACGCCGATCGAGTTTTCCAACCTCTGGCGCGGCGATCGTTTTCAAAAACTCGAGGAGTCGATCTCCGATGTTATCGAAGAACACGACTATGATGATCCGTTTGTGCCGAGGACGCCGACGGACTTGATGAGTTATTTCGCGCGCTCCACGCCAGTCGGAAAACCATACTTCGTCGGCGAATTGAACGAGGGCCAGACCGACGCGCTGATCAACGCCAACGCCCCATACCGCACGCTGCTGCAACTCGGTGCGAGCGCGTACGGCGCCTTCAACGACTGGACCGGCATCACCTGGTTTGCGTGGGCGCATGGCGACAAGCTCGTCGGCAACGACGGCTGGTCCATTCTCGAGGAGCGCCGGCCCGCGGTGAACGCCGACATCATTGGCCAGCTCGAATCCGACGGCATGATGCTCGATCACCTGCGCACCGCCGGAATTCTTTTCAAGCGCGGCTACGTGAGCCCGAGCGTCGCGCCGATCACCTGGGTCGCGGACGACCCGCTTGGCGGCAATTTGAATTACCAGGATATGATGGCGCCGAAATATCCGTTCAAGGCGGGTTGGCAGAGCATTCATGCGATCAAACGGGCGTTCGGCACCGTGCCGGCGTCGCAACCTACGGCCACGTGGATGACCACTGATCCGACAAATCCACTGGTCTCCGATACGAACCAGATTCGCAAAGACACCGTCCGTCAGCAGCTCACGGTTAGCGTGCCGAAGGCCGAAGCGTTCGGTGGAAAACTGGATACCAGTGCGCCGACCGGCCTCACGCACATCGGCGTCGGCGCGACGAGTGGTTCTGCGACGATCATTCTCGTCGCGGATGACGGGCAGTCCCTCGCCACGAGCGAAAATCTCGTGATCAGCCGGACCTATCTGGACGCGGCGAACGCCGAAGTGACGGCGCCCAGCACGACGCTGACGCAGATCAAAGCGCCGACGGGTGGAAACATTTGGCACATCAAACGGACGCGGCCGAGCGGCGAGACCGGCTATGAGCCGCTTACCATGACGGCCGGTGTCCTCACGTTGCCGAGTGACGGATGGCACGAAGCCGAATTGAAGTACGCACCGGCTGGAAGCTTGCCACCGCCGGAGTCGACCGAGCAGACCGGCGACATGTTGCGACCGATCTTCGACGACGCGTATCGCATTGCGGGTGTGTTTGGTTTGGCACAAGGCGGATTCTCCATCAACGCGCAGCAAGTCATCGACCCGAGCACGACGTTCACGCCGGCCGAAGGCGTGAAGTCGGTGCGGATGAAACTGACCGCCGGACTGGATCCCTGCGTGCTCGGGATCAACCTGACGAACTCTGCGCTGCAGCCGACGTTGTTCGATTTTACTGCGAGGAAGAGCAGCGCTGCTCTGCGATTCTGGATCTACACGAAGCGCAACGTGCCGAGTCTCGCGATTGAATTGGCGTCGGACAACGCCGGCCAACTCGTCGAAACACGAGTGCCGTTGTCCAACTATCTTCAGGCTTCCGACTACGGAAATAAGTGGGTCGAACTGACTGTGCCGTTGTCCGATTTTTCCGACACGGGTCTGCACTACGACAGCACCACGGGCGTGAGCACGCCCGCGACCTTTCTGTGGAATCGTGTGAAAGGTGTCGGGTTTTACTGCTCTACGGTGGCCAGTGGTTACTACGACCCGTATTTCGACAACCTCCGCCTCGTCAGCTTCGTCCAAGAGACTCCGGTCTCCACATCGTTCACCTCGGTCGGCGCGGAAGATGGGTTCGTGCAGGAGTCCTCGGCGACGAGCAGCGTTGGCGGAAGTTTCAATGCGACGAGCACCACCTCTCAGGCGCTGATCGTGGGCGACACGAATTCGAATCGGCAAAACAAGTTCATCGTTTCTTTCGACACGTCATCCATTCCGGACACGGCCGCGATCACGTCGGTCACGTTGAAAGTGCGGCGCGGCGCGCTGATCGGCGCGGATCCCTTCGCGACTCTCGGCAATTGCTATATCGACGTGAAAGGCGGAGCCGGTTTCGACGGATCGACGGCCTTGGGCGCGGGTGATTTCCAAGCCACGGCCGATGCCACGCAAGTGGCCACGTTGAGCGATGCTGTGGACAACGGCGATTGGGCGACCGCCACGTTCAACACGGCCGGGTTGGCGGCGATCAATCGCGCGGGCACGACGCAATTGCGGGTGTATTTCGCCACCGGCGACAATGGAAACAGCAGCAACGACTACATGGGTTTCTACTCCGGAGAAAACGCCACGCCGGAAAATCGCCCCGTGCTCGAAGTCGTCTATTTGGCGCATTGACGATGAGTCTCGCTGTGATTGGCGGCACGGTCGTCGACATCGTCTTGCCGCGCGTGCCCCGACTGCCGGTCTGGCCGCGGCACACGGAGTCGACGCTCGCGAATCTCGTGTTGTTGCGCGAGCCGCCAATCGTGACGCTCGGAGGAAATGGAGCGAATGCCGCGTATGTCGCGGCGCGTTGCGGCACGAAGGTGACTTTGCACACGCAATTGGCCGCGGACACCACGGGCGAACTCGCGCGCGGCTGGCTGGAGCGCGCGGGTTGCCGCGTCGTCTGTGCACGCGCGCAGGGAACTTTGGCGACGAAGGTTTCCGCGAAGAGGGTTTCAGGTGCGCGGAATGCAGCATCGAAATCCGCCACGGCGATGAACGTCACCGCGGCGAACGCTCGGCAGCAGCGCGCGATGTTCTTTTTTCCCGGCGCGGCCGTCGAGATGCAGACGTTCGCCGATGTGTTGAACGGCGATGAAATTGGGCGACGTTTTCTGCTCGTGACAGGATGGCCGCATCCGCCGCTCGCGGAGATGGCGCAGGGCCTGCGTGCAGCGCGAACGCGGGAGATGTTCACCGCGGTCGATGCCGGCCCGATCCTCGGAAGACCGTGGAGTTTGTCGGCGTTGCGGCCGGTGTTCGCGTCGCTCGATTTGTTTCTGACGAATGACTATGAACTCTGTCGGATCGCGCGCACCGCGACGTGTGAGGCGGCGATCGCAAAACTGCGACTGGTCTATTCGGGGCACCTCGTGATCAAGCGCGGCGGCGACGGCGCGCAGTGGATTCCGAAGGAGACCAGCGAAGTGGTATCCGTTGGAAGCCGCCGCGTGCGCGTGGTGAACACGGTTGGCGCGGGCGACAGTTTCAACGGCGCGTTGATGGCGGCGCTCGATCGCGGAGCGGATTTTCCGCGAGCGATGCGCGAAGCCTGCGCGACGGCGGCCAGCGTGGTGGCGTCCAAGCACGGTGTCTTGGGTGTACAGCCACGAAGCGAGCATCGAGTGCCGGCTCCGGCTCCAACTCCAAATTCGTCTCAACCGAAAACCCATTCTCATGAAAATCTGGCTGGCCAGTGCTGATCTGAAACTGCTCGAGGAATTCCTCCCCACCGGCGTGTTCGCCGGGGTCATCACGAATCCGAAGGTCGTCGCGGACGCGAAGCGACCCGCGGTCGAGCTGTTTCGCGATATCTGCCGCATCGCGCCCGCGGCTTACTATCAACTCCGCGATGCGTTGCCGAAAGCCATGTTGGCGGAGGCGGAGAAGTTCATCGCGATCGATCCGCAGAAAATGCGAATCAAAGTTCCGGCGACGCGCTCTGGTCTGCAGGTTATTCGAGAGCTGGCCGCACGGGACCATCCGGTGATGGCGACGGTTGTGCCGACGGGCGCCTGGCTGATTTTCGCCCTGGCTGCGGGAGCGCGGGCGATAGCGCCGTACGGCAGCATGCTTCAACGGCGTGGACTCGCCAGCAAGTCGGAGGAGGTGCTGAAAATGCAGCAGATTATTCGTGCGCAAGAGTCGACCGCGGAAATCTGCGTCGGCATCTACGACGTGACCGAGCTGCCCTTCTATGCGAGCCACGGCGTGCGTTCCTGCTTCGTTTGGGGAAAAGACGCAGCGGCGTTTCTGACGCAGCCCCTGGTGAACGAAGCCGCCGCCGGTTTCGACAACGACTGGGCCGCGCTGGAAAAATACTAGAGCATATAAAATGAAACTGTAGCCGCGAAAGGCCCAGCGAGGCCAAGCCTCAGGGTTTCGAGCACGACCATTTTAGCCGCAAAGAGGCTTCTTTGCGGCGGCCGTTGAGGATCATTCCGATCAATGTCGACCGCACAAAGAGATCGTAGCTTGCGAGGGAAATCAGAACGGTCGCGGCTGTGATGCCGCACACTTTGAGCGACCAGTGTATATTATAATCCGCTACCGCGACTTGAAGCCATACCACGATCGGCAGGTGGATAAGATAGAGCCAGTACGAGGAGTCGGCCAAATAGCGCACCCAAGCCCGCGGTTTTCGGCAGAGGTGGTGAAAGATCCCAATGACTAACCGGACCAGCGTCCACATCATGAAGGCGTAAGCGACGACGAATCCGATGTGAGCGGTTTGATAGTGATCGCCGCCAGGGTCCATTTGGAAACCTGAAAAATACAGCGTTGCACTTGTGCTAACGCCGGCGATGAGCCATCGCCAGAAAGTAAGCTTTCCAAATTCGCTCATAAGATTTGCCTGACGGTGCAACATCCAGCCGAGCACAAAGAAGCCTTCGTAGAGCAGCAAAACGGGAAGCTGCGGGACGAGTGTCATGTCCGGCGTATCCACGCCCCATATACGCATTTTCCACAACAGAGCCGCAGTCGGAATTGCACAGGCGAGCCATCCGAAAGGCGACCGCACGATCCAGCGGAGGGACTGGTCGACGCGGACGCACAAAGTTCGCGTGTGCCTCGGAGTTGCCATCAACAGCCCACGCAGGGCGAGCGTAATGGTGGTGGTCATCGCAAGATAGTATAAAAACCAGAGGTGCGTTTGGGTGAAGAGGCCGTTGGGCAACTTCGCTAACGTGCGAAACCCTTCCTGAATCGCCGGCGCGAAATGATAATCTCCGCGCATGCTCTCGGCGCCCATGGTCCAGCCCGAAACGATCAACGGGTGCAGGATAAACCAGCCCACGACAAACGGAACGACGATGCGCAAGAATCGCGAAATCACGAAGCTCGCCGCGCCTTTGCGATGGAATGTCATGTGCCCAAAGAAGCCCGCGATCAGGAAGAACGTTTCCATTCGGAACGAATGGCTGACGGTGACGAAGCCCAGCGCGAGCGAGGTCGTTGAAACATCCTGCACCGCCCAGCCAAAGAAGATCGGCATGAAGGAAAGGCTGGCATGAAAAACGATGCCGAGCAGGAGCGCGAAAGCTCGGGTGGCGTCGAGGTAGTCAAGGCGTGCAGTTGCGGTGGCCGAATGGTCGACGGTTGGCGGCTGGGGTGAGGCTGTGGACTCGGAAATTGAGGAGTTCATATGTTATATATTGGTTATATACGCTCCAGTGATTTTCACTGGGGATGTGGGCGTCTCGCTGGCGCTCGACGTCCATGCCGGCGTGGACGCCAGCGCTCCCGGTGTGGCCTGCGCCGGGACGTCGCGCGGACGCACTCGATCGCGTCCAAGCTCAATAAAAACCAACTTCGTCGACTTCGTAAGCGAAGGTGTCTTTGCCCATGGCGATCGCGACGAGGTTGATACTCGTTATGGCTTTGACGTTCAATGGGGTTTGCTCCGACCAGGCGCGTTTAAGATCTTTGAAGGGAATTTTCACTTCCTGAAATTCCTCCGGCTTGCGCCTGATGGGTGCGCTGGCGTGATAATCGTAGTTCGTTATATCGGCGCTACTGACCTGGACGGAGAGCAGGCCCTTTTTCACTTTGACCTTCAGCCGCACACCTTCGTAGCGACTCGCATCGCGTGGCTCACCCTTGGGCGTTAACATAGAAATCATACTGATAAACGCAGGCTGTCCGCGCGCTGGCACGAGTTCGCCTTCCATTTTTACGATGCCGCTTTCGCAGCTCTGAGCAGATTGCGAATGGCCGCCAATGTCCTTGTCCGTAATCACCAGCCGTTCGGCGCCTCCGCTGGTTTTATGCGCGTCGGTATAATCGTCGACCAACGCTGACGCGTTTTCGGCCGTGGCCAAATTGGCCGCCGCGAGGAAAATCGCGGCGAACACAGTCGCGGAAGTGGGAGCGAGAAGACGAGGGAGGGTGAACTGAGTTTTCATAAGGGAAGCGCGTGATTTGACAGACCGTCTCATCGGACCAGACGCGGAATTGCGTCGGTTTCGCGATTGCGGTTCGCTCATGAGTGCCAAGTTCGCGCTCTTTGGTGACAATCGCCCCTCAGAAACCCAACGTGCTTGGCTGACTTTGATGATATCTCGGGTGAGAATCACGCGCGTCACCTGATTCCTAACGGTGCGGAAATCGCGGCATGACGCCCTCGGCGTGCTCCAAAAAATTGACCGAATCCTCCGCCTCGCCTGAAATCCTTCCGAAATCTCTGTCACCCCCAAACGGGTTTTTGGCTCTGGATGTCGTGAGCACTTCAAATTCGATTTCCCAATACAGTGTTACCTCTGATGCGGCGCTTGTGGCAGCGTCCCTGGGCGGCGATCAGGATGCGTTTGCGCAGATCGTTTCGCGCTATCAACGCCTGTTGTGTTCGCTGGCTTACTCGGCGACAGGGCAGTTGAGCCAGAGCGAAGATCTGGCGCAGGAGACGTTTATCGAGGCATGGCGGAAACTCGAACAGCTCAGGGATCCCGAAAAGCTGCGCGCGTGGCTCTGCGGAATTTTGAGGTTCAAGGTCAGCCGCCTGCGTCGCGCGGATAATACTGAGCCCGTTCGCCGTGCTGACGTCATCGATGAAGCGGACGACGTGCTCTCGACGGAACAGCCGGCTCCTGATCTGGCGGTACATAAGGAAGAACAAGCGATGTTGTGGAGCGCGCTGGAACGCGTGCCGCAGTCATATCGCGAACCGCTCATTTTATATTATCGCGAACATCAATCGGTCGAACACGTCGCAGCCGCGCTGGATTTGTCAGAGGACGCAGTGAAGCAGCGGCTCTCGCGCGGGCGAAAAATTCTGCAGGAGCAAGTCCTCGCGTTTGTGGAAGGTGCGCTGGCGCGTTCCACGCCGGGGAAACTCTTCACGCTGGCGGTCATCGCGGCGCTGCCTCCTCTCGCGCAACCGGCGAAGGCCGCAGGCGTCGCCGCCATCGCCGCGAAAGGTGGGCTGATGGCGAAGTCGACGGTCGTGGCCTCGGTCATCGCGTCGATGTCAGGATTTATCAACGCTGTGCTGGCCCTTCGCGCGACACTCGATCAGTCGCGCACTCCTCTCGAACGTCGCACCGTCGCGAAAGTGACAATCGTGGCATTTGCCGGCGCGATGATATTTCTCGGAGCGCTCTTTGGGCTGACGAGGTTGGGGCTCTATCTGCCTGAGCAGCGGATCGTATTGGCGATCATCACTCAGATCATTGTGATCGCCGGCATCGTGGTTTGGCCTGTGTTATTATTAAAAGCCATGCGGGGAATTCGGGAACTTCGCACCGCGGAGCGAAAGGCACGCCCCGAATTGTTTTCCGATATGGACGCGTCTGGCTCGAGCGTTGGACAATATATAACCCGCGCCAAATTGTTCGGCGTTCCGTTGGTGCATATAAGATTTTCGGCCGCGGACAAAGGCGACCCATATATTTTTGCATGGATCGCTGGAGGGGACCGTGCCGTCGGAATCCTCGCGGCTTGGGGCGCACTCGCCATCGCGCCCATCGCGGTGGGTTCCATATCCGTCGGGGTGCTCTCGGTCGGCACGCTTGGGATCGGCGTTGTTTCTATCGGAACGGTGGGCGTGGGGGCGTTGAGCATCGGTTGCGCGACGATTGCTTACAAAGCCTATGCCTGGTTGAGCGCTCTCGGTTGGCAATCGGCTCAAGGAGGTGGATTCAATATCGCGCGCATCGCGGCGGAAGGTCCGATGGCGATCGCGCAGCACGCCAACGATCCAGTCGCGCGACAGTTTTTGGCCGATCCCCACCAGTCGCTTCATCAAGCCATCGTCTACTCTGCGATCGCGATACTTTCGACGTTGCCCGTTATTCTCTACGCTTCGGAAGTGCGCCGCCGCCTGGGTCAGAAGGCGCGAGGCCGCTGAGTAGCGCGAGAACCGCAGGCGGTGTAACTTCGCCGCGAATGACAAGAGCAGACGAAGCGCACGGATTAAAGCGATGCAGGCAAGAAATCTAGAGCGAGTTCAGAAAGGCTATAGCCGCAAAAGGGCTCAAAAAGAGCAAAGGGGATTTCGGATTTTCGACGTCGCTAGCAACGACTCCTCCACAACGCGGTTGGGGTATTGGTTTGTAACTCCAAACCAAAAGACGAGACCGCTACCGAGCAAAGAACCTCTGAGCCGCGTCGGCCCTAATAAATATCCTTTTTGCGTATCTTGTGAGCCTCTTTGCGGCTAAAAAGTAGTCGTGATCGAAATTCTGAGGCTTTGCCTCGCTGTGCCTTTCGCGGCTACGCTTTAATTTTATACGCTCGATCTGCTCACCCCGATCGGTTGGCGATAACTCTCCTTCGTTTTACGGGCGACCTCATTTCGCCGGTGATCAAGGGCAACCGCGGCGTCTGCACCTGCGGCCGCCACGATCGCAGCTTATTCAAGCAACGTTCCGCCTCGGTTCGGGGCGATTCGTGCCTCCGGCCCCACGGAATATCTTCCACCGCGCTTCTGTTAGTCACCAGGGCAGAGCCGATTAAGTCCAACGGCTACACTCCCGAGCGCCCCCTGGTAACGCACGCCAACGCCGGCCACCGCTCTCGAAAGCCATCGCACTCGCCTGCTAAGAAAGCGGCGGTTTCCGCGCGTCACTCACCTCCGCAAACGCCAAAACCGAAGCCCGCGCGGCCGTGCGAATAACCCGTGAACAACTGTGAAGAATTTCCCGTTGCGGAGCGAAAACCTCGAAGCTCAACTCCCGCCTCTTCATGTACCTCAAGGCGCTAAAGCTGCACGGATTCAAATCATTCGCTGACCCTTCAACTCTCCGTTTTGAACCGGGCGTAACGGCCGTGGTCGGGCCCAACGGCTGCGGCAAATCCAACATCGCCGACTCCATCCGCTGGGTCTTGGGCGAGCAGAGCGCCAAGGCCTTGCGCGGCGGCAAGATGCAGGACGTCATCTTCGAAGGCGCCGACACACGCAAACCCGCCCAGCTTTGCGAGGTATCGCTGCTCCTCACCGATTGCGAGAAGCAGCTCGGCAGCGAGTTTCACGAGATCGAGATCATGCGCCGCGTCCATCGCGACGGGCAGAGCGAATATTTTTTCAACGGTCAGGCGTGCCGCCTGAAAGACATCCAAAAGCTTTTCATGGATACCGGCATCGGCCGGACGTCCTACTCGATCATGGCGCAGGGCCAGATCGATCAGATCCTTTCGTCGAAGCCCGAAGAGCGCCGCGCCGTTTTCGAAGAGGCCGCGGGCATCACGAAATACAAGAGCCAGCGGCGCGAGGCGCTGCAGAAGCTGCAGTTGACGGACACGAATCTCGCACGCGTCGCCGATGTGATCGGCGAAGTCGGCCGGCAAATCGGCAGCCTGCGCCGCCAGGCATCGAAGGCGCTGCGCTTCAAGAAACTCAGTTTTCGCCTGCGCCACCTCAGCCTCGCGTATTCAGCATCCCAATACACCGCGATCAGCGCGACGCTCGCGGGCCTTGAAGAACAGGTCATCAAACTTCGCGCGGCAGCCGAGACGCGTCGCACGTACTTGCAGCAGCAGCAGTCCGAACTCGAAGATAAGAAGTCGCAGCGCAGCCGGTTGAACCAACGCGTGCAAGAAGCGCAGCAGGCGGTCTTCGATCTGCGCTCCGAGAAAGAGCAGGCGGAAAACGCTGCGAATCTCGCGCAGATCAAGCGCACCGGACTGGCCGATCGCCTCGAATCGTCTCGCGATAGTTTGGGCGAACTCGACATGCAGCTGCGCGAGCTCGCGGCACAGGTCGACAGCGGCGCGCAAGATAAACAGGAGCAGCTCTCGCTGCTCGGCAGTTCCGATGCGGTATTTCAAAATCGCAATCGCGAGCTGGCCGTCGTCGAAGGCGAACTGAGCAAGCTCGAGCAAGAGCTGCAGCAGGCGAAATTTCAGCTGCTCACCCTCGAAAGTTCCGTGGCGCGTCTGCGCACTGATTGCTCCGGTTACGAGGTGGAGCAGAAAACGAGTGTGCATCGCCACGACGCGCTGATGGAGGAACTCGAAGGCGTGCGCCAACAGCAGTCCTCCGCCAACCAGGTCGTTGCGGAAATGGAAGCGCGCGTCGAAGAGACCATGGCGCTGAAGGCGCGCTCGCATCAGGAGGCGACCGAGGCGCAGCAGGCGATCACCGATCTGACGAAGGAGTTTCGCGAGGCGCAGCGCAAACTGCAGGAAATCGACCGCCAGCTCGCGCAGCGCACCGCGCGCTTGAAACTGCTCCAGCAGCTTCAGGAAAAATGGGAAGGCTTCGGCGAAGGCGCGAAGGCGATTCTGCAAGGCCGATTGGACAACGTCCTCGAGGGCGCGAAACCGACTCCGGTCACGCGCAACCTCGAAGTGAATCAAGAATACGCCAAAGCTTTCGAGGCTCTCCTTGGATCCGCCGTCGAAGCGATCACCGTCGCCGATCTGGCCGTTGCCCAAAAAATTCTGTCGCAACTCGAGAGCGAGCAGGTCGGCAGCGTCTGCTTGCAGGTGTCCGAACTGGCGGCGGCGCAGTCCGGGCAAAACGCGGAACTCCCGGCCTTCCTGGTGCCGGCGTCTCATGTCTTGACGGCCGTGGATGCGACACATCCGGCGCTGAGCTTGTTGTCGGCGTGCTACGTCGCGGACGACCTCAATGCGTTTTTGGATTTCTGGAAGGCGAATCCGGCGTTTTCGTTTCTCTCGGTGGCGACGCGGAAGGGCGAAGTCGTTGACCGCCGCGGTTTGGTTTTTGGCGGACACGCGAAGAAATCTAACAACAGCATCGTGCAGCGTGAAATCGATCTGCGCGAGACCGGCAAGGCGTTGATCGAAGACCAGCGCGTGCATGACGAGCAGAAGGCCCTCATTGACGCGATCAACACGCGTCTGGCTGAAGCGGAGCGCACCCTCGAGGAGAAACGCGAGGCCGTGCTTTCGGCGACGCAGCAGGTCGCCAGCATCCAAGCGGAGCAACGCGGCGCGCAGCGCTCGCTCGAGGACGTCACGCAGCGTCTCCGTCGCATGGAGTCGGAAGTGGGCGCGGTCGAGGCGGCGCGCAATGAAGCGCAGTCGCGTTGGGAGCGCGCGCAGACGCAACTTGCGCAGGCCGACGAAGCGCTCAACGCCGGCCGCGCGCGTATTCAGGAATTGGAGACACGCATCACGGAAGTGCGGACCGATCGCGACGTGAAACGCGAAACGCTCGGGCACGCGCGCTTGGAGTTGGCCGAGCGCCGCCAGCGCGTCGAGGTCTTGGATCGCGGCATCGCCGACATGGAGCGCCGCCGCTCCCAATTGAGCGAATTGCTCGTGCAGCGGCAGCAGGAAGTGGAAGTTTGGACCGAGCAGATCGGCGAACTCGAACAGGAGACGGCGGGGAAACGCGCCCGCGCCGCCCAGATTGCCGAGACGCTTGTCGTCGCGCAGCAGCAGGTGGAACAGATTCGCCTGGAGCTGGTGGAGGTGGAGCGCCAGATCGGCGGCGTGGAGTCGACGCAATTTTCTCTGCGCGACGAAGCGGAGACGGCGCAGGAAGAATTCAGCCGTTGCGAAGTGAAACTGGCCGAGAGCCGCGCTCGCGCGCAATTTTTGTCCGAGGAAGTTTCGCGCGAATTCCAGACCGATATTTCAACGCTCGATTGGAAGCAGTTGCTCTGGCGTTCCGACGACGAGCCCGAGGGAATCAAACCGCTCGATCTCGATGAAGATGAAGACGAGAACGAGAGCAGCGTGCCGAAGCTCGGCGCGCCGGCTGCGACGACCGCGAGCGCGCCTGTCGCAGGAAATGCCGCCACAACTGGTCTGCCCTCGGGCGAAGATGCGGGTGATTCAGTCGCGCAGGCCAACGCTTCCGCCGGCGGTGTCGCCGCGGCCGGCGATGCCGCGAATGCCGACGCCACTGCAGCCGGCTCGGCTGAAGCGGCGCCGCAAACGCCGAAACGGAAGAAAAAACAGAAGCAGCGCGGCGAGCCCACCGAGGAGGATTTGAAAGAGCTGGAGAAAACCAACTGGGATCAAATTCGCGCCGAGGTGGAAGCTCTGCGTCAGCGTCTCGCCAGCATGGGCGCGGTGAACCTGGTCGCCATCGAGGAGTACGCCGAGTTGAAGCAGCGCTTCGATTTCCTGAAGGCGCAGAGTGACGATTTGACGAACTCGCGCGCCGAGTTGTTGAAGGCGATCGACGAGATCAATCAGACCTCGCAGCAGCAGTTCGCGATTACCTTTGAGCAGATCAAAAAGAATTTCGCGTACACGTTCACCACGCTCTTCGGCGGAGGCCACGCGGCTCTCGAGTTGGTGCAGGCCGACGATCCGCTGGAGAGTGGCATCGAAATCACCGCGCAGCCGCCTGGCACGAAGTTGAAGAGCATCACGCTGCTGTCCGGCGGACAGAAGACGTTGACGGCAGTCGGCCTGCTCTTCGCGCTCTATATGGTGAAGCCGTCGCCGTTCTGTTTGCTCGACGAACTCGACGCGCCGCTCGACGAGTCGAACATCGGCCGTTTCACGGACCTGTTGAAGCGTTTCGTGGGCGAGAGCCAGTTCATCATCATCACGCACAACAAGCGCACCGTGGCCGCCGCGAGCGCGATCTACGGCGTGACGATGGAAGAACGCGGCGTCTCGAAGACCGTCTCGATGAAGTTCAACCACGAGCGCGGCGACACCGAAGTCACGCATGTAAACATCGCCGACGCCGTCCGAGGTGCTCGCAAACAGGCCAACGAAATCGCGCCAGTCGGAACGTAAGAAAAGATTGTCAGAGGCATTGAGCCAATATCGATTGGCTCAATGCATATCTGGGAGGAATTGTGCAGAATACGGAATCGTTCCACCGGCGAGTGGGGCGAGCGATTGGCCGTGGAATATCTTCGGAAGAAGAGGATGAAAATCGTCGCGCGGAATTGGAGAAATCCCCGCGACCGCCGCGAAGAAATCGATTTGGTCTGCGAGCTGGATGGCGTGCTGGTTTTCGTGGAAGTGAAAACACGCGCCGCGTCGGCCATGGTCCGTGGTTTCGATGCCGTTGACCGGCGAAAGAAAGCGGTGCTGCTGCGCGCGTGCTCCGCGTACCTGAAAAGTTTTCCAAGGACTTCGCGTCCGAATCACTTCAGATTCGATGTGGTCGAGATTCGAGCGGGGATGGGCAAACAAAAATACGATCTGCTGCACTTCGAAAACGTCCCGCTGTTCGGGAAGTATTTTTTCTGAGCGACGTTCGCATCAGGGAAATCGATTTGGCGCATGAACCGTTTTCATCAAGCGACCGGGCGCGATGAAAGATTGCGGCTGAATAACCGCTTGCGTCACTGCACCGGCAATCCGACAAACTCGGCCCCGTCATGGCCGAAAACCAACGTCATCCATTCCTTCAGGGACTCAGCAAGCATCGTGGCGCACCGCCGACGGTCGTCGTGATTTTCGGAGCCTCTGGCGACTTGACGGCGCGCAAGCTGATTCCCGCGGTCTTCAATCTCAGTTACGACAATCTCCTGCCGGCTGACTTCTACCTCGTGGGTTACGGGCGCAAACCGATCCCTGACGACGAATTTCGCTCTCTGGCCAAGGACGCGATCAAGGAATTTTCCCGTCGCGAACTCAACGAAGACGTCTGGGGCCGCGTCGCTGTCAACACGTCCTACGTTGCCGGCGGTTACGACGAGGTCGCGGCCTTCGAGCGGCTGGCGAAACACATTTCCGACATCGAGAAGAAGATCGGCCGCGAGGTTCAATCGCTTTTCTACATTTCCACGCCGCCGAATGTCTTCGAGCCGATCCTCGTGAATCTCGGCAAGAGCGGCCTCGCCGCCAAATACCGCGGCAAAGAGATCCAATCGAAGGTTATCATCGAAAAACCCTTCGGCAAGGACTTGAAGTCAGCGCAAGAACTGAACGCCACCATCCGCTCTGTTTTTGAAGAGCATCAGGTCTACCGCATCGACCACTATCTCGGCAAAGAAACGGTTCAGGATCTTCTCGTTCAGCGTTTCGCGAACTCCATTTTCGAACCTCTCTGGAATCGCAACTTCATCGACTCCGTCCAAATCACCGTCGCCGAGGAAGTCGGCGTCGGCACGCGCGGCGGTTACTACGAACAGAGCGGCGCGCTGCGCGACATGATCCAGAATCATACGATGCAACTTCTGGCGCTGACCGCGATGGAGCCGCCGGTTTCGCTCGATGCCGAAGCAGTGCGCGACGAGAAGGTGAAAGTGTTGAAGGCCATTCAGCCGTTGCGCGTTGGTCCGGGCGGCGACGTCGCTCGCGCCCAATACGGCCCAGGCATGATTGGCGGCAAAGAAAAGATCGGCTATCTCCAGGAAGAGGGGATCAACCCGCAGTCGAAAACGGAAACCTACGCGGCGATTCGCCTCTCGATCAACAACTGGCGTTGGCAGGGTGTGCCCTTTTATCTGCGCTCGGGCAAACGCATGGCCCGCCGCGTTTCGGAAATCGCGATCCAGTTCAAGCGCCCGCCGGGCACGCTCTTCGCCGAGAGTGATCGCTTCAATCTCGCGCCCAACACGCTCGCGTTTCAGATCCAGCCGGACGAGGGCCTGAGCATGATCCTCAACGGCAAAGTCCCCGGCCTCGAAACCCGCACGCAGCCGGTGAAAATGAATTTTCGGTATAGCACGACGTTCGGATCGAACACGCCCGAGGCGTATGAGCGGCTCGTGCTCGACGCGATGATCGGCGACGGCACGCTCTTCATCCGCGGCGACGAAGCGGAAACCTCGTGGCGCCTCTACACGCCCGTGCTCGAAGCCTGGGCTGCCGCCGGTAGGGACGGAATGGATACATACGCCTCCGGCTCCTGGGGGCCGGCGAGCGCCGACGAGCTTCTGGCAACGAGCAAACACGTCTGGCGCAAACCGTAGTTCGCTACGGCCGCGCTCGTTCTTCGTTTCAACCGACGTTTCACCTCATGCCTTCTATTTTCAAAGCGCTCCCTGGGCTAGAAGTTCCGGCCAGCGCCATCTCCAAGAGCATGGCGCAGATGTGGACTCAGACCGCCTCCCGCGGCGAGCCCGCTCCGTCCGCCGAGGACGTCAAGGCGACTCAAATCAACCTGGTCCTTCACTTCGGTTTCATGACGACGGCGGATGATGCCGTGGCTCAGTTTCAGACGTTAGTTAAATTTTCCGAGAGGTATCCCTGCCGCGTTGTCGTGCTCTGTCCGCAAGAGCAGGACGAAACGTCTGCGCCGGAAATTCTCGCGAAAATCTACGGCGAATGCCACCTCGGCAAATCGAAGGGCGACACGCGTTGCTGCGAATACGTGATTCTCAGCTATCCGATGTCGGCGCGGAAATATCTCGAGGATCAGGTCTCGGTCTGCCTGTCGACCGATCTGCCGCTGTATTATTGGGCGCACCGCTTTTCTTCCAGCGCGCGGCTCAGCGAATATCAATATCTGCTCAGCCGGTCGAAACGCGTGATGTTTGATTCGGCGATCGAGCCGCCGGATGCGTTTACCTTTCCGTGGCCGAAACCGGAAAGCCTCCGCGATCTCGCTCATGCGCGCCTGCTCGGGGTGCGTCAGTCGATCGGGCATTTTCTCAGCGGCTATGCGCCGGCGGTGCTGGCGAAGGATTTGCGCACCGTGAAAGTCGTCGCGCATCCCTCCGTCAAAGCGGAAGGCGCCGTGCTTTTGAAATGGATGCAAAAGCGTTTGGCGAACTGCGGCGCGGGCGACGAAGTCCGCTACGAGTTCGTCGCCGACGCCGCGCGGGGTGAGCGCTCGCTGCAGGCGTCGTTCGAGTACGCTGGGACGAATCGTTTTTCCTGCAGCGCAGATTTCACGCGGAACCAAGCCGACTTCGAAGCTGACTTTGGCCAAGGCAAGAGCCGGCTGCGTGTCGCGGTCAACCTCCTCAGCCCGGAAGCGGCGCTGGGCGAGGCGATGTTCTTCTGAGCTGTATCATGACGGAAAAAATGACGCCCTATGGCCGACTGATCGTCGGCAAGAAAGAGGAGCTCTTCGCGCAGGCGGTCCACTTGGCGGCCGATCAAGCGAAACGGACCGCTGACCTGCGTTTCAGCTGGGCCTTCACCGGCGGAAGCACTCCGTCTGATTGGTACAAGTGGTGTGTATCGACAAAAGCACTACCGAGCGAATTGCTCGGTCGGGCCGACTTCACGGTGAGCGACGAGCGCTATGTTCCGCTCTCGAGCGATCAAAGCAATTTCGGCAACGCGGAGCGCCAATTGCTCGAGCCCCTTAAAGTCGACATTTCGCATCGGATTCCGTGGCCCGTCGCGATGGCGCCCGTCGACGCCGCGGCAGAATACAGTGGAATGTGGGCCGCGCGATTCGGCGTGGATCGCGCGTATGATATTTGTTTTCTCGGCATGGGCGACGATGCGCACACTGCTTCGGTTTTTCCTGGAAGCATTTTGCTGCGCGAGCCGGTTAAGACGTTGTTCACCGCCGTCGAGGTTCCCGGAAAAGGTTGGCGCCTGACGATCACGCCCGCGGGACTCAAGACCTGCGGATTGATTGTCGTGATGACCCTTGGCGCCGGCAAAGCCGAAGCGCTTGCCCGCGTGATGAACGGCCCGTTCGACCCGCTCAGCACGCCCTCGCAGCTGCTCAAGGAATCCGCCGCGAAAGTCGTCTGGCTCGTCGACGAAGCTGCGGCGAGTAAGCTCTGAAAGCAACGAAGCGTCCGCTTCGGCGCCGAGCAACGACGCGCAGCGGAGCCCGTCCTGCGAGCGCGAACTCGCCTTCAAACGCGAGCCCCCCTTCGAACGCGAGCGCGCCTAGCACCCAACGGAGCGCCGGCCTCCGGCCGGCTTTTCGATAAGTGTGTCCCGCTTTGCGGGACGCTGGATAAAAATGCCGGCGAGGACGCCAGCGCTCCCAGAGCCTCCTGCGCCTTGGAAAGGCGCACTCGGCGGCAGAGCCGGTTGTTTGGCCGAACGTTCCGTATTCGCCGAACGTTCCGTATTCGCCGAACGTTCGGTATTCGCCGAGCGTCGGCATTTTGCCGACGTCGGCCACTGGGAGCGCTGGCGTCCTCGCCGGCATTCTTCGGTCTGCCTGGAGGCGACGCGCGATAAGTGTGTCCCGCTTTGCGGGACGCTGGAGTTTGGCGGCGACTAGTAGTGTGAGCAGGAAAGTTGCTTGCCATGGATCTAGTTATAAGACTAGATAGAGCGATGGGCTATCCAACAAAAGTTCAATGCATCGAGCGCAAGGAAAGTGCTCAGTTCTATATTAATT